>JBAOHD010000001.1:0-3601 GCA_037046615.1 Dermatophilaceae bacterium
TGACCTCGCCCCAGCGCACGTCACACGGCGGCGGCATCCCTTGAAGGGTGCCGCCGTCGTCGTCTCCCCCTGAGTCGCTACCCGTTGGGGACTTAGGCCTCGCCACCGGGTATCGAATCGGGGGTGGTCAGGTGGTCGACCGGAAGGCTTCGGTCGCCAGGAAGCCGCCGGCGGCGTCGGCAGCGAGCACGTGGAGCGGCCACTGCTGCAAGGCACGCTCGAGGGTCGCCTGCCCACCGGCCAGGATTGCCGTTGCGAGGACGTCGGCGGTCATGATGTCGGCCGCCGCGACCGTCACCTGGACGAACTCTGCCCAACTCGTCCCCGAGTGGACGGCGGTCGCTCGCCAGACGTGTTCGCCGCGTTCGGCCACCCCGCTCGTGGCGACGGCCGGGTATGCCGTGCTGCATGTGAACTGCGTCAGCAGGGCCTGCCGGTCGGTGGGGTCGACGATCCCGACGACCCACGGCATACCCCCTGGTTGTGACCCAGAGGTGAGCACATCACCGCCGGCATTGAGGCACCAGTCGTGCACGCCGTACGACGCGAGGACCTCACCCGCGCGCCTGATCGCGAGCGCCTTGATGACGCCGTTGAGGTCGACGCTGCCGTCCGGGCGGTGGCTGCGGAAGGCTCCGGCGGTGCGGGCTGCCCAGCTCTCGGCGAGGGCGAAGGCATCCTGGAAGTCGCGCGACGCCTGCTCCACCGGGAGGGCGCGGCGGGCGACAGCGGTCGCCTCGGATTCAGGCTTGTAGAGGCTGAAGCGATCGTCGAGGCTCCGGAAGACCTCCTCAACCGCCCCCGCCGCGTCGGTCGACAGGTCGCCCGAGACGGCGAGGCTGATGCCCGTGCCCATCGCCGTAAAGACGTGCCGATCTCCGACCCGCGCACTCGTCAGACCCTTCGCGGCGGTCATGGATCAGCCGATCTGGTCGAGGGCCGACTGGAGCGATGTGAGGTATTTCGTGCTTGTGTAGGTTGCGCCGCTCACCGACGAGACCTGTGCCGACTGCGCCGCGAGCACCTCGGACTTGAGGGTGGGGATGGCGCGCGCCTCGATCGACAGGCTCTTGCGGTCGCCAGCAGTCGTCGCATAGGTGACGTTCGTGATCTTGCCGCTGGCGACCGTGACGGTGACCTGCAGCGAACCCCAGCGGTCAGACTGACGGCTGCCGACGTAGGTTGCCGCCCCTGCCGTGCTGCCGGACGTCGTGCCGTTTGTCGTCTTGGGCGTCGTGGATGTCGTGCCCGTCGTGCCCGTCGTGCCTGTGGTGCCCGACCCGATGGCTGCAGCCGACGACGGCGTGACGGTCTTGCCGTGGGCGGTGCCGATGCCCCACCCCGTGGCGAGGATGCCGACGGAGGCGAGGGCCGCTGCGGTGGTGCGTCGCGTGCTCATGGTGGTGGTGCCTTTCGTGCAGATGCGGATCGAGGGCCAGCGGGAAAGGGGGACGTCACCAGGTGAAGCGCTCGTCGTGGACCTGCACGGCCGGTATGCCGCACGCCTGCGCGTTTGCGAGGACGGCGTCCATCCACGCGTTGGGTCCACAGACGAAGACATCGGCCTCGCGCACCCAGGGGGCGAAGTCGGTGAGGTGCGCCCCGGCATACGAGGTGGACACCCACGAGTCCCACGCGCGGGGGCCGACGAGCAGGTGCAGGCCGGCGCCGCGCTGGGCGCAGAGGGTGCGGATCTCGTCGAGGAGGTAGAGCTCTTCGGCAGTGTGGGCGCGAAGGATGACGACTGCATCGCCGGGCGCGAAGTCGGTGGATTCCAGGAGCGCGCGGATGGGGGCGATCCCGATGCCCGCGCCGACGAAGACGACTTTGTCGCGGGTGCGAGCGGCGTCGGTGAACATGCCGTAGGGGCCTTCGACGGCGACTTTCGTGCCCGGCCTGAGGTGCTGAAGTCGGGCCGTGCCGGCGCCGAGGTTGCGCACCGTGATCCGCATCGTCCGGTCCGTCGGCTCGGCCGACAGCGAGAACGGGTGCGGCTGGAGTGCCAGGGTCGAGGTGAGGAAGCGCCAGGTGAGCCATTGGCCGCCGCGGCCACCGAGCGTGTCGAGTTTGCGCCCGGTCATCTCGATGGACACCGCATCGGGCCCGGCAGGGGTCACCGCGGTCACGGTCAGGCGGTGGGTGAAGGTCGAGACGATCGGCAGGATGACCCGGAAGGCGAGCATGGCCGCGGCAGTGGCACACAGCAGAAAGATCCAGAAGGTGCGCTCGAGCTTGCCCTCGGCGAACAGCCCGCTCATCGAGAACTGGTGGGGCAGGGAGGCTGCGATCGCGGCATACGTCGTGAGGTGGATCGCAAACCACGCCTCGTAGGGGTACTTGCGGCGGATGGCCACCATCGACGAGATCCCGACGACGGCGAGCAGCGCGGTGGCCACGACAGCCCAGCGGAAGTCCGTCGAGTCCGCCCAGAGGCCCGTGAAGGTCGCGATCGGCGTGATCTTGCCGGTGAAGGAGTAGCCGAGGAGCAGCAGGACGCCGTGCCCGAGCAGCCCAAAGACCATCCCGCGCCCGATCGTCGCGTGCACCATGGTCGCGCGGTCCTGGCCGAGGGTCTGGTCGATGATCGGCACACGCGCCGTGAGCAGGAGCATGAGGCACATGAGCGAGGTGGCGACAAGGCCAGCCATGATGCCGAGCGAGGTCACGGCATCACCGATCGTGCCGAACTGCGTCATCCCACCATCGGCGAGGAAGAGGGCGACCGACCCGGCGACGACCGACCAGCCGGTGACCGTGAGAAGGTCGCGGCGCAGCTCGCGGCGTGCTCCCTGACGACGGTATGCCGTGGCGAGACGCCCAGGGGTCTGATCGCGGCGTTGGCCTTGGTGCTGGCCTTGGTGCTGGCCTTGGCCGGTCGGCGGTGTCGACTGTCGCGGGGCGGTGCCGGCTGCCGGGAGGTCAGTCAGTGTCGTGGACATGAGTGCCACCGTTGTTGCCGCGGTTATGCGTTGGCTGTGACCGTCCTAGACCTGGCGTGTGTGTCTCGCCCGCCTTCGCGTGCGTCGATACCGAAGGGCGAGGCGGGGGTGGTCGTCGGGTATCGATTGCGGGGGTGGGTGTGGGGGTCCCGCTGGGTCGAGACCGAAGGGCGAGGCGGGGGTCGCCGCCGGGTATCGATTGCGGGGGTGGGTGTGGGGGTCCCGCTGGGTCGATACCGAAGGGCGAGGCGGGGGTCGCCGCCGGGTATCGATTGTGGGGGTGGGTGTGGGGGTCCCGCTGGGTCGATACCGATGGGCGGGGCGGGGGTGGTCGTCGGGTATCGATTGCGGGGGTGGGTGTGGGGGTCCCGCTGGGTCGATACCGATGGGCGAGGCAGGGGTCGCCGCCGGGTATCGATTGCTGGTGGTCATGGAGCCAAGCGGGCGCATCTCAGGCAGCCGAGATGCTCGTGACAGCTTGCTGACAGGTTCGGGCGGCAATCTGTCAGGCAACTAGGGCTGGAGATCGAAGCCCCCTCGCCCGGAATGTGCACTGACCAAGGAGTCCACGATGAACATCCAGAAGCTCGGCATCGGCGCAGCCACTGCGGCTGCGGTCGGCGTCATGATCCTCGGTGCTGCGTCGTTCGCCAACGCCGACG
>JBAOHD010000002.1:0-109781 GCA_037046615.1 Dermatophilaceae bacterium
ATCCCAGGGGGCCATCACCGCAGCGACATCGCTCTGGCCGCATCGCGCGGCGAGATCACAGTGGAGGGGAGGACGGGATGACCACGCCGCTGGCACTTCCCGGCTATGTCCACGTCTATTCGGGAAAGGTGCGTGATCTTTACGCGCCGATCGACCCCGCGACCGGGCAGGGACGCACCGACCAGGTGCTGCTCGTCGCGTCCGACCGGATCTCGGCCTACGACTACGTCCTCGACACGCCCATCCCGGACAAGGGCAAGGTCTTGACCCAGCTGTCGCTGTGGTGGTTCGACCGGCTCGACGGGGTCGAAAACCACGTCATCGACGCCGATGTGCCGGCCGAGGTCGCCGGGCGGGCTGTGCTCGTCAAACGTCTCGAGATGATCCCGGTCGAGTGCATCGCCCGCGCCTACCTCACCGGCGGTGGACTGGCCGAATATCGCAGCACCGGCGCGGTCTCCGGCGTGCCGCTGCCGGCAGGTCTCGAGGACGGCTCGAAGCTCCCCACCTCGATTTTCACACCGACGACGAAGGCCGCGATCGGTGAGCACGACGAGCCGATGTCGATCGAGCAGGTGCAGGCTCTCGTCGGCTCGCAGATCGCCGCCCGGATCGACGTCCTGACGCGACGGATCCTGGCACGAGGCAACGAGATTGCCTCCAAGAAGGGCATCCTCATCGCCGATACGAAGGTCGAGTTCGGCATCGACCGCACCCGGGAGGACCACACCGGCGGGCCGCTCGTCGTCCTGGCCGACGAGGTGCTGACGCCGGACTCGTCGCGCTTCTGGGCTGCCGACGAGTGGTCGCCCGGGCGGGCGCAGCCCTCGTTCGACAAGCAATTCGTCCGGGACTGGCTGACCTCACCGGCCTCCGGCTGGTCGCGTGACTCGGGCGAGGCGCCCCCGGCGCTGCCCGACGAGATCGTTGATCAGACGCGCGCGCGCTACATCGAGGCATTCGAGCGGATCACCGGCCGCGGCATCGCCTGAGGGTTGCGCGTCGGACCTAAGCTTCCCCGCATGACGACGCCGACGCGCATCACTCACCTCATCGGACACCGCAGCTGGGACGGCACGTCCGAACGACAGGGTGACGTCTTCGACCCGGCGACGGGCGAGGTGACCGGGCGGGTTGACTTCGCCTCCTCGGCATTGGTGGGGGAAATCGTCGAGAGCGCGGCGGCGGCCGCCGCCGAGTGGGGTCGCTCGTCGCTCGCCACCCGGGTGCAGGTGCTCTTCCGCTTCCGTGCCCTGCTGGAGGCCAACAAGCAACGCCTCGCCGAGCTCATCACCGCCGAGCACGGCAAGGTCGTCTCCGACGCACTCGGAGAGGTGACGCGCGGGCTTGAGGTCGTCGAATTCGCATGCGGCATCCCGCATCTGCTCAAGGGCGGGTTCTCGGAAAACGTCTCGACGAGTGTCGACACTTACTCGATCCTCCAGCCGCTCGGCGTCGTCGGCGTCATCTCGCCTTTCAACTTCCCGGCCATGGTGCCGATGTGGTTCGTGCCGATCGCCATCGCCTGCGGCAATGCGGTCGTCATCAAACCCTCGGAAAAGGACCCGTCCGTCGTCAACGCCGTGGCCGAGCTATGGCAGGAGGCGGGCCTGCCCGACGGCGTTATGAACGTCGTTCACGGTGATAAGGAAGCGGTCGACGCCCTGCTCACGCATCCGTCGGTCAAGGCGATCTCGCTTTGTCGGATCCACCCCGATCGCGCAATACGTCTACGAGGTCGGGGCCAAACACGGCAAGCGGGTCCAGGCCCTCGGCGGGGCCAAGAACCACATGCTCGTGCTGCCCGACGCTGACCTCGACCTCGCGGCGGACGCCGCGGTCAACGCCGGTTTTGGGTCGGCCGGTGAGCGCTGCATGGCGATCTCGGTCGTCGTCGCGGTCGACTCGATCGCCGACGAGCTCGTGGCGCGGATCCGGACGCGGATGGGCCAGCTCACGACCGGCGACGGCCGCACCGGATGTGACATGGGGCCGATCGTGACGGCCGCAGCCCGCGACCGGATCGAGGACTATGTGCGAGCCGGCCTCGATGCCGGTGCGGAGCTGGTGGTCGACGGTCGCATCACCTGGCGGGACGGCGCGGCCGAGGGCGGTGGCGAAGGCACCTTCACGGGGGCGGAGGACGGCTTCTTCGTCGGGCCGACGATGTTCGACCGGGTCAGCCCGGACATGTCGATCTACACCGACGAGATCTTCGGTCCGGTGCTCTCCGTGGTGCGGGTGGCCTCCTACGACGAGGGGCTCGCGCTCATCAACGCCTCCCCATATGGCAACGGCACCGCGATCTTCACCAACGATGGCGGTGCAGCGCGGCGCTTCCAGCACGAGGTCGAGGTCGGCATGGTCGGGATTAACGTGCCGATCCCGGTGCCCATGGCGTATTTCTCCTTCGGCGGGTGGAAGGCCTCGCTCTTCGGCGACAGCCACGCCCACGGCATCGAGGGCGTCCACTTCTACACCCGCACGAAGGCGGTCACCGCGCGATGGCTCGACCCGAGCCACGGTGGCCTCAACCTCGGCTTCCCGCAGAACAAGTAGCGGCTTGTCCCGACCAGCGGCCGGGTGTGTGGCCGCCGGACGCCGCGCAGGGCCCACCGGCCGCGGCGGGTAGGCTCAGAGCCGACCCGGCCGCCTCGGTGCGGCCTGCCGCATCGCGCACCAGGAGTCCCGTCGCATGGGTTCGTCGCCCGCCCTCGTCCTGACCAGTTTCGAGGGTGGCCTCGCCCTGTCGGACTTCCGCGCTCGGGCGCTCCTCCCGCGGGTGCAGGGGGTCGCGCCGCAGGTCACGGCGGTCACCGCGCGCTTCGTCCATTGGGTGGCCTCCACTGCCCCGCTTGACGACGCTGCCACCGACACCGTCGCGCGCATGCTCGACTACGGCCCCCGCCTCGAGGGGTATGCCGTGTCGGCGGCCCCCAGCCCTCGCCTCGTGGTCGTCGGCCCTCGGGTTGGGACGGTCTCGCCGTGGTCGTCCAAGGCGACCGACATCGCGCACAATTGCGGGGTCGACATTCGTCGCGTGGAGCGCGTCACCGAATATCTCCTCGACGTCCCCGCCGACGCCCCCCTCACCCCGGCGCAGTGGGCCGCCTGCGCCGAGCTGCTCCACGACCGGATGACCGAGAGCGTCTTCGCCTCGATCGAGTCGTCGGCCGCCCTGTTCGACGAGCGCGAGGCCGATGCGATGGAGCATGTCGACGTCCTCGGCGGCGGGCGCGGGGCGCTGGAAGCTGCTGACGCGGCATACGGGCTCGCTCTCTCTGACGACGAAATCGACTATCTCGCAGCAGCTTTCACGTCGATGGGTCGCAACCCCACGGATGTCGAGCTGATGATGTTTGCCCAGGCCAACTCTGAGCATTGCCGGCACAAGATCTTCAACGCGACGTTCATCGTCGACGGCGCGCCGCAGTCGATGTCGTTGTTCGGGATGATCCGGCACACCGAGGCGACGCACCCGGGTCGCACCGTCGTCGCCTACTCCGACAACGCGTCGGTCATGGCAGGTGGGCCGACCGAGCGCTGGCTGCCGACCGGGGTCAGCGGCGAGGGCGACGAGGCGCGGTATGCCGCCCGGCCCGGTGACGTCCACGTCCTCATGAAGGTCGAGACCCACAACCACCCGACGGCGATCTCGCCCTTCCCCGGAGCAGCCACGGGCGCCGGCGGTGAGATCCGCGACGAGGGAGCCACCGGTCGCGGGTCACGGCCCAAGGCTGGGCTCACCGGCTTCTCGGTGTCCAACCTCGAGCTTCCGGGGACGAGCGAGCCATGGGAGGCCACGGCATACGGCCGACCGGAGCATCTCGCGACCCCGCTGGAGATCATGCTCGACGGGCCGATCGGGGCTGCGGCCTTCAACAACGAGTTCGGCCGGCCCGGGCTCGGCGGCTACTTCCGGGTCTACGAGCAGACCGTCGCCGGCGTGCGGCGGGGCTACCACAAGCCGATCATGGCCGCGGGCGGGCTCGGCACGATCGACGCCGACCAGACCCACAAGGTGGCCTTCCCCGCAGGCACCTTGCTCGTGCAACTCGGCGGGCCCGGCATGCGGATCGGCATGGGCGGCGGGGCCGCGTCGTCGATGGCAGCCGGGGTCAACGCCGCCTCGCTCGACTTCGACTCGGTGCAGCGCGGCAACCCCGAGATCGAGCGGCGCGCCCAAGAGGTCATCAACCACTGCTGGTCCCAGGGCGCTGACAACCCGATCCTCGCGATCCACGACGTCGGTGCCGGCGGGCTGTCCAACGCCTTCCCCGAGCTCGTCGACGGAGCCGATCTGGGGGCAGTCTTCGACCTGCGCAGGGTGCCGCTGGAAGAAACTGGCTTGGCGCCCAAAGAAATCTGGTCCAACGAGAGCCAGGAACGCTACGTCCTCGCGATCGCGCCCGAGTCGTTGGAGCGTTTCGGTGCGCTCGCCGACCGCGAGCGCTGCCCGTATGCCGTCGTCGGCGTCGCGACCGGTGAGCCGATCCTGGTGCTCGAGGACGGACCGGGCGGCGAGCGGGCGATCGACATGCCGATGGAGGTGTTGCTCGGCAAGCCGCCGAAGATGGTCCGTGACGTGGCCCGGGTGCCCCGCGATAGCGGGTCGGCTGATGCGGTCGTCGCGGGGACGTTAGAAGCGTTGTGCGACACGGCATACACGGTCCTGCGCCACCCGACCGTCGCGAGCAAGCGCTTCTTGGTCACGATCGGCGACCGCACGGTGGGAGGGCTCGTGCACCGCGACCAGATGGTGGGTCCCTGGCAGGTGCCGGTGGCCGATGTGGCGGTGACGCTCGCGGCATACACGGGGTATGCCGGTGAGGCGATGGCGATGGGCGAGCGGGCGCCCCTCGCGGCGGTCGACGCACCCGCGTCGGGCCGGATGGCAGTCGGTGAGGCGCTGACCAACCTGCTCTCGGCACCGATCACCCTCGACCGAGTCAAGCTGTCGTGCAACTGGATAGCCGCGTGCGGCGAGCCCGGTGAAGACGCTGCGCTCTTCGACACCGTGCGAGCGGTGGCGATTGGACCTGTGCCCGGCGCTAGGCGTCGGCGTGCCCGTGGGCAAGGACTCGCTGTCGATGCGCACGAAGTGGACCGGCGCCGACGGCGCCGCGCGGCAGGTGACTTCGCCGGTGAGCCTGGTGGTGTCGGCCTTCGCGACCGTCGAGGACGTGCGCTCGACCCTCACCCCCGTGCTTGCCAGCCCCGCGACGGGGTATGCCGGGCAGACCGTCATTCTCCTCGTCGACCTTGGGCGGGGCCGGGCGAGGATCGGTGGCTCGATCCTCGCGCAGGTCGTCGGTGGGGACGAGGCGTTCGGCGGCGACGTGCCGGATCTCGACGATCCCGAGCTGCTCGTCGGACTCGTCGGTGCGGTCAACGAACTTCGTGCCGCTGGTGCGCTGTTGGCCTACCACGACCGATCTGACGGAGGTTTGTGGGCGGCGGCGTGCGAGCTGGCGTTTGCCGGCAACACGGGATTGTCGATCGACGTCAGCTCTCTCGTGTCTGCTGGTGGGCTTGATGAAAAGGGCGCTGTGCGAGCGCTTTTCGCCGAAGAGCTCGGTGTCGTCCTGCAGATCCCCGCGACCGAGGTGACGCGTGCGATGGCGACGTTCGCGGCATACGGTCTGGGGGAGTGCACCCACGTGGTCGGTGCCCCGACCGTGCTCCGTGAGGTTGCCGTGACCTGCGGCGACCGCACCCTGCTCAGCGAGCCCCTCCGCGAGCTCGCGCAGGCGTGGGATGAGGTGAGCTGGCGGATCGCTGCGCTGCGGGACAACCCCGATTGCGCCGACGAAGAACACGCGAGCGTCGGCCGCGACCTGGCCGAGGACCCTGGGCTGCACGTCGACCTCACGTTCGACCCGGCCGACGACCCGCGGGCGCCGGCGCTGCTGCGGACGCGGCCGAAGGTCGCCATCCTGCGCGAGCAGGGGGTCAACAGCCACGTCGAGACCAGCTTTGCCTTCGACCGCGCGGGTTTCGACACCTTTGACGTGCACATGACCGACCTGCAGACCGGGCGGGCCCGACTCGACGATGTCGTGGGATTCGTGGCGTGCGGCGGCTTTTCCTACGGTGACACGCTCGGTGCCGGCGAGGGGTGGGCGCGGTCGGTGCTGTTCAACGAGCGACTGCGGGACGACTTCCACGCGTTCTTCCACCGCGGGGACACCTTCGCCCTCGGCATCTGCAACGGCTGCCAGATGCTCGCCGCGCTCGCTGACCACATCCCTGGAGCGCAGGACTGGCCCCGGTTCACCCGCAACCGGAGCGAGCAGTTCGAAGCGCGCCTGTCGCTCGTCGAGGTCCTCGACAGCCCGTCGATCTTCCTGTCGGGGATGGCGGGCAGCCGGATCCCGATCGCCGTGTCGCACGGTGAGGGCTTGGCCGACTTCTCGCAGCGAGGGTCGGAGGCGGCGGTGGTGCGCGCCATGCGGTTCGTCGACAACTCCGGCGGCGTCGCCACGGCATACCCGGCAAACCCCAACGGCAGCCCCGACGGGCTCACCGCGGTGACCACGGCTGACGGTCGGTTCACCGCGCTCATGCCGCACCCCGAGCGTGTCGTGCGTCACGTCCAGATGTCTTGGGCGCCAGCCGGATCCGGTGAGTTCAGCCCGTGGCTGCGGATGTTCCGCAACGCGCGTGCCTGGGTGGGCTGAGGGCCCGACCGAGGTATCTCACGCCTGGCTGTGGATGACGCCGGGGGCTCTGCTGTGGTGTGCGTGAGGATTCCGGCATGCCCACCCCGCTCCGGCCCCTGCCGGACGCCATCGCCGCTGCACCTTTCAGCGTGCAACGGGCTGTCGCGTTGGGGGTCACTTCTCGTCGGACACGGCATCCGTCGCTGGCGCGGCCGGCATACGGGCTGAGGACTCCCTGGGATCCGAGGACACTCGCCGAGGCCACCTCCGCGCTGGCGTTGGTGCTCCCGGATCCCTGGGCGTGGAGTCACGAGACGGCGGCGGAACTTCTCGGACTGCCGCTGCCCCAGCGCTGGATCCCGGGGAGGCCCCTGGCGGTAATGCGGCCCATCGCGGCCGGCCCGGTCCGACGACGAGGAATCCGCGGGCACACGGGGCTCGACCAACGGGGGGCAGTCACCGTGAGGGGGATGCCGGTCGTCTCGCCGCCTGCCACCTGGTGCGACCTCGCTGGTCTTCTGCCACTCGATGACCTCGTCATCATGGGGGACGTCGTGGTGATGCGAGGCGATAGTCCCGACGACGTGCGCATGGGGACGACCTCCCTCGTCCGACTTGAGGCAGAGGTGATGCGTCGAGCCGGGACCAAGGGGGTCGCTCAGGCACGTGCGGCATTCGCGTGGGTCAGGGTGGGGAGTAGGTCGCCGATGGAGACCCGGGCGCGCCTGTGCTTCATCCGCGCGGGGATCCCGGAGCCGGAACTCAACGGCGACATCCACGATGACGGGCGGTGGGTGGCGACGGGAGATTTCCTGTGGCGATCCGCTCGCGTCATCGTGGAATACCAAGGCGACCAGCACCGCACCGACCGTCGTCAGTGGCGGTCCGACCTGCAGCGCCTCGCGATTCTTCAAGACCTCGGCTGGCGCGTCATCCTCATGACTGGAGCCGACCTCGCCACCGCGACCGCCCGCGATGCCTTCACGACCCGTCTTGCTCGGGCTTTGGAGGGCATGACATGACAAGAAGTGACGCTTCAGGTGCAGAAAACGGGGCTGAAGCGTCACTTGTTGTCATGTTGGGGCCACGGGGGCCACGGGGCTGCCAGGAGGCGCTCAGCGAACCCGCCAGGACCCGGCTGGAGGCGGTTCGGGCGAAGGGACAGCGTCCGCATCGGTCCACGGCATCGCCCCTCCGAGCCAGCGGCGCACCTGCGCTCCAGCGCGTATGCCGGTGGGCAGGCTCGCGCTCGCGACCGGACGCCGCAGCCGCTCGCCGATCGTCACGCCACGCCCGACCCTGCGGTCATCGCCGAGCACCGATCCATTGCCGGGCGATCGAGACCGGCTTTGAGTCACCGTCGGCGTCCCCCCGTCCGAGGTGCCCGCGCCCGCGCGACGAGCGGCCACGACGACATTGCCGAACCTCCGCCCCTTGAGCACTTCGTGGCTTGCCACGAGTGCCACCTCACCCATCCCCGCGGCCAGGATTCCCGCGACGACCCGAGCGGTATGCCGCAGCCCGGGTTCGTCTGCGAGGTTGGCGGCGAGGAGGCCGCTGGGGGTGAGCACCCGGCATACCTGCTCGAAGAACTCGACCGACACGAGATCCGCGGGGACCCGCCCGGCTGCGTATGCGTCGAGCACCACGACGTCGGCGCTCGCATCCCGCAGCGCCGCGACACCGTCCCGCCCGCTCACCGGACGGACCCGGATCCGATGGTCCCGCGGCAGGGGCAGCTCCGCGCGCACCGCCTCGGTCAGCGCCGCATCGGGCTCGAGGACGATCTGCGGCGATCCCGGCCGGGTGGCCTGCACCCACCGGGCCAGCGTCATCCCCGCCCCGCCGATGTGGGTGACCCGCAGCGGCCCGGGAGCGACACCGGGGGCAGCAGCGTCGATCGCGAGCGCCAGGTGGGCGACGTAATCGAACGCCAGCCACTGTGGGTCGGCCAGGCAGACGTGCGACTGCGGGTGGCCGTCGCGCACGACGGTGACTCCGCCGCGATCGTCGGGCTCGAAGCGCAGCTCACCCCCAGCGGCTGCGTCGGCTAGCGTGGCGTGGCCCACGCGAGCAAGGCCGACCCGATGAAGGTCAGCACCGCGACGACGATGATGAACCATCCGACGACGAGGTAAGCCTGCGCCCGCCCCGCATGAGTGTCGAGCATCGCCTCGGCGGGATTGGCCGGGTTGACCCGGATCCCCACGGTCTGCCCCGGCTCCCAGAGGTCGCCGCGAGACTTGCTCGGAATGGTGTGCTCGGAGCCGTCGGGAGCGGCATACCGGATGTGGGGGTTGCGCACGAGGAGGCCGTCAGTGTCGCCGTGCCGGTCGACGATGACGCCCTGCGCGGCCACCCATTCGTGAGCCGACCGGGTGCGGCGCCGGCCGATCATCACCATCCAGACACCCATGACCAGCCACGCGAGCCCGATCAGGGCGCCGGCGATCTCTCCGGCCGCGTTCACGGCAGCACCATGGCCTTGATCGCGCGACGCTCGTGCATCGCGGCATACGCCTCGGGGATTTGCGCGAGCGGCACGGTGAGGTCAAAAACCCGACCGGGGTGGATCTCCCCGGCGAGGACGAGGTCGCGCAGGGCCGGGAGGTATTGCCGCACCGAGGCGACACCGCCGCCCAACTGCAGGTTGCGGCCGAACATCGTCTGCATCGGCAGCTCGATCCCGTGCGGCACCCCGACATAGCCGATCCGGCCACCCGGGCGGCAGATCTCGATGGCCGTCTGCATCGAGTCATCCGTGCCCACGCACTCAAGTGCAGCATCGACCCCGAGACCGTCGGTGATCTCCTTCACCCGCGCAACGCCCGCCTCACCACGCTCGGCGACGATGTGGGTCGCGCCGAACTCGGTCGCCAGCGCCTGACGCGGTTCGTGCCGGGACATGGCAATGATCGTCGTGGCTCCCATGAGCCGCGCCGCGATGATCGCGCAGAGCCCCACGGCGCCATCACCCACGACCGCGACGGTGTCGCCCGCCGCGACCTGCGCCCCACGCGCGCAATGCCATCCCGTGCCCATGACGTCCGACAGCGTCAGCAGGTCGGGCACGAGCGAGTCGTCGGGCACCGACGGGGTCGCGACGAGGGTGCCGTCAGCGAGCGGCACGCGCACCCATTCGCCCTGACCGGCATCGACGGGGAGCTTGTCGCGGTCGGGAACGCCCCACCAGCCACCGTTTTCGCACGAGGTGTTGACGCCGGCGCGGCATACGCGGCAGGTGTTGTCACCCCACGAGAAGGGTGCGATGACGAACTCACCCGGCCGCACCGTCGCGACCTCGTCCCCCACCGCCTCGACGATGCCCACGAACTCGTGGCCGATCCGCGCGCCCGGCCCGATGTCGTTGATTCCGCGGTAGGGCCACAGGTCCGAGCCGCACACGCACGCGGCCGTCACCCGCACGAGGGCGTCGGTCGGCGTGAGGATTGTGGGGTCGGGGACCTCGGAGACGCGGATGTCGAAGGCTCCGTGGATCGTCGTTGCACGCATAGGTCCAGTCTCTCGCGTCCGGCCGGGGTGGCACCATGAGGGGGTGCCACCCCGCCGCCGCACCTCCCCTGACGAAGGCCTCGCCGCCCTGGAGGTATGCCGTGCCGTCGGCCCTGGTGCTGCGCCCCGCGAGGCGCTCGCGACCGCGGTGCGCTACACCCTCGAAGAACTCGCCGCTCGTGCGCCCGGGAGGTCTGTCGAGGTGCGGGTGCCGCCGTTCGCTGCGGTGCAGTGTCTGCCTGGGCCCGTCCACCGGCGCGGCACTCCACCTTCGGTCATCGAGACGGATCCGGTGACGTGGGTGTCCCTCGCCCTCGGCGAGCTGACCTGGGCTGAAGCGAGCGAGAGCGGCGCGGTGCGAGCGTCAGGGGAGCGGGCCGACCTCGCCCCGTGGCTCCCGCTCACGAGCTAGGTTGACGCGGGCGCGCGCGGGTGCAGGCGCGGGCGCATGCGCAGGCGCAGGCGCTGGTGCACTCGGAGAAGCAGCCCGAGAAGCAGCCGCAGGCGCAGGCGCACCCGGAGAAGCAGCCGCAGCCACAGTCACAGGCGCGCCCAGTTCCAGTTCCAGTTCCGGCCCCGCCCCGCCCCGCCGAGTGCGTGAGGTCGCCGCACCACCTCCCGATCCCGCCGCAAAGGGGGTCGTCGCCCATCACGGCCGAGGTTATCCATGACGGGTCGGTGACCTACCCTGGAGGGGTGACGTCATCGCCTCGCCGCCGCACCCCGCGCCTTGTCTCGTTCCTCTTCGTCGGCGCGATCCTCGGGTTTGCGGTCGGCGGTTACTTCGGGGTGCGTGGTGGGCCGATGGGCGGCTACTCGGTCAGCTCCTCCCTGGGCTACTTCGGTGTCTTCGGCATCTTCATCGGCGGAATCCTCGGCGGCATTGCCTATCTCGTCGCCGATCGCGCCACCCGCTGACCCGAGCCTCTTTCAGCCGGCTTCAGTCGACGCCGGCGGGGCGCGTCCGCCCGCCTGGCTCTCGTCACACCGGCGGCTCGCTGTCGCGGCCACCGAATCTGAGACGGCGCTGAGCCTCGCCAGCCGACTTTGGGACGTCTACCGCGAGAGATCCTGAGACTGAGCCCCAGGTCGCGGGCAGTGCGTCAGGATGACGGTCCGAGTCGGTGTCGCACCACCCTTCGGCGCAGCGTGGGTGACGCCTCGATCTCGTATCCTGCGTCGAGGAAGACCTGGAGCAGCCCGACCGAGGCCTCATCCCAGATGACGGTCTTTCCCGGCGGCGGCTCAGTGGGGTAGCCCTCGAGGACACGAGCGCCGACCTGCCTCCCGTATTCGACGGTCGCGGCGGCGAGCTCGTACATCAGTCCTTCCCGACGGAAGCCCTGACGCACGACGAAACAGGTGACCGACCAGACGCCCTCAAGTTCGGGGTCCAACCGCATCCACGACTTCTGCCGAGCCCAGATCCTCGGGTAGTTCTCCCGCGGCTCGACTGCGACCCAGCCGGCCGGCTCGCCATCGACGTACCCGATGAGCCCGGAGGTGGGGCCGCTAGTGCCGCAGCCGGCCTGCTCCAGGAACGCGGCATCGCGCTCCTCCTGAGTCGTGTCGCGCCAGATCCAGCCCGGGGCCTTGAGGGCCTGACATCGACACTTGCGGGCGCCGCCCGCGTCGAATACCGCCTCGACATCCTCGTTCGTCGCCTCGTTGGCCGGTCGCCAGCTGAACTCGGGCACACCGTGAGAGTAGCGGGACCATCTCGAAATCGACCGCTGGAATCCCAATCTCTGCCGCGGACGCACCGGTCTTCCTCACGCCGTCGTGCAACTCGCAGTAAGTCTCAAAATCGCTCGCCGTTGACACTCGCAATCGGGTGGTGACGAGGGATATGGGAGACTGACGCAGTGCGGCGCGGCGACGGCAAACTCACCCACGACCTGCTCCCCGGCGAGAAGGGTCCTCAGGATGCCTGCGGCGTCTTCGGCGTATGGGCACCTGGCGAAGACGTCTCCAAGCTGACCTACTTCGGTCTCTATGCTCTGCAGCACCGGGGTCAGGAGTCGGCTGGGATCGCGACAGGTGACGGCCACAAGGTGCTCGTCTACAAGGACATGGGACTGGTCAGCCAGGTCTTCGACGAGACCGCCCTCACGTCGCTGACCGGCCACGTTGCCATCGGCCACTGCCGCTACTCGACGACCGGCGGCTCCACCTGGCAGAACGCCCAGCCCACCCTCGGGGGCACCGACACGACGACCGTCGCCCTGGCGCACAACGGCAACCTCATCAACTCCGCCGAGTTGCGCGACCTGCTCTCCGAACGACACGGGTCGCTCGACCGGATGCCCGGGGAGATCGGCCGAGGCAACACGACCGACACCGCTCTCGTTACTGCCCTACTCAGTGACCCCGACCGCCCCCTCGAGGCCACGGCGCTCGACGTGCTACCGCGGCTCTCCGGGGCCTTCTGTTTCGTATTCATGGACGAGCACACCCTGTATGCCGCCCGCGACCCGCACGGCATACGACCCCTGGCTCTTGGACGACTTGACCGTGGCTGGGTCGTCGCCTCGGAAACCGCCGCGCTCCAGACCGTCGGCGCCGCGGTGATCCGCGACATCGAGCCCGGTGAGTTGCTCGTCATCGACGAGGACGGTCTGCGGTCGCACCGCTTCGCCCCGGCCGAGCCCAAGGGATGCATTTTCGAGTATGTCTATCTCGCCAGGCCGGACGCCGTGATCGATGACCGGGTCGTCCACGAAGCCCGGGTGGCGATGGGGGCGCGGCTGGCACAGGAGCACCCGGTCGAGGCCGACCTCGTCATCGGTGTGCCCGACTCGGGCGTGCCCGCGGCGGTGGGTTATGCCCAGGGCTCGGGGATTCCTTTCGGGCAGGGTTTCGTCAAGAACGCTTACGTCGGGCGCACGTTCATCCAGCCGTCACAAACTTTGCGCCAGTTGGGGATTCGGCTCAAACTCAATCCGCTGGCGCACACGATCAAGGGCAAACGGCTCGTCGTCGTCGATGACTCGATCGTCCGCGGCAACACCCAGCGGGCGCAGGTGCGGATGCTCCGGGAGGCCGGTGCGGCAGAGGTGCACGTCCGGATCTCTTCGCCGCCGGTCCACTGGCCGTGCTTCTACGGCATCGACTTCGCCACTCGTGCCGAACTCATCGCGACCGGACTCGGCGTCGAGGAAATCCGCGCCTCGATCGGCGCCGACTCGCTTGGTTACATCTCCCTTGAGGGCATGATCGAGGCGACCCAGCAGCCGGCTGACCGGTTGTGCACGGCGTGCTTCACCGGGACTTATCCCGTCCCGTTGCCCGAGGACGGCCGAGTCGGCAAGCATCTGTTCGAGACGCTGCCCGTCGACCTGTCGCACTCCCGCCGGGGCATCGACCCCGAGCCCGAGGGCGCTCGCCGCGTCGACGTCGAGGGTGTCGGGCTCGGTGTCGCCGGCGGTGCCGAAAACGCCCTCCGTCTGCCCTGAGTCCCGCCCTCCGCCTCCCGGGTGGCGGCCGCCGGGTCGATACCGGATGGCGGGGTCTGACTCGGTGGTGGGTATCGATTCGGTGGGGCGTGCCCGGGGTGTTTGCCGGGTCGATACCGGATGGCGGCGTCTGACTCGGTGGTGGGTATTGTGGTTCCCCCCGAATCGTGGAGGGCTTCTTTTAAGCAGCTTCTCGGGGTGAGGGCCGCGGTCTCGTAGGCGATGGGTGACATCATCGCAGCGGAGCTGTGCCGGCGGGTGGTGTTGTAGAAGTTCCAGCACCAGTCCATGACCGCGGTCGCGGCCTCGGTGGTGGTCTCGAACTCGTTGCGTGAGAGGACTTCCCACTCCAGGGTGGAGAAGAACGCCTCCGCGGCGCTGTTGTCGAAACACGAGCCCGACTCTGCCCAAGGACTGGCGGATGCCGAGGTCTGCGGCAGGTGCTTGGTGAACAGATCGGCAGTGTAGGTCGATGCCTCTATCCGTGTGAAAGATGACCCGCTCGGACTCCTCTTCCCGCCAGATCGCGGCCTTGCCGCCGCGCACGGTCACGGCCATCGTGATCGCGGCCTTGGCGAGCTCGGCGTTGGGGTGGCGCGAGGTCGCCGCCCCGATCAGGCGGCGGCTGAACAGGTCGATGACGGTGGCCAGGTACAGCTTGCCGGCCGGCTGTGGGGATCTCGGTGATGTCACCAACCCACCGCTGGTTCGGCTCGGCCGCGGTGAAGTCCCGGTTGATCAGGTCCGGGAACGGCGCCTTGGTCTTGTCTTGCTTGGTTAATCCGTTACGGCGCTTGATCTTTCGCGCGATCAGACCCTCGCCGACGCATCGACTTCGCGACCGTCTTCTCGCTGACACGACCCACCCATCCTCGCGCAGGTCCTGCGACCAGACGCGGCGAGCCGTGCAGGCCACGCTGCTTGACGAACATGACCTTCACGGCCCGGTCGATGGTGTCCCGGCGCAAGTCCCGCGTGGTGTACAGGTGCGACGGCGAGAGCGGCCCGCTGCCACCACTTGTAGAACCACGAGATCGAGATCCCCAGCAGGGCACAGGTCAGCGCGACAGGCAACGGCGTAGTTGGTCCTCTGGTCGGCGATGAAGCGTGCCACGCTCACTTCGTCGCCTCCTTCACCCACAGGACCACGGATCGCTTGAGGACATCACGCTCCATCCGCAGCTCGGCGACCTCCGCGCGCAGGCGCTTCAGCTCATCGAAGTCCGCCTCGGACAGCTCACCGCGGCCCTCGCGTTCAGCGCGGGCACGTTGGACCCAGTTGCCCAGCGTGCCCTCGTTCACGCCGAGATCGCGGGCGACCTGGGCGATCGGCTTCTTGGTCTCTTCGACGATCCGGACCGCTCCTTCACGGAACTCCCGGTCGTACCTCATTCGTCTTCTCTGACATCGCAACTCCTCATTGTCGATGCCTCCACGCTTCGGGGGGAACCTCAGTATCGAATCGGTGGGGCGGGCCCGGGTGGACGCTGGGTCGATACCAGATGGCGGGGTCATGGCGTCGGTGGTGGGTATCGACTCGGTGGGGCGTGCCACGGTGGATGCCTGGGTCGATACCGGGTGGCGGGGCATGCGTCGGTGGTGGGTATCGACTCGGTGAGCGGGCGACCGACTCGGTGAGTGGGCATCGGTTCGGTGAGTGGGCATCGGCTCGGTGGGGAGGGTGGCCCGGCGCGAGGGCGCGGCATAAGGTAGTCCGGTGACGAGCCAGCAGGTGCCCTTCCCCGGCGAGCCAGTGTCCACCCCCATCACGTATGCCGCGGCCGGCGTCGACGTCGAGGCCGGCGACAGGGCCGTCGAACTCATGAAGGAGTCGGTCCGTCGCGCACAGCGCCCGGAGGTGCTGGGGCGGTCTCGGCGGCTTCGCCGGGCTCTTCGACGCGAGCGCCCTGACCCGGATGCGGCGCCCTGTGCTCGCGACGAGCACCGACGGGGTGGGCACGAAGGTGGCCATCGCCCAGGCGCTCGACCGGCACGACACGATCGGCTTCGACCTCGTGGGGATGGTCGTCGACGACATCGTCGTCTGCGGCGCCGAGCCGTTGTTCATGACCGATTACATCGCGCACCGGCAAGGTGGTGCCCGAGCGGATTGCGGCCGTCGTCTCCGGCATCGCGGCCGCCTGCGCGCAGGCGCGGGCTCGCACTCGTCGGCGGCGAGACCGCCGAGCACCCGGGGCTGCTCGGGCCAGACGAATACGACGTGGCGGGCGCGGCGACGGGGGTCGTCGAGTATGCCGACATCCTCGGCCCGCACCGGGTCCGGCCCGGCGATGCCGTGATCGCGCTGGCGTCCTCGGGTCTGCACTCCAATGGCTACTCGCTGGTGCGCCGGGTCATCGCGGCCGCCGGGTGGTCGCTCGACCGCCACGTCGAAGAGTTCGGCCATACCCTGGGTGAGGAACTCCTCACTCCCACAAGGGTTTACGCCGCCGACCTGCTCGCGCTGATCCGCACGCCAGGCGTCGAGATCCACGCCCTCAGTCATGTCACCGGAGGAGGGTTGGCCGCCAATCTCGCACGGGTGCTCCCGCCGGGGACGTTCGCGCGCGTCGACCGGTCGACCTGGACGCCCCCGCCGGTCTTCACGACGATCGGTGCGCTCGGCCGAGTGCCATCACTGGACCTCGAACGCACCCTCAACATGGGTGTGGGCTTTGTCGCGGTCCTCCCCGCCGCTCACGCAGACGCGGCCATCGAGGTATGCCGTGCCCGCGGGATCGAGGCATGGCACCTCGGCGAGGTGAGCGAGGAAGCCCAAACCACCGCCGACGCGGCATACGAGATCATTCGCGGCGCCAAGGGCGTCGATGGGGGAGCCGTGCAGGTCGTCGGCGCATACCGTGGATGACGAAGTCCGGCCGTCGGAGACGCCTGATGGGTCAGCGCAGCAGCGAGGTGAGTCAGTCAGCCTGAGGGGTCCGGGTCATCCGTGGGCGAGCAGGCCCACTTGCCTCATCGCGGGCCGGAAGCCCACTTGCCGTATTCGTCGTAGACCGTGTCCGGGTCGTCGTCCTCGTCGAGTGCGGCCGATTCCTCGGCATACTCGTCGTAGTCGTCATCACCCTCGTCGTCATCGACGTCATCGTTGGTGCGTGCGTAGCCGCCTGAGGCGCTCGCACTGTGGAGTTCGCGCTCAAGCGCGCTGAGGTCGGTGCTGGGAGAGTAGTACTTCAACTCCCGGGCGACCTTGGTCTGCTTGGCTTTGGCCCGGCCGCGCCCCATGGCGTGACCCCCTCATGCGTCTGCCGGGGCGGCATCGCCAGGCCCGTCCGTGGCTGCCAGGTGGGCAGTCACTCGCGGGTCGCCGCGGAGCGGCCCCGGGAAATGTGTGTAATCGTGAGGGCAACGCTACCTGACGCGGGACCTTCTGTCCGACAGTGAGTCCCCTGGGCCCCTGCGTCGGTCGTCTTCGGGCCTCATTCTCGGCTGTATGCCGCGTGGTTGCCGCTGGTGCCCGATGGATCCTCCCGCTCCGGAAGGCGGCGCGTGGCACCCTCGTGAACGCGGCGTAGCCACGGACGCATCGAGGCCGCGGCGGGACGGCATCAAGACCATGGCACGGCCGCAGATGCCCCTCGCCCAGTTCACCCGGGTTAACGCCAAAAGGGAGAGATCCGGCAATTGCCCGGTATCTGGGGGATTCGGTCGAAGTTTCGGCGGTTTCGTGTCACAGTTGGACCGATCCTGTGCGGGCAGGAGGCAACGCCGACGGCGTTCTTGGGGTAGTTGAAGGGGCAACGATATGGCTAATAGTGGTGAGCGTGAGCAGTTGCTCACGCCAGGAGAAGTAGCGGCGCTCTTCCGGGTTGATCCGAAGACCGTGACCCGGTGGGCAAAATCGGGCAAGCTCACGGCGATCAGGACGCTCGGAGGCCATCGCCGTTATCGCAGCAGCGAAGTGCATCGCTTGTTCGAAGCGTCCTGAACTCGGCCGGACGTGTTGGACCTGACGGAGCCCCCGTAGAGTGGCGCCGTGAGCCAACCTGCGCGGACTCCGACCACCCGGCCTCGGCCGACGACATTCACCACGGGTGGGTTTGGCGCGCCAGGGGAGTCCGAGCGTCGACCGCAGTGGTGGGAGTTGACGCGGGCGAGTGCCAAGCGACTCACCGTGGCTGCGGTCATGGCCGCCTTGATCCTCATGATCACGGTGTGGGCGTTCCATGCGTTGAGCTCGTTCCTTTTCCTCCTCCTGCTGGCGTGGTTGCTGTCCATCGCGATGGAGCCGATGGTCCAGTGGCTCATCAAGCGAGGAATCAAGCGAGGGATGGCCTCGGCCATCGTGCTGTTCGGGATGATGCTCGCGAGCTTGGGCGTCGTGGCCCTCCTCGGACAGCTCTTCGTCGCGCAGGCCCAGCAACTCCGTGAGGCATTCCCCGCGGCAGTGAGCCAGGCGGTGCAGTGGGTCAACTCCACCTTCGACACCTCGTTCAACGTCGACCAAATCTACGCCAACCTCCAGCTCACGCCGGAGCGCGTCGGGCAACTCGCGCAGCAGTTCGGTGGCGGCCTGCTGGGCGTCTTCGGCAGCGTCTTGACCGTCTTCGCGCAGCTTGTGACGATCCTCGTCTTCGCCTATTACCTCTCGGCCGACAGCATCAGCCTCCGGCAGACCATCGGGTCATGGATGCCGCAACGGCACCAGCCTGTGCTCATGACGATTTGGTCGATCGCCGTCGAGAAGACCGGTGGCTATGTCGTCTCCAAGCTCATCCTCGCGTTGCTCTCGGCCTTCTTCCACTGCGTCTTCTTCTGGATCATCCAGGTGCCGTTCTGGCTGCCGCTGGGGATCCTCGCCGGCATCGTGGGCCAGTTCGTGCCGATCATCGGCACCTACATCGGCGTCATCCTCCCGGGCTTGTTTGCCTTGCTCGACCAGCCGATCAAGGTGGTTTACATCGTCGTCTTCGCGACGATCTTCCAGCAGATCGAGAGCTACTGGTTTACGCCCAAGGTCTCCAACAAGACCATGGACATCCACCCCGCCGTCGCCCTCGGCGCGGTCTTCGTCGGTGTCGGTCTCTTCGGCCCGATCGGCGCCCTCATCGGCATCCCGGTCGCGGCTGCGGCCCTGGCGATCCTCGACACCCTCCGCCGGCGCCACGAACTCATGCCCGAGCTCGAGGAGTTGCAGGACGACGACGGGTCTGAGGACGACGGCTCCGACGACGGGACCGAGGACAGGCGAAGGGCGAGGACGAGTCGGACGACAGTGGGGGCGTCACGGGCTCACGCGGCCGGTGACGTCGCATTGGCCAAGGCCGTCGTCAAGGCAGCCGATGAATCCGACGCCGTCGTTGACGTCACCCGCACGACGACCCAGGTCAGGGTCACACCAGGGACCGAGGATGACCACCACTCCAGCGGCCAACGCTGACCGCGCGCCACAGCACCAGCACCAGCACCAGCACCAGCACCAGCACCTGCCGCCGAGGTTCAACCTCACGGCATACTGCCTCGCGCCAGCACCGATCCGGGCTGCGGCGGCCACGGGCCTGGTCGTCGTCCATGACGCCCACGCGCCGATCGAGGACGCCGAACGCTGGAGCTTCGGCGATCTCGACCGTGCTGTGCGGCGGGTCGGAGCGGGGCTCCTGGCGGCCGGCCTCCTCCCCGGCGACCGGCTCCTGCTGCGGATGGGCAACACGAGTGACGCCGCACTGCTGTTCTTCGGAGCCATCGCCGTGGGCGCTGTCGCGGTCCCGACGTCGGCGATGCTCACCGCCGATGAGGTCGCCTTCGTCGCCGCAGACGCCGAGCCTGCCCTCGTCGCAGCCGTGGCCGAGTTGCGGCATACCGTCCCTGCTGGGCTGCCCACGATCGGACCCGATGAGGTCGCCCGCTGGGTCGCGGGCGAGTCCGGGGAAGCCACTCACCTACGCCGACACCGCAGCCGACGACCCTGCCTTCCTCGTCTACACCTCGGGCACGACCGGGGAGCCGAAGGGTGTCCTGCACGCCCACCGGTCTGCGTGGGGACGGCGGCCGATGTATGCCGGTTGGCTGGGGATCGGCCCCGGCGACGTCCTGCTCCACGCGGGGGCGTTCAACTGGACCTACACCCTCGGGGTCGGGTTGACCGACCCGTGGGCCTCCGGCGCCACGTCCGTGATCTACAACGGGCCGCGTGACCCAGCCGTGTGGGGTCGGCTCATCGCGATGACGGGGGCGACCCTTTTCGCGGCCGTCCCGGGGGTCTACCGGCAACTCCTCGCCAGCCATGGGGTCGAGGGCACTGATCTCACGTCACTGCGGCACGGACTGACGGCGGGAGAGGCGTTGACGCCCGGCCTGCACACCGAGTGGGTCGAAGCAACGGGCAAGCCGCTCTACGAAGCACTGGGCATGAGTGAGATCTCCACCTACATCTCCTCCGGCCCTCACGTGCCGACCCGTCCGGGGTCGCCGGGCAAGCCTCAGCGAGGCCGGCGCATCGGCATCCTCCCCCTCGAGCCGGGACTCGACCTCGATGCCGAAGTCGAGCCGGGTCAGGCCGGGCTGCTCGCGGTCCATCGCAGTGACCCTGGGCTCATGCTCGGCTACTGGCGACGCCCCGAGGAGGACGCCAAGGCCTTCCGAGGGTCGTGGTTCGTCGGTGGCGACCTCGCCCACGTCGACCTGGACGGCTATGTCATCCACCATGGTCGGGCTGACGACGTCATGAACGCCCAGGGATATCGCGTGTCGCCGCAGGAGGTCGAAAAGGTCCTCGCCGGCGCTCCCGGAGTCGCCGACGTGGGGGTCACCGAGGTCGCGGTGCGACCCGGCGTCGGGATCATCACCGCGTTCGTGGTCCCCGCTGTCGGCGCGCGTGGCGACCCAGCGCAGATCATCGCGTATGCCGGGGATCACCTCGCGGCATACAAGCTCCCCAAGGAGGTCCGCTGGGTGGCGACCTTGCCGCGCACCGCCAATGGCAAGGTGCTCCGGCGTCACCTGGCCGACTGTCCGCCCCTTCCCTGACCTGGATGGCACACGCAGTCGAGCCCCCACCTCCTCGAGGAAGGTGGGGGCTCGATTCGGGTGCCGCGGCTCGTGCGGCGCCCAGACCTAGCTGTGCGTCGGGGAGTCGCCGCTCGTCGAGTGCGGGCCAGGGTGGGAGAAGTCCGGCGCCGGGATGTCCGGGGCACCCTGGGCCAGTCGAGAGTTGTTCTTGCTGTAGACGAAGTAGATGACCAGGCCGAGCAGCATCCAGATGATGAAGCGGACCCAGGTTTCTGCCGGCAGCGTGAGCATGAGGTAGAACGATGCCGCGGCTGCGAGGTAGGGGATGAACGGGTTGCCCGGCACCTTGAACGACCGCTTGAGGTCGGGGCGGCGACGGCGCAGGACCGGGATCGACAGCGACACGAGGCAGAAGGCCGACAGCGTGCCGATGTTGACCATTTCCTCGAGCTTGCCGATCGGCGTGAACGCCGCGATGCACGCGACGAGCGTGCCGATGATGACCGTGATCTTGACCGGGGTGCCGGTCTTGGGGTTGGTCGTGCCGAGCGACTTGGGCAGGAGCCAGTCGCGGCTCATCGCGAAGACGACCCGGCTCGCACCGATGAGGAGGGTCATGACGACGGTCGTGAGACCTGCGACCGCACCGGCGGCGATGAGGGTGGCATACCCGCTCTTGCCGACGTGTTCGAACGCGGTGGCCAGGGACGCCTTCACCGAGATCTCGTTGTAGGGGAGCATCCCGGTGATGACGAGGGTGACACCGACGTAGAGCAAGGTGCAGATGACCAGCGATCCGATGATGCCGATCGGCAGGTCGCGCTGCGGGTTCTTGGCTTCCTCGGCGGTGGTCGCAACGACGTCGAACCCGATGTAGGCGAAGAAGACGAGCGAGGCGCCGGCGAAGATCCCCATGACCCCGAAGGTCGTCGGCTGGATGCCGAAGAGGGTCTGCAGCAGCGGCGAGGTCCACACGTTGTGGCCAGCTTCCGCTGCAGGCACCGCAGGTGGGATGAACGGCGAGTAGTTGGCGGTGTTGATGAAGCCGATGCCGGCGAAGATGACGAACAGGACGATGAAGAGCTTGATCGCGACGAGGACGAGGTTGACCCGCATCGACTCCTTGATCCCCTTGGCGACCAGTGCCGTGAGCACGGCGACGAGCAGCAGTGCCGGCAGATCGAAGCTCGAGCCGTAGGCGAGGTTTTCGGGGATCGTGATGCCCAGGTGACCGAGGAAGACCCCTAGGTATGCCGACCAGCCCTGGGCCACGACGCTGGCGCCGAGCATGAGCTCGAGCAGGAGGTCCCACCCGATGATCCACGCGACGAACTCGCCGAGCGTGGCATACGAGAAGGTGTATGCCGAGCCACTCACCGGCACGGTCGAGGCGAACTCCGCGTAGCAGAGGGCGGCCAACCCACAGGCCGCAGCAGCGATGACGAAGCTAATGACGACGGCTGGCCCGGCGACGGTGGCGGCCGCTCGACCGGTGAGGGTGAAGATGCCGGCGCCGATGATGACGCCGATGCCGAAGACCGTGAGGTCAAGTGCACTCAGCCGCTTCTTGAGCTGATACTCCGCCTCGGTGGTCTCGGCGATGGACTGCTCGATGGTCTTGGTGCGGAAGATGCCGGTCGTGCGCATCGGCTTGGGTTGGCCTGGCGCGGTGCTCATGTGGTCACGTCCGTCCTCGCGACACGTCGGGAGACGCGTGATCGCGGCTTTGGCGGGCCGGCGGGTCGCCGGATGATGAGGGGACGCTACCGTGATGTGACGAATATCTCCATGCGAAACTGACCGCGGTCAACGCTCGATCAGGTCGACGACATCCTGACCGGCTGTTCGGCTAATGCCCTCTCGCAGTGGGCTCCTGCGCGAGGTCGCGGGTCACTCCGGTCAGTCCCAGCCACCATTGGTCGGCTGGGCGACGGTGGGTGACGTCGACGAGGTCGGTCATCTCCGACATCGGATGGGTCGTGAGCTGGCCTCCCTCGAGCCCGATCATGAGGGCGTCGGGGCGACCGGCGGCAAGGGCCTTGGTCAGCGCATCGATGGCCCCGGCGGCGAGTCGGGTCGCGAGCACGCGGTCAAAGGGAGTCGGGTTGCCGCCTTGTTGCACGTGGCCCAGCACGACTTGTCGGACGTCGAAGAGCGTGGCGCCCTCGGCCTCGAACACCCGCGTGATGGCCTCGGTCGTGTAATGAGCGTCCGCGCCTTCAGCCCGCAGGACGAGGAAAAGGGAGCGGCCTTGGGCAAAGCGCGTCGTCATCCGATCGACGTCCTGCGACAGCAGGGCCAAGGAGATGCCCTCTTCGGGCAGGTAGGCCTGCTCGGCGCCGCTGGACATTGCCGCCATCAGGGTGAGATAGCCGCATTGGCGTCCCATCGTCTCGATGACGAAACATCGGTTGGTCGCCATCGCCGACTGCTTGATCCGGTCGATGCTCTCGACGATGGTGTTGAGCGCCGTGTCGGCACCGATCGACAACTCCGTGCCAGGGAGGTTGTTGTCGATGGTCGCGGGCACGCACACCATGGGGATCGCCAACGCGGGCAAGTGGGTCCGCTCTCGGGCGAGGCGGTGGATCGTCGTGTAGCCCGTGTAGCCCCCGATGAGCATGAGCGCGTCGATGTGGTGCTCCTCGATGGCGCGCGCGACGGCATACATCTGCTCGTCGGAGAGCGGGGTGCGGCGGGTGCCCAACTCGGCGCCGCCGAGCGCCGTCCACCCGTCGACGTCCGCCAGCGAAAGGGGCCGGACTCGCCCGGAGAGCAACCCGGTGAGGCCGCCCTCGACACCGACCAGATCGTGGCCCTGATCCGAGCCCAGGCGGACCGCAGCCCGGACGGCAGCGTTCATGCCGGGTGCCAGACCACCGTCGTGGACGATCGCGATGCGCCGGGGCGTCCCTTGGGGTGCCGGGCGCGGATGTGAGAGGCGACGCAGCAGCGCAAACAGCTGAGCGTAGCTCTCCCCGCGCGCGGCGAGAGCACGGGCAGAGTCACCCCGGTCGAGCAGGTCGGCGATCGCGCGGTTGTCGGTCACCGATCGCATGAGGGGCGTGCGGCGGACCCGATTACGGTGCACGCCAATGAGTTGCGCGCCGTCGTGCGGGCGGGCGCTCAGGAGGGCACTGGCCGCGTCATAGCCCATCATTGTGGCCATCGAGCGGTCGAACGCGCTCGGGGTGCCACCGCGTTGCACGTGACCGAGGATCGTGACGCGGGCCTGTTCGCCAAGCCTCGACTCGAGCTCGGCCCGCACATGGTCTGCGGTGATCCGCGCTCCCGAGGTGTCCCGGGCCCCCTCGGCCACCACCACGATCGAGTCCTTGCGCCCGAGACTGCGCGCCCGGCGGAGGCTGTCGCACATCTCGTCCTGCCAGCCGGGGCCGGGTGGAGCTTCGGGGATGAGGGCGAAGTCGCAGCCACCTGCGATGGCGGCGGCGAGGGCGAGGTAGCCGCACCGGCGCCCCATCACCTCGATGACGAACGTGCGCTGGTGACTTGCGGCGGTCGAGGAGATCGCGTCGATCGCCTCGACAATGCGGTGGAGGGCACTGTCGGCGCCGATTGTCATGTCGGTGCCCACCATGTCGTTGTCGATGGACCCGACGATCCCGGCGATGTGGAGCCTCGGGTGGGCCTGCGCCACCTCGGCGGACACGTCTCCCGCGGCGACGAGTTCAGCGAGCAGGACTGGCCCACTCTCGGGCGAGCTGGTCGGCCCCGGACAGGCTGCCGTCGCCCCCGATGACGACGAGTCGATCGATCCCGAGAGTCGCGAGGTTGCGGGCCGCGCGTCGCCGCCCGGCGCGCTCGCGGAAGTCGGCGCTTCGAGCGGTGCCGATGACCGTGCCGCCCTGGTGTTGGATCCCGCTGACGTCGCTCCAACTCAGGGGTCTGATCTGCTCCCCGCCGTCGATCGCCCCCTGGAACCCGTTGCGGATCGCGAAGACCTCGGCCCCGAAGCGGATCGACGCACGCACCACGGCACGGACGGCGGCATTCATCCCCTGGGCGTCGCCTCCGCTGGTCAGGACTGCGATCCGTCGCGTGGTCAGGTGATGCCGTTGAAGCCATAACTCTCATCCTGCCCCCCACTCACCTCAGGGGGCCAACCCGACGGACAACGGACGGCGATCGCAGGGCATCGGCGCGGAGACGGCCTGGCAACGGGCTGGCAACTGCACGGCGGCAGCGGGGACGGCACGGCATACGAGGCTCGTATGCCGTGCCGTCCCGACCGCGCGCCCGTGGGTGTCCGAGGACTACCAGCGCTGAGCGTCCTGCGGAGTGGCCCGCCGGTGGCCGGCGGAGTGAGCCACCGGCGATGCTGGACCCCGCGCTGGCGACTGGAGCCGGTCGACCGTGCGGGTGAAGGCGAGGTAGGCGAAGACCGCGCCAGCGATGAGGACGACGGTCCAGAAGCCGCTCAGCGGGTGCGGGTCGGGCAGGATGGAGAGCGCGGCGAGGACGAGCAGGACGATCGAGCCGGTGCTGGCCCTGGCGCAGCGCGCGCTCCACGTGGAGGCTTGTCCAGCGGTGTCGGGCAGCAGCAGCCAGGCGAGCAGGTACGCCGGGACGCCGATGCCCGAGGAGGGCGAGGACGACGGCGCCGATGCGGGTGATCTTGGTCGAGATCCCGAGGTGGGCGGCGACGGCGGCGCAGACGCCGGCGATGCGTGCGGTCGGTGGTCGCGCGGCGGAGTGGGGCTGCGCCGCAGGGTGTCGAAGAAGCGGTCGAGCGAGGTGTGCGGGGCGGTCGTGGTGGTCATGTCACCACTGTGCGCCCGACGAGTGTGTCTGGCGGCCATGAGGGCCGGCCCCGAGCCTACCCCTGACTCGCCCCTGAGTCAGCGGACACCAGTCGGGGGAACGCGAACGCCGCAGGTGCCGTTGTGCGGCACGCCTGCGGCGCGGTGTGAGGCTGGTGGCCAGGGGCGGGGTCGAACCGCCGACCTTCCGATTTTCAGTTCGAGACGGGCTGTCCCAGAACGTTTTTGGGAGCACGTTTCGTGCTCAACGCCTCCTCGAATCGTGCGGTCGCATCGGGTTCTGTTCGGTGTGCGGTTAGCAAAGTGTTAGCAGCGGGGTGGGTCTTGGCGCTCATCCCGTCCGGGCCCGGATCCGTGCGGTGGTCACCAAACCACGGAAGGCCAGGTGTCCACAAGAGCCCCGTCGGACGCTTTCGGATGCAAGCCGGCCCCCACCCAATGACGACGTGGCGGGCCTCACGAGGGAAGGGAACACCATGGAGGACAAGATGCTCTACACGCTGACCGACGTCGCGGCCGCGTTGAGCGTGGGCCGCAGCAAGGTCTACGAGCTGGTCCGTAGCGGGGCGTTGCCCTCGGTGCGGATCGGCGGGTCGCGTCGGGTCCGCGGGGAGGATCTGGCGGCCTACGTCGACTCCCTGCAGCGTGTGCCCGCGGCTCCGCTGGCGGGTGCCCGATGAGCAGCGCCCGCCAGGGCGGTGCGGCGCCGAAGCTGCGCAACGGGGTGATCCGGCGCGGGAACAGCTGGTCCTACGTGATCCGGGTGACCGACAGCGCCGGGGTCAGCAAACCCCGATGGGTGGGCGGCTTCCCCACCGAGGCCGCGGCCAAACGCGCCCGGGACGAAGCGAGGATCGCCGCCGGCCGGGGCGAGTTCGTCGACCGCAGCACGGTGACCGTGGGGGAGTACCTGGACCGGTGGCTCCTGGCGCACGCCCTCGAAGTCAAGCCCCGCACCCGCGCCGGCTACGAACACCTCATCAACACCTACGTGGCGCCGCGGATCGGGCGGATCCGGTTGCAGGCCCTGCGCCCGGCGGACCTGAGCACCCTGTACCGGCAGCTCATGGAATCCGGTGGGCGGGGAGGCAAACCGCTGTCGGCGCGGTCGGTTGAGTACGTGCACGCGGTACTGCGCAAGGCGTTCGCAGACGCCGTACGCAACGACCAGATCCTCACGACCAACCCGGCCGAGCGGGCCAAACGGCCCCGCAAGGAGCAAGCTGCCGCGGTCGTCATGTGGACCGCAGACGACCTGGCCTCCTTCCTGGCCACGACCACGGGGCACCGGCTGCACGGGTACTTCCGCCTCGCCGCGTACACCGGCGCCCGGCGCGGGGAGCTGATGAACCTGCGCTGGACCGACGTCCACCTCGGCGACGGACACGGCCAGGGCGCGTTCGTGCGGCTGCGCGGGACCGTGTCGGTCATCAACGGGGTGAGGGTCGAGGGCAGCACCAAGGGCGGGCGGGAACGCACCGTCAGCATCGACCCGGGCACCGCAGCGGTCCTGGCCGAGCACCGCCGACGCCAGGAGAGCGAACGCATCCAGGCGGGGACGTTGTGGGTGGGCGGGGAGCCACGTCTTCCGCCGCGAGCTCGGCGAACCGCTGTTCCCCGACACCCCCACCGCGTTGATGGCCAAGCTGCAACGCCAGCACAACACCAGTGCGGCACAGGCCGGCACCTCACCGTTGCCGGTGATCCGGCTGCACGACCTGCGCCACCTGCACGCCACCCTCCTCCTCAAGGCGGGCGTCCCGGTGCATGACGTCGCCGCCAGGCTCGGGCACGCCGACCCCGCCATCACCCTGAGGGTCTACGCCCACGTCCTGGACGACCAGGCCAGCGGTGCCGCCACCACCTTCGAGAATCTCGTCAAGGGTCCTGCCAAACTCCCGATAGAGCGACAGCGTCCTCTATCTGGAGCGACCGGATGCCGCGATCACTAGACGCGGCATCCGCATGGATGGCGTCCGCGGCGTCGTGCGAATGAGGGCTCACGGCGTGGGAGGCCTTCCGTGGTCGTGGTCGACTTGACAGGTGCATTCCGACGGCATCGGGCCTGCGGGGACAAGGACCAGAGGGTCTTCTGTCGATGGCGACGCCAAGTTGACACAGGCGCAGCCGAGGAACACAGTGATATCTGTTCATATATTCAGATGATGGAGGCGTTGATGGCGACCGTCCTGGGGCTCGACGGGTGCGCGGTGGAGTGCGTGCACCCGGACAAGGTGCGACTGGTCACCGAGAACGCGCCGCGCCCCGAGGAGATCGCGGTCGTGGCCAGCGTCTTCAAGCTGCTGGGCGACCCGACCCGGGCCAAGCTGCTCTACGCCCTGTTGGAGGCCGGGGAGCTGTGCGTGTGTGACCTGGCCGCGGCGACCGGGACGACGGAGACGACCGTCAGCCAGGCGCTGCGCCTGTTGCGGGCGGCATCCGGTGGTCACCGGCCGCCGGGAGGGACGCAACGTGTACTACCGCCTGTCCGACGCGCACGTGCGGATGCTGCTCGACGTCACCCGCGAGCACACCGTGCACGACCCGGGTGCAGGCGCAGGCGTTGACCGTTCGGGGGAGGGTCCCGCGTGAGCGGCGAACCACGGGCACGGTGGCGGGCACGCCGGTGGCCGGCACCGGTGGCGCCTGGCGGTCGGCGTTCGCCCTGGTCGGCGGCGTTCTTCGGCGTCGAGCTGGTCGCGGGCCTGCTGTCGCGGTCGCTGGCGCTGCTCTCGGACGCCGGGCACATGGCCGCCGACGTGGTCGACCCTGGGTGCGGCGCTGGTCGCCACCCGGATCGCGACCCGCCCGGACAGCACCGGGCGCCGCACCTTCGGCTCGCTACCGGGCGGAGGTGTTCGCCTCCGGCCTGGCCGTCCTGCTCATGATCGGCGTCGCGGTCTACATTGGCGTGGAGGCGGTCAGCCGCATCGGCACCGACGCCGAGGTCGCCTCCGGCGCGATGCTGGTCGTCGGCGCGCATCGGACTGGTCATCAACGTCATCTGCACTCTTCCTGCTGCGCGGCGGCGCCGGCGAGAGCCTGAACGTCAAGGGCGCCTACCTCGAGGTGCATCGCCGACACCGCTCGGCTCGGTCGGGCGTCATCGTCGCCGGCGCTGCTGGTGTCCGGCGACCGGCTCAGCCGGTGTGGGACACCGTGCATCGCCCTGGCCATCGCCGCCTTCGTCGCTCGTCCGGGCGGTCATGCTCGGCCGGGAGGTCCTCGGCGGTGCTCGGCCAGCACGCCCCGGCCGGCATCGAACCGACCGACATGCTCGGCCGCCCTGGCGAGCGTGGCCGGCGTCATCGAGGTGCACGACCTGCACGTGTGGACCCTGACCTCGGGCATGGACGTGGCCACCGCCCACCTGGTCGACCGAGGCCGGCGACCCCGCAACAGGTCCTCGACCGCAGCCCGCGCCGTCCTGCGCGACCAGTTCGCCATCGCCCACGCCACACTCCAGGTGGAGACCACCCGCGACCGCCAGTGCTCCGGGGGTGGACTGGTGACCGGGCCCGCACGGCCACAGAAGTGTCACCGCCGACGATCGCGGACCGCCGAGCCCAACTGGCGGTTCGCGCGCAGCTCCTGGCCGGGGCCTCGGTGGCCTACAACCTCATCGAAGCCGTGCTGGCAATAACCTGGGGTAAGGCAGCGGACTCGGCGGCTCTGATCGGCTTCGGTCTGGACTCCACCGTGGAGGTCGCCTCCGGGCTGGTCATCCTCTGGCAGTTCCGCCACCAGGTGCCCGAGTCGCGTGAGCAGCACCGCGCCGCCGCCTGATCGCGGTGTCGTTCTTCGCGCCTGGCCGCGTACGTCACGGTCGACTCGCTGACGGCCGCTGGCCACCGGCCAGCGAGGCCAGACGTCCTCGCCCGCTCGGCATCGCACTGGCCGCCGACGTCGCTGGCCGTGATGCCCTTGCTTGTCCTGGGCGCAGCGCCGCACCGGACGCGAGCTCGGGTCCGGCGCCGTCGTCGCCGACTCCACCCAGACCCTGCTGTGCACCTACCTGTCCGCCGTGCTGCTGGTGGGCCTGCTCGCTCAACGCCGTCGCTCGGCTGGTGGTGGGCTCGACCCCGTCGCCGCGACTCGTCATCGCCGCGGTCGCGGTCACGCGAAGGCCGTGCAGAACGTGGCGCGGCGAAGGACTGCTGCGCCCCCGTGGTTCTGGCACCGCGCACCACACAGGACACGTGCACGAAGCCCGATTGCGGCTGCTGAGCCAGCCGCGACCTTGCCTGCAGCCAGATCGTCGGCCCGGTCGTTGGTTCAGGGTGTCGCGTCGATGATGCCCATCATTCCTTGGTCCTCGTGGTCGAGGACGTGGCAGTGGTAGACGGTGCGCCCGGCGATGTCTGTCGAACGCGGATCCGAACCGTCACTTGTGCCCGGGCGGGGACGATGACGACGTCGCGCCAGTCCGGGCGCCCAGTTGGGTCCATGTCGGCGGCGGCCACGCACCTGCATCGGCCACACGTGCAGGTGGAAGGGGTGATCCATCGGCGACGCGTTGGCGATGGTCCACTCCTCGACGGCGCCGAGCGTGACGGTCTGGTCGACGCGCTCGGGGTCGAACTCCTCGGCCGTCGAAGCCGAACGTCATGCCCCCGCCGCCTCCCATGCCCATGCCCATCGTGAAGGTGATGGTCCGCCGACCCTCCACCGCCTCGCCGCGTAGGTCGGCGGGCACAGGGAACGGTGCAACCGCCTAGCGCGGCCGGTGCAGTGGAACCGGCGGCGGCACTGCGATGCGCGACCTGCACCGTGGCGAGGGCGGTCTCCGCTGAGGTCTCGGATGCACCGCCGCCCATCATCCCCATGCCGCCGCGGTCATGGGCGAGGGTTCGCAGGGTGAAGGTGCCGGCTTCCAGCGGCTGCACGAGCAGGTCGACGCGGTTGCCCGGGGCGAGGACGACGGTGTCCCGCTCGTCGGGCTCCCCGAGGGCCTGACCGTCATATCCCAGGAACCCCCAGGTGTGCTCGTCCAGGGCGAGCTCGAGGAACCTGGAGGTGCAGGCGTTCACGATCGCGCCAACGTTGCGGTGAGCCAGAGGTGACGTCGATGCGCGGGCGCAGCTGACCGTTGATGAGGACCAGCTCGCCCTCCCGTCCCGCCATCACCTGTTGTCGGCTGACCTCGGCGACCTCTCCGTCGTCGGTCAGCGTGGTGTCGCTGACCACCAACACCCGATCCTGCGCCGTGCCCGGCTTCCTCCGGCTCGGCGACGAGCAGTGCCCCGAACAGTCCGCCGAACATCTGGTCGGCCACGGTGCCGTGGTGGTGCGGGTGGTACCAGAACGTCCCGGTCGGGTGGTCGGAGGGGATGGGCGTACTCGTAGCGCGCGCTGTCACCGGGCTCGACCATGCGGAAGACGTTGTCGCTGTCGCCTTCTGGTGACACGTGGAGGCCGTGAGTGTGGAGGTTCGTGGTGTCGTCGAGGTTGTTCGTAAATGTCACGCGGAGTACGTCCCCGGGGGAGACCCGAAGAGTCGGTCCTGGGCTGGTTCCGTTGTAGCCCAGGGCCCGGGTGCGCCGCCCGGCCATCACGACACCGGCCGCTGCCCTCAGGTCCACGTCCAGGACTCCGTCCCGGCTGGACAGGACCAGGGGTTCGCGAAGGCGTTCGTCCGCCTGCGGATCCAGGGCGGAGGTCTCGGGTGCGATCAGCGACCTCCACGTGCCCACCGCGCCAATTGCCACCGTGGCCGCACCGAGCGTCGCGATCTGCAGCGCGCGGCGACGACCGATCTCAGTGCTCATCCAACACGCGCATCCGTTCGCGATACTCCTGCTCGGTGATCTCCCCGCGGGCGAACCGCTCCTGCAGGATCTCGCGGGCACCCCCCCGTTCCTACCGAGGCGTGACCGGGGTTGGCCATGTACGCACGGATCAGGGCCCACACGACGATGACGAGCCCAAGGACCAGGATCAGGGGCCATACCCAGGCAACTCCCATGCCGTGGCCGTACGTCACGTCAACCAGCTCTCAGTTCTCGTGAGCCCGGTGGTCCAGTGGGTCATGTCGCCGCGTCGGAAAGGCCGAGGTTCGCGGGCTTGGCGCTTCCGCCGGCCGCGACCGCGTCAAGGGCGGCCCTGAGCAGAGCGGTGGCCTCGGACGCCACCTGAGTGACGGCAGCGTGGCCACTCAGGTCACTGATGACCATCGCGTCGATTGCCTGGACGGTGGTGGCCGTGGCGTGCGGGGCGCGGCGCACGACGACGTTGCAGGGGAGCAAGAGCCCCACGTCCGGCTCGCTGGCCAGCGCCTTCTGCGCAAGCCTGGGGTTGCAGGCGCCCAGGATGCGGTACTCCCCGAGCTCCGCCGCAGCCGACTCTCCCAACTTGGCGCCGAAGGTCGCGTGCATGTCGATGTCGGAGACCACACCGAATCCACTGGTGGTCAATGCGTCCCGCGTCGCCTCCACCGCCTCGTCGAAGGGGAGGTCGATCGTGATGCTCAGTGCGTAGGCCATTGTCTGCTCCTCACGCTTTGATACCCCAAGGGGTATCATACGCGTCGCTCGCGCGTGGTCCGGGGTGCAGGCGCGCCTGGGCTCGCGCCGGGGCCCTCACGAGATGAGTGCGCACGCGCACGTGCCCCAGGACTCACGCTCGTTTTCGGACCCTCGCTGTGGGCCCGGCGGGTGGACAGGGGTGCCTGCTCGTCGGTTCATCGGATGTCCTCGAGCATCGAGGAGCCAGCTCGTGGTCACCGTGGAGGTGCGGTCAAGGTTTGCTGAAGAAAAGCAGCCCTGCCATTGCCCGACCGCGGTCGCGCACCAACAGGTCGGGCACGCTCAGCGGGAGGGGTCGAACCGGCGCAGGCGCAGGCTGTTGCTGACGACGAACACCGAGCGAGAATGCCATGGCGGCGCCGGCGATCAGGGGGTTGAGCAAGCCCGAGCGCGGCCAGGGGGAGGGCGGCCACGTTGTAGGCGAACGCCCAGAACAGGTTGCCCTTGATGGTGCCCAGAGTGCGCTCGGGACAGCCGGATGGCGTCCGGCGGCGGCGCGCAGGTCCCCGCTGACCAGGGTGAGGTCGGAGGCCTCGATGGCGACGTCGGTGCCGGTGCCCATGGCGAGCCCGAGGTCGGCCTGCGCCAGGGCGGCGGCGTCGTTGACGCCGTCGCCGACCATCGCCACGACCGCGTCCTTCGGACTGCAGGCGCTTGACGACGTCGACCTTGTCCGCGGGGAGCACCTCGGCGATGACGTCCTGCGGGTCGATACCGACCTGGCGCGGCGACCTCGCGGGCGGCGCGTTCGTTGTCGCCGGTGAGCAGCACCGGGCGTCAGCCCGAGTTGCCGCAGCTCCGCGATCGGCCTAGGTCGTGAGCTGTCCTTGACGGTGTCGGACACGACGACGACCGCGCGCCGATGCTGCCGTCCCAGGCCGACGCCAGACCGCGGTCCGGCCCTGGGTCTCCGCGGCCGTCGGCCAGCTGCACCAGGTCCTCGGGGGCGGTCAGCGACCACTGATCGGCGAGCCATGAGCGGCGACCGGCCTGGGCGGCGTGGCCGTCGACGACGCCCGAGACGCCGTTGCCACCGTGCGCGCGGTGAACTCCTCGACGGGCGCCAGGTTGACTGCCGGTCTCGCTGGCGTCGCTTGGCGATGGCGCGACCGATGGGGTGCTCGGAGGCGTCCTCGAGGGCGCCGGCAATGGTGAGCACTGTCGGCGACGGATTCGCCCGCGGCTGGGTGGACCTCGGCTGACGCGCCATGTGGCCGGTGGTCACGGTGCCGGTCTTGTCGAGCACGATGGTGTCGACGCGTCGGGTGGACTCCAGGACCTGTGGGCCCTTGATGAGGATGCCGAGCTGGGCGCCGCGACCGGTGCCGACGAGCAAGGCGGTGGGAGTGGCGAGCCCGAGCGCGCAGGGGCAGGCGATGATCAGGACGGCGACGGCGGCGGTGAAGGCCGCGGTGGCGGAGTGCCCGGTGACCAGCCAGGCAGCCAGGGTGGTCAGCGAGAGCCCGATGACGATGGGGACGAACACGGCGGAGACACGGTCGGCGAGTCGCTGGACGTCGGCCTTGCCGTTCTGGGCGTCCTCGACGAGGCGGGCCATCTGGGCCAGCTGGGTGTCGGAACCGACGCGCGTGGCCTGGACGACCAGGCGTCCTCCGGCGTTGACGGTGGCACCGACGACGCTGTCGCCGGGGGCGACCTCGACGGGGACGGACTCACCGGTGAGCATGGCGGCGTCGATGGCGGAGGTGCCGCTCGATGATCGTGCCGTCGGTCGCGACCTTCTCTCCCGGTCGCACGACGAACCGGTCGCCGACGGCCAGCTGCGATGACCGGCATCCGGATCTCGACCGGTCCGTGAGGGCCGTCCCGGAGCACGGCGACGTCCTTGGCGCCCATGTCGAGCAGCGCGCGCAACGCCGCACCTGAGGTGCGCTTGGCGCGTGGCCTCGAAGTAGCGCCCGGCGATGATGAACGTCGTGACCGCGGCGGCGACCTCGAGGTAGATGTGTGCCGCCTCGGCTCCGGAGCGGCCGGGGAAGAGGTCGAACGGCATCCGCATGCCGGTCATGCCGGCGTCGGTGAAGAACAGCGCCCACAGCGACCAGAGGTAGGCGGCGCCCACGCCGACCGCGATGAGGGTGTCCATGGTGGCGGCGCCGTGGCGCAGCGTTGGTCCAGGCGGCTCGGTGGAACGGCCAGGCGCCCCACACGACGACGGGGGAGGCCAGGGTCAGGGAGAGCCACTGCCAGTTGTCGAACTGCAGGGCCGGCACCATCGACATCAGCGAGCACCGGCACGCGTCAGCGACGGCCGAGACGACCAGGCGCTGGCGCCACGCGGCAGCTTCGTCGGTCCTCGGCGCGCTGCGCGGCATCCGCCGGCGGCGCTGGTGGTGTCCGCGGTGGGCGGGGCAGGCAGGGTCGCCGTGTAGCCGGTGGCCTCGACGGCGGCGACGAGGTCCGCCGGGTCGACATCGGCGGCGAAGCTGACCTTGGCCTTCTCGGTCGCGTAGTTCACCGTGGCCGTGACGCCGTGCGAGCTTGTTGAGCTTCGTCTCGATGCGGGCCGCGCAGGACGCGCAGGTCATGCCCCCGATGACGAGCTCGACGTCGCTGTCATGCTGCTGCGTGTCGTCCACGTGCGTGGTCATTGCTGTCCTTCCGACCCTGCTCGAGGGTCTGTGCTGCGTTGTCAGGCGGTGGCGAGGTGGTAGTCGCCGGCCTCGTCGAGGGCGGTGGCCACGTCGGTCTCGCTGACCGGGGTGTCACTGGTCACCGCGACGGTCGAGGTGCCTCCGGCGGCGAGGTCGACGGTGACGTCGGTGACGCCGGGGATCTCCTGGATCTCGCTGGTCACGGCGCTCACGCAGTGGCCGCACGTCATGCCGGTGACGGGAAAGGTCTGGGTGTTCATTGGGTGTCTCCTTCGTATGCTGCTGGTCGGTTTCTGGCTCAGGATCGGACGAGTCGAGCGATGGCGGAAGAGGCCTCGCTCAGCTTCTCCTCGAGGTGGGCGGGGTCGTTCGCGGCGTGGACCATGCAGTGCCGCAGGTGGTCATCCAGCAGGCCCAGGGCGACGGCTTCCAGGGCCTTGGTCGCCGCTGAGACCTGGGTGAGGATGTCGATGCAGTACGTGTCGGCCTCGACCATCCGCTGCAACCCGCGCACCTGTCCTTCGATGCGGCGCAGCCGCGTGAGGTGGCTGTCCTTGTCGTCGATGTAGCCCGGGATCGTGGCGGGGTGTGGCGCGTGCTCGGTCATGGTGCTCCTTCGCTCACCCTCGTCAACGATACCCCCCGGGGGTGTATTCCCTGCGTCGTGGTCGTCATCCGGAAGCGGCTGGCAGGCGGATGCGGAACGTGGCTCCTTGCCCTGGTCCGGCACTGTGTGCGGACAGGCCACCGCCGTGCGCCTCGACCAGGGCGCGGCTGATGGTCAGGCCGATGCCGCTGCCGCTGTTGCCGGGTTGGCGCAGGCGGGCGGGGTCGGCGCGGTAGAACCGCTCGAACACGTGGGGGAGGGATTCGGCGGTGATGCCCTCACCCGTGTCGGCCACCTCCAGCTCCACCCAGTGCGGGTCCGGTCGCGTGGCGCAGAGGCGAACCGACCCCCCTGGTGGGGTGTGCCGCAATGCGTTGTCGAGCAGGTTGGCCAGGACCTGCCCCATCCGTTCGGGGTCGACGTGCACGTCCGGGACCGTGCCGCCCGCCTCGATGCTGAGCCGTACCTGAGCGGCGTCGTAGGCCTCCTGGGCGGCGGCCGCGGCCGCCCTCAGGAGCAGCTGGGGGCTGGTGCTGACCGGGCGCGAGTCCAGCTGGCCCTCCTCGGCGCGGGAGACGGCACTGATGTCCTCGGCCAGGCGGTGCAGCCGTCGCGTGCCGCCGTGCAGCGCCGCAAGCGTTGGCTCGTCGAGGTCGCGCACGCCGTCCTCCAGCGCCTCCAAGTGCGTCTCGATCGTGGCCAGCGGGTTGCGCATCTCGTGGGCGAGGTCGGCCAGGATGCGGCGCCGCGTGCGCTCGACGTCGCCCAGTCGTTCGGCCAGCTCGTTGACGGTGTCCGCGAGCTGGTCGAACTCCGGGCCGAGGCCAGGGCTGGGCACGCGTGCCCCGAACTGGCCCTCGGCGATCCTGGCCGCAGCATGAGACACCTGGGTCGTGGAGCGCTGCACCCGGCGGGTGAAGTAGCCGGTCACCAGAAGGGCCATAAGGACCGAGGTCAGGAGCGCGACCGCGAACGAGATGAGCAGCGCAGAGCCGAACGCCTCCTCGACGTGGGCGGCCTCTGACCCGGAGTGCCCGACACCGGCCTGGACGAGGTGGTCGTGGAAGATCCCGGGTGCGACGACGGAGGCCACCACCCACGCGGTCGCTGTTCCGGCCGCAAGGACGAGCGTCTGGGCCACCAGCAGCCGGGTGGACAGCCCTGCCGCCTCACCTCGTGCGGCCAGTCGTGCCCGCATGTTCACTGCCCGGTTCCCATCCGGTATCCGACTCCTCGCACGGTGCGGATGAACCGTGACGCGCTGGCGTCGTCGTCGAGCTTGCGGCGTAGGTGGCCGATGTGGACGTCGACGAGGTGCTCGTCGCCGACCCAGGTCTGCCCCCAGACGGCGTCGATGAGCTGGCGCCTGGTGTAGGCGAGTCGGGGGCGCTCGGACAGCACCGCCAGGACGTCGAACTCGGTGCGGGTCAGGGCGATCGGCTCGTCGTGCAGCCAGACGTCACGCCCCGTGGGGTCGATGGTCAAGGGTCCGAACACTCTGAAGCCGGCCGTGTCCGGGGCGGGGGTGCCGATGGGTCGGGGGCGCCGGAGCATGGCACGCAGGCGGGCGACGAGCTCGCGCGGGCTGAACGGCTTGGTGAGGTAGTCGTCCGCGCCGACCGACAGGCCGACCAGGGTGTCCACCTCGTCGGTGCGGGCCGTGAGCATCACCACGTAGGCGTCGGAGAACGTCCGCAGCTGCCGACAGACCTCGAGGCCGTCCTGGCCGGGCAACCCCAGGTCGAGCACGACGATGTCGGGGTCGACCTCGCGAGCCGTGGCCACGGCTTCCAGGCCGTCGTGGCTGAGGTGGGCCTCGAAGCCCTCACGTTCGAGGTAGCTGCCGATCACCCTCGCCATCTCGACCTCGTCCTCCACGACGAGCGCCCGGACGGCGACCCGGCGGTTGGGCTCGGCGTCGCCGGGCACCGACCTGGAGTCGCGGTCAGTGGCGGGCATGCCTTCATCGTCGCAGCCGCGGCGCACCGTTCACGGCCCACACAGGGTCTGCGCGCACATCTTCAGCGAACCTTCATGGAACCGCGACCGGGCAGCAGGGGCCGGCCGAGGAGGGTGGCCCCATCGACCCGACCAGAGAGGTGAGCACCATGATGTGGGGCAACGGCATGGGATGGGGCGGATGGCTCCTGATGACCCTGACGACGGTGGCCTTCTGGGCCGTGGTCGTCTTCGGGATCGTGGCACTCTTCCGCGGCAGCGGCGGCCCGGGCCCGCGCGACGGACGTCGTGACAGGGAGGCCCGGCAGATCTTGGACGAGCGGTTCGCCCGTGGCGAGATCGACGCCGAGGAGTACCGCACCCGCCAGAGCATCCTGTCCACGCACGGATGAAACCAGTCATCGAGCATTTCCTGGACAGACCGGATCCACCACCACGGTGCGCTGCCACGTCAGGGGCCACCCGTGGTCAGCGCTCCCGCGCTTGCCGCAGCTCCACCCCTTCACGCACGTCCATCAAGAGAATGAGGAACCCGCAATGACCCGCTCCGCCCTCAGGTTCGCAGCCACAGCCGCATCCCTCGCCCTGGGCCTGGTTCTGGCCTCCTCGGCATCGGCATCACCGGCAGACGCCGCGATGTACGGCCAGCATGTCCGCGACTGCGCCCAGTCCATGAGCTTCGACCAGGACCACAACCCGGGCATGCACCGTGGCATCTCGATGTGGGACCCCGCCCACACCTGCTGACGCCAACCCAGGCGAGGCCCGCTGGCGAAATCGCGCCGGTGGCCCCCGGGCGGCTCGCACAGCTCAACACAACGTGCGGACCCACCGGCCGGCCGTGATAGTCGGCACGTCAGGCCGGAGCGCTACCGCTTCACAACCACTCGGGTACGGCGCCGCTGGCTCGAACGCAAACATGCGCCAGCAGCGGGTACACGGTCACGACTCGCGAATCCTGACAGGAAGTCCTCCATGAACAACCCGGCGATCGACGCCGCCGACGGCGGCGTGCACCACGACCTACCCGTCACGGGAAGCAGCCTCGGGGCGCAACCGCAGCCGGGCCCTGAGAAGCATGAACGCCCATGGCGCCACCACCTGTTGATGATGGCCATGTGCCTGCCCATGGTGGTGATTGTCGGCGCCTTGGTCGCCACTGGCGTCGTTGGCGCTGGAGCCATCGGATATGCCGTGCTCTGCATCGCGATGATGGCCGCCATGATGATGCTGATGCGGGGAGATCGGCACTGAGCGCGATTCCTTGATGCCCGTCGGGGCCAATGCGTCTCGACGACAGGCGAGCTGATGCAGTCTCGCGCGCTACGGGTGCTGTGGCGGGACTTCTGGCACTCACTCAGCAGGGGGGGCGCGGCACGAGCAGTGGAGCCATTCCCAGAGGTCGGAGCCACCCTGGGGAATACCCCTAGGGGGTATCTGGTTGTCGTGGTTGAAGCAACGTCGGAAACCAGTCGAAAGCGAGTTGCCCATCATGAGTCAGACCACGGTTCTGCACGTCGGCGGGCTGCACTGGGCCACCAGTGAGCACGCCATCGAGTCCATCCTGGGGCGGCGCGAGGGCGTCGAGTCCGTTGAGGCGAACGCGGCCAACCAGAGCGCCACGGTCACCTACGACCCTCACGTGACCTCCGTGGCTGACCTTGCGGGTTGGGTGCGCGAGTGCGGGTTCCACTGCGCTGGACGATCGGTGCCTATGCATGTGTGCGAGGCGATGGACGAGGACTCCCTGCCCGAAACTGTTCTCACGCACAAGCCTCCGGCCGACCAGGGCAGGCACGCGGCCGCTGACGTCGACGGCATCCACACGGGGCACGCGGTTGTAACCACCGCGACAGCTCCCGTCGAGCACTCGGCGCACGAGATGATGGGGCACGGCGGGCACGGTGGCATGTCCATGGACGACATGGTCCGCGACATGCGCAACCGCTTCGTCGTCGCCGCCGTGATGACGGTGGGGATCGCGCTCTGGTCTCCGATGGGCCGCGACATGCTCGGCTTCTCGGCGCCCGCACCCTTCGGACTGCGCGACGACGTATTCGCTTTGCTGCTGAGCCTTCCCGTCGTCTTCTATTCGGCCTGGATCTTCTTCGACGGTGCCTACCGGGCGCTGCGCAACCGCACGCTGGACATGATGGTCCTCGTCGCGGTGGCCGTCGCCGCGGGGTGGCTGTACAGCGTCGGCGTCACCCTGACCGGTGGCGGCGAGGTGTTCTACGAAGCCGCCGCGATGCTCACGGCGTTCGTGCTGCTCGGCCACTGGTTCGAGATGCGCGCCCGCGGCGGCGCGAACGAGGCCGTTCGTGCGCTGCATGGACCTCGCACCCGCCGATGGCCACCGTGGTGCGTGACGGTGAGCCGGTCGAGGTCCCCACCGCTGACGTCCTCGTCGGCGACCTCGTCCTCATCCGACCCGGCGGCAAGGTCCCGGTGGACGGCACCGTCGAGGACGGCACGTCCGAGGTGGACGAGTCGATGGTGACCGGCGAGAGCCTGCCCGTCGCCAAGACGCTCCGGCTCGCACGGTGATCGGCGCGTCGATCAACACCACCGGCACGCTGCGGGTGCGCGCGACCAAGGTCGGCTCGGACACCGCGCTGGCTCAGATCGTCGCCCTGGTGCAGCAGGCGCAGAACTCCAAAGCACCCGGACAGCGACTGGCCGACCGCGCCGCGTTCTGGCTGGTCCTCGTCGCGCTCTTCGGCGGTCTGCTCACCTTCGCGGTCTGGCTGCTCTCCGGAGCCAGCGTCGAGACCGCCCTGCTGTTCGCCATCACCGTCGTCGTCATCACCTGCCCCGACGCGCTCGGGCTGGCCACCCCGACCGCGATCATGGTCGGCACCGGCCTGGGCGCCCAACGCGGCGTGCTCGTCAAGAACGCCACCGCACTGGAGGCCTCCGCCCGCATCGACACCGTCGTCATGGACAAGACCGGCACCCTGACCAAGGGCGAGCCGCAGGTCACCGACGTCATCGTCGACGGCATCGAAGAGACCGAGCTGCTCGCCCTCGTCGCCGCGCTCGAGAACGAGTCAGAGCACCCCCTTGCCGCCGCCATCGTCGCGCACGCCGCCGGCCGTGGGGTCGCCCCCGACCGACCCACCGAGTTCCGCAACGTCCCCGGCCACGGCGCCCTCGCCCTCGTCAACGGCCGCCGGGTCGTGGTGGGCAACCGCAAGCTCATGGACGACGAGGGCGTAGACGTGTCCGCCCTGGCCGTTCGCCGCGACGAGCTGGCCGCCAGCGGCCGCACCGCCGTCCTCATCGCCGTCGACGGCCGCGGCGTGGGCGTCATCGCCCTCGCGGATGCCGTGCGCGACACCTCCGCAGCCGCCGTCGCAGCCCTGCACGAGATGGGCGTGCAGGTCGTCATGCTCAGCGGCGACAACGAGGCCACCGCGCGACGCATCGCCGGCCAGCTCGGCATCGACACCGTCCTGGCCGAGGTCCTCCCCGGTGACAAGGCCGCCGAGGTGGCCCGGCTCCAGCAGGCCGGCCACAAGGTCGCCATGGTCGGCGACGGAGTCAACGACGCCCCGGCGCTGGCGCAGGCAGACCTCGGGATCGCCATCGGCGCCGGCACGGACGTGGCCATCGAGACCGCGGACGTGGTGCTCATGCGCTCCGACCCCCTGGACGTACCCACGGCGCTTCGGATCGGCAGGGGCACACTGCGCAAGATGCGGCAGAACCTGTCCTGGGCGGTGGGCTACAACGCGATCGCCCTGCCCATCGCGGCGGGGGTCTTCGCCAGCTGGGGTCTGGTCCTGCGCCCCGAGATGGCCGCGCTGTCCATGTCCGGGTCCAGCGTCATCGTCGCCGTCAACGCCCTCATGCTCAAACGGCTCCGGCTGCCCCGACCCGAGGCAGAGTCGGCAGCCGTCAGCGACGGGCAGGCACCTTCATTGAACCTTCATGAAACCACCGGCTGACCTCTACGGTCCGTCGGACAGGATCGTCCTTTCTGCTCCAGCCCCAGTTCCAGGAGACCGCTCGTGCGTCTGACCTCTCGACTTGCCATCCCCGCCGCGTCCGCCGTCCTCATCCTCGCGCTGAGCGCCTGCGGCTCCGGCGATGACTCCCACAGCACGATGTCCGGTGCAGGCACCACCTCCTCGGCCACGGCTGAGGGCGCGACCACCAGCGCCACGGGAGACGTGGAGTTCGCGCAGATGATGATCCCCCACCACGAACAGGCCGTGGAGATGGCCGACCTCGCCCTGGCGAACGACACCGCATCGCCGGAGGTCAAGGCCCTGGCTGGCCAGATCAAATCCGCGCAGGACCCCGAGATCCAGACCATGCAGGGATGGCTGGCCCAGTGGGGGGCCTCGCAGAGCTCAGGTTCGATGGACCATGGTTCGGGCGGGATGATGAGCGACGACGACATGAGCTCACTGATGGGCGTCACCGGCCCCGAGTTCAACCAGATGTGGCTCACGATGATGATCGAGCACCACGAGGGCGCCATCGAGATGGCTCAGGACGTGCTTGACACCACGTCCAACCCTGAGGTGGAGCAGCTGGCGACGGCGGTCGTGGAAGGCCAGGAGAAGGAGATCGCCACCATGAAGGGGATGCTCGGCTGACCATGCGCGAGCGACTCTCCCTGCCACGAGCACTCAGCCTGCTCGTCGCCGTGATCTCCATCGCACTCGTGGCGGCGTGCTCCGCCTCTCCTGACCCAACGCCCGTTCCCGCGGCGGCCACCGGGAGCACGTCGGTCGAAACGCCGAGCCCAGTCCCGTCAGTTCGCCCGGGCGCCGACCCGCTCACGCTGCCCTCGGCGCACGTCCACGCCATCGCCCGCGACCCCGGCAGCAGCAAGCTCCTCGTCGCCGCCCACGACGGGCTGTACGTCTACGACGGTGCCACCCCCCAGCGGGTCGGACCCGTCATCGACCTCATGGGGTTCACCGTCGCCGGACCAGGCCACTACTACGCCTCGGGGCACCCCGGGACCGCGACCGACCTGCCGCAACCGGTCGGACTCATCGAGTCACGCGATGCCGGGAACACCTGGACCGTCCTGTCCCGCGGAGGCGGGTCGGACTTCCACGCCCTGACCACCGCCGGAAGCACCGTCGTCGGATTCGACGGCGTCCTGCGCAGCACTGCCGACGGCCGGACCTGGCGCGAGGGGAACCTCGACGCCCAACCCCGGACCCTCGCCGGCTCACGCAACGGCTCCACGGTTCTCGCCACGACACAGGAGGGCCTGATGCGCTCCACCGACGGCGGGGTGACCTGGCAGGAGGTCGACCAAGCGCCATGGCTGCTGCTGGCCGCCTTCGGCGACGGAGACTCTGCCGCCGGCCTCACACCGGACGGACAGGTCCACACCAGCACCGACGCCGGTCAGACCTGGCGCGCGACCGAGCTTCTCGCACCCGACGCGCAAGCACTGCACGTCTCAGGCGAGGGGGAACACCTGGAGATCGTCGTGGTCACCGGACAGTCCCTCATGGCATCGACTGGCGGTAAGCCATTCGCGGACCTGATGTCGGGCCGCGAGTAGCCACACGCTGCCGGGGGCGAGGCTGGTGATTCGCCAGCGCTGGCATCCAGTTTGGGCGTGCGGCGACTGGTCCACCAGGGCACCTTGACGCGGCCGTGCAACCGTTTGGATGTTCGCCACGGACTAGCCGGCTGGCAGCGGCTGCGCGCAGTACTGGGTGTCAGGGGCGGGGGCAGGGTAGGCGTGCACAACGGCAGAACTGAGCTTGGGCACCGAACCGACCAGGACCGCCTCGGCGCGGTGTGCGATGGCGTGCGCTTCGGACAAGGTGGCGTGTGGGTCGAGCTCAAGGTCGGCGTCGGCCTGGATCTCGTGGCCTATCCACCGCATCCGCACACGCTGCACCCCGACGACACCCGGGACCGTGGCCAGGACGTCCTCGGCGCGATCCACCAGTTCAGGATCCACGGCATCCATGAGCCGACGGAACACCTCACGCGACGCGGTTCGAAGCACCACGAGGATGGCCACCGTGATGACCAGCCCGATCACGGGGTCAGCCCACTGCCACCCCAGCGCGACACCTCCCGCTCCGACCAGCACGGCCAGCGAGGTCAGGCCGTCCGTGCGCGCATGATGCCCATCGGCCACCAGCGCGGCCGACCCGATGGCCGTCCCCTCACGAATCCGGAACATGGCGACGGCTTCGTTGCCGAGGAACCCGATGAACCCGGCGAGCGCCACCCACCCCACGTTCGTGATCGCCGACGGGTTCAGCAGCCGGTCGACCGCCTGCCACCCCGCCACGACCGCCGACAGCGCGATCATCGCGATGACGAACAGGCCGGCAAGATCCTCGGCGCGACCGTAGCCGTAGGTGTAGCGGCGGGTGGCGGCGCGGCGCCCCAGGACAAAGGCGATCCACAGGGGCACCGCGGTCAGCGCGTCCGAGAAGTTGTGGATGGTGTCCGCCAGCAGCGCGACCGACCCCGAGACGGCCACCACCACGAGCTGCAGGGCAGCAGTGACGCCGAGAGCGGCCAGGCTGACCTTCACCGCCCGGATGCCGCGATCGCTGGCCACCAGCGCGGCATCGATGGAGTCTGCGGCGTCGTGCGAGTGAGGGCTCACGGCGTGGGTGAGCCGGGCCCACACTCCCGCGCCGTGATGTTCGTGGTCGTGGTCGTGGTGACCGGTGTTTGCCGAGGACATCACGCCCGCTCCGTCCTGAGCTCGGGGACTGCGCCTCGGTGGTGGGAGGGGACCACGTCGCTCGCGTGTTCGGCGTTGTGGACAGCGTCGAGTACCAGTCGCGCCACGTGGTCGTTCTCGAGCCGGTAGAACACCTGGTTGCCATCGCGCCGGGTCCGAACCAACCGCGCCATCCGCAGCTTCGCCAGGTGCTGCGAGACCGCTGGGCCGGGCTTACCCACAGCCGCAGCCAGACCGGTGACGGAGAGCTCGGTGTCAACCAGCGCCCACAGCAGACGCACCCGGGTGCCGTCGGCCAACATCCTGAAGATCTCAACGGCGAGCTCGACCTGCTCGTCAGGAAGGGGAGCCGTCTGCGTATCTGCACTCATGCGCAGATAGTAACGCAGTTGAGCTGCTGATGTTCTTGGCTCGCCCCAGTTCCTGATCGCCGCGCTGACAAGTGATTCCCACTAGTGCGCTGACCAGCCGATCTTGTCGACTCCGCCACTGCACCGGCGGAGAAGTGTGGTCTGTGCACGCTCAAGACGCCCTTTGGCGCAGGGACCCGGCGCCACCACCAGGCCCGTTTGCAGCGGTGGAACGTCGTGTCTCTCGAGTCTCGTGTTAGCAAGCGTTAGCAACGCCCAGATTCGAGGAGGGCCGTCGCAGGCCTCTGACCTGCGGTTTTGTGTGGCCAGGGGCGGGGTCGAACCGCCGACCTTCCGATTTTCAGTCGGACGCTCGTACCAACTGAGCTACCTGGCCCGGCGCTTCTCCTCGTGAGAGAAGCTGGCGACCCCGACGGGACTCGAACCCGCGACCTCCGCCGTGACAGGGCGGCGCGCTAACCAACTGCGCTACGGGGCCTGGTGTGACGCGTGCGCGCCGATCAGACCGAACTGCGTATCCCCAACGGGATTCGAACCCGTGCTGCCGCCGTGAAAGGGCGGAGTCCTGGGCCGCTAGACGATGGGGACCCGGGTTGCCTCGGATCCTCGCCGTCAGTCGCGACCGCCAGTCAAGCTCGGATCCGTTGAGGACCCGGTAAGCATAGGGGACGGCGTCCGAGGCGGCCAAATCGTTCTCGGAACCCGTCACTGGGGCCTGGTCAGCCCGGCCGTGGGGGGCCACAGTGGTGTCCATGACACGTCGGCAAGTCCCCCGGTGGAGCGACCTCCAACCCATGATCGGGGTGCGCCGCCCGAGCCTTGACATCACCGGCGCGAGGCTCGCCCGGGCCGTCACGATCGACGACATGGCGCGGCTGGCGCGGCGCCGCGCACCCCGAGCGGTCTTCGATTATGTCGACGGTGCAGCCGAGTCGGAAACCAGCCTCGCGCGGGCGCGGGAGACCTTCGAGCACATCGAGTTCCGTCCCCAGATCCTCCAGGACGTCTCCGCGCTCACGACCGAGACCCAGATCCTCGGTCGTCCGTCTGCGCTGCCGGTTTCGTTCGCACCCACCGGTTTTACGCGTCTGATGCATCAGGAGGGCGAGGCGGCGGTCGCGCGGGTCGCCCAGCGGCGCGGCATACCGTATGCCGTGTCGACGCTCGGGACGTCAACGCCGGAAGCCGTCGCGGCAGCGGCCCCGGACGCGCGGCTGTGGTTTCAGCTCTATGTCTGGCGGGACCGGGCAGCGGCCGAGGACCTCATGGCGCGAGCGGCTGCGGCGGGATGCGAAGCCCTCGTCCTGACGGTCGACGTGCCGGTCGCCGGTGCCCGCCACCGAGACTCGCGCAACGGGCTCTCAGTCCCGCCGGCGCTGAGCGCGCGCACGCTCGTCGACATCGCCCGGCACCCAGCCTGGTGGGTCGACGTCCTCACGACCGAGGCGATCGATTTCGCGGCCCTGAAGGGCTGGGACGGGACCATCGGGGACAAACTCAATGCCCTCTTCGACCCGTCGATGACGCTCGCCGATCTCGATTGGATCCGCGGGCACTGGCCCAAGCCGCTCATCGTCAAGGGCGTCCAGACCGTCGAGGATGCCCGGGCAGTCGTCACGGCCGGCGCGGACGCGATCGTCCTGTCCAACCACGGCGGGCGACAACTCGACCGTGCTCCGGTGCCGGTGCGGTTGCTCCCGGAGGTGCGCCAAGCCCTCGGCGGGCAGGTCGAGATCATCGTCGACAGCGGCATCCGCTCCGGTGCCGACATCGTCGCCGCCCTGGCTCTCGGCGCCAACAGCACGCTCGTTGGCCGGGCCTACCTCTATGGCCTCATGGCCGCAGGTGAGCGAGGCGTCGATCGGGTGGCCGAGATCCTCACGGGCGAGATTCGCCGCACGATGGCGTTGCTTGGTGCCGTCGCTGTCACCGACCTCTCCGAGAGGCATGTCCGGATGCGGTGACCGTGCCTCGAGGTCGACCCGCGAGCGCCGGACTGCCGGTGATCCGAGCCGTGTGATCACCCGCGCGCCCAGGCGATGACCGCCTCGGCCGACCAGGTCGTGACGATCCGATCGGCGGGGACACCGAGGCGGGTCGCGCGCTCGCAGCCGTAGGCCTTCATGTCGAGTTGACCCGGCGCATGGGCGTCAGAGTCGATCGCGAAGAGACAACCCGCCTCGAGGGCGAGGGTGATGAGCTCATCGGGGGGGTCGCAGCGCTCTGGTCGAGAGTTGATCTCGACCGCAACGTTGTTGGCGGCGCACTCGGCGAAGACCGCCGCGGCGTCGAACTCCGATTGCGGGCGAGTGCCCCGTGAACCTTCGACGAGCCGCCCGGTGGCGTGCCCGAGGACGTTGACCCGCGGGTTGCGGACGGCGGCGATCATCCGGGCCGTCATGGGCCCTCGTGGCATCCGGAGTTTGGAGTGGACGGACGCGGTGACGATGTCGAGTTCCTCAAGGAGGCCTGGTTCCTGGTCGAGTGAGCCGTCGTCGAGGATGTCGACCTCGATCCCCTTGAGCAGGGAGAAACGTTGCGCCAGCGCCTGATTGATGGCATCGACGATCGTGATCTGCTGGCGGAGCCGCTCGGCTGACAGCCCTCGGGCCACCTTGAGTCTCGGCGAATGATCCGTGAGCGCCATCCACTCCTGGCCGAGTTCGACGGCGGCCAAGACCATCTCCTGGATCGATGATCCGCCGTCGCTCCAGTCGGAGTGGGAGTGGAGGTCTCCGGCCAGCACGGCATACAGCTGCTCGCCTCCGGGGGCAAGGAAGTCCGCGTGCTTGTCCTGCAAGGACCCAAGGTATGCCGGCAACGCGCCTTCCGCAGCCTCGCTCACCACCGCGGCCGTCGCGGGTCCGATCCCGGCGACATCGGTCAGCGTCCCGTCGGCGACCCGGCGCTGGAGGTCTGCGGGCGGCATACCGGCCACGATCGCGGCGGCGGCACGGAAAGCTTGGACGCGGTAGGTGCCAGCGCGGGCGCGTTCGAGCAGGAGCGCAATCCGGCGGAGGGCGTCGAGAGGGCTGACGCCGGCGGTCAGAGGGGTGAGCCCGAGCATCGGCTCACTCTAGGTCGTCTTTTCAGGAGGCCTCTGCGTCGGAGGTGGCCGACACGACGGCTATCTCGCGGGGATGGGGCCGTAGCTGACGCCGTTGACTTTCGCCGAACACGTGCCCGAGCCTCCTGGCGCCAGCCCGATCACCGACATCGACACCTGTCCCGAGGCCACCGAAGTGTCGCTGCGGGTGCCGGCGACGAGGGTGACGGAGACCGGGCCCGACGACACGAAGCTCAAGGTCGCGCGGACACGCTTGCTCTGCAGTGCGCAGGTGAGCTGGACCCCTGTCACCGTGACGGGACCGCTGGGGGGTTTCACGGTGGGTTTGGGCGTGGGTGCTGGCGCAGGAGCCGGCGCGGGAGCCGGTGCAGGAGCGGGAGGAGGTGCGGGCGGGACGACCGACGGGCGCGGTCACGTCAGGGGGCAACTCTGGCTCGAGGGGGCCGAGGGGCGCAGTCAGGCTGGGGGTCGCGAAGCTGGGCGTCGGCACGATGAAAGCGGGGGCGAGATCGGGCGCAGTCGCACCCGCAGAGGGCAGCGCCCCTGCCGCCGGGGTGGGATCGCGGAGCGCGGCCTGCATCCTTTTCGCAGGAAGTCCGGCGACGTACCACCACGCTGCGCAGACGAGCAGGACAGCGGTGACGCCGATGGAGCCGATGACGACAGCAGCCCGAGTGCCGGGGTCGCCGACGCGATCGCGTCGGGGGTGTCTGCCCACTACCGCTCCATCATGATCCAGGCGGGGATGTGTCACGGAACGATAACCGAGGTTGAGGGTGCCTGGACAGTCGTCGTGATCGACGGCACCCCTGATGTGTTCGTGGATGGGTGCCCTGATCGTGGGGTCGCAGTCGTGGTGGTCGGCGGGCTGAGCGTCGGGACCGAGGTGGTGAATCGACCCGAAACGACGGCCCACACCGCGAGTGCCAGGAGGACCCCGATGATGCCGAGCGAGCCGATCGTCGCCATCGCCCGCAATCCGGTTGCGCCGGTGGCCGAGGGGCGCCGATGCCGGCCGACTCGGTGCGCGGGGCTCATGACACCACGATAAAGCGCGGTCTCATGGCTCCATTACTAGGTTGCGTTGCATGGGGCCCTGGATGAGGTCGGGCAGCGACCTGACACGTCGACATGCATGCCTCGGGCTCGCAGCAGGGCTGCTCGTTGGGTTGATCGCCTCCGCATGCACGCCGACCTCGCCACCCGCTGCAGCGCCGACCAGTGCACAAGGAACGACCGTGGCCCCGCCAGTGGGGCGCGTCTTGGATCCGGCCGTGGTCCCGTATGCCGACCGGTCGAAGGCGAAGGCGGGGACGGTGATGTGGACGTTCGCGCTGGCATTTCCCAAGACGGGCGGTCCGTATTTCATGAAGACGGAGGCAGGCGTCGACATCCTTTGGGAGTTGACCTAGCACCGAGCATGCGTATGCAGCGCCGTGAGGCTGTGTCGCCGCCTGGGCCGACTGCTCGATCCTGCTCAGGTCCCTCCGTGGACCGCGATTAGTCCCCTGACGCGTCGACCCTCGTGTGGACCTTCGCGGTGGCTGTCCCCAAGACCGGCGGCCCGTATTACCTGCGCGCCTCGGGAGGCATGCGGGTCCTGTCGCCGGTGTAGGCACTGATTGATGGGAGGGCCGTAGGCTGCCTCCCATGGGGCTTCGGACGGTATCGGTGTCTGGTCGGTCGCGAGGTCGAGGGTGGTCATCCGTCCTGGCGTTGGTCGCCGTCGTCACGGTTGTGGGGTCGGCGTGCACGTCCAGCCCGGCCCCGCCACCGGTGACGGGCTCCCCGTCCAGTTCGTCCTCCTCCAGTAAGTCTCAACCGGCGCCGCTGGTCCTCGTGGAGGACAACGTCATGATCACCAAGGGCGTGACGTTGACGCCCACCTGTAATGGCGTGCCGACGCCAACCCAGGTGATCGCCGGGAAGGCCGAGGTGAAGGTGCCACCGGCGACGACGGCGGTGATGCCGACTGGCGAGCGACTGACCATCTGTTTACCCGAACCCTTCCAGGGCACCACGCCAGCACCGTCGGGCACCACCGCCGTGAAGGTGCGCGTGTTCTACGACGCGGTCGGGCTGTTTCCGCGCGCGGCGGCGGATCTCGCGGGTCGCGTGTTCGTCAATGGCAAGGCCATGTCAATCCTTGTGGACGAGAAGGGGTTTACGTCAGAAGCTCGAAACTCCCATGGTCTTCGCCGGTGAGTCGGCGACGTTCGAGGCGGTCCTGGCCCTGCCACCAGGGGCTCGGGCCATGCCCTTCGTCGGCGCGGGGTATCTCACCGCTTTCGAGATCCCGATTCCTGACGCGAACATGGCACCCCAGGTGCCTGCGAAGCTTCCAAGCGTCACCGCGGAGGTGCCTCGACCTGCCATCCTCCCGACCATCGAACCGGGGATGACCCTTAACTCCCGATTCACCGGTGAGGTCGCGGGAGACGTGCCGCACACATGCGGCGGCGCAGCGACCGGCACCGTGCTCGATCTTCCACTCGAAGCGCTCATCACGGCCAATGAGCCACCGCGCCTGCTCAAGCCTGGGGACTCGGTGCGGACACCTGCTTTCCGGATCACCCTGTGTCCTGGCGCTCCGTACTCCCCGACTCCTGGTGCTCTCCTCCAGGGCGACCACGACTACCGGGTCTTCACCGCCTACCGCACCGCGGTGTCGCGCGTTTTCCCGTCGTCGCCGGTGGACCTCTTCGCCAGAGTCACCGATGCCGCGGGCACCCCGGTCGGATGGGCTCCGACTGGGCACGTCCTTGATCTCGCCGGCGTCCCCTACATCGACCGCCACGTCTACGGCCAGGCATCCACCTTGGTGTGGACCTTTGCCGTGGCCGTGCCGAAAACCGGGGGACCATACTTCCTCCGGGCCTCCGGCTCCCTCAATGTGATGTGGCCGATCCCCTGACCCAGGAGGAAGACGTGGTGGGCCCCGTGGGACTCGAACCCACAACCTACGGATTAAAAGTCCGCAGCTCTGCCATTGAGCTAGAGGCCCCGAGCTCAGCAGGCGCATGAGCGGCCGAGCCAGCCAGTCAGCCTACTTCACCGGCAGTCGCAATGCATGCACGCTTCAGCGCCCTGGCCGGCGTCAGCAGGTACCCCATGCGAGTCTGGTGCGCCACGCGCGTGCCGGCATCCAGTCGTACGAGAGCGCGGCGCGGTGGTGGACTGGCATAGCAGCATGCCGTCGCGGTCAGGCACCGTGAGCTGACGGCACCCACGGGACCTGGACGACGTCCAGCCCCGTGCGGGTGAGCAACCGACCGCGCCCGGGGCCCGCCGGGCACCGGACGGAGCTGCCCGACGAGGGCCCCTTCGCTCGGGTCGCCCGAGAGCAAGAGCCCCGGTTGGGCGAGGTCGCGCAGCGCCGTGATGAGCGGGTCGTAACTGCGCCCCGCGCCGCCGGCCCGCCGGGCGATGACGACGTGCATGCCGATGTCGGCCGCCTGGGCCAGCAGCGGCACGACGGACGCCACCGGGTTGCCCTGGCTCGTCGCAACGAGCTCGTAGTCGTCGACGACGATGAACGCCTCGCGGCCCTCCCACCACGACCGGGTCCGCAGTTGCTCCGGCGTCACGTCGGGGCCCGGCAGGCGCGTGTGTAGGAACTCCGTGAGCCCCTCGATCGCATCCGTCGTCTGGTCGGCAGTCGTGCAGTATTCGCCGACCCACTCGTCGGGGAACTCGCCGAGGTGGGCGCGCCGGTAGTCGACGATGAACAGCTGCGCCCGGGTGGGGCCGTAGAGCCGCATGACCTCGTGCATGTAGGTGCGCAGGAGGGTCGACTTGCCTGATTGTCCGTCACCGAAGATGAGCAGGTGCGGCTCGCGCGCGACGTCGATGCCCACGGGAGCCAGCGCCCGCTCGGAGATGCCGAGCAGCACCTCGGGCGATTCCGGAGCGAGGGCGCGGACGGCATCGAGCGTGATCCGCGTCGGCAGCAGTCGCAGCTTCGGTCCGGCCGGCCCGGTCCAGGCGGCGTCGACCTGGGCGACGAGGTCCACGACGCCAGCGCCGAGGGTCGCGGGGTTGGGGTCGGCGTCGACACGGGGAAGCGCGCCGAGGAAGTGGTACTTCGTCGTCGTGATGCCCCGACCTGCCCGGTCGAGCGGGATGTTGGCGGACAGCTTGCGGTCGACTTCGGAGTCCATCGCTTCACCGAGCCGCAGCTCGTAGCGCGTGCCGAGGATGTCCCGTATGCCGGTGCGGAAGTCCATCCATCGAGTCGCCGACGCGAGGATGTGGACACCGAAGGTCAGCGCCCGTTGCGCGAGCACCTGCAAGTCGCTTTCGAGCTCCTCGAACTCCGCGCGCAGGGTGCTCCACCCGTCGACGACGAGGAAGATGTCGCCGTAGCCGTCGTCGACCTCGCCGGCCGCGCGCCGTGCTCGATAGGTCTCGATCGTGTCGATCCCGCGGGCTCGGAAGTACTGCTCGCGAGCATCGGTGAGCCCGGTGACCTCGGCCGCCATCCGCCGGACGACGTCAGGCTCGGCGCGGGTGCCGACACCGGCCACGTGGGCGAGATCCTTGAGCCCGGTGAAGGTGCCGCCGCCGAAGTCGAGGACGTAGAACTGCGCCTCACGTGGTGTGTGGGTCAGCGCGATCCCGGTGACGATCGTCCGCAACAGGGTCGATTTCCCGCTGCGCGGTGCCCCGACGACGGCGACGTGTCCGGCCGCGCCGGACAGGTCGGCGGCAAGGATCTCCCGCTTCTGGTCGCGGGGCATGTCGACCGTGCCGATGGGGAAGCGCAGCGGGCCCCGCGCTCGCCAGCTCGGCGACACCAGACCGAGCACCGGGTCGGCGACGAGGTCAGGCATGAGCTCGTCGAAGGTGTCGGGCACGTCGAGCGGAGGCAGCCAAGACCTGATGGGCGGCCGGTCCGTGGCCCTCCATGAGGTCGACGGCGATGTCAAAGGTCGAGCGCTTCTCCTGAGCCGCCTGCGCAGCCGCGGCCGCCTCAGCGAGAGCGGCGGCGTTGGCCTGCTCGACCTCCAGCCGTGAGGTCACGACGCCGGTCGTGAAGGGGAGCGCTTCGTGGCGCGCGGTCCCGCCGACGCCTCCCGGCCCACCAAACCGCCGCTTCGGCGGACCAGAGACGTATGCCGCCTTGAAGCGCCACAGCGAGGACTGGTCGGGCTTGAGAAAGCCGAGCCCGGGGACCGCCGGCAAGCGGTAGGCGTCGCCGACCCCGATGACCGAGCGCGACTCGGACTCCGAGAAGGTGCGCAATCCGATCCGGTAGGACAGATGGCTGTCGAGCCCCCGGAGCCGGCCCTCTTCGAGGCGCTGCGAGGACAGGAGCAGGTGGATGCCGAGTGAGCGGCCGAGGCGGCCGATAGCCACGAAGAGGTCGACGAATTCCGGCTTGGCAGAAAGGAGTTCGGAGAACTCGTCACAGACGATGAGGAGACTCGGCAACGGCTCCAGATCGGGCCGCTCACCCGACGTGCGCGCCTTTTCGTAGTCACGCAACGAGCCGAAGTTGCCGGAGGCCCGCAGGAGTTCCTGGCGTCGGGTCATCTCGCCGGAGAGGGCGTCCTGCATGCGGTCGACAAGGGTGAGTTCCTCGGACAGGTTGGTGATGATGGCCGAGACGTGCGGCATACCCGCCATGCCCGCGAAGGTGGCGCCACCCTTGAAGTCCACGAGGACAAAGTTGAGGATCTCCGGCGAATGGGTCAGTGCGAGACCCAGCACGAGGGTGCGCAGGACCTCGGACTTGCCAGACCCCGTGGCGCCGATGACGAGCCCGTGCGGGCCCATGCCTTGCTGCGCCGACTCCTTGATGTCGAGGTGGATCGGCGCGCCGTCCGCGCCGACGCCGATGGGCACGCGGAGACGGTCACGAGCTGGCCGGGCACGCCACGTCTGCCGGAGGTTGACCGTCGTGATGTCTCCGATGCCGAGCAGATCGGTGAGCTCCGAGGTGGCCGTGAGGGCGTCCTCGCGAGCTGGGCCTTCACCGGCATACAGAGGGGTGAGGCGCCGGGCGAGGGCTTCGGCTCCGGCGATGCTGAGCTGGTCGGCATACCCCCGCACGGGGTCCTGGCGCATGACAACGGCACTTGCGTGGACGCGCCCCGGCTCGAGGCCGTCCTCGAGGTGCAGCCGCAGGCGAGTGTCGTCAGTGAGCTCGTCCCACCGTTCGGGGAGGTCGATGACCGTGACTCCCTGGACCCCCTCCTCGGTGATGACCGAGTTGCCTGGGGGAATGGTGACGTTGTCCAGCACGAGCAGGACGTGCGGGGAGACGGCAGCGGCGTTGGGGGAGAAGCGGGGACGCTCGGTGAGCTCCGGCGGGAGCAGGTCGACAAGCTCGTCGAGGCTCGTGCTCACGAGCCGTCGGGGGCCGGCGGCATCGTGCGCAACCCGGCTCTGCGCGTGGGGCAACCACTTGACCCAATCCCATTCGGGCAGCGCCGAAGGATGCGCGAGCACCGCGATGACGAGGCGCTCAGGCGCGTGGAGCATCGCGGCCTGGGCGAGCAGTGCCCGCACTTGCGACCGGACCGCGGCCTCGGAGCCGGTGACCTCGATCCGCGCGAAACTCGCCAGCGCCACCGCCGTGGGTAGGTCGTGCAGGACGCGGTGAGTCGCGAGGAGGCGGTGCAAGGCAGAGGCGGCGACCGGGTCGAGCTTGTCGATCGTCTCGGAGTCCGGGGGCACGAGCTCGAGGCCGAGGTGTTGCGGCCCCACGGCATACCGGCAGAGGAGGAAGTCGGGGTCCTCGGGGGTGCGTTCCCAGACTCGGGTGCGGTCTTCGGCCATCGCCGGGAGGGCCGTCGGTGCGGGGTGGATCCACCCAAGGTGATGGCGCTGCTGGTCGGCGGCCGTGCGCGCGAGTTCGCGGATCGTGCGGAGGTAGTTGAGATATTCGCGGCGGTCGCTCGTGATCTGGGCGGTCTTGCCCGACCGTGCCCGCCAGACCGACACACCGACGAAACCCAGGGTCGCAACAAGGAATCCGCCCGCCATAAGCATGCCCCGCGGACCGGTGTTGGACATCGCGACGAAGATGACGGACGCGAGCGAGCCGACCATCGGGATTGCCGTCATGATGAGGTTGCTCGCCATGCTCTCGCCGACGTAAAGCGGCGGGGGAGGCTGGATTTCGACGCGGCCCTGAGGCATCGGGGGAGGCTCGATCCGGCCTTCGCGGTAGGCGGGTGTCGTGGCGGTCATTGCTCCCCTTCAGCGATGATGGTCCAGCGGCATGATAGGCCGAGCACCCAGGTGTGATTTTGTCCGACAGGGGAGGTGGACGTGACAACAGGGGTCGCGAGTGCGCCCGCAGGGAGTGCTTCGCCGTCTGCGAGCGCGTCACTGCGACCGCTCACGGTGCTGCGTTGGACGACGACCGACACGATGTCGTCATTGACGAAAACCTCACTCTCGGTGACGTTTTGACGCTCACGGGGTTATCTGACCCGCACGGGGTCGCGTCGGTGGCGTCAGTGGCGTCGGGGGGTGTCCTCTACCCGCTCGACCAGACCGTCGCGCAGGCACGCCTTGCGGCCGGGTCCGTCATCACCCCCGTCGGTGCCGCTGCCATGGCACGTCTGGACTACTCGACGATCGGGCGTCGACGGCGCGTCGACGCCATGCCTGCGTGGGGCAGTGTGGTGCGCGAGGGATCGGGGGCACGCGCAGCCGCACCCACTGCCGTCATCCCGACCTCAGATGTCGCCTCGGTCCTCGCGTCCGCCAATGACCCGGGGGCTGGGTCCAGCAGGGCCGACATGGCTGCCCGTATGCCGTCCAGCTCGCCTGCGCCAGTTCGTGCACCCGGCGAAAACACACCTCCCCGACCGCTCGGGACCGCCGTCACATCCTCCCTGACGACTGTCACCGGGGAACCCGCCCGGGGTGGCAAGGTGCCGTCCTCCGCTCCCGGCGGAACCCCGAGATCTCCGATCGAGGTGGCGCGAGACCTTGCGGCCCCGATCGTCGCGGCTGTCTTCGCTGTCGTCGCCGCGCTCAGCGCCTCGGTGGCGGCCGCCATCGATCGGGGTGTCGATCCGGGCTTCGGACCCCTGCGGCCCGTCGGCGACGGTGGCTTCCTGGTGCCGTCCGAGACGCTGGGGTTCGCGGCGGCTGGATTGTTGCTCGTGGCGGCGATCATGGCCGCTCAAGCCCGGGCGACCCCCGCCGTCCGCCACGTTGGGCCGGTCCTCGGTGCGGGCGCAGGAGCTGTCGGCGCCGCGGTCGTGGCTGACTCACCGCTCGTCGTCGTCCTTGCCGCTGCCGGCGGATGCCTGCTCGTGGCCCTTGCCGCTCGCCCGGAGGGGCCAGGTGACGCCCCCCTGGGGCGGGTGTGGACGGCATACGCGCTCTTGGTCGGGGTCCTCACGCTCGTCGTCCTCCTCCTTGGGGGCGGTGGCGTCGCGGTGGCGTGTCTCGTGCTCGCGGTTGTCGCGCTCACGCCCAACGTTCTGCCTGCGGCGGTCGTGGACGTCGACGACAGCGTGTTGCTCGACATCGCGCGCCTCTCCGTCACGAGTTGGTCGCCGCGGGAACGTCGAGCGTCCGCCCGAGGCCCGTGGCGGATCGACAACACGGCCGTTGGCGGCCTTGTCGCGCGAGCCACACATCTGCAAAGCGCGGCCCTGGTCGGCCTCGCGGCGATGTCCCTCGCCGGCAGCGCCGCACTCGGGATCGAGCAGTGGTCGACGCCGTCAGTGGCGCCGACAGCCCTCCTCCTATGCGCGACGTTCGCGCCGGCGCTCACGGCTCGGTCGTTCCGACGAGGCACCGACCGCGCTCTGCTCCGAGCGGCCGCGGTGCCTCCCTTGCTCGGGGCCGTGCTTCCGTGGTTGGTGCGGGTTGACGTCGGGGCCGCACTGACGGTGGCCGGGCTCGGAGCGCTGCTCGGCATCGGTCTCGGGTATGCCGTCCGCTCCAGTGCCTCGGGTCGGCCTTCCCTGGCCGCGGGGCGGGTGGCCGACATGGTCCAGTCGCTGGCGGTGCTGTCAGCCCTTCCGCTCGCGTTGTGGACCGCGGGGGTCCTCGACTGGGCGCGAGGCCTGCTGACCTGAGTTGTGTGACGGGTTTCGGACCGTTGCGGTCTAGGTACGCGCACTCATTTTTGGGCGCGAGACGGCCATGGAGGGGCTCTGGGCATTGGTCTGGCGCCTGGCCCTGGCTATTCTCGTGACAACGAAGCGGGGGGCCCGATGCTCCACTGTGCTTCGCAGCAAGGTGTTTCGCGCCGCCTGACCAGGGGGTGTGGATCAGCCCCACAGGGGGCTCCAGACAAGGAGGGGTCGATGTCCGACATCACCACCCAGCAACGGATTGGCGCCCAGCGTGAGGCTGCCCAGAAGGTGCTGGCCAAGAAGGCAGAGTTCCACCAGCACATCTCCAAGGTGCGACGAGAGCAACGATCAACCTGGCCAAGGGTTACCAGGGCCAGGCCGCGAGCGCGCTGACCAACCTCGTCTACAACTGGGCGGAGGACGCCGACCGGCTCGTCCGCGAGTTCGAGGCGTTCGCGCAGCGCCTCGTCGACACCGACACCCACACGGCGGCATCGCAGGACGAGCAGGCATCGACCTTCGCCCGCAGCGCCCGCCAGATCCGCACGAGCATCTGACGAGAGAGGGACTCACCATGGCTCACAGCACCACAGTCGTTAGCGTTGCTCAGCTCCTCGCGATGGCCAAGGAGGTCAAAGGCCTCAGCGACCGAATTACCCAGGGCGCCGAGCAGATGACCTCCGAACTGCAGCGCACCCTGGCCGAGTGGGGCGAAGGCACCGACTCGCGCAACGCGTTCAACGACTTCAAGGACCGCGTGGACAAGTGCATCGCCGAGATGAACCAAGCGCTCGCCGCGATGCCCCCGGCCGTCAACGAGGCTGCCGCCAACGCGCACGCCACCGAACGCCGCAACGCGGCACTGTTCACCTGACGACGTCTCCACGCTGTTCGGCGCGGTGGATCGCTCTCGATCCCGCCGCGCCGAACAGCCATGACGGATGGTTGTCTTGCGAATTGCTCACGCGGCTCGCGCTGGTGAGCAGGGGGAAGAGAGGCTGACACGTGTCAGGCAACATCGACGTCAACTGGCAAGCTCTGCTGAATCTGGCCAGACAGAACCGAGCGGATATCAGCAGATCCGTCAAAGACGTGGCCACAGCACTGCAGCCCGTGGGCCAGTTGGCGACGTTCGTCCATCTTTGGGCCATCTCCTGCCGGTGCATGGATGGACCGAGTCCTCGGGGCGGCGGCAGCTGATCTGGCCGCGATGGTCGACGAGGTCGACAAAGCCGGAAAGTCCCTCGTTGATGCGGCGGAGGCATCCGCGGCCAACGCCGGCAAGGCGGACGAGGCCGCCACGGTCGCCTATGTGGCTCAGGCGAATGCGCTGGGGAATCGGACGCCGGTGTCTGCTGCCCGCACGATCCCGCCGGCCCCGACTGTCGACCCTCCACCAGCCACCGCGCCAACTGCAGATTCGGCGGGAGGAACGCCATGAGCTACCTCGTTGATGCAGGCGGCGGGCGCGCGATGGGCCCCAACGAGCGCGCCCTCTTTCAGGGTTCCTACTTCGCCTCCCCCGACCAGATTTCGGAAGCGCTGCTCGCGGTTGCCGCGGGTCGGCGGTATCTCGATGCCCTCAACCTCGTGATTGCCGACTTCAAGAAGGCGATCAGCGCTGTATGGCGCGACACCAGCGGAGCCGCAGCCCAGAGTGCCACCGTCACCCTCATCACCGCGCTCGACGAGAAAGCCACGAACCTTTCCAACTCTGTCGACGCGCTCCGAGTCGCGCTCCAGACGGTTTCCACGGCCCGCGACAAATACCTCTCCGTCCCGATCCCCACAACGCCACCGGCTAACGCACCGACTCCGCCCCCCGAGGGCATCACGCTCGACTACATCCGGGCGCAGACGGCATACCGCGATTCGTGGAACGCCTACCAATCCGCGCTCGACGCGCGCGAGCAGCTTATGGGGGCGTACTTCAAGGACCTTCAGGTCGGGCTCGTCGACGCCGGCCGTGCTCTGGCGACCAGCCTGGGGCTGCCGATCCCGGAGGTCGCCGACCCGACGGCGCCGGGCTCAGACCACCGCCCCCTTCGTCGTCGGCGCCAGCGCTTGCCACCGCCTGTGACCACGAGGGGCGGAGGCGGTCATGACCGGCGTGGTGACGGGAGGGACCGGCACTGGGACGGGCGGCACCGGCGGCTCGGGCGGCACCAGCACGGGTGGGACGGTCACGCCGCCGCCGCCGCGGCCTCCGATCCAACCGCCGCCACCTCCGCCGACGATCCACCCGCCGGTGCAGCCACCGGTTCCGCCGGTGCGAACCACCGGTGCAGCCGCCGACCGTGGTCAACCCGCCGCCAACGCTGCCAGCCGCCTGTGATCACTCCGCCCGAAGCCTGGCCGGTCATCCCCCCAAGCGAGGTCGGGACCGAGCGTCGGTGGGGGCACTGCGCCTGCGGCCGAGTCCGGTGGCGGGTTCTGGTCCAACGGTGGGGCAGCCGTCGGCGGTGCCGTCGGCGTCATCGGTGGCGGTGCCGCGCTGGCTGCCGGGCGTCGCCAAGCTCGTCTCGCGCAACAGCGCGATGCTGCCGCCTGTCGCCGGAGCTGCAGGCGCCGCTGGGGGTCGCGGAGTGAGCGGCCTGAGTGCCGGGCGGCGCCAGCCGTGCCGGAGGCGGCGTGCGCGCCACTGGTGGTATGCCGGGTGCCTCTGGTGCTGGTGCGGCTGCAGGTCGCGCGGGCACGGGGGCCGGTGCCTCAGGTCGGTCCGGCAGCGCCCGGTCGGGCTGGGAGTTCAGCCGGCGGGGCCACCGGGTCGAGCTGGGGCTGATGCCGTCGGGTCGAGCTGCTGGCTCGGGCGCTTCGGGTCGCGCTGGCAACGCTGGTGCCTCGGGTCGCTCCGGGACCGGTCGCGGCGGCGTCGGTGCTGCTGGCGGGCGTGCTGGGGCAGGCGCCACAGCAGGTCGCGGTGCCGCTGGCTCGACTGCTGCCGGCAAGGGCTCGGCAGCCGCTGGCCGCGGTGGCCGGGGCATGAGCCAAGCCGGGGCCGCGGGCTGCCGGTCGTGGCAAGGACAAGGACAAAGACTCGTCACGGCTGGAGTCGACGGACGGCCTCGTGCGCGAGACCGACTGGGTGGACGACGGCGACACTGGTCGCGGCGTCGTGGGCTGAGTCGCGGAGGTGGTCTGGGGCGACCTCGCGCCAGCCACACCCGATAGAGTCCGTGCCACGCTTGGTCTGTGCGTCAGGGGAGGTTCACCGTTTCATGTCCGAGATCGCCGTCGGTCTGCCCGGGTCGCTCGGAGCCCCCACAGGTGACACCGACCTCGTCCGCCTGAGCATCGCTTCGGGTGACCGAGTCACCGACCTCGTCCTGCCGTCTCGACTGCCGATCATCGAAGTCCTCCCCGAGGTCGCCGCTGCAGTCGGTGCGCTCGACGCCTATGTCGCCCACGGCGGCTACACCCTCGTGCTCCCCGACGGCCGCTCGCTGGACGTGGATTCGAGTTTCGTCGCTCAGGGCGTCCACGACGGGGCTCTGCTCAGCCTCGTCAACGGTGCTGAGTTGACGGCCCCCAAGGTCTACGACGATGTCGTCGAGGCAGTTGCCGACGCTGTCGACACCGCCGGTGCGGCTTGGACCGGAGCGTCGGCCCGCACGACGACGCTCGCCGTGTGCGGGCTCCTGCTCTCCCTGGGGTCGTTCGTTCTCGTCCTCCAGCGCACCGGTGGCGTCATCGTGCCTGTCGTGGCCGCCGTCGCCGCGATCCTGTTGCTCCTGGCTGGCGCTGTCTTCGCCCGAGGTCGGGACGATGCCGCTGTGGCGACCGTCGTGCTGGCTGGCGCCGCGGCATACGCGGGGGTCGCGGCGTTCACCGCCATCGGAGGCGACCCACTCACCCTGCCCCTCCTGGCCGCGGGTGTTGCGCTGGTGACAGTGGGCGCGATCGCGACCTTCCTGCTCCCCGTGCGCGGATGGAGCTTCCTGCCCGCTCTTGTGCTCGGGGCCACCGCCGCCGTCATCGGCACGACCCTGTCGGCCACCCGCCTCGATCCCCGCGCCGTGGTTGCCATCGTCACCGTGGTCGCCGTGCTCCTCGGGAGCGTCATCCCGTGGGTCGGACTCTCAAGCGCTCGCGCTCTCCCTGCCCCGATGGCCTCTGAGGCCGAACTCGAGGCCGAGGTCACACCGGTCGACCCCGCGGAGGTCGCGCGGCGAGTCAAGACCGCGCAGGAGGTCACGCTCGGCCTCGGCGTGAGCGTGGCCCTCTTGCTCGCGATCTGCGCTCCCGCCGTCGCAGGCCTCGGCTGGGCGGGGCTGGGAGTGGTCTGGGCGGCCGGGCTGGCCCTGGTCATGCGCACTCGACAGGCGCTCCGGGCCGCCGACGTCGTCGTCGGGCTGGCCGGTGGTGCGGCCGCGATCACAACCGGCACGGTCGCCGCCGTCCTCGCGCGGCCCGCCTGGGGCGGCCCGATCGCCGCCATTGTCGCCGTCCTCGCCGTGACTGTGCTGGCGACCCTGGCGATCCCGAGGCGGGTCACCGTCCGCTGGGGGCGGCTGCTCGACGTCGCCGAGTCGGCCGCACTCTTCGTCATGATCCCGCTGCTCGTCATCGCGATCGGCCTGCTCGCCGCGGTCCGCCGCTGACATGGCGAGTAAGCGCGACCTTGTCGAGGCGCACGGCTACAACCGCCGACGCCTCATCTCGGCCTTCGTCAGCGGCGCCCCGCGAGGCCGCGACGTCGAGAGCATCTCTCGGTCCCGCCCGGTCATCGGCGGCATTGCCGCGTCGGTCCTGCTCATCGGCGGCACCGCGATCGCGGGGATGCTCACCTCGCCGCTCGACAGCGGGTGGTCCGACGCTCACGTCGTCATCGCCAAGCAGTCCGCGGCGCGCTACGTCGCCGAGAAGGGCACGCTCTATCCGGTCGTCAATGCGACCTCTGCACGGCTCATGCTCCCGGCAGCGGCTGGCTTCCCGGTCATCGTTGTCGACGACGACAAGATCGCCTCGACCCCCAAGGGCCCGGCCCGCGGCATCCTCGGCGCGCCCGACGACCTGCCCCCGGCGGGTTCCCTCATTGACGCCGGGTGGGTGTCGTGTCTCGTCGGTGACGCGACGGCGACCTCGTTGCGCCGGCAGGCCATTGCCGACCCCGAGCGACGTCCGGCGATGATTGTCACCTCGGGAGCGACGCATTGGCTGCTCGTGGGAGGTGCGCGGTATGCCGTGCCCGCGGACAAGGTGGGCGCGGTCACTCGTGAGTTGCAGATCAGCTCCGACTTCGCGGCCGTGCCCGGCCCGTGGCTCGACCTGTTGCCCCAGGGCGGTCCCCTCACCCTCGCGATCGACCGGCTGGGGGGCGAGCTCAGCACGGCATACAGCATGGGAGGCAAGATTCGCAGGATCGGGCAGGTCGTCCGCGCTGCCGGCGATACCACGTCGCAGTTCCTCGTCGTCGCCGACGGCACGGTGCCGCTCACACCCTTCGCCGCTGCGCTCTACCGCGCCTTCGAACCCGAACTCGCCAATGTCGCGAACGTGACCGGCTCAGATCTCGCGGCCTTGCCGACGAGCAAGGGATCGACCAAGGTCTACCCCTCATCGTGGCCCGATGCCATGCCGGTGCTCGCCAAGGGCCTGCCGTGCGTGACGCTGACGACCGGTTCAATCGATACGCCCGCTTCCGCATCCTTTGTCACCGTGCCCAGCGACTCGGTATGGGCCAAGGGTGCCGCCACTTTCGTCGAACCCGGTGCGGGCGCCCTCGTGCGCGTGACGTCGGCAGGATCGCCATCGGGCCCCGTCTTCGTCATCGACCAGTCGGGCCGGAAGTTCGCCGTCCTCGACCCGAGTGAGGAGACGCTCGCGCGATTGGGGTATGCCGGTCAGCGGCCTCGGACCCTGCCGGGTGCCTGGATCCTGCTGTTCCCGTCGGGCCCGGCACTGAGCGAGCAGGCCGCCCTGGCCACACCCGCGCCGGCTGCAGTCGGGCCCTGAGCCCATGGCCGGCATGATCTGGGTGGGCGGGGCCGGTCGCGCGTGGGCCACTGCTGCGATGGTGGCCCTGTCGGCGGGTGCGCTCGTCGTCGCACCCACTGTGCCCGCGGCATACGCGGCCAGTGCGAATTGCGGCCAACGCACCCAGCCCGTCTATCTGCCCGAGACGACCACCCCGGTGATCGAATACGGCCGCGAAACCGTCTTGCGCAGTGGCGGTTTCACCGGTGAGGGCGTGACGGTCGCCGTCGTGGATTCCGGTGTCACCGCGGCCAATGCCCACTTCGCGAGCGACCCGACCGCGCTCGCGAGTGGCACGACGCTCCTGTCGGCCACGCCCGACACAGCCGAACTCCGCGACCCCGCAGGGCATGTTGATCGCCTCGATCACGGCACGACGGTCGCGAGCCTCATCGCGGCGCGGGACGTGCCGGGCTCAGGGGTGCGCGGGCTCGCTCCGCGGGCGACGATCCTGCCCATCCAAGCCTTCGGCTCACTCGCCTTCGACGACCCCCGCTCGGCCCCACTGCTCCCGACGCCCACCACCCTCGCGGCGGGCATCCGGTATGCCGCGGATCGAGGCGCCCGCGTGATCGCCGTCCCGGTCGCTCTCACGGAAGGCAGTGACGAACTCAAGGGGGCTGTCGCCTACGCCTATGACAAGGGCGCGCTCGTCATCGCCAGCGCCGGGGATCGTGACGCCAAGGTGACCCGTGATGCTCCGCGATATCCCGCGGCATACCCCACGGTGGTGGGGGTGACCGCGCTGACCCAGAACGGCGCCCCGAGCCCCGCCGCTGTCCGCGGCGATCACGTCGACCTCGCGGCGCCGGCTCAGCACCTCAATGTCGCGCTCGGGGCCTTCGGCGACTGCACCGTGGCAGACACTCCGGGAAGCGACCTCGCGACCGGCCTCGTCGCTGGCGCGGCCGCGCTCTTGGTCCAGCGGTTCCCCGCTGCTGGACCCGGGGAGTGGGCCTACCGGCTCCAGTCGAGCGCGGTGCGCCCGCAGTCGCATCAGCGTGACCCCGCCGTCGGATGGGGGGCGATCTCGCCGGTCGATGCCCTCACGATGACACTCGACCCCACGCGGCCTGGCCCGACGTTGCCTGGTGGCGCGCCGACGCCGGTCGAGGTGGCTACGGCCGCAGGCACCCCGATCGTCATGCCTGCCGACCCGGCCGCGGCGACCCGCCGGACGGCGTGGTGGCTCACCGGCGGGGTGCTCAGCCTCGGCCTCGGCCTGGTGATGGTCCGGGCCTTGCGCCGGTCGAGGTCGGCTCGTGACTGAGACTCCGACGGGATCGGGGAGCTCCGTCCCTCAGCGGCCCCGCCGGCCCATCCTCGCCACGGCGGCCTCGCTTGAGTCCCAGGGCGGGTCGATCGACCCGACCGAACTCGTCGACCTCGCCCACGAGACGGCCGCCATCGTCGTCGGCGCTGGCCGGGCCAGCGCCGATCCTGCGCTGACGGCCAAGCTCGTGGCGCTCGCTGAGGAGCTGGGCCTGTCGACCCTGGCTCAGCTGTGGAGCGAGCGGCCCGCTCGGTCGCTGCCCGGGGCGTTGTGGCGCCTCTACGTCGTGCGCGAATGGGTGACCCGGGAGCCCGGCGAGGCTGCGCGAGAGTATGCCGCGGGTGTCCGGCACGCGACGGTCAACCATGTCATCGCCGGTGCCGAGGAGCCGACGGGTCCTGATGAGGTGGGGCAGCTCGTCGACGCGGTGCTTCGCGGCGTCTTCGACGGCGACCTGGCGATCGCGCTCCAGCGGGCTGCGGCCTTCTGCCGGGTGGTGTCGGCGGGTCGGGCCGAGCTATCCGATGGCGCATCCGAGGCCGATCGAGCTGCCACCCTCCTGGACACGGCCGGTGATCTCGACGCCGCAGCGCAGTTGTGGCGCCGGGGTCAGTTGCGCTGAATGTGAGTCACGGCGGTGGGGTGGCGAGGTCGCCGATCCCGACGTACAGTGGGCCATCGCGTCGGGCCGCGGTTGCCCCGGGTCCCAAAATAAGCCGCTCCGAGCGGCCACGCGCCGAGAGGTGCTCCCGGCCCGACGCGATATCTTCCCTCCGCAGACCGACCCGACGTCGTGGTGGGGGCCTTCCTCGACCGCCCGGCAAGACCAGGCTGGCCGTCAGCCGAAGCGGCCGCTGATGTAGTCCTCGGTGGCCTGGTTGGCGGGCTTGCGTGAAGATGACATCGCGTCGAGTCGATCTCGACCAGACGCCCGGGCTGACCAGTGGCCTTGAGGTTGAAGAAGGCAGTCCGGTCCGAGACCCGCGCGGCCTGCTGCATGTTGTGGGTGACGATAACGATCGTGTAGTCGACTTCTTGAGGTCGGTGATGAGGTCCTCGATCGCCAGCGTCGAGATCGGGTCGAGCGCCGAGCACGGCTCGTCCATGAGCAGCACCTGCGGCTCGACCGCGATGGCCCGAGCGATGCACAGCCGCTGCTGCTGCCCGCCCGACAGGCCCGCGCCGGGCTTGCGGAGCCGGTCCTTGACCTCGTTCCACAGGTTGGCGCCCTTGCAGAGACCTCTCGGCAGCCTCGCTCGAGCCGCGGCCTTGTTGTTCACGCCGTTGAGCCGCAAGCCCGCCAGCGACGTTGTCGAAGATCGACATCGTCGGGAACGGGTTGGGCCGCTGAAAGACCATGCCCGATGGTGCGCCGCACAGCCACGGGGTCGACATCCGAGGCGTAGAGGTCCACCCCGTCGAGGAGCACCTCGCCCTCGACGCCGACCGCCGCGGATGACCTCGTGCATCCGGTTGAGGGTGCGCAGCACCGTCGACTTGCCGCAGCCGGACGGGCCGATGAGTGCGGTCACCGAGCGAGGCTCCACGGTCATGGTGACCCCCTCGACCGCCTTGAAGTTCGCCGTAGTAGATGTCGACGTCCTTGACGTCCATGCCGCTTGGCCATCAGTGGTTCTTTCTCGAGGCGGGTATGCCGGGTGAGTCCGGTGGCGTGGTTGGCGTCATCGCTGCACCGCGCCGAACCTGGCGATGATCCGGCCGGCGGCGTTGAGCAGGAGGACGAGGAGGATGAGCGTGAGCGCGGTCGCCCACATCCGCTCGACTGCGGTCGCGATGCCGAGTTCGGTGCGGTCTTGGTTGATCATCGTCGGCAAGGTGGGCATGTAGCCGGAGAAGAGATTGGTCGCGATGTTCTGTCGTGTAGGGGCCGAGGATGAGCAGCGGGGCGGTCTCGCCCATCACCCTGGCCAAGCCGAGCAGAATGCCGGTGATGATGCCGGAGAAGGCGGTCGGCAGGACGACCTTGACGATCGTGACCCACTTGGGCACACCAAGGGCGTAGGAAGCCTCCCGCAGCTCGTTGGGCACGAGCTTGAGCATCTCTTCGGTCGATCGGACGACGACCGGGATCATGAGCAGCACCAGCGCGAGGCAGACCGCAAACCCGACCCGCTGGAAGCCGAAGGTGGTGACCCACACGGCATACACAAAGAGCGCCGCGACGATGGAGGGCACCCCACTGAGGATGTCGACCATGAAGGAGACGACCCGGGCGAGCCGGCCCTGGCCGTATTCCACGAGATAGATCGCCGTGAACAGTCCGAGGGGCACGGAGATCGCGGCGGTGACCAGCCCTTGGATGAGCGTGCCCTGGATGGCGTGGACCGCGCCGCCGCCGACATCGGTGGCGTTGATATTGCGTTGCGACAGAGTCCACCAGCCTGATGAGGTCAGCAACGAGAAGCCTTGCGAGGTCACCGTCCAGAGGATCCAGGCAAGTGGGATCATCGCGAGGGCAAAGGCGCCCCACATCACTGCGGTCGCGATCGCGTCCTTGAGACGGCGACTCGCGGTGCCGGGAGTGAGTTGGGAGTATGCCGCCACTGCCGCCTCCTCGTCCGTGGCGAGGCGGGGGATGGTGGCACCGATCGACGTGGTGGTCATTCGCTGAAAGCCTTCCGACGTTCGATGACGATCCGGGCGATGGCGTTGACGACGAAGGTCAGGACGAAGAGCACGAGGCCCGCGGCGATGAAGGCGCCAGCCTTCTGGGGGGAGTCGAACTCCGCGGCATTGTTGGCGATGCGGGACGCGAAGGTCTCGCCACCGTTGAACAGTGACGCCGTCCAGGCCGTGTTCTGAGCCAGGGTGGAGACGATGAAGGTGACCGCGATGGTCTCGCCGAGTGCGCGACCGAGGGCGAGCATTGCCGCGCTGATCACCCCGGGTCGACCAAAGGGGAGCACCGCCGTGCGGATCATCTCCCACCGGGTGGCGCCGAGGGCGAGGGCGCCTTCCTTGTGGGTCGTCGGCGTCTGGGCGAAGACTTCGCGGGAGATGGCCGTGACGATCGGGAGGATCATGATCGCCAAGACAATGCCGATGAAGAAGATCGTGCCGCCGGTGATCCCGGTGGGCTCGAAGATCGGCAGCCGCCCGAAGTGTGTGCTCAGCCAGGTCTCAAGCGGAGCGACGACCGGCCGGAAGACGATGAGACCCCACAGGCCGTAGACGATCGACGGGACCGCAGCCAGCAGATCGACGAGGCTGGCGGCGGGGCGCCGGAGCCACCCGGGGGCGTATTCGGTGATGAACAGCGCGACGCAGACGCCGATCGGGACGGCGAGGGCCATCGCGAGCAGGGACGCCATGACCGTCGTCCAGAGGAGCTCGAGGATCCCGAATCGGGGGTTGTCACCGCCGACCGTCCACTCCCGTGACGTCAGGAAGGACGCTTCGTTCTTGGCCAGGGCGGGGATCGCCTGAGAGACCAGGAAGACACCGACGAGAGTTACCAGCGCCACGACGACCCATCCGGCACCAGCAGCGGACCGTCCGAAGATCACGTCTCCGATACGACCCGTCGACCTGTCCGAAGGAGAGGCTCCCTGTGGGGTCAGCCCCCCCGCGCCACCATCGGGCGACGCGGGGGGACTGTCCTGCACTGCCAGCTCAGCCATCGTTAACCGATGGCCGCGACAGCCGCCGCGACCTTCTTGTCGACGTCCTCGGGGAGCGGTGCGTAGCCAATCGGCACGAGGCTCTTCTGGACGGCGTCAGACGCGAAGTGGTTGAGGAAGGCCTTGACCAGCTTTCCCTTAGCGGGGTCCTTGTACTTCGAGCAGACAATCTCGTAGGTGACCAGGATGATCGGGTAGGCACCCGGGGTCTTGGTCGCGTAGTCGAGCTTGAGTGACAGGTCGTTGCCCTGGCCGACCTGGGTGGCCGTGGAGACCGCCTTGCCGACGCTCTCGGCCGTCAGCTCGACGGGACCCGAACCGGTGTCGATCCGTGCCATGCCGAGGTTGTTCTGGGTGACGTAGGACCATTCGAGGTAGGAGACCGATCCTTCCTTCGCCTTGGTCGCGCTCGCGACGCCGGCGTTCTGCGGCTTGCCCTCGCCGACCGGGCCCTTCCACGCCTTACCAGCCTCGAAGGTCATCGCCGACCCGGCCGCGGCCTTGAGGTACTTCGTGAAGTTGTCGGTCGTGCCGGACTCGTCGGAGCGGAAGTAGACGGTGATCGCCTTGTCAGGCAGCGTCTTGCCCGCGTTGAGTGCCGCGATGGCCGGGTCGTTCCACTTCGTCACGACACCGGCGAAGATCTTGGCAGCCACCTCGGCGTTGAGCACGAGCTTGTCGACGCCAGGCAGGTTGTAGGCGATGCCGACGGGTCCGGTGACCATGGGCAGGTGCCACGCGTCGGCGCCCCCGCAGGTGTTCTTCGCGGTTGTCGCCTCCTCGGGCTTGAGCGCCGAGTCCGAGCCCCCGAAGTCGACCTGGCCGGCGAGGAACTGCTTGATGCCGGCCCCGGAGCCGGTGGCGGCGTAGTTGATCGTCGCGCCGGTGCACTTGGTCTGGAACGACTTGATGGCGGCTTCGATGGCGTTCTTCTGGGCCGACGAACCTTCGGCCTTCAGGGTGCCGGTGGGGCAGTCAGCGCTCGCGCCCGAACCGGCGGCTGTCGCGGCTCCGCTGGTGGCGTCGCTGCCGCAGGCAGTCAGTGCCAGGACGGCCGTCATAGCGAAGGCTGCGGTGGTGGCACTGCGGATGATCGTCACGGGGGTTTCCCTCTCGCACAAGATGATTCGGACTGGGTGCGAGAGGTGTTGAGTTGTCTGGGCAGTCTCTTGACTGTCCCATGGGGCGTCCTCCCACTCCCGATCCTGACCATAGGAGTCCCGGATGACGGGGGAAGGAGCGGCGGTGAACCCCGTGTGAAGTCTGACTGACGATCGAGGGAGGTGAATCCGCCTCTCAGGCAGTCCAGAAACAGGGGATCAGGTCGTGATCCGTTCCACCGCAACGATTCTTGCCCTCAGACCAACCCCGATGACATGGCAGACCAACGCCTCGCCCTTGTCGAGGTTGTTGGACTGCGCATCCAGAAGGGTCGTTTCCGTGCCTTCGGCCGTCTCCTCTTCGGGAAGCACTCGACTCACGAGAGACCCGATCATCGTCGGCAACACCGGCCCATGACCACACACGGCGATGGGTCGGCCGGCGCTGAACAACTCGCTCATCGCCTTGTCGACTCGCCCCGCTCCCCGCGCGACGAACCCCTCCTCGGACAACCCCGCCCGGGTGCGGATCGGGATGCCGGTGCGCGCGGCATACGGCACGAAGGTGGCGACGCAGCGTTCGGAGGGCGAGGAGACCATGGCGCTGACGTCATAGGCGGCGAGGATGTCGGCGATGACCTCGGACTGCTTTTCACCATCGGCGTTGAGCGGACGTTCCCAGTCGGGCTGGCCTTTCTTCCACGCCGACCGGGGCAGCGCCCGGCCGTGGCGCACGACGAGGACCGGCCAGGTCTCGAGGGTGCCTTTGTGGTCGGCGCGCACGAGAGCCCGCAGTTGCTCCCGATCGTGGGCATAGTCGAGCCGGTCGTGGGCGGCGACGGCGTCGAGCCACGCCACTTCGTCGATCTCGTGCTCGAGCGACCCGAGCCCCCCAGTCACCTGGGCGGCCCAGTAGTGGACGTGCTTGATCGTGGGGCGCCCGTGGGGATCGAGCACTCGGTATGCCGTGCGGGGCAGCGGCATACCGAGCCTGACGTGGAGCCCCGTCTCTTCACGGGTCTCACGCGCGGCGGCGACCTGGAAGGTCTCACCGGCGTCGAGCTTGCCCTTGCTCCACGACCAGTCGTCGTATTTCGGGCGATGCACGAGGGCGACTTCGAGCATGCCGTCGCGCCGTCGCCACGGCACCGTGCCGGCGGCGTTGATCCCAGACACGACTAACGCCGACGAGCTCTGCGGCGCTGCTTCGTGCGGTATTCCCACATGAGTTCTTGGACGTCGTCGAGCGGCTGGCCCGCTTCGTCGAGGTGCGTCCGGCTCCACGTGCCGTCTGGCCCGAGGTCGAACCTCGCGGTGGAGTCCGCCAGGCCGGTGTTGAGGATGAAGGTCAACTCGGCGATGTGTGACGGCTCGGTGACGTGCAGGAGCGCCTCGACCCGGCGGTCGAGGTTGCGGTGCATCATGTCGGCGCTGCCGATGAAGACTTGCGGGTTGCCGCCGCCGCCGAACCAGAAGATCCGCGAGTGCTCGAGGTATCGGCCGAGGGTGCACCGCACCGTGAGGTTGTCGCTGAGACCCGGGACCCCGGGGCGCAGCGCACAGATGCCGCGCACCCATACCTCGACCCGCACCCCGGCTTGGGACGCGCGGTAGAGCGCGTCGATGAGGGCCTCGTCGACGATGGAGTTCATCTTGAGCCGGATGTGACCGTCGCCGTGCTCGGCGTGACGCGCGATCTCGGCATCGACCATCTCGATGAGCCCCGAACGCACGGTGCGAGGAGCGACGAGCAGGCGGCGGAAGCGGCTGCGCGGCGCGATCCCTGAGAGCTGGTTGAACAGGCGCGACAGGTCTTCGCCGATCTGCGGGTCGCAGGTGAGGACGCCGAGGTCTTCGTAGAGACGGGCCGTCTTGGGGTTGTAGTTGCCGGTGCCGATGTGGCAATAGCGCACGAGCCCCTCAGACTCCTGCCGCACCACGAGGCAGAGTTTGGCGTGAGTCTTGAGCCCGACGATGCCGTAGACGACGTGGACGCCGGCGTGCTCGAGTTTGCGGGCCCACGAGATGTTGTTGACCTCGTCGAAGCGGGCCTTGATCTCGACCACGGCCAGGACCTGCTTGCCGGCGGTCGCGGCATCGATGAGGGCGTCGATGATCGGCGAGTCACCGGAGGTGCGATAAAGCGTCTGCTTGATCGCGAGCACTCGGGGATCGGCGGCAGCCTGCTCGATGAAGGCCTGCACTGACGTCGAGAACGAGTCGTAGGGGTGGTGCAGGAGGATGTCCTTGGCCCGGATCGAGGCGAAGATGTCGCCTTGCTGCGACCGCTCTTGCGGCGCGAGGTCAGGATGCGTCATCGCCATCCACGGCTCGTCCTTGAGGTCGGACCGGTCGAGGTCACCGAGGACGAACAAGCCGCGCAGGTCCAGCGGCGTGGGCAGCTTGTAGGTCTCGACGGGGGTCACGCCGAGTTCACGGGTGAGCAGGTCAAGGACGCGCGAGTCGATCTGCTCGTCGACTTCGAGTCGGACGGGCGGTCCGAAGCGGCGCCGGGTGAGTTCCTTCTCCAGCGCGGTGAGGAGGTTTTCGGCGTCGTCCTCTTCGACCTCGAGGTCTTCGTTGCGGGTGACCCGGAAGGTGTAGTGCTCGCGCACCTCCATGCCGGTGAAGAGCTGGTCGAGGTGGGCGGCGATGACGTCTTCGAGCGGGACGAACCGGGCGTCGTGGTCGTCGCGGTGGGCCACTCCGTCGTTGGAGACGCGCAGGAACCGTGGCAACGACGGCGGCACCTTGACCCGCGCAAAGTGCTCGGTGCCGGTCTTGGGGTTGACCAGGACGACCGCGAGGTTGAGCGAGAGCCCCGAGATGTAGGGGAACGGGTGGGCCGGGTCGACGGCCAGGGGGGTCAGCACGGGGAAGATCTGCTCGCGGAAGAGCCCGTGGAAGGGCACCCGCTCAGCCTCGGACAACTGCGACCAGGGCACGATCGTGATGCCCTCGTCCTGCAGCGCCGGGCGCACCTGGTCCCAGAAGACCCACGAGTGCAGCCGCATGAGGTCTTGGGCGGTGGTGCTGATCCGGTCGAGCAGCTCCCGAGGCTCAAGTCCGGCAGCCGAACGGACGGCCAAGCCGGTCGCGATGCGCCGTTTGAGACCGGCGACGCGCACCATGAAGAACTCGTCGAGATTGTTGGTGAAGATCGCGAGGAACTTGGCACGTTCGAGCAGCGGGATGCGCTCGTCCATGGCCATCTGCAGGACGCGCTCGTTGAACTGCAGCCACGAGATCTCCCGCTCGAGATAACGGTCGCTCGGCATCGATTCGACAGCAGCCTGGGTCGTCGACTTGACGAAACGCCCGCCGGCGCCTCGGGTCGGTGTGCGGCGCTCGATGCCCGCGCTGATGGCGACATGAGGGTCGCTGGGCGGGGGTGTATGGACGTTTTCGGGCAGAGCGGTCTCGAGTTGGACATCGGCGGTGGTCATGGCGCCAATCGTTCCACTTTGGACGGTCCCGGTGGGAGTGACCATGGTCTCCACCCGAGCGATATCGAAGCCCAGTTTCCGGTAGGTCCGCACGGCTGGCTCGTTGTCCCCGTCGACGTAGAGGATCGCTCGATCGACCCCCCGCGATGCCAGATGGTGCATGCCCAGGAGGGTCACCTCCCGGCCCAGGCCACGACCTTGGTATGCCGGGTGGACCCCGACGACGTAAACCTCGCCGACGGTCGGTCCACCGTCGTCGCGAGCCTCGATCTTGGTCCAGTGGAAGGCCGCCATGTCGCGTCCCCCTCCTGCACCCGCTGCTGCCCCGGTGTCGCTGACGACGATGAGGCCCTGAGGGTCAAACCACGGCTGGGACATCCGGGCGCGCAGGCCATCGAGCCCCATCGCCCCTTGCTCGGGGTGGTCGGCGAAGGCGGCAGCATTCACCGCGACGAGGGCCTCGTCGTCGACGCCAGGCTCGAAGGCTCGCGCTCGCAGGCCAGCTGGCAAGGCGACGGGGGGCAGCGCCGCACCGCCCTCGGTCATCGCCCGGCCGAGGATGAACAGCCGTCGCACCGTGCGTAAGCCTCGCGCTGCCGCGAACTCCGGACCACCCGCGGTCGAGCCGTGGATCCAGATCCGCACCTGTCTCGGGAGGCGCAGCAGCAAGGCGGTGCCGACACCTCGACGGCGAGCCTCGGGCGCGACGACGAGCTCGGCGGCGCTGTCGACCTCACCAGGCGAGGTTTGTTGCGCGTACCCGACGAGGGTCGACCCGGCATACGCGAGGAGGTGGCGTGCGGAGTCCCCGCGGATGGCGAGCTGGAAGGCCTCCGACAGAGGGGGTATGCCGTCGTGCTCGGTCGCGTCCCGGGCGAGCGCCTCGACCGCGCGGGCCCGCTCGTCGTCGAGTCGATGCACCTCGACGACGGTCAGGGGGGCTCGGCGGGGGCTCGATGGGGCAGCGCTCGGAGTCTCGGGCATGGCCCGATTCCATCATGGCGACTTTCGCGGAGCACACGTCTGCGACGACGGTCGGGTGAGCGTCGGTCAGGACCGTTAACGGTCGCTGGCGATCACGACCTGCTCGGCTTCGGCGTCCCGAGGACGGTCGGGGACGAATCGGTAGCCCACGTGTCGGACCGTGCCGATGAGTTGATCGTGCTCCGGTCCGAGCTTGGCTCGCAGCCGTCGGACGTGGACGTCGACCGTGCGGGTGCCGCCGAAGTAGTCGTAGCCCCAGACTTCCTGGAGCAACTGTGCTCGGGAGAAGACCCGCCCCGGGTGTTGGGCGAGGAACTTCAGCAGCTCGAACTCCTTGTAGGTGAGGTCGAGCACGCGACCCCGCACCTTGGCGGCATAGCTGTCCTCGTCGATCGTGAGGTCACCCCACCGGATCGGCTCCGATTCGGCCTCGTCGACGAGGGCAATCCGGGTCAGGGCCAACCTCAACCGGGCGTCGACTTCGGCCGGCCCCGCGGTGTCGAGCAGCACGTCGTCGACTCCCCATTCCGCGGTCAACGCGGCGAGGCCACCCTCGGTGAGGATGGCGATGAGCGGGGTGGACATTCCGGAAGCTCGCAGCACTCGGCAGAGCGCCTTGACGTGGGCGAGGTCTCGGCGGGCATCGACGAGGACGGCATCGCCGACGGGGCCGTGGACGAGCGCGGCAGGCTCGGCCGGCAGGATGCGCACCTGGTGGGCGAGCAATCCCAACGCCGGGAGCACCTCCGCGCTCGGTGCGAGCGCATTGGTGAGGAGCAGGAGGGTTGCCACCTGAGAGAGGATAGGCGCGCATCCTGTCAGCCCGTCGCACGAAGGGCGTTTTCGAGCATGAACGCTGTTCCTGCTAGCCCCACTCCGGGCTCTGGAGTGCCACCACGCACTGGCGCAGACGCCACGGGGGACGGGGCTGTCGGTGTGGGCGGGTCGGTCACCGTCCGCTATTGGGCTGGGGCGCGCGCCGCCGCGCAGGTCGAGACCGAGGCGGTGGCGGTGCCCGCTCGCGGCGCGACGATCGCCGACCTGGCTGCGGCAGTGACGAATCGGCATACCGGCCTCGAGCGAGTGATGGCGGTGGCGAGCGTCTTGGTCGACGGGCGCGCCGTCCCGCGGGGCGCGTGGGCCGAGCGGGTCGTCGCACCCGGCGAGGTCGTCGAGATCCTGCCGCCCTTTGCCGGCGGGTGATGGGACGATGTCCGCGTGAACCCACGGTCGAGTTCTCCGGCGCGCGCCGGCTCCGTCTTCGCGGTCGACTCGACGCGGCTGCCCTGGGGGGTCACCGCGGTGACCCTCGCGACGTGCCTCGCCCTGAGCGCGGCAGCCGGCTTCGGACCGTCGGCGTATGCCGTGCTCGTCCTCGCGCTGGGCCTGGTCATGGCGCTCGGCTGGCCGGTGCTCCTGGGGATGCCCCACGAGACGAGCGCCCGAATCAGCGTCGCCGCGGCGGCCGTGGCGCTCGCGGCTGCCGTCCTCATCCCGTCAGGGGAGCAACCGCTGCGTTGGCTGCCGTTGGCGCTCGGCGTGACCATGATGGTCACGTTCGTGACGCTCGCCCCCGGCGGGCGCCTTCGGTCAGACCTCGTCGAATCGGCATCGGGTGCCCTGGCCGGTGGAGTGGTCGTTGCCTCGGGGATGGCGCTCGCGCCCACCGCAGACCGGGGTCGCGGCACGGACTTCGTCGTCGTCGCGCTCGCCGCGCTGGCGGCTGGGGCATTGGCCGAACTCAGCGGTCGGCGCATCGGAGCCTTGGCGGTCCTTCCTGTCATGGTCGCCGGGGCCATCGTGGGCTGGCTCGTGGCCGGGGTGGTCGGCGTCAATGCGATCGCCGCGCTCGGCCTCGGGATGTTGCTGGCGTCCTTCTCCTATTCAGCCCGGCGGATGTTCGGTGCCGTGGCGGGGGTGCGTGAAGGCTTCGGCCAGACCGCGCTCGGGATCGCCTCGGTGCTCCTGCCGGGCATCCTCGTCGTCGCCCTCGCCCAACTCGCGGGGATCTGACTCGGCCCGCGCGGCCGGGCCTAGTAGACGAGAGCCTGGGCGCCCTCGGCCAACGATTCCTCGACGAAACTCGGCGCGCCGGCGATCCGCGCGCCGGGCAGGAGGTCGGTCTCGGTCAGGGCCCGCCGTCGCCGCGCATTGGGTGCACACCGTCACCGTCGCGTCCGCCAGGAGGGTGTCCCGCAAGGCCGCGAACGACGCCGCATGCGCGAGGGTGAGGCGCTCGGCATACATGGGGGTCGCGAGGAAAGTCGCATCGCCGGTGAGCCACAGGCTGACCGGTATGCCGGCCGCGGCGGCGGTGCTCGCGACCGTCAGCGCCTGCGCGGTGCGTTCGAGCGACTCGGTCGTGTCGGTGCCGCAGGTGAGCTTGATGACGAGTGAGCGACCCATCGGCCCAGCCTACGAGGATGCGCTGGGGAACGGCCCGAAGAGCCGCCCGACTACGATGGCGGCATGTTCGAGCTCGACCTGTCGCTTCCTGAACGTCTGCGCCCCTTGGCCTGGCTCATCGGCCGGTGGGAGGGTGCTGGCGTGGTCGGCTACCCGACGATGGAATCCCTGCACTTCGGTCAGGAGATCGTGTGCAGCCACGATGGACGGGGTTTCCTCGAGTGGCAGGCGCGGTCGTGGATCCTTGATTCCGAGTCGGGCGAGCGGGTGCGGCCGTCGGCGATCGAGATCGGATTCTGGCGCCCCGCGGAGGACGGCACGGAGGTCGAGCTGCTGCTCACCCATCCCACCGGGATCCTCGAGATGTATTACGGCACGATGGAGCCAGCCCGGATCACGGTCAAGACCGACGGTGTCATGCGCAGCCCGCACGCGAAGGAATACAACGCCGCCTCGCGTCTTTACGGGCTCGTCGAAGGTGACCTCATGTACACGATGGACATGGCCGCAGTCGGCCAGTCGCTCCAGCCGCACCTGTCGGCGCAGCTCAAGCGCGTGGGATAGAGCGCCTCCGCCGATGGTCGACGTCGTCGAGGTCTTGCGGTCCAAGGGGATGCGGGTCACCGCCCCCCGGCTGCGGATCATCACGGCGCTCACGACCCTCGGCCACGCCACCCCCGATGCGATCGTCGCAGCGGTCGCGGCCGACGGCGGGCCGACGCTGCCCCAGTCGACGGTCTATCGCAGCCTCGACGCGCTCGAGGACTCTGGCGTCGTCTCCCACACTCACCTTGACCATCGAGCGCCCACTTACCATCTGGCCGGTCACGCCGACCATGTCCATCTCGTCTGTCTCGGCTGCCGCGAGATCAGCCAAATCCCTGCTGCTGCAACCCAATCCCTGGCCGACTGGCTCCTCGCCGAGCGAGGGTTCCGGGCCGATATCACGCACATGGCCATCCATGGCTGGTGCACCGACTGCGAGGCCACCCGATGACTTCCCCCCTGCTCGCCAGACCCGGCGCCGTCGAGGCCGACGGTCCCGACGCTGGGGTCGCAGCGCACTACGGCGACCCGATGCGAGAGCAACGGGCCCTGACTGCCGGCACGGCGCTCGTCGACCTCTCGCACCGGGGGGTCGTGACCGTGTCGGGCCCCGATCGGCTCTCGTGGCTGCACTCGATGACCACTCAGGCGCTGACCGGGGTGGCACCCCGCAGCTCGGTCGAGACCCTCGTGCTGTCCCCCCACGGCCACATCGAGCATGCCCTCCACCTCGTCGACGACGGTGAGCTTTCGTGGATCACGGTCGAGCCCCGCACGGCCCCCGCGTTGGTGGAGTGGCTGAGCTCGATGCGCTTCATGCTCCGGGTCGAGGTGCTCGACCGGACGGGCGAGTATGCCGTGCTCGGCCGGCATACCCCCGTCGGTGCGCCCTCACCCCTCGATGGAGTTCCCGGAGCACTGGCCGACGCCACGGTGGCCGTCTGGGACGACCCCTGGCCGGGGCTCGTCGGTGACACCGCGGCATACGGGCCGCAAGAGGGGCACCCGGGGGAGGGGTGGCGCTGGCAGGAGCTGATCGTGCCGCGGGAGCGTCTCGCGGAGCTCGTCGGTGATCTGCCGCTTGCCGGCATGTGGGCTGCCGAGGCGCTGCGGGTCGCGGCGTGGCGGCCGCGGCTCGGCTTCGAGACCGACCATCGCACGATCGTCCATGAGCTCGACTGGCTGCGCAGCGCGGTGCACCTGCACAAGGGGTGCTACCGAGGGCAGGAGACGGTGGCGCGCGTCCGCAACCTCGGTCGCCCGCCGCGGCGGGTGGCCTTCCTCCATCTCGACGGGTCGGGCCATGTGCTGCCCGAGCCGGGTGACCCGGTGACCTACGACGGCCGTGTCGTGGGGCGCGTCACGAGCGTTGCTCGCCACCACGTGGACGGCCCGATCGCCCTCGCTGTCGTCAAGCGGTCGATCCCGGTCGACGCGGCCCTCACGGTCGGCGATATCGCCGCGGCGCAGACCCCGATCGTCACGGCCTGACGAGTCTCCTGTCAGGATCCACGCACCCGGGAAATCTTGCGGCGCCCTGGCATGATGGGCGCATGACCTCCACGGCGGGCACGCTCATCACCGTGGCTCCGACCGGGGCCGAGACGAGTAAGGATGCCGTGCCGGCTCTGCCGACGACGCTCGACGAGCTCGTCGAGACCGCCGTCCGCTGTGAGGCGGCCGGCGCTGGCCTCATCCATATCCATGTCCGCGACGCCGACCATCGGCCGACGCTTGACCCGACGCGCCTGGCCGACTCGGTCGCCGCGGTCCGTGCTGCGACCGATCTCGTGGTCCAGTTGTCCACCGGCGGCAGCGTCCACGACCCGCTGGAGGCCCGGCTGCGGGTGCTCGATGCCGACCCCGACTCGTGCTCCCTCACGTGCGGCACGACCAACTTCGGGGACGATGTCTTCCTCAACCCGTGGGGTTTCATGGTCGACCTCTATCGCCTGGCGCAAGAGCGGGAGGTCGTGCCGGAGTTCGAGATCTTCGAGCTGGGTCATCTGCACTCGCTGCGCCGACTCCTCGACACGTGCGGCCTGCCCTTCGGGGGTGCCGTCCACGTCGACCTCGTCCTCGGGGTGCCGGGGAGTATGCCGGCGACCCCCCAGGCGGTCCTGGCCGCCGTGGCCGCCATGCCGCCGGAGGTCACGAGCTGGTCGGCCACGGGCATCGGCCGGGGCCACTTGCCGGTCGCCGCGACCGCGCTGGCTGCCGGCGGACATCTGCGGGTCGGGATGGAGGACAACCTCGTCTACTCCCGTGGTCGTGCCGTGACGCACAACGCCGAGCTCGTCGAGCGAGCGGCAGCGATGGCAGCCCTCATGCAGCGGCCGGCCATGTCGACCGCCGACGCGCGGTCGCTGCTGCGAGTCAAGGATCGTCGCGGCTGATCGCGCGCTGCTGGGTTACTCGTGAGTATTCCCCGGCTCTCGTGTGGCGATCCTCACGCTTGCTCCAGTTTGCATTCTGCTAACTAGAGCAAGCACACTAGAGCCATGGCACCGACACTCGTCCACGACCTGGGCAGCTACCTGCGCGAGCAGCGCACAGCCGCCCAGCTGTCGTTGCGCCAGTTGTCGGAGCTTGCCGGCATCTCCAATCCGTATCTGTCCCAGATCGAACGCGGATTGAAGAAGCCGAGCGCAGAGATCCTGCAGCAGATCGCCCGCGCGCTGCAGGTGTCAGCGGAGTCGCTCTACGTCCGCGCAGGGATCCTCGATGCCGCATCCACCGACCAGCCACGGTGCGATGTGCTTCGGGCGATCGCCTCCGACGAGCGTCTCAACGACCGTCAGCGTCAGGCTCTTATCGACGTCTATCGCTCGTTCGTGGGATCAGACGAGACCGCTGCTGCCACACCACCACCGAGCGCACCACCACCGAGCGCACCACCACCGAGCGCACCACCACCGAGCGCACTGGCGCCGGATGCACCACCCGCGCCCGACCCGGCCCGCTCGACCAACGACTGACAACGACCCCACAGGAGGACACCATGGCTCGCAAGACCACCCGCGACATCACGACCGACCTCAAGAAGACCGCCGCTGACGCCCGGATGCAGCTCATGGCCGTGGTCGGCGCGACCGACCTGGCCGCCGAGCGCGTCCGCGAGGCGACCGACAAGGCTCGCCAGTCGGCCAAGGAATTCGACATCAAGGACATCCAGAAGGACCTCGAGAAGGCCCAGCGCCGCCTCGACAAGACGCAGAAGGACCTGCTGAAGCGGGTCACCAAGCGGGTCAAGGAGGTCCAGGAGGCCCCGACGCACGCTCTCGGCCAGAGCCTCACCCTCGCGAGCAAGGCGCAGGCCCAGATCGCCGAGCTCGCCGAGCGCGGCGAGCAGGTCGTCGCCCGGATCCGCAACCAGAGCTCGACCGCTGAGCTCAAGCACCAGGTCGAGACGACCGTCGCCGCCGGCAAGGGTGCGGTCACGACCGCCCGCAAGGCCGCCGTCGAGGCCGAGAAGGCCGCCGCCGCGACGCTCAAGACGGGCGTCAAGGAAGCGCGCACCGTCGCCACGAAGATCGCCGAGACGGTCGAGAAGGACGCCAAGGTCGCCCGCACCGCCGCCTCCAAGGTGGCCGCTGCGGTCCAGGCCGACAGCAAGGAAGCCGCGGAGACGGTCAAGGCATCTGCGGCCCGCACCCGCGCTGCCGCGACCAAGACTGCGACGACCGCCCAGGCTGGCGCCAAGCGCACGACGGCGCGCGCCAAGGCGACGACGACCGGCGCTCGCAAGACCGCCACGCGCGCTCGCACCGCGGCGACGGCTGCTGCCAAGAAGGTCGGCGACGACAACTGACACCCTGTGGCGCGCCGACGCAACGCGGCGCGTCACCCAAGGCGCCTTCCCAGCCGTTGGATCGGCTTCGGCTGGGAAGAGCACGAATCACGAGCGGGCGGCATACCGCCGGGCCACCACCGGCCCAGGTATGCCGCCCGCTCGACTGTGCGGGCACCGTCCTTCGAGCCGGGCACCAGCAGGCGTCGCGGCCTGGCACACTGACGGCCGTGGACCCCGAAACCGCCGGCTTGAGTGCCGCCCCCGTCCTCGCGCACGTGGTGAGGTGTGGAGCGGTCGAAGGCGTCCACCGCGCCCTGGCGGTCGTCACATCCCCGGACGGCACGGTCGAGCACGCCTGGGGCGACCCCGCCACCGTGATCTACCCGCGGTCGGCCAACAAGCCGCTCCAAGCCGTCGCCATGGTCGAGCTCGGGCTGCGCCTGCCAGCACCCCAGATGGCGCTGGCGTGCGCGAGCCACAACGGCGAGGGGTTCCACGTCGCGGCGGCCCGCGCGATCCTCGCTGGCGCGGGTCTCGACGAGAGCGCCTTGCGCAATACCCCTGACTATCCGGTGGACGAGGCCGCGCGTATCGCGTGGATCCGAGCCGGTCGCGGTCCCGCCGCGATCACGCAGAACTGTTCGGGCAAGCACGCGGCGATGCTCGCCACCTGTGTCGCTCACGGATGGGATCGCGGCACCTACCTCGACCCGTCCCATCCCCTCCAAACGGCGATCACGGCAACGATCACCCGACTCATCGGACACCACCCCACGCGCATCGCCGTCGACGGGTGCGGCGCTCCGCTGCACGCGATGCCCCTCGCGTCGCTCGCCGGGGCCTTCGGCCGAGTCGCCTCCGCCCCGGTCGCGACCCCGGAAGGGATGATCGCCGCCGCGATCCGCGCAGAGCCGGACTACCTCGGTGGCACCGGCCGAGGCGTCACCGAACTCGTCCGCCGGGTGCCTGGCCTCATCGCCAAGGACGCGGCCGAGTCGGTGTATGCCGTGGGCCTGCCCGACGGGCGCGGGATCGCCCTCAAGGTCGTCGACGGTCAGTCGCGGGCCAAGCCCGTCATCCTCGCCGCGATCCTGAGGGCTCTCGGGGTGGGCGACGAAAAGCTCTGGGCCACTCTCGAATTCGCGCCAGTGCTCGGCCATGGGGCGCCAGTCGGCGCGGTTGTCGCGACGGGGATCGGAGGCGTTTGACCGTGCGCGCGGTCCTTCAACGCGTGACCTCGGCCAGTGTCACGGTCGACGGCGCCGTCGTCGGCGCCCTTCCGCACACCGACTCGCAAACCCCCGGTCTGCTCGTCCTCGCCGGTGTCACCCACACCGACACGCCCGCCGACGTGGCCTGGATCGCCCGCAAGATCGCCGACCTGCGGATCTTCGACGGGGAGCGTCAGCGCGCTCGAGATCGGCGCCGGAATCCTGCTCGTGAGCCAGTTCACCCTGTATGCCGACACCCGCAAGGGCCGCCGGCCCTCGTGGTCGGCCGCCGCGCCCGGCCCGGTCGCCGAACCCATCGTTGCGTCGCTCGCAGCAGCGCTCACCGACCTCGGCCTGACCGTTGCCACCGGGATCTTCGGGGCGCACATGCACGTTGCCCTCGTCAACGACGGTCCGGTCACGATCGTCCTCGACTCCGCCGACCGCCCTGGAGGCCGCCCATGATGTCCGTCCAGTTCACCGTCCTGTGGGTGCTCGGCATCGCGGCGCTCGCCACCGAGGTCGTCGCCCTCGTCGACGCGCTCCGACACCCTGGGGCGGCATACGTCGCGGCGGGCAAGCAGACCAAGCCGATCTGGCTCGGCATCCTCGCGGTGGCGACGGCCGTGGGCTTCGTCGTCATGGGCAACGTCCTGTCGCTGCCGGGCATCATCGCCTTCGTCGCCGCAGCGGTCTACCTTGCCGACGTCCGCCCGGCCTTGCGGAGCATCACCGGCCGCCGAGGCGGAGGCGCCTCATTCCGCCCGTGGTGAGCCGCGCCGAGGGTGCCACCGAGGTCCTCGTCACGCGGTCGGGATGCCACGCACGCGACGCGCTGTGCGGCATACTGGAGAGTCTGTCGACCGCGTCCCGGCCGGCTGCGAGACCAACTGCAAGGAGTTTCCGGTGACTCACGACCCGGCCCCGGTGCGCCATCACCGTGAGGAATACGACCAGGGCCTGCGCAATCCCACCGAGGACATCTTCGGCGTCGACCGGCCGTGGGGCGACTTCCGCCAATTCGTCTCCAACGAGACCGTGACGGTCAAGATCATCACCGTCCAGCCCGGCCACCGGCTCAGCCTCCAGCGCCACAATCATCGCGGCGAGATGTGGCACGTCCTCGATGTGCCGATCGACGTCCAGATCGACGACGACCTGTGGCAGGCGACCGTCGGCGAGACTGTGTGGGTGCCCCGCGGCGCCACCCACCGGATGGGCAACTCCGGCACGGCACCCGGACGGCTGCTCGAGGTGGGCTTCGGCTTCTTCGACGAAGCCGACATCGAGCGTTTCGAGGACGACTACGCGCGCCGCGACGAGGACGAGGAACCCGCCGAAGACTAGGGACGCGTCCGATCGCCTGACGCGGTCAGTCGTCTCTTGGCGCGACCGCATCCCACGCCACGGTCACCTCGCCCAGCCGCCAACGGCCGGGCCCACCGATGATCGGCCAGCCCGCGGCGGTGAGGCCGCGCACACTCTCGACGAAACGGTGCCGCACCCCGTAGGCCGCCAGCGGCGCGGCATACGCCCAGGTCGTATCCCACGCCCGGAGGAAGTCGTGGATCCGTTCGCCAGGCAGGTTGCGATGGATCAGTCGGCTTCTGGCAGTCGCGGGGCGACCGTGCTCGGGGCGATCAGACCCCGCAGGCGCAGCGACACCGTCAACGTGCGGGGGCCTGCCACATCGAGCATGACCCACGTCGACAACCGGCCGACTTCGTCACACGTGCCGTCGACCACGATGCCGTCGGGCGGGATAGGCGTGCCTGCATCCGAGGCCCACGCGCCCTGGACCTGCGACTCGTCGTACTGCCGCAGCACATTGAAGGCACGCACGACCGTGACCGGCACGTCACCATCGGTCGGAATCTCGAAACCTCCGAGTCGGAAACTCAGCCCGGCGCGCGGTGCGGTCGCCAAGAGTGCACGGCCAGCGGCAACGCGCTGCGGGTCGATCTCGATGCCGACGACCTCGACATCGGGTCGCACCGCCTGGAGTCGGGTGTGGAGTTCGACCGCCGTGACAGGGGAGGCGCCATAACCCAGATCAACGACGATCGGGACGCCGGCCGCGCGGCGCACACGCCACGACTGCGGACCCGCCAACCAGCGATCGTTGCGCCGCAACCGATTTGGGTTTGTCGTCCCGCGGGTGATCGTCCCCTCGGGTCGGTTGCGGCTCACGCCGACCAGGGTATGCCGTGCCCGCCGACCCGCTGCGGGAATCGGGACGAGCCCGTGGCTGTTCCATGAAGTCGAACAGGCACGCATGCTGTGACCACGCGAAAAGGGGCCTCGGGGTGACACCGGACGACATCCGGCGAGTGGCGATGTTCAGCGTCCACACGTCGCCACTGGAGCAACCCGGCACAGGCGACGCCGGCGGGATGAACGTCTATGTCGCCGAGGTCGCCAAACACCTCGCCCAGCGTGGGCGTCGAGGTCGAGATCTTCACCCGGGCCACCACGGGGGCGCTCCCACCCGTCGTCGACCTCGCCCCCGGGGTGACAGTCCGCCACATCCTCGCCGGCCCCTACGAGGGCCTGTCCAAACACGACCTGCCGGGCCAGCTCTGCGCCTTTGCGGCCGGGGTCATGCGCGCTGGCGCGGCGCGGCCCGAGGGCTGACTTCGACCTCGTCCACTCGCACTACTGGCTCTCGGGTCAGGTCGGGTGGCTCGCCGCCGACCGGTGGCGCACCCCCCTCGTCCATACGATGCACACGATGGCGCGCGTGAAGAATGCCGCGCTGGCTGCCGGTGACGTGCCCGAGCCTCTCGGACGCGAGATCGGCGAGGCTCAAGTCGTCGAGGCCGCCGATCTGCTCACGGCCAACACGCTCGACGAGGCAGACCAACTCGTCCGGCTCTATGGTGCCGATCCGGCCCGGGTCAGCGTGGTGCCGCCCGGCGTGGATCTGGCGGTCTTCACCCCCGGCTCACGGGAGGCAGCGCGCGCGGCGCTCGGGGTGCCCCAGGATGCGACGCTGGTCCTGTTTGTCGGCCGGATCCAGCCGCTCAAGGCGCCTGATCTGCTGATCAAGGCCGCTCGCCTCATGCTCGACCACGACCCAAGGTGGGGCGGTGCGAGCAACCTCCGGATCGGCATCCTCGGAGGCCCCAGCGGCAGCGGCCTCGACCGGCCGACCGAGCTCGCCGACCTGGTCAGCGACCTCGACCTCACCGACCGAGTGCGCTTCGTGCCACCGGTTGACCGGGCGACGCTCGCCCAGTGGTATCGCGCCGCCGATCTCGTGGCCGTCCCCTCGCACAACGAGTCCTTCGGCCTCGTCGCGATCGAGGCACTCGCGTGCGGCACCCCGGTCATCGCTGCCGATGTCGGTGGCCTTCCGACCGCGGTGGGTGACGCCGGCGTCCTCGTCCCCACCCATGACGTGGGGGACTGGGCGACCGCCCTGGCCCGGGTGCTGCGCGACCGCCCCCTGCGCGAGGTGCTCGCCGACAACGCGGTCCGTCACGCGGCCCGCTTCGGGTGGGAGGCGACGACCGACCGGCTCCTCGCGGCATACGGCGATGCCTGTCGCACGCAGACGGCCTCGCCGATCGCCCAGTCCACACTCCTGGCCGGGGTGCCTGCCCTGCTCATCCCGTGAACCGACGCCGGATCTCTGGCACAGTGGCCGGATGACTGGGCAGTTGGCGCGCGCGGAGGCGGCGCTCACGGCATACCTCGCCGATGCGGAGATCCCGTGGGAGCCGGGGCCGCGCGCGGGTGAATATGTTGTCACCCTCCCCGGCGAGAAGAAGCTCCGGGTCGTCACCTCTGTGCTCGTGCGCGAAGAGTCGACATCGGTCTCCGCCTTCGTCATCCGCAATCCCGACGAAAACCACGGCGAGGTCTACCGCTGGCTGCTGCGGCGCAACCTCCGCATGCCGATGCTGGCGTATGCCGTGGACGCGTCCGGTGACGTGTGGGTGCGCGGCCAGGTGCCGACGGCGGCCCTCGACGCGGAGATGCTCGACCAGGTCATGGGGATCGTCCTCGAGGCGGCCGACGGGCCCTTCAACGAGTTGCTCGTCCTCGGGTTCCTCACCTCGATGCGGCGCGAGTGGGCCTGGCGGGTGTCCAGGGGTGAGTCGCTGGCCAATCTTGAGGCCTTCCGGCCGCTGCTCGAAGGAGTTGTCGTCGACGAGCCGGCCGCTGCGGCCCACCCCGGGCAGGAGGATGCGCTCCAAGGTGACGAGGACCACCGAAGCCGGGACGAGGGGCCCAACGCGGCGAGCTGACGCCGCAATAGGCTGGTGCGCATGACTTACACCCTCGTCCTGCTCCGCCACGGCGAGAGCCAGTGGAATGCCAAGAACCTCTTCACGGGATGGGTCGATGTCGACCTCACCGACAAGGGCCGGGCCGAAGGCGTCCGTGGTGGCCAGTTGCTCAAGGAGTCCGGGCTGCTGCCCGACGTCTTGCACACGTCGCTGCTGCGCCGCGCCATCACGACGGCCAACATCGCCCTCGATGCGGCTGACCGGCACTGGATCCCGGTCAAGCGCGACTGGCGGCTCAACGAGCGCCACTATGGCGATCTGCAGGGCAAAAACAAGAAGCAGACGATGGAGCAGTTCGGCGAGGAGAAGTTCATGCTCTGGCGCCGGTCCTACGACACGCCGCCGCCGGACATCGCCGACGACAACGAATACACCCAGGCCGGCGACCCCCGCTACGCCGACCTGCCGTCGGTGCCCAAGACCGAATGTCTCAAAGACGTGGTCGCGCGGATGATTCCTTACTGGGAAGACGAGATCAAGCCCGACCTCAAGGCCGGCAAGGTCGTCCTCGTGGCTGCCCACGGCAACTCTCTGCGCGCGCTGGTCAAGCACCTCGACGGCATCAGCGACACCGACATCGCGGGCCTCAACATCCCCACCGGGATGCCCCTGCTCTACGAACTCGACGAGGACTTCAAGCCCACCGTCCCCGGTGGCCGTTACCTTGACCCCGACGCCGCTGCCGCGGCTGCCGCGGCGGTAGCCAACCAAGGCCGCTGACCCGTCACAAACCCTCCGAGAGCGGACCTTGCCACCCGGGCGAGGTCCGCTCTCGCGTTACCCGGTGTGCGTCGTCACCCCGTATGCCGTGCGGCTGCGCAGCGCCCATCGCCCACTCACGCCGGCCAGCATCCCCGCCCCGACGATGATGGCCGTCATCGCGGCCCACCCGGCATACCCATGGTCAATGCAGAGCCAGGTCGCGAGCGCAGGGCTGACCGACGACGACAACGACCATCCGGCGCTGGCAAAGCCTTGGTATTCGCCCTGGCGCTCCATCGGAGCCAGCCCCATGGTGAGCGCCCATTGCGCCCCGCTGCCGATCAACTCGCCGAAGACCTGCACCACCGCGCCGCCGAGCAGCAGCGCGATCGCCCACCCGGGCCCCACGGCACCAGCTGCGGCGATCGCCGCGAAGCCGATGGCAAGGAGCACTCCGGCGCGCACGAGCGACGCGGCACCCGCCGGCACGGTGGCGCTGCCGCGCGAAAAGCGCACCTGCATCACCGCGACCGCGACCGTGTTGACCCCGAAGACGACGGCCACGATCCACCGTGGCGCGGACGTGTGCCCGGCGATCCACAGCGGAAGCGCAATCTCCATGACGACGAAGTGCATAGCGAAGATCGACACCAACCCCGTTGTCACCACATAGGGCAGATCCCGCCAGACGGGCGTATGCCGGGGGGCCGCCGGCTCGTCGGTGACCTCTGGCTCGGTCTCGTCCGGGAGCGTGGCAGGCGCCGGCAGCGTGGGTGGCGCCGGCAGCGTGGGCCGCACCGGCAGGGCGGGCAGAGGAGGCAACTGCCGGGCCACCCCCGCAGCCACGAGGAAGGTCACGGCGTCCCACACGAAGACGGCGAGGTAGGCCGACCGAGTGTCGGCCCACAAGGCGAGTCCACCCATGAGGCCACCGAAGGCGAGGCCGGAGTTGGTCACGGCGCGCAGGTAGGCCTTGAACTCCACCGCCTGCCCGGTCGGGCCGCCGACTCGCGCGATCATCATGTTGCGCAGTGCCCGCGACGTCGTGCCGGCGATGCCGAGACCGATGTTGACGGCGACGAGTCCCGGCAGTCCGGTCACGACGAGCAGGCCGGCGGCGAAGCCCGCCATGGCGACGAGCGCGCCCACGAGCAGGGCGCGGGGTTCCACCCGGTCGGCGAGCATCCCCAGCGGAGTGCTGAGCACGAACTCGGTGAAGGCCCCGAGCCCGATCGCGAACGCCACTGCGGTGGCCGGCATACCCACGACATGGGTGAAATAGATCGCGACCGTGGTCATCGTCGCCCCGCGCCCGAGGGTGTCGACGAGCGAGATCGCCCCGAGCACGCGCAGGTGGGGATCGATGGGTATGCCGCGCCGGGTCAGGGCGGTGGCGGGGGTGGCCACGATTCCTCCTCAGGTATCTTGACATCAAGATACCTGAGGAGTGGCGGCCCTGCCGACGGATTTACCTCCCGGCGTCCAGAGCGCTGCGCAGGTTGCGGACCGACGACCCGGTCTCGTCCGGGAAGTCGTGATCGACCGTGGCCTCGGTGTGGTGCTCACCCGTCACGAGGTAGACGACCCGGCGGGCCACCGAGACCGCGTGGTCAGCGAAGCGCTCGTAGTAGCGACCCAAGAGCGTGAGGTCGACGATCGTCTCAGCCGGGAGGGTGGATCCGTGGAGCACGGTGAAGACGCGCCGGTGCAGCGCATCCATCGCGTCGTCGTCCTTCTCGAGACTCACCGCCATATCGACATCACGGGCGGCGATGACCGAGCCCGCCTTGGCGACAATCCGCTCGGCGACTTGGCCCATTTCGAGGATGAGCGAGCGCATGGGTGCCGGGACGGCTGATTGGGGATAGCGCAGGCGGGCCACCTTGGCCACGTGGCGGGCCAGATCGCCCATCCGCTCGAGGTCGGCGCTCATCCGCAGGGCGGTCACGACCACCCGCAGGTCGGTGGCAACCGGCTGCTGGCGGGCCAGGACGTCGACCGCGAGCACGTCAAGGCTTTCGCGGGCATGGTCGAGGGTCCGATCACCGGTGATGACATCCTCGGCGAGGTGCAAGTCCGCATCGAGGAGGGCGGTGGTCGCCCTCGCGATGGCTGATCCCGCGATCCGCGTCATCTCGACGAGTTGGTCGGAGATGTGGTCGAGTTCCTCGTGAAACGTGGTGCGCATGCATGGTCCTCACTCTCAGGCTGCGCACACGCTAACCAATCCTGCTGACCTGTGGTCCGGTCCCGGGCGGTTCCGCGGTGAACTTCTGGGCCCCGGAAGATGAAATCCGGGCCCCCTCGCGGGATCGCGTAGAGGGCTGGGGGGTGTGCCCTCTAGCCTTGGGCTCGTGGACGTGGTCGTAGGGGTGGTGATCGGCCTCCTAGTCGGGCTCGGGATCGGATGGTTCCTCGTCCGATCCCGTCGGCAGGCGGTCGCCTCGGCGGCGGTTGTCGACCCGGTCCGCGACGAACGCGAGGACGGCGCGGTGCCCGAATACGTCGACGACGTGCTCTCTGTCTTGCCCTCGAGCGGGATCGTCCTGGATCGCAAGACCAATGTCGTGGCCTGCTCTCCGTCGGCGGTGTCTCACGGCCTCGTCCGTGGCACCGCCCTGACCTACCCCGCGTTGCTCACGCTGGCCCGTCGCGCCCAGGCCGAGGGCGGCGTCATGCAGGAGCAGCTCGCACTCCCGCGCGGGCCGGGTGTCGACGCGCGCCGGGTCGTGAGCGCCCGGGCGGCCCGCCTCGGCGACGAACACGTCCTGCTGCTCGTCGAAGACCGGTCACACGCCTATCTCGTCGAAGAGGTCAGGCGCGACTTCCTCGCCAACGTCAGCCATGAGCTCAAGACCCCCGTCGGCGGCATCCTGCTGCTGGCCGAGGCCGTCAAGGGTGCGCGAGACGACCCGGAAGCGGTTGCGCGATTCGCCAAGCGCATGCGCAAGGAGGCTCGACGCCTCGACCACCTCGTGACCGACATCGTCCAGCTCTCGCGGCTGCAGTCTGAGGACCGGCTGAGTGATCCTGTCGAGGTCGATCTCGCGCGGGTGGTCAACGAAGCCGTCGACGACGTCCGGGTTGCCGCCGAGGAGAAGGAGATCGACCTTGTCATCGTCTCCGACAAGCGGTGCTGGGTCTGGGGCGACCGCGGTCTGCTCGTGACCGCGGTGCGCAATCTCGTCGTCAACGCCGTCGCCTACTCGGGTTCGGGCACCCGCGTGGCCATCCGCGCTCGGGTCGCACCAGACGGCGCCCGTGAGGTCATCGTCACCGACCAGGGCACCGGCATACCCGAGAGTGAACTCGGGCGGATCTTCGAGCGGTTCTACCGAGTCGACGCTGCGCGCTCCCGGTCGACCGGTGGCACTGGCCTCGGATTGTCGATCGTCAAACACGTCTGCGCCAACCATGGCGGCGACGTCACCGTGTGGAGCGAGCTCGGGCGCGGCTCCACCTTCACCATCCGCCTTCCGGCCCCCTCCTACGGGCCGTCCGAGACCAAGGCCGACACCGGCATACCTGCCAGTCCTTCCGACACCGACCAGCCGAAAGAGACACCTGTCCCATGAGCCGCATCCTTGTCGTCGAAGACGAAGAGTCGTTCTCCGACCCACTGTCTTATCTCCTGCGCAAGGAGGGCTACTCGGTCGCGGTCGCCGCGACCGGGCCCGAGGCGCTGGCGGAGTTCGAAAAGAACGGCGCCGACCTTGTGCTGCTCGACCTCATGCTCCCCGGGATCCCGGGAGTGGAGGTATGCCGCCAGCTCCGGACGCGCTCCGCGGTGCCGATCATCATGCTCACGGCCAAGGACAGCGAGGTCGACAAGGTCGTGGGGCTTGAGATGGGCGCTGACGATTACGTCACCAAGCCCTACTCCTCACGGGAGTTGCTCGCGCGGGTGCGAGCGGTGCTGCGGCGCCACGCCGACGTCGAGGAGACCGCTCCCGCGACGCTCGAGGCCGGGCCGGTGCGCATGGACGTCGAGCGCCACGTCGTCACGGTCAACGGACGTAAAACCTCGATGCCGCTCAAGGAGTTCGAACTTCTTGAGCTGCTGCTGCGGAACGCTGGCCGGGTGCTCACCCGTGGCCAACTCATCGACCGAGTGTGGGGCAGTGACTACGTCGGCGACACCAAGACCCTCGATGTCCACGTCAAGCGGCTGCGCGCGAAGGTCGAGCCCGACCCCGGCCGTCCGCAGCACATCCTCACGGTGCGTGGATTGGGCTACAAGTTCGACGCCTGACCCGTCGCTGACCGCGAGCCCGCGCGGAAAGTGGCCACCCCCGGCGGGTGGCAGCTAGCGTCGGCGGGCGGTTGCGAGCGCCGCACTGAGGGGCGGGACGACATGAGACGGGCCCCGGCAGTGCCGGGGCCCGTCTCATCGTGCGCAGTGAAGCAGGCCGATCAGGCAAGCCGGCGGTGGGGATCAGCTCTTGGGACCGAGATCCTTGTAGACGCCCAGCGGTGCGACGACGGGGACAGAGACCAGCTGCTTACCGTCCTTGGAGGTGATGACGTAGATGTCGGTCAACGTGCCAGGCGCGGAGGGCACGGCATCGAAGGTGACGTCCTTGATCGCGACAACTTCCCGCGAACCCACCGACACGGTTGTGCTCGGGGCGGTGCCCTCCTTGGGTGCGAAGCTCACCTGGGCGGTGCCGGAGCCAGTGTTGACGACCGCCCCGGTCAGCGCGCCCTTGCCACCCTTGGCGCTGGCCACGATCGCAAGGTTGTGCGCCGCGACCTCCCCGACCTTGGTGCTGACCCCATCGGCCGGGTCATAGGGCATCTCGGTGGTCTGCGGCGAGAGGTAACTGCAGGCGGAAAGGGCGGCGGTGGTCGCCGCGACACTGACGACGGCGAGGGCGCGGTTGAGTCGCTTCACGGGCGGAAGCCTACCGCCCGAGGTGCCCCGGAAGGCAGGAGGGGCGGGTGGTTCTGGACACGTCTGTCGAATCCTCGGGTGCGGCCGTGAAGGGAAGGTGAGTGAAAGGGCAGGTATGCCGCCTTCCCGGCCCGTGATCCCGGCATACCTGCCCTTTGACCCCGTGCCGGCCACGTGAAGCCGGCATACCTGCCTTTGACCCCGTGCCGGCCACGTGAGGCCGGTGTCCCTGCCCTGTGACCCCGTCCCGGCAAGCTAACCCGGCAGACTCGGCCCTCCACCTCGAAACGGGCCCGCACCCCGGTCCGCCCCCAGCACGCGCCGAGCGTCTTGTCAACCCCCATCTCGGGGCGCCCAGACCGCCCTTAGGCCTCTGACCTGCGCAAACGACATTCCCGCCATGGAGGGTGTCAGTGGGGGCGTGGTATCCTGGAGGTCGCGAAAGGGGTATTCATCACATGGTCTTCAAGGTCGGCGAAACGGTCGTGTACCCGCATCACGGTGCGGCACTGATCGAGGAAATCAACACCCGCACCATCAAGGGAGTCGACCGGGTTTATCTCAAACTCAAGGTCGCTCAGGGCGACCTCACGATCGAGGTGCCCGCGGACAGCTGTGAGGACATCGGCGTCCGCGATGTCGTGGGCCAGGAAGGTCTCGACCGGGTGTTCCAGGTGCTGCGCGCCGAATACACCGAAGAGCCGACCAACTGGTCGCGCCGCTACAAGGCCAACCTCGAGAAGCTCGCGTCCGGCGATGTCATCAAGGTCGCCGAGGTTGTCCGCGACCTGTGGCGTCGTGACAAGGACCGCGGCCTGTCTGCCGGCGAGAAGCGCATGCTCGCCAAGGCCCGCCAGATCCTCGTCTCCGAGCTCGCGCTCGCCGAGAAGACCAACGAGGAGAAGGCCGAGTCGATCCTCGACGAGGTCCTCGCCTCCTGACGCGCCGGCTTCCTGCCGACGCTGCTGACACACACTCCGCCGATGGCCATGACGGGCGCCTGACGTCATGGCCATCGGCATTGTTGTGCTCGCTGCAGGCGCTGGCACCAGACTCGGCGCAGACGTGCCCAAGGCGTTCGTATCCGTCGCTGGCACAACGCTTCTCGAGTATGCCGTGCGCGCGGCCTTGGGTGCCCAGGGCGTGCGCACCGTTGTCGTTGCGGCCCCGCCTGACTGGATCGACGACACGATGGGCCTAACCGAACCGCTGAGCCGGGCGCACGGCATACCTGTCCAGGTGGTGCCCGGCGGAGCGGAGCGCGGGGACAGCGTCCTGGTCGCCGTCCGATGGCTGCCCGAGGAGTGCGATGTCGTCCTCGTCCACGATGCGGCGCGTGCGTTTGCCAGCTCTCGACTCTTCGACCGGGTGGCCGCAGCGGTCACCGAGCAGTCGCCGGCTGTCGTGCCTGGTGAGCAGGTGGTCGACACGATCAAGGTCGTCGACGAGACCGGTCATGTCATCGCGACCCCTGATCGGGCCACGTTGCGCGCCGTCCAAACGCCCCAAGGCTTCCGGCGCGACGTCCTCCTCGCGGCGCACGCGGCATACGGGAGCCTCGCAACTGATGACGCGGGCCTGGTCGAGCGGCTCGGTCGCCCGGTCGCCGTCATCGCCGGTGAGGCAGACGCCTTCAAGGTGACCACACCGGATGACCTCGTCCGAGCCCACCGCATCGCCGCGTCCGCTCGTTAGGCTGACGACATGAGGCCGGTCGCAGTCGTCACGGGTGGGGGCACAGGCATCGGTGCTGCCACCGCGGCCCGATTGGCGCAGGACGGCTTCGATGTCGTCGTCAGTGGTCGCCGGGTGGAGCCCCTCGATGCCACGGCCACGTCGATCCGTGAGACCTACGGCGTGAGCGCCCGCGCGGTCGTCATGGACGTCACCGATCGTGAGTCGGTGCGCCTGGCGGCCGCGGAGATCGGTGGCTGCGATGTCCTGGTCAACAATGCCGGCGGCGCCATCGGGACCGACCGCGTCGAAGACGGCAAGCCCGACGAGTGGCGCAGCATGTGGGAGTCCAACGTCCTTGGCGTCCTGCACGTCACGCAGGCGTTCCTTCCGGCCCTGCGGCGTTCACCGACGGGCGGGACAATCGTCGTCGTGTCCTCGATCGCCGGCCTGCTCGTCTACGAGGGTGGGGCCGGTTACACCGCCGCCAAGCACGGCGCGACCGCGCTCGTCGAGACCCTGCGGCTGGAGCTCGCCGGCGAACCGATCCGGGTCGTCGAGGTCGACCCGGGGATGGTGTGGACCGACGGCTTCTCCCTCACACGGTTCCACGGCGACCAGGCCAAGGCCGACGCGGTGTATGCCGGCGTCGACCGCCCGCTCGTAGCTGCCGACGTCGCCGAGTGCATCGCCTTTTGTGTCGGGCTGCCGCAGCACGTCAACGTCGACCGGCTCGTCGTCAAACCGGTCGCGCAGGCGGCGCCGCACAAGGTCGTCCGGGCCCCGATCGACTGGACCCACAGTCAGCCGCAGGGAGTGGCAACGACTATGACAGTGTCTGACGACATCGTCTGGCCGCGAGTCGGCATCGGCACCGACGTCCACGCCTTCGCTCCTGAGCTCGGCCGGCCGTCCCCTGTGGATCGCGGGGTTGCTCTGGCCCGGGGAGCCGGGCCTCGACGGGCACTCCGACGCTGACGTCGCCTGCCACGCCGCGTGCGACGCTCTTTTCTCGGCGGCGGGCCTCGGTGACCTCGGTCGTCACTTCGGGACCGAGCGGCCGGAGTATGCCGGGGCCTCCGGTCTGACCTTGCTCACCGAGGCGGCCCGCCTGGTGCGTGAGGCCGGCTTCGAGGTGGGCAATGTCGCGATCCAGATCGTCGGCAACCGCCCCAAGATCGGCCCGCGCCGCGCCGAAGCTGAAGGTGAGCTGTCGCTCGCCGTCGGCGCTCCGGTGTCCGTCAGCGGCACGACGACCGACGGGCTCGGCCTCACCGGCCGCGACGAAGGCATCGCCGCGATCGCGACCGCGATTGTGATGCCGCGATGACGGTGCAGCCTCCCACCTCTCCAGGAGAGACCGGCGCCATCGTCCCGGGACCGATGCCGTGGGGTCTGGCCGCCGCGATGGGCGTCGTGGTGGGGTCGGTCGTGACCGGCGTTGTCAGCCTGGGCGGCTTCCTCCTCCAGGGATGGACCCTGCCGTTGTTCGACAGCCTCTCAGGTGGGGGATGCGCGACCACCCACCGGTGCGGGGAGAGTCTGGGTTTGGTTGGGCTGCTCATCGTCTTCGGCGGGTGGCTCGCCGGATCGCTCATCTCGCTCATCGTCGTGCCGCTGGTGACCCGTCGGCGAAAGACCCTGGGCAGCGCCCTCGTCGCCGGACTCGTGGTCGGACTCGTGACGGCATCGCTCGTGCTGGTCGGGATTCAGGTTTTCACCTACAGCGGTCCCGAGCCCGTCCGCCCACCGGCGCCAGCCAGCGCGGGACTGCAGCTAGCGCTGGCGGCGGGTCATCGCAATCGGGGTGACCTGGTCGATCGAATGCGGCCGCGGCGCTCGACCCGGCCGCATCGACGCCACGCCGGCGAGGCGTTGGATGGCCGCCACATGGCCACAGAAGGCATGCCGCCCGGCCGAGGTCATCGCCACGACCGTGAACGTGCGGCTGCCCTCGCGATAGCGCCGCAGGGAGACGTAGCCGGCCTGCTCGAGGGCCTTGAGATGTTTGGACAGGGCTGACTCACTGATCCCCAGGCTTTCCCGGAGCCGGGAGAACTCGGCCTCCACGACCGCAGCGAGCATCCCCGACACCTGCAGACGGGTGCGCTCGTGGATCACCTCGTCGAAGAGCGGCTGCGGACTCACGGTCAGCATCCTAGGGCGACCTCACAGCCCCACTTGCCGGTGAGGAAAGCCCACTGGGCCTGGCCGGGCCGCACAAAGGCAACCACCCGGCATACCCAGGTCTTGCCTTCCGGTGGCGTCTGTCGTCTCCTGGTGAGACGTACGTCTGGACTCATGCAGGAGGATCCATGCCGCAGACCGTCAAGGGAGTCATCGCTCGCAGGAAGGGGGCGCCCGTCGAGGTCGTCGACATCGTCGTCCCGGACCCCGGGCCGGGTGAAGCGGTCGTCGCGATCCAGGCGTGCGGGGTATGCCACACCGATCTCCATTACCGCGAAGGTGGCATCAACGACGACTTCCCGTTCCTGCTCGGACATGAGGCCGCTGGCGTCGTCGAGGCGGTTGGACCCGGGGTCACCGAGGTCGCTCCTGGCGACTTCGTCATCCTCAACTGGCGAGCCGTCTGCGGGCAGTGCCGCGCCTGTCTCAAGGGCAAGCCGTGGTATTGCTTCGCCACCCACAACGCCACCCAGAAGATGACGATCGCCTCGGGCGAGGGTGCGGGCACAGAGCTCAGCCCGGCGCTGGGCATCGGTGCCTTCATCGAGAAGACCCTCGTCGCCGCGGGCCAGTGCACCAAGGTCACCGAGGCCGACGCGGCTGCGGTCGGTCTGCTCGGGTGTGGGGTCATGGCCGGCTTCGGTGCGGCGGTCAACACCGGCGGGATCGGTCGGGGTGACTCGATCGCCGTCATCGGCTGCGGTGGGGTCGGCAATGCCGCGATCGCGGGAGCCGCGACCGTTGGCGCGACGACAATCATCGCGGTCGACATCGACGACCGGAAGCTCGACGCCGCCCGCCGATTCGGGGCGACCCACACGGTCAACTCCAGCACCGCCGACCCGGTCGAGGCGATCCGGGCGCTCACCGGCGGTCATGGCGCCGATGTCGTCGTCGAAGCCGTCGGTCGGCCCGAGACCTACGAGCAGGCCTTCTTCGCTCGCGACCTCGCCGGCACCGTCGTCCTCGTCGGCGTGCCGACGCCCGACAAGCAGGTCACGCTGCCGATGATCGAGATCTTCGGTCGCGGCGGCGCGCTCAAGGCCAGTTGGTATGGCGACTGCCTGCCCTCGCGCGACTTCCCCATGCTCGTCGACCTCTACCGCCAGGGCCGCTTCCCGCTCGGTGACTTCGTCTCCGAGCGCATCGGACTCGGCGACGTCGAGGCCGCCTTCACCAAGATGCACCACGGCGACGTGCTCCGCTCCGTCGTCGAAGTGTCAGCCCCAGCCTCAGCCCCCGACCACGGACAGGAGCCGTGAGTATGCCGTCCGCCCCCGACATCTCCTCCCTCCCAACCTCCCCCGGCGGTGTCCGCGTCGACCACCTCGTGACCTCCGGGACGTTCAGTCTCGACGGCGGCACCTGGGAGGTCGACAACAACGTCTGGATCCTCGGCGATGACACCCAGTGCGTGGTCTTCGATGCGCCCCACGTGAGCGCGCCGATCCTTGAAGCCATCGGTGAGCGCACCCTCCTCGCGATCCTCTGCACCCACGCGCATGACGACCACATCACCGCGGTCGGTGAGGTGCGTGCGGCGACGGGGGCGGCGGCATACCTCCACCCGGCCGACCGGGTGCTCTGGGACCGGGTCTACGAGGAAGCCCCCGACCGCGACCTCGTCGACGGCGAGAGCCTGCCGGTCGGTGACGTAACGATCGAGGTGCTGCACACGCCTGGGCACGCGCCCGGGGCGGTGTGTTTCTCCGTCCCGGCCCTCGGTGTCGTCTTCTCCGGGGACACCCTCTTCAACGGCGGCCCGGGTGCGACCGGGCGCTCGTTCAGCGATTTCCCGACGATCATCGAGTCGGTGTCCGGGCGGCTGTTCGCGCTGCCCGACGAGACCGTCGTCCTCACTGGCCATGGTGACGCGACGACGATCGGGGCCGAGCGGCCGCACCTGCAGGAGTGGATCGATCGCGGGCACTAGACGGAGGAGCCCACCGCGGCGCCACGGCATACGACCTCCGGATGCCGTGGCGCCGTCCCTGTGTCAGAGCTGGGAGCGCGGACGGCGGGGACTGTCGCAGGACGAGCCCCCGTAGACTTGATCGGTGAGCCTGCACCTGTTTGACACCGCCACACGCACCCTGCGCGAGTTCCGTCCGCTCGTCGACGGCCAGGTCGGCATGTATATCTGTGGGCTCACGACGCAGGGCGCACCTCACATTGGTCACGTCCGGTTTGCGGTCGCCTTCGACGTGCTGCGCCGGTGGCTGACGATCGGCCACGGCTATGACGTCACCCTCGTGCGCAATGTCACCGACATCGACGACAAGATCCTCGCCAAGGCCGCCGCGGCGGGTGAGCCCTGGTTCGTGCTCTCCTACCGCAACGAGCGCCTCGCGAGCGAGGCGCTGGCCCTGCTCGGCGTGCTGCCGGCCACCTACGAGCCCCGCGCCACCGGCCACATCACCGAGATGGTCGACCTCATGGACACGCTCGTCGCCAAGGGCCATGCGTATGCCGCGCCAGATGGCTCGGGGGACGTCTATTTCGACGTCCGCTCGTGGCCGGAGTACGGCTCGCTGACCGGCCAGGCGATCGAGGACATGGCCGCCGCCGAAGACGCCGATCCCCGCGGCAAGCGCGATCCGCGCGACTTCGCGCTGTGGAAGGGTCGCAAGGCCGACGAGCCCGAGAGTGCATCATGGCCGATCCACTACGGCATCGGACGACCCGGCTGGCACCTCGAATGCTCCGCGATGGCGCGCCGCTATCTCGGTGACGCCTTCGATATCCACGGCGGCGGCATCGACCTGCGCTTCCCGCACCATGAAAACGAGCAAGCCCAGTCACGCGCCGCAGGCCTCGACTTCGCCAACTTCTGGCTCCACAACGCGTGGGTCACGGTCAGGGGCCAGAAGATGGGCAAATCTTCTGGGCAACGCCCTCGAGATCCATGAGCTGACCAAGCACGCCAGGCCTCTGGCGGTCCGCTACTACCTCACGGCCGCTCACTATCGGTCGATGATCGAATACCACCCAGGATCGCTGGCCGAGGCCGAGAGTGCGGTGGAGCGCATCGAGGGCTTCCTCGGTCGTGTCGCGCGGGTGCGGCCGATCGACGTCATGGCGGGAGTCGATCCCTGCGGAGTTTGCCGCCGCGATGGACGACGACCTCAACGTCTCCGGTGCTCTCGCCGTGATCCATGACGCGGTCCGCGCGGGCAACACGGCCCTCGACGAGGCCGACCTCGACCGGGCCTGCGAGCTGGCGGCATCAGTCGTTGCGATGACCCAGGTGCTTGGTGTGAATCCGCTTGATCCACACTGGAATTCGAGCGTGACCGCCCATGACGGTGACGCGATGGGTGCCCTGCAGGTCCTCGTCGAGGCTCAGTTGGCTGCCCGACAGGCCGCCCGCGCGGCCCGAGATTTCGCCGCCGCCGACGAGATCCGCGACCGGCTGACCGCTGCCGGCATCGCGATCGAAGACACCCCGTCGGGCCCGCAGTGGTCGCTCACGCGGGCTCAACCGACGACCACCGATCCCCAGGGAGCTTGACATGCCCGGCAATTCACAGCGCCGCGGCGCCGTCCGCAAGAGTGGTAAGGGGCCGACCGTCGGGTCTGGCGGTCAGCGTCGGAAGGGGCTCGAAGGTCGCGGTCCCACCCCGAAGGCCACCGACCGCGAAAACCATCCGGCCCATCAGCGCACCGCTCGTCAGGGCGCTGGCGCAGGCGGCGGCCGTCCGGCGACTGGCGCGCGGGGTGGCACAGGCGCGAGCAGCCAGTGCTCGTCGGGGCAAGCCGAGTTCCGAGATGGTCGCCGGACGCAACTCTGTCGTCGAGGCTCTGCGCGCGGACATCCCGGCGACGACGATGTATGTCGCCACCCGCATCGACACCGACGACCGGGTGCGCGAGGCGATCACGGAGGCGACGCGGCGCGGCATCCCGATCCTGGAATGTCCCCGCGGCGAACTCGACCGGCTGACCGACGGCGCGGTCCACCAAGGCCTCGCGCTCCAAGTGCCGGCCTATGAGTATGCCGACCCCGCGGACTTCATCGATCCCGAGGCGCCGGGCACCCCGCTGGTCGTCGCGCTTGACGGCATCACCGACCCACGCAACCTCGGCGCGATCATCCGGTCGGTCGCGGCCTTCGGTGGCCACGGCGTCGTCGTCCCGGAGCGCCGGTCGGTCGGCATGACAGCCAGCGCGTGGAAGACCTCTGCTGGAGCAGCGGCCCGCGTGCCGGTGGCGAAGGCGAGCAACCTCACGCGGGCCCTCGAGAGTTATCAGAAGGCGGGGTTCTTCGTCGTCGGCCTCGACATGGACGGCGACGTCGACCTGCCCGAGCTCGACCTCGCCGACCAACCCCTGGTTGTCGTCGTCGGGTCGGAGGGTAAGGGGCTGTCGCGGCTGGTCCGTGAGACCTGCGACCAGGTGGTGTCGATCCCGATGGTGTCATCGGTCGAGTCGCTCAACGCGGGGATCGCCGCCGGCGTGACCCTCTATGAGATCGCCCGGCAACGCGCTGGGCATCGGCCGGCTCGCTAGCATGTCGGCACGGATCGTCTAAGGAGTACGCCAGGTGGGTAAGAGTGCACGCGCGGAAAACGCCCGGCTCGCGCAGCTACGGGCCGAGCAGGCCAAGGCCGAGCGCAAGAGCAAGCTGATGATTGCCGGAGGCGCGACCGCCGTCGTGCTGGCGGTCATCATCGGCCTGGTCGTCGTCGCCCTCCAAGGGGGTTCGAAGGATGTCGTCGGCCAGTCTGCGACCGCCCTCGACCAGGCGACCTTCTCGAAGCTGACCACAGTCCCCGCCGCAGCGCTCGACGCGGTCGGCGTCGGCACGGCGAGCAACCCGCCGAAGTCGATCGACGCGCCTACCATCACCAAGGACGGCAAGCCGAAGATCCTGTATGTCGGCGCGGAGTACTGCCCCTACTGCGCCGACCAGCGCTGGCCGCTCGTCGTGGCGCTCTCGCGCTTCGGCACGTGGAACAACCTCAACGCGACCTATTCGGCGCCCGCTCCCGAGGTCAATCCAGACACCCCGACCGTCTCATTCCACGGCGCGACCTACTCGAGCCAGTACGTCTCCTTCACCGGCATCGAGACCGCGACGAACAAGAAGTCCAACGGCCAGTTCACCAAGCTCGACCCGCTCGAGGGCGAGGACAAGACCCTCTTCGAGACCTACAACAACAAGCCGTATGTCGAGGCGCCCGGCGCGATCCCGTGGCTGACCATCGGTGGCACCTCGATCCAGTCCGGCGCCTCCTACTCCGGCAAGGTCCTGGCCGGCAAGACGCACGCCGAGATCGCCTCGGCGCTGTCTGACCCCACCTCCGACATCGCCAAGGGCGTCAACGGCACGGCCAACCTCTTCACCGCCCAGATCTGCAAGGTGACCAACCAACAGCCGACCAACGTCTGCACGGCGCCGGGTGTGGTCGCGGCAACAGCGGCGCTGAAGTGACGGCGACTTCTGGCAGCAGGGCCTCGTCCCGCGAGCGGATCGTCCCGATCTGGCTGCCGCAGGCCATCAAGGCGCTGTGCATCCTCGGGCTGATCGTGTCGGCCTACCTCACGTGGGAGTCGTTCACCGGCGGTGCCACGCTGGCCTGTCCCGAAGGCGAGACGATCAACTGCGCGAAGGTCACCGAGAGCGAGTGGTCCAAGCTCTTCGGGATCCCGGTCGCGCCGCTCGGGCTCGCGTTCTTCGCCATCATGTGGTGGCTCGCGACGCCGGCCCGGCTGCGTGACCCTCGGCCGCTCTGGGACAGGCTGCGCCTGGCCTTTGTTGGCGTCGGGGTCGCGATGGTGCTCTACCTCGTGTGGGCTGAGCTGTTTAAGATCGGCGCGATCTGCCTGTGGTGCACAGTCGTCCACGTGGCCGTGCTCGCGCTCTTCGTCGTCATCCTCTTCGGCCAGATCATGATCGAGCCGCCCCCGGCACGCGTGCGCCACAAAGACCGCGTGCGCTGAGGGCACACACGGCATAACGCGAGCGGCATACGCCCCCAGCCGGGGACGTATGCCGCTCGCGTTGTGTGCTTCTTAACGCTCCTTGACGACGACGGTCCTCATGATCTTGTCGGCGAAGGTCTGCTTCATCGGGTCCCACAGCGGCCAGAGGTAGCCGATGTAGACCGCGCTGTCGAGGTAATGGCACAACTGGCGCAGGAAGTTCTGGCCCATGCTGAGGATCGCCCCGGTGTCCTGGTGGACGACCCGAAGGCCACGGCGTGCCTTGCCCCACGACTGGCCCGTGCGCCCCTGCTTGACGATGACGTTGTAGACACCGATGCCCCCCATGATCAGGAAGCCGAGGCCGGCGAGGATGAAACCGAGCGTCGCGAGGCCGGTGTTGCCCGTGCTGATGACCCGCCCGGTCGAGGTCTTCGTCGGCGCATTGAGGATCCCGACGACGAAGCCGCCGATATAGAGCGCCAAGCCCGGCAGGGTGTAGAGCATGTCGATGAGGGTTGCCACGGCGCGGTCGCCCCACGACGCGAGGTCACCGCGCGCCTGCAACGGATTGGTGATGGCGGGTGCGGCCGCGTACCCGTACTGGGGGCTCTGGGGCGCCTGCCCGTATGCCGACTGGTCGCCGTAGGGCTGCTGGGGTGCCTGCCCATACCCCTGCTGCTGACCGTAGGGAGGCTGCTGGGCGTATCCAGGCTGGGGAGCCTGGTCAGGCTGACCGAACGGGTTCTGCTGACCGTACGACGGCGGCTGGCCGCCCGGCTGCTGACCGAAGGGCGACGCGGATGGCGGCGGTGCGGCATACCCGGGAGGGGGCGGCGGCTGCTGAGGGTGGAACGGGTCAGGTTGCTGGGTCATGGCTGATCCCCCGAGTCGCAGGCGGGCTCGCGGCGAGCCCGGTGATGGTCGAAACGCCTCCCAGGCTAGTCGTGCGGGAGCGTGTCGTCGTCATCCCACGCGATGACCGGCATCGCGACAGTATCGACGCCCAGGATGGAGCGCTCGTCGGGCTTGGCCGGCAGCACCCAGCGCACGTAGTCATCGACAGCATGCTCGATCGGGATGTCGTGGCCAGCGCGCTCGGACATATACCACCGGTGTTCGAGCACCTCGTGGAAGATCTCAGCTGACTCCAGCTTGCCGGCGAGTTCCCGGGGGACCGCTGCGACGGTCGGCTCGTAGACCCGGGCGAGCCAGTCGTGGGCGACGAGTTCCTCGTGGTCGCCGAGCCGATCCAACGCCGCGCGGTAGGAATCGAGGTCGTTGAGGAGGCGGCGGGCCTGGTTTTCCTCGACGTCCAGCCCGGTCAGGCGCAGCAGACGTCGGGAGTGGTGCCCGGCATCGACGACTTTGGGTTGGATCTGGATCGTCGTGCCGCCGACATCGGTCGACATCGCCAGCTCGTCGACGTCGAACCCGAGAGCGTTGAGCCGCCGGATCCGCTCGTCGATGCGCCACCGGTCGCCGGTCTCGAAGCGCTCGACGCCGGTCAGTTCAGACCACAGTGAGCGGTAGCGGGCGACGATCTCGCTCGACGTGCCGACGGGGTCAGTCTCGGCGTCGATGAAGCCGCCAGCCTGAAGATCCATGAGTTCGCCGGCAATATTGACGCGGGCGATGTCGAGGTCGTGCTCGCGTTGCCCGTCGGAGAGTTCGGCATGCAGTTCGCCGGTCTCGGCATCAACGAGGTATGCCGCGAACGCTCCCGCGTCGCGCCGGAAGAGCGTGTTGGACAGCGACACGTCGCCCCACCAGAAGCCTGCGAGGTGGACTTTGACGAGCAGCGCCGCGAGGGCGTCGACGAGCCGTGCGGCCGTGTCGGGGCGCAGACTCTGGGAGTAGAGGGCGCGATAGGGGAGCGAGAACTGCAGGTGGGTCGTCACGAGGCAGGCATCGAGCGCCAGGCCGTCGGGGGCCTCGCGCCCGGTCACGACCCCCACAGGTCGGACGCAGGGCAAGTCCAGCCGCCGCAGGGCGCGCAGCATGGCGTACTCACGCCGGGCGATGTCGGCCTTGATCTCCTTGACGGCAATAACTTTCCCGCCGAGGCGCACAAAGCGCACGACATGGCGGGAGATGCCGCGAGGGAGGGCTGCGAGGTGATCGCTCGGCCACTCTTCGAGGGGCATCGACCACGGCAGGTCGAACATCGCGGGGTCGGGCTTGGCTGACGTGATCTGGAGTGCCATCGGAGGTCCTCGGGATGGGTGGGGACCGCAGGTCGATGGAAGGTATGCCGTGCCGCTCGCGGCGCGCTCACAACGAGAGGCGAGCGGCACGGCATACCGCCGTGGGAATGACTCCCGCGGGTCAGTTGACGCGGTTGCCCGTCGTCGGGTCGAAGACGTGCAGGTGATCGGCCTTGGGGTAGACGTAGATCGTCGAGCCCTTCATCGGGGGCTTGCGACCGTCCGTGCGGGCGATGAACGGCTTGGCGAGGGCGCCTTCTCCGCTGCCTTCGAGCGTGATCGACGGGTCTTGCGGCACGGCGTAGACGTAGGCGTCAGCGCCCATCTCCTCGACGGCCTCGACCGTCAGAGCCAGGCCGTCAGGGTTGGTCGTGAGCTCGACATCCTCGGGGCGCACGCCGACGATCGCCGAAGAACCGACCTTGGCCAGCTGGGCACGGTCGACCGGCAGGCTGTGGGTGCCGAACTTGATGCCGCTCTCGGTCACCGGGACCGTCACGAGGTTCATCGCGGGCGAGCCGATGAAGCCGGCGACGAAGACGTTGACCGGCGAGTCATACATCTCGCGCGGGGTCGCCGACCTGCTGGAGCAGGCCGTCCTTGAGGACCGCGATCCGGTCGGCCATCGTCATGGCCTCGGTCTGGTCGTGGGTGACGTAGACCGTGGTGACCCCGAGGCGGCGCTGGAGCGCGGCGATCTGGGTGCGGGTCTGGACGCGGAGCTTGGCGTCGAGGTTGGACAGCGGCTCGTCCATGAGGAAGACCTGCGGGTGAGCGGACGATGGCCCGGCCCATGGCGACCCGCTGACGCTGGCCACCGGAGAGGGCCTTCGGCTTGCGCTCGAGGTATTGGGTGAGGTCCAGGACCTTGGCGGCGTCCTTGACTCGCCGGTCGATCTCGGACTTCTCGACGCCGGCGATCTTTAGGGCGAAGCCCATGTTTTCGGCGACGGTCATGTGCGGATAGAGGGCGTAGTTCTGGAAGACCATGGCAACGTCGCGGTCCTTGGGGGACAGGTTGGTGACGTCGCGGTCGCCGATGAGGATGCGGCCGCCGTTGACCTCTTCGAGGCCGGCAAGCATGCGCAGGGAGGTGGACTTGCCGCAGCCGGAGGGGCCGACGAGGACGAGGAACTCGCCGTCAGCGATGTCGAGGTCGAGCTTGTCGACGCTGGGCTGGGGGTTGCCGGGGTATTGCCTGGTGGCCTGGTCAAAGGTCACGGTTGCCATGGTTGTGCTCCTTCACCGGCAGGAACGTGCCGGACGATCCGTTGTAAAGGGTGACTCGGGGTCCCGAGCCGTCTCCAGTGTCCCGCATGGACGGCATACGGTGCAAGCGTTTACATTGGGTCAATCCGCCGGTTGGCGAGCGTTGTCGTCTGGCGAGTCGGCCGGTGGACCTCTACCGTCGAGTCATGAAGATCTCCGACGTGCTGCGCAATAAGGGGACCGAGGTCATCACGATCCGCCCCGACGACACAGTGTCTCGCCTGCTCGAGATGCTCGACGAACACGGCATCGGTGCGCTCGTCGTGAGCACCGATGGATCAGCGGTGGATGGGATTGTCAGCGAACGCGATGTCGTGCGGCACGTGGGCCGGTCGGGAGCCGCCGTGCTCGACGGGCCGGTGTCCACGATCATGACGAGCCAGGTGTTCTGCTGCGAGCAGGGCGACGAGGTCGAGGCATTGGCTCAGATGATGACCGACCGTCGCATCCGGCACGTCCCGGTCGTCGAAGACGGGGCACTGCGGGCGATCGTCAGCATCGGCGATGTCGTCAAGCATCGGATCAACGCTCTGACGTCCGAACGCGACCACCTCGTGGGCTACCTCCAGCAGTGACGGCACGGGCCGGTCCGCGTCCTCGGGCCGGTCCTCGCTTACCGTTGTGTCATGTCCGCGCCGCGCTCGTCACCCACCGACGATGACGTTGTGGGCGGACGAGACTCCCAGTCGAAGCGACGGCCACGATGACCTCGTCGCGCCCACCCAGCGGCTCGCCGAGCGACTCGGGCCCTATCGTCTGATCCAGCGGATCGGCGAGGGCGGGAATGGGGATCGTCCACTTCGCGCTCGACCCCCACGGTCGCGCAGTGGCGATCAAGGTGCTCCGACCGCATGTTTCCTACGACGACGAGGCGCGGGCTCGACTCCAGCGTGAAGTCGACAGCCTGTCGCGGATCAGCCACCCGCGCGTCGCTCCAGTCATCGACGCCGACATCCACGGGCCTCGGCCCTATCTCGTGACGCGATTCATCGACGGCGACCCGCTCGACGACGCGGTTTCGGCTTATGGTCCCCTGCGCGGGGAGGCGCTCCTACAGCTCGCGCGGGGGCTCGTCGGTGCGCTGGAGGCAATCCACGCCGAAGGCATCGTCCACCGGGACCTCAAGCCCGGCAACGTGCTCGTGTGCAGCGACGGCGAGCCGGTGCTCATCGACTTTGGCATTGCGCACCTCGATGACGACGTGCGCCTGACCTCGACCGGGCTTGTCATGGGCACGCCCGGTTACCTCGCGCCCGAGGTCATCGAAGGTCAGCCAGTGACCGTGGCGACCGACTGGTGGGGCTGGGCGGCCACGCTCGCCTATGCCGCGACGGGTCGCCCGCCGTTTGGTCGCGGTGGGATGGATGTGGTGCTGACTCGGGTGCGGGCCGGAGAATGCGACCTCGCGGGCATCGACCCGGGTTTGGAGCCGCTGCTGGCTGCAGCGCTCTCCCCGCGGCCACACGAACGTCCCTCAGCCGCAACGGTTTTAGCAGCTCTTGAGCAGTATGCCGCGGGCGGCAGTGCGGCCTCCTTCCTGCACGACGGGGGACGTCCCACCCGCGAGGTGAGTGTGCGGCATACCCAGGTCCTGCCGGCCCCGGCGCCTGAGGCGGCCTATGGGTTGCCAGCCGCGGGGCAACCGTATGCACCGTCCGGTCCTGCGCAGCCGGACTGGCGCTATGCGGTGCCGGCAGCCTGGGACCAGCCGGCCGTCGCGCCGGGCCCGGGAGGCGGAGCGTGGCCGGCGCCTGGCGCGCCGGCGTGGGGTGCCCCCGACGGGGGGACGTCCCCAGCAGGTCCAGCAGGCCCGGCAGCCCCAGGTGCCCCGGCGGTCCCGGCCGACCCACGGATCGGTCGGCCGGATCGGTCGGGCACCCTCGCGACGATCGTCGTCTTCCTCGCCGCGGTTGCTGCCGTCGCTCCCGTTGTCGCGGTGCTTGTCGGGTTGGCCTGGACCTGGATCGCTCGATCCGTCGACCGGGCCGTGACGTCATTGGTCGTGCGTCGCTATGAGCATGGTCCGCGCCGGAGCGACATGCCGGTGGCGGTGGCGATGACGCCGGTCCACATCGTGGCGGCCGCTCTCGCAGCGGCCGTCGCCGCCGTCCTCCCGGTCGCGATCGGCGTGGCCACGGTCGTGAGCGTCGCATTGCTCTGGGCAGCCGTGTTCGGTGGCCCGCCGACGCCCGGGGGTGCGGTGGGTTTCGCGGTTGGGGCGGCTGCGGCTGCGGTGACGGCGTGGTGGGGCCCAGGGGGTGCCGGGTTGCGGCGCGGGTCGCGGTCGATCGTCCGCTCGGTCGCTCGTCCGGGCTTGCTCGGCGACATCGTCGTCGGGGTGATGGTCGCCGGTGCCATCGGGCTCGGCGTGTGGGCAGCCGTCCGGGGCGGAATGCCGCTGTGGTGGCCTCTCTCCGGGGCCCCCGGACTCTTCGGCGGGTGGTAGTCCGCTTCCGCCGCCTCTTCGTGCCCTTGGCCCTACTCGGGTCGACCGCTCAGGGCTGCGGCGACGCCGAGGCCGATCATCATCGCGCCGCCGACTGCACCGACGCGTCCGAGCCGCTCTGGGGAGCGGGCAAACCAGGCGCGGGCGCGGCTCGCTCCGAGCGCCCAGATCGAGTCGCCCGCCGCCGCAATGGTGGCGAAGACTGCTCCGAGAGTGAGGATTTGCGGCGCGGCGGCATACCGATGGTCGATGAACTGCGGCAGGAGCGAGGCGAGGAAGACGATCGTCTTGGGATTGGTGAGACCGACGAGCAGTCCTTGCGTGAGGCTCTTGCCTGCGGTCGGTGGCGCGCCCAGTGACGCCGTGTCGGCGACGGCGGCGGCCAGGTGGTGGCGGTCACGGATCGCGGTCACCCCGAGATAGCCCAGGTATGCCGCCCCCGCGAGTTTGACCGCGGCATACGCGGTGCTCGATGCGGCGATGAGCGCACCGAATCCGACCGCGACCGCAGCCGACTGCACAAAGAGCCCGACCGCATTGCCGGCCACCGTGAGGAGGGCGTCGCGGCGGCCGACCGTGAGCGCGCGTCCGATCGTGAAGAGCAGGCTCGGGCCAGGGATCGCGACGATGACGACCGTGGCAGCGAGGAACGCGACGAGTTGGGCTCCGGTGGGCACGGGGAGAGTATGCCGACAGGGCGGACCGGGCTGTGGCGTTCGGTAGGCTGCTGCGGTCCGCTTGCCGGCGTGGCGCAATTGGCAGCGCACCTGTCTTGTAAACAGGGGGTTGCGGGTTCGAGTCCCGCCGTCGGCTCCACGCCGCCGCCCGTTACCCATCACCGTCGGCTACACATCGCCGTCGGCCCCCCTACGTGTGGGCGTCGCCAGGCCCGTCCTCCAAGAGTTTGCTGCCAACGCCACGGCGAGGGCTTGGCCCGTTCTGGGGGCGTGGTGACTCACCCGTCGGGACGTGTTGGGTGGAACTCCGGCCCGAGGTTCGGTTAGTTGTCACGAGACGCAGCATCACCCTCGCGCGCAGGTGATGGGCATCTCTGACGCCGACAGCGGTGACGCAGCCGTGTGGAGGTGTCCCTGGCACCTGTCAGGGGATCACCGGCGCCAGCCCCCGTCAAGTGGGATCTCGGACGCGACCCGTAGATTGACGGCATGGGTAGAGGGACAGGTCTCCTGACCAAGCCGTTCATGTTCCTCTCGTCGTACGCACCCCTATTCCTTCTCTTGGCGTTCAGGTTCGAGGAGATCAGCGTCCGTATCGTCTGTGTGCTTCTCGCGGTCCTTGGTATCTCGGGGCTGCTCATCCTGGTGCGGCTGCACCACGAGCCGCCGATGCAACAGGCGAGAACGCAAGTCACGGCCATTCGATCGGCGGGAGAGGGGGCATCGGCCTACCTAGCGGGCTATCTGCTGCCTTTCCTTACCGTCAACAAACCTGGCGTATCCGACCTCATCGCCTACGGGGGATTCTTCCTGATCGCGTTCGCGGTAACCGCCAGGACAGGCCTCGTCCAGGTCAATCCCACGTTGTTCCTGCTGGGCTACGAAATATTCTCCCTCACCGACGACACGGGCGCACAGCGCTATCTGCTTGCACGCACGCGTGAGAGGATCACCCCTGGCACTACTGTGATGACATCGCGGATGACAAACGATGTGCTCCTGTACGAGGGTCTGCCGCCGACACAACGAGAGGGAAGCGCTGCGTGAATCAAAGCGTCACGGTCGATGGAACCTTACATCTGGTCGTCGCCTGGACTTCCGGGAAGTCTTACCAGGCCAGAATGATCAACCTAAAGCGCCGCCGGGATGGCGAACGCGTCGTGCTGACCGGGGAGGATTTGTGCAATCTTGGTCCAGTCGCGTTACTGCAGGAGCGCGCGCTAATGGCGTTGCTGGGAATTGAGCACGTCGAGCGCAACGGACATCACTACTATCGCGGGCTCAGCGCGTGGCCGGCGGATTGGCAAAGCGCGATGCTCGCCGCGCATGGGGACCTTTACGAACGGCATCACGAAGGTTTCGCGAGCCTGGGGATTCGCCAGGGCCGCATTCAACTCAGCTCGGTGAACGCGGCCGCCGAATTCCGGGCAGAAACGTCGTTCGATCCCGCGCGCTTTGAGCGAGGTCTCGCTGCTTTAACCACGCCGCCGCCGGCGGCTGGGTGTCAGGATCATTCCGAACAACCAGTTTTGATCGAACTTCACGCGGTGACCATCCGGTTTGGGCGGGGCAAGCTCTACTTCGGGCATTTGTGATCCGCAAACACCGGACGCACCCAGCGAAAAGTTGGCCCGGCCACATGAAAGGTTGTCCGCTGGTGCGGCTTGGGCTTGGGTGTAGATCGCGTAATCGTGTGGGCGGCAACGGTAATGACCTGGCGGCCCAGCGGCGCAGACGAAAGTGAACCAATGCCAGCAGGGACAACCCACGCGCCCAGGCCGGGGCCGTGGCGTGAAACGCCCGACGCTCGCGGATGGTGTTGCCGTCGAGGCCCGGCACTCTTCGCCCGTTTCGGTGAAGACGCTCAGGAAGTCCGGGCAGCACGGCGGTCTTCGCGCCGGCTTGGATACAGACGCAACGCCCAGTCTTGATCCCCGGCCGCGCGAAAATCGGCGTTGAACCAGAGCTGATGCGACTCCAGCACCCGGCGGCGGAGGAAGGTGGCGGCGGTGAGAAAGGCGAGATTGCTGGCCGTCCAAGTGTGGATCAATTGAGGTGTAAGCGCCCGGCGTTCGCAGAGGTAACCACCTGTCGCATCCACCACCAGGCAGTCGCCGAAAAGGATGTCCACCTCGGGATGCTGTTGGAAGAAATCGAGCACCCGCCGCGAGCGCCGGGTAGAATACTGCTCATCGCAATTGAGGTAGGACACAATCCCGGCGGCAGCGCGCCGGTAGCCGCGATTGACGGCATCATACATGCCGCGATCTGGTTGACCCACGCCCAAACCCGCGGGTCCTGCGGGAGCCAGTCGAGGTCCCGTCGTTGGAACCAGCATCCTGCACGAGGTGCTCGTGCCGGACACCCTGATCGGCCACTGAGGCCAGGCAAAGCGGCAACCAACGGCCCGACCGAAAACTGGGAGTCACGACCGAGATTTCCGGGGCATCATTCATTCAGGCATGGGCATTTGCGTTGTTCCAAGCGAACCAGAGTGTAGGACGGACGGCGTGGCGCGGCAATCCGAAGCCGACTTCCAGCTCAGGCCTTGACCACTTTGGGCAGGCGGAAAGGCAGATAAGCGGGGTTGGGGCCAGCGCATGAGCCGGAGCGGGGCGACACATGCCGCCATTGAGAGAGATGCTCAGCCCGATCAGGCCGGTGAAGATGGTCAGTTCGGTATGGAATGAGCCGAAGATGACAAAAAAGAAAAGAACCCGGACGGTGAAGTAGGCCAGCAGAAACGTATTGATGCGGCGGTACTCCGCATCGCCATAACGATAATTGTAACGCAGCACCCGGAAAGCGGCGGCGAGAAACCAGAGAAAGCTGATCAGCCCAAAAAGCCCCAGCGGGATGATCAGCGAAAGG
>JBAOHD010000003.1:0-10818 GCA_037046615.1 Dermatophilaceae bacterium
GACCGGGACCCACGGTCTGCCCTTGCGGACAATGGGCACGGTAGTCGCACCACCGGCACAGCGGCGACAACCGTGGCGGGAACCACGCGGTGTCGACCTCCTGCGGGTCGGCTTCCCCGGTGAGCCCGGTGCGGTATGCCGCGTCGGCCCGACGCAAGTCTCGCGCGATCGACTCGGCCTCCCGCACCTTGGCCACGAGCGAGGCGTCGCTGTGCTCGAACGCCGCGAGCGATCCACTGGGCACGTGGTGCAGCTCGACGCGGACACACCTGCGGCGCAACGTCTTCCAGACCGCCGCGGCATACAGCGCGAGCGGCAGCGAGGTGCGCGCGTCGGTGTCTGACAGCGGTCGCCGACCGGTCTTGTAGTCGATGACGACGAGGCTGCCGTCCCGGTCGTCGACCCGGTCGATCCGGCCGCTGAACGCCAGAGTCTCGGTCTTGAAGGCGGCGGTGCGCTCAAGCCCGATCGGCTCTCGACCTGGATCCACCCCCTCCAGGTATGCCGTGACCTCACCGGTGACGCGCGTCTTCCACTCCCGACTCTGGGCGGCGTCGCGGAAACCGACATCGATCCAAGCCGAATCGAGGAGTCGAGCTGCCGCCTCCGGCGTGCGTCGGGGCTGGAGCCACCAATCGCGCAGCGCGTTGTGGATCGTGATCCCGATCGACGTGTGGGCGCGCTGCGGCCGGGCAGGGGGCCTCGGGCGGTCGAGATACTGCATCCGGTAGCGCCGCGGGCAGTCCAACCACGACACGAGCCGGGAAGGGCTGGCGGCATACAGCGGGGTCGGCATGCCCGCGAAGGTGCCCTGCGTGGGCCGCTGGCCGGCCGCCCCTGAGGGCGCCGTCACGGTGAGACGACCTCGACGCCGCGCGCCCGGCTCACGATCTCGTCGTAGGACGCGCGGGAGGTGACTTCTTCGCCGAGCCGCACGGGCTTGCCCCTGCCGTGGTAGTCGCTCGACCCAGTCGCCACGAGGCCGAAGCGTCGAGCGAGCTCAGCCACCTCGCGCCGGGCAGCGCTCCCATGGTCGGGATGCTCGACCTCGACGCCGACGAGGCCGACGGCGGCGAGTTCCTCGATGAGTCCCGGAATCGGAGCGAGTCCCTTGCGGCCGGCATACGGGTGCGCGAGGACGGGCACTCCCCCAGCCGCCAGGACGAGCCTGACCGCGAGCGCGGGGTCGGGGGCATAGTGCGAGACGTAGTAGGGACTGTCGTTGTAGAGCCAGCGCGCGAAGGCCTCGTCGCGGTCGGCCACCAGATCGGCGGCGACGAGCGCGTCGGCCAGGTGCGGGCGACCCGGCGTGGCCCCGGGCGGCACGTGCGCGAGGACCTCCGCATACGTGATCGGTATGCCGTCCGCGGCCAGTCGCTCGACCATGCGCTCGAGGCGTGTCACACGGGACTCACGCGAGCGGGTGAGCTCAGCGGTGAGGGCCTCGTCCATCGGGTCGACGAGGTAGCCCAGGAGGTGAATCGACCTCCCCGCCCGCTCGCAGGAGATCTCGACTCCTCGCACGAGCGAGATGCCGTGGTCGACGGCCGCTCGGGAGGCTTCCGCCCAGCCGGATGTCGTGTCGTGGTCGGTGATCGCGAGCACGTCGAGGCCGATGTGGGCAGCCTCGATCACCAGCTCGGTCGGAGATTGGGTCCCGTCGCTGGCCGTCGAGTGGGTGTGCAAGTCGATGCGCACAGGGTGAGCCTACGAGGCGACGGCGCGGTGACCGATCACGGTGTGGAGAACCCCGCTCACCGCGCGATGTGAGCCCCCCCTGGCTCGTCAGGGCCAACGAGCGCGTCGCGCCAGCACCATCCGTGCCAGTGACGTGCCCATCGTGACGCCAGCGGCGATGCCGATGCCCACGCCACCCGCTTCGAAGAGCGTGGACAGGCCTTCGGCGAGCCCGTTTTCCGGGTTGGTCACGATCTGGAAGATGCCCTGGTAAACCGTGCGGCCGGGCACGAGCGGGAGGATGGCTGCGGTCGTCACCACGAGGGCGGGGATCCGCACCCGCCGAGCGACGAGCTGCGCCGGGAAGCCGACGAGCAGGGCTGCCACCGCGGATGCGCTGGCGCGGCCCGCGCCGAGGTGATCCATCGCGAGGAGGAATACCCAGCCGGCGCCACCGGCCAGTCCGCAGAGCACGACCGCGCGGCCCACGGCATACGAACTCACCGCGAAAGCAGCCGATAGGACGAGCGCGGCAGCCACCTGGACGTAAGGGTTGACTTCGCCCACGGTCCGGGAGCTGATCGTGAGCGGCACGCCCAATCGGTGAGCGAACGCGAGCACGCCGGTGATCCCGACCACCATGCCGACCGTCAACACCAGGACCTCGGTCAGCCGCCCGCCGGCGGTGACGTAAAAGCCTTCGATGGCGTCCTGGGCAGCGCCGACGAAGGACAGCCCGGCCAGCAAGACGACGATTCCGGCCGCGACGACCAGCGATGGGGAGACCGCGAGCAGGACGGCATCGCGCTGCAGCCACGCGAGCCCGACCGCAGCAAGGGTTGGCACGGCAGCTCCGGTCGCCTGGGTGAAGAACGGGGCGAACCCGGCCCGGGAGAAGCTGTGCTGGATCGTCGAGATGGCCGCCGAGGCCACGAAGGTAATCGCGATGACGAGCAGACCGGCGCCGAGTAGTGCGGCGGCAGCGGCACCGAGCGCCCCCAAGGCGGTGTGCACGATCCAGTAGCGGTAGGGGTGGTGCGAGTGGATGACGCCGTCGAGCCGGACCCGAGCCTTGGCGGGCTCGACCGGATTGGCGATGAGGTGCTCGATGAGGTCCCGCAGCCGTTGATAGCGGGTGAAGTCCTGGCTCCGGGCGCGCACCACACGCATGACCGTCATTGGATCGGCTTCCGGCCCACGGTGATACGACACCGTCAGGGACGAAAAGGTGATGTCGACATGGATCGAGCGCAGGCCGTATGCCCGCGCGAGGCGCAATGTCCGAGCAACGACTTCGCGGGCCGGCGCCCCGGTGGCGAGGAGGGCGACGCCCACTCGGAGGGTGAGGTCGACGACTGCTTGGCCCGTCTGCCGGTCGACACCGTCGGGACTGGTCCAGATCGGGATCGGCGCGGTGGGCGGCTCGGAAGGGCGGACGGCGCGGGAGGTCTGCGCGACGATCTCCTTGCTGGTATGCCGTGCCGTCGCGGTGAGTTCTTGCGTTAACGCCCGCGCGCTGCGCCCGGGCAGCGAACGCCGCCAGCTCCGCTTCCGGGCGGGATCGGCGGCGCCGCCTCGGGGATCCGAGAGGTCGGGGCGATCGGCGGACACGGGTCAACTGTCTCGGGCCGCGCCCCGAAGTGCAACGCGGGGTCTCTACGCTGGCGTCGTGCCCCGCGTCCCAGGCGTGCCTTCGTACTCGATGCAGCAACTCGCGGCTTTCGTCGCTGTTGCCGACACCGGGACCATCGTCGCGGCGGCAGCGCGGCTGGGGTTGTCGGCTTCCGCGGTGCGATCGTCGCTTGACGAGTTCGAGAAGGTGCTCGGGGTGCACGTGTGCGTCCGGCGGCGCGCCAAGGGGGTCACACTCACCTCGGCCGGCCACGCGATGCTCGCCAAGGCCCGGCAGGTGCTCCAGGATGCCGCCGATTTGGACCTCGACGTGCGGGGCGAACCCGGCCAGGTCGCGGGAATGGTCCACGTCGGGTGTTACGCGACGCTTGGCCCCACGGTGCTGCCGCCTCTGCTGTCGACCTTTGGACGCCGCTTCCCCGCCGCCCGCGTCGACGTCCGCGAAGAGAGCCTGGACCGGCTCAGGCGAGCGGTCGAAGCGCGCGAGATCGACGTGGTCATCGCCTACGACATCGACCTGCCGCGTCACTGGACCTTCGTGCCGTGGCTGACCAGCGCACCCCGCGTGCACTTGGCTCAGGACCATCGGCTCGCCGGCAGCACGACCGGAGTGCGACTGGCCGAGCTCGCCGAGGAGCCGATGATCCTGCTCGACGTGCCCCCGAGCGGCGACCACGTGCTGCAGATGTGCCGCTCTGCGGGCTTCGACCCCCGAGTTGGACTCCGGACCACCAACTACGAGACCGCGCGAGCGCTCGTCGGCCGGGGGCTCGGTTGGAGCTTGCTCGTCCAGCGCACGCCCGTGGACGTGTCCTACGAGGGCCGGCGCGTGCCGAGCTTCGAGGTCATCGACCCTCCCCTGCCAGCCGTGTCGATCGTCGTGGCTTGGCGTCGCGAGGCGCCGCTGTCGCGCGCGGCGCAGGCCTTCGTGACCTTGGCCGCTCGGGGACCGGGCCAAGCCGAGGGGTGACCCTGCGTGTCCCCGACCGCTCCTCGGGGACTGGAGCGTATGCCGCGGAGACCGGCGCACGGCATACGCGCCGAAAGTGCGCTTCTAGCACGCAAACTGGCCCTATTCCGCGTTTACATCGGCCCTCACCATGGGGTTCAGCCACACGAGAGGGAGACCCACCATGACCGCTGCCGCCCCCACCTCCGCAGCCTCCGCGACCACTACGCCGGCCCTCGTGCTCGGCGCCGGCCCGGTCGGCCAAACTGCAGCCCTCCTCCTGGCCAAGTGGGGCATCCCAGTCGTCATGGTCGACGCCCGTCCCGAGCGCGACCCCATCGGCAGCAAAGCCCTGTGTCAGCAGCGCGACGTCCTCGACGTGTGGGACCACGTCGGCGCCGGACGGGCGATCGCTGCCGAGGGAGTGACCTGGAAGCAGGCCGTCACCCTCTATCAGGGCCGTGAGCTTTACACCCAGGGCTTCGTCGACCGCGGTCGCTCCCCCTTCCCACCCTTTGTCAATATCGGCCAGAACCGCACCGAGGAACTCCTCGACGAGCAAATCCGCGCCACCCCGCTCATCACCGAAAAGTGGGGACACACGGTCGAGGCCGTCGAGCAGGATGCCGACAGCATCACCCTTGTCTGCCGCCTCGCCGACGGCACGCTTGAGCGCATCACCGGCGCCTACTGCATCGCTGCGCCGGGCAACAAGGGCCACCTCGTGCGCGACATGGTCGGGATGAGCTTCGAGGGCGAGACCTTCGAGGACCAGTTCCTCATCTGCGACATCCGCACCACGCTGCCCGGCTGGGAGTTCGAGCGTCGGTTCTACTTCGACCCGGAATGGAACCCGGGCCGCCAAGTGCTCATCCACCCCTGCCCCGACTCGACCTACCGGATCGACTGGCAGGTGCCGCCGGCCTACGACGTCGAGGCGGAAGAGAAGTCCGGCGCGCTCGATGCCCGCATCCGCAAGATCGTCGGTGACGCCGACTACGAGATCGTCTGGAAGTCGGTTTACCGATTCCACGCCCGCCAGGTCGACCAGATGGTCGCCGGTCGGCTGCTCATGGCCGGCGACGGCGCCCACCTCGTCGCACCGTTCGGCGCGCGCGGCCTCAACTCCGGCGTGCCTGACGCCGAGAACGCCGCCTGGAAGGTCGCCTTCGCGATGAAGGGCTGGTCCGACCCGGCCCTCGTCCAGACCTATCACGACGAGCGTCACGCGGCGGCTGCCGAAAACCTCGAGGTGACCGCTGAAACGATGCGCTTCCTCGTCCCGCAGTCGGAGGCCGAGTGGGCCCAACGTCACGAGATCCTCGAGGCTGCTGCCACCGACCCTGGCTGCCCGCGCAAAGGTCAACTCAGGGCGGATGGCTGAGCCGTTCTGGTATGTCGACTCACCGCTCACCACCCCGTCGGCCACTCATGTCTTCCCCGGCCGCCCGCCCAAGGGCGAGGACCCCGTGCCGGCTCCTGGCGTCATCGCTCCCGATGTCGAGGTGCTCGTGCCCTCGGGGGAAGTCGCTCGGATCCGCAGCCTCGCCCGCCACGGTGTGCTCGTGCTCGTCGGGGCCGACCTCTCGGTTGCTGCCGTGACCGACGCCCTCGCCGGGTTGCGCTGCCCGACAACGGTGTTGGCGCTGGCCGAGGTCGACCCCGACGGGTCCGTGGCCGACGCGTTGGGCGCTGCTCCCGGTGAGGCCTGGATCATCCGCCCCGACGCCCACATCGCGGCCGTGGTGACGAGTGTCGCAGAGGCTGCGGATGCGGCATACCGCGCCATCGGAGCACCCCGCCCAGCCTGATCGCCGACAATTTCACCGACCAGTCACCGACGCACCCCCCCCCCCACTTCCGCCCGACTGTCTGACTCACGAAAGAGGACACGCTCATGGCCTTTTACCGCGCGGCCGGGTCCATCCCCCCGAAGCGCCACATCCAGCACCGCGACCCCGAGGGGGCCCTCTATTACGAGGAACTCATGGGTGAGGAGGGGTTCTCGTCCGACTCGTCGCTGCTCTACCACCGCTTCATCCCGGCGGCGATCCGCGAGGTCCGCCCGTGGCAGCTGCCCGACCAAACGCTCACCGCCAACGACCCGATGCTCCCGCGCCACTTCAAGACCCAGGACTTCGCCGGGGACGGCGCCGGCGTCGACGCGGTCAACGGCCGCCGCCTCCTGCTCGGCAATGGCGACGTGCGGATCTCGTATGCCGTGGCGGGGGAGACTTCGCCGCTCTATCGCAACGCGATCGGCGACGAGTGCCTCTACATCCACGGCGGCACCGCCCGCGTCGAGACGGTCTTCGGCGACCTCGACGTGTGGGAGGGCGACTACGTCATCATCCCGCGAGCGACGACTCACCGGATCGTGCCGACGGGCGATGCGCCTGTGCGGATCTACGCCATCGAGGTCAACAGCCACATCACGCCGCCGAAGCGCTACCTGTCCCGCTATGGCCAGTTCCTCGAGCACGCGCCCGTTCTGCGAGCGCGACCTGCGGGTGCCGACTGACCCGCTATGTCGTGGACGGAGCGCGACGTGCCGGTCTATATCAAGCACCGGGGCGCGGGCGTCAACGGCATCTCAGGCACGGTCCACGTGCAGCCGCACCACCCGCTTCGACGTCGTCGGCTGGGACGGCTGCCTGTGGCCCTACGCCTTCAACATCAGCGACTACGAGCCGCTGACTGGCCGGGTGCACCAGCCCCCGCCGACCCACCAGGTGTTCGAGGCGCACAACGTCATCTTCTGCAACTTCGTGCCGCGCAAGGTCGACTACCACCCGCTCGCGATCCCGGTGCCCTACTACCACTCCAACGTCGACTCGCGACGAGGTGATGTTCTACGCCGCCGGCGACTACGAGGCGCGGAAGGGGTCGGGCATCGAGGCTGGCTCGATCTCACTGCACCCGATGGGCCACGCGCACGGCCCCCAGCCGGGCGCCTACGAGCGCTCGATCGGCATGGAGTCCTTCGACGAGACCGCGGTCATGGTCGACACGTTCGCGCCGCTGCTGGTTGGCGAGGGCGCCCTCGCGACGGAGGACCCGGCATACATGTCATCGTGGAACGAGGACTGACGGTCATTCACTCGTCCGGTCACTGACGTCCGGTCGCTGACGTCCGGTCGCTCGGCCCGGTTGTTCCGCCACGTCAGGGTTGTTCCGCACAGGCATGGTTGTTTCCGTGGCAACCGGGAACAACCCTGACAGCGCGAGTCGGTTCGGCGACCGGCCGAGTCGGTTCGGCGGCCCGAGCCCGTCGTCACCGGCCGCGGCGGGCGGCACGGGCGCGGGCTGCCCGGATCAGACTCGCGATGCGCTCCGGGTGGTCAAGGTCGGCCCAGACCACCCGGACCATCTCATAGCCGAGGCTGCGCAGCGCGTCCTCGCGCCGCTTCTCATCCCACAACGCCGCCGCGTTGCCGTATTTGACTCGCCCGTCGAACTCGACGATCACCCCATCGTCGACGAGGAAGTCGACCCGGCCTACGAGCCGGCCATTCGGGGCGTAGATGTGGACCTGAGTGCGCACGGCTAGGCCCGTCACGGCGAGCAGCAGCCGCAGTCGACTCTCCCCCGGTGACTCAGATGTGGGGTCGATGAGGTCGGCCAAGCGCCGCGCTCTGGCGATGCCCACGGTCGCGCTCTCCCCAAGGCGGGCCACCACCTCGGTCACCTGCTCCACCGTGCATAGTCGCTGGCGCACTGCGGCATCGAGGGCGACGACGGCACCGTCGACGGAGCCTGTGGCTGCCACGAGCGGGGCAGCTTCGGCAATCGTCAACGACCGGGCCCCGGCCACGAGTTCGCGCCGAGCGCGAGGGTCCCACGGATGCAGCCGCAAGCCCGAGGGTGCCCGGCGCCGGGTCACATTGGCCTGGACGTCGACTCGACTGACGTCCAACCCCCAGAGCGGCAGACCGCTGAGCGCGAAGGCGGCGTGATGTGAGGCGGCATCGCCCGGCCTTGAGAGCAACACCGCCCGGGTCGTTAGGGCGTATCTCCGGTCGGCATCCGCCGCGCGCCAGATGTCTCCCATGACATAGGCGCCCCGCCGGACCCGGACGACTTCACCCCGCGCGACATAGCGGCCCAACTCCCCCGGGGATATCCCGGCGCGACGCACCTGCGCCCAGCTGAGCGTGCCGTGCTGGGATGCTGCGACGGCCCGCAACGTCGACTCCATGACCCGATCGTCCCGTTGGCTCGGAAGCCAGGGAGTGCCTGGATCCTCAGGTGTGGATGACGCGCCGGTCCAAGCAGACGTGTGGACAACTCGCACCCCAGCGGACCTGACCCGCCTCGTCAGGGTTGTTCCGGATTGGCACATCTGTTCCTGTGGCAGTCCGGAACAACCGTGGCAAGACCCCGGACCAGTCCCATCCCGCCACCTCGATGGGCAGGTATGGCAGGGTGAACCATGGCTGATTTCGTGGGTGCGATCGACCAGGGCACGACGAGCACGCGGTTCATGATCTTCGACCACTGCCGGCCGCGAGGTGGGCAAGCACCAGCTCGAGCACCAGCAGATCCTGCCCCAGGCCGGGTGGGTCGAGCACAACCCGTTGGAGATCTGGGAGCGCACCCAGACCGTCATCGGGTCAGCGCTCGCCGGGGCTGGCCTGCGGGCCGAGCGACCTCGACTCCGATCGGGGTGACCAACCAACGCGAGACGACGATCGTGTGGGACCGGCATACCGGCCGTCCCTATGCACAACGCACTCGTGTGGCAGGACACCCGCACCGCACGCCATCGCGAGCGCGCTCGACGCCGACGGACGCGGCGACGTGATCCGGCGCAAGGCCGGGCTGCCGCCGGCGACCTACTTCTCCGGCGGCAAGCTCCAGTGGCTCCTCGAGCACGTCGACGGGCTGCGCGAGGCGGCCGAGCGCGGCGACGCCCTCTTCGGCACCCCCGACACGTGGGTCATCTGGAACCTCACCGGCGGACCCGCCGGGGGCCGGCACGTCACCGACGTGACCAACGCCAGCCGCACGATGCTCATGGACCTCGAATCCCTCGACGTGGGACGACGAGCTGCTCGGCTTCTTCGGGGTGCCCCGGTCGATGCTGCCGGAGATCCTTCCCTCCAGCCACCCCGAGGCGTACGCCGTGTCCGCCGTCCGCCGCCAACTCCTCCTGGGGTGGCGGAGTTGCGGATCTGCGGAGACCTCGGCGACCAGCAGGCAGCGACCGTCGGTCAGGTGTGCTTCGCGCCGGGCGAGGCCAAAAACACCTACGGCACAGGCAATTTCATGCTGCATCAACACCGGCCAGGAGCTGGTGCGCTCGCAGCAACGGTCTCGCTGACGACGGTGGCCTACCAGCTTCGGCGACGAGCCACGCCGGCATACGCGCTCGAAGGCTCGATCGCGGTGACCGGGTCAGCGCCGTGCAGTGGCTGCGCGACCAGCTCGGGATCATCAGCGGCGCCTCCGGAGATCGAGGCGCCTCGCCGCGAGCCGTGCCGGACATCGGGCGGCGTCTACTTCGTGCCGGCGTTCTCGGGGCTCTTCGCGCCCTACTGGCGACTCGGACGCCCGCGGCGCCATCGTCGGGCTCTCGCGCTTCAACACCAACGCCCACCTCGCGCGCGCGACCCTCGAGGCGATCTGCTACCAGACGCAAGCGACGTCGTCGGACGCGATGGTCGCCGACGTCGCAGCAGCGGGGTCGACTTCGACCTGCGCCGCCCTCAAGGTCGACGGCGGCGTCACCGCCAACGACCTGCGCATGCAGTTCCAGGCCGACATCCTCGGGGTGCCGAGTGTCAGCAAGCCGGTCGTCGCCGGAGACGACGGCCCTGGGTGCCGCCTACGCCGCGGGGCTGGCCACCGGCTTCTGGTCGCGCGACCGACGAGCTGCGAGCCAACTGGGCAGGCAGGACGCGCCGATGGTCACCGCAGTGGACGCGACGAGCAGCGCGCGCGGCGGGTATGCCGGGTGGCGCAAAGCCGTCTCCCGCACCCTCGACTGGGTCGACTAGCCGTCGTGCTGGGCCTCTCCGGCGGCTTGTTGGGAGCGCCAGACCGCAAACGTGGCTGCGACCCGCGGGACGTCGAGATTGCCTGAAGCGACGTGGATGACGAGGTCGTAGGCAAGATCATCGTCGACCTCAAGGTCGACCCCGTTGAGGCCGTAAAAGACGACGAGGGCGAGCCAGCCGAGGCGCTTGTTGCCATCCACCAGAGCGTGATTGCGCACGAGCGACTCCAGCAGTGCTGCGGCCTTGTGGTCGAGGTCGCCGTAGGCATCCCTGCCGAAGATCGAGCTCGCCGGTCTCGCCGACGCGGAGTCCAACAACCCCACATCCCGGATCGGTCCAACGCCGAGGTCCTCGACGAGGGCGAGGAGGTCTTCGAGTCGGAGGTATTCGGTCACCGACCGAGCCGGTCAATCAGGGCGCCGTAACGGGTCCTCGCCTTGGCGGACAAGTCCGCCACAGTGTCCTCGCGGGAACGCCGAGCGTAGGCCTCAGCGATGGCCCTGAGCTTAGGACTGCCTCCTGCTTGAGCAATACGAGTAAACCTAACCAAGAACGTACATA
>JBAOHD010000004.1:0-6094 GCA_037046615.1 Dermatophilaceae bacterium
CACAGCGACCCTGGCCGGCAAGCTCCCACAACTGGCCGCCGGGGCTTCGCAGCTGGCTTCTGGGGCGGGAAAGGTGGCCGATGGGGCGTCTCTGTCGGCTGAGGGGACGGCGTCGCTGCGCGACGGGGTCACCTCGATCGCTTCGGGTTCGTCGCAATTGGGTTCAGGAGCAACCGAATTGCGCGATGGCCTGCAGTCGGGAGTGTCGAAGATCCCGACCTACTCGGAGGCGGAGCGGGCCGCGCTGGCTGCTGCGGCAGCGACGCCGGTCACCGCAGAGGCCACCCGGGTCAATGCAGTGAAGAACAACGGCAGCGGCCTGGCGCCCTACTTCATGGCGATCGCGCTGTGGGTCGGTGGGCTGGCGCTCTACCTCCTGCTGCGCCCGCTGTCCCTGCGCGCCTTGGCCTCGTCGGCGCCGTCGCCGCTGGTCGCGCTGGCCGGCTACTTGCCGGCGGCCCTGCTGGCGACCGTGCAAGGCATCGCCTTGGCGCTGGTCATGCACTACGTCGTCGGCGTGCAGGCTGCATCGGTGACCCGGCTGGCCGCGGTCGCCGTGTTGGCGGCGTTGACCTTCACGGCGATCAACCAGGCGCTGGTGGCGATGTTCGGCACGGCCGGGCGGTTTGTGGCGGTGGTCCTCGCGGGCTTGCAGATGACCTCGGCCGGTGGCACCTACAGCGTCGAGACCGCACCCGTGTTGTTCCAGTGGCTACACGACCTGCTGCCGCTCACCTATGCCGTCGACGCGCTGCGCAAGGTGATCGCCGGGTCGTCGGTCGGCCTTTCGCACGACATCACCGTGCTGGTGCTCACCTTGGTGGGCTCCCTGCTGGTGTCGATGTATGCCGCCCGCCGACAACGCACCTGGACGATCACCCGCCTCCGTCCCGTAGTGGCGGCCTGACCTTCACCGCTGGGACGTCGGCCACCCATTGGAGCTCGGCCACCCCACCGAGCTGACGCGTCGGTTGGGATAGGCCTGCGCCGATCAGGCGGGGTCAACCTCGAGGAGTTCGCCCACTGTGCAGCCGAGCACGTCGCAGATCGCGGTGAGGGTGCTGAACCGGATCGCTTTGGCGCGGTTGTTCTTGAGCACCGAGAGGTTGACGACAGTCACCCCGACCGCGTCGGCGAGGGCAGCCAAGGTCATCCCCCGTGCGTCGAGTAGCGAGTCGAGACGGCATACCACCCGGTGTGGTTCGTCGACCGGCACCTAGACCAACCCGTCCACGTCGTCACGCAGCGCTGCCCCGGCCACGAATGCCTGGGCGATGAGGGCGACGACCAGCCCGGCCACGATCGGCAGCCACGGGATCGAGATGCTGGCCGTGGGAGGGAGGCCACCCAACTCAGCGTCGGTCACCAACGCTCCGCGTGCGAAGAGATCGACGACGAAGGCAACCGGCACGGCTCCCAGCAGGAGGGCGGCCAGCCAACGCAGCCGGCCGACGTTGGCCCGGTCGAAGGCGTTGCCTTCGGCGATGCTGCGCATGAGCCGCGCGACGATGAGACTGCCCGCGACGAGCAAGGCCGCCCAGAGCACCCCGGCGGCCAGGCCGAAGATCCGCTGGCCGGTCGTCGGCCCGACCACCCGGATGTCGTAGGTCGCGACGGAATACGCGACCCCGGCGCCATCGAGCTCGGGCACGGTCACCCGGCTGATGAAGGGGGTCCACACCGGATCGCCGCGCAGCCAACCGAGGATCGGTGCGACCACCCATCCGAAGATGGCGAACCCATTGACCATGAACAGCAGAGCGGTGAGCCCGATGCGATCCGCCCTCGTGAAGGCCCAGCGATCCGTGCTGCCACTGCCGCGCTCGCCCATGATCCGTCCCCGCTTCCATATCGACTTTCGATACCACGACAAACGTTATGCATATCGTTTATCGATGTCAAGGGCCACTCGGGCGCGCGCGGGCGGCGGAGGCACGGCATACGACGAAGCGGCGATGCTCGTCCGGTCTGAACCGGAGAACATCGCCGCTGGTCACTGGCTGGCGGTGGCGCAGGGATTCGAACCCTGGGTGGACTTGCGCCCACACACGCTTTCGAGGCGTGCTCCTTAGGCCGCTCGGACACGCCACCGCGGACGAGGGTACCCGCTCCGCTCCCCTCGCGCACAATCGCCCGCGCCGACTGACGTCAGCTGACCCGCAACGAGGCCAGCATGGCGTCCAACCTGTCGTCCGGGATCCCCCAGGACTGGATCCAGAGCGAGCCGGCCGTGGGATCCAGGAAATCGACAACAGTCACCGCGTAAGTGCGGTCGTAACACTCATTGGTGCACTGCGTATAGGTCAACGGGAACCGCACCGCGCGCGCTATCGGCGCCGAGACGGGCACCACCCGAGCGTCGGCCGGGGCTTCGGCGCTCGACCCCCACCCCGGGAATCGCCCGTTGAGGGCGCTCTCCGTCGGGCACCCGGGAGCCGGTCCGCCGCCCGGCGCCAGTCCGGTCGTCGCCAGCACGAGCAACGGCCGATGCGTCGGACGACCCCTGCGGGATCGGCGTCCAGACGACCCGATCGGCCACGCACTTCGACGAATACGGCAAGGTCTTCTCCTGCGGCGTCCCGAGCGAGTCAGGCACCTGCAGGCTGATCGTCTTCCCCAGCAACTGCACGCGCTGCAGCGTCGACGTCGCGGTGAGTTTCACGTCCGCCCCGGTCGGGTCTGCGCCGGACGGGTCGGGCCTGGCGGCCGCCGAGCGCACCAGCAGCGCGCCAACCACGAGGATCGCGCCGAGCAGGCCCGCCATCCCGACGACCCACCGTCGCCGCCGGGACCACCGGGCCAGCCCGGAGCCCCGATCCGCTGACTGGCGCTCCACCTGTCATGACAGCAGGCTATCGACGCGCGCGGAAGAACTCCCGCAGCACGCCCCCGCACCCCGCCTCGTCCAGCCCCCCGACGACCTCCACCCAGTGGTTGGCCCGCCGGTCGCGCGCGAGGTCCCACACCGAGCCACACGCCCCCGCCTTCGGATCCCACGCCCCGAACACGACCGTGCGCACCCGCGCGGCCACCAGCGCTCCGGCGCACATCGACGCACGGCTCCAGGGTCACCACCAGCGTGCAGTCGGGCAGCCGCCACGAGCCCGTATGCCGTGCCGCCGCCCGCAGCGCCACGACCTCCGCGTGCCCGCTGGGGTCCAGAGCGGACTCCCGCTCATTGGCACCCCGGCCGATCACTGCACCCCCTGCATCGACGACCAGGGCACCCACGGGCACCTCACCGGCCGCTCCGCGCCGCTCGGGCGAGATCGAGGGCGGTAGCCAGCCACCCGGCATACCGAGCGTCGTATTCCGGAAGCCCTGGTATGCCGTGCGGCACGCTCTCGCCCGGCATTCCTCCGGGCGGCGTGGCGAACTCAGTCACGCGGTAAGTTTCGCCCATGCGCGTGCACATCGCCGACCACCAGCTCATCTCGCACAAGCTCACCTACCTGCGCGACAAGCGCACCGACTCGCCGACCTTCCGGCGGCTGGCCGAAGAACTGGTGACGCTGCTGGCCTATGAGGCCACCCGTGACGTGCGCGTCGAGCCGTTCGCCATCGAGACGCCGGTCGCGCCGACGACCGGCATCAAGCTGGCCAACCCCAAGCCGCTCGTCGTGCCGATCCTGCGCGCCGGCCTCGGGATGCTCGAAGGCATGATGCGGCTGCTGCCCTCAGCGCCGAGGTCGGCTTCCTCGGCATGATGCGCAACGAGGAGACGCTTGGAGGCGATCACCTACGCCAACCGGCTGCCCGAGGACCTGTCCGGGCGGCAGTGCTACGTCCTCGACCCGATGCTCGCCACCGGCGGCACCCTCGTCGACGCGATCCGTTACCTCGCCGACCGCGGCGCCGACGACATCACGGCGATCACGCCTGCTCAGCTGCCCCGGAGGGGATCGTCCACGTCACCGAGCGGGCTCTGGCCGACCTCGACGTGCCGGTGCACCCTGGTCACCGGCGCCGTCGACGAGCGGCTCAACGAGCAGCGGCTACATCGTGCCCGGCCTCGGCGACGCGGGCGACCGGCTCTACGGCGTCGTCTGAGGCCCGTTTCCCAGAGAGCTTCTCCGGCTTTCTTCGCCGGCCCCCCCCCACGCCAGTTTTGGTGTGGCGAAATCTACGCTCTAGCGCCACATCTGCCACACCAAAAGCTGCAGGGGGCGGGCCACGGGCTTTTGGTGTGGCGAAATCGACGCTCTAGCGCCACATCTGCCACACCAAAAGCTGCGGGTGGGCGCGTGGGCCAGGGCGCTCGGCGATGGGCGCTCGGCGATGGGCGCTGGGGGTGGGCGCTCGGCGATGGGCGCTGGGCGGGCGCTCGGCGATGGGCGCTCGGCGATGGGCGCTCGGCGAGGGGCCATCGCTCTTCGAAGGTCAGGGCGGCGCGCCGCCTTGGTCACTTGCGCACCATCCGTCACACTGAACCCTGATCTCCCACTGCCGTCAGCGCGCCCCCGATCAGGAGTTGACCACCCGTGAAGAAGTTCTGGCACATCTTCCGGTGGTTCCTGCTGGCCTACTTCATCTACGCGGTGGTCAAGTCCCCCGACCAGGCCGCGAGCATCGTGCGCACCCTGTTCAACCTGCTGGCCGAGGCCTTCCGCGGGATCATAGGCGTCTTCGACGCGATCCTGCGCCGGACCTAGAAGGACCGGGCCGAGGCTGACATGGCAGCGCCGACGCCCCCAGTTGCCGGTCGGCCGGCTCACGGCTGCGTCGGCGCGCACCTGGGCGTTCACCCGGGCGCGCACCCAGGCTCGGTGCCCAGATGTGCATCCCAGGTGACCCGTGAGCTCCGCTGAGAAGGACATGCTCCGCGCGCAGCGCAACGACGAGCTGCGCCTGCACCTCGCCGACGGCGAAGACGATCCGCTTGGCCGCACGCGACCACTGGATCGTCCTGGCCCGACCGTTTCTCATCGCGCTGGCCATCACAGGGCTCGCTGGCTGGCTATTGATCACCTCGACCCCGCGGGTCAGCTCGACCCTCCCCCGCGACCTCGGGATCGCCACGCTCGTCGGCTGGCTCTGGTTCGGCTGGCGCTGGTTGGTGCGGCGCCATGACGTGCTCGTCGTCACCGACAAGCGGATCCTGCGCTTCCGGGGCATCATCTCCACCGACGTGCCGATGATGCGGATCAGCAAGATCACCGACATGCACTACCACCGCTCCCCCTGGGGGAGATCTTCGGCTACGGCCACGTCACGATCGAGAGCGCGGGCCAGGAACAGGCACTCCGCGACCTCAAGTGGCTGCCCGCCCCGTTGGAGAACTATCACCGGCTGTGCGAGGTCGTCTTCGGCGAGAAGCACAGCTCGCCGCGCAAGCGGCACAAGTGGCGCGACCGCCTTCCGCGCGTCTCGCGGCGCGGCAAGCGGGCGGCCGGCCCGGACGAGGCGTTCGACGAGGGTCCGATCGTCGACTACGCCGACCCCGACGACCTGGGCGGGCACGATCACGCGGGCACCGGCAGGGCTCACCCCGGACCGATCCACGCGCCGCAGCCTCGACCCGACTGCCCCGCCGCCAGCGAGCGGCGACCACCCGGCATACTCGCGGGCCATCCCGGTGACCCGTCGCACCGACACCCCGCGCTACATCCCGCGGCATCGGCCCCCGGACCCGGACGAGACCCCGCCGGCAGGTGCCGCCAGGCCCGAAACGCTCTACAAGAGCCCGGACCTGCGCGAAGACCCGGCTCGCACGCAGAGCATCTGGCTCGACCCCGACCACCACTAGGTATGCCGTCCGGGCCCACCACGCCCTCGGTATCGCCGGTCCTACCCCCTCGAAGGATCGCGACTGATGGGGGTGACCCAGGTCGTGATCGCGGTCCGACCGAGCAGGTGACCGCGTGATCGGCGAGCGAGACCCGATGGCCCCTTCGCGGTGAGCGAAGGGGCCATCGACAGCGTGATCAGCGAGACTCAGAGGGCCTTGACGATGTCCTCGACTCGTTCCTTGGCGTCGCCGAAGAGCATCGCCGAGTTGTCCTTGAAGAACAGCGGGTTCTGCACGCCGGCATACCCGGTGTTCATCGAGCGCTTGAAGTACGACGACCTCGGCGGCCTTCCAGGTACCTCGAGC
>JBAOHD010000005.1:0-45493 GCA_037046615.1 Dermatophilaceae bacterium
CGGAGACGAGGATCGGGACGGACATCTCCGATGCCCTCGATCACCTCGCGATCCGCATGGACAGCGAGAGTATGCGCTGGACGACGATGGCGATCCGTATCCAGCGAGAGGTCGGCGGCAACCTCGCCGACACCCTGCGCACCACCGCCACCACGCTGCGCGAGCGCGAGTCGCTCCGTCGTCAGGTGCGAGCACTGTCGGCCGAAGGTCGGCTCTCGGCATACATCCTCATCGCCTTGCCGATCCTGCTCCTGCTCTATATGACCGGAGTCAACCGCGAATATGTCTCGCTGCTGTGGACCACGGTGCCGGGCATCATCATGCTCGCCGCAGGTGCCATCGGCATGGTCATCGGGACTCTGTGGATGAACAAAATCGTGAAAATCGAGGTGTGACGTGATCCTGCTCCTCGTCAGCCTGACCCTCATCGCCCTGGCGATCGCGGTCATCATCGGCACCATTGCGACCGCCAATCACGGAGCGACCGGTGTGGCCCGATCGCTCGAACTCATCAACTACCGACCGGACCGTCGTTCGGTCGCCCGCTCCGAACTGGCCACGCGGGACCGGCTCGTCAATCCGCTCACCGAAGGCATCAAGGCCCTGAGCCACCGCCTGTCACCGTCGGGCACGACCGAGCGGCTCGCGACCAGCCTCGACAAGGCGGGGAACCCGGCCGCCTGGCCCCTGGACCGGATCTACCTCGCCAAGGGTCTCGGCTTGCCGGTCGGCGTGGTCCTCGGGCTGCTCTATGGCGGATTTTCCTTCAAGGGTTTCGTGGCGGCGGCCGTTGCCGCGGGGGCGCTCTTCCTCCTGCCCGACCTGCTCGTCTACAACGCCGGCCTGCGTCGTCAAGAGGAGCTCCGCAAGGGCCTCGCCGAGGCGCTCGACATGCTCACCGTCTGTGTCGAGGCCGGCCAGGGCTTCGACGGCGGGCTCATGCAGGTGGCCCGCACGGTCTCCGGCCCGATCTCCGGTGAGTTTGCCCGTGTGCTCTCCGAGATCCAGATCGGCAAGTCCCGCGGCGAGGCCTTCTCGGCGATGGCCGAGCGCGCCACCGCCCCGGAGGTCAAGAACTTCGTCAGCGCGCTCGTGCAGTCAGACCGACTCGGTCTGCCCATCGGTGTCGTCCTGCGCGAACAGACCAAAGAGATGCGTCTCGTGCGCCGTCAGCGCGCCGAGGAGCAGGCTCAGAAGGTGACCGTCAAGGTGATCTTCCCGGTCATGCTGTGCATCTTCCCGACGATCTTTCATCGTCTTGCTCGGCCCCGCCGCCATCAAGATCGTCCGCGCCTTCACCGGGCAGTGGTGAGCCTCCGCCGGGCAGTGGTGAGCCGCACGGCATACGGCCGATGGCATCCGGGCGACGCGATCAATGGCTGACCGTCGTCTCTGATGCGACGATGCCGAGCTTCACCCCCGCCATGACCGCACCCGCCCGATTGTGGACGCCGAGCTTCTCGTAGATCTTGCCGACGTGGGTCTTGGCCGTCGACGGCGCCATCGTCAGGGTCCGCGCCACCCGGTCGATCGACTGCCCCTGCGCCAGCAGGCGCAGCACCTCGGTCTCTCGCGGCGACAACAGGTGGGTCGGCGCCGCCCGGCGAGCGTTGAGCGCCTCGACGAGGCCCGCAGCCGAAAAGCTCCGGGGCGCGCGGGCGGCAGCCCGGACGGCGGCGAGGATGTCCTCGGCGTCGGCGGTCTTGGGCAGGTGCGCGCTGGCGCCCGCCTCGAGGGCTTGGATGATCGCCTCACCGTCGTCGCGCATCGTGAGCACGACAATGCCGACGTCTGGATCGAGCGCCCGAGCAGCAGCGATGAGGGTGAAGCCGCTGCCGTCCGGCAGCGCGAGGTCGGCCACGAGGACTCGTGGATGTGCGGCATACGTCCGGAGGAACTCGGGGACCACGCGCATCGCGTCGTCGAGTCGGCCCGTCTGGGCGGCGACGCCGATGTCGGGTTGGACGTCGAGGTATGCCGCGATGGTTTGCCGCACCAAGGTGTGGTCGTCAACCAACGCGACGTAAATCGTCACCTGGCCTCTCCTGGTCTCCCCGAGCACGTGTGTGGACCGCTTCGACGCGCAGTCCAGGGCGTGTGAGCGTCGTGGTGACGGCGCACCCGGCGGGGTGCCCCGCCGCGCCGTCGAGCCACTCCGGTGTGAGATGAGGTATGCCGTCATGGCTCACGACGAGCCGGTAGTCCTCGCCCTGCGTCATCAGCTCGATCGTGGCGTGTGACGCGCTGCTGCCCTGGGCGTCGGCGAGCACGTCGAGGACGAGCCGGTGCAGTGCGGCGATGAGCTGCGGGTCGAGGTCGGGGGCAACCTCGCGGATCGTGAATGACGTGCGGATCCCGCTCAGGGTGCCGAAGCGGTGTGCAGCCGTGCCCAGCAGGGCGCCGAGACCTGAGGGTGCGTGTGCCGGCATCCGCAACTCCGAGATGACATCGCGGATTGAGACGAGGATCGCCCGGACGGCAAGGCGGTTGTCGTCGAGCAGTTGCAGCCCCTTGCGCGAGTCGCGGCCGAGGACCGAGCGGGTCAGGTCGAGGGAGTAGCCGATCGCTGCCAGGTCTTGGGCGATCGTGTTGTGGACCTCGCGGGCGAGCAGGTCGCGCTCTTCGAGCGAGGCGTGCTCGCGGAGTTCGGCGAACAGCAGGGCGGCCTGGAAGCCGGGAGCCGACCGTCGCGCGATGCCGTGCGCTGACTCGAGTGCGGCCGCGTCGAAAGGGTCGGTCGCCTGACGGTCGGCGACGACCGCGCCAAACATCGTGTCGTCGAACGGCAATGCGACGACGAGCACCTGCCGGGTCCCCCACGGCGTCGACAGGGTGTCGGTGACGGGCTCCTGTGTGGTCCTGGCGCGGTCGATCAGCTCGACGTATTGCGTGCCCCACACTCCGCTCGTCGCGCCGTGGCTCGCCACGGGCACCAGAGACTCGGGCAGATCACCGACGAGCACGGTGGCCCGGTCGAGTGGGACGGCGACGGCGAGTTCCTCCAGGACGGACGACGCGTGGGCCTGCGCGTGCAGGCCGCCCCGCCACTGATGGGAGAGATCCTCGAGTCGGCGGATGATCGACTGGGCTTCGAGTCCGTCTCGGGCTGTGCGCAATTCGAGATCAGTGGCCGAGGACAGGCGGCTGCTCCACACTCCGAGCCCCCCCAGGATGAGGGAGCTCCCGAGCCACCACCAGATCTGCCCGAGGTCGAGACTCGGGTGGGTCAGCGCGAGGAGTCGCAGCCCGAGGCAGGCCGCCAGCGCGGCCCCGGTCGCAAGCCCAAGACCGATCCTGCCTCCCACCAGCCCGGCGTGGTATGCCGTGGCGAGCGCGAGCGGGGCTGCCTCGTTGCCGGCGAGCCCCAGAGCCGCTCCGGCGAAAACCGAGGCGACGACGACGAGACCGAGCTCGACTCGCTGACGGGACTTCTCGGTAAATCCAGGAGCGATCCCGACGACGGTCGCGGCGACATCGATGACGAGGACCAAGAGCGTCCACGGAAGCACGATGGCCAGGCGACCCTGCAATGCGGCATACAGCATCGCCAGGGACCCCAAGCCCAGCCGCACTCGCGCTGGCGCGTCCAACCAGGGGGGAAGGAGGACGGCGCCGTTGGTCTCCCGCCGCACGCTCGCAGCCTAGCGGCGGGTCGTGGGCCTGTCTGGCGAATCGGAGAGTCCCGGTGGAGGGGGCTCGCCGACCGTAGGCTGGTGCTCGCTCGCCCAACGGATGGATACCCCGATGTCCCAGACCACCTGGATGGTCGTCGCCCTCCTTGTGACGGTGGTGGCCGCCGTGCCGGCGCGACGCAGGTTGGAGCGGCGCAGCTACCGCCGCGAAGACGAACGTGATGCTCGCGTGCTCGGGTTGGGGTGGTTCATCCCGGCTGCCGTGCTCGTCGGCACGCTCGTCGCGGCTGGGGTCCACGCCCGCACGGGCAGTGTGGTCGCGAGTGCGGTCTATCTCGCGGCCGGCATCGTCCTGGCCGTCCTCGCGGCGATCGACCTCGACGTCCACCGGCTGCCCGACGCGATCCAGCTCCCGGCATACCCCATGCTGGTCGCGGGGCTCGGCCTGGCCTCCTGGACGGTCGGCGACTGGGGGGCGTTGGTGCGGGCCGTCATCGGCGGCGGCATCGGCTTTGCCCTCTTCCTCGGCCTCGCGCTCATCGGATCGGGCATGGGATTCGGCGACGTCAAGCTCGCCGGGCTGCTCGGGCTCCTGCTCGGGTGGCTCGGGTGGTCGTCGCTCCTCTACGGGCTGGCTGCCGGGATCGTCCTCGGCGGCGTCATTGGCGCGGCCCTACTCGTGACCCGACGGGCGTCACGCACAAGCGATTTCGCCTACGGCCCACCACTGATCCTTGGCGCTCTGGCCGTGATCGCGGCCGCTCCGCTGGGTCAGATGATGGCCAGATGATGGCCAGATGATGGGCCGCTGCGGGCCAGCGGAGGCGCTCCTGACACGATGGCGACTCCACGCAAGCTGTTTCCGACGTGTCCTGATTGGGAAGGGATCGGCTCCATGAGCCTCGTGCTACTCCTGGCGACCCTCGTCGTTGTCGTCATGCATCTGCGGATGCCACCCCTCGTCGTCGGCATTCTGATCTCGATGCTCGTGCTCGGGTGGGAGCTGATCGCTGTCATCGGCGCGCTCGTGGCCAACTCCGGCGGGCCGGGGAGCAAGCCCCCGTCATGGGTGGCGACGGTCGGGATGCCGCTGCTCGGCGTCGTCGTGGGGGCAGTGTTGGTGCCGGTGCGTCGCTGGTTTCATCGCCGTCGTGCCACGGCGGCGAGGGATGGCCGCGGTTAACGCGTGTTGGTGATCGATAAACCAGATCAATCGCTGGCTAGACGTGTGGCGGTCTGTCAGGCACAGTAAGCCACGGGTCACCTGAACGGACCCGCTCGTGGGACGGAGACCGCACCTCCCATCACGAGCATTGCGGGGGCCAGTCGATCTTCGGATGGGCTGACCACATTCGCGAAAGAGCCGTGCGCCCGACGACCAATCCTTCACGTCGGGCGCACGGCCATTTTCGTGCCGTGGTCGCACCCTGGCCTGAGGTCACGGTTTGCAGGTGCGCACCGTGGCCGTGGCCGTCGAGGTCCGGGTCCCGCCCGGGCCGGTGGCCGTGACCGTCACGGTGAGCGTGCCTTCGGGTGCGCCGGCGGTATATAGGTCTGTTGGGGAGGTGCCTCTCCACGTCGTGCCCGACACGACGCTCATCGTCCCGGAGCCGCGCACTCCTGCGACCTGCCACACGAAGGTCGCCGAGGTGGCCCCCGTGATCTCGGCCGTGACCGTGACCTGCGTGGTCCCCCCACATCCCGGATAGTTGTCGAGCGGTTGGCTGACGAGGGTGCGCAGGATCGTGGGGGCAGGCACGACCGAGGTCGGCGGTGGCGGGGGTGGCGGCGGTGCTGTCGGAGGGGTGGAGACAGGTGCTGGGCGAGTCGTCGGCCGAGTCGGGGGACGGGTGGTGGGTGGCGCCGTGGTCGCCGGCGCTGGCGGCGTGCTCATCGCCGGGGCGGAGGTCGGAGCTGTCGTGGGAGCCCCGATCGAGGGCCCGACCACGGTGGGCTGGGTGGTCGTCGGCTGGTCGCCGACCTGCACGATGACGACCATCGAGGTCAACGCACCGGCACGGATTTGGAGTTGGTGCGTCCCGGCGGTTGCTTGCCAAGGCAAGGTCGCATAGCTGAGGTTGCCCCGGTGCTCGAGCGTTGTCGTCGAGGAGACATCAGCCCCGTCGACGAGCAGCGACATCGAACTGATCGGGCTTGCGGCAGACGCATGCCCTTGGACCTGGACCATCCCCGCCCGCAGGACGCTGCCCATGAGTGGACTGTCCAGCCAGACCCCCGGCCCGGTGGCGTCCGCGGAGGGCGCGGCCACGGCATACCCGGCGGCAGCCGCCACGGCGATGGCCGGCAGCGCGACCTTGGCGATCGTCGCCTTGCTGAGGTGAAGCAGGGTGGCAGCCAAGTGGCACCTCCTGGAGTCGCTGGGGTGGCTATATGGGGAACTTCGCCTCGGCCTTGACGGGCAAGCCGGTGACTTCTTCGGTGGTGGCGTTGACCTCGAGCCACGCCCGTTGGCCGTAATAGATCTTGTCCTGCACGATCGGCGTGATGGCGGTGATGCCAAACCACCGACCCTTCCCATTGGTCGAGCCCGAGGGCGTCGGACCTGCCTTGACCTTGAGGAAGGCCTCCGTCGCGGTCGTGAGGTCCGCGTCGCTGGCCGACATCAGGGTGGCGAAGTCACCAGCCACGTGGTCACTGAGCTCGCTCATCATCAGTTCGCCGCCGGGGAAATAGATGCTGTAACTGTCGACGGTGAGTCTCGTGAAGCCGTTGAACGAGCCCGCGAAGGCCGTCTTCTCGTCGAGGATGATGCTCGCCCACACCGTGACCGGCGGGATAAAGGCCCGTGGCTCGGGTGCCATGAGGAAGCCGGGCACGTTGTCATACCACGGTATGCCGCTCTGCTGGACGATGGATTTGTTCATCGCTGCGCGGACGTCCGCCTCGATCTTGTCGTAGGTCAGCTCGACGATCGCGTCGCAGGCGGAAAACATCTTCTGCCCGTCGACGTCTTGCTGCGTCGGGATGTCGAACCCACCATCGGTCAACACCGAGTCCAACGCTTTAGCGGCGGTGCCCTTGACTTGGAGGTCGTCACAGGGGACGCCGATGTAGTCGATGCCTGCCTTGGCCAGCTCTTTGAGCTTGCCCTTGGCGATCTCGCGCAACTGCGACGAGGTCGGCACGGCAGGCGGCAATCCGATGGCGCTTATGAGGACCTTGACGACCGCCTCGACGGCGATCTTCGTGATCGCCTTACAGGCCGATTCGACGAGCACGCTGTCGACGGCATCAGCCGCCCACTGACAGATCGGGTTGTGCTCGGCGAGGAACTCGCCGAGCGTCGAGCCGAGGTTGTTGTAGATCGCCGCAAACTCGTCCCAGATGTGGGCGAGCATGTCGTCGAGCTGTTTGACCTGACACCAAAAGCCGCACTCGTCCTTGAAGCCGAAGTCGCCGGGACAGTAGGTGCCTTCGTGGGGATAGAACTTGCTCGCCGCCACGGCGTCGTTGTAGACCTTCTCGCCCTTGCCGACGAGCAGGTGGGGGTTCTTCCACCAGGACCCGTCGGCCTTGACGTCGCCAGTCCAGTTGGTCTGGAAGACCCGGACACAGGAGGACAGGCTCGTGTCCGGTCGCCATGGCACCGTCGCCCGGACCGCTTCCGCGGTAAACCGGGTGCCGCCGTTGACTCTTTGGGTCGGCGGGTCGTAGCCCACGAGATTGCTGACGACCCCGAGCTCCTGCAGCTGCCCGTTGAAGCTGCCGACCCCGAGGACGCGGATGTAGACCCGCCCGAAGCGTCCCACAGCGACCTTGTCCATGAGTTGCTGGAGTTCCGCCGGGGCCAGAGACGCCGTCCCGGCCGTGGTCGTGGGCGTGATGGTCTGCGCGAGGACCGGACCAGTCGTGCCGGATTGGAGGGCTGCAGAGACTGTTCCGGGACTAGGGGCTGCCTTCCAGCCCTGCGAGGCGGCCGGCATACCAGGGCCCGCGGGCGGCGAGGAGGTCGTGAGGCTCTTGTATTCCGGATCGGCGATCGGGTCGAGTTGCCGGGCCGGGATGGGAAAGGTCCCTTGGTATGTGCCGACCTCGGCACCCGCGGCCAGCAGACCGAGGGGTTGGAGCTCGGTGTTGGCCTGCGAGAGCGGAGCCGCAAGCACCTGCCACACGACGGCACCGACGCGGTGGCTCGCGTCCTTCCAGCGCAGGGTCTTGGTCTCGGGAGTCGTGTCGCCGGTGACGAGAGTCGACCACGTTTCGGACCCGATCGGGCCACCCGCGGCCATCTCCAGAAGTGAGCGCATTGGCCTGGCCGAAGATGAGATCCGCGGTGCCGTCGTTGGTCACCGTGATCGTGGATTCGGCAAACTTCGTGGCGGTGTTGTCGTGCTGACGCCATACCTCGAGGTGGAGGGTGGTGGTCTTCTTCGAGGTGAACACGAGCGGGAGATAAGGAGCGATATTGGCGGCCTTGCCGGCCTTGATCGTCGTCTGGTCGACCTGCGGCGCGCGGACGTGCTGGTTGTGGTTCACCCCGAGGTAGACAAACACCTCGCCTCCTACCTCGGGGAGGATGAGCAGCCCGTCCATGAGCATGGCGTTGCCCTGGACGGTCGCATAACAGCCAAGCGGCACATCAAACAGCAGCGGCTCTGACCGGCGGTCGCCTGAGTAGAAGCTGACCGACACCTTGCCGACGGGCAGGCGCAGCGTCATCTCGCCGTCACCAGTCCGGCTGCCCCATTGGACGGGGACTGGTCGGCTCGCGCTGGTCAGTCCGGCGATGACCTTGGCTCCGCCGGTGCCGCCCACGGCGACCGTGACCGCGCACGTCTCCTTCGATGTCAGGGCGGTGGTGAGTGCCGGCGCTGACGGGGGCGGCGCGGGCTTGGGGGCGTCGCCGCCGACCGGTTGGGACGGGGTCGTGGGGGCCAAGACGGGGTTGAGGGCGGGTGGGGTGATCGAGGAGCCGGAGTTCTTGGGGATGTCCAGGGGGATCGCGGCAGCGGGACCTGGTCCCGGAGGCGGCGGGTCCGCGGGGAGCGAGTCCTTGTCGAGCGGCGCGTCGGGTTGCGGTGGCAGCACCAGATCAGCCGGCAGCTCGGAGAGCTTTTTCGCTCCCCAGCTCTGCCATTGCGCCGCCAATGTGAGACCAGCCGGAAGTTGGGTGAAGACGGCAGGCTTGGCCATCGGGTCGGCGGGCGTGCCGTCCGACGTCGTCTCGACCGCAGGGGTGATCGTCCCTCCAGAGCCGACTGCCGGTTTGGGCCCGCCGGTCGGAGCGGAGAAGAACGCAGCATCCGGCGGCAGGACGTAGGCATCGGTGCCTTGGATCCGGGTGCGCAGGCTCCCGACAGTTTCCCCCGGACGCAGGGCGACCTGCGGCTCACCGCGGGCCGGCCCCTCGGGCTTGAACGCGACGACCCCCTTGCTCGGGGTGAAGCCCTGCTGGCCCTGAGCGTCGGTGACGAGTGCCTCAAGCAGATGCGGTCCGGGAGCAAGGACCACCCAGCTCAGGGTCACTGATGCCGTCCCGGGCGCAACCAAGCTCGAGTCGACGAGACGTCCGGTGTCGTAGAGGTCGACGCGGTTCAGCTGGCCGGGTCTCGCAGCGGTCACCTTGGCGAAGATCGTCGCCCCGACGAAGACGTCAGCCTCGCGGGAGAGAGACAGGCTGGCTGCGATCGGGCTGGCCACGAGAGGGGCCGGATCATAGTCCGAGTCACCGGCACGCTTGAGCGTCCCGATGGACACGAGCACGACGGCGATGAGGGACAGCACGAGAGCTACGACGGTGGAGCGCCTCATGGCGGGAGTGAAGCACGCAGGAATGTCCTTTGTCCCGATTTTCGGGCGAAAAGGTGCGCCCCGGGGGTCGCTCGAGGGATGGGTATGCCGCGTGGCCGGCATACCTCCTCAGGTATGTGATCTTGCCCGCACGAGAGCGGCCCCACGCACGAGAAGCGATCGCGCGCGCCCACGCGCGGGTTCTTCGGGACCTCTGGCGCTGGCTCTGGGTGGGCGAGACTGGCATGGTGTCCCCCGGCCTCTTCGGGGAAGAGGCCCCGGCGCTGGGACGCCCGCACAGACAACCAGCCCGGTTGGCGCGCTGGGCCGTCCCCCTCCGGCTGAGGTGAGCGCCGCGGCTGCGCGCTCGGGGATGTCCCCCACCCCGGGCGCGCAGTCATGGCGGGATCGCTCCCGGCCCCCTCAGTCCGGCGGGTCCTTCTGCGCCAACTCGTTGCGCACGCGTGCGGCGATCCGGCTCATGCCGACCTCACTGATGCCGAGGTAGTCGGCGACCATCTTCTGGGGGATCACACGGTGGAAGTCGCCGTAGTCCCGCAGGAAGCTCCGATAGCGCTCTTGGGGGGTCAGACGCATGCGGTCACGCTCACGTCGCATGAAGAGCGCATAGAGCCGGTATGCCGTGGCGAACACCTTCGCCCACGGCAGGGACGTCTCCGCGCGGGCGGCCAAGGAAGCACCGTCGAACTGGACCACGGTGGCATTTGTCAGGGCGGTGATGACGTAGGTCTCGGACCGAGCCCGTGCGGCCCCCTTGAGGAAAGTCGTGAAGGGCAAGTCACGGGCGAGTTCCGGGGTCGTCCCGCCGCCGGCGATGGCCGGGGCGCTGGCCATGAGGTCGCCGCCGGTTGCGAAGTTGACCGTGCGAGCCGACCCAGACAGGTCGATCACCTTGACCTGGAGGACGCCGTCGATGACGAGGAAGAAGTCGGTGGCGCTCGACGTCGACCTCTGACCCGCAGCCGCCGGGATGGGCTCGCCAGCGCGCAGACGATGTTCGACGAGACTTGCTTCGACGCCTTCCCAGTCAGGGACGGGGCCGCCGGCCAAGGCGTCGATGACATCCCTTGCCGCGGAGAGGCTCTCCCTCGAAATCAACGGCGTTCCTTCCTGAGAACCACGGTTTCCGGCAGTCGGCGCAATGTAGCACCGAATTAACCGAGGTTAAGGGGGGCTCTTAACCACGGTTAACGGCTCGCGTGACTTCAGTTTGCCTTTGCTGCACTGTGGGGGGGCGGGACAGTGGCGCGGGGGGACCGGGGCGCTGTCTAAGCCGAATACGCACGTCTGTCAGGCACTGCCTCACAGACGGCGATCGTGCATGCCCTCCGACGGGTCGTCGTGGGGGAATCGACTGAGGAGTCGTCAGACATGGATCGTTGGATTAGGGCGGCAAGAGACCGTGACGCGGGGGGCTCACTCACCCGGGCAGGCCGCCGCGCGAGCGCGCAAGCGACAGCTCAGGTGCGGCGCATCGTCGCGATGATCGTCGTGCTCACGCTCGGCGTCGTCGGGCTGGCCGTCGCGCCAATGGCGAGCGCCGCCTCGGGGGCCACCATCACCAAGACCGTCGTGGACAAGCAGACGTCGTATGCCGTCGGTGAGCAGGTCGTCTACAAGCTCAACGTCCAGTGCAGCGGTCTGGAGTCTGGCTGCGGCGTCACCACCGTGACCGATGTCATGGACAGCAACCTCAGCATCACTGCAGCCGGCGTGACACTGCCGACGAGCGTCCTCGGTGGGACGTTGCCCGCGATGACCAAGAGTGTCACCGGGCAAACCGTCACGGTCACCCTGGGTTCGGCCACCGCACCATTCAGGGATGGCACGTCGCTCGACATCATCCTCGTCGCCACGGTCACGGGCTACCCGTTGACCCCGGTCGCCGGAGAGATCCCCAACCAGGCGAAATTGACCTCGACCGCCACTGCACCTCACGAGTCGGCGATCGTGACGATCAACGTCACTCCGCCGGCCAAGGACTGGAGTCTGCTGAAGGAGGCAAACCCCACGTCGGTTGCCGCTGGCGAACTGGTGACCTACACCGTCTTCTGGACCCGTCCGACCAAGGTCGGTGGTCTGGACATCGTGAGCGCCTCGTTCTCCGATGTCCTCGACCCGAGGCTCGAGTATGTTTCGTCAGCGGTTGAGTATTCGTCGCTGACCCCCACGCCGACCCCGGTCTACACCGCGGCGACGCACACGGTGTCTGTCGCCAACGTTGGGTCGATGGACGCCCAGAACCCCACCTCGTGCAACACCACCACGTGCTTGGCCATCACCCGCGTCAAGATCACGGTGCGAGTGCCCCCGAACGCCAAGAGCCCCGCCGCCGTCGACCCCGGCACCGTCATCCCCAACACCGCGACGTCGACGGTGGTTTACCAAGACGGCACGAGCGAGACCTTGAGCGCGTCGCGCGACGTGACGGTCGACGCAGCAGTGAAATCGGTGTGGGCCTTTAAGGACTTCGGTTACGGCGGCATCAGCAGTGTGCCTCCCACCGGTCAGGCGACGTGGCGCGTCTTCGCGAAGAACGACGGCAACTCGACGATCACCAACTTCACGGTGATCGACAAGCTCCCGACCGATGCGACGGGGACGGTCCCGCTGAACAACATCCAGCTCGTGAGGTTGGTCCCGTCCGTGAACCCCGTGTCCCCGCGCGCCGGCGGCATCGTCACCGTGGATTTCAGCGCAGATGGCGTGACGTGGGGATCCGCCGTCACCATCAACGCTGCCTTGGACACGCCCTCGTCGATCCCGGTGCCCACTGGGATGTCCTACGTCCGCTTCCGGACGGCGTCCTTGGCCCCTGGCTCGGCATTCGACATGTATATCCAGGGCACCGTGCCCGCCGGCACCTCGCTGGATGCCACCTTGCGCAACTGCATGACCGTCTCCGGTGACGGCGTGACGTCACTTGACCGATGCGCGGAGATCACGGTCGATGCGCCGTCGACCAAACTCACACCCATGAAGAAGGCGGTGTATCCCGCAGGCAAGACAGCGTTCCAACCGGGCGACAATTTCGAGTGGATCTTCGGCTTCCAGGCCTCCGGAGCGCTGCCGATCAAGACGGCCACGGTGTCGGACCTGCTTCCCCCGGAGTTCGAACTCCTTGAGGTCACCTGCTTCACCAGCGGTGGCACGGGCAGTGGGGTGGGAGATGCGGTTGTCATGGGTGGGTGCCCGAAGTACGCGGTCCCGGCCTACACGGCGGTGCCGCAGTACGACGGCACGGGGAAGTTCATCGGCACGCTCATCACGTTCAAAGACATCACCCTGCCCGACCTCGCCACCCAAAACACCTTGGGGTATGGCTTCCACATGAACGTCCGGGTGCGCCCCGGCACGTCGATCAAGAGCTACACCAACGAAGTCAAGGTCTCGACTAACGACGCGACGGTCACGTGTGGCCCTTGGTATGACGCGTATTCGACCACGGACACGACCGACATCGACTCCGATGACGTCGTGGACGAGACCGTGTGTGTCTACCCCAGCAAGGTCCTTGTCGTCGAGGCAGCTTTCATTGACATGACCAAGTGGGACATCGGCACCAAGCCCAATGTCTTCGAGTCGACCGGCACCGCGACGGGCTCGGCAGCCGATGAGGTGACGAAGTGCCCCGATTGGGGCGGCTACACCCGGTATCCCTGCACCGCGGTCACCGACCCGGGCAGCAACTTCTCCTACCGATTCAAGATGCAGAACGCCGGCAACGTCGAGATGACCAACTACGTCGCCTACGACATTCTCCCGGTCATCGGCGACACCGGCGTCGGCCAGCTGCTCAGCACGGAACAGCGCAAAACTGAGTGGTCGCCGATCCTCACCGGGCCCGTGACCCTCAATCAAGCCCTCTCGACGACCAATCCCTCGGGTTACGTCGTGGAATACAACTACACGAGCAACCCGTGCCGTCCGGAACTGAACAAGGCCCAGGCGACCGCGGATCAGCCGTGGCAGGCATCGTGTGACGACACGTGGTACACCGCGGCGCAGGTCAGCTCGTGGTCACTGGTCAAGTCCTTCCGGATCAAGATGTTCCAGCCCGACACGTCGACGACCCCGGCGACCTACCCCATCTGGCACCCGGGCGACACCTACGTCTTCGACCTGCCGATGAAGGCCCCGCTGTCTGCTCCGACCTCCACGCTCGACCCGCTGGACCTCTCGGTGGCCTGGAACTTCTGCAGCGCAGCGCGCCTACCGCACGATGGCGGGCACGTCGCCGGCATGGGAGCAGCCATACGAGCCACGCAAGGTCGGCATCATCGTCCCGTTCGTCGTGCCGCCGGCGGTGTCGGTGGGTGACTACGTGTGGATGGACACCAACGCCAACGGACTTCAGGATGCGGGTGAGACCCCGCTCGCGGACGTCGCTGTGTCGTTGTATGCCGTGAACGCGGACGGTTCGAAGGGCGCCTGGCAGGCATCTGCCGTGACCAACGCCAACGGGTACTACTCGTTCAACAACCTGGTCCCCAACACGGACTACATCATCGAGTTCGCCAAGCCCGCGGGCATGTCGTTCACCACCCAAAACGCCGGTGGCGACACCTCCAACTCCCGGACAGGCGACCTGAAGGACTCCGACGCCGACCCGACGACGGGTCAGGTGAAGTTCAACTCGGGTCCCGCAGGCAAGAACGAGCTGGGTGGTCCGACGACGGCCAACGCGATCACGGACAACCCGGGGATCGACGCTGGTTTCGTCACGCCGAAGATGAACCTCCAGTTGCAGAAGTCTGGTGGCACGTGGACCGGGCTGCTGGTGCCGGGCACCGAGGTGTCGTGGACGCTGACGCCGAACAACGCGGGCACGTCTGACGCGTTGGCCGGCTGGTCCGTCACCGACCTGGTCCCGACCGGCATGTCGATCGTGTCGATGTCCGGCACGGGTTACACGTGTGACATCACGACGACCCCGACGGACCCGACGTGTGTTGCGGGTGCTGGTCTGGCTGCTGGCGCGACCGGCGACCCGATTACCGTGGTGACGAAGGTCAATGCTGGGTGGACGGGGTCGTCGTTCCGCAACGTCGCGTATGTCGACAAGTCGGCCAACGATGTGCCGGAGACCAACCCTCTGGTGAAGCCCGCGCGTGACACGGACATCACCAACCCGGTGACCCCGACCGACAACGACGCGCAGGCGCTCATCAATGTCGTGTCGGTGGGTGACTACGTGTGGTGGGACACCAACCGTGACGGGCTGCAAAGCACCGGTGAGGCTCCCGTGCCGGGCATCGCGGTGACGCTGTATGCCGCAGACGGCACCACGGTGCTGGGGACGGCGACGACTGACGCGACGGGTCACTACGCCTTCACGGGTCTGAAGCCCTCGACGGCATACGTCATTGGGTTCGACAAGTCGAGCCAACCGGGTGCGTCCTACACGAAGCCCAACGCTGGGACTCCTTCGGACACGTCGAACTCGAAGACGACGGATGTGAAGGACTCGGATGCGGTGCCGGCTGACGCGACGGCCACCATCGCGAAGGTGTCGTTCACGTCGGAGGCCTCCGGGTCTCAACCTGGCCACGGCTGACAAGGCCGACAACCCTGGCATCGACGCGGGTTTGGTGAAGTTCAACCTCGTGTTGGAGAAGGCGTTGACCACGGCTAGCCCGTTCTTCCCGGGTAAGAGTGTGACGTTTACGTTGACCCCGAAGAACGAAGGCCCGGCTGGTGCCCTTGCTGGGTGGTCGGTGACTGACATCCTTCCGGTGGGGTTGACCGCGACCGGGATCAGCGTGCCGTCGGTCAATGGGGTGCCGGTGGGGTCGTGTGCCCTCGCGACGTTGACGTGCACATTCCCGACGGCGTTGGCTGCGGGGGCCACGGGTCCGGTGGTGACGGTGACGGCGACGATCGATGCGTCGTTCACTGGCTCGGCGATCAACGTGGCCTATGTGGCGCCTGCCCCGACTGATGTGCCCGAGTCCAACCCGCTGGTTAAGCCCTCGCAGGGTCAGGACATCACCAACCCGGTCACCCCGACGGACAACGACGCGATGGCGCCGTTGTCGGTGCCCAAGGTGTCCATTGGTGACTACGTCTGGTGGGACACCAACCGTGACGGTCTGCAGACTGCTGGTGAAGCGGTCGTGCCGGACGGCTTCGTTGTGAAGCTCTACGACGCGCAGGGTGCCTACCTGCGGGAGACCACGACCACGGGCGGCTACTACGCGTTCAAGGACCTCACTCCGGCGACGGCATACATCGTCGAGTTCGTGAAGTCCTCGACCGCGGACACGGCAGCGGCGTCGTTCACCACCCAAAACGGTGGGTCGCCGTCTGACACGTCCAACAGCCCGACCGGGGATGTCACCGATTCCGACGCTGACCCCACGACGGGTCGGGTCACGGTGACGACCCCGAACTCGGGCAGCAACCTGACGGATCCGGGGAAGGCTGACAACCCTGGCATCGACGCCGGTCTGGTGAAGTTCAACCTCGTGATCGCCAAGTCCGGTGGCACGTGGACCGGCCTGCTCGTGCCGGGCACGGAGGTGTCGTGGACGATTGTCCCGACCAACCAAGGTCCCGCAGGCGCGCTCGCCGGATGGTCGGTCACTGACCGGGTGCCGACGGGCATGACGATCGTGTCGATGGGTGGCACGGGCTACTCGTGCGACATCGACACGACCCCTGCCGACCCGACCTGCACCTCCGCAGACCCCTTGGCAGCGGGTGCATCGGGTGCCCCGATCACGGTGGTCACCAAGGTCAATGCTGGGTGGACCGGATCGGCGTTCACGAACACGGCATACGTCTCACCGTCGGCGAAGGACGTGCCCGAGACAAACGTGTTGGTGATCCCGGCTCGGGACACTGATGTCACCAACCCGGCGACGCCCTCGGACAACGACGCCTCGGTGTCGATCCACGTCGTGTCCATCGGTGACTATGTGTGGTACGACCGCAACCGCGACGGCCAGCAGGGCGCCCCGGCGACCGAACCGGTTGTCGAGGACGGCATGATCGTCAACCTGCTGGATGCCACGGGTGCCCCGGTGAAGAATGCCGCCGGGACTCCGGTGTCCACCACGACGAAGAACGGCTACTACGCGTTCACCGGGCTCACTCCGAGCACGGCATACGTCGTGGAGTTCGTGAAGCCCGCCAACACGGTGTTCACGACGCCGCTGCAGGGTGCGGTCGAGACCGACTCGAACGCCGACGTGGTGACCGGCCGTGCGCCGGTGACGACCAAGGACGCGGGCTCGAACTCGGCAGAGCCGACGAAGGCTGACACCCCGACGATCGACGCCGGTCTGGTGGAGCTGGTCAGCATTGGTGACTACGTGTGGTGGGACACCAACCGTGATGGTCTGCAGTCCGAGGGTGAGCTTCCGGTCAAGGACGTCACCGTCCGCCTGTTGGATGCTGACGGCAAGCCTGCGGTGCTGCCCGGCGGTGCCCCCGTGGAGACGATGACGGACGAGGTTGGGTTCTACTCGTTCGGCAACCTGTTGGCGGGTGTGACGTATCAGGTGGAGTTTGTGAAGCCTGCGGACACGATTTTCACGACGCAGGATGTCGATGGAGTGACGAGCAATGTGCCGGCTGAGGATGGTGCTGATTCGGATGCGGATGAGCACACGGGTCGGGTGATGGTGGTGGCTCCTGTGACGGGTGTGAACTCGGTGGAGACGCCGGATAACCCGTCGATTGATGCTGGTCTGATCGAGTTGGTGTCTGTCGGCAACTTCGTGTGGCTGGATGCCAACCGTGATGGTCTGCAGTCCGAGGGTGAAACCCCGGTTGCGGGTGTCCCGGTCCGGCTGTTGGACGCCGAGGGTGACCTCGCGGTCCTGCCTGGTGGTGCGCCGGTGGAGACAGTGACCGACGAGTTCGGGTTCTACTCGTTCACGAACCTCATTGGTGGGGTTGACTACCAGATCGAGTTCGGGATGCCTGAGGGTGAGGACATGGTGTTCACCACCCAGGATGTTGAGGGTGACACGTCCAACTCGGTCGCCACGGATGTCGCGGACTCGGACGCTGACCCGGTCACGGGGTTGGTGTCGTTCACTGCCCCGACCACGGGTGAGAACAAGTCGGCCCCGATGGCGGTGGACAACCCGACGATCGACGCTGGGTTGATCGAGCTGGTCAGCGTGGGTGACTACGTGTGGCTGGATGTTGACCGGGATGGCCTGCAAGGTGACCCGGGCGTGGAGAAGCCGATCGAGGGTGTCGTGGTGAACATTTACGACGCTGAGGGTGTGCTGTGGGACACGACGACCACCGATGGTGACGGGTTCTACTCGTTCACTGATCTGTTGGCTGGCGCGGACTACACGATCGAGTTCATCGCCCCGGACGGGTCGTCGTCGAGGGTGTCAAGTTGTCTGTGTAAGTAGGGTGGTCGTGGGGGTTTAGAGGTGGGGGTTGATGCGGTCGGGGTAGATGAGGGCGAGTTCGCCGAGGGCGGCTTTCCAGCCTTGGATGACGGAGCCTTCGACGAGTTTGCTGGGGGCCTTGCGGGGGTGGCCCTTGGGTAGTCCGGCCTCTTTGGCGCGTTCGCGGGCTCTCTTGTCCTCGATGTTGCGGATGGCCAGCCAGAGCAGCTTGATCGCGGCGGCGTCGCCCGGGAAGTGGCCGCGGTTCTTGATGATCTTGCGCAGTTGGTAGTTCAACGACTCGATCGAGTTGGTCGTGTAGATGACCTTGCGCAGCGCGGGCCCGAACGCCAGGAACGGGGTGAACCGGTTCCAGGCGTTCTCCCACGAGGCGAGGGCGGCGGGGTACTTCTTGCCGAGGTTGGAGTCGGCGAAGGTGGCCAGCGCGATCAGCGCGGCGTCCTCGTTCGCGGCGGTGTAGATCGGCTTGAGCAGCGCAGCGACGGCCTTGCGGTCGCTGTAGGACACGAACCGCATCGAGGCCCGGATCAGGTGCACCACGCAGGTTTGGACCATCGCGCGGGCCCAGGTCGCCTCGATCGCCTCGGGGAAGCCGGTCAGCCCGTCACAGCAGACGATCAGGACGTCCTTGACGCCGCGGTTGGCCAGCTCGGCGCACACCGACGCCCAGAACTTCGCGCCCTCGGTGGCCTGGACCCAGATCCCCAGAACGTGCTTGACCCCGTCCATGTCGACCCCGACCGCGATGTGCGCGGCCCGGTTGGACACGTGTGCTCCGTCGCGGATCTTGACCACCAACGCGTCGAGGTAGATCACCGGGTAGAACGCCTCCAACGGGCGGGTTTGCCACGCGGTGACCTCCTCGGCGACGGCGTCGGTGACCTTGCTGATCGTCTCGTGCGAGAGGTCGGTGCCCAGCGTCGCGGCGAGGTGGTGCTGGATGTCGCGGATCGTCATCCCGCCGGCGTACAAGGAAATGATCATGTCCTCCAGCCCGCCCAGGCGGCGGGCGCCCTTGGGCACCAGCGACGACGCGAACGTCGAGTTCCGGTCCCGCGGCTGGTCCAAGGCGATATCGCCGACCTCGGTGCCGACCGTCTTCGGCGTCGTCCCGTTGCGGGAGTTGCCCGAGCCGTTCCCGGCCGGGTCGCCTTTCTCATACCCCAGGTGGCCGGTCAGCTCCGCCTCCATCCCGCGCTCAAGGACCGCCTTGATCATCTCCGGCAGGAACCCGCCTTCGCCGGTCAGCGACAGGCCACGCTCGTCGGTGGCAGCCATCAGCTGGTCCAGCATCTCGTCGGTGAACAACTCACGACGCAGCCGGCGAGCCTCAGACTCCCGCCCATCACTCTTCTTCGCCTTGGTCATGCTCACAGTCAATCTCCTTCAGATAGAGACCGCCCCCTTACACAGACCATCTGATACCCCCTCGTCGTTCACCACCGCCCTGGCTGGCAGCGACACCAGGCGATCGACTCGGATGCCCCGGCGGATGGGATCGTGGACATCACGGCCCCGGCCACCGGCAGCAACTCGGCGACCACTCCGGATGACCCGACGTTTGACGCGGGGATCGTGAGTTTCAACCTGACCCTGGTCAAGAAGCTCACCACCACCGGTGCGATCCACCCCGGCTCCACGGTGACGTTCACCTTGACCCCGCACAACGACGGCCCTGTCGCCGCTCTGGCGGGGTGGAAGGTCACCGAGGTCCTGCCGGCTGGGCTCACCCTCACGGGCATGACCGGCACCGGTTACACGTGTGCAGGTGACACGTGCACCGCGGCGGACATGCTCAACCCGGGCACCGATGGGCCTGTCATCACGGTCACCGCGACCGTCGATGCCGGATTCACCGGCACCGTCCGCAACATCGCCTACGTGTCCCCGTCGGACAAGGACGTGCCCGAGACCAACCCTCTCGGTCCGGTCCCCACCCGCGACACCGACACCAAGACGACCCCGACCGACAACGACTCTGAGGCACCCGTGACCATCACCCCGGTCCCGCTGCCCAAGACCGGGTCGGACACCACCACCACGATGATGTGGCTCGCCCTGCTCCTGATCATCACAGGCACCAGCGCCCGCATCATCGCCACAACTCGCCGCAACGCCAACGGGAGGGCATCACGGTGAGACCAGTGTGGGTCAGCCGACCACGGCATCCCCAAGCCAGACTGCGCTGACAACCCCCCCACACAAAATAGGAGCGCCCGACCCCCTCGCACCGGGTCGGGCGCTCCGCCTTTTCCGTCGAGACCGCGGCCACACCGATGCGCAGGTCCGGCAGAAGCCGAGCAGCCCAAATAGAGAAGAGGTATGCCGTCCCCAGCGGGACGGCATACCTCTTCTGGAGTGACGGGCCGTGACCCTCAGTCGCTGCCGGCCTCCGGCAGGGTCCCCGCCGCGTCCTTGCGCACGCGGCTTGCAATCCGACTCAGGCCGACGGGCGTCACGCCGAGATAGGACGCGATGTCCTTCTGAGACACGACCCCGATGAGGTCGGGGTAGTCCTCGAGGAATCGGCGGTAGCGCTGCTCGGGGGTGAGGATGAGCAACTCGCGCTCACGCCGCTCTTTGACGAGCGAGTGCAGCGTCACGGCGTTGAACATCGCGACCGCCCAGGCTGGGTGCCGCTTCATGAGCTGCTCCATGACCCGGAAGTCGAGGCGCTCGAGCTCGCAATAGTCGACGGCGACGGCACGACTCGCGGTGTGACCGAGGTGACCGACCGAGCGGACCTTGACGATGCCGGCAGGCAACTCGGCAAGTCGCTTGACTCCAGCGGGGGCGATGGCCGACACGCTGGCGAGGACGTCTGGCGGCTGACAAAAGGCCAGGAGGCACTCTTTGCCACTCGCGTCAACGAATCCGACCCGGATCGTGCCACGTCGGACGACGTAAATGAAGGGGTGCTGGACCCCGACGTCGTAGAGCGTCTCTCCCGCGCGTAGGCGCACGAGCCTGATCGACCGCGCAAAAGAGTCCCACTCGGGCAGCGGCCCACCGGCGAACATCTCCATGAAGTGGCGGGAAACCGACGACGGCGGAGCCGCCGCGCCCGAAGGACCGCCCGAGGGTGGGGGCCACGACGCGGTGATTGTTTGCGTGGGAATCCCATCGAACGTATGCATCCGCCCCGGTGTCCTTCGTCTCCCGCCCACCCGGCGATCTTGCCGGCAGCTGCCCAACCCGTGCAGCCCCCTCATGGTGGTGCATGTGAACCCGGATCATCAAGGTGAACTTAACCCAGGTTAAGGACGCAAACGACGAGCCTCTGATGCCGTTGCGGCCGTAACCGAGATCGGGTGTCGATGATCACCATCAACCCCTCGCGTCAAGTCCCCTTATGTGCGACGTAAAGCCTCTCTGAGTCGGAGCCATCCCAACGTAAATAGGCGGCATACCGGCACATATCGCCCTCATGGGTTGGCGAGGATGGCCGAGCCGGCGACTGCTGGCATCCGCCCAGCGGGGGAAGCGAAAGGACACATATGCGCAGGACGTTTGCGACCACAGCGAGGGGTGTGCTCGCCGTGGTTATGGTGATCGTGGGAGGACTCGTCGGAGCCGTGGAGGCTCACGCCGTGCCCATCTCCGTCACGGTCAAGCCAGTGGACGGCGCGAAGGCCGCGCAGGTCGGGACGAATGTCGTCGCGACCTTCTCGACCCAGGTCTCCGGGGTCGACGGCACGACCTTCAGGCTGGTCGACACGACGACCTCAGCCGTCGTCCCGGCCACCGTGACATATCTGTCGTCAGCCAACATGGCGATCCTCGACCCGACGGCCAACCTCGCGCCCGACCGGCTCTACCGGGCCCAGCTCACGAGTGCCATCAAGTCGGGCAACGACGTTCTCGCCCCGACGACATGGACCTTCCTCACTGGTCCGGGCCCGGTGATGAGCTACTACTGGCCCTACGTCGCGGACACCGGGGTCGAGCCCACGACCATCATCCAGGCCACCTTCACCGAGCCGGTCACCGGCGTCAACGCGTCGACCTTCTTCGCGCGCAATCTCGCGACCGGCGCGCTGATCACCGGCACGATCACCTCGTCGTCCAATGGCAAGATCTGGCGCATCTTCCCGAGCGCCCCGATGGCCGAGGACACGAAGTACCGCGTCTCGATCGTCGGGGGTGTCACCGCCGTCCGCGACCTGGCTGGCAACCCCTTCTCCTCCGTCAACTGGGAGTTCCTCACCGGATGGCGACCGTTGCTCACGACCTGGAGCCATGCCGTCGGCGCCACCGGGGTCCCGACGACGAAGAGCCTCGTCATGGGCTTCTCCGAGCCGGTCACGGGGGTTACGTCGACGACCTTCGTCCTCAAGAATGCCGCGAGCGGGGTCGTCGCCCCGGCGACCCTCACCTCGAGCAACAGCGGCAAGACGTGGACGCTCACACCGACCGCGCCGCTGGCAGCGGGCACGACCTATCGCTTTGACCTCATCGGAGGCACGACCGCAATCCGCGATCTTGCAGGCAATCCCCTCCCGTCGATGGGCTGGACCTTCACGACCGCCTGACCAGGCGGGCCGCTGCACGCAAAGACGCGCGCGGCGCACGGTCCGGAATGTCCCCCCGGACCGTGCGCTGCGTGATGTCCGAGCCCGTATGCCGCACAGCAGGCACAGCTGGCACAGCTGGCACAGCAGGCACAGCAGGCACAGCAGGCCAGCAGGCTCGCGCCGGGCGGAGGAGCCCGACTGTTTGAGACCATGACGTCATGGGCCAGTCGTCAAGCCATCTCTCCCGTCGTCGGACCGTGCTCCCCGAGGGTGGACGCCTGCAGCTGCCTCGGGAAGTCACGACGCTCGTGAAGGCCGCATCCCGGATCACCGTCCTCACCGGTGCCGGCATGTCCGCCGAGTCCGGTGTCCCGACCTTCCGCGACGCTCAGACCGGTCTCTGGGAACACTTCGATCCCGCCGAGCTGGCCACGCCGCGTGCGTGGGCTCGCGACAAGGCGCTGTGCAACGCCTGGTATCTCTGGCGGGTCCACCTCGTGCGATCGGTCGCACCAAACGCCGGCCACCATGCCCTCGCCGCCTGGGCTGCCCTGCCGGGCACAGACATTCGGATCATCACCCAGAACATCGACGACCTCCACGAACGCGCCGGGTCAGAGGTCCTCGCCCACCTCCACGGCAGCCTCTTCGCCTGGCGGTGCGACACCTGTCACCGCCCCGCCCCCACCCCCGACGCTCCCGCCGTCCCGCACGAGCGCCTGGCTCCCGATCGCTGCATTGCGTGCGCGCACGGCGAGATCCGGCCGGGCGTGGTGTGGTTTGAGGAGCCTCTCCCTGAGGCGGAGTTCGAGGAGGCAGTCGAGGTATGCCGTGACGCCGACCTCGTCGTCGTGGTCGGCACCTCCGGCATCGTCCAACCGGCAGCCTCCTTGCCGCACTTGGCCGGCGCGCGCGGCATACCCGTCATCGAAGTCGATCCGCAGGAGACGCTCTTCACCGAGTTTGCGACCGTCTCCCTGCGCACCACGGCGGCGGTCGCCCTCCCCGTGCTTGTCGATGCGGCGGCGGGCCGCGCGAGGTAGCCTCCGGTCAGAGCGTGACGCGACAGGTGCGAGCAGGGCAACGCAGGGCAAGGTCAGGCAACAGGGGTGCACACCAGTGAGCAGACAAGCAGCCGGGCGGGAGGCGGACGCCTTCGCGCAAGCCCTCAGGCGTGCCATCGAGGCACGCGACCTGCCCTTGGGCAGAGTGCAGCGCCACGTCGAGCGCCGTGGGGTCACCGTCGGGCGCAGCACGTTGAGCTATTGGCAAAACGGTCTGCGCACGCCGAGCGGTGTCCGGTCCTTCCAGATCGTCGAGGCCCTCGAGGAAGTCCTGCACTTGCCGAGTGGCGAACTCACGTCGCTCATCCTCGACCCCCGAGTGACTGCCCGGTCCGCGGACGAGGATTTCGACCCGTTCATGTCCATCCTCGGCCGCCTCGATGCCGTCGGATTGACGGCGAAGTTCAGGCTGAGATCTGGATTCACCCGCGTGCGCATTTCGGATGCCGGCGCGTTGGACGCCATCGAGTTCGACGTCGTCGCCAGAGCGAGGACGGATGTCGACCGCTTCGTCGCGATCGTCGGCACCGAGGTCGGAGCCGACGCTGAGCTCCTCTCGCCCACGATCGTGTCGGGTGGGCGCATCACCCGGACCGCAGTGGAGGCCGAACAGCTCGGGATCGAGATCGAGCTCGACGAGCCGCTGCGGGCGGGCGAGTTCGTCCAGGTGCGCTACCGCATCGACGACGCCAATGCCGCGCCGTGCCGGTCATTCCTCAAGTTCGCGCCGCGAGGAGGGATCCTCAGTGGGCTCGAGATCGAGTTCCACCCCGATCTGCTTCCGGTCACGCTCGAGCAGTTCGAGCGAGCGACGCACCACGGTCCCGACCTGGCGATCAGGCCCCTGACCCTCGGCTCCGGGCAGCGGATCTCACTCATCCGTGAGGTGCAGCGCCGGGGGATCCACGGCGTGCGGTGGGCCTTCGAGTCGGACGCCTGACCTTCCTGCCCGGAAGTGACCTTCCCGCCACCTTCCACCCCCGGAAGCCGCTCGCGGGACGGCGTACGCCGGTCAGGAGTAGGTTGGCACCCCGGAACGACTTCATTCGTGACGGGAAGGACCCACCCCATGGCCGCATTCGGCTGGAAACTCAAAGGCGACGGACACCGACTAGCGCCGGGGGAGGTCGTCGCGCCCGACGAGCGGCTCTCGTGGGGCAAGACCGTCGGGCTGGGGGCGCAACACGTCGTCGCGATGTTTGGCGCGACCTTCGTCTTCCCGATCCTCATGGGCCTCAATGCGCAGCTCGCGATCATGATGAGCGGCATCGCGACGATCATCTTCCTGCTCATGGTCAGCGGGCGAGTCCCGTCCTACCTCGGCACCTCGGCCTCGTTCGTCGGAGTGGCGGCCGCGATCCGCGCGCAACCCGGCGCCGACTCCCGCACCGTCACCGGCGCGATCCTCATCGGGGGCCTCGTCCTGGCCCTCGTCGGGGTCGCGATCCACTTCCTCGGCTCGAGCGTCATCCATAAGATCCTGCCGCCGGTCGTCACCGGCGCGGTCGTCATGCTCATCGGCTTCAACCTCGCCCCGGTCGTCGCCAACGTCTACTGGCCCCAGGATCAGTGGATCGCGCTCATCGTCATGACCTTCGCGATCGTGTGCGCGGTGGCGCTCCAAGGGCTTCCTCGGCCGGATCTCGATCTTCCTCTCGCTGGTCTTCGGCTACGTCCTGTCGTGGGTGTTCGACCGCGGCTTCGGCCAGATCACGTCCTTCGACCCCGGTGCGGGCAAGGCGACGACGCACTTCCGGGTCAACCTCGAGGGCGTCGCGAGCTCCCCGTGGTTTGGCTTCCCCAAGGCGACGATGATCGCCGACGGCAAGGAGATCCCCGGCATGCACGCCCCGACCTTCTCCCTCGCGGCAGTCCTCGTCGTCATCCCGGCGATCATCGCCCTCATCGCCGAGAACACCGGCCACGTCAAGGCGGTCGCGGAGATGACCGGCGCCAACCTCGACGACGTCATGGGCCGGGCCATCGCCGCTGACGGTGTCGCGACGATGGTCGCCACCTCGGTCGGCGGCTCCCCAACGACGACGTATGCCGAGAACATCGGCGTCATGGCCGCGTCCCGGGTCTACTCCACGGCCGCCTACTACGTCGCCGCGCTCATCGCCATCGTCTTCGGTCTCTCGCCGAAGTTCGGGGCCCTCGTGGCAGCGACCCCCGGCGGCGTCCTCGGCGGGATCACGGTCGTGCTCTACGGCATGATCGGCCTGCTCGGGGCCAAGATCTGGAAGGAAAACAACGTCGACTTCGCCAACCCGATCAACCTCGTCCCGGTGGCCGCCGGCATCATCCTCGGGATCGGCAACTCGTCGCTCAAGATCTCCGACACCTTCGAGCTGGCGGGCATCGCCCTGGGCACGATCGTGACGATCGCGGCATACCACCTCGCCCGTGCAGCCGCCCCGGCAGCCTTGCGCGCGGAAGCCGACGGGGCCGTCCTCAACTACGGCCGCGAAGGCATCGACCGGGTGTGAGGCACTCGACAGCACAGGTGAGGCGCGACATGCCGTGCGGACTTGACGGCACGCCCGCGGGCTCTAGGCTGATGGCGCTCCCTCCGTCTTGGGGGGAGCGTCTTCGCGTGGCAGGCGAAGTCCGCTCGTCGTGTCACTGCCAACTCAGGGGTATGCCGTGCTGAAGGCCGTTCGGCACCCGGGCCGCATCGTGCCGGTGCTGTTCTCCCTTTTCCTCACCATCGGCACGATCCTGTTGTGCCTGCCGATCTCCCGGACCGCCGACGAGCCGCCCAATGTGCTCGCGGCCGCCTTCACCGCGGTGTCGGCGTCGTGCGTGACGGGCCTGACCGTGGTCGACACGGCGACCTATTGGACGAGCTTCGGACAGTTCGTCATCATGCTGCTCATCCAGGTCGGCGGCTTCGGCATCATGACGATGGCCACCCTCCTCGCGGTGCTCGTCGGCGGACGGCTCGGATTGAGCACCAAACTCGTGGCCCAGAACGAGTCACACGCATCCTCGATGGGCAACGTCAAGGCCATCTTGCGCACGATCGGTGTCACCGTCCTGATCACCGAGGCGGTCGTCGCCCTGGTGCTCGCGGCCCGCTTCTACCTCGGCTATGGCCACTCCATCGGATCGGCGCTGTGGCAGGGGATGTTCCACGCGATCTCGGCCTTCAACAACGCCGGCTTCGCGCTCTACAGCGACAGCCTCATCGGGTTCAACCAAGACGTCTGGATGATCCTGCCGCTATGCGCAGCGATCGTCGCCGGCGGGCTGGGCTTCCCGGTGTTTTACGAGCTCTATCGCCGCTGGAACGTGCCGGACAAGTGGACCGTCCATGCCAAGGTGACGATCCTCGGCTACTTCTCCCTCATGGCCGTCGGCATCGGGGGGTTTGCGGCCTTCGAATGGAACAACGCGGGCACGCTCGGCGAGATGTCGCTGTGGGGCAAGGTCCTCAACAGCATCATGGGCGGCATCACTCCCCGGACGGCGGGCTTCAACGCGATCGACTACGGCAAGGCCAGCGCACGAGACCTGGGCGCTCAATGATGCCCTCATGTTCATCGGTGGTGGCTCAGCCGGCACAGCCGGCGGTATTAAGGTCGGCACCTTCATTCTGTCTGGCGTTTGTTATCTGGAGCGAGATCCGGGGCGAGCAGGATGTCGTCGTCGGTAACCGCCAGATCCCGCGCGATCTGCTCCGCCAGGCGGTCACGGTCGTGCTCCTCGCGATCGGTGTCGTGGCGATCGGCACGATGGTCCTGCTTGTCGCCACCGACTACTCCCTCGACGTCATCCTCTTCGAGGCGGTCTCGGCTTTCGGCACCGTCGGCCTGTCGACCGGCATCACGCCGAACTTGCCCGGAATCGCCCAACTGGCTCTCATGGGCCTGATGTATGTCGGCCGGATCGGCACCGTCACCGCCGCCACCGCACTTGCCCTCAACACCAAGCACAGGCACTACCGCCTGCCCGAAGAAAGGCCGATCATTGGCTAACCCATTCCGCCGCGACGACGACAACAGCCCCGTCCTCATCGTCGGGCTGGGCCGGTTCGGCTACTCCGTGGCGCGATCCCTCGTGGCCATGGGCCAGGAAGTCCTCGCCGTCGACACCGACCCAGTGCTCGTCCAGCGGTATGCCGACGAACTCACCCATGTCGTCCAGTGCGACGCCACCGACCACGATGCCCTCGTCCAGCTCGGCATCGACGACTTCGACAAGGCCGTCGTCGGCATCTCGGTCAACGTCGAGGCCAGCGTGCTCGCGACGATCGCGTTGTCGGAGGCCGGCGTCCAGGACATCTGGGTCAAGGCCAGCAGCCTCGACCACGGCAAGATCCTCGAGCGCATCGGCGCTCACCACATCGTCTATCCCGAGCGGTCGATGGGTGAGCAGGTGGCCCACATGATCGTCGGCGGGATGAGCCAATACCTCGAGTTCGACGACGACTTCGCCATCGCCCGCACCGCGGCGCCGCAGGAGCAATGGGGCAAGACCTTCTCCGAGACCGGCATTCGGGCCAAGCACGGCGTCACCATCGTGGGCGTCAAGCGGATGGGCCAGGACTTCATGTATGCCGTGCCGGAGACTCTCGTCGAGCAGCACGATGAGCTCGTCGTCTCGGGCCCGACGAAGAAGGTCGAGCACTACTGTGCGTTGGCCAAGCCCAAGCTCCATCGCCCTCGCCCGTAGGGTTACTCTGGAGTAAGCAACACGGCATACCGTGCCTCGTCGGGGGGCACGCGCCTGGGGAGGATGACAGACATGACCGGCCGGGTCACGGAGATGACCGAGGCGGACTGTTGGGAGATGTTGCGTCGTCACGAGTTCGGCCGGCTGGCCTATCGCGACGGTGACAGGGTGCAGATCGCCCCGCTCAACTACGCAGTGCAGGGTCGCTCGCTCGTGTTCCGCACCGCCGAGGGCTCCAAGCTCAGCGGCATCCGCGGGCACAGCGATGTGGCGTTCGAGATCGACGAGACGACCGATGACGCGGCGATGAGCGTCATCTGCCGCGGCAATGCCGTCGAGATCACCGGTGACGACGCGCTCATGGTGGAGCAGTTGCGGCTGCGGCCGTGGGTGCGCACCGTCAAGCATCACGTCGTCCAGATCGACATCGAGGAGATCTCGGGGCGCTTCTTCATGCTGACCAAGCCCTGGTTGCACATGGTGCCCAACTGATCGACTGACCGACATGGGCCTGATCGGCTCGTGCTGGCCCACAGAAGTCTGCGCCCCCCGGCGGTGGTCCCATTCGGGGGGCGCAGTGCGTGTCGACGTGTGCGGCGCTGCGACAGCGTGCAGCCCCATGCACGTCATGGTGTGGACAACCCCTTCACGGTCAGCCGCTGCAGGCCGCGCCCTGTGGAAACCGCACATCGGTATGCCGGTGCGTCGGCGCATCCTGGCACCATGCGTTGGCCGACAGACCCCCGCGAGCTCGACCTGGTGACCTGGTCTGCAGGGTCTACCTCACGCGGTCAGGCCCGGTGGACTGGCTGACCGAGCCAGTGCTGCGCTCTTGGCTTACGGCGACAGCGCCGCTCTCTGCGGACCGTCGGCCGCGGTGATCCATGATCTTGCGCCAATCCCGCCGGGTCTGGCGTCGGTGGGGACCTCCGCCGATCCCCCGATCCACGTGGTCGTGCCTCGACATGTGATGGCGGTGCGCCAATCGGGCACGGTTGTGGTGCGTTCCGACGTGCCGAGGGTCATGGAGCGGTGGCCAAGGCGCACGGCATACGACTGCACGGTCGTCGACCTGCTCGCGGCGAGTGGGGCTGACGAGGCGACCACGCTGATTGCGGCCGCCCTACGCAGTCGGCGCACCACGGCCGATCGGCTCGCGGCCGAACTCGCGCGGCGGTCCAGATCCCCGCGGCGGGCGATCGTCGCCGGGATCCTCGCCGATGCCGTCGCCGAGACGGAGAGTGTGCTGGAGCAGAGTTGTCAGCGCGCGGTTGGCTGGGCAGGGCGCGACCGTGCGGTCCGGCATGTCCACTGGCCCGCCGTGACGACAGCGTGAAGCCCTATGCACGTCAGGGCGTGCATAGGGCTTCACCGTGATGGCGGGACGGCCATCTGAACGTCAGTCGGTGGCCTTGTCCTTGAGCTCCTCGGCCTTGTCCGCGACGCCCTCGGCCACGTCGTCGGCCTTCTCCGCGACCTCCTCGGCTAGGTCGTCGGCTTTGGCCGCGACGTCCTTGGCCGCGCCCTCGGCCTTGTCCTTGGCCTCGTCAGCGGCGTCGGCGACCTTGTGCTTGGCATGGTATGCCGTGTCGCGCGCCTTGTCGGCGAGGTCCTTGGCCTTGTCGGTCACGGACTCGGCAGCATCCTTGGCCTTGTCGCCGGCAGCCTCGGCAGCATCCATGGCCTTGTCGGCGACGGTCTCCGCCGCGTCCTTGGCCTTCTCCTGCCATGTCGACGCGCGCTCGGTCGACGGCGGCAGGTAGGTCACCTCGCCAAGCGGCGCTGCCCACGGGTCGTCCTTCGGGCGGCGGCTCAGGACGATCGCAGCAATAGCTCCAATCGCGGCGCCGATGCCCAAGACGATGAGGAAGCCGCCCTTGCGCTTGGACTTCGTGCCGCCGGCCTTCACGGCTGCGTCGGTCACCACATCGGCGACCCCGGCCAGCGAGGCGGGCGCGCGTTCGGCGGCAGCGATGGCCGCATCAGCGGCCTGGACCTTGGCGGCACCCGCGGCCGAGATGAGCGTGGCGATCGCTGCGGACACCTTGGGCAAGACGTCTTCGACGAGCCGGTCGCGCGCGTCATCGACCATCGGGCCGAGGTCGTCGACGGCCTTTTGCACCTTGGGCCCGGCGACATCGATCCCGTGCTCGATCTTGGGTTTGGCCCAGTCGACACCGGCCTCGACATAGGGCTGGGCCCTCTCGCCGGCAGCGTCGAGCAGGGGTTGGGCCCGCTCGTGAGCGGCCTCGAGGAGGGGCTGTGCCTTCTCCCGGGCAGCTTCGGCTGCGTCACGCACCCGGGGGGCAGCCTTTTCGGCCGCGTCGCGGACGATCGGGGCGGCCTTGTCGCGGGCGGCAGCGGCCTTGTCCTTAGCGACCGGACCATAGGTCCGCGCGGCCTCAGCGGCGGCAGCCGCAGCAGCGGTCGCCATCTCCTTGACGACGGGCACGTAGTCGCGGGCCTTGGCCGCTCCCTTGGCCGCGACCGGACCCGCCGTCTCGCGCAGGGTGGCCAGGCGCTCTGCCGGCGACGGCCCTTCGTCCTTCTTCATCCGAAACATGAAGTCCTCCCGTGTCGACGTCACACATCGTGCGTTGGATCCATCCTGCCCTGTCTGGGCGACAACCACACTCTCAGGAGGTGGATTCCCTCCCGCCGGCTCCATCGACGGCTCACCGCCCCGTCCGTGCGGATTGCTGCCCCAGACTCTGATCGTGGGAAGATTCGCCCATGAAGGCAACCATCCACACCAATCACGGTGACATCACCATCGTGCTCTTCCCCAACGAAGCCCCCAAAACGGTCGACAACTTCGTCGGGCTCGCCAAGGGCACCAAGACCTACAAGGACGAGGCCGGGCGCACCGACCCCACGCCGTTCTTCGACGGGCTGATCTTCCACCGGATCATCGGTGGCTTCATGATCCAGGGCGGGTGCCCACTCGGCCAGGGTTATGGCGGTCCGGGTTACGCCTTCGACGACGAGCCGCACCCCGACAAGACCTTCAACAAGCCCTACCTCCTGGCCATGGCCAATGCAGGCAAGCAGCGGGGCAAGGGCACCAACGGGTCGCAGTTCTTCATCACGGTCTCGACCCCGGGTTACCTCAACTTCAAGCACACGATCTTCGGTGAGGTCGCCGACCAGTCGAGCCGTGACGTTGTCGACGCCATCGCCAAGGTCCCGACCGACCGCAACGACCGGCCCCTCGAGGACGTCGTCATCACGTCGGTGTCCTTCGAGGACTGAGTCCCCGGACCTTCCCTTCGTCGAGGACCCGAGCGAGCACGCCGTGAGTGGCCCGATGCCTCCGTATGCCGGTGAGCCCGGTATGCCGTCCGCCGTCCCGCCCGCCTGCCCACGCCACCCCGACCGCCTGTCGCGGGTGAGCTGTCAGCGGTGCGGGCGGCCGGCGTGCCCGGCTTGCCTTCGTGAGGCTCCGGTCGGTTACCAATGCGTCGATTGCGTGGCCGAGGCTGCCCGCTCGATGCCGGTGCAGCGCACGAGCCTGGGCCTGCCGGCCCCGAGTGACGGTCGACCGCTGGTCACCTACACGATCATCGGCATCTGCGTCGCCCTGTATGCCGCGCAGCTCATCTCCCCCGCAGTGACGAGCGAGTTGGCGTTTGCTCCCTTCCTCGGGTGGTCGGAGCCATGGCGCGCCCTGTCCGCGGCGTTTCTCCATTCGCCGAGCATGGTGTTGCACATCGCGCTCAACATGCTGTTCCTCTACCAAATCGGGCCGATGCTCGAGCTCACGCTCGGCCGGGCCCGATTCCTCGCCCTTTATGTCTTGTCGGCGCTTGGTGGTTCGGCGGGCGTCGTCCTGCTCGCCTCGGCCCCGACGCGAGTCCTCGGGGGTGCGGCGGAGGCTGCGGCATACCAATCCTGGGTCACCGGAGTCGTCGGTGCCTCGGGGGCGGTCTTTGGTCTATTCGGTGCCCTCGTGCTCATCAACCGGAGCTTCGGGCGATCGTCCGCGCCGCTCTACGTCGTTCTCGCCGTCAACCTTGTCATCGGCTTCTTGCCGGGCATCTCGTGGCAGACCCACCTGGGCGGGCTCGTGACGGGTGTCGCGGTCGCCGGGGCGATCCTTGCGACGCGGGCTCCGGAGCGGCGGCGTTGGCAGTGGCCGCTGCTGGCGCTCATCCTCGCTGTGCTGATCGGCGCCTGCGTCGCCAAGTACCTCACGGTCCCCGTCTTCTACCGCTGATACCGCTGACCCCCGCCCCACCCGCTCTCTCTGTCATCCCGCCACCCGGCTGCCCTGTATGCCCGGCTGCCACTGCTGCCCTGGTGCGCTGTCATCCCGCGGCAAGATCGCGATAGTGGCACTTGGTGCCCGCTGCAACACGACCCAAGTGTCAGGATCGCGATCTGGTCGGGCAGTATCGCGATCCTGACGAGGAAGATCGCGATACCGACACTTGGGCGTCAGCGGGCAGGGCGCGGCGGGGATGGCATATGGGCGCTAGCCGGGGATGGGATATGGCACAAACCCCAGAGTTATCCACAGGGTTATCCCCACATGGGGAGAACTACATCGGTGTGATTCGCGCAGCCGCCGAGCGCACTACTTCCAGCGCATCGTCATCGCGAAGCCGCTGATGAGCAGCACGAAGCCCGCGACGAGGTTCCAGTAGCCGAACGCTTGCACGGGGTACCGGCCCTGCGTGACGTAGAAGACGACGATCCAGATGAGGCCGAGCACGAGGAGCGTGACGAACACCGGCGCCCACCACGCGGGGTTGGGGGCGTCGAGCTTCTGGGCGCGGCGACGCTCGGCCGCCTCGGCCTCGGCCCGGGCCGCAGCAGCGCGGGCAGCCGGGGGCACGACAGGCTTCTTGTGGTCACTCGGTGCCCGCTCGGGGGGCGTCGACTCGGGCACGGCGGCTCCTTGCGTTCTGACAGGTGTGCTTTAGCGTAGTTGCTGACGCGACTGTGCCACTTCAGGCCGCGCGCGGTCGATCCGGGGAGGACGCCATGACGGGTATGCCGTCCGCCGTCACCCCCGCGCGCTCCCGGTGGCGACTCATTGTCCCCCTGATCTTCGTCATGGCCGGCCTGCTCTTTGCGATCAGCTTCCAGACGGCCAAGGGCACCGACCTGCGCAACGACCGCGGCCTGCCGGGGCTCGTCGACGCGTCCAACCGCACCGTGGCCGATCGCCAAGCCCAACTCGAACGGCTACAACGCGAGATCGACTCCTTGACCAAGGCCATCGCGCCCGGTGACACCACCGTCGATGACTTGTCGGCTACCGCATCGATGCTCGCTCCGGTCGCCGGGACGCGTGCGGTCGAGGGCCCGGCCCTGCGGGTCACCCTCGACGACGCGACGCGCAGCACGACCAACCTGCCTTCGGGGGTGACCGCCGATGACCTCGTCGTCCACCAGCAGGATGTCCAAGCGGTCGTCAACGCCCTGTGGCGCGGCGGCGCCGAGGCGATGATGATCCAGGATCAGCGAGTCATCGCCACGTCGGCCGTCCGTTGCGTCGGCAACACCCTCATCCTGCAAGGTCGGGTCTATTCGCCGCCGTTCGTCATCACCGCGATCGGCAAGGTGCCCGACCTCATGGAGGCCCTCGACGAGGACGAGAAGGTCGGCATCTACCGCCAGTGGGTCGATGCCGTCGGCCTCGGTTACGAGGTCCGCAATGTCGGGAAGGTGACGTTCCCGGCATACTCCGGAGCCGTCTCCCTCTCGCAAGCGCGCGTGATCCGTTAGGCGCGACGCGTACCATCGTCTAACGCGACCCTCATCCGAGCCCTCTGACACCTTCAGGACGTTGTTGTGACCGTGGAATCCGACCCCCAAGCCCACACCCGCCGCGGCCGGCGCCGTGCTGCTGCCGGTGGCGGGTGGCGCAGTGTCGTCGGGGTCGTCGGCGAGCTGCTCATCACCGCAGGCATGGTGCTCGTGCTGTTCGTCGTGTGGGAGCTCGGTTACGTCGCGGTGGTCACCGCACGCGAGCAGGACACCGTCGTGACAGCGCTGGAGAAGGAGTTCGCCGAGGCGATCGCCGAGCAGCCCGCCCCCGGGGCTCCCGGCACGCCAGGCACTCCGGTCGCTCCCGGCGCATCAGGGGCGCCGGCGCCCAGCCTGCAAGACGGCAAGATCTTCGCGATCCTGCGCATCCCGCGGCTCGGCGGATCGAACTGGGCCAAGCCGATTTATGAAGGTATAGGCCTGGACATTCTCGCCAAGGGCATCGGCCATTACCCGTCCAAGACACCGGCGGGCGGCATCGGCAACTTCGCCATTGCCGGCCACCGCGCCGGGCACGGTAACCCCCTGATCGACATCGACACCCTGCGCGCGGGTGACGCCATCGTCATCGAGACCCGCGAGGGCTACGTCGTCTACCGCGTCGACCGCCACATGATCGTCCCACCGACGCGGATCGACGTGGTCGCCCCGGTGCCGGAGAAGCCCGGAGCCACCCCCACCGAAGCGTGGCTCACTTTGACCTCCTGCGACCCGCGGTATGCCGGCAAGAACCGCTACATCGTCTTCGCCAAGCTCGAGCGCTCGATCCCTCGCTCCGCGGGCCTGCCCACGGACGCGCTCGTCGACCCGAGATAGGACCTCCTGCTCATGTATGCCGCTCTCTGGCGCGCGCTCCCGGGCAACCGGCTCGTCAAGGCCCTCCTGTGCCTGCTCCTGTTTGCCCTGGTCGTCGCGGTGCTCTTCCTGTGGGTGTTTCCGACGGTGACGCCCTACCTGCCGTTCAACGACGTCACCGTTGTCCCGGACAACCCACCAGGCTCGTGAGCACGCGCATCCTTGTCGTCGACAACTACGACTCGTTCGTCTTCACGATCGTCGGCTATCTCGAACAGCTCGGGGCCGACTGCACCGTGCGGCGCAACGACGCCGTGACAACGGCGGAGGTCACGGCATACGACGGGGTCCTCATCTCCCCCGGCCCCGGCACCCCCCACGAGGCAGGCGTATCGATGGCGATGATTGAGGCCTGCGCCGACCGCGCTCAGCCCATGCTCGGGGTGTGCCTCGGGCACCAAGCGCTCGGGGCGGTCATGGGCGCTCGCGTGAGCCGGGCACCGGAGCTGCTCCATGGCAAAACATCTGTCGTGCACCACGATTCGTCGGGGGTCTTCGCTCACCTGCCGTCGCCGCTGACGGCGACCCGCTATCACTCGCTGGCGATCGAGCCCGAGTCGATGCCCGACGAGCTCATCGCCAATGCTCACACCGACAGCGGCGTCATCATGGCGGTGCGCCACCGGGAGCTGCCGCTGCATGGGGTGCAGTTCCACCCCGAGAGCGTGCTCACCGAAGGCGGACACCTGCTGTTTGCGACGTGGCTCGCGGTATGCGGTGACGAGGGCGCCGTGGCGCGAGCCGACGGACTCAGCCCGCTCGTCCACCGCTGACGGAGGCGCCCAGCCACCAGAGCTGGCAGAGCCAGCTACGGCGTCGGGATAGCCGAACTCGTCGGTGCCGACGTCGGCGGCGTCGTGAAGATGACGGTCGGCGGCCGGCGTGAAATCGTCAGCTTGACCGTCGACCCCACGTCGACAATCGTGCCCGGCTTGATGTCCTGCGCCACGACGGTGCCCTCGAGCAGGGTGTCGTCCTCGACCCGCGTGGTGTCGTCGGTGACCAACTTGAGCCCCGTGAGCGTGGCCTTGGCCGTGTCGCTCAGACCTCCGACGAGCGTGGGGACGACGACCTTCCCGCTGGCGATCTTCAACGTGACGGCGGTGTTCTTCGGGGCGACGTTGCCCGCCGGAGGGTCAGAGGCGATGACCGCATCCTTGGGTTGCGCGGGATCGTCGAGCGTGACCACCCCCGACACCCGGAAGCCGGCCGCCTTGAGGATCGACTCGGCTTCGGGTCGAGTCTTGCCGGCGACGTTGGGGATGATCTCGGAGCCTGGGCCGGCGGACACCCGCACCGTGACCGTCGAACCTTCGGCCACCTGGGCGTTGGCCGCTGGGTCGGAGTCGATGGCGAATCCCTGCTCGACGTCGGGGTGGATCGTCGCCTGCGGGATGATGACGAGCTTGCGAGCCGCGAGGGCCGCCCGCGCCTGATCCTGGGTGAGCCCGGCGACCGACGGCACGCTCACGAGGGTCGGCCCCGGCGGCGTCGACAGGACCCCCGAGAAGATCACCGCGGCCACCCCCAGCGCCACGGTCAGTCCCACGGCAAGCAGCGCGTATGCCGTCCGCCGTCGCTTGCGCTGTCGGCGGGCGCGGCCGGATGGCACGACCGGGAGGGTCCCCGTGTCGCCTCGGCGGGAGCTGTCGGAGCGGCGCGGCATACCGTCTGCGCTGTCGCCTCCGCCACCCGCACCTGCACCCGTGCTCGCGCCGATCCCGGCCCCAGTGCCAGACCCAGTGCCGGACCCAGTGCCCGGGGCGCCCACCACGCGAGCGGCAGCGGTCGCCTGCGCCGGCGCCCCGATGGGATAGCCGAGGCGGGCGTTGACGAGATCCGAGCGGAACTCGAGAGCGCTCTGATAGCGGCCGTCTCGGTCCTTGACGAGCGAGTGCAGCGCGATTGCGTCGAAAGCCGGTGGGATCGAGGGCTTGATGGTCGAGGGGGCCTCGGGTGGCTCGCCGACGTGCTTATAGGCCAGCGCGAGGGCGCTGTCGGCGACGAAAGGGGTGCGGCCGGTGAGCAACTCGACGAGCATGCAGCCGGTGGAATAGAGGTCCGAGCGAGCGTCGACCGGGTGGCCTTGGGCTTGCTCGGGCGACAGGTATTGCGCCGTGCCGATGACCGCCTGGGTTTGGGTCATTGTCGCGGAGGTGTCGGCCAGCGCCCGGGCGATGCCGAAGTCCATGACCTTGACGTCACCGGCGTCGGTGATCATGACGTTGCCGGGCTTGATGTCGCGGTGGACGATGCCCATGCGATGGCTGTAGGCCAGCGCGGTGAGCACGCCTTCGGTGATGTGGGCGGCTTCCTGCGGCGGCAGGTGCCCGCTCTCGTTGAGGACCTCGCGGAGGGTGCGCCCGGAGACGAGTTCCATGACGATGAACGGGATCCGCGTGACCTCGCCGGAGTCGGCGGTGACCAGGTCGTCGCCGGAGTCGTAGATCGCGACAATCGCCGGGTGACTCAGGCCACCGGCCGACTGGGCCTCGCGGCGGAAGCGCACGAGGAAGTTGGTGTCGCGCGCGAGGTCGGTGCGCAACAACTTGATCGCCACCGGCCGCCCGAGCCGAGTGTCGTATCCCGCATAGACGTCCGCCATCCCGCCACGGCCGAGCACATCCCCGACCTCGTAGCGTCCCCCGAGCAGTCTCACCGTCACGCTGCGGCTAGCCCCCTGCCGTCGTCGGCCCGGTGGCGCTCGTCGTCGCAGCTGGGGCACTGGTGGTCGGCGTCGCCGCCGGACCCTTGGAGACGGTCACGGTGACCGTGACGTCGGCGGCGACGGTGCCGGTCGGGGAGACACCGAGCACCGTGCCCTTCGGAGCCGCGTTGGCGACCTCGACAACCTTGATCGGCTTGGTCAACCCGAGCGCGGTGAGGGTCTGGCGCACGGTGCCGATCTGTTGCCCGACATAGTCGGACTCGATGACGACGACGGTCTTGGGACCGGTGGTCGTGGTCGTCGGCGCCGCTGACGTCGTCGTGGGCGGCGTCGAGGAGGTCGTCGGTGCGGCGGACGTCGTCGTGGGAGCCACGGTCACCGTCGGCGCCGGCTTGGGGGGAGCTGGCGCGGGGTTGCGCGACTGAAGGTAGAAGAAGGTGCCGACGAGCAGGGCGACGGCGATCGGCAGCAGCCACCACCAGCCGGAGGCCCCGCGGTCGTCTTCCTCGTCCTCGGGATCGTCGTCGGTCGGACCGATCGGTGGGGTCGCCGGGGGAAGGTATGCCGGTGCGCCGGCTCCCGCTGCGCCAGCGCCCACGCCGCCGATAGCCCCTCCAGCGCCAGCAGCGCCAGCAGCCGCCGCAGCGGCCGCTCCGGCTCCCATGACCGACGTCGCAGCGGCTTGCGGCACGACTTCCGTCGGCGCGACCGCGGGCACCCGGAACGGCTGAGTCATGCCGAGATCGGTCACGGGGATGACGCGGGCGGCGGGGCTCGCGCTGCCGACCCCGATGACCGGCATACCGAGCAGGGCCGCCAGCGAGGAGGCGCTCGAGGGGCGGTGGTCGGGATCCTTGGCGAGGCAGGCCTCGATCGCCGACCGGACCGGGTCGGTGACGTGCGCCGGGAGCGGCGGCGGCGGGTTGTTGATGTGCGCGAGGGCTGTGGCGACCGCTGACTCTTCGTCGAACGGCCTTGTGCCCGTGAGCATTTCGAAGCCGACGACACCGAGCGCATAGAGGTCGCTGGCCCCCGTGACCGGGCGGCCCATGGCCTGCTCGGGCGCGAGGTATTGCGGCGTGCCCATGACCTCGCCCGTGCGGGTGTGGCCGGCGCCGTCGTTGGCGCGGGCGATGCCGAAGTCGGTGAGCTTCACTTGGCCTTCGAGGGTGACCAGGATGTTGGCCGGCTTGACATCGCGGTGGACAACGCCCGCCTCGTGGGCCGACGCGAGCGCGAGCGCGCACTGGCCGAGGATGAGCCGGGCCTGCTCCTGCGGCAGAGGGCCTTCGTCGATGAGGGTCGAGAGGGGCTTGCCGGGGACGAGTTCCATGACGAGGTATGCCGTGCCGTCGTCTTCGCCGTAGTCGTAGACGGTGGCGATGTTGGGGTGCGCGAGCTTGGCCGTATGCCGTGCCTCGTCGCGGAAGCGCATCGCGAAGGTGGTCTCGTCTTGGGTGCGTGGGCGCATGACCTTGACGGCGACGATGCGGTGGAGGATCGCGTCGCGGGCGGCATACACATCGCCCATGCCCCCGGTGGCGATGCGTTCGGTGAGGGTGTAACGCCCCCCCAGCGTGCTGCCGATCGTCGGGCTCATCGTGAGATCACCGCTTCCATCACTGCCTTTGCTATGGGGCCGGCGACTCGGCTGCCGCCGGCCTCTTCGCCGGCGTTGCCGCCGTCTTCGACGACGACGGCGACCGCAACCTGTGGGTCGTCGGCCGGTGCGAACGAGGTGAACCAGGCATGCGGTGGCAGGCCGTTGCCCTGCTGGGCGGTGCCGCTCTTGCCGGCGACCGCGACTCCCGCGATCTTGGCCGGGCGACCGGTGCCGGTGTCGACGACGGCGACGAGCATCCGGGTCAGCTGGGACGCGACTTCGGCGCTCATGGCCTGTGAATACTGTTGGGGCACAGCCTGGTCGAGGATATCGAGGTTAGCGCCGACGACCTTGTCGACGAGGTAGGGCTTCATGAGGACGCCGCGGTTGGCGACGGCGGCGCTGATCATCGCGACCTGCAGCGGCGTGACGCGCACGTCGTATTGCCCGATGGCCGACTGGGCGAGCTGCGGCGCGTTGAGGTTGTCGGGCACGCGGCTCGGAGTGACCCGCAGCGGCACGCGGATCTGGTCGTCGCCGAAGCCGAACTTCGCCGCCTGGGCGCGCAAGGTGTCGGCGCCGAGCTTGAGGCCGAGCCAGCCGAAGGCGGTGTTGCACGAGATCTCGAGCGCGTGTTGGAGGGTGGTGAGGTCGTTGGGGCCGCAGGCGGCGCGGTCGTAGTTGGGCAGGCCGACGCTGGTCTGCGGGAGGTCCATCCGGGCCGGGCCGGGGATCTGGGTGGTCTCGGTGACCGTGCCGGTGGACAGGGCCGCCGCCGCGGTGACGATCTTGAAGACCGAGCCCGGCGGGTAGGTGTTGCCGGCGATGGCGCGGTTGTCCAGGGGCTTGGTGGGGTCGGCCTGGAGGGCCACCATGCGCTGTCTTGCTCGACTGGGTGTCGTGGGAGACCAGGGCATTGGGGTCGTATGCCGGGTGGCTCACCATCGCGAGGATCGCCCCGGTCTTGGGGTTGATGCGCGACGACCGCGCCGCGCTGGTTGCCCAGCGCGGCATGGGCGGCGGCTTGGGCCTTGGGGTTGATCGTGAGCGCGATATTGGCGCCGGTGGGTTGCTTGCCGGCGAGCATGTCGGCCAGCCGCCGGTAGAACAGGGCGTCCGACGAACCGGACAGGAGGGCGTCCTGCGAGGACTCCATGCGCGCTTGAGCCGTAGATGAGCGAGTAGTAGCCGGTGACGTGCGCATAGAGCTCGCCCTGCGGGTAGGTGCGCAGGAAGGCCACCTCGCCGGGGGTGGGCGTCGACTTCGCGATGGCCTGGTCACCGACGAAGATCGAACCGCGGTCCTTCGAGTAGTTGTCCAGAAGGGTGCGTCGGTTGTCGGAGCGGGCCCGCAACGACGGGGCTTGGACGAACTGGATGAGGGTCGTGGCGACGAGGAGCATCGCGAAGAGGGCCGCGACGAGCCGGGACATCCGGATGATGGGGGTGTTCACGGCATACCCCCCTCGGCGGCAGGCTGGGAGCCAGCCGCGGAGCTAACCGGGCGGGTCGTGCGGGCGCGAGGCAGGCCATCGGACTCGGGCACGGGGCGGCGGGCGTGGTCGGAGATCCGCAGCAGAAGGGCGACGATCGCCCAGTTGGCGATGAGGGCGGAGCCGCCGAGGGACATGAACGGCGTCGTGAGGCCGGTCAGCGGGATGACCCGGGTGACGCCCCCGATGACGACGAAGACTTGGAGGGCGACCGAGAAGGCCAGGCCGAGGGCCAGAAGCTTGCCGAAGCCGTCGCGGACGCCGAGGGCCGTGCGCAGGCCGCGTTCGACGAGCAGGGCGTAGAGGACGAGGATCGCGAAGACGCCGAAGAGGCCGAGTTCCTCGCCGAGGCTCGGGAGGATGAAGTCGCTGTCGGCGAACGAGGTCATCCACGGCCGACCTTGGCCGAGGCCGGTGCCGAAGAGGCCGCCCGAGGCCATGCCCATGAGGCCCTTGGCGAGCTGGTCGGACTGCCTGATCGAGTCTGCGGAGAACGGGTCGAGCCAGAGTTGCACACGTCGCTGGACGTGGGGGAAGAGCAGGTAGGCGACGTAGGTGCCGGCGGCAAAAAGGCTGAGCCCGATGGCAATCCACGACACGCGCTCGGTCGCGACGTAGAGCATCGCGACGAACAGGCCGAAGAAGAGCAGCGACGAGCCGAGGTCGCGCTCGAAGACGAGGACGGCGAGGCTCACGAGCCACGCGAGGATGAGATGGGCCGAGGTCGCGGGGGCGCGGGAGGGTGAGCCCGAGGACCTTCCGGCCGGCCAGGGAAAGGACATCGCGGGTCTGCACGAGGTATGCCGCGAAGAAGACCGTCAGCGCGATCTTGGCGATCTCGCCGGGCTGGAAGGAGTAGGGCCCGATGCTGATCCAGATGCGTGAGCCGTAGACCTCTTTGCCGATGACCGGCAGGAGCGGCAGGAGCAGCAGGGCGAGACCGGCGGCCATCGCCGTGTAGGTGTAGCGCTGGAGGATCCGGTGATCCCGCAGGAGCCAGACGACGGCAGCCGCGACGACGACCGAGAGGGCAGTCCACTGGAGCTGGCGGAAGGCGTCGCCGTCGAGCCCGCGTTCGCCGCCGGCGATGTCGAGCCGGTGGATCATGACCAGGCCGAGGCCGTTGAGGAGGGTGGCGATCGGCAGGAGGAGCGGGTCGGCATAGGGCGCTTTCCAGCGCAGCACGAGGTGCAGGCCGGCGACGAGGACGAGCAGGCCGGTGCCGACGGTGGCGAGTTCGGCTGGGGCGGTGCCGTTGAGCGCGAGGTCGACGTTGACCCAGGCGCCGAGGACGATCGCTAGGGCCAGGACGGTCAGGGCCAGCTCGGTGCCTCGGCGCGGGCGAGCCTGGATGTGTTCGACGGTGGTCGTCACGGCGGGCCCGCTGTCATGGCGTCGCCGCGCTGGTCGGGGCCGTCGCCGCGGTCGTGGGGGCTGTCGCCGCCGGGCTGGTCGCGTTTGTCGCAGGCGCGCTGGAGTCGGCGGTGGCCGGTGAGGTCGTCCCGGGGGACGTGGCCCACCCGGGCAGGAGGCTGCCGGTCGTCGATGTGGTCACTGGCGTGGTTGTGCCGCACTGGTCGCCGTTGGCGTTCCGGATGCGGCAGTCGAGGGCGATGACCCGCAGGCTGTTGATCCGCTGGGTCGCGTCGTCCTCGCCGGGGATGGTGACCGTCGACTTGAGGGTCTCTTGGTAGTGCAGCGGGAGGTCGGTCACGAGCACGTCGCTGCGCTCGACCACCGACGAGAGGGTGATGGGCCCGAGGGACTGGTTGATCCCGCGGTAGAGGGCGACATAACCGGCGTCGTCGCCGAGGAAGTACTGCCCCTGGGTCCAGCGCCACCCGGCATACCCGCCGCTGAGCAGCAGGACCGCCGCGGCGCCTGCGACGACGAGGCGACGGACCCAGAGGATCTTGGGGGTCGGGGTCTCGTCGGCGAGGACCACGGGCTCTTCGGCCGGTATGCCGCTCGCCTCCCGGGTGAGGGCGGCGGCCTTCTCGGCGGGGCTGATCGGGATGGCGCGGGTGCGGCGGCGGCCCTTCGGGCGGATGGCCGCGGCGGCACCGACGACCTGCGGGGTGCTCGACGGGGCGTCGTCGACGTCGACGACGTCAGCGACGACGACGGTGACATTGTCGCGGGTGCTGGCCTTGAGGGCGATGTCGATGCACGCATCGGCGGCCTCATCGGGAGTGTCTGCGGCAGAGACGATTTCGTGCGACGATCTCGCGCGCTGACAAAGTCGGTGAGGCCGTCGGAGCACAGCAGATAACGGTCGCCGACGCGCAACTCGCGGATCGACAGGTCGGGTTCGTCGTCGGCGTGGCCGGTCATGACGCGGGTGACGAGGGAGCGCTGCGGGTGGTGCTGAGCTTCTTCGGCGGTGATCCGGTGTTCGTCGACGAGTTGCTGGACGAAGGAGTGGTCCTTGGTGATCTGGGCCAGCTCGCCGTCGCGCAGGAGGAAGGCGCGAGAGTCGCCGATGTGGGCCATCGCGAGCTTGGACCCGGCGCGCAGGAGGGCGATCGTCGTCGAGCCCATGCCGGCGAGGGTCGGGTCTTCGACCATGGCCTCGCGCAGTTGGGTATTGGCGTCGTGGAGTTCGGCGCCGAGGACGCGCAGCGCCTGCTCGCCGGAGTAGCCCTCCTCGTCCAGGGGCGCGAGTGCCCCGACGATCATCGAGCTCGCGACGTCGCCTGCCGGCGTGGCCACCCATCCCGTCGGCGAGGACGAGCAGGTGCGGACCGGCATACCCGCTGTCCTCGTTGCGGCCTTTGGGGCCGAGACCGAGGTGCGAGCGCGCGGCATAGCGCAGAGCGATGGCCACAGGGGTGCCCTACTCGCGGACTTCGATGACGGTGCGGCCGATGCGCAGGGTCGAGCCGAGGCGCAGGGGCTGCGCGGTCGTGAGGCGCGCGCCGTCGAGGAAGGTGCCATTGGTCGAACCGAGGTCTTCGGCGTGCCACGCGCCGACCCGGTTGAAGACGCGGGCGTGGCGGCCGGAGGCGAAGTCGTCGTCGAGGACGAGGGCGCATTCGGGGTTGCGGCCGATGAGGACCCCGGCCGCGCGCAAGGGGAGGGTCGTGCCGGCGAGGCGGCCTTCGGTGACGACGAGATGGCGCGGTATGCCGTGTCCGCCCTGGTGCGGGGCGTATTCGTTGTAGGCCGAACTCGCGCCCTTGGCTCCAGGCGGGGGTGCGCCTGGAGCGCCTGCCGCGCCCGGTATGCCGGGCAAGCCCGGTCCTCCTGGTCCTCCGTGGGCGCCTGGAACTCCTGGGCCGCCGGGGAGGGGCTGCAGGCCCGCGGGGGCTGATCCGGCCCGACCGCGGGAGCGGCCTTTGGAGGCGGCGCGGGCGGCCCGGGCGGCGCGGCGCTCGCCACGGCGGGAGATGCTCGTGCCGTAGAGGTCGCTGCGCAGGACACCGACGACGCTGAAGACGAAGAACCACAGCAGGACGACCATGCCGAGGCGGAAGACCGTGAGGGTGAGCTCACTCATCGGCGCTAGCGCTTCCCGGCGTGGAAGTGGATCGTCGTGCGACCGACGGTGAGGCGGTCGCCATCCTTGAGGCGGGTGCTCGTGATGCGCTCGCCGTTGACGAAGGTGCCATTGGTCGAGCCGAGGTCACGGACCGACGAGACGAGGTGTGGGCCGTCGTTGGTGACGCGGATTTCGCTGTGGCGGCGCGAGATCCCCGGGTCGTCGAGGATGACGTCGGCGAGGGCGTCACGACCGATGACCGTGAGGGAGCCGATGAGGGGGTAACGGTCGTGGTCGATCTCGAGCCACGGGCGGTGGGCGAGGTTGACGCTGGGACGACGGGCAGGCGGGGAAATGGCGGAGCTGGGCTGACCCCCGACCGCTGGGCTGGCACTCGCGGCGTGGTCGGGGTGGTCGGAGTGCTCGCCGGCAGCATGGCCCGCATGGTCGCGGGCGGCGTCGCCCGCATGGTCGCGGGCGGCGAGGGCGTCTTCGGCTTCGAGGGCGGCGAGGGGGTCGCCGTGTGGCGGGGCTGCCGAGGCCTTGGCGGCGGCGGCTGCGGCTGAGCTTGCGCTTGCTGCTGAGCTTGCGCCCGCAGCGACTGCGCCGTGAGCGGGTGACTGGGCTGGGCTGTGGCCGCCGGGCCCTGGGCGGTGCGGGGGTTCTGGGGCGTGGGCGGACGGCATACCCGCCTCGGAAGAATGTCGGGACTCGCGGGGCGGGCGGGGGGCGTCGGCGCCGCGCTTGGAGGTCTCGGAGTCGACGCGGAAGACGCCGGTGTCGAGGTCGGAGGCTTCGTAGAAGTGGACTTGGAAGTCGCCGCCGGGGAGGTAGTGCTGGGTCTCGGCGTGTTCCTGGGCGGCCGCGACGAGGTCGTCGGAGATGGAGTCTGAGAACTCGTCGATCCGCGTAAAATCACTGGGAGAGAGTTCGATTGAGTAAACATTGGGGACCATGGTGCGGCCCGGTGCCAGGACGGTCGCGCGGTCGTCCATGCGGCGGCGGATGGCGCTGGCGATCTCGGCTGGCTGCACCTCGGAGCGGAACGCCTTGGCGAAGGCGCTGTTGACGGCCCTTTCGAGGCCCCGCTCGACCTTGTCGAAGAGTCCCATGGCGCCTCCTTTCGCACGCAGAAATCGCCCGCCGGATGCGGCTACAGGCTTGCCCATCGTAACGGGGAAGGGTGTGAGGGGGTGCCCGATGACCCTGTGACTGACGAGATTGCTGAGGCTGGAGTTGTTGTGGGGTGCGGCGGCGGTGCTGGGTGGGGCGTCGTGCGGTCGGCTCGATGTGGTCGAAGTCGGTGTGGGCGCCGACCTCGACCACACTCTCGCTGCGGCGCTGGGCGTCCGGGCGCGCCGGTCGTGCAGGACGAGGCAATGCGTGGGTCAACTCGGGCGTCAATGCGTGGGTCAACTCGTGGGTCAACTCGTTGGTCAACTCGTGGGTTTGCTTGGGGTGGGCTGCGGAGGGCACACTTAGTCCTCGCACGCGCAAGTGGCGGAACGGCAGACGCGCTGGCTTCAGGTGCCAGTGTCCGCAAGGACGTGCGGGTTCAAATCCCGCCTTGCGCACGGTGGG
>JBAOHD010000006.1:0-42627 GCA_037046615.1 Dermatophilaceae bacterium
TATGGGCGGTTCTTCGCCGGTTCCGGAATATCAACCGGATGTCCATCGACTACGCCTGTCGGCCTCGCCTTAGGTCCCGACTTACCCAGGGCAGATTAGCTTGACCCTGGAACCCTTGGTTATTCGGCGGACGGGTTTCTCGCCCGTCTTTCGCTACTCATGCCTGCATTCTCACTCGTGTAGCCTCCACGGCTGGATCACTCCGCCGCTTCCCTGGCCACACGACGCTCCCCTACCCATCAACACGCTTGGACCGTGAGTCCTCAGAGTATCACGGCCGGGCTATGTGTCAATGCCACAGCTTCGGTGGTGTGCTTGAGCCCCGCTACATTGTCGGCGCGGAATCACTTGACCAGTGAGCTATTACGCACTCTTTAAAGGGTGGCTGCTTCTAAGCCAACCTCCTGGTTGTCAATGCAACTCCACATCCTTTCCCACTTAGCACACGCTTAGGGACCTTAGCTGGTGATCTGGGCTGTTTCCCTCTCGACTACGGAGCTTATCCCCCGCAGTCTCACTGCCACGCTCTCACTTACCGGCATTCGGAGTTTGGCTAACGTCAGTAACCTGGTGGGGCCCATCGGCTATCCAGTAGCTCTACCTCCGGTAAGAAACACGTGACGCTGCACCTAAATGCATTTCGGGGAGAACCAGCTATCACGGAGTTTGATTGGCCTTTCACCCCTACCCACAGCTCATCCCCTCAGTTTTCAACCTAAGTGGGTTCGGTCCTCCACGCAGTCTTACCTGCGCTTCAACCTGGCCATGGGTAGATCACTCCGCTTCGGGTCTAGACCCGGCGACTCATTCGCCCTATTCGGACTCGCTTTCGCTACGGCTTCCCCACACGGGTTAACCTCGCCACCGAGCACTAACTCGCAGGCTCATTCTTCAAAAGGCACGCCGTCACCCCACAAGGAGGCTCCGACGGATTGTAGGCACACGGTTTCAGGATCTATTTCACTCCCCTCCCGGGGTACTTTTCACCTTTCCCTCACGGTACTTGTCCGCTATCGGTCACCAGGGAATATTTAGGCTTAGCGGGTGGTCCCGCCAGATTCACACGGGATTTCTCGGGCCCCGTGCTACTTGGGATGACTCTCTGGAGTGCGCGTCATTTCGTCTACGGGGGTAGCACCCTCTGTGCCGGGCCTTTCAATGCCCTTCGACTATAACGCGCATTTTTGACTCCATGTCGGCCTGTCAGAGCCGACCAAGAGGTCCCACGACCCCGACCATGCAACGCCTGACAGCTATCACACATGATCGGTTTAGCCTGTTCCGCTTTCGCTCGCCACTACTCACGGAATCGCGGTTGCTTTCTCTTCCTGTGGGTACTGAGATGTTTCACTTCCCCACGTTCCCTCCACCTGCCCTATGTGTTCAGACAGGGGTGACTGGACTTGCCTCCAGCCGGGTTTCCCCATTCGGAAATCCTCGGATCACAGTCTGGTTATCGACTCCCCGAGGCTTATCGCAGATTCCTACGTCCTTCTTCGGTTCCTGGTGCCAAGGCATCCACCGTGTGCCCTTAAAAACTTGGCCACAAAGATGCTCGCGTCCACTGTGTAGTTCTCAACGTACGGGCGGTACCTCCATCGGCATCGACGCCTGCCGCCAGAGGCAGTGGTTCGTCGTGTGATGGAGGTCCGATGCCGGTCTCGCCGACTCCAGAAGGTCGTGGCTATCGCCCGAGCCTTCAGGACCCAACAACGTGCCAGGCGCCGGCTCGCTGCATGCATCCGTTTCCACTGCCCGAAGGCTTGTACTGGGGAGACGCGCATCGCGTCGGCGCCAAATAATCGATGTTCCACCCTTGAGCACCTGCTGTCAGAGCGTTCGCTGACAGACCAGGCTCTGGATCGCTTGCGCGACCAGTGCTCCTTAGAAAGGAGGTGATCCAGCCGCACCTTCCGGTACGGCTACCTTGTTACGACTTAGTCCCAATCGCCAGTCCCACCTTCGACGGCTCCCTCCACAAGGGTTGGGCCACCGGCTTCGGGTGTTACCGACTTTCGTGACTTGACGGGCGGTGTGTACAAGGCCCGGGAACGTATTCACCGCAGCGTTGCTGATCTGCGATTACTAGCGACTCCGACTTCATGGGGTCGAGTTGCAGACCCCAATCCGAACTGAGACCGGTTTTTTGGGATTCGCTCCACCTCGCGGTATCGCAGCCCTTTGTACCGGCCATTGTAGCATGCGTGAAGCCCAAGACATAAGGGGCATGATGATTTGACGTCATCCCCACCTTCCTCCGAGTTGACCCCGGCAGTCTCCTATGAGTCCCCGCCATTACGCGCTGGCAACATAGAACGAGGGTTGCGCTCGTTGCGGGACTTAACCCAACATCTCACGACACGAGCTGACGACAACCATGCACCACCTGTATACCGACCTTGCGGGGCACCCATCTCTGGATGTTTCCGGTATATGTCAAGCCTTGGTAAGGTTCTTCGCGTTGCATCGAATTAATCCGCATGCTCCGCCGCTTGTGCGGGCCCCCGTCAATTCCTTTGAGTTTTAGCCTTGCGGCCGTACTCCCCAGGCGGGGCGCTTAATGCGTTAGCTGCGGCACGGAGCTCGTGGAATGAGCCCCACACCTAGCGCCCAACGTTTACGGCATGGACTACCAGGGTATCTAATCCTGTTCGCTCCCCATGCTTTCGCTTCTCAGCGTCAGTTGTGGCCCAGAGACCTGCCTTCGCCATCGGTGTTCCTCCTGATATCTGCGCATTCCACCGCTACACCAGGAATTCCGGTCTCCCCTACCACACTCTAGTCTGCCCGTACCCACAGCAAGTCCGGGGTTGAGCCCCGGATTTTCACTGCAGACGCGACAAACCGCCTACAAGCTCTTTACGCCCAATAATTCCGGACAACGCTCGCACCCTACGTATTACCGCGGCTGCTGGCACGTAGTTAGCCGGTGCTTCTTCTGCAGGTACCGTCACTTTCGCTTCTTCCCTGCTGAAAGAGGTTTACAACCCGAAGGCCGTCATCCCTCACGCGGCGTCGCTGCATCAGGCTTTCGCCCATTGTGCAATATTCCCCACTGCTGCCTCCCGTAGGAGTCTGGGCCGTGTCTCAGTCCCAGTGTGGCCGGTCGCCCTCTCAGGCCGGCTACCCGTCGTCGCCTTGGTGAGCCATTACCTCACCAACAAGCTGATAGGCCGCGAGTCCATCCCAGACCGAAAAACTTTCCAGACGGTAGAGATGCCTCTCCGTCTCGTATCCGGTATTAGCAGCTGTTTCCAACTGTTATCCCAGAGTCTGGGGCAGGTTACTCACGTGTTACTCACCCGTTCGCCACTGATCAGAGGAGCAAGCTCCTCGTCACCGTTCGACTTGCATGTGTTAAGCACGCCGCCAGCGTTCGTCCTGAGCCAGGATCAAACTCTCCGTTGATGTTTGTGCTCCTAACGGCACGAGGCCGTGGAAACTGCTACCCACGAAGGGTTGTTTCACTGACTGAGCAAGAACAACTAGCCGAGCAGCGCGAAGCTGCTCGTGTTTATTCATTGTCAACCAAAGGATTTTCGTTCGAGTGACGTCGCTGCTCACCGTTGGCGAGCGCGTATGCCGCCTCGAGACGAGGTTATTGGCATCGATTTTTGGCACGCTGTTGAGTTCTCAAGGTTCGGACGCGCACCGTCACCTGGTCCAGTCGGACCCGGCTTTGGGGCAACCCTTCAATCTTACCCGCGTCCATCTTGGGCGTCAAATCCGGCCGGCGTCTGCTCGTGGGACAGCTGCCTGTTCGCGGATCGAGCGCGCTTGGCTCTCTGCGGGTAGTCCCCACTCTAGCAGGCTTTCGACCGGCCGGCGTTCACTCCGGTGGACCGCGCGGTCTTCCGCAGGCAGGCTGTCAAGGACTGCCGTGGACGGTCCTTCACGTGGGAGTCAGTCCGCGGGACCGGCCATCCCGCGGTGGCGGGTGTCCGTTCCTCCCTCTCGGGCTGACGGAGCAGAACCATAGCCCGACGTTTCGGCCCGATCGCCAAATCGAGCGGATTTCGTGCTCACGCGACCTCGCCGGGGCACGCTGCCGGCCGTCAAGCGCGCGTGCCGTCGAGAGGTCGACGCGACCGTCAGTCCTGCGGCGGCGAGCCGTGCGGCGGCCTGGGCCTTGCGGCCGCGACGCAGCAGCGACGGCATACCCGTGCAGGAAGTCCTCCGGCCGGAGCACCGCGTCGGCGTCGGTGACCTTGACGTTGTTGACCGAGACCCCGCCCTCCCCCAGGACCCGGCGAGCCGCGTTGCGCGAGTCGACCAGGCCCGTGGCGACCAGGGCATCGACGACGGTCGCACCCGCGGCCACATCCCCGGCGGGCAGCTCCGCGAGCGCATCCCGCCAGGGTCTGCGGGTCGAGGCGCACGCACGTCGCCCTTGCCGAAGATCGCCTCCGACGCCGCCTGGACGGCCGCGGTCGCGGCCTGCCCGTGCGCGAGCGTCGTCATGACGGCCGCCAGGGTGCCGCTGTGCCGTCCGCCGGAAGGGCTCGTCGGTCGACCTGCCGCTCAAGCTCGGCGATCTCCTCCTGCCCGAGGTCGGTGAAGACCTTGAGCAGGGTGACGACCGACGCGTCCTCGACGTTGAGGAAGTACTGGTAGAAGGCGTAGGGGCTGGTCATGTCGGCCGAGAGCCAGATCGCGTTGCCCTCGGACTTGCCGAACTTCGCACCCGAGGCATCGGTGAGCAGGGGCGTCGCCAGCGCGTGCACCCCGACGCCCTCCACGCGGTGGATGAGGTCGACCCCGGCGGTGAGGTTGCCCCACTGGTCCGAGCCGCCGGTCTGCAGGGTGCACCCGTGGCTGCGGTAGAGCTCGAGGAAGTCCAGCGCCTGCAGCAACTGGTAGCTGAACTCGGTGTAGGAGATGCCTTCCTGGCTCTCGAGCCGGCGGGCCACGGCCTCCTTGCGGATCATCTGGTTGACCCGGAAGTGCTTGCCGATGTCGCGCAGGAAGTCCAGCGCGGACATCGGGGCGGTCCAGTCGAGGTTGTCGACGAGGACGGCGCGGGTGCTGCGCACGCCGGGTCAGTGCCGTCGAAGTCGAGGAAGGGCCGCACCAGCTCCTTGATCCGCGCGACATTCGCGGCCGCCTCGTCCTTGGTCTTGAGGACGCGTTCGGACGTGGGCTTGGGGTCGCCGATGAGACCGGTCGAGCCCCCGACGAGACAGATGACCCGGTGTCCGGCCCGCTGCAGCCGCCGCAGCACGACGAGTTGCACGAGGTTGCCGAAGTGCAGCGACGGCGCGGTCGGGTCGAAGCCGCAATAGGCCGTGATCGGCCCGCTCGCGAGTGCCTCCCGCAGCGCGGTCTCGTCGGTGGTCAGCGCCACCGATCCGCGCCACTGCAGCTCGTCGAGGATGGTCGCTCACGGTATGCCGTCCCTTTCGTCGTCGTGCCTGCTCGCGCGCGGGCCGGGGTCAAGCCTGCCGCACGGCATACCTGCAATGCCACCGGGTCTCGCCGTTTGTGGCTCGGTTCAGTCGGCAGCGGCGGCGCCACGCACCTTCCCGGGGCGATAGAGCGACACGGTGGGGTCGCCATCGATCCAGGACCGCCATGGGTATGCCGTCCCGTCACCTCCCGGACCGCTCACGCCGACGCGCGGTCCCCGCCGGATCGCCGAGGGAGCGAGGGGGTCGGCGAGGTCGACGACCACGGGAGAGCCCGGGGCCAGAGGTGTCGGTCGCCGTTCGTGCTCGCCCCGTGAGGGCCAAGCAGCGGGCCAGCCGGGCCGGCCCGCGCGCCCAGTCCCGGGGTCGGACATCCCGGGCGTCGCGCCTCGACGATGGAGACCCCGTCGACGACCTCACCCGCGCGCAGGAGGACTGCTCCCCCGCCGCCTTCCGGCCCGGTGACGAGGTTGGCGCACCAGTGCATCCCGTAGGTGAAGTAGACGTAGAGGCCCCCGGGAGGACCGAACAGGACCCGGGTGCGCGGGGTCGGGCCGCGAAAGCCATGGGATCCCGGGTCCCCCATCCCGGCATACGCCTCGACCTCGGTGAGGCGGATCGTCACCCCCGCGTGGCTCGACTCTCGCCCCGAGGAGGCGACGCGCGACGTCGTGGACGTCGCGCTCGTAGAACGCTGCAGTGGCGCGCGGCATACCGGCCAGTGTCCCCGACAGCGCGGGTCCTACGCTGCTCGTATGCCGTCCACCGCCGTCACCGGACATGATCACCTTGCGCTTCATGGCCGCCCCGACCGACGCCGGCCAGGGTGGCACGGTGAGCGGCGGACGGATCCTCGAATGGATCGACAAGGCTGGATTCGCCTGTGCCGCAGGGTGGTCCGGGCGATACTGCGTCACCGCCTATGTCGGCAATATCGACTTCCACCGGCCGGTCCAGATCGGCGACCTCGTCGAGGTGTCCGCGCAAGTCGTCCTCACCGGGCGCAGCAGCATGACGATCGTCGTCGACGTCGCCTCGGGCAACCCACGTCAGGGGTCGGTGGAGCACGCCTTCGAGTGCCGCATGGTATTCGTCGCCGTCGGCGATGACGGACGCACCGTCGAGGTCCCGCAGTGGGAGCCGCAGGGCGCCGTGCTGCGCGCGGCCAAAGCGGAGGCCGAGCGCCGGATCGAGCTGCGGGAGCGAGTCAAGGCCCTCGTCGCCGCCCAGGACTGGGAGGCGCCGACCGAGGCCCATTCCGCCACGCTGCGGTTCCTCGCCGCGCCGACGGATGTCAACTGGGGTGGCAAGGTCCACGGCGGCATCCTCATGCGGTGGATCGACGAGACCGGCTACGTCTGTGCCTCCGGGTGGAGTGGCGCACACGTCGTCTCGCGCTTTTCCGGTGGTGTGTCGTTCATCCGCCCGATCCGGATCGGCGATCTCATCGAGATCCAGGCGCGACTGGTCCACACCGGGCCGGTCCTCGATGCATGTCGCACTGCGGGTGTTGTCGGGCAGCCCGCGCACCGGCGAGTTGGCGCTGGCAACCCAGTGCACGAGCGTGTACGTCGCGGTGGGTGAGGACGGGCGACCCGCAGCAGTGCCAGCGCTGGACGCCGCACAGCACGGTCGACGTCGCGTCGCAGGAGCGCGCGCTGGAGTTCATGGCCTTGCGCGCCGACCCGGCCTTCCGGGTGACGCGGGTCAGCCGCGTGTGAGAGACCGAGTCAGGAACAGTTCAGGAGCAGTCAGGAGCAGTCAGGAGCACGTCAGGCCTGGGTGACGAGCGGGTCAGGAGCGGGTTGCGGCGCGCGCTGCGTCGAGCGACGCGCGCACGTCAGCGAGTTGCTCGCGGACCCGGTCGGGTGCCGTGCCGCCGCGGCCGTTGCGCGAGCCGAGCGATCCGGCGACAGTGAGCACCTCCCGCACCTTCGGGGTCAGGCGCTGGGTGGATGCCGGCGAGGTCGTCGTCGGTCAGGTCCCAGAGTTCGATCCCCCGTCCTTCGCACACCCGGACGCACTCGCCGGCCACGTCGTGGGCGACGCGGAAGGGCACGCCCTGACGCACGAGCCACTCGGCCACATCGGTCGCGAGAGCGAAGCCCTGCGGGGCGAGGCTCTCGAGTCGCTCGGTGTGGAAGACGAGCGTCGCGGTCATCCCCGCGAAGGCAGGCAGCAGGACGGTCATCGTGTCGACCGCGTCGAAGACGGGCTCCTTGTCCTCTTGCAGGTCACGGTTGTAGGCCAGAGGGAGCGCCTTGAGGGTCGCGAGGAGGCCGGCGAGGTCGCCGATGAGGCGCCCGGCCTTCCCGCGCGTGAGTTCGGCGACATCGGGGTTCTTCTTCTGCGGCATGATGCTCGACCCGGTCGAGTAGGCGTCATCGAGAGTGACGTAAGAGAACTCCTTCGTCGCCCAGATGACGACCTCCTCGGCGAATCGCGAGAGGTCGACCCCGATCATCGCCATGACGAAGGCAAACTCCGCAGCGATGTCGCGGCTCGCCGTGCCGTCGATCGAGTTGGCCACGGAGTCGGAGAAGCCGAGTTCGCGAGCCACTGCCTGCGGGTCGAGCCCCAGCGAGCTGCCCGCCAGGGCCCCGGACCCATAGGGCGACACGTCGGCCCGACCGTCCCAGTCATGGAGGCGGTCCACGTCGCGCAGCAGTGCCCACGCATGCGCCAGGAGATGGTGCGACAGGAGCACGGGCTGGGCATGCTGCAGGTGGGTCCGTCCGGGCATCGCGACCCCGAAATGCCGCTCGGATTGCTCCACGAGCGCGGCGACGACGTCCAGCACGAGGCCAGCGATCTGCCGGGCAGCATCGCGCAGATACATCCGCAGGAGCGTGGCAATCTGGTCGTTGCGACTACGGCCGGCGCGCAGCCTGCCCCCGATGTCGGCACCTGCCCGCGCCATGAGTCCCCGCTCGAGCGCGGTGTGGACGTCCTCGTCGTCTGGGTCCGGCGTGAAGGCACCCGCCTGCACATCGGCGAGCAAATCACGCAGAGCTCCTTCCATCGTGGCGAGGGCGTGCGTGTCGAGGAGCCCGGCGCCATGGAGCACGTGCGCGTGGGCGATGGATCCGGCGATGTCATAGGGCGCGAGGCGCCAGTCGAAGTGGGTGCTGCGAGAGAGCTCGGCAAGGGCATCGGCTGGACCGCCGGCGAAGCGACCGCCCCACAAGCTGACGCGGTCGGACGACTGGGACTGCGGCATACCGATGCTCTCCTCGGGTCTGGCTCGGGTGTAGCTGGGGTCTTGTGAGTCCGCGAGCGACTGCTGGGGTCCGCTGTGTCAGGCCTCGCCGGCACCGGCGAGGTCGAGCAGACGTCGAGCCACCTCGGCTCCACCATCGGGGTCGTGGGTCACGACGAGAATCGTGTCATCCCCGGCGATCGTGCCGATCACCCCGTCGACATGGCTCTGATCGATCATCGACGCGAGGTAGTTGGCGGCCCCCGGCGGAGTGCGCAACACCGCGAGGTTGGCCGATGCGTCGGCGGTCACGAGGAGTTCTTCCAGGGCGCGGCGGACGCGGCCGGGGACATCGTCGCCTGACCGAGGCGTGGTCGACCCGGGCACGGCATACACGAGGGCGCGACCGCGGCGGACTTTCGTGGCGCCGAGTTCGACGAGGTCGCGGGAGAGGGTCGCCTGGGTGACCTCGATGCCCTCGTCGTGCAGGAGCGCGAGAAGTTCGCCCTGCGAACGGACCTCCTGTGACCCGATGAGGGCGGCGACTCGGGCGCGCCTGGCTGTCGGCGTGGTCGGGATCACGGGACGTCGGAGCCGTCGAGGCCGGCCAACAACTCGGGAAGCGCGGCGATGAACGTGTCGAGCTCATGGGCCCCGATGACCAAGGGCGGAGCGAGTCGAATCGCCTCGGGCGCAACGGCATTGACTAGGAAACCGGCGTCGAGTGCCCGCGCGGCAACGGTCGCTGCAACGGGAGCCCGCAGGACGACGGCCAGGAGCAGTCCCCGACCGCGCACGTGATCGACGAGAGGGTGGCGCAGGGCGGCGACCCCCGCCGCGAGGTGCTCGCCCATCGCCTCGGCGTGCGCGAGCAGGTCATCGGACTTCGATGGTCCGCACGGTGGCGAGCCCTGCCGCGCAGGCGAGCGGGTTGCCACCGAACGTGCTCCCGTGCTGACCGGCCATGAGCAAGCCGGTGACGGCCGGGCCCATCGTCACGAGCGCCCCGATCGGCACGCCGCCGGCCAGGCCCTTGGCGAGCGTGACCGCGTCAGGCACGACCCCGGCGTGCGTGGCAGGCCAGCCACCGTCCCGTGCGACCGACGCCGCTCTGGATCTCGTCGAGGATGAGCAAGGCACCAGCCGAGGTGGTCAGGTGGCGGGCCAGGCGCAGGTATGCCGTTGTCGCGGGGATGACTCCGCCCTCGCCCTGGATGGGTTCGAGGATCACGGCGGAGAGCGCGTCGCCAGCGTCGGCGACGGCTGCGCGCAGCGCGTCCTCGTCGTTGTAGGGAACGTGGACGACGTCAGGGATGAGCGGCTCGAATGGCTCCCGGTAAGCCGGCTTCCACGTGAGCGCGAGGGCTCCGGTCGAGCGACCGTGGAAGGAGCCCAACGGCGGCGATGATCCGCGATCGGCCGGTGCGGCGGGCCAGCTTGATCGCCGCTTCGATGGCCTCCGTGCCGGAGTTGGCGAAGAAGACCGCCGACCCTGCCGGGGCCTGGGTATGCCGCAGGATCGCCTCGGCCAGCTCGACCTGAGGCTCGGTCGTGAAGAAGTTAGAGACGTGCAGCACCGCCGAGGCCTGCTTGGTGACCGCTTCGACAATCGCCGGGTGGCCGTGACCCAGGGTATTGACGGCGATCCCGCCGAGGAGGTCGAGATAGCGCTTGCCGTCGACGTCGACGACGTAGCACCCCTGCGCCGTGGGACAGGACGGTCTGCGGGACACCGAAGACCGGTAGGAGTGACCCGGCATACCGGCCGAGCCACTGCGGGACGTGGCCGGTCATGCGGCCATCCCCTGCAGTCGGGCAAGACCATCGTTCCGATCCCGGCGTCGGTGAAGACCTCGAGCAGGATCGAGTGCGGCGTGCGCCCGTCGACGACGTGGGCCTGGGGCACGCCGCCCTCGACTGCCCGCACGCAGGCTTCGAGCTTGGGGACCATCCCCGCATCGACGGTCGCGAGCAGCTCGCGGGCCTCAAGGGCACTGAGCTGGGAGAGCAGTGACGACTTGTCGGGCCAGTCGGCGTAGACGCCTTCGACATCGGTGAGGACGACGAGCTTGCGGGCGCCGAGGGCGACGGCGAGCGCCGCGGCGGCGGTGTCGGCGTTGACGTTGAGCACTTGTCCGGGGGTGCCGAGGTCGGGAGCGACCGTCGAGACGACGGGGATGCGGCCGGCGTCGAGAATGTCTAGCACCGCAGCGGGATTGACCGCGTTCGACGTCGCCGACGAGGCCGAGGTCGACGCTCTTCCCCGTCGATGACGGTGCCCCGGCGACGGGCACGCGAACAGCTCGGCGTCCTCACCGGACAGGCCCACGGCCAGGGGCCCGTGATGATTGAGCAGCCCGACGAGTTCGCGGCCGACCTGGCCCGTGAGCACCATGCGGACGACGTCCATGACCTCAGGCGTCGTCACTCGCAGGCCGCCCTTGAACTCGCTCGTGAGACCGAGTTTGGAGAGCATCGCGCCGATCTGTGGGCCGCCGCCGTGGACGACGACGGGACGCAGACCGGCATACCGGAGGAAGGCGATGTCCTGGGCGAAGGCCCGCTTGAGGGCGTCGTCGATCATCGCGTTGCCGCCGTATTTGACCACGACGAGGGCGCCGCGGAAGCGCTCGAGCCACGGCAGTGCCTCGACGAGCGTGCCCGCTTTGAGTGCGGCTGATGCGAGAGCGTCGGCGTGCTCAACCCGCAGTGATCGCATGGTGCTCCTCCGGTCTGCCGGGCTCAGGTGCTGTAGGCCGAGTTCTCGTGGACGTAGTCGTGCGTGAGGTCGTTGGTCCAGACCGTGGCGGTGCTGTCACCGGCGTGCAGGTCGACGACGAGGTGCAGATGCCTTGGAGTGAGGTCCACGAGGGAGCGGTCGTCGCCGACCCCGCCGTCGCGGCATACGGTGACGCCGTTCATCGTCACCGCGAGATGGGCGGGGTCGAAGGCGGCCTGGGTGGTGCCCACGGCCGCGAGGACCCGGCCCCAGTTGGGGTCGTTGCCGAAGACGGCGCATTTGAAGAGGTTGTTGCGCGCGACAGCCCGCGCAACGTCGAGCGCGTCGGCCTCTGTGGCTGCGGTGCGCACCTCGATCTCGATGTCGTGCGAGGCGCCTTCGGCGTCCGCGATGAGTTGCCGGGCGAGGTCGGCGCACACCGCTGTCACCGCGGCCGTGAGCTCGTCCTGCGAGGGCAGTCGTCCCTGAGGCCCCGGACGCCATGAGGAGCACCGTGTCATTGGTCGACATGCAGCCGTCGGAGTCGATGCGGTCGAAGCTCACCGACGTGGCGGCGCGCAGCGCGACGTCGAGGGCGGTCGGGGTGGCGGCGGCGTCGGTCGTGAGGACGACCAGCATCGTCGCGAGCGCCGGTGCGAGCATCCCGGCACCCTTGGCCATCCCGCAGACCTGCCAGCCGTCGCCGGCTGCGGAGGCCTGCTTCGAGACCGAGTCGGTCGTCATGATCGCCGTCGCGGCGGCGTCGTGGCCGTGCGGGGTGAGGGAGTCGACCGCGGCGACGACGCCGGGCAGGAGCCGATCCATCGGCAGTCGCTCACCGATGAGACCGGTCGAGCACACGGCGACATCCCCGGCTGAGATGCCAAGGAGGTCTGCGACGTGCTCCGCGGTGCGGTGCGTGTCAAGGAAGCCCGGTGATCCGGTGCAGGCGTTGGCGCCACCGGAGTTGAGCACGACGGCGTCGACCCTCCCGTCGGTGACGACCTGCCGTGACCACGTCACGGGTGCGGCCTCGACCCGGTTGCTCGTGAACACCGCAGCCGCGTGCCGGAGGGGCCCGTCGTTGACGACGAGCGCGAGATCGGGCCGACCGCTGGCCTTGAGGCCCGCTGTGACCCCGGCGGCCCGGAATCCCCGGGGAAGAGTGACGGTTTCGGTGCTCATGGGGCGACTCCGACGAGGGGAAGGCCAGCGGTCTCGGGCAGCCCGAGCGCGAGGTTGGCGCACTGGATCGCCCCGCCGGCCGTGCCCTTGGTGAGGTTGTCGATCGCGGCGACGGCGATGACGCGCCCGGCGTGAGTGTCGACGATCACCTGGAGGTGGACAGTGTTTGCTCCGACGACGTCAGCGGTGCGGGGCCAGGCCCCCTCTGGCAGCACGTGGACGACGGGTTCGTCGGCATACGCCTGCACCCAGGCGGCCCGCACCACCTCGGGGTCGACTCCGGGTCGAAGCCGGGCGGTGCACGTCGCGAGGATGCCTCTGGACATCGGGGCGAGTGTCGGTGTGAAGGACACCGACACGCCGGCACCCCGCTGCAGCAGAGAGGTTTTGCTCGATTTCAGGAGTATGCCGGTGGCCTCCGCCCACGCCGTAGGGTGACATCGAGCCCATCACTTCGGCGCCGAGCAGGTGCGGCTTGAGCGACTTGCCGGCGCCCGACGTGCCGCTCGCGGCGACGATCACCACGTCTTCGGGCTCGAGGAGACCGGCGGCAAATCCCGGCGCCAGCGCGAGCGAGATGGCCGTCGGGTAGCACCCGGGCACGGCGATCCGGCGAGCCCCGGCGAGGTGGACCCGTGCCTTGCGCCCGTCGGCGGCGAGGAGCTCGGGCAAGCCGTAGGGCCAGGACCCGGCATACGGGGTGTCGTAGAACGCAGCCCACGCCGGCCTGGTCGCTCAGCCGGTAGTCGGCGCCGCAGTCGATGACGATCTGCTCGGGCGCGAGGTGCGGGAGGAAGGCTGCCGAGGCGCCGTGCGGGAGCGCGAGGAAGACGATGTCGTGGCCGGCCACGGTTTCACCCGTCGTCGGCGCGATGACCCGGTCGGCCAGCGGGGTCAGGTGCGGGTGGATCTCCCCCAGGCGCTTGCCCTGCGGACGAGTCCGCGGTCACCGCACCGATCTCGATCGTCGGGTGAGCCAACAGCAGGCGAAGGATTTCGCCGCCGGCATACCCACTGGCACCCACTACCGCTGCCGTCGTCACGATGCATGACTATACACCGACGAGATTATGTATGCGCTCGGGTTTTCCGGTCGAGGACCGCGGCCAGGGCGGCTCCGAGCAAGCAACAGCCAAGGCATGCCGCCCAGGTCCACTGGAAGCCGCCGACCCTGCTGGCCAGCCACGCAACCGCCGGCGGGCCGATGACCTGTCCAGCGGAGGACAACTGTTGGATCAGCCCGATCGTCGTCGAGATCGTGCCCTCGTCTGGCGCGACCCGGGGCGCCACCGCGAAGAGGGCGCCCGGCACGAGGCCTCCGACCATGGAAAACACCAGAGCGCCGGCGAAGCGCACGACAGGCGCTGCTTCGGTCACGCTGGCGAAGGCGAGGATCGTGCCGACGGCCTGACCGGCGAAGCCGAGCACCAGCACCGATCGCGGACGCCAGCCCCGGTGCAGCAGCACCCCGGCGACGACATTGCCGATGACGTTGACCCACGGGACCACGCTCGTGAGGAGGGCACCCACGGCACCCACCCAGCCGGCCGCGGCATACAAGCTGGGGAGAAAGCCGATGACGGCCATCCACTGCGCGGCATACACCCCGAAGGCCAGCGCGGCCGTCCACGGGCCGGCGCTCCCCAGCGTCAACCGGACGCGGGCGGTCGCTCCGGCGCTGCGACGAGTGCCGGCGACACGGGGTGGATCCGGGGGGACGACGAAGGCGACGGCCGCGAGGGAGAGCGCTGTCGTCGCGGCGAGCAGCCACCACCACAGCGACCACGAACCGTGCCCGATGACCCACGGGCCGATGAGAAACGCCATGCCGGTGCCGAACGGGATGTAGGCGCCCCAGATCCCCAGCACCCGGGTCACCTGCCCGGCGGTCACGACGCGGCGCAGCAAGCCGGGGGCAGGCACCGCCGCCATGAGCAGGCCGAGGCCTTCGAGCGCCCGCAGGACGAGCAGGACTGGATAGCTCGACGCGAATCCACCAGCGACGGACGCCGCGGTGAGGATCGACAGGCCGATGAGCATCGACCGACGCAGGCCGATCCCGTCGGCGCTGACACCGATCGCGAGGCCGAGCACCATGCCGGCGAACTGGACGAGGGAGAGGAGGAAGCCCGCTTGGACGAGCGAGATGCCCCATTCCTGGGTCAGCGTCGGCACGGCCGGCGGCAGTTTGCCGACGTGGAGCGCCAATGCGACGCCGGTGGCCAGGACGACGACCGCCGACGCCGTCGCGCTCCCCCGACGGTCGAGCCGATCAGTCGGGGGTGCGGGCGGCGGCAGGTGGCCGGTCAGCGCTGGACCGCCCCAAAACGTCCGGCCGCAGCCGCCACGGCCGCATCACGGCACCGACTCACCTCGTCGGTGGTCAGGGTGCGGTCGGCTGCGCGGAAGGCCAGCCGGAACGCGAGCGACTTCTTGCCGTCGCCGACCTGATCCCCGCGGTAGACGTCGAAGAGGGCGATGGTCTCAGAGGTCCGCCCCCGCCGCCGATCGCAGCACGTCGAGGACGTCGCCGGCCGCGACCGACTCGTCGACCGTGAGCGCGACGTCCGTGAGGGCGACCGGGCGGGTCGAGTAGTCGCCTCTGCTTGACCGGCTCGGCGCAGGCAGCCGTGAGGACGTCGAGATCGAGTTCGGCGGCGCAGGTGCGGGCCGGCAAGCCGAGCCGCGCGCACACGGCGGGGTGGAGCTCACCGGCATACCCGACTGGTCGTGCCGTCGGGCGAGCGTGAGCTCGGCGCACCGGCCCGGGTGCCACGGGGCACGCTCGGAAGCCGTCGCCGTGAGCGACAACCGAGACGGCGCCAGCGGCGACCTGGGCGAACTCCACGGCGTCGGACCACTCCGCCGGACGACCCTTCCCCCACCACCCGGAGCGCTCGACCTCGCCGCACAGGGCGACCGCGAGATGCCGCGGCTGAGCGGGGACGGCGACCTCGATAGCGGCGATGACTTCCGGCGCAGGACGGTGACTCACGCCGGGCACAGGGGCGGTGTGGTCGCTGCCGGGCCTCGGGTGGGTCACCGAGCCGATCTCGAACAGGACGAGGTCACGGTGACCGCGGGAGACATTACGGCGGACCGCCTCGACGAGGGTGTCGAGCACAGACGTGCGCATGAACGGCGCCTCGTCCGACAGCGGGTTGGCCAGCCGGACCGCCCCGCGACGAGGGTCGTCGGCCGGGAGCCCGAACGTGTCTGCGAACGTGGTCGGCACGAAGGGGTAGGTCAGCACCTCGGTCGCACCCCGGCCCACGAGGGCGGAGGCGACGATGCGGCGCACCTGCTGAGCGTGCGTGAGGCCACGGCCCGCGGTCGGGGTCGGCAGGACCGACGGGATCCGTTCGTAGCCGTCGATCCGCGCGACTTCCTCCGCGTAGTCCGGGCCGTCGACGAGATCCGGACGCCACGAGGGGGCGGTCACCGCGATGGTGTCTAGCGCCGTTGTCGACCACCTCGCAGCCAAGGTGCCGCAGGATCGCGACGACCCGCTCGCGGGAGTAGTCGACGCCGACGAGCCGCGCCGGGAGCGTGGGGTCGAGGTCGTATGCCGCCCGCGGCAGGGTGAGGTCGACGTCCGTGCCGCCGTCGTCGGCGACCCCGCCTCCGTGCTCCACGAGCAGGCTCACGGCCAACTGGGCCGCGGCGGCGGTGACCTTCGGGTCGACGCCCCGCTCAAACCGCTTGGACGCCTCCGTTGACGAGCCGGTGCCGGCGCGAGGACCGGGCCACGGTGATCGGGTCGAAGTGTGCGGCCTCGATGAGGATGTCGGTCGTCGACGCGGTGACCTCGCTCGTGGCCCCACCCATGACGCCCGCGATGGCCAGCGGCACCTGACCGCCGTCCGTGATGAGCAGGTCCTCGGGATACAGCGCACGCTCGACGTCGTCGAGCGTCGTGAGGGTCTCCCCCGGGCGCGCGCGCCGCACTCCGATCGCGCCCGAGAGAGTCGCGAGGTCGAAGGCGTGCAGGGGCTGGCCGACGAGCATCATGACGTAGTTGGTCACATCGACGGCGAGGGAGATCGGGCGCATCCCGAGTTGGGTGAGCCGCGTCTTCATCCACTCGGGGGTGGGAGCTGACGGGTCGACTCCTCGGACGATCCGCGCGACGTAGCGGTCGCAGCCCAGCACCCCGTCGATCGGCGCGGCGTCGACGAGGTGGACGGCATACCCATCGGTGGAGTCGGCGGGCACGTCGGCGACCAGACCCGGATCGCGGAAGGCGCCGTCCGGGCTGCCTTGGGAGTGCCAGTACTCGCGGGCGATGCCGCGCATGGAGAAGCAGTAGCCGCGGTCGGGCGTGACGTTGACCTCGACGACCTCCTCGCCGAGGCCGAGGAGCGCGATGGCGTCGTCACCGGGCTGGAGCGCGCCGCGGCCGCCTCGCCGAGGTAGCGCTGGAGCACGATGATCCCGGAGTGGTCGGAGCCGATCCCGAGCTCGTCCTCGGCGCAGATCATCCCGTTGGAGACCCGCCCGTAGGTCTTGCGGGCCGAGATCTGGAAACCGCCCGGGAGAGTGGCGCCCGGGAGCACGACGACCACAAGGTCGCCGACCTCGAAGTTCGTTGCACCACAGACGATTTCCTGAGGTATGCCGTCTGTGAGCCGCTGCCCGTGGTCACCGACGTCGACCGTGCAGATAGCGGATCGTCTTGCCGTTCTTCTGGACGGCCTCCTCGATGGTCAGGACCCGCCCGACGACGAGAGGGCCGGTGATCTCGGCCGCCGTGGAGCTCTTCCTCCTCCAGCCCGACCGACACGAGTGACGCAGCGACGTCGACGCCTCTGGCGCCGGGCGCGAGGTCGACGAGTTCGCCGAGCCAGGACAGGGGCACCAACATGTCAGACCGCCATTCCGAACTGCGAGGAGAAGCGCACGTCACCCTCGACGATGTCGCGCATGTCGCCGACACCGTTGCGCAGCTGGAGGGCGCGCTCGATGCCGAACCCGAAGGCGAACCCGGTGTAGACGTCGGGGTCGATCCCGCAGGCGGTGAACACCTTCCGGTTGACCATGCCCGACCCTCCGAGTTCGATCCACCCCGAGCCGCCGCATGTGCGGCAGTCCGAGCGCGCCGAGGCGTCGCCGCCGAGGCAGGCGAAGCACTCGAAGTCGGTCTCCATCGATGGCTCGGTGAACGGGAAGTAGGAGGCCCGCACCCGGGTGCGCACGTCACCGAACATGGCCCGGACGAAGTGGTCGATCGACCCGCGCAGATGCGCCATCGTCAGCCCCTTGTCGACGGCGAGCAGCTCGATCTGGTGGAAGACCGGCGTGTGGGTGGCATCGAGGTCGTCGGTGCGGAAGACCTTGCCCGGGAGCCACGACGTAGATCGGCGGAGTCCGCGTGAGCATCGTGCGGATCTGGATCGGCGAGGTCTGGGTGCGCAGGACCAGCCCGCCGCCGGGCGGGTCGACAAAGAAGGTGTCCTGCATCTGCCGGGCAGGGTGGTCCTTGCCGAGGTTGAGCGCATCGAAGTTCATCCACTCGGACTCGACCTCGGGCCCCTCGGCGACCTCCCACCCCTGGCCGACGAAGATGTCCATGAGGCGCTCTTGGGTCAACTCGACCGGGTGCCGCGCACCCACGGCGCGTCGCCCGACAGGCATCGAGACGTCGACCCGCTCCTGGACGAGGATGCGTTCGGCGGCGAGGGCGTGCAGCTGCGCTTCGCGGGCTCCGTATGCCGCCCGCACGGCCTCCATCGCCGCGCCGACCCGCTTTCCGGCTTCGGCCTTGGCCGTCGGCGGGAGTGCACCGATCTCGCGCCGGGCCTGGGCCACCGCGCCCTTGTCGAGGTGCGCGAGGCGAGCGGCCTTGAGGGCCTCGAGGTCCGCGGCGGCAGCGAACGCCGCCTGCGCGGCCGCCACGGCCGCTGCCAGGGTGTCGGGGTCGCAGAGCAGCAACCTCGACGGGGTCGTACGACGTGTTCGGTCCAGACATGGGCCCTACATTCGGATCGCGGCAGGACGGAGCTCGAGCTCCGCACGGGTTCGGCGCCCGAGTCTACTTCTGCGGCGAGGTCGGGGTCGGACCCGTCCGCTGGATGCGCGCCGACTCAAAGAGGCACACGGTGGCGGCCATGGCGAGGTTGAGGGACTCCGCCTGACCGTAGATGGGGACGCGGACAACCTGATCGCACGCGTCGCGGATCTCGGCCGGCAGCCCCCAGGCCTCGTTGCCCATGACCCACGCGTGCGGGCCGCGCAGCGGTGCGTCGTGCAACAGCGTGTCGCCCGCGCCGTCGGCGGCGAGCGTCGTGATCCCGGCTGCAGGCGAGCCCGCCGAGGATCTCCGGCACTGGCAGCCCGGTGACGATCGGCAAGTGGAACAGGGACCCCGCGGTGGAGCGGACGACCTTCGGGCAGAAGACGTCGACGCTGTTGTCGGAGACGATGACGGCGTCGGCGCCGGCTGCATCGGCCCCGCGGATCACGGTGCCGGCGTTGCCCGGGTCACGGACGTTGGTGAGGACGAGCAGGAGCCGCGGCGCACCGCCGAGGACGCTCGGCGAGGGTCGGCGTCTCCGCGCGGCATACCGCGAGCATGCCCTGCGGGGCGTCGGTGTCGCACATGGCCGCGAGGACCTCGTCGGTGCAGGTGTGGACGAACAGCCCCGACGCGAGAGCGTCCTGCACGATCGCGGCATAGCGTGCGGCCGCAGCTTCGGTGAGGTAGAGGTCGCGCACGAGTTCTGGCCGGCAGCCCACGGCCTCCCGGACGCTCTGCGGTCCTTCGGCGAGGAAGAGGCCGGTCCGCTGACGCAGCGAGCGCCGGGCCAGGCCGCGCACCGCCTTGACCCGATCAGATCGGGGATTGCTCAAGGGAGGTGCGTGGACCATGGCTCGGCGCTCGGGTGCGATCGGTGCGCGACGACCGGCGGTATGCCGGGTCGGGCTGAGATCGGCTGGGATCAGGCCGCGTCGCCGGCCGCAGTGCCTGCGGCGTGGCCTGCGGCGTGGCCTGCGGCAGGAACGGACGCGCGGGCCAGCTCGACGAGGGCGCTGAAGGCGGCCGCGTCGTTGACCGCGAGGTCGGCGAGGATCTTGCGGTCGACCTCGACGCCGGCGGCCTTGAGGCCCTGCATGAACCGGTTGTAGGTCATGCCGTTGGCGCGGGCGGCCGCGTTGATCCGCTGGATCCACAGGCGACGGAAGTCACCCTTGCTTGGCCCGGCGGTCCCGGTAGGCGTAGCCCAGCGAGTGGACGACCTGCTCCTTGGCCTTGCGGTAGAGCCGCGAGCGCTGCCCGCGGTAACCACTGGCGCGCTCGAGGACAACCCGGCGCTTCTTGTGGGCGTTGACCGCCCGCTTCACGCGTGCCACGTGACTTCTCCTTCGTCGTCAGCGGGGTCGGTCAGAGACCGAGCAGCCGCTTGACCTTTTTGGTGTCGGGGGCGGACAGCTGGACGTCGCCGGAGATCGAGCGCATTTCCTTGCTCGACTTCACCTCGAGGCGGTGACGGCCACCGGCCTGCTCGCGCATGATCTTGCCCGTCCCGGTGACGCGGAAGCGCTTCTTGGCCCCGCTGTGGGTCTTGTTCTTCGGCATGGTGCGCCGATCTCCTTCGCTGCTGGTCCCGCGCGGGGGTTGGCCGCCGGGGTCGTGCTGGTCGGTGTCGTGGCTCATCACGGACGTCTGCGTCCGTGCCGAGCCGCGTGTCGTTGTCCTAGGTGGTGCGGGTCGGCGGCTTGGGCGCAGCCGGACGAGCGGTCGGGCGTGGCCGAGGTGCCGCTGGGGTGGCGGGTGCCGCCGGGGTGGCGGGCGCTGGCGTCGCTGCGGCAGGAGCTGCCGGTGCAGGGGCCACCGCCGGAGCCGGAGCCGTCACGGGCGCGACAGGTGCTGCGGGTGCCGCGGGTGCCGCAGGCGCTGCAGGCGCTGCAGGCGCAGATTCAACGGGGGCATTGCCCATCGACTCGGCGACGCCTGCCTCCTGAGCCAACCCGGCCTGGGTGTCATCTGCCTCGTGACGCTGCGGACGGGCTGCCGGAGAGCGTCTCGCGGGCCCGCCGGGCCTCCGCCTTGGCCTCGGCCTTCTTCTTGGTCGGGCCGATGACCATGACCATGTTGCGGCCGTCCTGCTTGGGCGCCGACTCGACGAAGCCGAGCTCCGCGACGTCTTGGGCGAGCCGCTGCAGCAACCGGAACCCGAGCTCGGGACGCGACTGCTCGCGGCCACGGAACATGATCGTGACCTTGACCTTGTCGCCGGCCTTGAGGAAGCGCTCGACGTGACCCTTCTTGGTGCCGTAGTCGTGCGGGTCGATCTTCGGTCGGAGTTTGATCTCCTTGATGACCGTGTTGACCTGGTTCTTGCGGGCTTCCCGGGCCTTGAGGGCAGCTTCGTACTTGAACTTGCCGAAGTCCATGAGCTTGGCGACCGGAGGCCGCTCCATCGGGAGCGACCTCGACGAGGTCGAGATCGGCCTCAGCTGCCAGTCGCAGTGCCTCCTCGACGCGGACGATGCCGACCTGCTCCCCGTTGGGGCCGACCAGGCGCACCTCGGGGACCCGGATGCGCTCGTTGATGCGAGGCTCGCTGATGTGGTGCTCCTTCTCCATATGGCGACGACGACCTCTGGGTCGAACGAGAGAAGGCCCCTCGCCACCATCGGTGCGCCAGGAGCCTTCGCTGGTCGTCGCGAGCGGGTATGCCGGGCAGTCACCTGCCGGCGCGCACGCGCCTCGCTCGCGCTGCGGCATACACCGCAACCCCGGCACCTGCCGGGTGAGCGAAAGACCGGACCCGGCGACCTCGACGGTCGACGCGGGTGGAAGCGGGGCTTCTCTTGCACATCACGAGCGCCACGAGAGCACGCCGTGATAGGTCAAGGAGTGAGATTACCAGGTCTGTCAGGACCGGACGACTTCCGGATCGGTGACCGCCCCCGACCGGCGCATCCGTCTGGCCCGCCGCACCTGCGTGGCGCCCGCTCCGAGGACCGCGACGGCCAGGCCGACGAGGGAGACCGAGACGAACCCCCATCCCCACCCGGCGTGGTCGATGGCAAACCCGGCCAGAGGCGCACCGACTGCCTGGCCGCTCGTCATCGCCGACCCGTGCCAACCCATCGCCTCGCCGCGCGAGCGCTCCGGGACAGCCCGCGACAGAGTGTCGACGGTGGCCGTGATGGTGGGTGCGCAGAGGACGCCGCAGATGGTCACGAGCACGGCGAACATGGGCAGATTCCATGCCAGCGCGACCGGGATCGTCGACGCGGCCAGGCCACCGAGGAGCCAGAATGCCGAAATGGAGCGGTGCCAGGCCCCGTAGACCAATCCGCCGACGAGCGACCCAGCTCCCCACAGTGACAGGACCCACCCGATCGACGCGGTCTGACCCATGTCGCGGAGCGCAGCGACGATGCTGACGTCCGTCCCGGCCAAGACGATCGTCGAGGCCATGGCAGCGCCGAGGACGGCAAGCACACCAGGGGTCACCCACGAGGCAGTGGTCCCCGGCGTGCTGCCCGTGGGGACGGTCGGCGCGTCCGATGGCTGGGCGTCACTCGGGATCAGGCTGGCGTCGGTGCGCATGCGGGGATTGGCGACATAGAGGGCCACCGCCGCCACAACATTGCCGATCGCGAGGAGGAAGAGCACCCAGCGAGTGTCATAGGTCGCGGCGGCCCACACCGCCACCGCGGGGCCGATCATGAAGGACAACTCGGTGAAGACCGAATCGAGCGACAGCGCGCTGCGTCGACTTCCGTCCGGGACCGCGGCGATGAGCGCCTGGCGCAGGATCGAGAACGACGGCACCGCGAACACCCCCGCCACGACGCTGGCTGGCAGCAGCACGGCATACGAGACGAAAGGCAGCGACGTCCACAGCAGCGACGTGACCACGATCGACGGCACCAGGGTGCGTCGCAAGCCATACCGGTCCAGAAGTCGTCCACGCCAGGGCGCGGACACCGCGAGCGCAATCGTGAACGCGGCCGAGACCAGTCCCGCCTCGCCGTAGCTGCGGCCCAGCGTCGAGACGACGTGCAACGTCAAAACGATCCCCAGAGCAAACATCGGCAGCCGCACGAGGAAGCCCAGCGCGAGCACAGACCGGGCGTCGCGGAGCGCGACGACGTCACGGTAGGTCTGCAAGCGCATCGCAGCAGGGTCTCACCTCCCGGCAACCTTCCGCGAACCGGTTAGCTGACGGCCGCAGTGGTAGGTGTCAGAGGTAACAGCGATGATGGCGTTGCGGCCGTCAGTCGATAGCCCACATACGCAAGGGAGTTCCCATGGCAGAACACACCCCCCAGACCGGCTCGACGACAGCTGGAGGTGCTCCCGCCGAGAGCGACCGCAACAGCCTGAGCCTGGGTCCCAACGGTCCCCTCCTGCTCCACGACACCCACCTCATCGACACCCTCGCGCACTTCAACCGGGAAAACGTCCCCGAGCGCAAGCCGCACGCCAAAGGCTCCGGCGCGTTCGGGGAGTTCGTCGTGACCGGTGACGTCACGGCATACACGAAGGCAGCGGTCTTTGCCCCCGGGGCGACGACGCGCACCCTGGCCCGGTTTTCGACGGTCGCCGGTGAACTCGGCTCCCCCGACACCTGGCGTGATGTGCGCGGCTTCGCGCTGCGCTTCTACACGACCGAGGGCAACTTCGACCTCGTCGGCAACAACACGCCGGTGTTCTTCCTTCGCGACCCGATGAAGTTCCCCCACTTCATCCGGAGCCAGAAGCGCCTGCCCGACTCGGGGCTGCGTGACGCGACGATGCAATGGGACTTCTGGACGCTCACGCCCGAGTCGGCTCACCAGGTGACGTATCTCATGGGCGACCGTGGCCTTCCGCGCAGTTGGCGTTTCATGAACGGCTACGGCTCGCACACCTATCTGTGGGTCAACGCCGCCGGCGAGAAGCACTGGGTCAAATACCACTTCCACAGCCAGCAAGGAGTGGAAAGCCTCACCGGTGACGAGGCCGAGCAGATCGCCGGCGCCGATGCCGACTTCCACCGCCGCGATCTCTTCGAGGCGATCGGCCGCGGCGAGTTCCCTTCATGGAAACTCTCCGTGCAGCTCATGCCCTACGACGACGCCAAGACCTATCGCTACAACCCGTTCGACCTGACCAAGGTCTGGCCCCACGCGGATTACCCCCTGGCCGAGGTCGGCACGTTGACGCTCAAGGAAAACCCGGCCAACCACTTCGCGCAGATCGAGCAGGCCGGGTTCGCACCGAGCAACACCGTGCCGGGGATCGGGTTCTCGCCCGACAAGATGCTGCTGGCGCGCGTCTTCGCGTATGCCGACGCCCACCGCGCGCGGATCGGCGCCAACTTCGACCAGTTGCCAGTCAACCAGCCCATCCCGGCGGTCAACCGCTACGTCGCGGACGGCCCGATGAACTACCACCACACCGGCGACCGACCGACCTATGCGCCCAACTCGTTCGGCCGTCCGTGGGCCGACGAGCAGGGCGCAGTGCCGGAGGGCTGGGAGGCCGACGGCGAGATGGTGCGCCAGGCCTATGTCCTGCACGCCGACGACGACGACTTCGGTCAAGCCGGGCTGCTCGTGCGCGAGGTCTTCGACGATGCGGCTCGGGATCGTTTCGTGAAGACGGTCGCGGGTGCGCTCAAGGGCGTCCAGGCTGACGTGTTGGCCCGAGCGTTCGACTACTGGCGCAGTGTCGACCAGTCGATCGGCGATCGGATCGCCGCGCGTCACGCCGCCGACGCCGGGGCCCCCAACCCGGGCGCGGAAAAGGACGAGGCCAAGGCCGTCGGGTCCAGCGCGATCCGGGAGACCAACACCTTCGCTGCCAAGTAGCCCCGCGGCTGCGCCGCCACAGAGCTCAACGCAGGTATGCCGTGTCCCTCACCATGGTGAGCGGCACGGCATACCGCGTCCTAGGTGTACCCGGCCATCAGGTTGGTGACAGTCGGCTGATCGGGGGACGGCCTCCGAGTGCGCTGTGGCGCCTTTGAGGTTCCCCCCGAAGCGTGGAGGCATCGACAATGAGGATTGCGATGTCAGAGAAGAGAATGAGGTACGACCGGGAGTTCCGTGAAGGAGCGGTCCGGATCGTCGAAGAGACCAAGAAGCCGATCGCCCAGGTCGCCCGCGATCTCGGCGTGAACGAGGGCACGCTGGGCAACTGGGTCCAACGTGCCCGCGCTGAACGCGAGGGCCGCGGTGAGCTGTCCGAGGCGGACTTCGATGAGCTGAAGCGCCTGCGCGCGGAGGTCGCCGAGCTGCGGATGGAGCGTGATGTCCTCAAGCGATCCGTGGTCCTGTGGGTGAAGGAGGCGACGAAGTGAGCGTGGCACGCTTCATCGCCGACCAGAGGACCAATTACGCCGTTCCTGTCGCGCTGACCTGTGCCCTGCTGGGGATCTCGATCTCGTGGTTCTACAAGTGGTGGCAGCGGGCCCTCTCGCCGTCGCACCTGTACACCACGCGGGACTTGCGCCGGGACACCATCGACCGGGCCGTGAAGGTCATGTTCGTCAAGCAGCGTGGCCTGCACGGCTCGCCGCGTCTGGTCGAGGACCTGCGCGAGGATGGGTGGGTCGTGTCCGAGAAGACGGTCGCGAAGTCGATGCGTCGGCGAGGTCTGATCGCGCGAAAGATCAAGCGCCGTAACGGATTAACCAAGCAAGACAAGACCAAGGCGCCGTTCCCGGACCTGATCAACCGGGACTTCACCGCGGCCGAGCCGAACCAGCGGTGGGTTGGTGACATCACCGAGATCCCCACAGCCGGCGGCAAGCTGTACCTGGCCACCGTCATCGACCTGTTCAGCCGCCGCCTGATCGGGGCGGCGACCTCGCGCCACCCCAACGCCGAGCTCGCCAAGGCCGCGATCACGATGGCCGTGACCGTGCGCGGCGGCAAGGCCGCGATCTGGCGGGAAGAGGAGTCCGAGCGGGTCATCTTTCACACGGATAGAGGATCGACCTACACTGCCGATCTGTTCACCAAGACCTGCACAGACCTCGGCATCCGCCAGTCCTTGGGCAGAGTGGGCTCGTGTTTCGACAACAGCGCCGCGGAGGCGTTCTTCTCCACCCTGGAGTGGGAAGTCCTCTCACGCAACGAGTTCGAGACCACCACCGAGGCCGCGACCGCGGTCATGGACTGGTGCTGGAACTTCTACAACACCACCCGCCGGCACAGCTCCGCTGCGATGATGTCACCCATCGCCTACGAGACCGCGGCCCTCACCCCGAGAGCTGCTTAAAAGAAGCCCTCCACGATTCGGGGGGAACCACACCTTTGATTGTTGTAGTACTTGAGCCAGGGGGCAAGGGCGGTGGTTCTCTGGTCGTTGCTGGTGAAGGGTTCGCGGTAGGCCCACTCGGTAGCCAGGGTCCGGTTGAGGCGTTCGGCCTTGCCGTTTTGCCAGGGGCAGTGGGGTTTGATGAATTTCTGTCGGATGCCGTGGTCGGCGCACACCGCGCGCAGGCTGTGCCGGTAGGCCCAGGCGTTGTCGGTCATGAGCCGTTCGATCGTGGTGATGCCGTGGGCGGCGAAGTGGGCGATGGCGCGCTGGAGGAAGGCTGCGCAGGTGGTGCCCTTCTCGTCGGGCAGGATCTCGCTGTAGGCCAGTCGGGAGTGGTCATCGATCATTGAGTGCACGTAGTCGTAGCCGATCGGGCCCCGTTTGGCTTTGGCTGCCCGGGTCGCAGCCCGGCCGTGGACGCGCCAGCCGCCGCCGTCGGGGATCTTCCCGATCTTCTTGACGTCCATGTGGACCAGCTCACCGGGACGGTCCTTCTCGTAGCGGACCGCGGTCTGCTTCGAGGAGCGGATCACCTCCCCGGTGATCGGGTCAAGCTGATGCAGGTAGGGCACGCGGTGGCGGCGCAGGATCCGCGAGACCGTGCGAGCCGGCACGCCCACCTTCGGGCCCAGCACGTCCGGACCTTCACGGTCCTTCTCCCGCGCCGCCAGCACTCGACGTTCGGCCTCAGCGCTGGTGCGCTTGGGCATGGTGTGAGGTCGCGAGGAACGGGTCTGCAAGCCCTCCTCGCCCTCGGCCGCGAACCGGTCGATCCACGTCCTCACACACTTACGCGAAACTCCCATCGCCGCAGCGATATGAGCTTGGGGCCACCCCGCGTGGTGGCGTTGGACGATCAAGCGCCGACCATGAACGGTCAGGCGGGCACTACCGTGGGACACGAGAACCTCCGGATGGACGTGGGCCTTTGACAAGCCACATCCCATTCGGAGGTTCTCGCTCAATCAAGCAGGCACGCTGCTACCAACGTCCTGGCCGGGTACACCTAGGTCAGAAACAGCGCGACCTTGTCCGCGGACCTGCGGAAGGGGTCAGGGGTGGACGAGCAGGCTGACGGTGTGGATGAGGACCCCGACGAGGCCGCCGACGATGGTGCCATTGATCCGGATGAACTGCAGGTCGCGACCGACGTGCAACTCGACCTTGTCGGCTGTCTCGGCGCCATCCCACCGCTCGATGGTGTGGCTGATGACGGTCATGATCTCGCTGCCGTAGCGGTCGACGGCGAAGGTCGCGAGATCGGCGACATAGGTGTCGAGGCGACGGCTGAGCGTCTCATCGTCGCGCACCGCCTCCGCAAAGGACCGCACCTGTGCGGCGATCCGGTCGCGCAGCGGCGAGTCGGGGTCCGACAGCGCCTCGATGAGGGCCGTCCGGAAGGCTGCCCACAGGGAGGTCGCGGTCGCGAGCAACTGCGGGTGCTCAAGCAGGCGCACCTTGAGCCGCTCCGCGCGGGCCATCGTCTCCGGGTCTTCACGCAAATCCGTGGCGAGCGTCGCGAGGAGGTCATCGAGGGCGAGTCGGGCGTGATGGCGGGGGTCGTCGCGGATGTCGCGGACCCAGGCGAGAGCCTCGGTGTGGAGTCTCTTGATGACGAGCTCATTGACGCGGGTCGGAGCCCACCAGGGGGCGCGCTCCTCGAGGACCGCGCCGAAGGTCTCCTCGTTGGCCACGAGCCACCGATGCGCCTCGGCCACCGCGAGATCGACGAGGCCGTGATGCGCGCCGTCAGACACGACTTCGCCGAGGAACGTCCCGGCGATCGGGGCGATCGGCTCCTCCTTGAGGCGCGGGATGACGGCCTCGTCGAGCAAGCCGGCGATCGAGTCCTCCCGCATCCGGCGCAGGGCGGCGATCGACAGGGAGACGATCTCCGACGTCGCCCGCTCGGCGTGCGCTGGCTCCAGGGCCCAGCGGGCCGCCCGCTCGGGGATCTTCGCTGCGAGGACCCGGTCCCGGATGATCTCCTCGCGCAGGAAGTTGTCGCCCATGAAGTCCTGCAGACTCCGCGCGAGGGTGTCCTTCTTGCGCGGGATGAGCGCGGTGTGTGGGATCGGGAGGCCGAGGGGATGCCGGAACAGCGCGGTCACCGCAAACCAGTCGGCGATCGCCCCGACCATCGACGCCTCGGCGCCCGCGTTGACGAATCCCCACACCCCATCCCGGCCGAGGGTCGCCAGATAGACCACGGCCGCCAGCAGGAGGAGGGACAGGGCGACGAGCCGCATTTGCCGGAGTCCGCGGCGACGCTCCTCGTCGAGCGCTCCGTTGACGATGACGCCGAGCGTCCCTGCTGATGTGGACACTGCCACGTCCCTTCGTCCGTGCTGACGGTCGCGGCGCTCGCACAAGGACCGCCCCGGTGACTAACGCCCAGCCGGCGTTCCTGTGTTCCTGATGTTCCTGGTGTCCTTGTGTTCCTGCGTTCCTGCGGGCCGACCCCGTGGCTACCCGAGCAGGGCCTTCATCTTCGACGCGATGAGATCGGTGGCGCGTTGGGGGGCCAGGCGAGAGAGCCGGTCGATCATGCGTGCGTCTTTGCCGATGACGACACGGTAGCTGCCCCTCTCCATGCCGACCACGAGCTGCTCGGCGGCGTCCTGCGGCGACGTCATCGAGGTCGGCGCCTTGCTCGCGAGGTCGGGGTTGCCAGGCATCCGCACCCCGGAGTTGTCGGTGATGTGTGTCGCGACTCCACCGGGATAGACCGCGGTGACGCGCACCCGGGTGTCTTTCAGCTCGGCATACAGTCCCTCGGTCAGGAGCTTGACGGCCGCCTTGCTCGCGCCATAGACCGTCTGACCCGGGACCGGGACGAAGGCGCCCATGCTCGAGACGTTGACCACAGCGGCGTCGGGACGGGCGAGCAAGAGTGGGAGGAACTCCTGGCAGGTTGTCACGACGCCCCAGAAGTTGACGGCCATCACCTTCTCGATCTGGGCCCGGTCGAGATCACGGAAGGGCACGAACGGCTGGATGATGCCCGCCACGTTGACGAGGCCGTCGACGTAGCCGTGCGCTGCGACGACTTCTGCGGCAAGGGCGGCCACAGCCTCGATCGAGGTGACGTCGACTTCGTGGGTCGTGAGTCGGTCCCCGGCAGCCGCGAGGACGCTCGTCTCGGCGAGCCCTTCGGCGCGCAGGTCGGCGGCGGCGACTCTCGCGCCGCGGGTCAGGAGGGTGAGCACCACCTCGCGCCCGATCCCGTTCCCGCCTCCGGTGACGACGATGACCTTGTCGGTGAGCTTCATGGTGTGTCCTTTCCTCACCTTTCATCATCCTCCGGTCGGTGGTCTCCGATCGGTGGTCGACCAGGCGAGTTCAGCCTCCCGTGAGGATCTCGACGCGGTTGCCGAACGGGTCGAGACAGTGGAATCGCTCGCTCCCTTCGACAGCTCGTGGGGGCCTGAAAAGGTCTGCGAGATTCCCGTGCCAGAAATGCGATCGGATCGCGCCAACACCTCGCCCTCAAAGGCGAGGTGTTGTGTTTTGGAGTGGCACGAGGCACGAGGACAGGCTGAAGGCGAAGCGGGAAGCCGAGGGGCGCGAAGAGATGTCATCGCGTCCTGGATGAACTATCGGGCGCGCGGGCGACGCACGGAGGGTGCCAGGGCGCCCGGCCCGATCGGGCGTGGAACCTCCGGATCGCCTCAGAGGCGGGCGAGCCTGCGGCCGATACCATCTGTCCCCCCATGCACATCGTTCACTCCATGCCCACGCTCCGCCTCGCCGACGGCGGGGTGGTGCGCGCGGTGATGGACCTGTGCGGCGGGCTGGCGGCGGATGGGCGCGACGTCACGCTCATCACCTGCGACGACACGGACGCGCCGGCGCCTCGTGGAAGTCGGGCGGCCCGGGCGCGCCCAAGGTCATCAAGGTCGCGCGCCCCGTCGCTCCCGGGAGGGTTCTTCAACGGCGCCCAGATGCGCGAGATCGAGGGTGCACCTGCGCGGCGCAGTCGGTGCTGCACCTGCACGCGATGTGGACGACGTCGAACCCCCAGATCGCCAAGGCGGCCGAGGCGGCATCGGCGTGCCGTATGTCCTGAGCGTGCACGGCATGCTCGACGACTGGTGCATGGAGCAGAAGAGGCTCAAGAAGGCCGTGTACATGGCGCTGCTTGGCGCGGTCGATGCTGAACAACGCGGCGTGCATCCACTGCACCGCGGAGTTCGAGCTGGCGCAGGCCAGGAAGCACTTCGACTCGTCGCGAGTGCGCGGCGAGGTGATCCCGCTGGTCTTCGATCTGTCGGGCGTTCCGAAACGCGCCCGGGGCGGCGATGGCGCGGGCGAAGTTCAACCTGCCCGACGACGGGGTACCGACGCTGCTGTTCCTGAGCCGGATCCATGTCAAGAAGGGCGTGGACGTGCTGCTCCGTGCGCGGCGGCGGAACTGGTGAAACGCGGCGTGAATTTTCGCCTCGCGATCGCGGGCACGGGCGACGCGCCGTATGAGCAGGAGATGAAGTCGCTGGCGGCGTCGCTCGGCCTGCAGGGCGATCGAGCCAAGTTCCTGGGCCTGGTGACGGGTGATGAAAAGGTGTCGCTGTATCAGGCGGCGGACGTGCTGCTGATCCCGACGAGCCAGGAGAACTTCGGGTTCGTGTTCGTGGAGAGCCTGGCGGCGGGCACCCCGCTGGTCACGACCAAGGGCGTGGACACCTGGCCGGAGCTCGAGGCTTCGGGGGGCGCGACGATCATCGGGCGCGATCCGGCGGAGTGGGCGAGCACGGTGGAGCGGCTGGTGAAGGACCGCGCGGCCTTGCGCGAGAGCGGTCGGCGCGGGCGCGAGTGGGCCCTGGCGAATCTCGATGTCGGCGCGCGACGCTGGCGAAATTCATGCGAGATGTACGAGCGAGTCGCGGGCGGCGACGAGCGCGCCTCGTCGAGCGGCCGGGCCGGCGGAACTCCGGGGAATCACGGCGCATGAGCAAATCCGAGGCATCGCGCGCGATCGTGCGGATGGCGACGAATTACCTGCGCCTGGGCCTCAACCTTGCGCTGGGCATCACGCTGCGTGCGCGGTGCTCATCGGCTGGATCGGCGCCGACGCGATGGCGCTCATCCTGCTCATCGTCGCCGGCGCAGGGCTTTGGCATGATGTTCCGCGAGCTCTCGAACCGCGCCGCGGTGCGGGAACTCGGGGCGGCCCATCACTCGGGCGATCGCGAGCGCCGTTCCTCCGCGTCTTCAACTCCGCGCTGGTGGTGAGCGGCGTGGCGGCGGTGCTGGCGGGCGTTGTCTTCGCGGGCTTGTTCTTCTATCTGCCCCATCTCGAAGATGCCGGATTCGCTGCGCCCGCGCGGCGCCGGCGCTGGTGATCGGGCAGGGGCTGTACATCGTCCTGGCGACGGTGTTCTCGCCGGTCTTCAACATGTTCAGCGTGACCGAGCGCTTCGTCGCGTACAACCTGTGGACGCTGGCGGAGCGCGCGTGCCAGCTCACCGCGGCGCTGTGGCTTCAATATGTGACGGGCACTCACTTCGCCTCCCGACGGCGTGTACGCCTATGGGTATCCTGGTCGCGGGATTGCAGGCCGCGGTGTTTGTGGTGCCGGTCGGCTGGCTGATGGTGAGCGATGCGCAGTCTGCGCCCGAGGCCGTCGAAGGTGGGCGGGCAGGAGATCCAAGAGCTTTCGCGCACGCTGGGCTGGTACTTTGCGGTGGAATTGGCCAGCAGCCTGCACGAGCGGGTCGGCGCAGCTCATCATGAACGCGTACTTCGCGCCTGCTGGGCAACATCGTCTTCGGTGTTGGCGCTGCAGGTGACCAGCTATGTGCGCCAAGCGACGCAGGGCGTCACCTTCGGGCTCGACGCCGTCTCGGCCCGCTTCAGCACGGACAAGAACAAGTCGCTCTCGGTTCTGCTGACGCATTCCACGCGCCTGCACGGGCTGGTCGCGTTTCCCGCGGGGCTGGTGATGGCGGCGCTGGCGCCACCCGCTCATCCAGGCCTGGGTCGGGCATAAAGCGGGAATCACGCCCGAGATCGTCGATCGAGCGGCGCTCACCGTCCAGATGATGAGTGTCGCGCTGACGGCCCGGGCGATCAGCGACGGCTGGACGATGATCCTCTATGGTGCCGGCTTCCTGCGCGTCTACGCGCCGCTGGTGCTGGTGGGCGCGATGTTCAACCCCGCGATCACGCTCGGCGTGTTGTGGTCGATCCCCCAGGAGCAGATCGGGCAGAACGTCGGGCTTCTATACCAATCCCGATCGTGTTCAGCGCGGTGTACACGACGGTTCACTTCGTGATCCTGCCGGTGGTGGTGGCACGATGCCTGAAGGTGGGGTACGCGGAGGTGTTCGCGCCGCTGACGAGGCCGCTCTTGGCGACGCTGGCGACCTCCGCGGTGACCGTGCCGCTGGTGTGGCTGGGCTGGCGGGCGTATCCGCACTGGAACGTGTGGATGATCGGGGCGTCGCTGGGGGTGTTCGCGGGCGGTGTACGCGCTGATCGCGTCGGCGGTGGTGCTGACGGCGTCAGGAGCGGGCGCGGTTCGTCTGGCCGATCGCGCGGCGGGTTGGGCTGGGACCGAGACGGGCGTAGGTGGTGGCGAAGTCGTCCGCGGCACTGCCGAGCACCTCGTTCGGTTTTCAGTCACCCACGCCGCAAAAGATACGAACTTGTGCCGAGCCTCGGCGCAGCAAAGGACCGATAGGATTCGTACGAGTTCGCGTGCCAGGGGGCTTTGATCGACGCCGCATGGAAATCATCAGTCAGCATCATCCTGATCGCGATCGCCATCTGGCTGATCCGGAAGATTCTGTCGCAGAGCCTTCGGGGCGAGGTCGACCTTCTGTCGACCCGCAACTTCTTCTTCGTGGGCTTCCTGATCTTTCACCTGACCAGCGGCGTTCTGGCGGTGTGGTTTCCGCTGACCGATGAGTTTGCACATCAGCGACGTGACGCGACCGGCGTTCATCTTCTGCTGGTTTGTGGTCCTGTTCCTGACCATCTTCATGTTCACGTACAAGAGAGGGCTGGGGCGTGCGGCGGCTGGCGCACAGCGTCACGCCGCAGACGTGCACCGGCGCCGATCGTGCTGCTGATGCTGGGCATCCCGCTGGTGGGGCTTGGTCTGGTGTTCCGCTTTCTGTTGACGGGCGTGCCGATCTTCGGCGCAGTTGTCGGGGATGTTCGGCGCAGGGCTGATGGCGCTGGCGGCGGGCGTGGTGTCGTGGGCGTGGTTCCCGCGGCTTGTTCAATCCGTTCTTTGCGACGATCGCGCTGGCTGGTGATCGTGACGGGCATCGCGGGAACGCTGATGGGCTCGTTCGGCCGGCGCGACGTGCTGGGCGTGCTGACCGGGCGTGGCGTGGGGCGCGCTACCACGGATGGTACAAGCACATGGGCCCGCGGCGCGTGCTGACGTTCATCGCGGTGCTTGAGCGTGCCGGCGATGGTGCTGATGGCGGGCTTCACGGCAGGTCCGGCGCATCGAACAAGACCGACCGCTCGATCGGGCAGCTCTTCAGCGAGGCGGCGGCCGTCGGACATCGGGCAGGGCATCCTGGACCTTTTCTCGGGGCAGCACTGTCGCCAACTACGTGATGTTCTTCATCAGCACGCGCCCGGAGAGCAGAGGAGTACGACACGCTCCACCAGGTGAAGCTGTTCCTGTCGTTCCCCGTGCCGCGACAGTTCTGGGACGACAAGCCCGACGCGATCGCGCGAACGGTCGTGAAGGAAGTGAACGTGCAGGGTGTGCCCGAGGGCTTCAACATCGGGCCGGGGTTGCTGGGGCACTGCGCCAACGACAACCCGTGGATCGCGCGTCCCGCTGTACTGCGGTGTGTGCTGGCGCTGTTCCTGCGGCTGCTGGACGAGATGATCGTGGTGCATCCGAACAACCCGTTCGTGGTGCTGCCGGTGGGGGCGGCGATCGGGCAGATCATGGGGCTGGCGCGGCGAGACGGCGACGTTCTTGTTCCACGCGTGCGCGGCGATCGCGATCTCGTGGATCATGATGCGGGTGGTGGCGGCGGCTGGGGCGGCGCTCGGCTGGGGCGTCGGCGCAGCGGGCGTTCGAGGCCGAGCAGGCCGACGTCGACGTGGCCTACGCCAACGAAGCGGCGGCGTACGGCGACGGACGTATCGGGACGGCTATGGCGACGACGAACGCGTCGCCTGAGCGGGGCGAATGCGGGATGCGTCGCGTCGCCGCCCGAGAACCGCGCTGATTCGCGGACCGTAGAAGAAAGAGGTGCTGCCGCGCGTGCCGGATATGTGGGCACGTGATTGGTCGCGCGGATTGTGCGCGGGCGGAAGGGGCAAAGTTCGCGTGCTGGATATCAGATACATGAGGCGAGCCTTTGGTTGGCTCACGCGCCGGTGGCGCGAGGGAGGGGACATGACCGGGCCCGCACTCACGTACGTCGGTGGTTTCACGATCGCGTTCCTCGGGGGGTGCGCGGCGTTGGCGCAGCAACTCCCGCCGCCGGAGTCCGGCGAGAAGACGATGAACGTGCGGATGGTGAACGGCCAGGTGGAGATGCGTGACGCGCGTGACGACACGCCGATCATGCTCCCCAAGGGCGTGCCGCTCCACCAGCCCAAGCCCAACTCGAATCTCGGCGACGCCGCGTGGTCGAGCTCGCAGGAGCAGCCCAACGGCTTCGACCTGACGTACACGCTACGACAACCAGTCGCAGCTGGAGCAGGAGCTCGGGTCGCATGCGGCTGGGCGTGTTCACGATCGGGCAGGCGATCGACTTCTACGACTTCCGTCTGAACGGTGACCTGATCCAGCCCGACTACAGCACATGGATCGTTCAGGGCTACTGCTATCCGGGCGGCATGTACTCGCCCGTGGGCATCTTCGGCAACGACAAGTACTGGATCGGCGATCAGCTTCCAGTATCCGTACCTGGACTACAAGCACGACGTGCGTGCATGATGATCGTCTCGCCGGGCGGCGACGCCGCCAAGGGCGAGGGTGGGCGCGGCTGGCTGTACGAGTACCGTCTGAGCGAGTGGGGCGACGAGGACGGGCTTCGGCAAGTTGGCGTTCCCGGGCAAGCTCCCGCCCAAGTCAAAGCGCGATTACGTGATCTCGGTGCGCGTGATCGACAAGGCGCGCGGGCTGGCAGGCACGCTGACGCCGTATCGCAACTTACTTCCGTTCGACCTATCAGGGCGCCTGCATTACGACCGCGATCCGCGTCCGGTGGCGGCCGAGCAGATCGCGTCGATGGACGACCGTGAGCCAGCAGCAACCCGTTCGGCTTCGACTACCACCCAACCAAGCGCCCTGACCTGGTGGGCTGGGGCAAGGTGATGAAGACGCTCAGCCAGCAGACCGGCTGGGAGCGGATGATGGTGTGGATGCCGGGCGCCGCGTACCAGTATTCGCGTGACAGCGAGTGGTATTTCACCACGCCGTGGCTCGCCAACGCGAACATGCAGCAAGGCGATGGACTCCGACGGGTACCCGTCGATGGCCAAGAACTACAAGCTGGGGCTGTGGTGGAGCCAGTCGCTGCTGTACAACAAGTCTCGCGACGACCTGGTGGGCCTGAACATCAACAACGAGACGATGGTCAAGACCGCGATGGCGGAGCTTGACCGCGCGATCGCGGCGGTGCGCGACGAGCGATCGGGCTGGACACGTTCTATCACCGCACCGTGCCGACGTGGATGCACCTCCGCTGGCTCGAGATGATGCAGGCCCGGTATCCGAAGGTGACGTTCGTGACCGAGCCCATGACCTCCGACCTGGTGCACACGCACTGGCCCCGACCTTCCTCCAGTGCTGGTCGCGGCGCACACCACGGCGCAGACCGAGGCTGACCTCGTATCCGGTGCACGGGCTCGCACTACCTCGCCGACTTCCTGCTGCCCGGGCACGAGATCTGGGGCGGGTACCGCTACCTGGAGTTCAAGAACTTCTACGGGCGCCATGCCGACGCGAGCAGGAGGTCGAGCAGCGACATGCAGTCGCTGGCCGACAAGGGGTATCGTCCCCGTCATGCTGACGTACGAGAACCCGTCGGCGCTGTCGCGGTTCAACGCGAAGGAGTCGGTGGGATCAGCTACGGTGCCCGAGCCCTGAGCGGATCCCCGCGCAATCATCTGGAAGGGCAGTGCCGGCGTCCGGCGCGGCGGCGGGGTCGCTCGGCGGTACCTACGCGCCTCCCCGAGCAAGGATGCCGGGAGCGGCAACCTGAACGGCGGCGGCGGCGGAGCTGGATCGGCCGTGGCGGGGTCCGGGCGTCACGCGCCAGCTCATCCGTGGTCGGGGCCGGCGGCGCGGCCGTCCGAAGCTCGAGTTCCTCGGCGAAGTCAATGGCAGGCGCCCGGGTGGTGGGGGCGGGGTTCGGGGTCGTTACGGGCGGAACCATCGGCCCGGGCGGCGGGTCTGACCCCCGCGGAAGTGAGCGCGGCCCTCAAGCGCGCTCGCGAGATGTACGCGAAGAAGAACCAGAACAAATCGGGCACGGGTTCGTCCAACCAGAAGCCCGCGCGGCCCGCGGAGCCCCAGGAGGCGGTCAGTCCCCGCGCAGCCTGATCCGCAATAGGCTTCCGCTCGGTGTGTTGAGTCCAGCCACGCCCCGGGGTCTCGAAGCCCCGGGGCGTCTTTCATGGAAGGCGTCGTGTCTCCAGCCCGCGGACCAAGGACGGCCCCCGACCCACGCCGGCGACGGGCGCCGCGGCGCGACGCGGCGCCGATGCTCACCCTCGTGCGCACGCTCGCGATCGTGCTCGCGTTGCTGGGCGGCACGCTCGCCCGCGCCGATCACACCGTGCCGCCGCCCGAGAGCGGGACAGGCGACGATGCGGACCCGCCTGGTCAACGGGATGATCGAGATGACCGACACGCGCGACGGCACGATCGTCGTCTCGCCGCAGAGCATGTCGCTGCACGTGCCGACGCCCAGTTCCGCGGGTGTCACGCCGCTCGATCGAGCTCCAGGAGCAGCCCACGGGCTTTGACCTGATCTACACCTTCACGAACACCAGCGGCACGACGCGCTCGCTGGGCGAAGACTGCAGCTCGGCGTCATCAACCTCGGCGAGAACATCTGGTTCCGCGACTTTGCCAAGTCCGGCGCGGAACGCACGACGGATTATTCCTACATCGCGCCGGGGCTCTTGTACCCCGCGTGGATCTACTCGCCCGTCGCCGTCATGGGAAACAGCAAGTACAACATCGGCGTGTCGATCCAATACCCGATGCTCGAGTACAAGCACCAGGTCCGGGTGATGATGTACAGCCCGGGCGGGAGCACGATGAACGGCCCGGCGGGGCGCGGGCTGGGCGGTCGAGTATCGCCTCAACAACTTCGGCGATGAGGTCGGCCTCGTCGCACATCGATCGCGGCCGCGTCGATCCGCCCGGCGAATCGCGGACGTACGTCGTCTCCGTGCGCGTCACCGATCGACGACGACGCGTGGCAGCGCACGCTTCTGCCGTATCGCGGCTTCTTCCGCGGCGACGTACGGCGGGGTTCGGTACCAGCGCGATCCGCGCCCGGTGAACTGCGTCGTGCTCGCGTCGGCGGAGCACATCACCGAGCGACAACCCGCTGGGATGGGGGCAGATGAGGCAGTACCGCCCGGACGTGGGCGGCTGGTCGCGTGGCGGTGCAGGAGATCCGCCAGCCCAGGAACTGGCCGCGGGTGATGGTGTGGATGTGCTCGGGGACGTACCAGTATTCGCGCGACGACGAGTGGCAGTTCACGTCGCGGCTGGCTGACGAGCCCGAGGCTGGCCGAGGCGCTGGACCCGAGCGTTGGATTCCCGACGGTCCCCGCGATGGGGCGCGAGCTCGGCCTGTGGTGGACCGAGTCGCAGCGCTACAACCCCGGGCGCGACGCGATGACCCTGTTCTCGCGTCAGAAGCAGGCCCATGTGAAGTCGGCGTTCAAGGAGCTCGACCTGGCGGTGCGGGCCGGCGCGACGATGGTGGGGCTGGACACGTTCCACGACTACGCGACGCCGGCGTGGGAGCATTACTTCTGGCTGCGCGACATGCAGGAGCGTTTCCCGAAGGTGACGTTCATCACCGAGCCGATCGCGTGCGACGTGGTTCACACGCTGTCGCCGACGTTTCAGCAGCACTGGGCGTGGGTGCAGCCGCCGCAGAAGGCGGAGGACGTGTACCCGATCACGACGCCGCATTTCCTCGCGGATTTCCTGCTGCCCGGGCATGAGATCTGGGGCGCGATGCGGTACGTCGGACTATCAGCAGTTCTATGGGCAGCGCCCGACGACGGACAAGATCCTGCAGGACATGGCCGCGACCGCGGCGATGGGGTACGTGCCCGCGTACGCCGAGGCGATCGATCTGAACAGCTCGGCGCTCTTTCAATGCGGCCGAGTCGTGGAAGGTGACGTTGCCCGGAGGACCTTTGGATTCCCGACGAGGAGATGGTGGCGGCGTCGGAGACGTCGCTCTTGGGCGGGCCGTCGGGCGCGGAGCGTGCGTCGGGCGGGGCGCGCGGTGCTGGGGAGCAAGGCGACTCGCCAGACCAAGGCAGTGGGCAATGCCGGCGGCAGCGAGTGCCTCGGGCGAATCGGCCGGCGACGAGCCCGAGCGTGAAACCCGGCGTGACTCGTTCGGGCGTGCGACACCACGCCCGCGGGGACAGGTGCGCATCGATCGCTCGGCGGCGACTGGCTCCGCCAGCGCGAATCAAACTCCGGCGCAGCGAGCGGCCCAGGCGGCGGCGGAGCGTCGTGCCGCCGCGGAGGCGCTTCGGCGCATGCGCGCAGTCGTTCACGCCCAGGGCCAAGTCCGACCGAGACGAACCAGCCGCCGACCGAGAGCGATGGCGTTCGCACCGTGACTGCGTGACCGCCCGCCCGCCCGGGCGAGAAGCCGGCGGAGTCCACGGGCAAGGATGGAGACAGGTGGCGCAAGCCGCCGCCACCCGGCGATAAGCCCGGGAGCGAAAAGACGCCCGCGACCGACGCCGACGCCCGCGCCGGCACCGGCGAAACCGGAACGAGATCGCCGGAAGACAGACGACATCAATCCGGATCGGTGAGGGCCGGATCGGTGAACGCTCAGCACATCGTCATGCCGCCGTCGACGCACAGCGTCTGGCCGGTGATGAACCCCGCCTCGTCGCTGGTGACATACGCGACCGCGTGCGGCGATGTCGTCGACCACGCCCAGGCGCTTGACGGCCATCAGTCCGCAGCACGTGATCGCGCACCTGCTGCGGCAGGTTCGCGGTCATGTCGGTCTCGATGAAGCCCGGCGCGATCACGTTGCACGTGATCCCCTTGCCGCCCAGCTCGCGCGCGATCGTCTTGCGACAGCCCGGCGAGCCCGGCCTTGGCGGCGGCGTAGTTCGCCTGGCCCGCGTTGCCCACCACGCCGCTGGTCGAGCCGATGTTCACGATGCGTCCGAACTTGTTCCGCATCATCGAGCGGGCGGCGGCGCGGATCGCGACGAACGCCGACGTGAGGTTGGTCTGGATGACGGAGTTCCAGTCCTCGTCGGACATGCGGAGCGCGCAGGCCGTCCTTGGTGATGCCCGCGTTGTTGACGAGGATGTCCAGGCGTCCGCGCTCCTCGGCGACCTTCTCGATCGCGGCGGCGAAGGCGGCGGAATCCGCGACGTCGACCGCGACGTGCGACGCGCTGCCGCCGGCGCTCTCGATCTGGTGCTGCAGGTCCGCCAGCGGGCCCGCGGAACGGCTGACGAGCACGACGTGGCGTCCGCCGCCGATGGTGTTGGGGCGGGCGAGGCGCATGGCGATGGCCTTGCCGATGCCGCGCAAGGCGCCGGTGACGAGGGCGACACGTTGGGGGGCGGAATCGGTCACGGGCATCTCCGGGAAGTGGTCAGGTCATGGTGAACGAGGCGGTCACGTGGTCGGAGTGGTCAAGTGACAACAGACAAGGTCGAGGATGCGAGCTGCGATTGGATCAGACAACACCGGAGTGCGGGCTCGAGCCGAGGGCGTTTCGAGTCCGATTGGTCGGACTCCGACGACCCGTGCGATTCCTGTCCGCCCTGTCGGCTCCTTCACTGGAACTCCGCGATCCCCGCCGTGAATCCTCTCGATGAACGCATCAACCGCCGTCCGGGCGCTTCACGGGGATCTTCACCGGACCCGCGGGCGTGCGCTTGATGATCTCGTCGCTGTCCTTCTTCTCCTCGGCGCGGGGCGGCGGCTTCGTCTTCCTTGGGCCTTGGCGTCGCCCTCGTCCTTGGCGGCTTCGGTCGGGCTTTGAGGCGGCGGCTGTCCACGCTGCGCTCTGATCGTCCCATTCCGAGGCGCGCTTCAGCACCTTGCTCGATGCTCGGGCGAGCGCAGCATGGACATAGCCCCGCCGCGCCTTGCGACTGGCGTCCACAGTCGAGCGCGTAGGCGTCCGGTCGGCTCCTGGATCGCGAGTGCGAAGCTGGCGCCGCGTCTTGCCGCGCCGACGCCTTGCGTGATGCCGCACGGCCTCGATCTTCTTGACCGCTTCGTCCCACTCGCCCGTGCCCAGCAGCACTTCGAGCGAGCGCCTGTGCGACTTCTCGTCGAGCATCGGCGCGGACCTTGTCCGCGTCGCCCTTGCACAGCGCGTCGGCAAAGCCGATGATCGCGCGAGCGACCTTCTCGTCGGTGATGCGGTTGTTCGACGCCCACTGCACGCGCGCGTCGGCCTTCAGCACCTGGAGCAGCGCCGTGCCGTCGACCGGCTCGGGCGTCCTTCGGCGGCGGCGGCGGCGGGGGTGGCGGGCGGCGGCGGCGGCGCCTTCTTCTTCTCGCAGCCCGCGGTCGTCATCGTCGCGCCCAGAAACGTCGCGCCGATCGACGCCGAGCAGCGTCGCCGTCGCCACGCCAGCGCCAACACGCCGCCCAGAACTCACGCCTGATCGGGTTCGTCATGAGTGATCACCTTCACGTTCTTGTCGATCCGCCGCATCAATCCCGCCAGCGTCTTGCCCGGCGCCAGCTCGTGGAACTCCGCTTTGACATTGCGCTCGCCAGCCACTGGCACGACTGCGACCAGCGTCACCGGCGAGGTCAGCTGCTCGACCAGCCGCGTGCGGATGCTCGATTCGCTGTCGTGCGCCTGGGCCGTCACGTTCGAGATCACCGGCGCACGCGGCACGCGGATGGCAGCCTTGGCCAGCGCCTGCGACAGCCGATCCGCCGCGGGCTGCATCAGGGGCGAGTGGAACGCGCCCGCGACCACCAGCGGCGTGGCCCGGAAGCCCATGTCCGCCGCCACGGTCGCGGCGCGATCGCACGCGACCTTGTGCCCGCTCAGCACGATCTGGCCCGGGCGCGTTGAAGTTCGCGCACACGAGAACATCGCCCTCGCGCGCCTTGTCGCACACCGCCAGGGCCTGGGCCTCGTCGGCGCCGATCAGCGCGACCATGCCTCCCGGCGAAGCTTCTGCCGCGCTCCTGCATCGCGCCGCCCGCGCAGCGTCACCAGTTCGAGCCCTTCTTCAAACGACATCGCGCCCGCGACGACCAGGGCGTGTACTCGCCCAGGCTGAGCCCCGCCGCTGGCGGCGATCGGAACCTCGCCATCGCCGAACTGCCACTTGGCGAGCAGGCCCTTCCAGCACGCGATCGACGCGACGAAGATGGCCGGCTGGCTCACGTCGGTCTTGTTCAGGCGGTCGGGCGGGCCCGAGAAGCAAAGCTCGCTGAGCGGCGCGCCCCAGGCGCGAGCCGAGCTGGCGATCGGCGGCCTGGAAGACCGCGCGGGCCTCGGGCGACGCGTCGTGCCAGGCCTTGCCCATGCCGACGACCTGCGCCCCCTGACCGGGACAGAGAATGACCAAGGGATTCGACATCAGCCCATGATAGGGCCAATTCCGCCGGGCTACCGGGTAGTCTGGGCGGGCGTTTGCGTGTTGTTACGGGGTGCGGGTTTCGAGCCCGAACGGTCGCTTGGCCCGGCGCGAGCGCATCAGCCACAGCGTCGCCAGCCCGCTTCCCCAGCCCGAGCCCCCGAGCACCAGGAGGGGCGAAACCTCGGCGGGCGCGAGGCTGACAATCGCGAGTGCCGCGGCGTGGGCCCCGAGCGCCTGGAGCGTCATGCCGCGAAGGCCCAGCCCCTCGATCCCGGTGAAGAGCCCCGCGACGACCAGCGCAAAGCCGACACCCGCGGAGATGGCGGCGTCGGGCTTGATCGCCAGCGCAGGACGGCGCAGATCGCGATCGGCAGGCCGAGCACGATGAGCGACGAGATCGGAACAGAGAAATCCAGCAGGTGCCCGACGCGGTGCGAGGCGTGGGCACGCCCGGTCTGAACCAGGCCGCATTCGGGGCAGAGGAATCTCCCGTCGGCCCGAGGTTCAAGGTCCTTGAGCGGATAGTCGCACTTGCGGCAAAGCCCGCCGGCGCGGACGTGCTTCTGCTGCCAGGACCAGATGAGCGATACGGCGGCGGGGACCGTGCCCAGGATCGCGATCGCCGCCAGGATGTTCACGCCGCCGGCCATGGGACAGAGTATCGGAAAGCGATGGGCAAGAACCCACAATTAGAGGGTCTGTATTTTTGTCGGAGCCGGTCCCACATGCGCACGCATGCGTGAATCCTCCACGCGCGAACGCGATGGGTCCTCGTTTGCTGGAGAGCCACACGTTCCCTTTCCGACGAGCTTCGGATTGTTCTTCTGGCTTGCGGACTTTCCACGAGCACACTCGCACTTGGTGCTGAATGGTCTCGAAGTCGCTTTCGCGCGGCCGCTGGAGCCGGAGAGCCTAATTCGGAAGCGCGATTTCGCTGACAGATTGGTGCTGCCAAGCGGCGTATCCCGGATACCAGAAGTATCTTAGGAACTTCCCGGTGCTGGTGACCCCAAACACGTTGAGGCTGTTATCCCGGCCGGCCAGTCCTTGGAATGCACGCGTGGGCCG
>JBAOHD010000007.1:0-17141 GCA_037046615.1 Dermatophilaceae bacterium
GTGGCCGTCGGAGTGAGCGTCCACGCCCTCACGTGTTACCCCGTCGCCGAATACGGCACCGACGAGCAGAAGGCGGCACTCCTGCCCGACATGCTCGGTGGGCAATGGCTCGGCGGCTACTGCCTCTCGGAAGCCGACTCCGGCTCCGACGTCGGCAGCATGAGCACCCGGGCCGAGCACGACGGCGACGGTTATCGCCTCAATGGCACCAAGATGTGGATCTCGCATGCCGGGCATGCCAACTTCTACACGACCTTCGCCCGCACCTCCGACGACGGGTCGCACGGGCTGAGCTGCTTCATCGTGCCCGCAGATGCACCCGGGCTGAGCTTCGGCAAGCCCGAGGACAAGATGGGCCTGCACGGCGACCCGGTCGCCCAGGTCATCTATGACGACACGCCCGTGTCCGCCGACCGCAGGATCGGCAACGAGGGGCAGGGGATGCCGATCGCGCTTCACGCCCTTGACAATGGGCGCCTTGGGATCGCCGCTGCCGCAACCGGATTAGCGCAATCGGCCCTCAATGTCGCCGCGGCATACGCGAAGGAGCGCAAGCAGTTCGGCCGCGCCATCGCCGACTTCCAGGGCCTTGCGTTCCTCCTCGCCGACATGGAGGCCGCGGTCACGTCGGCCCGGGCGACCTACCTGCACGCGGCTCGACTCAAAGACGCCGGCCGCGCCTATACGAAGGAAGCATCCGTCGCCAAGCTCGTGGCGACCGACGCGGCGATGCGGGTGACCACCGACGCCGTCCAGGTCCTCGGAGGCTACGGCTATACCCGCGACTTCCCCGTCGAGCGCTATATGCGCGAGGCGAAGGTGACGCAGATCTTCGAAGGCACCAACCAGATCCAGCGGCTGGTCATCTCGCGCCAGTTGCTGCGCGAGAGAGGCTGATCCATGCACATCACCGACTCCACGGCCGCGATCGTCACCGGTGGCGCGTCCGGCCTCGGCGGCGCGACTGTCCGCCGCCTCGTCGCCGACGGAGCCAAGGTCGTCATCCTCGACCTGCCCTCTTCTCCTGGGGCCGACCTCGCGGCCGAACTCGGTGACGCTGTGCGCTTCGTGCCGACCGACGTGCGTGACGAGGAGCAGGTCCAAGCTGCCATCGACGCCGCGCGCGACCTCGGTGAGTTGCGGATCGCGGTGACGTGCGCCGGCGTGGCGACGCCCGGCCGGGTCATCGGTCGCGGCGGCCCACTCGCCCTTGAGACCTACCGCACCGTCATCGAGATCAACCTCATCGGCACTTTCAACGTCCTGCGCCTGGCCGCGGCCGCGATGCTCGACAACGAGCCGGACGGCGGGGTCCGTGGCGACCGTGGGGTCATCGTCATGACCGCGAGCATCGCGGCCTTTGACGGTCAGGTGGGGCAAGCGGCATACGCCTCGAGCAAGGGCGGGGTGGTGGGCCTCACGCTCTCGGCCGCCCGCGACCTGGCGGACAAGCAGATCCGGGTCGTGACGATCGCCCCCGGCACCTTCATGACCCCCATGCTCGCCGGCCTCCCCGAAGCGACCCGGGAGTCTCTCGGCGCCCAAGTGCCTCACCCTGCGCGCCTCGGAGATCCGGCCGAGTATGCCGCGCTCGTGCGCCACATCGTCGACAACGGGATGCTCAACGGTGAGGTCATCCGGCTCGACGGCGCCCTGCGGATGCCGCCGAGATAGTGGCGTCACGCGCCAAACATGTCGACGGACGCAATCCTCGGCGTGTCCAGGCGACACGCCGAGCGACCTCCAACTTTCCTCGGAATCTTTGGCGTTAGGTCTTGTTTCGTCCCCGGATGCGGGGTAGAAATATGACACGTCCTCCCGCAAGGGAAGGCGATCGGAAGGCAAACGAGGTTCCCCCGCCGGATGGAGCAATCCTGAAGGTCCGACAGGACGAAGTCGGAGAGCCAGCCGCGCCGGCCGAGTTCGGATCGACGTCACGATGCGGACGCCCGAGGCCCCACCAACTCATACTTGGTGGGGCCTCACCCTTTGTCTACCGCATTCCCCACCCCGCGCACCGCATCCTCGCCGCGTGTCGTTGATCTCTTCTGTGGTTGCGCGCGCCGCGTGCACAATGGGAGCCGACGATCAGCGTTCGTCGACCCGCCCCGACACGCCAGCAGAGTCGAAGGTCGCCACCTCTGCGAGCATCCGCGCGGCCGCCTGCACCAGCGGCACCGCGAGCACGGCACCAGACCCCTCGCCCAGGCGCAGACCGAGGTCGAGCAGCGGCTCAAGGGCCAACGCCGCGAGCGCAGCCGTCGCGCCGGGCTCGCTGGACCGGTGGCCGGCGATGAAGTAGTCGGTCACACCCGGACAGAGTGCGCGGGCCACGAGGGCTGCCGCGCACGCGATCACTCCGTCGAGGACCACCGGGGTGCGTCGGGCCGCAGCCCCGAGCATGAGCCCCGCGAGCGCCGCATGCTCGAAACCCCCGACCGCAGCCAGGAGGGCGAGGACACTGTCCTGCTCGTCTGCCCACCCGCCAGCAGGGGTATGCCGTGACAGCGCCCCAGCGATCACGGCCGCCTTATGGACGACCATCGCGGCGTCCGACCCGGCGCCCGGTCCCGTGACGTCCTGCGCAGGGAGCCCGGTCAAGGCCGCAATGAGAGCTGCCGAAGCGGTCGTGTTGCCGATCCCGAGGTCGCCGGTCACGAGGAGGCGGGCGCCGCTGTCGATGCTCGACGCCGCGACCTCGATGCCCACCCCGAGTGCTCGCTCGCACTCGTCGAGGGTCATCGCCGGCCCGACGCTGAAATCGGCTGTCCCCGCCGCGAGGCGACGGTCGAGCACTCCGAGCCCGGGTGGGACATCACCCGCGACTCCGACGTCACACACGACCACCCTCGCGCCCACCTGACGAGCCAGGACACTCACGACCGCGCCCCCGGTGGCGACATTGGCCACCATCTGCACGGTGACCTCCTGCGGCCACGGTGAGACCCCTTGGGCGTGCACCCCGTGGTCGCCGGCGAAGACGGCCACCGTGACGGGCTCCGGGATGGGTGGTGGGCACACGGCATACACCCCGGCCAACTGCTCCCCCAGCGACTCGAGGCGCCCCATCGACCCAGCGGGCTTGGTCAGCCGCCCCTGATGCTCGCGGGCTGCTTCGGCCACGGTCGAGTCGAGGGGGGCGATGGCCGCGCAGGTGCGGCTGAGGAGGTCGCGGGACACCGTGCCATCCTGCCCTAGCCTGTGGGGGTGGCAGTGACCCTGGTGCTCGGTGGCGTGCGAAGCGGCAAGAGCCGGCATGCCGAGGAGCTCTTGAGCCACCGGCTCGACGTGACCTATGTCGCTGCGGGGGCTCGTCCAGCCGACCTGACGACCGACCCCGAGTGGGCCGAGCGGGTGCGCGCCCACCAGGAGTCCCGGCCCGCCTCGTGGCACACCGTCGCGAGCACCGACCTCGTCGCTCTGCTCCGCGCGCAGGGCGGACCGTTGCTCATCGACTGCCTCGGCACCTGGCTCACCGCGCTCGTCGACCGGGCGGAGGCATGGGATGACCTTGGTCGCGCCGCGGACCTCGTCAAGGGTGACGTGAGCGCCCTGATCAGAGCACTGGAGGACACCACGAGGCGCGTCGTCATCGTCAGCAACGAGGTCGGCAGCTCGCTGGTGCCACTCACAGCGTCAGGACGGTTCTTCCAGGACGAACTCGGGCGGCTCAATGCCGCGGCGGCCGACATCGCCGACCAGGTCACGCTCGTCGTCGCCGGTCGGGTGCTAGACCTCTCCGACGCACCTCGGGTGGGACGGGTGGCGCCAAGACGGCGGGCCGGGTCGCCCGAGCGCCCACCGCGTGACGATTCGCCGCAGGACAGTCCACCGCAGGACCGTGCACCGCAGGATTCCGCGTGATCGACGCCTGGCGCCTCGCGGTCGGCACACTGACGGCGTTGCCGACCCGGCCGCCGGGCCAGGTCAACCCCCGGGTCGCGGGTGGCGCCATGCTCCTGGCGCCCGTCGCCACCCTCCCACTGGGTTTCGCGGTGGTGCTCGGGTGGGCCACCCTGCGCTGGACGACAGCCCCACCCCTGCTCGTGGGCGCTCTCGTCGTCGCACTCCTCGCGCTCGCGACCCGAGGCCTTCACCTCGACGGTCTCGCCGACACGAGCGATGGACTCGCCGCGAGCTACGACCGCACCCGCGCGCTCGCGGTCATGCGCACCGGCGATGTCGGGCCCGCCGGCACGGGCGCCCTGGTCCTCATCCTGCTCATCCAGGCTGCCGCCTTCGCCGAGCTCGTCACGACCCTCCCCGGGACGCTCATCTCGGGGCTCGCGGTGGTGACGAGCCGGCATACCCTCGCGTGGGCCTGTCGCGACGGGATCCCCGCAGCGCGACCCGACGGGCTCGGAGCCATGGTCGCGGGCACGGTCCCGGCCTGGTCTGCCGCCGGCTCGGCACTCGCCCTCGCCGTGGCGGGTGGGCTCCTTCTGTCCACCGCCGGTATGCCGTGGTGGGTCGGACCCGCCGTGGTGAGCGCTGGTCTGGTCGGGACTGCCGTGGTGGTGGCGCGCACTCGACGCCGGATCGGCGGCATCACGGGTGACGTGTTGGGTGCGGTCGTGGAGATCTCGCTGACCGCCGCCCTCATCGTCGGGACGGTCCTGCACTGACGCGGTCGCCGACCGAGCGCTGGTGTCAGCGGAGCATGGCTCGCAAGGTCTCGATCGTGTCGGCGTCGGCGGCGCGCTTATCTGGGCGATATCCCTTGACTCGGGCAAAACGCAGCGCGACTCCGCCGGGATAGCGGCTCGACCGTTGCACTCCGTCGATGGCGATCTCGACGACGAGCTCGGGGCGGACGTGGACGGCATACGTCGTGCGGCGGGTTTCGCGCGCCAGGAGCGCCTCGGTCTGCCAGGTGAGGGTCGCGTCGGTCAGCCCCTTGAAGGTCTTGCCGACCATGACGAAATCGTCCTTCTCCCCCAGCGTCACCCGCGGATCGCGGGCGCCAAGATGAAGATTCGAGAGCCACCCCACCCGACGGCCCGAGCCCCATTCGGCCGCCAGCACCACCAGGTCGAAGGTGTGGACCGGCTTGACCTTGACCCAGTGCTTGCCGCGGCGTCCAGCGGCATACGGCGAGGAGAGCGCCTTGACGACGCACACCTTCGTGGCCCGCTGCGAGTGCCGCCCGTGAGAAATCCTCTGCGACAGCAGGATCCGAGGTTTCCACCGCGCGTATGCCGTGTGCCCCCACCACCCTCGCGAGCACGTCTCGGCGTCGTGCTCAGAGGTGCGTCGAGCAGGTCGTGACCGTCGGCGTGCAGGACATCGAAGAACCACGGCCGCAGCACCTCGGCTCGCGAAGTCGTCGACCCGAAGCGGCTCATCGTCTCCTGGAAGGGCCGAGGCCCACCGTCCTCATCGAGCGACAGGGTCTCGCCGTCGAGGATGAGCGAGCCCCCGGGGAAGCCGGAGACGACCTCGACGATCTCGGGCACCCGCGGGGTGATATCTGCGAGGTTGCGGGTGTAGACCCTCACCTCAGAGCCCGGCCCGGCGGCACGGTGCACCTGGATCCGGGCGCCGTCGAGCTTGACCTCGACCGATGCCGGCACCCCCTCGCCGACCATGCCAAGCGCGGTCGCGACATCCGACGCCGTCGACGCCAACATCGGCAGCACCGGGACCCCGACCGTGAGCCCCACCGCCTCAATGTCCGCCAGCGTGCCCGTGAGGGCGAGGTATGCCGTCCACCCGAGCGACCCGGTGAGCATCACCGCCCGCCGGACCGGCTCGGCCGGCATACCCGCGGCGAGCGCGACCGCGTCGGTGACGACTCCCGCAAGGGCACCGATCCGCACCTCCCCGAGGAGCACTCCCGCAAGATAGTCCTGCTCGCCGGAGGTGGCCAGGGCCCACAGGGCGGCGACCTCATCGTGTCGGGCAGCGGTCGAGCCCGACCCGGCCGCCTCAGCGAGGCGGGTGACCGCGGCGTCGACGACGGCCACCGTCAGCGTCGGCTGCTCGGCGGGCGTCACCGCGAGGTCACCGATCGTGCGGAAGCCGACCCCGAGTTTGCCCTGCCGCGGCGCAGCGACGAGGAAGCCGATGGTGGGCTCGACCTCGGAGGGCTCGACGCGTCGGAGCAGGTCCGCCAGGAGCGCGATCTTCGCCGTCCGTGACGAGGTGCCGCCGACGATGCGCGCGGTGGCGACGACGTCCGCGAAGGCCGTCACCGGATCGCCTTGAGCGCGAGGACCTCAGCGCGTTTGGTCTCCGCGACGGTCGCGGCGAGCGCTGTCACCTCAGGTGTCGTGGACGTGCGCTGGAGGTAACCGGCGAGCGTGATCGCCCCCTCGCCGTGGCCCTGCATCATCCGAGCCCACATCAGGTCGAAGTCGCGGCCGGACGTCTGACCGAGCTGGGCGAGGGCGGGTGCGCTCATCATGCCCGGCTCCTTGTGACCCGGGTGGTTGGCCGCCAAGGGTGCTTCCTTCCAGTCGGCGAGCCACTGGCGCGCCTGGGCGAGAACGGGCTCTTCGTGGGCCTTGATCGTCGCCGCGAGGTCACGCACCGCGCTCGACTCACCTCGCCCGGCCAAGGCGAGGTCAGCCATGGCGATCCCCTGGGCGTGGTGGGCAACGATCATCTGCGCAAACATGACGTCGGCATCACGCCCCACCCCGAGGATCCCTGCGCCACTGCCGGCAGAAGCGCTCGCCCCTGCGCCGGCGCCTGCGGCGGGCGCGGCGCCACCTGAGCACCCCGCCACGCCGGCCAGCCCGAGGCACAGGACCGCCATCGTTGCAGTCCGACGCGCCCCCCTAATGGCCATGCCGCAGGCTACCCGCGCAAGGAGTACACAAGCACGCTATACGGCGCAATCGACACGAGGGCACTGGCGGGCTGGCCGTCCTGGCCCTCGCCCCCGGCTTCCGTGTCCGTCGACAGGAAGTCGCCGAAATCATCGCTGTAGATCTTGGCGTCGCTGTTGAGTTCGAGCTGCCACTGGCCGGCGGCCGGCATCCCGATCCGATAGTCGACGCGCGGCTCGTGATGGAGGTTGACGACGACGACGACACTGTCGCCCGGACCGCCCTGGGACCACCGGTGGAAGGCGAGGACGTTTTCGTCCTCGTTGAGGTGGTAGCAGTCGACGTGCTGGCCCGTGAGGCCCCGGGTCGTGTCGCGCCAGTTGCGCCGCACCCGGATGAGGTCTCGCACGAGCCTCACGATGCCGTGGAAGTCTTCGTTGAGGTCCCAGTCCAACGGCACGTCGTCGCGGAACCACTCGCCTTGGAGGAACTCCTGGCCCTGGAAGAGCATGGGTATGCCGGGGCTCGTGAGGACTAGCGCGGCACCGACCGTCGAGCGCTTCTGAGCGTGCCAGCCGGTCGGGTCGTCGGGGTTGACCTCGGTGGGCACCCGGGCGCGGCCGTTGGCCACTTCGTCATGGGACTCGGTGTAGATGACCCGGTGATAGGCATCGCCGTTGTACATCGTGACGATCGCGTCCCGGAGCGCACCGATGGAGCGGTCCTCGTCGGCTCGGGCGATGACTGCCTGCCGCACCGGGTGGACGAAGGCGCCGTCCCATTGGGCGTGGAAGGCCGCCCCGCCGTCGGCAGTCTGGCTGATCCGAGGGTCTTGTTGCATGTCCTCGGCGATCGTGATGCTGCGCGGGTAGGACTCCCGGACCGAGGTGTTGATCCACCGCATGAGGTCCCAGCCCTCCGGCAGGTCGATGCCGCCGCCACGGACGCTGCGGATGTAGGGCGTCATGTCAAACCGCAGGCCATCGACGTGGAAGTCGTAGAACCACATCATCGCATTGTCGTGGATGAAGCGGCGCACCTCTTCGCGGCCGTAGTCGGGGCGGGTGTCACCCCAGGGGGTCTCCGAGCGGCCGTCCTGGTAGAAGTAGATGCCTCCCTTGCCGTTTTCGCTCCACCCGTCGAACTGCCACAAGTCCAGATCGCTCGGCCCGAAGTGGTTGTAGACGACGTCGACGATGACCGCGAGTCCGCGTCGATGGGCCTCCTTCACGAGCGCCTTGAGGGCGTCCGGGCCGCCGTAACCGGACTCGACCGCGAAAATATGGGCGGGGTTGTAGCCCCAGGAGAAGTCACCCGCGAACTCCATGACCGGCATGATCTGGATCGCATTGACGCCGAGCTTGACGAGGTGCTCGAGCTTCTCCCCCACGAGTTCGAAGGTGCCCGGTCGACCGTCCTGCTCGGTGAAGAAGGAGCCGACGTGGAGTTCGTAGATCACCAACTCGTGGTGCCCTGGGAGATCGAAATCGTCTCCCTCCCAGTCGAATCGCCCATGGTCATAGATGACCCCGTGACCGACCGAGTTGGTGACGCACCGGGCGTAGGGGTCGATGCGGTAGAGCTTGAGGTCGCCGTTGTGGAGGACGTATTTGTAGCCCTGACCGACCTGCGCGCCGGGCACATCGGCATACCAGTTGCCGTTGCCCTCGCTCACCATGGGGATCGACTGCTCGTCCCAGCCGTTGAAGTCGCCCATGACGTGGACTCGGTCGGCGTGGGGCGCCCAGACCCGGAACCCGGCGCCCTCGCCGTAGGGCAGCGCCCCCATGCCAGGTCGATGGGTGGTTTGAGGGGTTGCGAGCTCGTCGGTCTGCTTCGTCGTCACAACTGGTCAGGGTACCCAGCCCACGCCGTCTCAGCCGACTCGACAAGAGTCGGGACGTCGGCGATGAACCGCACGACGTCGTTGAGGTGGGTGCACGACCCTGGCCCGAAGAGCGTCGCCGAGACGCGATCGCGCAGGTCCGCACACGGCATACCGACGACTTCTTGGACGGACGCAGCCGCGCGCGGGCATTCGGTGTGCGGGAGGACATGCGGGGTCACCGCCAAGGCGACCACGGGGTATGCCGGTCCGTCACCGAGGTGCCCGGCGAGCGCGTATTCGTGCAGGACGCGCTCGATGCCCTCGGAGTCGACGAAGCTGTCGCGGAAGTGAGCGTCGATCTGGACCCGACCGGTCACGTCATCCCGCCAGGCGTCGACCCGTCGCCGGCGGCTGATCCCCCAGGGGGGCAGCGCGGGCCAGGTGTGCCAGCCGCGGGGATCGTCGGGATGGTCGATCGGCACGGCGGGCGGGGTCACGGCGCGGGGCGCGCCGCCGGTCGTCTCGAGGACTCGGGCCGCGCGTGAATCAGCGGCCCACCCGGCGCAGACGTCGAGGCGGCGACCCGGCGACGGGAGCGGGTCACTGGCGGCCTGGGCGGCGCGGGCCCGCCCGCGGGTGAAACCGCTGATGACATAGCCCCCCGGCAGGTCGTCGAGGAGTTGGTGCAGGTCAGAGCCCTGTTCGACGTCGTCGCGGATCGTGCGCCACAGGCCGGTCCGCCAGCCGACGAGCGCTTGCCGACCGATCATGCCCGAGAGTGCGGGACGACGAGGGTAGGTCGACAGGGCGGTGACGACACCATCAGTCACGGTGAGCGAGGTGAGCGCGGAGGCGAGGACCGCGGCGGACCCGGACGGGTCGGTCACGAGGTCGCGGGCCCGGCCGCCCACCGCGAGCGGACCGTCGGGCCCCTCGGGGAGTGTGAGGTCGAGGCTCGTCGTGCGTCTCACCGAGGCGCGCCGCCGCGCCGGCGTGCCCGGCTGCGGACCGGGGAGGCCGTTATGCGCGAGCGTCTCGGCGGACATGGACGCAGGGTATCGAGCCGGATGTCTGGCAGGGTGACCCCATGGAATCACCCTCGTTCCTCGCCGTCACCGGGCTGAGCGCCCTCGGGATCCTCGTCCTGCTCGCCGTGACGGCGGTCATCGCTCGCCGTCAGGACAAATACGCCCTCATCGACGTGACATGGGGACTGCTATTCGTCGGGGTCGCCTGGGTCGGCATGGTGGTCTCGGGGTTCGCGCCGCGATCGGTGCTCCTCGGCGTCCTTGTCACCGTGTGGGGAGGTCGGCTCGCCTGGCACCTGGCGCGCCGCACCCGTGGCGCTCCGGAGGATCCGCGCTATGTCGCGATCCTCTCCGCGGCGCCCCCCGGCGGGAAGTTTTGGTATGCCGTGCGCCGCGTCTTCCTCGTCCAAGGCGTCATCGCATGGTTCGTCTCGCTGCCCTTGCAAGTCACCGCATGGACGACCACCACTCACCCGGCCCACCGTGAGATCGGCCTGCTCGGCTGGGTGGGAGCAGCGGTCGTCATCGGGGGCTTGCTCTTCGAGTCGATCGGCGACGCGCAGCTCGCCCGATTCAAGGCCGACCCGGCCAACAAGGGCCGACTCATGGACCAGGGACTGTGGTCGTGGACACGACACCCCAACTACTTCGGCGACTCTGTCGTCTGGTGGGGATTGTGGCTCATCGCGCTCCAGGTGCAACCCGGCTGGGCGACCGTGCTGTCCCCGGCTGCGATGACCTTCTTCCTCGTCAAGGTCAGCGGAGTCGCGTTGCTGGAAAAGAGCATGTCCCAGCGCCCCGGTTGGGCCGAGTATGCCGCCCGCACGAGCGCCTTCGTCCCTCGACCGCCCAAGCGCTAAGCGCGCGGGCGGCGCCGTGGGTCAGACTCGGGCGTCGAGCCAGTGGATGATGTCGCTCGTGATCTCGTCGCGGTTGGTCTCGTTGAGGATCTCGTGCCGGGCGTTGGGGTAGAGCGTGACCGTCACCGAGGCGACTCCAGCTTCCCGAAGTTGCTCGGCCACCTGGTTGACCCCCTTGCCGTTGTCGCCGACCGGGTCTTTGTCGCCTGAGGCCAGCAGGACCGGAAGGTCGTGGCGGATCTTGGCGACATTGGCCGGATCGTTGACGACGGCGAGCCCGTGCAGCAGGTCGCCGAAGAAGCCGGTCGTGAAGACGGCCCCGCAATAGGGGTCAGCGATGTAGAGGTCGACCTCGGTGCGGTCTCGCGAGAGCCAGTCGAACTTCGTCCGCGTCGGCTTGAAGGCGTCGTTGAACTTGCCGAAGCTCATCGCGTCGAGCAGCGGGCTTCGGCTGCGCCGACCACGAATCGTGCCCTCGGCGAAAGCGACGACCGCCCCGACCCGTCCGAGCAGCCCCGGGTCGCCCCCGGCGCCCGTGAGCACGAGACCGGAAATCGTCGAACTGTGCGCGATGGCATAGGCCCGGGACAGGATCGACCCCATGCTGTGGCCGAAAAGGAAGACCGGCAGCTCCGGGTGGTCCTCGGAGATGGTGCGGGTCACGGCATACAAGTCCTCGACGACCTTCTCGAAGCCGTCCTTGTCGGCGAAGTAGCCGACCTTGTCCACGCTGCCGGCGGTCTTGCCGTGACCGCGGTGGTCGACGGCATACACGTCATAGCCAGCCTCGGTGAGCCGCTCGGCAAAGCGCGCGTAGCGGCCGGCGTGCTCGGCCATGCCGTGAGCGATGAGGACGACGGCTTTCGGCTCGCTCTCGGGGCTCCAGCGGTAGACGTGCAGGCGGGTGCTGTCTGCTGCGTTGACCGTCGTCGTCGTGCTGCGCATCGCTGGGCCTCCGTGGTCGAACTGAGCCGGGGGTGGCACGCGGGCGTGTGACCGAGCCCACGGAGCCCAGGGTACGCGGGCGATGGCAAATCACGCGCCGACCGTGGACGATGACACTCGGCGTGGGTCCGGCTCTGCTCCGACCAAATATCTCCGGGTCGTCATTTCCGGACGACCCGGATCGCAGCGCACTGTGCTACGCGTCGACCGTCCGGGCCGACCGCATATGAACGAGCGATCCCTGCTCGTCAATGTCGAACACCTGCGCCTTAAGGTGCAGCAGATCAACTTTCACTACTTGCGCAAACGAGTCGCCGTCCAGTGGTGAGACTAGGTTGGCACGCTCAGTGGAGGAATGGACCCTCCGCAGAGAGAGTGGAACACGCGGCTTGGTTAGGCTCCCATCGACTCGCAAACGGCAGGTGGATGGGGAGCCGGTGGCCTTGCTGGTCACGGTCACAAGCCGGCCGTCCGGGTCGGCAGCGCTATCGCAGGGGCACCTGCTCACCGAGATTGCCGATCGCAACCCAGGTGCGCGCCTGTATCCACCCGACGAGCCGCTGGGCACCGTTCGCAGCAGGGCTCACAGCGCGCGCTTCGTACTCGCGGCGTAGGCTTGGTGAGAAAAGCCTCCCTGAAACAGATCCTCGTTCAGCAGTCGCAGGATGTGTTTCACGTTCTGATCCGTGACCCTAAGGAAGTCACCGTCCATGAGGTCGGCAGGGTCCAGATTGTGGCGACTCATTTCAGCGCGAAGCACGTCCGGGGTCACACTCTGCAAGTATGCGCGGCCTTTGAGAGCAAGGAACTTATTGCGATGCACTGAGTTACGCTTGAGGATGGCGTCCAGCTTCTCTTCGCTACCCTTCGAGAACGGCACGTGTTGACCCACCTCACAAACCCACTCCGTGGTCTTCTCAAGCACTGCCGGCGAACTCTTGAAAAGACCCTCGAATGCCTTCTTGTCGAGGACGAAGATTCTGTCGTCGGTGATGATGGCGTCGTAGCGATTATCGAATGCAAACAGCGGCGACTCCAGCTCGTCGAGGCGATCGTGCACCAAGAAGGCGACAAGAGACTTCTTAGCAAGTTGTATCGGTGATCTCTTCCTGACAAAGAGCGTGGTTCGCTGTTGCTGTGCGATGACGAGGGCGTGACAGATGAGTGGTTTCGTTCGAAGCTCCTCCGCTGTGGCGAGGTCGAGCGACGTGCCCTTGGAAATTTCGTCCAGGAGAAGCGTATCGAGCGACTCGTCACGGTCGGCTTCCATGTGCGAGTTGTCCTCTAAGTCGGCATCCGGCGCGTATGGAGTTCCGTCCTGCAGTCTCGCGGCCGCGTCCGCCGCATGAGTTCGCAGCGCATCGGCCACTGGTCCAGAGACCTTGATCATTCTGGCCTGGTAAGACTTCCCGGAAGTCCAGGCGACGACCAGATGTAAGGTTCCATCGACCGTGACGCTTTGATTCACGCAGCGCTTCCCTCTCGTTGTGTCGGCGGCAGACCCTCGTACAGGAGCACATCGTTTGTCATCCGCGATGTCATCACAGTAGTGCCAGGGGTGATCCTCTCACGCGTGCGTGCAAGCAGATAGCGCTGTGCGCCCGTGTCGTCGGTGAGGGAGAATATTTCGTAGCCCAGCAGGAACAACGTGGGATTGACCTGGACGAGGCCTGTCCTGGCGGTTACCGCGAACGCGATCAGGAAGAATCCCCCGTAGGCGATGAGGTCGGATACGCCAGGTTTGTTGACGGTAAGGAAAGGCAGCAGATAGCCCGCTAGGTAGGCCGATGCCCCCTCTCCCGCCGATCGAATGGCCGTGACTTGCGTTCTCGCCTGTTGCATCGGCGGCTCGTGGTGCAGCCGCACCAGGATGAGCAGCCCCGAGATACCAAGGACCGCGAGAAGCACACAGACGATACGGACGCTGATCTCCTCGAACCTGAACGCCAAGAGAAGGAATAGGGGTGCGTACGACGAGAGGAACATGAACGGCTTGGTCAGGAGACCTGTCCCTCTACCCATGCCGTCAATCTACGGGTCGCGTCCGAGATCCCACTTGACGGGGGCTGGCGCCGGTGATCCCCTGACAGGTGCCAGGGACACCTCCACACGGCTGCGTCACCGCTGTCGGCGTCAGAGATGCCCATCACCTGCGCGCGAGGGTGATGCTGCGTCTCGTGACAACTAACCGAACCTCGGGCCGGAGTTCCACCCAACACGTCCCGACGGGTGAGTCACCACGCCCCCAGAACGGGCCAAGCCCTCGCCGTGGCGTTGGCAGCAAACTCTTGGAGGACGGGCCTGGCGACGCCCACACGTAGGGGGGCCGACGGCGATGTGTAGCCGACGGTGATGGGTAACGGGCGGCGGCGTGGAGCCGACGGCGGGACTCGAACCCGCAACCCCCTGTTTACAAGACAGCACCGTCCGACGGGCTTCATGGCTTCTGACCTGGCCTTTTGTCAAGCGAGAGCATCGCCGCGCCGCGGACGTGCGATCTACGTGCGATTGACTACTCAGGCCGGTAACGGCGACGAGCTTCGCAGAATGCCTGGTCGACCGACGGCGCCGCTCCACAGGACGGGAGGATCTAACCGGTGCGCAGCTTGAGGATCCGCAACTCCAGATCCCCGGCCGTCGAGGACAACGTCCGGGCCCGGTGGCCCTCGCGTTGCCTCGTGCCGGAGGCGGTGCGCTCGTGCGGTTCGGCGCCGATCCCCATGAGGAAGGTGGATCTTCCGCGCCTTTGGCGCGCGATCAGCCTCGGTCTCTCCGACGGCATCGACTCGACGCAGGGCATGCGCATGCTGCGGCGGCACTGACCATCGGGAACGCGTCTCGGGCGTCAGTCTTGGCGTTGCCGGGATGTAGGTCGGTCCGGCGCATCACCAAATGCGGTGGGTCGGCGACGTCAACGCCGCGTGGCGAGCCACCGCGACCGCCAGCCAGACCAGACGAACGGGTTCCGGCACGAGCTTTCGAAGCCCTACTTGAGACCGACGACTTCAGAACTCCGCTGTGGGATGACCCACTTGTGTCGCCGCTTTTCCGGTGAGTGGATTGCTCCGTAGCTAGTTGATTTCTACTCTCGCATGTAGGTTCGGCGGGCACTGCGGGTTGCCGGGAGTCGAGACGTAGGCCATTCCTACGTTCAAGCTCTCTCGATTTCGGCGCTGAGATCTACCCCGCTTCGGCCGCGCACGTAGCCGGCGACGCGGTCGATGACGCAGGGTGGTTGGTCCGAACACGATGTTGGTTGCGGCACTGCCGAGGAGCGTCTTTGTGAAAGTCGTCGGCGTTTTGGCTGGCGACGATGAGGCTGAGCCCGTACTTTCGTGCTTCCTTCATGAGTTTGGGCAGGGTGACGTCCTTCGCCATGCGGTGGGCCTCGTCGAGGACGACGGCTAAGTTTCATGGTGTGGTCCTGGGGCCACTTGAACATCTCTCGGTAGACCTTCCGGAGGATGGACGATTGCTGCGGAACATCTGGACTTCCTCAAGCCCGAGTTGGCTGAGGTACTACGACGAACACCGCACCTGAAGGTGTTGAGGAGGTCGAAGGGACCGTTTGCGTCGCCGCGGAAGAGGCCGAAGTCCGTCATCGGTCGGAGGCGTTGGCGTGCGTTGCGACCTCGTGCATGGGTTTCGGCGGCGTCGATAGCATCACCGAGCTCGCTGATTGTTGGCAGGGTGTCGCCTTGGGTGGTGTCGCGCCATCCGTGGCTGGCGTACGTCGAGGCCGGGCCTCGTACACGTGCGTTGACGCTGGATCTCCCCGAGCTTGCTTACGCATGCGACGATCTCGGAGATCTCCCGACCGCGGTGGTGTTGATGGGCCGTCCAACACGCACGTCGGCCTCGAACGGGCTGAAGGGGAGCCCTTCCGCCGCGTCGAGCGCCTCGGCGCCACTGGGTCGATCCGCGGCCATGTCCCCCGTGGAAGTCGAGGACCAGCGATGGCAGGTACCTAGGGCCGGCGAAGCTCCTGATGAGATGGCGGGTGTGGTGACCGACTTGCCCTGGCCCGGGATGCCGATGATGAACGCGTGGGGGCTACCTTGAGTACTCACGTGCCAGAAGCACCTGCCGGAGCTGCCGTCGGTCCCAGGACCGCCTCTGCCTCGGTGGGCTTATCCATGGTGGCGGTTTGGGGCGCCTCCCGCCCCAGTCCCACAGGCCCGGAGGGAGGCGCTTCATGCCAGGGGGAGTGGGCGGCGATGCCTTCGGAGAGGGTTTGGTACCGGGCTGGGGCGGGGGCGTGGGCTGGTGCGCAAGGGCAGGCTGAGGCTCGGTGAGTTGCCATCCCCGGCCGTTGTGTTGGGGTTGCCGCCGTTTGGGCGGTGGCGAGCGTGGTTGAGGAGGCGGCGCCGGTGGTGAAGCCGAGTTGCGCCTAGATCGGTTGCAGGAGTCGGGACGCTTAAGGGCACCTCGCCGTACTTCTTCTTGAAGCCTTCTTCGCCGTCGAGGCTGATGACGTATCCACGCATGGTGATATCGGCGGTAGGGCGCTCCTCGTTGACCCGGTCGATGTAGCGGTGGACGTCGGCGATCTTGTCCTCGGCAATTAGCTGGTGCAGCAGGGATGGGTCGAGCGTACCGCCGTAGTGGAGGACGCTGGCCAGCCGCGCGAGCTGCAACCTTGCGTCCGATGCGTGGTGGATCGGTGGCGAAGAACCGTGACTCGAAGAAGTCGTTTGGTGTCTTGTAGCTGATCGACGATGTGGTCGGCGAGCTGCTGAGGTAACCGAGCCTCCTTGCGCGACTTCACTTCGACGCATTCGATCTTGAAGAGAGCGTTGGCCAACGCGTCCGGGAGGAGATCGCGCCGCGCGACGCCTTCGTCAGCAGTGCCCGAAGTCTCTGGGTGTGCGTCTACTGGCACAACGATGAGCCCGTCGAGTCCACCTTTTCGCTTCAAGTGGGTGATGACTGCTCCGAGGGAAACCGCCTCACGCGCGTGGTTGCTGTCTTTGAGAGGCAAACGCCGAACGGCCAAGACCACGTCAGGACGTGCCTGACGCTGTGCTGTACATCGTGGAGCCCGAGCTCTAGCATCGCATCTTCGAGGAGAAGTTCCAACTTCCCGATGGTTGGCGGTCGTCACGGTCAGCCGCTCCCCGATGCCTTCGAAGTCGGGGGCGTAGTCGAGATATGGGCTTCCCCGATGGCCCCGGTCCCGGACTCGGTCGACTCCGATGAACTTGTCAATGCCGATGACCCAGTCCGCGCGCGAGTGGGCTGCACTGATCCCGCGCCTGGGCGACTGCGCCATCAAGGATTACGGTGACCGCTGGCACCCTACCCTCTGGCGCTGAGGCGTTCCTTGCGACCACCCACTGGTGGGTGCGGTGCACCACTGTGAGGTCGGTGTCGCTGCCACCGCTGGCAGGCCCGGTGGGCTGGCGCGCTCTGCCACACCAAATCGCCCTCTTGGTTGAAGGAGGTGGTCACGAGGGACCAGAAGAATCTTGGAATGACGAGCTCGCTGGATCGGATACCAAAGTCGACCGTGGGTGCACCGATGTCCTGGATGATCGCCAGGTGCGCGTTCGCGCCGTCGGTCTTTGGTCGCGACCGGGCGAGCGGCGAGCGGCGGGGTGGGATCCGTGGTGTTGCCGGACCGTTGGCGGGCCCGCAGTTCCGCCTGGAGGGCGGCAAGCGCGGCACGGGTGGTGTAGGACGGGCTGTCGGTGTAAGCAATCACGGC
>JBAOHD010000008.1:0-636704 GCA_037046615.1 Dermatophilaceae bacterium
TCTCGGCGAGGATGTCGAAGCTGCCCGCGGTCGTCACGACATAGGGCACCTCGGGGAGCGCGCTGAGGGCAGACGCGACATCTCGCATGTCTCCAGACACCTTGATGCCGACGAGGGCCTGACGTTTGAAGCCGACCTGCATCGGGTCGGTGACCGCGACGATCTGGACCACACCGCCGTCGATGAGCTTCTGGATCCGCGCCCGCACGGCAGCCTCGGATAGCCCGACGGCGGCGGCGATCGCGGCATACGACTTGCGTCCGTCAGCCTGCAACTGCTCGATGATCGACTTCGAAATCTCATCGAGCGCCACAGCGTGCGACATCGAGCCACGGGCCCCTCGGGGCGGGCGGGGAGGGCGGTCGACACCGGAGGTCATGACCGCATCGTGACGCTCTCCCGCGGTTATCGCAACCCCTTGATGGGCTGGGATCCGCTGAAACCGCGGTGAACGATCGGTCGGTCATGCGAAATCCGCGTAAGAAGGCTGACAGGTCTACCGAAATCCGCGACCAACCGTTAGATTGCGGCAACCGCACGTCTCCCCGGGCCCAAGGTGTCGACCGTTGGTCGGCTGCCCTGGCTCGGGTGGCGTGCCCGTCGAACGGATGAATCTGGAGGACACCATGACGACGAGCCCTCGGCAGCTGCGCAACCACATCGGCGGCGAATACGTCGATGCCGAATCAGACGCGCGCCTGGACATCGTCAACCCCGCGACCGCACAGGTCGTCGCGTCGGCGCCTGTGTCTGGTCAGTCAGATGTCGACCGGGCGTATGCCGCCGCGGACGCCGCCTTCGCCGAGTGGGGCCGCACGACGCCGCGCCAGCGCCAGGAGGCGATGCTCAAGTTTGCCGACGCCATCGAGGCGCGCGCCGACGAGTTCGTGACGACCGAAGGCGAAAACACCGGCAAGCCCAACGCCTTGACCGCGAGCGAAGAAGTGCCGCCCATGCTCGACCAGCTCCGGTTCTTCGCCGGTGCCGCCCGAGTGCTCGAAGGCCGTTCGGCCGGCGAGTACATGCCCGGTCACACCTCGTGGATCCGCCGTGAGCCGATCGGTGTCATCGGTCAGGTCACCCCTTGGAATTACCCGATGATGATGGCGATCTGGAAGATCGCGCCGGCGCTCGCCGCGGGCAACACGATCGTCCTCAAGCCGAGCGACACGACGCCAGAGACCACCCTCCTGCTGGCCGAGATCGCCGCGCCATTCTTCCCGCCGGGCACCTTCAACGTCGTCACGGGAGACCGTGACACCGGCCGCATGGTCGTGTCGCACCGTCGCCCTGACATGGTCGCGATCACCGGCTCCGTCCGGGCCGGCTCCCAGGTCGCTCAGAGCGCGGCCGAGGGACTCAAGCGAGTCCATCTCGAGCTCGGCGGTAAGGCCCCGGTCATCGTCTTCGACGACGCCGACATCGAAGCCGCGGTCGAAGGCATCGCGATCGGCGGCTACTTCAACGCCGGTCAGGACTGCACCGCGGCCACGCGCGTGCTCGCCGGCCCGGGCATCCACGACGACTTCGTGGCGGCTCTCGCGGAATACGCCAAGAACTCCGCCAAGGTCGGTATGCCGGACGACGAGGACGCCCTTTTCGGCCCGGTCAACAACCCGGCCCAACTCGAGCGGGTCCAGGGCTTCATCGAGCGCCTGCCTGGCCACGCGAGCGTGTCAGCCGGTGGCTCGCGGGTGAGCGCTCTCGGTGACGGCTTCTTCCTCGAACCGACCGTCCTGTCGGGCCTGCGTCAGGACGACGAGGCCATCCAGAACGAGATCTTCGGGCCGGTCATCACGGTCCAGCGCTTCTCCGACGAGGACGAGGCACTGCGGTGGGCCAACGGGGTCGACTACGGCTTGGCCTCGAGCGTGTGGACCAAAGACTTCGGTCGGGCGATGCGGATGTCCCGCGCGCTCGACTTCGGGTGTGTGTGGATCAACACGCATATCCCGATCGTGGCGGAGATGCCGCACGGGGGATTCAAGAACAGCGGGTACGGCAAGGATCTGTCGATGTACGGCCTCGAGGACTACACGCGGATCAAGCACGTCATGGCCAATATCGAGTCCTGACGCTTTCACACGATCGGAAGGGGATTGGCCGATGAGCCGATTCGACAAGCAGCCTGACCCGGCCGTCCGCCAGCTCGCCGAGCTGGCGCGCGCGTCGGTGTCACGGCGGCGATTCCTCGGCGGCGCAGGTGCGGGCCTCGCGGCGCTGGGGCTGGCGGCGTGCGCGCCGCCGGAGCCACCGGCCGGTGGTAAGCCCGACCTGAAGTTGCCCAAGGACATGAGCGCTACGGAGAAGACCCTCGCGTGGGCCAACTGGACGGCATACCTCGACGTCGACGAGGAGACCAACAAGCACGCGACGCTGGAGGCGTTCATTGCCGAAACCGGCATCGCGGCGACGTACTCCGAGGACATCGACGACAACGACTCCTACGTCAGCAAGATCCGGCCGCAGCTGCAGGCCACCCCGCCGCAGGACATCAAGCGGGACATCATCACGCTGACCGACTGGATGGCCAACCGGATGATCCGCGACCAACTGGTCCAGCCGTTGGAACTCATCCACATCCCCAACGCGGGACGGCTCTTGGAGCCGCTCAAGGACGTGTCTTTCGACCCCGGTCGCCAGTACTCGCTCACGTGGCAGTCAGGCTTTGCGGGAATCGGTTACGACAAGAGCAAGGTCGGCCGAGAGCTCAAGAGCCTCTCGGACCTCTGGGCCGACGACCTCAAAGGCAAGATCACGGTGCTCTCGGAGCTGCGCGACACTGTCGGTCTCATCATGCTCAGTCAGGGCGTCGACATCTCGGGTGCCTTCACCAAGGACCAGGTCGCAGCCGGCATGGAAGAGGTCACGAAGCGGGTGTCCGGCGGCAACATCCGCCGCATCAAGGGCAACGCCTACATGGAAGACCTCAAGTCGGGCAACGCCATCGCCGGCATCGTCTGGAGCGGCGACATTTCGATCCTGCGCGCCGAGACCGAAAACGACAACTGGGAGTTCGTCGTCCCCGACTCCGGGGGCACGCTCTGGAGTGACAACCTCATGGTGCCGATCACGTCGACTCACCGGCGCAACGCCTACAAGCTCATGGACTACTACTACCGGCCTGACGTTGCGGCCCAGGTCGCGGCCTACGTCAACTACATCTGCCCGGTGACCGGCGCCCAGGAGGAGATGAAGAAGATCGACCCCGAGTTGGCGGAGAGCCCGCTGATCTTCCCAACGGCGCAATGGATCGAAGAAAACAACGTCAAGGGCTTCCGTGCCCTGAGCGCCGCGGAGGACGAGGAGTACTCGCAGATGTGGGCAAAGGTCGTGGGCAACTAATGGGCATCTTCTCCAAGTCGTCGGGCGTGTTCCGTGACGCCAAGGGTGACCTCATCCTCGAGAACGTCACGAAGAGCTTCGCCACCTTCACCGCCGTCGACGACCTGTCGCTGACCATCCCGCGCGGGGCGTTCTTCGCCCTCCTCGGCCCGTCCGGCTGTGGCAAGACGACGACCCTGCGCATGGTCGCCGGTCTAGAGCAGCCCACGGCTGGCCGGATCAAAATCGGGTCGACCGATCTCACGGGCTCGCGACCCTACGAGCGTCCGGTCAACACGGTGTTCCAGTCCTACGCGCTTTTCCCCCACCTCACCGTCCGAGACAACGTCGCCTTCGGTCCGAAGCGGCGCGGGGTGTCCGACGCGGTCGCCGAAGCCAATAGGACCTTGGACCTGGTCCAGCTCTCGCACCTGGCCGACCGCAAGCCCACTCAGCTTTCCGGTGGACAGCAACAGCGGGTCGCGGTGGCGCGGGCCCTCGTCAACCACCCCGAGGTGCTCCTGCTCGACGAACCGTTGGGTGCGCTGGACCTCAAGCTCCGCCGGGAAATGCAGGTCGAGCTCAAGCGGATCCAGATGGAGGTCGGGCTGACCTTCGTCCATGTCACCCACGACCAGGAAGAGGCCATGACCATGGCCGACACCGTCGCGGTGATGAACCTCGGCAAGATCGAGCAGATGGGTGCCCCTGAGGTGCTCTACGACCTCCCGCGCACGAAGTTCGTCGCCAACTTCCTTGGACAGTCCAACCTCCTGCACGGCACCGTCCAAGGCACCGACGGTGATTTCACCGTCATCGGCTCGGGGGACCACAAGGTGAAGGTGCGCACGAGCCGGCTGGCTACAGGCGAGGGGTCAGAGGCGATCTTCGGGATTCGGCCGGAAAAGACCCGCGTCCACGATGACCCGCCGGGGCCCGAGTTCGCGGGTGCGAGCATCGGGCCGGGCACGCTGCTCGACGTTTCCTTCACCGGCGTCGCGACGCAATACCTCGTCGACGTCCCCGGCGTCGGCCGCTGGGCTGTCTACGAGCAGAACCTCGATCTCGACCGCATCAGCAACAAGCCGGGCGACCAGGTGTGGATCTCCTGGAACCCCGGCCACGCCTTCGGAGTCCGGTCATGAGTGCCCTTGCTCACCTCGGCTCCACGGGGGGAGGTGCGCAAGCGCCCGGCGGGCCAGCTCCCGCGCCGACCCGCAAGGGTGGCCTCACGGCATACCTGCTGCTGCTGCCGGGCTTGCTGTGGCTTCTCGTCTTCTTCGTCGCACCGATGGTGCAACTGGCCTCGGTGTCGCTGCAGTCGAAATTCCCCGACTACCCGGGCTACTACTACCGCGACGTCAACTTCGGCAACTACGTCGCGGCGGTCAGTGAATACCTCCCGCAGTTCGGTCGATCGCTGCTCTTTGCCGGCGCCGCAACGCTGTTGGCGTTCGTCCTGGCCTACCCCTTGGCCTACGCCATGGCCTTCAAGGCCGGCAAATGGCGCGGACTCATGATGATCTGCGTCATCGCGCCGTTCTTCACGTCCTTCATCCTCCGCACGATCGCCTGGCGGCAGATCCTCGCCGATGAAGGCCCCATCGTGGGCGCGTTGAAGTGGCTGCACGTCATGCCGAGCACCGGTCGCATCACCGAGACGGGATTCGCCGTCGTGGCGGGATTGACCTACAACTTCCTGCCGTTCATGGTCCTGCCGATCTATGCCTCGCTCGAGCGGGCCGACCCGAAGATCATCGAAGCCGGCGGCGATCTCTACGCCAACGGTCTGACGACCTTCCGACGCGTGACCCTTCCGATGTCGATGCCTGGCGTCCTCGCCGGCACGCTGCTGACCTTCATCCCTGCGGCGGGTGACTACGTCAACGCCGAGCTCCTCGGATCGGATCAGACGAAGATGGTCGGCAACGTCATCGAGAGTCAGTTCTTCAAGGTCCTCGGTGGATTCCCGGTGGCGGCTGCCCTGTCGTTCACCCTCATGGCCGTGATCTTGGCGCTCGTCTTCCTCTACGTGCGCCGCTACGGGACGGAGGAACTCCTGTGACCACGTGGCAGAAGCTGCGGTTCTGGCTCTCCGAGCGCATCGTCATGATCATCGCGGTGACGGTGCTGCTCTACCTCTTCCTCCCGGTGGCCTACACCTTCGCGTTCTCCTTCAATAACTACCGCAAGTCGAACATCGCGTGGAACCCGGAAGGCTCACCGACGCTCAAGCACTGGCGGGACCCCTGCGGTGTCGAGGGCATCTGTGAGTCGCTCGGCACGTCGATCCGGGTCGGTCTCATCTCCACGCTCGTGGCGACGATCCTCGGCACGATGCTCGCTTTCGCTCTGGTGCGGCACAAGTTCAAGGGGCGCGGCGCTGGCAACATGCTCGTATTCATCCCGATGGCCACCCCGGAAATCGTCCTCGGCGCCTCGCTGCTGACGATCTTCGTCCAGGGGTTCAGCCGCATCGGGCTGCGGCTCGGGTTCTGGACGATCGTGCTCGCGCACATCATGTTCTGCCTCAGCTTCGTCGTCGTTACCGTGAAGGCGCGGCTGCAAAGCCTCGACCCGCGTCTTGAGGAGGCCGCGGGAGACTTGTATGCCGATCCGCGCAGCACCTTCTGGCGGGTCACCTTCCCGCTCGTGTTGCCGGGCATCGTGTCGGCAGCCCTGCTGTCGTTTTCGTTGTCCTTCGACGACTTCATCATCACCAACTTCGTCTCCGGCAACGAAGCGACCTTCCCGAAGTTCGTCTACGTCTCCTACCTCCGTGGCATCCCTGCGCAGGCCAATGTCATCGGTTTCTCGATGTTTGTCATCGCCGTGCTCCTCGTCGTCGTCGGCCAGTTCATCGGCTCGCGTCGTCGGTCGCCGGCTAGCTAGCACCCTCGCTGCGGGGCCCGGGTTCCGTCCCTGGCCCCGCAGCGCGCGTTCACGCGAGCCTCCTACCCACCACACCTCACCCCCGGAAAGCGGATTGATAGCTCGTGCGGATCCTCATGATCGGATCAGGCGGCGTCGGAGACGCCGCGGCACGCATTGCCGTCGAGCGTGACTTCTTCGACGCGCTCGTCATCGCCGACTACGACATCTCGCGAGCGGAAGCCACCGTCGCCGCCGCCAGCGCCCGCCGACAAGGGGAGCAGCGGCTCGTCGCGGCATACGTCGATGCCTCTGACCCGGACTCTGTGGCGTCCCTCGCCCGGGAGCACGAGGCCACCCACGTCTTCAACGCCGTCGATCCCCGCTTCGTCATGCCGATCTTCGAGGGGGCCCGCGCTGCCGGGTGCCATTACCTCGACATGGCGATGTCGCTCTCGCGGAGACACCCCGACGAGCCCTACTCCAAGGTCGGGGTCATGCTCGGCTCCGAGCAAATCGAGCAGGCGCCACTGTGGGAGGCCGACGACCTCCTCGCCCTCGTCGGCATCGGCGTCGAGCCCGGGTTGTCGGACATCTTTGCGCGGTATGCCGCCGACCACCTTTTCAGCGACATCGACGAGCTGGGCACCCGCGACGGTGCCAACCTCGTCGTGCGCGACGAGGCGGGCCACGAGATCTTCGCGCCCGGTTTCTCGATCTGGACGGTCATCGAGGAGTGCCTCAACCCGCCGCTGATCTGGGAGGCCGGCAGTGGGTGGCGCACGACGCCGCCGTTCAGCGACCCGGAGGTTTTCGATTTCCCCGAAGGGATTGGTCCGGTCGAATGCGTCAACGTCGAGCACGAGGAAGTCGTCCTCATGCCGCGATGGGTCGAGGCCAAGAAGGTCACGTTCAAATACGGTCTCGGCGAGCAGATGATCGGCATCCTGCGCACCCTGCACGAACTCGGCCTCGACTCGACGACCCCGGTCAAGGTCAAGGGTGTAAAGGTGTCCCCGCGCGATGTCGTGGCCGCCTGCCTGCCCGACCCGGCGACCATCGGGCCTCGGATGACGGGCAAGACGTGCGCCGGCCTGTGGGTCACCGGGACCGGCACGGACGGTCAGCCACGCGCGACCTACCTCTACCACGTCGTCGACAACGAATGGACGATGCGGGAGTACGGCGCCCAATGCGTCGTGTGGCAGACCGCGATCAACCCGATCGTCGCCCTCGAACTCCTCGCGACCGGCGTCTGGTCAGGCGCCGGAGTCCTTGGCCCCGAGGCCTTCGACGCGGTGCCTTTCCTCGACCTGATCGCGGCCCCCAAGCCCCGCGGCTATGGCTCCCCATGGGGCATGGAAGACCGCGACCCGTCAGGTCCGCCTGTCTGAGGGTCCTCCTGTCTGAGGTCCTCAGGCAGTCTCCGCGCTGCGCACGATGGCCTTGTCGTGGACGCGCATGCGCTCACCGATGAGGCCACCGAAAGCCGTGATCAGGGAGACGATGGCCAGAATCATCACGGCCGGCCAGGACACCGACTTCCCGGTGAGGTTGATCATCCACGTTGCGATGAACGGGAGGAACCCTGACAGCGCCCCGGCGATGTTGTAGCCAAGCGAAACCCCGCTATAGCGCAGCTCAGGTGGAAACAGCTCGCTCAAGAGGGCGCCGGTCACGGCATACGTCGTGGTCACCAATGCGATGCCCGTCGTGACGGCGAAGACGATTGCGGCAGGGGATCCCGTGTCGATGAGCCAGAAGAGCGGCAGTGCTGCTGCGGCCGTGGCCAGCCCTCCCCAGAAGGTGACTCGACCCGGTCCGAAGCGCTCGGCCAGTCGGCCACAGAAGAGGATGACGACGATCTGCACCACAGCGGCGACGAGGGTGGCGTTCACGACGGTCTGCCGGGCGACCCCGAGGGTATTCGAGGCATAACTCACCACGAAGGTGTTCATGACGTAGAACCCGCCCACCCCGAGGAACGCTGCAGCGATCGCGACCAACAGCCTGCGCCACGCCTGCGTGAACACCTTCGCCGCCGGGGTCTTCTCGCGCAGGTCCAGTCGGACGAGGTCATTGAAGACCGGTGATTCCTCGACCTTGAGTCGGATGTAGAGCGCGACGCCGAGCAACGGGAAGGCCGCCAAGAACGGCAGCCGCCATCCCCATGCGTCGAAGTCGGATGCCGGCAGCAGCAGGGCCAACGCGATCGCTCCCGAGGACATGAGGGTGCCGACCGGCGACCCGACCTGGACGAGGGCGGCGTATCGTGCGCGCTTTTCCACGGGCGCGTGCTCGATAGCAATGGTGGTGGCGCCTCCCCACTCGCCGCCGACTGCGAAGCCCTGGATGAGTCGGAGCGCGACGAGTGCGGTCGGCGCCCAGATCCCGATGGATGTGTAGGTCGGGAGCAGACCGAGAATGCCCGTTGCCAGACCGATCATGACGATGGTGGCGATCAGGGTTGGTCGGCGGCCGATGCGGTCACCGAGCAGGCCGAAGAAGAACGCGCCGATGGGACGTGCGGCAAAGCCAACCCCGAACGTGCCCAAGGACGCCAGCGTCGCAACGCCGGGGTCGAGGCTGGTGAAGAACAACTTGTTGAAGACAAGGGCCGCCGCCGTCCCGAAAAGGAAGTAGTCGTACCACTCCAGGGCCGTACCGACAAAGGCTGCGAACGCAATGCGACCGACGTCCGTGTCGGAGACAACAACCTCATCGACCGTGCCGGCGTCGGCTTGGCTCTCGTGGTAGCTGGGCTCGCTCATGCCACTCCTCTCGTCGAGTGCCTGCCGCTGGCCCGGTGGACCGGGCAGGATCACCTGTCGAGTCATCTTCTGGGCGGCGGCTCACCAGCCTCAATGGACCCGCGACCTGGGTTGGGAGCCTTTGTCTGTGCACGTGCCCACTGGGCTTCGTGCTCGGTGGGCGAGGCGTGCTTTGCCCCCGCTAGCAGGAGCACGGCTAACGCGGCCTCCCCGGGGACGGTCACATCCAGGCCAGTCAGCCCACGGAATGTCGCGAGCCGGTTCAGGACGGTGTTGCGATGGCAGTAGACCCGTTCAGCCGTCGTGCGCAAAGAGCCGGTCGCCAGATAGACCTGGAGGGTCTGCACGATCGCCTCGACCTGGTGCTCCGGGAGGTCGTCGAGACGAGCAAGGCGTCGCGACGAGAATCCTGGTATGGCCTCGTCCAAGTGGTGTCCAGCCACTCGGGCCCAGAGGTCATCAATACTCGTCATGACACTCAGTGGCGGGCCGATCGACAGCAAGGAGGGGGCGGTCCGGGCGCCCTGTGCAGCGGCCGCGAGCCCATCCAAGCCGGGAAGGTACACCCCGGGGATGGCGTCAAGGGCCTGCGGCCACCCTCGAGAAGAGCTTCGTTTCAGCCAGATGAGGCAGTAGACATCTCGATAGGTATGCCCGAGGATGCTCCCGTCCGCCAGCTGCGCGCCCAACCCTCGATAGACCGCTGCCACGTGGTCTCCTGGCACAGCGACCACATCGAAGCAACCGTCAGGGGGCACGCCCAGCCCTGCAGCGATCGTGGCAAGGGTCCGTTCGCTGTCGATGTTCCCGCTGAGCAGCCGAGCCAGATGTCGGTCCGTCGCGAGCCGTGCATCTCGCTGGATGATGGCCGACTCGCGCAGGAATGCCTGCTGGACCTCGCTGACGTACTCATCGACGACCGTGAGGACCCACTCGACGTGCTGGATAAGCAATTCGCTGGGTTCGCTGACGGCAAGGTGGCGCAGCATCCTCCAGAGGATGCGGAAGTCGAGACGGATCGCGTCCAGCAGCGCATCCAACGGCACGCCCTGACGGGCCCGTCGCCCGCCCAACCCTAGGCCCGGGCTGCCTTCGATGGCTTCGTCCAGTCCCAGCGCGCCGCCCCCGCGAAGCCGCGTGATGAGCACCGGGAAGATGGCCTCGGCCGTCGAGCGGATTTCCTCCTGGCTCACGAGGTCGGGGTCGTAGAGAGCGCGTGAATTGAACGTGTGCAGGAACTCCGACACGAGTTCCGGGACTCGCTCTTCGGCCCTGGTCAGCAGCGCCTGCCACGCGGGTGAACTCACCGACTCTGGAACGTCGCCCATCGTCGTCCTCCTTGGCGTCCGTCCGCAGCCGTCTTCGGCGCTGACACGTGTCGCCTGTGCCGACACACAGTCTCCGCGGTCGGAGACTGTGTGTACAGCCCTTGTTCCGGCTCGATGTCGAGGGTGGAATGAGACCAGTCGCGGTGGGAGCGGAACGGCAGCTGAAGGGAGGCGCGGGTCATGCACATCGACACCATCATCGAGAACGCGCGAATCCTCACCCAGGATGCCCGACGGCCGCGAGCGCACCGCATCGGCGTGCTGGGGCAACGCATCGTGGGTCTGGACGAGGAACTCCACGGGGTGAAGGCAACGCGGCGACTGAACGCACGCGGTGCGACGATCATGCCGGGTTTCAACGATGCCCACGCCCACACGGTGTGGTTCGGCCAGACGCTCGCCGAGCTCGATCTGTCGCGTGCGGCCACCCCTGACGACATCTACGGCCTCGTCAGCGCACGAGCTTCCGAAGGGAAGCGGCTGGCTCGTTGCGTCAGGATTCAACCCCTTGGGGCTGAGCGGTGCGTTGGACCGGGACGCTCTCGATCGAGCTGCCGACGGTCGCCCCGTGTGGATCAAGCACACTTCCGGCCACGCCTACACCCTCAACGGGATCGGCCTGACCAGGTTAGGAATTGGCGAATCGGCCGGCCCGCAGATCGACGGTGGACGGGTGGTCACAAACGGCGAGGATCGACCGACTGGCCTCCTGGAAGAGAACGCTATGCGCCTCGTCCAAGACGTGCTCCAGCCGGACTCGGAGGTCGCGGTGCGTGACGCGCTTGCTCGAGCGACTCGTCACTACGCGACGGAAGGGATCACCTCCGTCACCGACGCCGGCATCGCCGGAGGGTGGATCGGCCACACCCCTCGTGAGTTCGCGTGCTATCAATCTGCGCGTGATGCCGGCCTCCTCCGGACGAGGCTGCAGGCCATGATCACCGTTGACGCGCTGCACGTCCTGGAAGGTCATGCAGAAGACCCCCCCGCGGTCGGCCTTGACGCCGGGATCCGCAGTGGCGTCGGCGACGAGTGGCTGCAGATCGGCCCCACCAAGATCTTCACCGACGGATCCCTGCTCGGTGCGACCGCAGCGATGACGCAGGAGTACTGCCGTAGTCATGGCAATGTCGGCTACTTCCAAGGGGACACGGCTGCAATGCGCTCGCTGGCGCTCCTCGCTGCCGCTGCCGGCTGGTCGCTGGCCCTGCATGCGATTGGTGACCGCGCAGTGGACTTCGCGCTCGACACCATTGAGCATGCCCGGGTGACCTGCGGGCCACCTCGTCTTCCCCACCGGATCGAGCACGGTGGCGTCGTTCGACCCGACCAGGTCACCCGCATGGTCGCGACTCGGCGTGGCCCTGGTGCCGCAACCGCTGTTCATCGCCGAATACGGCGACGGGATGGCGGCTAAGCTCGGCCCCGACCGAACCTTGCTGTCTTACCCGGCTGCCAGCGTGCTGCGGGCCGGGGGAGTCCTCGCCGCCAGTTCGGATCGACCCGTCGCACCAGGCGCCCCCCTTCCGATCGTGCAGGCATTCGTTCAACGACTCACCGAGAGCGGCGCACCCTACGCACCCGACGAGCGACTCTCCGTCGCGCAGGCGCTGCACGCTTATACGGTCGGGTCGGCGATTGCCACCGGCTGGGCCGACGACAAGGGCACGTTGTCGACCGGGATGCTGGCCGACCTAGCCGTCCTCGCAGACGATCCGCATGAGGTGCCAGTGGAACGCATCGGGGCGATCGAGGTGGTCGCCACGGTTGTCGGGGGCACCTTCGTGCACGGAGGGTTCGACGAGTGAGTCTGCACCCGATTGTTTCAGATGGAGACCAGAAAGAGGCGCCCTGCATGACGAGCCGCACGCCTGACTTCATGGCTGACTTTCAGGAGCTTTCGGCCCATGGCGCGACGCCCGGTGGTGGTGTCGATCGGCAAGCTGGCACCATGGCCGACCACGCGGCCCGCGCCTGGCTCACGCGATGGTTGGACAGCCATGGATTCCAGGTGAGATTCGACGCCATCGGCAACCAGTTCGGACTACTGGAGTTCATCCCTGGCGCGCCCTGGGTGTTGACCGGATCCCACCTCGACTCGCAACCGCTCGCGGGCAGGTTCGACGGTGCCTATGGGGTGCTCGCAGCAGCGCACGCCACCCGCGACACGGCTCAACGGGTCGCGTCCGGCGACCTCATCCCGACGTGCAATGTCGCGGTCGTCAACTGGTTCAACGAAGAGGGCAGCAGGTTCACCCCGAGCATGATGGGCAGCGCGGTGTTCACCCGGAAACTCGACCTCGACCATGCCCTGTCCACGCGAGATGCGTTCGGCGTCACCGTGGCAGAGGCGCTCGACGACGCAGGCATGGCCTTCGACTTCGAGCCGCCACCGGTCGCCGCCTATGCAGAAATCCACATCCAGCAAGGCCGCAGCCTGGAGGCATCTGGCACGACGATCGGCCTCGTTGACCGCACCTGGGCCGCGAGCAAGTACCGCGTCGTCGTCACCGGCGCGCAGAGCCACACGGGTGCCACCGCCATGGTCGACCGCCGCGACGCGCTCTACGGGGCTGCCCTCATCGTGGTCCTGGCTCGCACCCTGAGCGAGGAAGCGCCGGAGGGGGCGCTCCACGCGTCGGTTTCGCAGTTCGACCTTGCTCCGAACTCTCCGGTGACGATCGCGCGACGAGTGGAGCTGAATCTGGACCTGCGCTCGCCACTGGAGTCAGTGCTGCACCGGGCCAACGCCCGGCTCGTCGAGGCGGTGGGCGAGATCGAGCGGCGAGCTCGGGTGAGTGTCGAGATCACGTTGACCCACCAGTGGGGTCTGCTGTCCTACCATCCCGAAGGCGTCGACCTTGCACGGAGCGCTGCCGAGCGGCTCGGGCTGTCGCATACCGAGGTGATGACGGCCGCCGGGCACGACTCGACAAACCTCAAGGATGTCGTGCCCACCGTGATGCTCTTCGTGCCCAGCGTCGACGGGATCTCGCACCACGAGGCAGAACAGACCTACGACCAGGACTGCATCGACGGGGTGGCACTGCTCAGCGAGGTGGTCAGTGACCTGGTGGCCGGCAGCCTTGGACAGAGCGTCGTATTCGTCCCAGATGCCCCATGAGGAAGGTCGTCCGGGGGTGTTGGGCATCTCACTAAGATCGAGCCTCATGAGCCGGTACGGTCCGCAGTTCGGCCCCGACGTCACCTTCCTCGGGGTGCCGCGATGCGACCTGAGTGACCCGAGCTCGTATGCCGGTGCCGACGTCGTCATCCTCGGGGCACCGTTCGATGGGGGCACCTCCCATCGGCCAGGCACGCGGTTCGGACCGCAGGCGATCCGCACGACCGACTACCTCGGGCACGACGGGTCACGCCCGTCGTTGGCACTGCGGGTCGACGCGCTCCGGGACCTGCGAGTGCTCGACGCGGGCGACGTCGAAATGCCGCCGGGGCACATCGAACGCTCGCTGGGCGCGCTGGAGACAGCCGTCGAGCAGGTATGCCGTGCCGGCGCGATCCCGGTCGTGCTCGGCGGCGACCACTCCATCGCCTACGCCGACGCCAGGGGAGTCGCAGCGGTCCATGGCCAGGGGCGGGTGTCGATGATCCACTTCGATGCCCACGCCGACACCGGCGACATCGAGTTCGGCTCGTTGTGGGGACACGGCCAGCCGATGCGTCGCCTCATCGAATCGGGTGCCCTCCGCGGGGACCGCTTCCTGCAGGTCGGATTGCGCGGCTACTGGCCGGGGCCGGAAACCTTGGCGTGGATGTCCGCCCAGGGCATGCGCTCATACGAGATGACCGAGATTGGGGTCCGTGGCCTGCAGGCCTGTCTGACCGAGGCATTCACCATCGCCACCGACGAGTGCGACGGGGTGTTTCTCTCCGTCGATATCGACGTCTGCGACCCCGGCCATGCGCCCGGCACCGGCACCCCTGAGCCCGGTGGTCTCAGCGCCCGCGAGCTGCTCGACTCGGTGCGCCGGATCTGTCTGGAACTGCCCGTCGTCGGCATTGATGTGGTCGAGGTCAGCCCTCCTTACGATCACGCCGATATCACCGCCGCGCTGGCAAATAGAGTGGTCCTCGAAGCCCTGTCGGCCATCGCGCGGAGGCGACGCGACGCGGCATACGGGACCGTTTGGGACCCGAAGACCCCATTGCTTCACGACCGGACCCCACCACACCCGCACTCACAGGAGCCGACACCATGACCGCCCAACCCATCGAGCAGCGCCGCGTCCTCAAGACCGCGATCCCCGGACCGCGCTCGCAGGCGCTGCAGGCGCGCAAGCTCGCGTCGGTGTCGGCGGGCGTGAGCACGGGCCTGCCGATCTATGTCGAGCGAGGCGCGGGCGGCATCCTCGTCGACGCGGACGGCAACCAGCTCATCGACTTCGGCTCCGGCATCGCCGTGACCAGCGTCGGCAATGGGGCACCGCGGGTCATCGAGGCGGTGCAGCGGCAGATCGCCGACTTCACGCACACATGCTTCATGGTCAACCCCTACGAGGAGTACGTCGAGGTCTGCGAGAAACTCAACGAGCTCACGCCAGGCAGCCACGACAAGCGCACCGCGCTGTTCAACTCCGGCGCGGAAGCCGTCGAAAACGCCGTCAAGGTCGCGCGACACTTCACCGGCAAAGACGGCATCGTCGCCTTCGACCACGCCTACCACGGCCGCACCAACCTCACCCTGGCGATGACCGCCAAGAACATGCCCTACAAGCACAAGTTCGGGCCGTTTGCCAGTGAGCTCTACCGCGTGCCGATGGCCTACCCTTACCGCTGGCCGGGCGGGCCGGAGCACTGCGCGGAGGAGGCGTTCGACTACATCATCGACCAGATCCACGCGCAGATCGGCGAGGAAAACACGGCCGCTGTCATCATCGAGCCGATCCAGGGGGAGGGCGGGTTTATCACCCCGCCGCGCGGTTTCCTCCCCGCCTTGGCGCAGTGGTGCCGCGAGCACGACATCCTCTTCATCGCCGACGAGGTGCAGTCCGGCTTCTGCCGGACCGGTGACTGGTTTGCGTGTGACGACGAGGGCGTCGTGCCGGACTTGATCACGACCGCGAAGGGCATTGCGGGAGGTATGCCGTTGTCGGCCGTCACGGGGCGCGCGGACATCATGGACACAATCCACCCCGGTGGGCTGGGGGGCACCTACGGCGGCAACCCGGTCGCGTGTGCCGCCGCGCTGGCGTCGATCGAGACCATGGAGGCCGAGGATCTGCGGGGCCGGGCCAAGCAGATCGAAGCAATCCTGACTGGCCGCCTTGGCGAACTGGCGCAGCGCTTCCCACAGGTCGGGGAGATCCGCGGTCGCGGCGCGATGATCGCCATGGAACTCGTCACCGACCGAGAGACCAAGGACCCGGCAGCCGCGCTGACCGCGGCGATCAACAAGGCATGCCACGAGCGCGGCCTGGTGACCCTGACGTGCGGCACGCTCGGCAACGTGTTCCGGTTCCTGCCCCCGCTGTCGATGGATGACGACCTGCTCAACGAGGGGATGGACATCCTCGGCGAGGCGTTCGCTGCCCGGTGTGACGGTGTGACGGTGTGACGGTGTGACGGTGTGACGGTGTGACGGTGTGACGGCGCCTCATCGCTCCTGCTTAACCTTAATCGTGTTGTGTTGTAGTCGTTTTCGATAGGACGTGGATGATGATCGACCGCCAAGCTCTGCTGGACTCAGTGCCCAAGGGGCTCTACATCGCCGGTCAGTGGCGGGACGCGACGGACGGCGCCACGCTGGAGGTCGACAACCCGGCCACCGGAGAGGTGCTCGCGACGATCGCCAGCGCCACGCCCGCCGATGGCATGGCCGCGCTCGATGCAGCGGTCGAGGCGCAGGCGGCCTGGGCCAAGGTCGCGCCCCGCGATCGGGGCGAAATCCTGCGGACGGCATACGAGAAGATCGTCGAACGCACCGAGGAGTTCGCGCTCCTCATGACCCTTGAGATGGGCAAACCGCTGGCTGAGGCACGCGGCGAGGTCGCGTATGGGGCGGAGTTCTTCCGGTGGTTCAGCGAGGAAGCCGTGCGGATCCACGGGCGCTACTCGGTGGCTCCCAACGGCGCGAGCCGCCTGTTGACGATGAAGCAGCCGGTCGGACCGACGCTCATGATCACCCCGTGGAACTTCCCGCTCGCGATGGGGACCCGCAAGATCGGTCCGGCCATTGCGGCCGGGTGCACGATGGTCGTCAAACCGGCATCGCAGACCCCGCTCACGATGCTGCTGCTGGCGTCGGTGATGGAGGAGTGCGGGGTGCCCGCAGGCGTCCTCAACGTCGTCACGACCGCGCACACGGGCGCGGTCATGGAGCCGATCATCCGCGACCCGCGACTGCGCAAGCTGACCTTCACCGGGTCGACCGGCGTCGGACAGAAGCTCGTCGAGCAGTCGGCACAGAGCCTGTTGCGGCTGTCGATGGAACTCGGCGGCAATGCGCCGTTCATCGTCTTCGAGGACGCTGACGTCGACGCCGCTGTCAACGGGGCGATGCTCGCCAAGATGCGCAATATCGGCGAGGCATGCACCGCGGCCAACCGCTTCCTCGTCCACGAGTCGGTGGCGGCGGAGTTCTCGGAAAAGTTCGCAGCGCGCATGGGCTCTCTCAGCGTTGGAGATGGCACCAAGGACGGCGTCGACGTCGGACCGCTGGTCGACCAGAAGGCCCGCGAGGGCGTCGATGCCCTCGTCCAGGAGGCCGTCGCAGGCGGGGCTCGGGTCGTCGTCGGTGGGGGGAATGCCGAGGGGCCGGGGTGGTTCTACCAGCCGACGGTGCTCACCGATGTGCCCGCGGACGCTCGGATCGCGGTCGAGGAGATCTTCGGGCCGGTCGCGCCGATTTCGACCTTCCAGACCGAGCAGGAGGCGCTCACCCGAGCCAACGACACGGCATACGGGCTGATCGCCTATGCCTTCACCCGGGACCTGTCGCGGGCGCTGCGCGTGAGCGAGGCGCTGGAGTTCGGGATGGTCGGGATCAACCAGGGCGTCGTGTCCAACCCGGCCGCGCCGTTTGGCGGGGTCAAGGCGAGCGGCTTCGGGCGCGAGGGTGGCTTCGAGGGCATCGACGAATATCTTGAGGTGAAATACGTCGGCCTCGCTCCGTGAGTGCCATGACCCGGTCGCAGCGGCAAACCCTCCAGCTGATCGCTGTGGGGCTGCTCGTCGTCATCGTGGTCGGGTGGTTCGTCGCGGGTCGTGGATCGCCGTCGAGCGGGACCATCTCTGGTGCGCCGTCGGTGTCGGCGGTCGCCAAGACGCCTGCCGCGAATCCGACAGCGGTGCGACCAGCGACAACTGCGCCATCGAACGTGGCCACCAAACCCGTTCTGCCGCAAACCGATCCGGCGAGCGGGTTGCGTCTTGTCGCAGAATCGGCGTTGCCGAAGGAGGCGCGGGAGACCTTGCGCCTCATCCGCGCGGGTGGCCCCTATCCCTATCCGCGCAACGACGACAAGACCTTCAACAATGCCGAGCGACTCTTGCCTCGACAAGCGTCTGGCTACTATCGCGAATACACGGTGATCACCCCTGGGTCTGCTGACCGAGGGGCGCGGCGGATTATCGCTGGGCGATCGGGCGAGTTGTATTACACGTCAGACCACTACGACTCGTTCCAACGCATCCAGGAGGGCCTATGAGGACGCTCACCGGCGCCGTCAGCCTTGCGTCGTTGGCCAGCTCAGCTCGAGCCGCCGGGCGCACCGTGCGCATCGTCAGCGGGGGAGCCGACAAGAAGAGCGCCCTCGCCGCCTTCGCCCAGGGCTTGTCGCTGCCGGAGTGGTTTGGGATGAACCTCGACGCGCTCACCGACGTGCTGCGGGACCTGGCCGACGACACGCACCGCGAGATCGAGCTCGTCTGGGACGGCACCGCGAAGATCGCCCGATCCGAGCCCACGGCGTATGCCGCCATCCTCCAGGTCCTGGAGGATGTCGAATCGGAGCGCGACGACCTGCACGTCACCATCGTCGAGCGTTGACGCACACCCTTTCTGCGCCTCGACCAGCCCTCGACGCCCGACTCGCGGTGGCGGCGCCGGATTGCGCCATCACTCCATAAAAGGGGTGGGGGCTGCGGCGGGGCCAACCGCCACGGCTGACCGATGGGGGAGAATGCCGGGGTGAGTGAGCCCCGCACCGTCACCCTGTTGGGGTCGACTGGATCCATCGGCACCCAGGCCATCGAGGTGATCTCGGCTAACCCAAGCCGCTTCCGGGTCGACGGACTCACCGCTGGCGGGGGCAACCTGCGCCTCCTCGCGCGCCAAGCAGTCGCGGTGGGCGCCCGGGTCATCGGTGTCGCTCACGCCGACCCGGCACAGGTGCGTGCAGCGGTCGCCGACGCGGCACGGGAAGCCGGGCGGACGGCATACCAGCCCGAGCTTGTGATCGGTCCCCACGCCAACGACGAGGTCGCGGCGCGCCCGGTCGACGTCGTCCTCAACGGGATCACCGGAGCGATCGGGCTGACGCCGACCCTCGCGGCATTGCGCGCCGGCAACACGCTCGCGCTGGCCAACAAGGAATCCCTCATCGTCGGGGGACAACTCGTGACGGCCGCGGCCGAGCCCGACCAGATCGTGCCCGTTGACTCCGAGCACAGCGCCATCGCGCAATGCCTGCGAGGCGGCCGCGCCGACGAGGTCCGGCGCCTCGTCATCACCGCGAGTGGGGGACCATTCCGTGGTCGCACCCGAGCGCAACTCCACGACGTCACGCCCGCCGAGGCTCTCGCACACCCCAACTTCGCGATGGGGCGGGTGGTGACCACAAACAGCGCGACCCTGGTCAACAAGGGCCTGGAAGTCATCGAGGCCCACTTGCTTTTCGGCGTCCCCTTCGAGCGGATCACGACGGTCGTCCACCCGCAACAGCAGATCCACTCCATGGTCGAGTTCCACGACGGTTCGACGATCGCGCAAGCCGGGCCGCCCCGGATGCTCGTCCCGATCGCGCTCGGGCTGTCGTGGCCCGACCGGCTCGCCGACGTGGACGAGCCCTGCGACTGGACGAGCGCGCAGTCGTGGGATTTCTACCCCCTCGACGGGGATGCCTTCCCGTCCGTGCCGCTTGCCTACGAGGTGGGTGCCGCAGGAGGCACAATGCCCGCGGTCTACAACGCCGCCAACGAGATATGCGTCGACGCCTTCCACGACGGGCAGATCCGCTTCACGGCGATCGTCGACACCATCTCGCGGGTCGTCGACCGGCATCGGGAAGGCACCCCCGAGCAGGTATGCCGGGCTGGCACCGGAATCGAAACGCCGGCCTTGGACGTTGAGCGGGTGCTGCGCGCGGACCGTTGGGCGCGGCACGAAGCCCGGCGCGTGCTGGGCCTGGCTGAAGGGAATCCGACGTGACCTCGGTGGTCTATCTCCTGGGCGTGCTCGCCGTGGTTGTCCTCATCGGGGTGTCGATTGCCCTTCACGAACTCGGCCACCTCGTGCCGGCCAAGCGGTTCGGGGTCCGGTGCACGAAGTACATGATCGGCTTCGGGCCGACACATCTGGTCCCGTGTGCACCGCGGCGACTGAATACGGCATCAAGGCGATCCCGCTCGGCGGCTACGTCAAGATGATCGGGATGATCCCTCCTCGCCCGGGGGACGCCCCTGGCCAGTTGCGTCCGTCCACGACCGGTCGGATGTCCATCGTCGAGCAGGCCCGCGCCGACTCCGATGGACGAAATCCAACCCGGCGACGAAGACAAGGTCTTCTACAAGCTGCCGGTCGGCAAGAAGATCATCGTCATGCTCGGCGGGCCCTTCATGAACCTCGCCCTCGCGATCGTCCTGCTCACCGTGCTCGTCAGCGGGATCGGGCTGCCAACGGTGGTGCCCACGCTCAGCGCAGTCGCGACCTGCGCCCCATCGGCGGCGCCGACCGTGAGCAAACCGCAGCCAGAGTGCGCTCTCGGTGACCCCGCGTCGCCGGCGTCGGCGGCGGGTCTGCGCGCCGGTGACCGGATCGTCGAGGTCGACGGCGCGCCGGTCACACTCTGGTCCGAGGTCACTGCCAAGATCCGCTCAGCCGCGGGACGATCGCTCACGCTCACGGTCGAACGCACGGGGGAGCGGCTGACGATCGTCACGCCGACGGCCCTCGTCGAGCGGGCGGCATACACGGCCGAAGGGAAAGCCAGGCTCAACCCGGACGGCACCCTCCTGACCGAGCGGGTGGGCTATCTCGGCGCGGTGGCCACGACGGACTTCGTGGCCCTGCCGGCCACCGAGGTGCCGATGGTCTTCGGCCGGCTCGTGTCCTCGGTCGCGTCGTCGCTCGCGACCTTCCCAGAGAAGCTCGTAGGCGTCGCGAAAACCCTTGTCGGCCAAGCCGAACGCGACCCTGAAGGCCCCGTCTCCGTCGTCGGCGTCGGACGGGCCGGTGGCGAGATCGCGGCCGGCAGCCTGGCCTCGGGTGGGCCGAAGGGCCTCATCTACCAGTTCCTGTGGCTCGTCCTGGGCCTCAACCTCATGCTGTTCTTCTTCAACCTGCTCCCGGTGCTCCCCCTCGACGGCGGCCAGGTTGTCGGCGCGGTGTGGGAAGGGATCAAACGCACCTGGGCGCGCATCACGGGTCGGCCAGACCCCGGTTACGTGGACGTCGCAAAAGGATTGCCGATCGCGTATGCCGTGTCGGTCCTGCTCGTCGGCATGACCCTCATGCTTGCCGTCGCCGACCTCGTGAAGCCGATCAGCCTCGGCTGACTCGCCGCGTTTAGGTCGCGGTCGCAAACCGGACGAGGTCGGCTTCGGTGCCGAAGAAGACGTTGCGGTCAAGGTTGGCTTCGACGCCGCGCTGCCAGATCGTCGGTCGCTCCCATCCGTGCGGCCATGGCCCGACGGGGGCCTCGTGGTCGTAGAGCCAGAGCGGGTTGGTTGCCCCAATCGTGCGATCGCCAGCGAGGCATTGCGCCCACAGGTCGGCGCGCACGTAGATCAGCGGCACGCGGGTCGTCAGCCGGGAGTATTCCCCGGAGAAGTCTGTGATCCACGCCGCCAACTGGGCCGGCGTCATCCCATAGCACGGGTCGCCGCTGGTGTTGCGCTCAAGGTCAAGTGCCCCTGGCAGAGTGCGTCCGTCGGCAGTCCAGCCACCGCTCACGGCCACGAAATGTCTCGCTTGGGCTATCGCACTCGATGACGATGGGCGCGCATAGTGGTAGGCCCCGACCATCATCCCGACGGCCCGCGCGGCGTCGCGCTGGGCTGCATAGACCGGGCTGCGCCACGTCGAGCCCTCACTGGCCTTGACGATCGCGAAGCGGTGGCCGCTGGCCCACAAACCCGCCCAATCGACGGTGCGTTGATATGGCGAGACGTCGACGCCCGCGACCGTCGGGCCAGCTCGCCACTCGGTCGGAGGGGCCGATGGCGGTGGTAAGGGCGTCGTGGGGGAAACAGTCGAGATAGGAGCGCTGCTCCTCACCGAAACCCCGCTCGTGTGGCCAGGAGCCGAGGTGGTCGCACCCGGCGAGGTGCCGGCGATGCCCGCAAACGTCCCGCTGCACCCCGCCAGCGCGGCCCCCACGACGAGCCCGAGCGCGCCGCGCGCGAGAAGCCGGCGAGACGGCATACCCCGCCGTTGTGCTCTGGCCATCACGGCAGCGACAGGCGAGCCGCCTTGACCGCTGCGACCGCGGCGGGCGGGCCGTCGAAGGTGACCCGAGCGACATCTTTGCGACCGTAGGAGAACAACGCGAGCTCACTCACCGGACCCTTGATCGTCACCGTGCCCGCTTGCCCGGGGCCGTGGGCGGGGTGACGCACGAGGAGCGGGGTTTCGAGGATGACGCCCACGTCCGCGCGTCGGTAGAGCAACAGCGCTGCCTGGACCAGCGCTCCCCACACTGTCACCTCATGCCCTGGAGTCAGGACGCGTGGCCGCCAGTCTGGTTGGGCCCGGAGGACATCCTCGTGGTGGATGAAGAACTCCATTGTGTTGAGCGCCTGGTCAACCAACGAGAGCGAAGCCGGCGTCCAGCGCGGCGGACCCGAGCGCACCGACTCCACGAGCGTCTCGTAATCTTCCTGCGCCTTGGCCTCGATGGCGCGGTCGAGTCGCCCCTCAAGGGGTTTGACGACCATGCCGACGGCCAAATCCAGTCGGGTCTCCCGGATGCGCAGGTGCGCCGCCAGCTCCCGGGTGCGCCAGGGATGGCACAGGGTCGGCGCGTCGGGACCGAGCCGCAGCAGGGTGTCGCAGAGGGCCTGTCGTTCGGCCTGGGCGTAGTTGGTCATGTCGTCCTCGTGACTCGCCGACGGTCGGAAAACCGATCGTGTCACACTCGGGCTGCGCCTAAGGTGGCTCAAGTGATCGACCTCGTGCGTCCCGACGCCACGCTGCACCGCCAGTGGCTCGACCTCATCGCCGATTACGACCGACCCGGGCTCGACGGCGGCAGCATCGCCGACGATGAGATTGCCGCCATGTCGGACCCCGATGCGTTTGCCGCGTGGGTGCGGCGGCTGCTCGATCATGAAGCCGGGCGCCATGTGCCCGAGGAGCGCGTGCCGTGCACGAGCCGGTGGGGGCTCCGAGACGGCCAGATCGTGGGCGTCGTCAGCCTGCGGCACGAACTCAACGACCTCCTCCTCGAGTGGGGTGGCCACATCGGGTATGCCGTGCGCGTCAGTGCCCGCCGCCAGGGCGTCGCGAGCCGCATGCTGCGACTAATCCTCGACGAGGCAACCCACCTCGGCATCAACCCCGTGCTCGTCACGTGCGACGAGGACAACCTCGGCTCGCAGCGCACCATCGAGCGGGCCGGTGGAGTCTATGAGGACTCCCGCGAAGGTAAGCGGCGCTACTGGATCACCCAGGACCAGGTGCCCATCGGGTATGCCGTCCGCCCCCTCTCATGCGAGCCACTGTGGGGGCGCCTGGTCGAACTCCGGCCTGTCACGGAGGCGCTCGCTGCCGCCGTCAAAGCCGGCGAGAAGCAGACAGATTGGGCTCCGGACTTCCCTCGGGAAGACGACCTGGTCGCGCTGGCCTTGCACGGTATCGACGGCAGCCCCTCGCAGGTGTGGGGGAGTCGCCTGATCGTCCGCCGAACTGATCGCACCGTCGTCGGCACCCTCGGCTTCTATGGACCACCCGGCGAGCGGGGCGGCGTCGAGATCGGCTACGGCCTCGTCGGATCGGCCCGGGGGAAGGGCCTCATCACCGATGCGCTTCGCCTCGCGGTGCCGGCAGCAGAGGCTGCCGGCGCGTGGGTGCAGGCGCATACCGCAACCGGGAATCTCGCGAGCGAGCGGGCCCTCCTGCGTGCGGGCTTCACCCCGACCGGAGAGGTCAACCACTCCGGGGAACGACGCTTCGTCCGCCCGGGGGCTCCAGAAAGGGAGACCGCGTGAGCATCCTCGAGGCCCGCGACCTGCGTCGCTCGTTCACCACGACCACCGGCGTGCTGCGGCGCGCCCGCAAGGAGGTCGAGGCCGTCAAAGGTGTGTCTTTCGACATCGAGCAGGGTGAGGTCTTCGGCCTGCTCGGCCCCAATGGCGCCGGGAAGACGACCACGATCAAGATGCTCATCACCCTCCTGCTGCCCACGTCGGGCAGCGCGTCGATCCTCGGCCTCGACGTGGTCGCGGACGCCCGGGAGGTCAGGCGACGGATCGGCTATGTCTTCGGTGGGGATCGCGGTCTCTACGAACGGCTTTCGGCCCTGGACAACCTCCGCTACTTCGCCGAGCTGTATGCCGTGCCACCTCGCGACCAGAAGGCGCGGATCGGCCAGCTCCTCGACCTCGTCGGCCTCACCGGACGTGAAAGCGAACGGGTCGAAGGCTTCTCGCGCGGGATGAGGCAACGCCTGCACATCGCGCGCGGGCTGTTGCACGACCCCGACCTGCTCTTCCTCGACGAGCCCTCCATCGGCATCGACCCCGTCGGGGCGCGCGAGCTGCGCCAGACCATCGCGAGCCTGCGCACCCAGGGCAAGACGATCCTGCTCACGACGCACTACATGTTCGAGGCAGACGAGCTCTGCGACCGGATCGCCGTGATCCGCCAGGGAGAGCTGGTCGCCGAGGGCACGCCAGCGCAACTCAAACAGCGGGTCACGGCCGGGTCGGTGCTGGAGATCGACACCTTCGGCGGCGTCCAGGAGCGGCTTGAGAGGGTCCTCGCCGTGCCACACGTCCGGTCTGCCACGGTCGACGTCCGCGCGCATGCCGAGACCCTCGTCGTCGGACTCGACTCGGGCTCGGACGCGACGGCTGCCGTCGTGGCGGCGCTGGACGGCATACCTCTCGGTCGGGTCGTGGCGCGTGAGCCGACGCTGGAAGACGCCTACGTCGAACTGGTCTCCTCGTGACCGGCCTGCGCTCAGCGACCCGGGTGCTCGTCATCGGCTGGTGGCTCCAGCTCAAGATCGTCGCGGTCAACGCCTTCGACGGAGTCCTCAACATCGTCTACCCGCTGTTTTTCGCGACGACCGCACTGCTGATGTACCGCCAGTCAGGCAGCCCGCAGGCCCTCGTCTATGCCGCGCTCGGCGCCGCGGTCATGGGCACGTGGTCGGCGATGGCGACCTCCGCCAGCGCAGCACTCCAAAGCCAACGATGGCAGGGGACCCTTGAGTTGCTCGTGTCGTCACCGACGCGGATAGCCCTGGCGATCGTGCCGATCACGGCAGCGCTCGCGACCGTGGCGTTGTATTCGATCGTCGCGACCCTCGTCTGGGGACGGGTCGTCTTCGGCATCGAGGTGCCGATCGTGAGCCCGCTGGCCTTCGCCGCAGCCCTCTTCGTCACCCTGGCGTCCCTGGCGACCTTCGGCTTCCTTCTGTCGGTGACGGTGGTGCGTTATCGGACGGGCTGGGCGCTGGGCAACCTCCTGGAATACCCCGGCTGGCTGTTGTGCGGCTTCCTCGTGCCGATGGAGCTGTTCCCGACGTGGGTGCAGTGGATCGCGCGCGCGTTGCCGCCGACGTGGGGGATGGACGCGATCCGCGCCGCCGCGTCGGGGAGCAGTCCGTGGCGCGATATCGCCGTGTGTGCTGCGCTCGGGGTGGGGTATGCCGTGCTCGGCACCGTCCTGTCCGAACGCCTCCTCGACTCCGCCCGGCGTCATGGCACCTTGGCCCTGACATGACGGCGCACGTGCGGGCCGCATTCCGGGTGCTCTTCGTCGGCGGGATCATCTCGTTCCGTGGGCTGTTCAACTGGCTCAATCCCTACATCTACGTGCCGACCATGCTCATCGCACCGATCTTCCAGGTGCTGCTCTTCGCCTACATCGGCCGGTCGGCCGCGGTGGCCGACGATGCCTTCTATCTCATCGGCAACGCTGTGCAATATGCCTCCATCCCATGCCTTTTCGCCATGGCCAATACGATTGCCGGCGAACGCTGGACCCAGACTCTCGGGATCGTCCTGGTCACCCCGGCCAATCGGGTCGCGTTGTTCATCGGTCGCTCGCTGCCGGTCATCGCCAACGGTGGCTTCGTTGCCCTCTTCACCCTGGCGGTGGGCGCTCGCGTCCTCGGTGTGACGATCCCCGTCGGCTGCGTGGCCGGGGGTGATCCTGGCCGTCGCGGTGGCGTCAGCCTCGTGCACGGGGCTCGGTCTGCTGCAGGCAGCCTTGGCTCTGCGGGTCCGTAGCACCGCGGTGCTGTCCAACATCGTCTTCGGGGTGCTGCTCGTCTTCTGCGGGGCCAACGTCGCTCTCGACGCGCTCCCGGGCTGGATGGCCTCGGTCGGTCGAGTATTGCCGCTGACCCATGCCATCGAAGCCTGCCGGGAGATCGTGGCCGGGGCCGCGATCGGTGACGTAGGGGGACTTCTGGGGCGCGAAGTCGTCGTCGGTGGCGTGTATGCCGTGCTCGGCCTCGTCGCGTTGCGCTTCGTCGAAGACCAGAGCCGTCGCCGGGCAACCCTCGAACTCCAGTAACTCGAACTGCAGTAAGACTCTCGCCGGTTGCTCTGGCGCAGTCACAGCCAACGGCGGACGCGGGCGGCATACGACGTGTATGCCGTCCCGAAGCGCGCGGTGAGGTAGCGCTCTTCCCGGGCGATGACGAATCGATTCATGACTGCGAAGACCGCGGGAAGAGCGAGCAGCGCCAGCCACGACCCCGTGAGGACGGCCACACCGAGGTAGATGAGCGCATCTCCGACGTAGATCGGGTTGCGCGTGCGGGCATAGATGCCGGACGTGACGACGGTCGCCACCTCACGCCAGGGGATGACGGTGGTGCGGTGGGCCATGAGCGCTCGGCCGCCGGCGACGAAGGCAGCCCCACCAGCGATCACGAGGATCACCCCCAGGACCGAGCGGGCCACCGACCACTCGGTGACGAGTGGCCCCGGCCAGGCCACGGCGGCCTGTGCGCCCACGGTGAGGACGAGAGGGGCGAGGAAGACTAGCGGTGGGAGGAGCCGGACGTCGGCGCCGCGGCGCGTCACATCAGGCCTTCGCTGACCGGTCGGGCAGGCCGATGACGACCGCTGCTCCCATGACGATCGCCGCTCCGATGCACTCTGCGAGGGTCAGGCGCTCGTGGAGCAGGACCACCCCGAGGAGCACGGCCACGATCGGGATGAAGTAGGTGACCGTCGACGAGACCTGCTGTCCGACAGCACGGAAGACATCGAACTGCAAGGCATAGGCCAACCCCGTCCCCATGACCCCCAACGCCAGCAGTCCGAGCAGGGCCGGCAGGAGCCCCTCCCCGTCAGGGCGCATCGACCACGGCGCGGCGAGGTCTGGTCGTTGGGTCAGCCACCACACGCCCAGCACGGTCAGGATTTGGCCTGCGGCCGAGATCAATTGGGCCGCCGGGAGTGCCAAACCGCCGAGGTCGGCGTCAGCGAGGAAACGCTTGATGTAGGTCCACCCGATGCCATAGCACGCCCCAGCCACCAGGGTCGCGCCGAACCCGACGAGGTCCGGCCGGCCCGCGGACTCCCACGGCGACATGATGACGACGACGCCGAGGAAGCCGACGAGCACCGCCAAGATCTTGCGCGCGGGCAGCCGCTCGTGGGGCAGCAGCACAGCGGTGGCGATGACGGTCGCGAGCGGGGTCGCGGCGTTTCCGATGCCGGCAAGAGCCGAACTCACGCGTTCCTCACCCAGCGGGAACAGCAGGAACGGCAGGGTGCACAAGAACAGCGACGTCACCTGCAGGTGGGCCCAGGTGCGCCACGACCGGGGCAGTCTCACTTTGGCGGCCCAGGCAAGCGCGCCCGTCGTGAGAGCGCCGAGGACGATCCGGCCGGCACCAACCTGCAGGGGTTGGAAGGCTGCGAGCGCGTACTTGATCAGCAGGAAGCTCGACCCCCAGATGACGGCGAGGGTGGCGAACTTGACTTGCCACGGCACGCCCCCGGAGGTGGCCCCGGCGACCCCTGCGAGAGGGCTTTCGGTGGTCACGCGCCGCTCACTGTTTCGTCGCAAGGCGGCGCGAGATCGACGGAGACAGGGGTATGCCGTGCTGCCCCGGCTCGGGTTGGGGGTCGCCGAAGGTCGTGTGGACGGGGAGGACACCCCGCCACACGGTGGGGTCGGCATCTGGTTCGTCGCCGACCCCACCGGAGCGGACCTTCACGGTCCACTCGGCGGTGTCGATCGGCATCCGCAGCACGGTGGTCGCAGCGAGCTCTTTGCGGGTCGAGCGGCGCACTTCGGCGGGTCTCCCTGGCATGACTCGGTCGGACAAGGCCATGAGGGCGTCGTCGGCGGATGCCCCCCGGAGGACCTCGACCGGCCCGGTGAGGACCGCGGAGCGGTAATTGGCGCTGGAATCGAACAGCGAGCCGGCATACACAAAGCCGTCGAGGATGGCGACGCAGAAGGTGGCCTCGGCGCCGGCGGCGAGGAGCCGGAGCGTGCCCGCTCCCGTCGATCCGTGGAAGATCACCGCGTCGCCGTCACGTCCGTAGAGAATCGGGATGCTCTGCACCCGCCCCGGCGCATCAGGCGCACCCGGCACGACGACCGACAGCGTCCCGACCCACGCGCCGTCGAGCACGGCATACAGCTGGTCGAGTTCGTGCTGGGCGCGGTCGGGCAGTCGACGGATGGGCATGGGAGGGATCCTGCCTGGCCGACCCCGCCTGGTGCATCGCCGTTTCACGGATCGCTTGATGTCCGCCGCAGCTGCTCGAGGGTGGCGCGGACGTCGGTGAGTGCGGCATCCGCGTCTTCGCGCGCGATCTCGGCCGCGGCCAGTGCCTCGGCGACCGTGTCCCGGTGCGTCCTGGCGCGGACGAGTTCCTTCTGGAGGCTCGCGACGCGCGTCTCGGCGAGTTCGGCCTCGGCTGCGAGCACTCCGCACCGTGTCGTGGCTGCCGTCGCCGCTGCCATGGCCGCGTGGAGGTCAGCCTCGGCTGCGATCAGCTCTGGGGAAGGCTCCAATGCCGCGTCTGCCTCGTCGGGAGTATCCCCAGGTGCTGCGGGCTGCCGACCACGCGATGACACGGGGGCCGGTGTGACGGGGGACGGGACAAGCCGAAGGGGTCTCGCGGTGGCATCGCGAATGTCGACGTCGCCGAAGCCGGCATACTCCAGAGCCCTCGTGAGGCGCCCGGACACGACTGCTGCGGTGGCGGCCGGGCTGGCGAGCGCGGCGACGAACGTCGCACCGGCGTCGCGTGCGGCCGCAGGGGTCAGACGGGCGCCGGCCTGAGCGACCACGTCGGCGAGGAGGGCGACGAGCTCATCGACGAGGCTGGTCCGGCTCCGGGCCAGGGTGGTCATGCGGGCGCCGTCGAGCTGCTGTTGGGCCTCGCGAAGCTCGGCGGCCAGATCGGCCAGCCGGTCGAGGTCGCCCGGCCGGCGTCGCGCAAGGATGTTGACCGCCCAGGCCGCCAGCGTGGGCTTGCGCAAAGCGGCGATCGCCGCCGCAGCCTCACCGTCTCCCGCAGCCTTGGCGAGGGCTGCAAGGCGGGAGCGAGTGGCGAGGAAGTCACCCGGCGCGAGCCCATAGAGCTCGTCCACCGCCTCATCAAGCCGGGCGGAGGCGGCGGGATCCATGGGCGCCATGGTGCCACGACTACGCTTGCCGGCCATGGACGGACGTCAGCTCGCGGTCGCGGTCATCGGTGCCAAAGGACGGATGGGGTCGACGGTATGCCGTGCCGTGGAAGCGGCAGCTGACCTGCGGCTCGTGGGGCAGTACGACGTCGGCGACGACCTCGGGGATCTCGGCGGGGCCGATATCGTTGTCGAGTTCTCCGTCCCTCATGCGTCGCTGGCCAATGTCGCCGCGTGCGTCTCTCGCGGTGTCCACGTCGTCGTCGGCACGACCGGTTGGGACGAGGCGAAGCTCGCCGACCTCGCCAGCGTCGTCGCGGCGGCTCCACCCTCGCGCAGCGGCGCGGGCGTCGGTGTCCTCATCGCCCCCAACTTCGCGCTCGGAGCCATCCTCATGATGAGCTTCGCTCAGCAGGCCGCGCGCTTCTTCGAGTCAGTCGAAGTCGTCGAACTCCACCACCCGGCCAAGGTCGATGCTCCGTCCGGCACGGCCGCCCGGACCGCGGCGCTCATCGGCGCCGCGCGGGACGCCGCCGGACTCGCAGCCATCCCGGACGCGACAACTGACGATCCCGACGGGGCCCGGGGAGCCCGGGTGAGCGGCATACCGGTCCATGCCCTCCGAGTGCGGGGCCTCGTCGCGCATCAGGAAGTGATCTTCGGCAATGTGGGGGAGACGCTGACGATCCGGCACGACTCGCTCGACCGTGAGTCCTTCATGGCTGGAGTGCTGACCGGAGTGCGCCGCGTCGGCGACCACCCCGGTGTCACCGTCGGCCTCGAGCACTATTTGGGGCTGTAGTGACAGTGTGGGACACGGGCCTCTCGTGATGACCACCCGTCAGGACCAGCCGGCGAGGCGCAACAGCGCGGCGGTGAGGGCACCGATCGCGACCACCGCGATGAAGGGTGCCCGCAAGATCAGGGCGATGGCAGCGACGATGACGGCAGCAGTCCGCGCGTCGATCATGATCGACCCGGCCGGCCCGGCGAGCGTCTGAACGACCACGAGAGACGCGAGGAGAGCCACGGGAAGAAGCGTGGTGACGCGGCGCGTCCGGCGTCCGTTGAGCCAGGCGGCCGGGACGACATGCCCGGCCAGCTTCGTGAAGAACGCGACGGCGCAGGCCACCAGGACAGCGATCCAGAGGCTCATGCCGCGCGCTCCTCACGAAGGTCCGGCGAGGGGTCGCTCGGGCGGCGCTGCGGCCATAAGCCGACGACACCGGCTGCGATCACGGCGGCCACGACGGGGATGCCGGGCGGCGTGAGGGGGATCGCGATGAGGGTGACGACGACGGCTGCGACGGCGGTTGCCGCGGCGTCGCGGGACCGTAGCCGAGGCCACAGCAGCGCGAGGAAGGCAGCGGCGGCCGCCCCGTCCAGTCCCCAACGTCGGGGATCACCCACGGCATTGCCCACGACGGCGCCGAGGGCAGTGAAGGCGTTCCAGAAGAGGAAGACGGCGATGCCGGTCGTCCCAAACCCTTGTCTGCGAGCCGAAACAGTCGGCTGCACGACGCCGACTGCGGTCGATTCGTCGATCGTCAGGTGAGCTGCGGCTAGGCGCCGCACGCCTCGGGCGTCGAGGAAGCGGGCTACCTGCAGTCCATAGAGACCGTTGCGGATGCCGAGCAGGCTCGCCGCCGCGATGGCTGCCAGCCCGGAGCCGCCTGCCCCGATGACGCCGACGAAAGCGAACTGCGAGCCGCCGGTAAACATCAGTGCCGACAGCGCGACCGTCTGCCATACGTCCAGCCCCGAGGCCACGCTCAGGGCACCGAAGGAGATCCCGTAGGCCCCGGTCGCAATCCCGACCGACCATGATTGCCGGGAGACCTGACGACGGAGCCGCGCGGCCTCAACGTCGGTGATCGGGTCAGGGTCCTGGTGCACGCGGTCATGGTGGCAGATCGTCCCCAGCCCCTGATTGGATGACCACGTGAGCAGTGTCGACGTGGGGTTGGCGGCGCGATCCCCGCGCGGGCAGCTCAGACGTGAGGGCCCGGCGCGCATGATCGCCGTGGCCGCCCTGCTCGCCACGGGGCTCTGCGGTTGCTCATCCCCCGGGTCGTCGCCTCAGACTGCAGTCGAGACCTTCCTCAGAGCCCTCGGGGCCAAGGACACCGCGACCGCGTGCAGCGTCGTCGCGTATGCCGGTCAGCCGCTTGCCGGCGATGACGTCACCCTGTGTCGCTCCGGGTTCGACGCCGTCGTCGCCGAGGGCACTCCGACAGACCTCGACGCCTTGCGCTCGGCGACGGTTGGGGCGGTCTCCGTCTCAGGAGACCGCGCGACGGTGCGAGCGGAGGACCTGAGCGGCGTGCCCACGGCATACCGGCAGCCGTTGGCGCTCGTGCGGGTCGGCGGCCAGTGGTACGTCGACGTGCCGCAGTAAGCACCTGACCGACCCGACACCAACCTGACCGACCCGGCGACCTCGAACACCGACTGGATCCTGGATCCTGGATCAGGACGTGAATCCGGTCACGTCGGACGAGCCGATGTGCCCTCCCCGAGCGCGTGGAGAGCACAAACCCCTAAGAAACTCAACTGCCTTCAGCCATGGAGGTTGTCCGACCAGACGCCCATACTGACCATATGTACGGAAATGACTTCGGAGACTTTGACGACCCAGGGGCGGGTCCCCTCAACGCGGCTGACAGTGGCGAGGTCGAGGCGGCGGCGGCACACGCCGACCGTCGCGCCGAGCTCGACCTCACCGACTTCGACGCGATCATCGCTGCCGACCAACGGATCGAGCCGCGCGATGCCATGCCGGAGGAGTACCGTCAGACCCTCATCCGGCAGATCGCCCAGCACGCCCACTCGGAGATCATCGGCATGCAGCCGGAGGGCAACTGGCTGACCCGCGCTCCCTCCTTGCGGCGCAAGGCGATCCTCATCGCCAAGGTCCAGGACGAGGCCGGGCACGGGCTTTACCTCTACTCGGCGGCAGAGACGCTCGGGATCACCCGCGAGGAGTTGCTCGACCGCTTGCACAACGGCAAGCAGAAGTACTCCTCGATCTTCAACTACCCGACCCTGACGTGGGCCGATATCGGTGCCATCGGCTGGCTGGTCGACGGCGCGGCGATCATGAACCAGGTGCCGCTCTGCCGCTGCTCCTACGGCCCCTACGCCCGCGCGATGATCCGCACCTGCAAGGAGGAGTCCTTCCACCAACGGCAGGGCTTCGAGGCGCTCTGGGACTTGATGCGAGGCACCGAGGCCCAGCAGGCCATGGCGCAGGACGCCATCAACCGCTGGTGGTGGCCGGCGTTGGCCATGTTCGGCCCGCGCGACACCGGTGAGCACGCGGTCAAGGGCGGCCACACCGCTCAGTCGATGGCATGGGGCATCAAGCGCTTCTCCAACGACGAGCTGCGCCAGCGCTTCGTCGACATGACCGTGCCCCAAGCTGAGCGTCTTGGCCTCACGCTGCCCGACCCCGACTTGGTCTGGAACGAGGAGCGGGGCCACTACGACTTCGGCGAGATCGACTGGGACGAGTTCTGGCGCGTCCTCAAAGGTGACGGGGCATGCAACGCCCAGCGCATGGAGCGTCGAGTCACCTCCCACAAGCAGGGCGCCTGGGTGCGCGACGCTGCGGCAGCGTATGCCGCCAAGTCGGCAGCTCGGAAGGCCGCCGCACGCAGTGAAGGAAGCGCAGCATGACCGAGGCAACCCAGCCGCTGTTCGAAGTCTTCGTCCGGGCCAAGCGAGGTCTGTCGCACGTCCATGTCGGCTCGGTCCATGCGCCGGACGCGACGATGGCCGTCCGCAACGCGCGTGACCTCTACACCCGCCGCCAGGAGGGTGTGTCGATCTGGGTCGTGGAGGCTGGCGACATCACCGCGAGCAGCCCGGACGAGAAGGACTCCTTCTTCGACCCGGCCGGTGACAAGGTCTACCGGCACCCGACGTTCTACACGGTGCCCGAGGACGTCGAATACCTATGAGCAGCGACACCGACACGAGTGCGAGCACAGCAGCATCTGGTGGCTCGACCGCCGCGGCCGCAGCAGGCGCCGAGCACACGGCATACCTGCTGGGCCTCGGTGACGACGCGCTCATCTACAGCCACCGGCTGGCCGAGTGGCTGACCTGGGCGCCCATGCTCGAGGAAGACATGGCTCTGGCCAACATCTCCCTCGACCTCATCGGTCAGGCCAGGTCGATCTACACCTACGTGGGATCGATCGACGGCACCAACCGGAGCGAAGACGACCTCGCCTATTGGCGCGACGAGCGCGAGTTCCACAATGTCCACCTCGTCGAGCAGCGCCGCGGCGACTTCGGGCAGGAAATGGCCCGGATGCTGTGGTTCGCGGCCTACCACCGAGCCCTCTACGCCGCACTGTCCGGCTCCGCCGACGCCCAGCTCCGGGCGATCGCGGTCAAGGCGCTCAAGGAAGTCCGCTACCACTTCGACCACGCCGCCCAGTGGGTGGTGCGTCTCGGTGACGGCACCGACGAGTCGAAGGCTCGCATGCAGGAGGCGCTCGCGTGGGTGACTCCGTATGTCGCCGAGTTGTTCAGCGACGATGCCGCCTCCGTGGCCGCCGCCGACGCTGGCGTCGGAGTCCTGCCGTCCTCGCTGCAGCCGCAAGCAGCCTCGGCCGTCGCCGACGTGCTGCGTGAGGCGACGCTTGAGACGCCATCCGACTCCCGCTGGCACGCCCGAGGTGGGCGCGAGGGGGTGCACTCCGAGCCGATGGGTTATCTCTTGGCGGAGATGCAGCACCTGCCGCGTTCCCACCCAGGCGCGACGTGGTGACGGCCACGATCGTGAGTGCCGACGTGCTCTCCGCGGTCCGGGCCATCCCGGACCCGGAGATCCCGGTGGTGACCATCGAGAGCCTCGGCATCCTGCGATCGTTGTCGGTCGATGAGGCCGCCGGCGAGGTCCACGCGGTGATCACTCCGACCTATTCGGGCTGTCCTGCCATGCGCGCCATCGAGGACGCTATAGCTCGGGTATGCCGCGGGCACGGTCTGCGCGCCGTCGTCACCACCCAGCTGTCACCCGCCTGGACGACTGACTGGATCGACGACGACGCCCGAGAAGCGTTGCGCCGGTTCGGTATTGCCCCGCCTGGTCGCTCTGGGTCGGGCCCGGTGCCGGTGACGCTCATGGCTCGCGGGGGTGGCGACGATGCCCGGCATACCGTCGCCTGTCCTCGCTGCGGCAGCGAGCGCACCTCGGTGCTGTCGCACTTCGGTTCCACTGCATGCAAAGCCCTCCGCCGCTGCGACGACTGCGGCGACCCCTTCGACGAGTTCAAGGCGCTGTCATGACCGGTTTGCTCACCGCCCCCGCCACCCGCAGGGCGACCTTCCACTCGCTGACCGTCTCGGAGGTCGAACGCCTCACCGACGAGTCGGTGGCGATCACCTTCGAGGTCCCGGCCGACCTGACCGAGTCTTACGACTTCGCGCCCGGGCAGCACCTCACGCTCAAGGCCACACGTGACGGTGCCGAAGTCCGCAACTCCTACTCCATCTGTCAGTCCAAACGCAGCAGACCAGCTGGCACCCTGCGGGTGGCGGTCGCGAAGGTGCCCGGGGGCCGGATGTCACCGTGGCTGGTGGACGAGGTCAAGGCTGGTGACGTCCTTGAGGTCATGACCCCGATGGGGACGTTCACCTGCCCGGTGAAGCCCGACGAGGCCCGTCATCACCTGGCCATCGCCGCCGGGTCGGGCATCACGCCGATCTTGTCGCTCGTGACGACCGCGCTCGAGGAGGAGCCGCGCTCCCGCGTCACTCTCATGTTCGGCAACCGCCGGACTGCGACGGTGATGTTCCTCGAGGAGCTTGAGGATCTCAAGGACCGCTACGGCGCCCGGTTGCACCTCATGCATGTGCTGTCGCGCGAGGCGCCGGACGTTGAGCTCTTCGCCGGTCGTCTCGACCGAGAGCGGCTGACCCGGATTTTCGATGCCCTCGTGCCGATCGACGGGGTTGACGAGGTCTACCTCTGTGGGCCGTTCGGGATGGTTCAGGACGCTCAAGCCGTGCTCGCAGAGCGAGGGATGGATGCGGCTCACGTCCATCACGAGATCTTCCATGTCGACGACGACGGTGCCCCCAAGCACACCCCCGTGATCGTCGACGAGTCGGCGCCGCCGGAGGCAGTCGTCACCGTCAACCTCGACGGGCGCACGACGGTCATCCCCATGCCGACCAAGCAAGAGACGATCCTCGACGCGACGCTCCGGGCACGGCCGGACGCGCCTTACTCGTGCACCGGTGGCGTGTGTGGCACGTGTCGTGCGCGAGTCGTCACGGGCGAGGTGACGATGATCCGCAACTATGCGCTAGAGCCTGAAGAGGTCGCGGCGGGCATCGTGTTGGCCTGCCAAGCACTTCCGGTCACCGACACGGTCGAGCTCGACTACGACGCGTAGACCCTGGGTGGGATGAAGATGGGGCCGGCGCCTGGTGCGCCGGCCCCATCTGCATTGTCCTGCTTGCACGTGACCGAGGGGTCAGGACTTGATTGGGCAGGACTTGATGGGGCACATCGGGGGGTCGCCCGCTCGTCCGACGTCATGCGGGTGAGTAAGTCAGCGTCTCCGCAGTTCGTAGTCGACGAACGCCAGGCCGTCGTGCTCAGTGCGGCTCGTCTCGACCCAGACGCCGTGGTCTATCACGGGGAAGGTCACCGAGCCCTCCGCATCGTGAGCGACCTCGGTGATGACCAGCCGGGTTGCGTGCGGCATGCCGAGGCGATAGATCTCGCCGCCCCCGACAATCCAGACCGGAGCACCGATCCGATCGGCCACCGTCAGGGCCTCGTCGAGGTCTGCGCACGCGGTAACGCCGGGGGCCTGCCACGCGCGATCCCGCGTGAGCACGAGCGTCTGGCGTCCAGGGAGTGCCCGCCCGATCGAGTCAAACGTCCGACGACCCATGATGAGAGTCCCGCCCAGCGTCGTTCGCTTGAAGTGTGCGAGGTCTTGGGGCAGGTGCCACGGCATACCGTGTCCGTTTCCGATCACCCCATTGCGGGCGACGGCCGCGATCATCCCGACGACCGGCGCGGTCACGACGCTCATACCGCGATCGGTGCCGGGATGCCCGGGTGCGGGTCGTAGCCGTCGAGGGCGATATCGGCAAGGTCGAACTCGTCGATCGACAGGCCGGGTGTCAGCCGCAGGGTTGGCAACGCTCGGGGTGCGCGGGTCAGCTGCAGCCGCGCTTGGTCGAGGTGATTGAGGTAGAGGTGGGCAGTCGCCGAGCGTGTGGACAAAGTGCCCCGGTCGCAGCCCGACGACCTGCGCCACCATGTGCGTCAAGAGCGCGTAGGACGCGATGTTGAACGGCACCCCGAGGAAGACGTCAGCGGAGCGCTGATAGAGCTGGCAGTCCAGGTATGCCGTCCCGCCATCACCGGCGGGACGGACATAGAACTGAAAGAGAGCGTGGCACGGAGGGAGAGCCATCGCGTCGACGTCCGCGACGTTCCATGCCGAGACGATGTGGCGGCGACTGTCAGGGTTGGCGCGCAGGCCATCGATGACTTTGGCGATCTGGTCGATGTGCCGCCCGTCGGGGGTCGGCCAGGAGCGCCACTGGTGACCGTAGACCGGCCCAAGATCGCCGGATTCGTCAGCCCACTCGTCCCAGATCGTGATCTTGCGCTCGTGGAGCCAGGCGACATTCGTGTCACCCCGCAGGAACCACAGCAGCTCGCCGATGATCGAACGCAGGTGGAGGCGTTTGGTCGTCATGGCCGGGAAGCCTTCACCAAGATCGAAGCGCATCTGGTGGCCGAAAACGCTCAGCGTCCCGGTCCCCGTCCGATCCGACTTGCGAGCTCCCTCCGAGAGGATCCGAGCGAGGAGATCGTGATACTGGCGCACATCGGCACGCTAGCAGCCAGCGCGCCCGCATCTCCGATGTGATCCAGATCACATCAATGTCGGCGAGGATTGCTGTAACGCAACCGCAGTCCCCACCGATATCCCCTATGTCGAGGCGCTACCCGGACCCCCGAGCGGGTAGCGCCTCGACGTATGCCCGGACTGTCTGGGGCCCGGCGCCGTGAGTGCGCCGAAGGACCATCCCGCACCGCAGCCGGCCCCCATCCCTCGCGGCGAGGGCCCGCCGCAACAGGCAGCGTCAGCAGCGAGCGATAACCTTGCCACCATGACGACTCCCGCATTCGGCCGCGTGCTCACGGCCATGGTGACCCCGATGACCCCCACCGGCGAGGTCGACGAGGCTGGCGTCGTCGCTGTCGCTGAGCACCTCCTGGGCCTCGGTCATGACGGCATCGTCGTCAACGGCACGACTGGTGAATCGGCGACCCTCACCAGCGATGAGAGCATCCGGGTCATCGAGCTCGTCGCCTCGGCCGTCGGGGACCGAGCCACCGTCGTCGCGGGCGTGGGGTCCAACGACACCGCCCATAGCATTGCGATGTCCCGGCGCGCGGCGGCGGTCGGCGCAGCCGGTCTGCTCGTCGTCACCCCCTACTACAACAAGCCGACTCAGCCTGGGCTCGTGGCGCACTTCTCGGCGATCGCGGATGCCACCGACCTGCCGGTCCTGCTGTACGACATCCCCGGGCGCACCGGCATACCGATCCAGACCGAGACTCTCCTGCGGCTCGCCGAGCACCCGCGCATCGTCGCCGTCAAGGACGCCAAGTGCGACCTCTGGGCGGCGAGCAAGGTCATGGCCGAGACTGACTTGCAGTGGTACTCCGGGGCCGACGAGTTCAACCTCGCGATGCTCGCTCTCGGGGCTGTCGGGGTCGTCTCCGTCGTCGGTCACGTGGCGGGCCATGAGTATGCCGCGATGATCCGCGCCATGGATGCCGGCGACCTCGCGGCGGCGCGAGACATCCACACCCGCCTCATTCCCGTCGTCGACGCGATCATGACCACGAGCCAGGGAGCGATCATGGCCAAGGCCGCGCTCGCCGAGCTCGGAGTCATCGCTAGCGCCGCCGTCCGGCTCCCGCTCGTGGAGTCGCCCATCGACCACCTCGAAATTCTTCGGGCCGGTCTGTCGAAATCAGGAATCCGTTGAGTCATCCTCATCCCGAGCTCACCCTCCCGCCGCCGCTGCCCGACAACGGGCTACGCTTCGTCGCCCTCGGCGGACTCGGTGAGATCGGCCGCAACATGGCCGTTCTCGAAACCCGGGGCAAGCTGCTGATCATCGACTGTGGCGTGCTCTTCCCTGAAGATCACCACCCCGGTGTCGACCTCATCCTCCCGGACTTCAGCTATCTCGACGGCCGGCTGGACGACGTGGAGGCGATCATCCTCACGCACGGCCACGAGGACCACATCGGAGCCGTTCCGTTCCTTCTGGCGCGTAAGCCGGACATCCCGCTCATCGGCTCACGCCTGACGCTGGCTCTCGTCGAGGCCAAACTCAAGGAACATCGGATCCGCCCCTACACCCTCGAGGTGCGGGAAGGCCAGCGCGAGCAGCTGGGAGTGTTCGAGGTCGAGTTCGTGGCCGTCAATCACTCCATCCCGGACGCGCTCGCGGTCATGGTCCGCACCGGCGCCGGCACCCTGTTGCACACCGGCGACTTCAAGATGGATCAGCTGCCCCTGGACGGCCGGATCACGGACCTGCGCGCCTTCGCTCGGCTCGGCGAGGAAGGTGTCGACCTCTTCCTCACCGACTCGACGAACGCCGACGTCCCAGGTTTCACCCCGCCCGAACGCGACATCTCGTCGGCCATCGACAAAGTTTTCCGGCACGCCCAGCGTCGGATCGTCGTCGCGTGCTTCTCGTCGCACGTCCACCGGGTCCAGCAAGTCCTCGACGCGGCCGACAAGGCGGGCCGCAAGGTCGCCATGGTCGGTCGGTCGATGGTGCGCAACATGGGGATCGCCGCCGATCTCGGATACCTCAACGTCCCGGACGGCGTGCTCGTCGACGTCAAGCGTCTCGATGACTACCCCGACAACAAGGTCGTGCTCGTCTGCACGGGCAGCCAGGGCGAGCCGATGGCCGCGCTGTCCCGGATGGCCAACCGCGACCACCGGATCGACGTCGGTCCCGGCGACACCATCCTCCTGGCGAGTTCGCTCATCCCCGGCAATGAGAACGCCGTCTACCGCGTGATCAACGGCCTCATGAGGCTGGGCGCGCATGTCGTCCACAAGGGCAACGCCAAGGTCCACGTCTCCGGCCACGCCGCGGCGGGTGAGCTCACGTATTGCTACAACATCGTCAAGCCGCGCAACGTCCTTCCCGTCCACGGCGAATGGCGGCACATGTTTGCCAATGCCGAGTTGGCGGTGGCGACGGGGGTGCCTCGCGACAACGTCGTGTTGGCCGAGGACGGCGTCGTCATCGACCTCATCGACGGGGTCGCCCGGATCGTCGGTGCCATCCCCGCCGGCTACATCTATGTCGACGGCGCGTCCGTGGGCGGCACCGACGAGGCCATGCTCAAAGACCGGCGCATTCTCCGGGACGAGGGTTTCATCACGTGCATCGTCGTCATCGACGCGGCCACCGGCAAGATCGCGGCCGGCCCGGAGATCACGGCGCGGGGCTTCGCCGAGGACCAGGAGGTTTTCGATCAGGTCATCCCGCGCGTGGAGGCCGCGATCATCAGTGCCACCGAGGGTGGCATCACCGACGAGCATCAGCTGCAGCAGGTCATCAGACGCACGGTCGGCAGTTGGGTGGGGGGCAAGATCCGGCGCCGGCCGATGATCATCCCCATCGTGATTGAGGCGTAAGCCTCCCTCGTGATTGAGGCGTAAGCCTCCGCCCGTGATTGAGGCGTAAGCCTCCCTCTCGTCATTGAGGCGGGGCCTCACGTCGTTGGCTCGGGTGGCGGTGCGCGGGATCAATCCCGCGTCAAGGGTGCGTCACCACGGGCGCGGGCTCTGCTCGGGTGACCAGTCGTCGGAGAGCCACCCCGTGGGCGTCCTCGTATACCTCAGGTCCGGTCCGTGAGCTGCCAGAGACCGGACGGCTGCGACGAGCCGTTCCACGTGCTCGAGGCGAGTCGCGAGCCCGAGGCTCGCTCGCACGGCACTGACCGGTATGCCGTGGGCTTGCGTTCCGGGCGAAGCGCCGAGAAGCGCGTCCACGAGTTGGTGGGCGCAGAACCGTCCGTCCCGGACGCCGATGCCGTGTTCGGTCGACAATGCCGCGGCCACCAGGCCGGAGTCGAGTCCGTCGATGGTGAAGGCGACGACGGCAACCCGATCTGACCCCGGCCCGAACATCGAGTGCAGCTGCACGCCGGGGATCGCCGACAGGCCCGAGCGCAGCCGGTGCGCCAAGGTGTGCTCGAGAAGGGCGATGTCGTCCCAATGCTCGGAGAGGGTGGCGCACGCTGCCGCGAGGGCGATGGCCCCGACGACGTTGGGTGTGCCGGCCTCGTGGCGGTCGGGTCCACCGACCCAGTGGACGTCACCCGGCGTGACCTCGGCGGTGGCACCGCCACCGGCCAGATAGGGCGGCGCCGCATCGAGCCAGTCGGATCGACCCGCGAGCACCCCGGCGCCATAGGGGGCATACAGCTTGTGCCCTGACAGGGCGATGTAGTCGACGTCGCCCGCCGCGATGTCGACTCGACGGTGGGGGGCCAACTGCGCTGCGTCGAGCGCGACCCGCGCCCCCTGCCGCCGGGCGATCGCGACGATCTCGCGCAACGGCCAGACCTCCCCGGTGACATTGGACGCCCCGGCGACGACGACGAGGCAGTGCGCCGAGTCGACGGCTGCGAGCGCGGTCGCGAGCGATTCGAGGCCAGAGGCGACCGAGCGGGGCACCGGCAGGGTGACGGTCCGCGCCGCCCCCCATGGCAAGAGGGTGGAGTGGTGCTCGGACGCGAAGACGATGACCGTCGTGTCAGCGGGAAGCGCATGGGCGAGAAGCGACCACGAGTCGGTCGTGTTGCGTGTGAAGACGACGTGATCGTCCGGGCGGGCCCCGACGAACCGGCGGATCTTCGCTCGGGCCTCGTCGTACCACCGAGTGCTGGTCTCGCTGGCGTAGCCCGAACCCCGGTGGACCGACGCATAGGACGCCATCGAGGCCGAGACCGCGCGCAGCACACTGTCCAGAGCCGGGGTCGACGCCGCGTGGTCGAGGTTTGCGTAGGACCGTGGCCCGGCGCACGTGGGCACGAGGAGGCCGTCAGTGGCAGTCCGGGGGAGCCCGGCAACCAGCGCGCTGGGAGCGCGGGTGGACGCGGGAGGCGCCGTGAGGGCGATGGACATGGACGAACTCCTGTCGTGCTGGGCCGGTTGGCCGCGCTTGCTCACGTCGTGGTCGACGCGAGCCAGGTCGTCACCCGGAGCACCCCACCGCGACGGAGGGTTGCCGACGAGCAAGCCGGGGCTCACACTCGTACTCGTGACCTTGGGATAACTATAACGATGGGTGATGATCGGGCAAGTCCGCGGGGGTTGCGCGCCTCGTGCCCGCCAGCGCCCGGTCCACCCGCGTCGACAGGCTGAGTTCCCTGTGGTGCGCGTGTGACGCGTGAGTAAGGAGTGGTCATCGCGTACCCTCCGGAGCATGGCGACCCGTCCGTCCACCGCTTCTTCGCGCTCTCAGACACCTGCGCGAGGCGCTTCGAGCCGCCCCGCGGCCAGCCGCCCTCGCTCGTCGGCGTCGTCATCCTCGTCATCGTCGGGTGCGGCCAGGCGCAAGTCGCCGGGCAAGACGCGATCGGGAGGGCTCGCCCTCCCACTTCGTGCCGTGCGCTCGACATGGAACGGCGTCTCTCACCTCGCGGGCGGCGCCGTGCGTCGAGTCGGCTCCTCGGCTCGCGACCTGGAACCCGAACACCAGCGTGATGGGCTTGGGTTTCGCTCTCATCGCGATCGCGATCCTCGTCGCCGCACGCGAGTGGTGGGGGTTCAGCGGGGTTGTCGGGGATGTCGTCCACGCCGTCGTTGCGGGCACCTTGGGCCGCATCTCGTATGCCGTCCCCCTCATCCTTCTGGCCTTCGGCCTGCGCCTGCTCCGTGCCCCCGGCGCCGAGGCGACCACCAACCGCATCGTCGTCGGCACGCTCACGCTCCTCGTCGCCGCCTGCGGACTCGCGCACCTGAGCGACGGCATACCCGTGCCTCCCGACGGAGCGGTCACGATGCGGGCCGCGGGCGGCATTCTCGGTTTCCTCGCCTCGAGCCCCACGGCGGCAGCCGTCTCGCCCGTGGGAGCACTCGTCATCATGCTCTTGCTCGGGTTCTTCGGTCTGCTCGTCATCACCGCCACCCCCGTGCGGATGATCCCGCACCGGATCCGCCAGGTCCGCGACCGCGTCCTCGGCACCGCTCGCCCCGGGCAGTCACCCGAGCAGGACTCGACGACAGAGCCATCCCTGCCGCCGCAGCGCCCGAAGCGCGGCATCGTTGTCGACCTCGCCGAGAAGCGGGCCGGGGACGAAGCGTTCGAGCAGGCGGCTGAGGTGATCCCGCTGGGCGCCGACGGTAAGCCCTTGCGGCCTGGCCAGAAGCGCCCTGCGACGACCGGCAGCTCGACGGCCAGCCCGACCGGCGGCCCGACGACCGAACCGATCCCCACCCCTGGTGCGCCGAAGGCCGGGCTCAAGCCACCGCCGGCCACGTCGTCGTTGCCCCTGCGCGCCGAGCAACTCGCGCTTGCGGGCGACGTCACCTACCTCCTTCCCGATCAGGCGCTGCTGGCCCCCGGCCCGCCGCACAAGACCCGCAGCGCCGCCAACGACCGTGTGGTGGATTCGCTGACGACGGTCTTCGAGCAGTTCGAGATCGACGCCGCCGTCACGGGCTTCACTCGTGGTCCGACGGTCACGCGCTACGAAGTCGAGCTCGGCCCTGCCACCAAGGTCGAGCGTGTCACCGCCCTGTCCAAGAACATCGCGTATGCCGTGGCATCGGCCGACGTGCGGATCCTCAGTCCGATCCCTGGCAAGTCCGCGATCGGGATCGAGATCCCCAACGCCGACCGTGAGACCGTGTCGCTCGGCGATGTTCTGCGCAGCCAGACCGCACGGGGCAACGAACACCCGATGGTCATGGGTGTGGGCAAGGACGTCGAGGGCGGCTATGTCATCGCCAACCTGGCGAAGATGCCGCACTTGCTCGTCGCTGGTGCCACCGGCGCCGGCAAGTCGAGCTTCGTCAACTCGATGATCACCTCGATCCTCATGCGGGCTACCCCGGAAGAAGTCCGCATGATCCTCGTGGACCCGAAGCGGGTCGAGCTCACGGCATACGACGGCATCCCGCACCTCATCACCCCGATCATCACCAACCCCAAGAAGGCGGCCGAGGCCCTTCAGTGGGTGGTGCGCGAGATGGACCAGCGCTACGACGACCTGGCGGGTTTTGGCTTCAAGCACCTCGACGACTTCAACAAGGCCGTCCGCGCGGGCAAGGTCAAACCGCTGCCAGGATCGGAGCGGGTCATCACGCCTTACCCCTACTTGCTGGTCATCGTCGACGAGCTCGCCGACCTCATGATGGTCGCACCGCGAGACGTCGAAGAGTCGATCGTCCGGATCACGCAGCTTGCGCGAGCAGCTGGCATCCACCTCGTCCTGGCCACTCAGCGGCCCTCCGTCGACGTCGTCACCGGGCTCATCAAGGCGAACGTGCCCTCCCGGATGGCGTTCGCGACCTCCTCCCTGGCCGACTCCAGGGTCGTCCTCGACCAGCCTGGCGCCGAGAAACTCGTCGGGCAGGGCGACGCGCTCTTCTTGCCCATGGGCGCGTCGAAACCGATCCGGGTGCAGGGTGCCTGGGTCACCGAGTCCGAGATCCACGCCGTCGTCAAGTCCGTCACCGAGCAGCTCAAGCCTCAGTACCGCGACGACGTCATGGTCGTTGCCGTCAAGAAGCAGGTCGACGACGACATCGGAGACGACCTCGACGTGCTCCTGCAGGCCACCGAACTCGTCGTCACGACCCAGTTCGGGTCCACCTCGATGCTCCAGCGCAAGCTGCGTGTCGGGTTCGCCAAGGCCGGGCGCCTCATGGACCTCATGGAGTCCAGGGGGATCGTCGGCCCGTCCGAGGGTTCCAAGGCTCGTGACGTCCTGGTCAAGCCCGACGATCTGCCGGCGACCCTCGCCCTGCTGCGCGGCGACGACCCGCTGCCGGACGCAGACGGAGGGGATGGTTTCGACGAGGAGACGGCATACCCGATGGATGGCGATGCGCACACGCGCGCGACCCGAGGGAGCAACCGTTACCCGACCGATCCACTCGACCACGATGCCCCGCAGCCGTCGTTGACCGAGGAGGTCGAGGCCGACGGCTCCGACGAGGACGCATGGGGCCTGACAGGTCGGGAGTGAGTCGTCACACCGCCGAGTGTGATCGCCGTCCTCGTCCTCGTCGCGCCGCCACCGCGCCGCTCGCGACCACCGGCATAGAGTTGAGCCCATGACCTCGTCGCCGACCCGCACCGTCGCGGTGGTCACCCTCGGCTGCGCCCGCAACGAGGTCGACTCCGAGGAACTCGCCGGTCGCCTGCGGGCTGACGGCTGGGAGCTCGTCGCCGATCCCGGCGAGGCTGACGTGGCGTTGGTCAACACGTGCGGCTTCGTCGAGCAGGCCAAGAAAGACTCCATCGATGCCCTGCTCGAGGCCGCCGACCTCAAGGACGGGCTCCACCGGACCCGCGCGGTCGTTGCGGTGGGGTGCCTCGCCGAACGCTACGGTCAGGACCTCGCCGACCAGTTGCCCGAGGCGGATGCGGTCCTCGGTTTCGATTCGTATGCCGCACTGTCCCAACGCCTTCGCGGGATCCTCGCGGGCGAGAAGCCCGGGTCACACACGCCGAGTGACCGTCGGCGGTTGCTGCCGCTGACACCCGTGGCCCGAGCGGCCGCCCTCGTCGCGGATGCGGTGCCGGGGCACAGCACCTCGGCGGCTGACGGGAGCGGCACGGCATACCGCGCTCTCCTGCAGGAGCGTCCCTGGGCCCCGCTGAAGATCGCCAGCGGCTGTGACCGGCGCTGCGCCTTCTGCGCGATTCCGTCCTTCCGGGGGTCGTTTGTCTCGCGTCGGCCGACCGACATCGTGGCCGAGGCCCGGTGGCTCGCCGATCGCGGAGTGCGCGAACTCCTCCTGGTGTCGGAGAACTCGACGTCCTACGGCAAGGACCTCGGCGATCTGGCTCTCCTGGAAAAGCTCTTGCCCGAACTCACGGCCGTGGACGGCATCGACTGGGTGCGAGTGTCATATCTCCAGCCGGCGGAGATCCGGCCGGGGCTGCTCGAAGCCATGGCCACGACGCCCGGGGTCGTGCCGTACTACGACATCTCGTTCCAGCATGCGGCTGGCCCGCTCCTGCGTCGGATGCGCCGCTTCGGCGGCACCGAGCCATTCCTGGACTTGCTGGCGCGGATCCGTGCCGCGACGCCTCACGCCGGTGTCCGATCCAACGTCATCGTCGGATTCCCCGGTGAGACCCAGGCAGAACTCGGCGAACTCGAACTCTTCCTCGCGATGGCTCGCCTGGACGCCGTCGGCGTATTCGGCTATTCCGACGAGGAAGGGACCGAAGGGGCAGACCTCGAGCCCAAGGTCGGCGCCGACGAAATCGCCGACCGGGTGCGCCGGGTCACCGACCTCGTCGAGGACCTGACAGCGCAACGTGCCGACGAGCGCATCGGCGAGCAGGTGGTCGTTCTCGTCGAGGAGGTCGACACTGACGGTCCGGACGTCAGGGTCGTGGGTCGATGTGAGCAGCAGGGCCCCGAGGTCGACGGCAGCACGACGATCGTCTGGGACGACGCGAGCATCCCGCAGGTGGGGGACCTGGTCCGCGCGGTTGTCACGGCTGCTGACGGGATCGACCTCATCGCGAGCCCCGATGAGTGACCGGACGAGCGACCGGACAAGCGACCGACCCGTGCGGGTCGCGGCAGCAGATCCTTCGGTGTGGAATCTCCCCAACGCCCTCACGGTCGGCCGCATCCTTCTAGTCCCCATCGTCGGATTCCTGCTCTTGGCCGACGACGGTCGCAACGCGACGACGCGCTGGCTTGCCCTGCTCGCCTTCACCGTCGCCGCGGTCACGGACAAGATCGATGGAGACCTTGCCCGCAGCCGCGGCCAGGTGACGAACTTCGGCAAGATCGCCGATCCGATCGCCGACAAGACCCTGCTCGGGATGGTGTTCGTCGCCCTGTCGCTGCTCGCCGTCGTGCCCTGGTGGGTGACCGTGCTCGTGCTCGCTCGCGAAGTGGGCATCACCATCATGCGCTTCGTCGTGATCCGGCACGGTGTCATGCCGGCAGGCCGCGGGGGCAAACTCAAGACGATGATCCAGGCGCTCGCCTTGGGCATGTTGATCCTGCCCGCCTGGGTCCTGCCGATCGCCGATGCGTGGGAGACGGCGGCGTATGCCGCGCTGGCGATTGCCGTCGTCATCACGGTGGTCACCGGGCTCGATTACGTCCATCAGGCTCACCGGCTGCGCCGCACGAGCCCCCGCGCGTTGGCCAAGCGGGCCGAACGCGAGGCGCGGCGCCGTTCCCGCTCGGGCGAGCCTCCGCAGGCATGACCGGTGAGCGCGGGGCTGATCTGGTGGCCGAATGCCTTGGCCGGATGACGCAGCGCGGGGAGACGCTCGGGTGTGCCGAATCGCTCACCGGCGGCGCCGTGGCTGCCGCTGTGGTGTCGGTGCCTGGGGCCTCCCGCGTGTTCCGAGGGGGTGTCGTGAGTTATGCCACCGACGTCAAGATCTCTCTCCTCGGGGTCGACGCAGACCTCATCGCGCAGTGCGGCACAGTTGACCCCCACGTCGCCGAAGCCATGGCCCGTGGGGTATGCCGGGTGCTCACCTGCGACTGGGGTGTCTCGACGACCGGGGTCGCCGGGCCAGGGCCGGCGGAGGGGAAGGAGGCGGGCACGGCATACGTTGCCGTCTGTGGCCCGCGGGGCGCTCGACCTCGGAGGACGTCCGAGCGGGCGTCGCAGGCGGGCGAGGGGGTCGTCACCGTGCGAGCGATCCAGATCACCGGCGGCCGCGACGAGGTCCGAGCGGGAGTCGTCCTGGCCGCACTGTCGGAGCTCCGTGCGAGACTGGAGGCGATGACGGTGGATGACTCGCCGAGGTGAGCGGGCGGGCATCCGAGCGACGGAGTTCCGGTGACGTTATGGTTGTCGCCACGAGAAGGGAGGGTGAGATGGTCCTGATGCGTCGGGAGCTCGGCGACGTGCTCCGGGAACGTCGGTTGTCACAAGGCTTGACGCTGCGCGGGTTGTCGGCGCGCGCTTCCGTCTCGCCTGGCTATCTCAGTGAGATCGAGCGCGGGACCAAGGAGGCTTCGTCCGAGTTGCTCGCGTCGGTCTGCTCCGCGTTGGATGTCCCGCTGTCGGAAGTCTTGGCCACGCTGTCTGAGCGGGTGGCCGTCGTCGAGAGCCTCACGGCACCAGTCGCGCTGCCCGTGGGGGCCATGGCCCAGGTGTCTGCCTCCGCCGCGTGACCTCCGAGTCACCTCGATTCTGTGCGGTGCGCACCCGTGTGCTGTCGCTGCCGTTGCACTCGCCGTTTGTGACCTCGCTCCGCAGCGCGCGCACCGTCGAGAGCCTCCTGGTCGAAGTCGATACCACCGACGGGCGGCAGGGGAGGGGCGAGTCCCCGCAGGTCTGGCAGGTCACGGGGGAGTCAGTCGCCGGTGCGGCCGCATGCGTCGAGCAGATCCTCACCGCTGTCGTCGTTGATCGGCCGTGTTCGCTGTGGCGTCAGGTGTGCGACGACGTGCAGCGGGCGGCTGCCCGCAACTTCGGGGCCAAGTCGGCAGTCGAGACGGCCATCTGCGAGATCGTCGCGATGGGCGCAGGCGTGACGATGGCGTGGGTGCTCGCGGGGCACGATGGTGAGACCGAGGGGGCCTACGCGCCGTCGACGTCATCTCTCGGCGGAGCAGCAGTCGTCCGGTCGGTCCCCACTGACGTGACCATCTCGGCCGGAGATCCAGCAGCGATGGCGGCTGCGGCGGTGTCTCGACGGGCGGCTGGGTTCTCCCACTTCAAGGTGAAGGTCGGTGCGGATCTCGACACCGATCTCGCCCGAGTGCGAGCGGTGCGTTCAGCGATCGGCGACCTGGCCGTGCGGCTGGATGCCAACCAGGCATGGACGCCGGTCATGGCCGTCGAGATCATTGCCGCACTCGACGCGCAGGGCCTGGGTGTGGAGTTCGTCGAACAGCCCGTCGCGGCGCACGATGTCGAGGGACTTGCGTGGGTCCGCGCCAGGTCACCGGTGCCGATCATCGCGGACGAGTCGGTGTTTACGATGGCCGATCTGGAGCGGGTCATCGCAGCCGAAGCCGCCGATGGTGTCAACGTCAAGCTCGCCAAGTGCGGCGGCCCCTTGCGCGCCATGGAGCAAGTGCGGCGAGCTCACGAGGCCGGCCTGGCGACGATGGTGGGGTCGATGATGGAGGGGGCAGTGGGTGTCGGCGGTGCGACCGAAGTCGCGCTTGCCGGCGAGTGCTCGCTCGTCAACGACCTCGACGCCGCGTGGTGGCTGGCGGAGCTCAAGGGCGCTGGGCTCTCCTACGCCGAGGGTTGCGTGGTGCTCGGTCTGGGTCACCGCCCGGACGCACGTCGATAGCCTGCCCGTCGAGGAGCGCCGGATCCGAGTGGTCGCTGTGGCCGCCCGTCGTCGGTCGGTCCTAGGCCTCCTTGGCACGCGGGGCAGTAGAACATCGTGCGGTCTTGGGGTGGGTTGCCAATCATCGCCACCCGCACGTCGCCGCCGCAGCGGCGGCACGGACGGCCGGAACGGGCGTGGACGAAGGTGCGCTCGCCGGGGCGTGAGTCGCCGGTCGTGCTCTGGATCGCGGTGCTCCGGCCACGATGGAGCATCCGGTGCACCCTGCCGACGATGGCACTCACCTCGGCGTCAGACAGGGCCGCGACAGGGGACCAGGGGTGCAGGCGCTGGACGAAGAGAGCCTCTGCGGCATACATCGTGCCCACCCCCGCGAGATTGCGCTGGTCGAGGAGGGCTTGGCCGATCGACGCGTCGCTGGCCCGGATGCGCGCGGCCGCCTCAGCGCCGTCCCAATCGGCGCCGAGCACGTCAGGGCCGAGATGCCCGACGAGGTCTCCCTCGCGGTCGGTGGGGATGAGGTCGAGCATCCCGAGCCGAAGGCCCAGGGCCGCCCACTGCTGGGTCACCAGCAGGGCCCGGAGCTGATGGTTGGCGGTGGCTGCCGAAGTCAGGGTGGCGGACTGCTCGACGCGCCACTGACCTTCCATGCGCAGGTGCGAATGGATGGTCAGTCCCGTGCTCAGCCGATGCAGGATGTGCTTGCCGCGTGAGCGGACCTCGACGGTGATGGCGCCCCGCAACTGCGCGTCGATGAGCTCACCCCACCGCAACTCCGCCCGGATGAGTTGCGCCCCGCGCATGGCCTCATCGAGCCTCGATGCCGTCCGCCAGACGGTGTCGCCCTCAGGCATAGATCAGCGCCGGAGCCGGAGCCCACGAGGGGTCGCGTGGAAGCCTGCCGCCGCCAGCGCGCGCGTGAGCGGGTGGTCGGAGCGCAAGACGGATTCCCCGTCGGTCTTTTCGACGGTCAGCCGGCCGAGAGCACCATCGCGCACGGCGCGAGCGAGGGCTTCGGCAGATACGCGCAGTGCGCTCTCGTCGTCGGTCCACGTGAGCAGGGTCTTGCCGCCGCGTTCGACGTAGAGCACGAGCTGTCCGTCGACGATGACGACGAGGGCCCCGGCCTTGCGCGCTGGCTGATGGCCCCGTGATGTCGCGGCGTCGTCATCGACGGAGGCGCGTGGTGGCCACGGCAGAGCAGCGCCGAATGGGTTGGCGGGATCGCACGCCGCGAGCACGAGGGCGGTCAGCGGCTCCGAGGGTGTGTCGTCCAGTGGCCGTGAGCCGGCCCGCAACCGATCCACGGCGCCGGTCGTGCCGAACTGGCTGGCCCCGAGTCCCTCGACGAAGTAGCCCCGACGGACTCGTCCAGCCTCCTCCGCCGCGGACGAGGAGGCGGTAGACGCCAGCGAATCCTCCGGGGATGTCTTCGGCAGCGACGGCTCCTCGCGTGACGACGCCATAGCGATCGAGGAGGATCTCGGCCTGCGCGTATGCCGTGACCGTCACGTCACGCTCTCCGGGCGGCAGGACCGACCATCGGCCCACCGTGCGAGCCGGCCCCGACCGGAGGACCGAGCCGGAGGTCATCCCGGACGAGCCCAGGCGTCCCGCGCCTCGCAGCGTCGCTCCGCGACCGGCATACCGACTGCGCCGTGGGCTCGTCGAGCGGGTCTTGTGGGCGGTGCGACCGCCGGCGAGGTAGGCCCGGAGCGGCGCGAAGGTGTCGCCGGTGACCCGCCCACTCCAGACCAGGTCCCAGAGCAGGTCCGTGACCGCGTCGTCGGTGAGCGGGTGCAGGTGGTCGGCGAGGGTGCGGAAGAAGTAGGCGCCGCCTCCGGTCAGGTGGGCCAGGAGCCGGGCGGCGTTTTCAGGAAGGTCGCCGTCTGCGTCACGCGTCGGGTCGCGGAGGGTGAGGTGGGCAATATCGCTGGGGTGCAAGGAGACCCATCCGTCGTCTCCGGCCAGGGCGCCGTGCCCTTGCCACGTCACGTCGCCGGTGGCCATGAGTTCATCGAGCATCGACGGGCGATAGTCGGCCACGCGGGCCGGCAGCACGAGGGTTTCGATCGCGCTGGCGGGCAAGGGGAGGCCTGCCAGTTGCTCGACGGCACGCATGACCCCGTCGACGCCGCGCAGGCCGATGCCGACGCCCTGCCAGGGAGGGAGGAATCTGACGAGGTCCTTGGGGGAGACCGGCTCCACCTCGGCTCGCAGCGCCGCGAGTGACCTGCGGCGCAGCAGCCGCAAGACCTTGGCGTCGCAGTAGTCGGGACTGTCGCCGGCTGCATCGCTCGGCATCGGGCGGAGTGCGCCCTCGACAACCCTGCCGGAGGCCAAGAGGCGCGCGAGCGCATGGCGCACGACCGCGATCCCGAGCCCGAACCGGTCAGCGACGTCAGCCGCCCCGAACGGAACGTGTGTCCGAGCATGCCGAGCGACAAGGTCTGCCAGGGGATCGGACACCGGCGTGAGGAATGCCTGGGGCACTCCGACCGGCAGCGACACGCCGAGGGCGTCTCGGAGGATGCCGGCGTCCTCGATGGCGGCCCACTGGTCGCGTCCGGCGATGCGGACGGGGAACGCCCGACGGGAGACCACCAGCGCGTCGAGCCACGCGGGGAGATCCTCCCGTGACTCCTCCCGGGTGCGCAGCGCGAGCTCCTGCGTGTCGAGTGGGCCCAACGTGCGCAGGAGATCGCTGAGGTCGTCGAGGTCGCGTGCCGCACGCGAGGGAGTGAGGTGCCCGAGCTCGGCTGCCGTCGTCGCCACAGCGTGTGGATCAAGAAGGTCGCGCAGCGACAGCGACTCGCCGCCGCCGAGGAGTTCGGCGAGGAGCGTCGGGTCGAGCGACAGGGCAGCCGCTCGCTTCTCGGCCAAGGGCGAGTCGCCTTCGTAGAGAAATTGGGCGACGTAGCCAAACAGGAGAGAGCGTGCGAATGGGGACGGTTGCGCAGTCTCCACCGCCACCGTGGTGATGTCGCGAGAGCGCACCCTCTGGAGCAGGGCAACGAGCCCAGGGACGTCGAAAACGTCCTGGACGCACTCGCGCACGGCTTCTAGGACGATCGGGAACGACGGGTATTGGCTGGCGACTTCGAGCAGGGCCGCCGCGCGCTGCCGTTGTTGCCACAGGGCCTGGCGACGGTCGGGCCGCCGCCGTGGCAGGAGCAGCGCGCGGGCCGCACACTCACGAAACCGGGATGCAAAGAGCGCGGACCCGCCGACGTGCGTCGTGACGAGATCGGCGACCTCGTCAGGGTCGAGCAGGACCAGGTCGAGTAATTCTGCGCCGAGGGCATCGGTGCCCGGACGGGTGTGACCTTTCCTGCGCTGAGCCTTCCGGTGAGGCATCACGGCCCCAGCCCAGTCTCCGTCGAAGTCCATGTCAGGGATCCGCAGCACGATGCCGTCATCGCCGTGCATGGCTTGGACGTCGACGCCAAAGCGCTCCCGCATGCGCGCTGAGATGGCCAACGCCCACGGAGCATGGATGGGCGCGCCGAACGGGGAGTGCACGACGATGCGCCAGTCGCCGAGTTCGTCGCGGAAGCGCTCGATGACAATGGTGCGATCGCTCGGAAGATGGCGGATGGCCTCACGCTGCTCGTGGAGATACCCGAGGAGGTTGTCCGTCGCCCACTCATCCAGTCCCGCGGCGGCCACGCGGCTGCGCGCCGCTGGCTCAGGGAGGGCTGCGACCTCGCGCACAAAGGCGCCGACTGCTGCCCCGAGTTCGGACGGCCGACCCAAGGAATCGCCCTTCCAGAAGGGCAGCTTCCCCGGCTGGCCGGGGGCCGGAGTGACGAGGACTCGGTCGTGGGTGATGTCCTCGATCCGCCACGTGCTCGTGCCGAGGGTGAAGGTGTCGCCGACGCGGGACTCGTAGACCATCTCCTCGTCGAGCTCACCCACGCGCCGCCCCGGGCCCTCGCCCGAGGCGAGGAACACGGCATACAGGCCTCGGTCGGGGATGGTGCCACCAGAGGTGACCGCGAGGCGCTGAGCACCTCGGCGACCGGTCAGGGTGTCGGTGATGCGGTCCCAGACCAGGCGCGGTCGGAGCTCGGCGAACTCGTCCGACGGGTAACGGCCGGAGAGCATGTCGAGCACGGATTCGAGGACGAGCCGCGACAACCCGGCGAAGGGCGCGGCCCGGCGGACGAGGGCCTCGAGATCTGTGACGGTCCAATCGTCGAGGGCGCACATCGCGACGATCTGTTGCGCGAGGACGTCGAGGGGATTTGCTGGGATCCGGAGGGATTCGATCTGACCGGCGCGCATCCGCTCGACGACGACCGCGGTCTGGACCAGGTCGCCGCGGAACTTCGGAAACAGCACGCCGCGGGACACTGCGCCGACCTGGTGCCCGGCTCGCCCGACTCGCTGGAGCCCGCTGGCGACACTCGGGGGTGACTCGACCTGGATCACGAGGTCGACAGCACCCATATCGATGCCGAGTTCGAGGCTGCTCGTCGCGACGACGGCCGGCAGACGGCCTGCTTTGAGGTCATCCTCGATGACTGCTCGCTGCTCCTTGCTGACCGAACCGTGGTGCGCTCTGGCTAGTTGTGCGGGGGCCCCGCGGCTCGCGCCCGCCTGCGCCATCACCCGCGCGGGTGAGGCCGAGAAGGAGGAGGTATGCCGTGCGTGCGGCGGACGGTGGGCGGCTTGGCTCACGATCGTCCGTGGCGCTCGCATCGTCCGTGGAGCTCACGTCGATCGGGGGACCGGTGGCGGGCTCCGTCGTGGCGGCTGCCAGGTCGGCGTCCGCGGCCACGTCGGCGGCGGCCAGACGGTCCTCCCAGATCTCATTGAGCCGGGTGGTGAGGCGTTCGGCCAGGCGACGGGAGTTGGCGAACACGATCGTCGAGCGATGCTCGGTCACGAGGTCGACGATGCGTTCTTCGACGTGGGGCCAGATCGACGCGCGGGCCGGCTCCCCGGCTGCCGGGCCGCTGAGGTCGCCGGTCGGTGCGCCGAGGGCACCCAGGTCAGCGACGGGGACGACGACCTCGAGATCCCACTCCTTGGTCGACGGCGGGGAAACGGTGTCGACCGGTCGTCCTCCGGCCAGGAAGCGAGCCACCTCGTCGATCGGTCGCACGGTGGCGGACAGCCCGATCCGCTGTGCTGGCGCGGGGAGCAGGGCGTCAAGGCGCTCAAGGGTCAGGGCCAGGTGGGCTCCACGCTTGGTGCCGGCGACGGCGTGCACCTCGTCGAGGATGACGGTGTCGACACCGAGCAAGGCCTGCCGTGCCGCAGAGGTGAGCAGGAGAAACAACGACTCGGGTGTCGTGATGAGGATGTCGGCAGGGGTTTTGGCGAAGATCCTGCGATCAGCTGCCGGGGTGTCGCCGGAACGGACTGCGACAGTGACGTCAGGAGTCGGCAATCCCAGTCGGGTGGCTGCGTGTCGAATGCCGACCAGCGGAGACCGGAGGTTGCGTTCGACATCGACGGCGAGCGCCTTGAGCGGCGAGATGTAGAGCACTCGACATCGTCGCTGGGCATCTTCGGGGGCAGGCGCGGTTGCGAGCCGGTCCAGGGCCCACAGAAACGCCGACAAGGTCTTGCCAGACCCAGTCGGTGCGACGACCAACGCGTGACGACCTGACGAGATGGCCTCCCACGCGCCCACCTGGGCTGCGGTGGGCGTGTGGAAGGCCCCACGGAACCAGTCAGCGGTCGCGGGGGAGAAGCGGTCGAGGATGTCGGACATCGGGGCCTACCTTGTCATGCCCCACCGACAACCCAGCCATTCCCCATCGGGATGTGCTGGCCGACCACCAGGCGGTCAGTGCGTGCGACGACCTCGATGGTCAGTTTGCGACGAGTCGCAGTGCGAAGGACGAGTCTCCAGGTCCAGTGATCCGACTCGAGAACCCGATGGCCCTGATCGCGCCGAGTGCTTCCTTGTATTCGTTGGCTGTCCGGCAATGCTCTTGAGGTAATTGCCCTCGACCTTGTCAAGGTCGACGAACATCGCAGATTGGGCTGCCTGACCGTCTGCCACGGCGAGCTTGAAGCTCTCGGTGGTCCCGAGCGTGCCTGCCTCCATGAGCGTCTCGAGGTAGGTCGGGTTGCTGGAGATGTAGAGCGTGTTGTCCTGACGACTCGTCGAGATCGAACCCGCTCCGCCCGCCTCATCGAGCATCTTCGTGATGATCGACTCGGCTCGGGCGCCGTCGGCCGTGACGATCTTGACGCCGACTCTCGGATCCTTGGAGAACCGGCTCCAATCCTGATCCGGCAGCGCAACGGTGAAGCTGCGCCCCAGGAGCAGGGCCAGGTCGTCGGGCATGGTGATCCCCAGTTGGCGCTCGACATTGGCGACCTCGCGAGCTCCGATGCTGGCGGACAGCGACGGCCAGTTGTCCTTGAGTGCCTGGTCGAGCCCGGCGATGCTGATCGCGGCGACGGTGTTGGCCGGGAGGGAGGCGATCTCACCGCCGCTGGTCGTCGCGGGAGCCTGGGTAGCGGCGCCTCGGACGATGCCAGCGACCTCAAGGAAGCTGGCGTCGAAGCGGAGCGCGGCCATGGCCCGACCCTTGAGCTGGTCCAGTCCGGTGCTCATCGGCGTCGCGTTGGGGGTGGACTTGGCCAAGGCGTCGGCCCATGAGGCATTCTTGAGGGCGCCCGCGTCCACCCATACCGAGGCGATCCCCAGGTCTCCCAAGTGCTTTCACGTCGGCCAGGTAGGTCTGGTTGGTCGAGATCGAGCCCTTCTCGATCTCGGCCATGACGATGCTCGTGCTGCTCTTCTCCGTGAGGATCGCGTAGCCCGACTTGATCGTGACGTCGGTGTTGGTCACGCCCTTCTTGGCCAGGATCGAGGTGAGCGAGTCGCGCGCCCGCCCTTCGTCGGTCACCGCCACAGCGAACATCGCGACGGGCTCGTCCTTGGCGGTCGCTTGGGGCAGCACCGCCGCCGCCGCGCGAGAGCCGAGCCACGGCTTGATGTCGTTTTCGTAAGAGACGTCACTGAGCTTCTTGTCCTGCCCGGCGATCGACTTCCACAACGACTCCCGCGGATCACCGCCGGCTTCCTGCGCTCGTTTGACAGCCGGGATCTTGTCCAGGAAGCGCACTGCCGCGACCTTCTGTCCCGCTGACGGATCGAGGTCGACCCGGACAAAGCCCACGGCGCTCGCGGGGATGACTGCGTCGGGTTGGGTGCCGGTCGAGGCCAACTTGGAGTAGGCGAACGCACCGCCGCCGAGCGCCATGGCGCCAACCACACCGATCGTCGCCAAGATCGGGACCTTGCTGCCCCGGCGCGCCGTCGACGGCTGGGCCGGGGCGATCGGGGCGGTCGGGCCGCCGGGATCCTGACCGTATGCCGGTGGCGGGCCATAGGAGGGTGCCGACCCATATCCCTGCGGCTGGTATCCCTGCTGGCCGTAGCCTTGCTGGCCGTAGCCCTGCTGGCCATAGGCGGGCTGCTGCTGCGGATAGCCGGGCTGCTGCTGCGGATAGCCAGGGCTGCTGCTGCGGATAGCCGGGCTGCGCGGCATACGGCGGATAGCCCTGCCCGCCAGCAGGCGGCGACTGCGGCCGCTGGTAGGGGTCGGGGCCATAGGGTCCCGGTGGCGGGGTGGTGGGCGGCTGTGACATCGGTGAATCTCCCCTCGGACGACGTCATGTCGCCACCCAGACTAGGCGAGTCCGCCGACAGAGGTCGGCTCGGGGTCAGTCGCGGCCGTGACACACTGCCGCCCATGCGGCACAGCGATTTGCGGGCTCTCCTTGACGGGGAGTTCGGGGCTTCTTACGCCGCGAGCGTGGCCAAAGATCACTGCCTCACCACGCTCGGCAGCCGGACCGTCGAGCAGGCGCTCGCGGACGGCATACCTCCCAAGCAGATCTGGTATGCCGTGTGCGAGGACTTCTCGGTCCCTTCCGCTCGTCGATTCGGCGTCGAAAAGCACTCTCGCCCAGGGGGTTAGAACCCATGTGCGGCTGAGGCGCCGCGGGCGAAGCCGCAGCGCCTCAGGACGGACAGGCGATCGAGATCAGGCGTGGCGCTCCTCGCGCGGGGCCCAGTGCTCGTTGGTGAGGCCGGTGTAGATCTGACGAGGACGGTAGATCCGACCCTTGGGGTCGTCGTGGATCTCCTTCCAGTTGGCGATCCAGCCGGGCATGCGACCGATCGCGAACATCACCGTGAACATGTCGAGCGGAATCCCCATGGCGCGCAGGATGATCCCGCTGTAGAAGTCGACATTGGGGTAGAGCTTGCGCTCGATGAAGTAGTCGTCCGTCAGGGCGGCGTCGGCGAGCTCGACCGAAAGCTCGAGGAGCGGGTCGTCGATCTCCATCGTGGCCAGCATGTCGTCGGCGGCCTTCTTGAGGATCTTCGAGCGCGGGTCGAAGTTGCGGTAGACCCGGTGGCCGAAGCCCATGAGCTTGATGTTGGACTGCTTGTCCTTGACCTTCGCGACGTACTCCTTGACCGGCATACCCGAGGCCTTGATGAACTCGAGCATCTCGATCACCGCAACGTTGGCGCCACCGTGCAGCGGACCCCAGAGGGCACACACGCCGGCCGCGCACGAGGCAAACATGTTGGCCTGACTCGAGGCGACCATGCGCACCGTCGAGGTGGAGCAGTTCTGCTCGTGGTCGGCGTGCAGCGCGAGGAAGAGGTTGAGCGCGCGGGTGACCTCGGGCGTCGGGCTCGTATTCGCGGTAGGGGACCGAGAACATCATGTGCAGGAAGTTCTCGACGTACTTGAGGTCATAGCGGGGGTAGACGATGGGCTCGCCGACGCTGGCCTTGTAGGACGCCGCCGCGATCGTCCGGACCTTGGAGATGAGCGGTCGCGGCGAGGGCTTCGATTTGCTCCTCGCTGTTGGCCTCGTAGCGCTCGTGGGTCGACAGCGTGTTGATCATCGCCGAGAGGATCGCCATCGGGTGACCGTTGGGCGGGAAGCCGGCGAACTGCTTGAGCATGCCCTCGTCGAGGCGGCTGTTGTCGGTGAGCAACTGGGAGAACCGTTCACGGTCCTCGATCGTGGGCAGGCGCCCGAAGATGACGAGCCACGCGGTCTCGACGAAGGATGAGTTGCCAGCGATCTCCTCGATCGGGATGCCGCGGTAGCGCAGGATGCCCGGCGTCGCCGTCGATATAGGTGATCTCGGAGGTGCACGAGCCGGTGTTGCCGTAGGCCGTCGTCGAGGGTGATGTAGCCGGACTTGGCACGCAATGTGCTGATGTCGATGGCGAGTTCGTGCTCGGTGCCTTCGACGATCGGCAACTCATACACCTTGCCGTCGAGTTCGAGCTTGGCCATGCGGGACATCAGCAACCTCCATCGAGGGTCGGGGCGATTGCTTGGCATGGTACTGGGACAGGGGGCGCCGGGGATTGGGCTGATCGTCCTGATCACATGGATGCGGCGTGTCGCGCCCATCTCGAACATCTGTTCGTTACTGTCTCCACAGGGATCGGTCCGACGGTCTCGTGATCCACAGCCGGTATGCCGTGGACTCACCGCTGTCGGTGCCGGCACCTAACGTCCGACTCGACAACGTGGCTCGCCGACTCCTCGGTCTCGAGGTGAAGGTGGTCATCGCGCGGGTCGCCTATGGACGGCAGACTCTCGAGCAGAAAGACGGTACGACAAATGGCAGCTGTGGCAGACCGCACCAAGGCACTCGCCGCGGTCATGGGACAGATCGAAAAGGCACACGGCAAGGGTGCCGTCATGCGGCTCGGCGACGACGTGCGCGCGCCGATCGAGGTGATCCCGACGGGCTCGATTGCGCTCGACGTGGCACTCGGGATCGGTGGGTTGCCGCGGGGGCGGGTCGTGGAGATCTACGGCCCGGAGAGCAGCGGCAAGACGACCGTCGCGCTGCACGCGGTGGCCAGCGCGCAGAAGGCCGGGGGGATCGCCGCGTTCATCGACGCCGAGCATGCGCTCGATCCTGACTATGCCGCCAAGCTCGGGGTCGACACCGACGCCCTGCTGGTGAGCCAGCCCGACACGGGGGAGCAGGCACTCGAAATCGCCGACATGCTCATCCGCTCCGGCGCGATCGACATCATCGTCATCGACTCGGTCGCCGCGCTCGTGCCGCGGGCCGAGATCGAAGGGCGAGATGGGTGACAGCCACGTGGGTCTGCAGGCGCGCCTCATGTCTCAGGCGCTGCGCAAGATCACCGGTGCCCTCAACTCGACGGGCACGACCGCGATCTTCATCAACCAGCTTCGCGAGAAGATCGGCGTCATGTTCGGCTCACCCGAGACGACGACTGGTGGCAAGGCGCTCAAGTTCTACGCCTCAGTGCGCCTCGACGTCCGCCGGATCGAGACGCTCAAAGACGGCTCGGAGGCGGTCGGCAACCGCACGCGAGTCAAGGTCGTCAAGAACAAGGTGAGCCCCGCCGTTCAAGCAGGCCGAGTTCGACATCATCTACGGCCACGGCATCTCGCGCGAGGGCGGCCTCATCGACATGGGCGTCGAGCAGGGCTTCGTCCGCAAGGCCGGCGCCTGGTACACCTACGAGGGCGACCAGCTCGGTCAGGGCAAGGAAAACGCGCGTGGCTTCCTGCGCGACAACCCCGACCTCGCCGACGAGCTCGAGAAGAAGATCAAGGAAAAGCTCGGCATTGGGCCGCGGGTCGACAAGCCGGCGATCGCTGACGTCCCGGTCGACTTCTAGGCCTCGACGTGTCTGGTCCTGACATTGGGGATCGGTTGCTCCAGGCCAGGGAGGTGCTGGCTCGAGCGACAAGCCAGCCCACCCGGGGCGCCGCTGCCGCGGGATCCGTCAGCACCCCAGGCGCAATCCACGCGCCGGGACTCGTCAGCCGCCCGAGGGGTCGGTCGCCGAGGCGGATCCGTTTGCCGTGGCGCGCGCCATCGTGCTTCGGCAGTTGGCGGTTGCACCGCGTTCCCGGGCTCAGCTCGAGCGCAAACTCGCCACACGAGGATGCGACCCAGGTGTCGCCGGGGCGGTGCTCGATCGCATGACTGAGGTCGGCCTCGTCGATGATCTCGCGTTCGCGACGATGCTCGTGCAATCGAGGCAGCGCACCAAGGGTGCGTCGGGTCTGGCGCTGCGGGCTGAGCTGCGTGAGAAGGGGATCGATGACGAGATCGCTGAGGCGGCCGTCGGTGGCCTCGACCCGCAGACCGAGCGGGCGCGCGCCGAAGATCTCGTGGCCAAGCGGTTGGCCAGCATGGGTGGTCTCGAGCCGCAGGTGCAGGCTCGGCGACTGGCCGGAATGCTCGCCCGCAAGGGATATTCCGCCGCCGTGTCGTGTATGCCGTCGTGAGGGATGCGATCGCCTCCGCCCAGGAGCATCAACGCGACTAGCGCCTATACCCAGGGGGGTATATAGTGGCAGCACAGCACGCGGCGCCTGACGCCGCTCGAAACGCCAGGAGTCGCGCATGTGTAGTCGAGTGAAGTGCCGCCGTTGCGGCAAGGTGTCATGGTCGGGATGCGGTCAGCACGTCCAGCAGGTCATGGCCGGGGTGCCCAAGTCCGAGCAGTGCTCCTGCCCCCCGCCGGAGCCCGGAGGCCTCATGAAGAAGATCTTCGGTCGCTGACCCCACAGATCTCCAGGCGCTCGGCCCGCACGCTGGACACAGCGTGCGGGCCGAGCGCCTACCCTTGTGCGTGCCATGACCATTGACCTCACCCCGCACCTGCACGCCGACAGCCGCGGCGTTGACGCCTGCGCCCTTGACGCCTCCGCCCCTAACGCCTCGGCCCTGGATGCCACCAACGTCTCCGCGAGGGATGCATTCGCCACGGAAGCCGCCCGCGTCCGCACCTACGACGTCCGCACCCACGGCTGCCAGATGAACGTCCACGATTCGGAGCGCCTCGCCGGCCTGCTTGAGACGGCCGGTTACGTCGACCTCGCCAGCCTGCCTGCAGCCCAGCGCCCGACGGTTGCCGACGTCGTCGTCTTCAACACCTGCGCGGTGCGCGAGAATGCCGACAACAAGCTCTACGGCAACCTCGGCCAACTCCGGCCGGCCAAGATCGCCAACCCAGACCTGCAGATCGCGGTCGGCGGCTGCATGGCCCAGAAGGACCGCGAGACCATCGTCCGTAAGGCTCCGTGGGTCGATGTCGTCTTCGGCACCCACAACATCGGCGTCCCTGCCGGCTCTGCTTGATCGGGCTCGCCACAACCAGAAGGCCCAGGTCGAGATCCTCGAGAGCCTCGAGGTCTTCCCGTCGACGCTGCCCACGCGCCGCGACTCGGCATACAGCGCGTGGGTCTCGATCTCGGTCGGGTGCAACAACACGTGCACCTTCTGCATCGTCCCCAGCCTGCGGGGCAAGGAGCAGGATCGACGCCCGGAGCAGATCCTCGACGAGGTCCGTGCGCTCGTCGCGCAAGGGGTCATCGAGGTCACCCTGCTCGGCCAAAACGTCAACACCTACGGTGTGGAGTTCGGCGATCGGCAGGCCTTCGGCAAGCTGCTGCGGGCGTGCGGGCAGATCGAAGGCCTGGAGCGGGTGCGTTTCACCAGCCCCCACCCAGCGGCATTCACGACTGATGTCATCGAGGCCATGGCCGCGACGCCCAACGTCATGCCCAGCCTGCACATGCCCCTGCAGTCAGGGTCGGATGCCATCCTCAAGTCGATGCGGCGTTCCTACCGCAGCGACCGATTCCTGCGGATCCTCGAGGAAGTCCGCTCGCACATTCCCGAGGCCGCGATCACGACCGACCTCATCGTCGGCTTCCCGGGCGAGACCGAAGCCGACTTCCAGGCCACCCTCGATGTAGTGGCCGAGGCGAAGTTCTCCAGCGCCTTCACCTTCCAATACTCCATCCGCCCGGGCACTCCGGCCGGCACGATGCCACACCAGATCCCCAAGGCGGTCGTCCAAGAGCGCTTCGACCGACTCATCGCACTGCAAGAGTCGGTCTCCTGGGCAGGCAACCGCCTGCAGGAAGGGCGCGACGTCGAGGTCCTCGTGGCTCCCTTCGAGGGCCGCAAGGATGCGGCGACCTCGCGGATGTCGGGCCGAGCGCGGGACAACCGCCTCGTGCACTTCGCTCTGCCCGACGGCATACCCACCGTCGATCGCCCTCGGCCTGGTGACCTCGTGACGGTCGGGGTGACCTATGGCGCCCCACACCACCTCGTGGCTGACGCCGTGCGCGACGGCGGGTCGTTCGCGATCCGTCGCACCGCGGGCGGTGACGCATGGGAAGCCGTGACGTCGACGCCCACAGGAAAGCCCGCGGTCTCCTTGGGTATGCCGTCCATCGGACGCCCCGCCCCCGCCCCCGTCTCGACCGTCTCGCCCTGCGGCTGACCCCGAAGGACCCTCATGCCCGTGCGTCCCGTCGTCATCACTGGCCACCCCGTCCTGCACCGCGTTGCTGCGCGCGTCGAGTCCTTCGACGCCGACCTCGAAGCCCTCGTCCAGGACATGTTCGACACGATGGACGCGGCCCATGGCGTGGGCCTGGCTGCACCTCAGATCGGCGTGGGCCTGCGCTTGTTCGTCTACGACCTGGCCAACGATGACGGCGTGCCGTCCCGAGGGGTCGTCGTCAACCCGATCCTCACGACCTCCCGGATCCCCGATGTCACACCGGATCCCGACACCGAATCCGAAGGCTGTCTGTCCTTCCCTGGAGAGCACTTCCCACTCGTGCGTGCCGACCGAGCCCACGTCAGTGGCTACGACCCTCGCGGTGCACCCCTCGACTTCGACGCGACCGACTGGTTCGCCCGGTGTATGCAGCACGAGTTCGACCACCTCAACGGCAAGCTCTACGTCGACCGGCTCAACGACAAGTGGCGACGGCGGGCGCGCAAGGCCGCCAAGGCCAACGGGTGGGGAGCCCCCGACCTGTCGTGGACGCCGGGCGTCGATCCCGACCCCTTCGGGCACGACGTCCTCGACGGTGAGTGCAGTTGCGGGGACGAGCACGCCGGCACGGCGCGCCAGGGCGACGGCGAATCCGCGTCGCTGTGACCCCGACCCCGGCGCCGCGCCCGATCATCGCGATCGTCGGGCCGACCGCCACGGGGAAGTCGGCGCTTGCGCTCGCCTTGGCCGAACGGCTCGGCGCAGAGGTCGTCAACGCCGACGCCATGGCCCTCTATCGCGGGATGGACATCGGCACGGCCAAAGTCACCCTCGCCGAGCGACGCGGCATACCGCATCACCAACTCGACGTCCTGGAGCCATGGGAGGAGGCGAGCGTCGCGGCATACCAGCAGGCAGCGCGCGCTGACCTCGCTGCGATCGCCGACCGTGGACACCGAGCGGTCCTCGTCGGCGGTTCCGGGCTCTACGTCCGGGCAGCGCTCGACGCGCTCGACATCCCGCCGACCGACGCCGTCGTCAGGGAGGCCCTCGAGGCCGAACTCGCCGCGGATGGCCCCGCGCCCCTCGTCGCCCGCCTGACCGCTCAAGACCCCACCGCCGCGGCTACGATCGACCCGCGCAACCTCCGCCGTGTCGTCCGCGCGCTCGAAGTCATTGCGCTGACCGGGCGGCCGTTCAGCGCCTCGCTGCCCACGCGCTCCTTTGTCGCCCCCACCACCGTGCTCGGCCTGTCAGCGGATCTGGCCGATCCTCGACGATCGCATCGCCACCCGCACTGCCACCATGTGGGCCCGCGGGATGACAGCGGAAGTCGCGGCCCTCCGAGCCGACTCGCGGGGCCTGGGCAAGACCGCGCGCACCGCTATCGGGTATGCCCAAGCTCTCGCACAACTGGACGGGGTGCTGACTGAGACCGAGGCCATCGACGCCACGGCCACCGCGACGAGGCGACTCGTCCGTCGCCAGCGCTCCTGGTTTAACCCCGACCCCCGGATCTGCTGGCTCGATGCCGACGACCCGGCCGTGGTCGAGGCCGCCCTCGCGACGATCACCGCCGGCGATGCGATCGCCGGGGCCGCGGGCGGCGACAATGGCTGACATGGACCATCCCCGCGCGTTGAGCTTCACCAAAGGTCATGGCACCGAAAACGACTTCATCCTCGTGCCAGACCTCGACGGTGAGCTCGACCTGTCAGCCGGCGTGGTGCGCTCTCTGGCCGACAGGCGAGCGGGCATCGGGGCCGATGGGGTCATCCGGGTCGTGCGATCGGCTCGCTCGCGTGAGCCAGCCGTCGAGGGCTTGGCGGCGGACGCGGAGTGGTTCATGGACTACCGCAACGCCGACGGGTCGATCGCCGAGATGTGCGGCAATGGCAGCTCGGGTGTTTGCGGCATACCTGCGCCGCGAAGGCCTCGAGACTCGCGACGAGTTCCCCATCGCCACCCGGGCCGGCGTCAAGTCGGTGCGCGTCAGGGACGGCGGGTATGCCGTGGATCTCGGGCCGTGGCTCGTCGAAGAGGCCAATCAAGCGCAGCGCGAAGGCTTTACGGCGGTCGTCGCGCTCGATGGCCTCCCGGACCTGCCAGGGTTGCGGGTCGACATGGGCAACCCCCACACCGTCGTCGTCCTGCCCGACGGAGGTCGACCTGGCGTCGTTGGATCTCACGGTGGCCCCCAGGGTCGCCCCGACTCCCGAGCACGGCACGAATGTGGAGTTCGTCCACATCGTCGGCCCAGGTCACATCGCGATGCGCGTCGTGGAGCGGGGGGTGGGGGAGACCCGATCGTGCGGCACGGGCGCGGCGGCAGCCGCTGTCGCCGTGCGGTGGTGGCAGGGACCGACCGACGACAACCGCGAATGGACCGTCGACGTCCCCGGTGGGAGGTTGCGCGTGGTCGCGACCCCCCACGGGACGGTGGAGCTGGCCGGGCCCGCCACCCTCGTCGCCGACGGTGTCGTGTCGCTGACGTCAGCCGACCTGAGCTGACCTGAGTTGACCTGAGCTGACTCAGGTCGCCGGCCGGACGGCCAAGCACCCGGAAGCCGCCGGACGTCGCGGAGCGCTCGCACGGCATCCCCAGCTCGGCCGCGATCCACCGCTGCAGCGAGTCCGCGCCGAGGTTCTTCTGGACGACGAGGTATGCCGTGCCGTCGGCGTCCAGCCGCGGCAGCCAGGTGCGCAACAGCTCGTGGAGCACCGCCTTGCCGACCCGGATTGGCGGGTTGGACCAGATCGTCGCGAACCGCAAGTCCTGGTGGGACCTCGTCGGGGACGCAGGCGACCACGCGGGCTGCGCCGATCGTCGCGGCGTTGCGGCGGACGAGATCGAGGGCGCGAGCGTTGACGTCCACGGCATACACGTCGGCGTCGGGGGAGCGAAGGGCCATCGTGAGGGCCACAGGTCCCCAACCGCAGCCGAGGTCGAGCAGTGCCCCGGTCGGGGGTGGGTCGGGCACTGCCGCCAGGAGGATCGCGGTGCCCTTGTCGAGCCGATCGGGGGAAAAGACGCCGCCTGCGGTCGTCAGTCGTTAGCGGGCGTCCGGCGAGCGCCACGGTGATCTCACGCAGCTGATCGGCGCTGGCCGGTGCAGCCGTGAAGTAGTGATCGGTCACGCCGCTCCTTCCGTTTGCGCCAGGTGTAGGCAGCCCCGCGTCCGCGAAAACTCTAGAGCGACGCGGGTGGCACCGCGGACCAGGGCATCGACGCCTGGAGCTTCGGCGGGAAAACGATTGGGGTATGCCGCCCTGCCATGACACGCTGGGGGCACCATGACTGAACGCACCACCTGGCGCGGCGCCACAGCCGCTGCACTGTCCGACGAGCCCGTTGACGACCGCCACGGCGGGCCTGGACCTGACGACTACTCCTACGACGGGGACCAACTCGACCGCGAGGAACGCGCCGCGCTGCGCCGCGTCTCGGGCCTGTCGACCGAACTCGAGGACGTCACCGAGGTCGAATACCGGCAACTGCGCCTCGAGCGAGTCGTCCTCGCCGCGGTCTGGACCGAGGGCACCCTCGCCGACGCCGAGAACTCCCTGCGCGAACTCGCCGCCCTCGCCGAGACCGCTGGCTCGACCGTGCTCGACGGCGTCATCCAACGGCGTCAGCACCCCGACCCCGCGACCTTCCTCGGCAAGGGGAAGGCGATGGAGTTGCGCGACATCGTCGCCGCAGAGGGCGCGGACACGGTGATCTGCGACGGGGAACTTGCCCCTGGCCAACGCCGTGCGCTGGAAGACGTCGTCAAGGTCAAGGTCATCGACCGGACGGCGTTGATCCTCGACATCTTCGCCCAGCACGCCAAGAGCCGCGAGGGTAAGGCGCAGGTCGAGTTGGCCCAACTGCAATACCTCCTCCCGCGCTTGCGTGGCTGGGGTGAGTCCATGTCACGGCAGGCCGGTGGGCGCGTCGCCGGTGGTGAGGGCATCGGCTCGCGTGGCCCCGGTGAGACGAAGATCGAACTCGACCGGCGACGGATCAACACGCGGATGGCCAAGTTGCGCCGCGAGATCGCCGAGATGAAGACCGGGCGCGACACCAAACGGCACTCCCGCAAGGCCGGCCACGTGCCGAGCGTGGCGATCGCGGGCTACACCAACGCGGGCAAGTCCTCGATCCTCAACCGGATCACCGGGGCGGGGGTGCTGGTCGAGAACCAGCTTTTCGCGACCCTCGATCCGACGGTGCGGCGGGCCGAGACCTCCGACGGGAGGGAATACACCCTCGTCGACACGGTCGGCTTCGTGCGAGCGCTGCCCCATCAGCTCGTCGAGGCGTTCCGGTCCACCCTCGAAGAGGTCGGGGACAGCGACGTGCTCCTGCATGTCGTGGACGGCTCGCACCCTGACCCGGAGGGTCAGATCTCGGCGGTGCGCGAAGTGCTCGCCGATGTCGGCGGCGACACGCTGACCGAGATCATCGTCATCAACAAGGCCGACATTGCCGAGGCGGAGGTCATCGACCGGCTGACGCGTGCCAATAAGCACGCGGTGGTCGTGTCGGCACGCACAGGGGAGGGCATCGACCGGCTGTTGCAGGTCGTGGCCGAGGCGCTGCCCAAGCCAGACGTCGTCGTCGACGTGTTGATCCCCTACGACCGGGGCGACCTCGTGAGCCGGCTGCACGAATACGGCGAGATCCTCGACAGCGAGCACACCGAGCACGGCACCCGAGTGCGCGCGAAAGTCCACAAACACGCGCTCGGCGACCTCGCGGCATACCAGATCTGAGCCCCTCCGCCCGCTCTCGCCTGATTCGATACCCGACGGCGACGCCTGATCCGCCGTCGGGTATCGAATCGGTGAAACACGCGCGCGGTGGCAAGCTGACGCCCGTGGCGAAGACATCCTCGAAAGCAGCTCGCACCGCCGAGCACGCCCGACTCGCCGAGTCGCCCGACGACTCCGACCCCTGGCGGCAGTGGGGGCCTTACGTCAGTGCGCGGCAGTGGGGGACGGTCCGCGAGGACTACTCCGCCGACGGTGACGCCTGGGGGTCCTTCCCGTTCGACCACGCTCACCAGCGCGCCTATCGGTGGGGGGAAGACGGGCTGGCCGGCCTGTGTGACCGGTGGGGCTTCCTCAACCTCGGGATCGCCCTGTGGAACGGTCAAGACGACCGACTGAAGGAGCGCCTCTTCGGCCTCACGAACCCTCAGGGCAACCACGGCGAAGATGCCAAGGAGTACTGGTGGCACCTCGACGCCACCCCGACGCATTCGTATGCCGCGTGGCTCTATCGCTACCCGCAGCGCGCCTATCCGTATGCCGATCTCGTCGCCACGAACGCTGCCCGCTCCCGGGACGAAGATGAGTACGAGCTGTCCGACACCGGCGTCCTCGCCGAGGACAGGTTCTTTGATGTCGTCGTCACGCACGCCAAGGCATCCCCCGACGACATGTGCATCCGGATCGACGCGACCAACCACGGGCCAGACCCGGCCCCGCTGGATCTCATCCCGCAGCTGTGGTTCCGCAACACGTGGCGCTGGGGGAGGGACGACCGCGTGCCCACCCTGCGGGTCATGGCTGGGCGCGACCTCGATGACAGCGACCTTGTCGGCGTCGAAGCCAAGCACGACTATCTCGGCACCTACCGCCTTTTCGCCGAGGGCCGCCCCGAAGTCATGTTCTGCGACAACGAAACCAACGAGGTCGCCCTGTGGGGGGCGCAAACCAACCCCACGGCATACCCCAAGGACGGGATCAACCGAGCCATCGTCGACGGCGACCGCAGTGGCCTCAACGGGGCCATGCAGGGCACCAAAGTGGCGCTGCGTTATCACGTCGACGCAGTCCCTCCGGGGGAGACCGTGACCATCAACCTCAGGTTGCGAGCCGGCGCCGTCCCCGATCGACCCTTCGGCAAGGCGTTCCGCGCCACCCTCCGCGAACGCAAAGCTGAGGCGGACGCGTTCTACGACATCGTCATCCCCCAGGGCATCTCGCCCGACGGCCGCCACGTGGCCCGGCGCGCGTTCGCCGGGCTGCTGTGGGGCAAGCAGCTCTATCGCTACAACGTCGCCCAGTGGCTCGACGGGGACCCCGAGACACCGCCCCCTCCGGCATCACGTCGTGCGCCGGAACCCTTCGGCCGCAACACGTCCTGGCGTCACCTTGCCCTCGCCGACGTCATCTCGATGCCCGATGAGTGGGAATACCCGTGGTTTGCGTCGTGGGATCTCGCCTTCCACTGCGTCGCCCTCGCCCACGTCGATCCAGCCTTCGCCAAAGACCAGTTGCGGCTCATCTGTCGGGAGTGGGCGCAGCACCCGAGCGGTCAACTCCCGGCCTATGAATGGGCCTTCTCCGACGTCAACCCGCCGGTGCACGCCTGGGCGGCGTGGCAGGTTTATCAGCTCGACGGCGAGTGGGATGTCGACTTCCTCATCCGGATCACGACCAAACTCCTGCTCAACCTCGGCTGGTGGGTCAACCGCAAAGATGCCGACGATTCCAACCTGTTCGAGGGCGGCTTCCTCGGGATGGACAACATCGGCGTCTTCGACCGCTCGCACGGGGTGCCGGCGGGGTGGCGCCTCGAACAATCCGACGCCACGAGCTGGGTCGCGTTCCACTGCCTCACCATGCTGCGGATGGCCCTGGAGCTCTCACGCAGAGACACCGCATGGGACGACCTTGCGACGACCTTCCTCGAACGCTTCCTCGCGATCTCGACGGCGATCGAAACCTTCGGCACCGACAGCGTCTCGCTCTGGGACGAGGAGGACGGGTTCTATTACGACATCCTGTTGCCGCTGACCTCCGACGACGTCTTCAGCGATAGCCGACGGCTGCGTGTGCGATCGCTCGTGGGGCTGCTGCCTCTGCTGGCCGTGGGCGTTGTGCCCGCGTGGGTCACCCGGGAGTTGCCCGACTTCATGGAGCGCTTCCGGTGGTTGCAGCGCAACCGCCCCGAGGAGGCTGACGCGGTCCTCCAGACAGCAGGGCCGTCAGGTCCGGCGACTCTCATGCTCATCGATCCGGCGCGGCATACCAAGCTCGTGGAAAGGATGCTCGACGAGTCGGAGTTCCTCGGCCCGTATGGGATCCGATCGCTGTCCGCGGTCTATCGGGGCGGCGCCCATATCGAGCTTCCCGATGGCTTTGTCGAGATTGAATACGTTCCAGGAGAGTCCAACTCGCCAATGTTTGGCGGCAACTCCAACTGGCGCGGCCCGGTCTGGTTCCCGGTCAACGTCCTGCTCGCAGACGCCCTCCGCGCGTATGCCGCCGGCGCCGGGGCCAGCGTGCGGGTCGAGTTCCCGACGGGGTCGGGGGAGCTGCTGGGGCTCGGTGAGGTCGCGGACCGGCTGGAGCAACGGCTCCTGGACCTGTTCCGTCCGGGACCCGACGGTCGCCGACCCAGCGGCCCCCGCGACGTGCTGACCGGCCCGCTATGGGATGAGCATCCGGTCTTCAGCGAGTACTTCCACGGCGACACCGGGCGAGGGCTGGGCGCATCTCATCAGACCGGGTGGACCGCCTTGGTCGCGCACCTGATCTGTCAGCAGGGGGCCGGGGTCTCGACGGTGCCCGACTAACCAGGTGAAGAGCGGGCCGATAGGCCGGACCTGCCGGGGAGCTCTCGGCGTGTCGCGAGACGCAGCAGCATGCGTGGGACGTATGGTGCAATTGGTGACATCTGGTTACCGTAGGGGTCTGTCCTCTCCTGCGAAGGTGTCACCGTGTCGCGTCCCCCCATCCCTCGTGCGATCGGGTGCTCGGTCGCCAGGGCTCGGCGTGCCAGGACTCGGCGTGCCGGCGCGGCAGCTGGGGCATCAGTGGCGCTGGTCCTGAGCCTGAGCGGGATAGCGCATGCTGAGGGTCGGACGGCAGAGGCCCAGACGCGCGCCATCAGCTCGTGGGGGTCGGCCTCGTCCATCGACGACCGGATCGCCGCCCTCGAGGGGGAGTATGCGAGGGCGACCTCCGAACTCGCCACGCTGCAACGCGCGGTCAGCCTGCATGCCCGGGAGTATGCCGCTGCGGCTGAGGCCGAGCGGGTGGCCACGCATGCCGCTGCTCGGGCCCAGGAGGCCGCCGATCGCGCAGCACAGGCGGCAGGCGATGCGCGGGACTCGCTCAGCCGGTTCGCTGCCGCTGCCTACGAACAGGGTGGTGTCGGTCACCAAGGCCTGCTTCACCTCCTCACCGCAGGACCCGGTCAGGCCCTCGACATGGCGCAGTACCTCGACGACGCGGCCGAGGCGCAAGATCGTCAAGTGCGCGAGGCCGAGTCCTTGGCGGGGCTCGCCGAGGCGCTGAGCGTGACCGCGGTCGAGCAGGCGCGCGTGCGCGCTGAGCGGGCGCGGGCCGCTGCCGATGCCCACCAGGCCCTTGACGCCCAGATCGCTGCGGTGACAGACCGGGTTGGCCAGATCGGGGCACGCCAGCAAGCCCTCATCCTGGAGCTGGCCCTGGTGCGACAAGTCACCGCCGAGGAGCAGCAGCGACAGCTCGACGCGCGGGCTCAGGAGGCGGCGGCGCGCGCCCAAGGCACCAGCCCAGCGGCACTCGCCCCGGCACTCGCCCAGGCACCGCCGCGCGACCACCACGCCCAAGCCTCCTGCTCCCGCGACACCACCGACACCGGCCCCCGACGCCCCGGCCAACCACCACGCCGCCCGCTCCGACACCAGCCCCAACCCCGACTCCCACGCCGTCGACGAAGCCCACCTTGGCGTGGATGCAGGCAAATCCTCGAACGGTCGCGCAACAGATCATGCCGACCTTCGGGTTTGGGTCGGACCAGTGGACCTGCCTGAACTCGTTGTGGGAGAAGGAAAGCAACTGGAACTGGGCCGCCGACAATCCCTACTCGGACGCCTACGGCATCCCCCAAGCCCTTCCGGGGTCCAAGATGGCGACAGCGGGAGCCGATTGGCTGGTGAACCCGGCGACCCAGATCACCTGGGGCCTGGGCTACATCAAGGGTCGCTACGGCACGCCGTGCGCCGCGTGGGCAGCATGGCAAGCGCGATCCCCGCACTGGTACTGACTCCGCTGTCCTGAGTCAGTCGCCTCCAGGTCGGCCTGAGCTGGGGATGGCGCCGCGGGGAGGAACGCTGCACGGCATACAGTTGCTCGGTGCCCTTGCTCGATGACCTGCTGACCGCCGCGGTGGCCGGGGTCGCAGGCACAGAGCGGCCGGGGCAGGTCGCCATGGCGCACGCTGTGGACGCTGCCATCACCACAGGTGAGCATCTCCTCGTCCAGGCGGGCACCGGCACGGGAAAGTCGTTGGCCTACCTCGTCCCGGCGATCAAGCACGCCATGGACTCGGGGAGCCCGGCGATCGTCGCCACCGCGACGATCGCCCTGCAGTCGCAGATCATCGACCGTGACTTGCCCCGACTGGCGGCCGCGGTGGCTCCGGTGCTGGGGCGGCGACCGACCTTCGCGATGGTCAAGGGCCGCCGCAACTACGTCTGCCTGCACAAGCTCGACGGCGGCTTCCCCGACGACGACGACACCCTGCTGTCGGTCGGCGAGGTGGATCAGGCGGCATCGCGCTTGGGCGCGGAGGTCCTGCGGCTGCGTCAATGGGCCGACGAGACCGAGTCCGGCGACCGAGACGAACTCGTCCCGGGGGTGTCGGAGCGGGCATGGAGACAGGTGTCGGTGTCCGCCCACGAATGCCTGGGCACGACGTGCCCGATGAGGGCGGAGTGCTTCGTCGAACGCTCGCGCAGCGCGGCGGCAGAGGTCGACGTCATCGTGACCAACCACTCGTTCATGGCCATCGACTCCTTCGAGGGCCGCCAGATGCTCCCCGAGCACAGCGTCCTGGTCATCGACGAAGCCCACGAACTCGTCGACCGGGTGACCTCGACGATCACCGACGAAGTGACCGCAGGCATGGTCCACGCCGCCGTCCGACGGGCCGGGAAGCGCAGCGACAGCGGCCCGGCAGCGCAGGAGGCCGCGGCACTGCTCGAGGCGATCCTCACGACCCTGCCCGAAGGCCGCATCCCGTCACTACCAGACTCCCTGGGCCTTGCCCTCAGTCGCGTGCGGGATACCGCCCGAGCGATGCAGTCCGAGCTCAAGCCAGGGCCGAAGGCTGAGCCCGACGGTGCCCTCCACGTCGCCCGGGCAGCCGTCGACGAGGTCTTCGACAATGCGGCGCGCATCGTGGAGGAGCGGGAACTCGACGTGGTGTGGCTGACCCACGATCACCGGCGGGGTCCGGTCTTGCGCGTGGCCCCCATGAGCGTGGCCATGCTCGTGCGAGACAAGATCTTCCACGAGCGCACCGTCATCCTCACCTCTGCGACGCTCGAGCTCGGGGGGTCGTTCGACGCGGTGGCCGGCACCCTGGGTCTTCGGGGCGACGGGGCGCCGCCATGGCAGGGCCTCGACGTCGGGAGCCCCTTCGATTACCCCCGCCAAGCCATCGCCTATGTCGCGCGCCATCTCCCGCCTCCCGGACGTGACGGCGCATCGCCCGAGACGCTCGATGAGCTGGCCGACCTCGTGAGAGCGGCCGGCGGTCGCACCCTCGGCCTGTTTTCGTCCATGCGAGCGGCACAAGCGGCCACCGAGGCACTCCGAGAGCGGTTCTCGCGGGACGGCATACCGATCGAGATCCTGTGCCAGGGAGAGGACCAAATCGGCACTCTCGTCAGGCAATTCGCGCGAGAGGCGAGCACGTGCCTCTTCGGGACCCTCAGCCTGTGGCAGGGCGTCGACGTCCCCGGGTCCTCGTGCCAACTCGTCGTGATCGACCGGATCCCGTTCCCACGACCTGACGATCCGCTCTCGTCGGCCCGGACTCAGGCCATCGCGCGGATGGGTGGCAATGGGTTCATGGCCGTCTCCGCGACGCATGCCGCCCTGCGCCTTGCCCAAGGAGCCGGGCGCCTCGTGCGCCGAGGCGACGATCGCGGCGTCGTCGCCTTCCTCGATTCTCGGATGGTCACCGCCCGGTATGCCGGTTTCCTTCAGCGCTCCCTGCCGCCCTTTTGGCCGACGACAGACAAGGCCAAGGTGCTGGCAGCTCTGGCGCGGCTCGACACGATCGCACCCCCACCCGTGCCTGTCGAAGAACCCCTGGCGCGAGGGATCGGGGGCGCTCCGGCCCAGTCGCGCGATGACCGACCGACGGCAGGGCCACCGCCGGTGCCCGGCTCACCCCGGACCGCCGTCACAGGGGGCCACGCGTGGACCTCGGAGGCCGACGACGAACTCCGCGACGCTGTCCTCGCCGGCATCGATCTTGAGCAGCTCGTCGAGCACGTCGACCTCCCCGCGGAGGTCATCACGGCGCGGATGGCGCAACTTGGCCTGACGCTGAGCGATCCTCAGCTCGGCTTCTGAGCGCCTCAGCGCGGCAGGGTGGCGAGGGCCTCGGCGAAGACCTCATGGTGGCGCTCGACATCGTCGGCGGTCGTCGTCGGGCACATGAGAGCCATGTTGTGGAACGGCGTCAGGAGGATCCCGCGGTTGGCGAGGTAGAGGTGGAGGTAGTCCTCGAGCTCGCCGTCGGCTGACGCGGCGGCCTCAGTCCCGTTGCGCGGGTAGGGGTTGGCGAAGCGGTACTCCGCCCGAGCCCCGAGTTGGTTGATCGCCCACGGGAGGTCGTGGTCGTCGATGAGCTTCTGCACCCCGGTCGTGAACCCCGTCGCCGTGTCGATCATCCCGTCGAAGGCGTCGTCGGTGAGCACCTCACCGAGGGTGGCCCGCATCGCCGCGACCGAGAGGGGGTTGCCGGCGAGGGTGCCGCCGACTCCGCCCATGTCGACGAGGTCGAGGTCACGCCGGGCGAGGACCCGCTCGGCGAGGCCGGCCGACAGGCCGTAGGCCCCCGTGGGGATGCCGCCACCGATCGCCTTGCCGATGACGAGCACATCAGGGTCGAGCCCGTCCCGTCGGGTCATGCCTCCTGGGCCGGCGGAGAACGTGTGGGTCTCGTCGTTGATGAGCAGCACGTCGTGCGCGCGGGTGAGCTCACGGACCGCGTCGAGGTAGCCCGGGTCGGGCAGGACGATCCCGATGTTGGTCAGGGCCGGCTCCATGAGGACGGCCGCGACATCGCCGTGGGCGAGTTGCCGCTCGAGCCCGTCGAGGTCGTTGAACTCCGCGACCCGGCTGGTCATCGTCACGTCGACCGGCGACCCGACGTTGCCCGGCCTGCTCACGCCCTGGCCATCAGGCCCGACGACGATGAGGGACTCGTCGACCGAGCCGTGGTAGCAGTAACTGTTGACGAGGATCTTGGGTCGGCCGGTGATCGCCCGGACGAGGCGGATCGCCCACCGGTTGGCGTCGGTCGCGGTGAGCGAGAAGCTCCACAGGTCCAACCCGAACCGTCGGGTCAGCTCTGCTCCGACCCACTCGGCGTCCTCGGTCGGGAGCATCGTCGTGAGCCCGCCCAAGTCCTCGACCCTGCGGCGGACGGCTGCGACAACCGGCTCGGGGGAGTGGCCGGCCATCGCGCCGGTGTCGCCGAGCGCGAAGTCAAGGTATTCGTGGCCGTCGATGTCCCAGACCCGGTTGCCGCGCCCGCGGGCGAAGTAGACCGGGAAACCGCCGGCCTTCTTGTTCATCCACGTCATCGGAACACGCCCGAAGAGGTGATCGGCCGCGGCATACGCAGCGTGCGACTTCGGGTGGGTCCGAGCGAAGAGGTCCTGCTCGGCGGACATGAGGGCGGCGAGGCGGGTGCGGTCGACCATGCGCCTCATCATGGGGTATGCCGCGCGCTTCCTCCAGGAGGCGTCTCGCGTCGGGTGTCCGATCGCCGTGGCAGGCTTGAGGCCATGTCGACCATGCCACCGCTCGTGCTGATCACGGGGCCGGAAGCCATCCTGGCCGAGCGGGCACTCATGTCGGTCGTGACCGAGCTGCGCCATTTCGACCCCGAGATCGAGCGCATCGACGTCCTCCCGGGGACCTATCAGCCGGGTGCCCTGGCCATGCATGCGAGCCCTTCGCTGTTCGGTGGGCGCAAGCTCATGGTTTGCGAAAGCGTGGATGAGGCCCCCGAAGACCTCCATGCCGATCTGCTCTCGTTGCTCGCGGGGCCGCTCGACGACATCTGCCTCGTCGTCCTGCACCGCTCCGGACCGCGAGGCAAAAAGGTCCTTGACGCGATGAAGGCCGCCAATGCCCGCGTGATCGACTGCCCGGCGATCAAGTCCGACCGCGACAAGGGTGATTTCGTCACCGCCGAGTTCCGCCGGATGGGTCGCCGGGTCACGCCGGAGGCCGTCACCGCGCTGGTCGAGGCGCTCGGCAAAGACGTCCGTGAGCTGGCGTCGGCATGCAGCCAGCTCGTGGCCGACACCGAAGGCACCATCGACGACCGGGTCGTCGAGATCTATCACGGTGGCAAAGTCGAGGCGACCGGATTCCGGGTCGCCGACGCGGCGGTGGCTGGTCAGACGGGAGAGGCTCTGCGCCTGCTCCGCCACGCGATCGCCACCGGCGTCGACCCCGTGCCCATCGTCGCGGTCCTCGCGTCCTCCTTGCGGACGCTGGTCAAGGTCGGCTCAGCGGGACGAGGCAGCTCGATGGCGGTCGCCAAGCAGGTCGAGCTCGCACCGTGGCAGGTCGACAAGGCCCGGCGCACAATCGGGGCCTGGGACGGTCCCAGCCTGGGCCGCGCTATCCAGGCCGTCGCCGCGGCCGACGTCGAGGTCAAAGGCGGAGGCCGTGATCCGGTGTATGCCGTGGAGCGCGCCATCCTCGCGATCTCCGAAGCACGCGCCTCGGTCCGTCGCGGATGACCGACCTGCGCCGAGAGGCGACCGTGACCGGCCATGTCGCCCACGCCGTCGCCCACGCCGTCGCCCACGCCGCACGACGTGACCGGGAGGCTCCCGGAGGGTTGCCGAAGGTCCGGGCGCCTCGCGTCTCGGCGTGCACCCATGCGTTTTCGGGGCGTCGTCACCCCTGGTAGATTGAGCGCTTGCGTGCGCGCCTGGTCGTGCGCGCACGTCGCACCATCCAGCGCGGTTCTTCCACGGGTGTCCCCACGTCCGGTCCCGAACCGCGTCTGCCGCCCTCTAACGGCATACCCGCACCGACCGAGAAAGTTCACACGTGGCAAACATCAAGTCCCAGATCAAGCGCATCAAGACCAACGAGAAGCGCACCGAGCGCAACAAGGCGGTCAAGAGCGAGCTTCGCACCTGGATCCGCAAGTTCCGTGACTCCGCCGAGGCGGGCGACAAGGACGCGGCTGCCGAGGCGCTGAAGGCCGCGTCGCGCAAGCTCGACAAGGCCGTCGCCAAGGGCGTCATCCACGCCAACCAGGCTGCCAACAAGAAGTCGTCGATGGCCAAGAAGGCTGCCGCGCTTCTGACGAGCTGACCGTCAGCCAGACGCATTGAGCCGGGCCGTGACCTCTCGCGAGGTCGCGGCCCGTCGTCGTGTGCGCCGCGTGCGTCGGACGGTCAGCGTCGGTGGGCGGCGATCGCCTCGGCAACAACGGCAAAGGTAGGCCGGTCCAGCACCGCTCCTTCACGTCGCACCGCTGCGGCGTCGATCCGGACGATCCGGTCCACGCGCGCCTCGCTGGGTCGACCTTCCCGGTCCCACGCGCCGGCGCCGACGTCGACCCAGATCCGACCGGCGGCACGTTCCTGGGCCGCATCGCGGTCGTGGTCCTTGCTCGTGAGCGGCACGCCGAGCAGCCACGGACCGTCACGGCCGACAAGCAGGACCGGCCGGTCCTTTCCCCGCGAGTGATCCTCCTGGAAGGGCACCCACGTCCACACGACCTCCCCGGGGTCCGGTCGGCCGTCTGGTCGGGGCTCATAGTCAAGGGACGGCATACCGGAGAAATCCCCCGGGTAGCCGGACGCGCCGGGGGCTGGAGGCCGCGGGAGGTCTCGGGGACGCCTGGGTGCAGGGGCACGGTCGAGGCCCAATGCCCGACGGAGGGCCGCTAGCAGGCGCGCGGTCGTCGTCATGCTCGTGACGCTATCGCGGTCCTCGCTGTGGTCTGCACGGGTCACGCTCTGGACAGCACCGCGCCCCCGACCTGCGATCGGTGAGACTCGGCGTCATGGAATCACGAGGTGCGGGCCGGGCGATCTTCGCGCTCGCGGTCGGCGGCTTCGCGATCGGGACCACCGAGTTCGTGACCATGGGTCTGTTGCCACAGGTGGCGGCGGGCACCGGCGTCGACATCCCCACCGCCGGTCACTACGTCTCGGCCTATGCCGCGGGGGTCGTCGTCGGAGCACCGATCATCGCCGTGCTCGCAGCCAAGGCGCCCCGCAAGACCGTCCTCGTCGCGCTCATGGTCGCCTTCGCGGTGGCCAACGTGGCCTCGGGGTTCGTCGACACCTATGCGCCCCTCATGGTCGCGCGCTTCATCTCCGGTATGCCGCATGGGGCCTTCTTCGGGCTGGGGTCACTCGTCGCCGCGAGCCTCGTGCCACCGCACCGCCGGACCTGGGCGGTCGCGATGATCCTCATCGGGCTGGCCGTCGCCAATGTCGTCGGGGTGCCGCTCACGACGCTGCTGGGTCAACGGATCGGGTGGCAGGTCCCCTTCTGGATCGTCGGTGCGATCGGCGCAGCATGCGTTGTCGCCATGGTCGCCTGGCTCCCGCACGAAGCGGTGACGGGGGAGGAATCCTTCCGCGACGAGTTGCGCGCGCTCACTCGGGTGCAGGTCTGGCTCGCGCTCGCGATCGGCACGGTGGGCTTCGGCGGAATGTTTTCGACCTACGCCTACATCACCCCGACGATGACGGAGTTGGCCGGCATCCCGCTCGGGTGGATCCCCGTCGTGCTGGCGATCTACGGCCTCGGGATGGTGACCGGCATGGTCACCGCGGGCCGGGTCGCTCACCTCGGGATCATGCGGGGGATCATCGGCTCGCTCGCCGCCATCGCGGTCATGCTCGCGGTCTTCGGGTATGCCGCGCACTCACCCGTGCTCGCGGTGATCTTCGTCTACATCCTCGGGGTGCTGCCCTCGATCCTCGTGCCCCTCCTGCAGACCCGGCTCATGGACGTCGCCCACGAGGGGCAGGGCCTGGCCGCCGCGCTCAACCACTCGACCCTTAACACGGCCAACGCTCTCGGTGCGTGGCTCGGGAGCCTGGTGCTGGCAGCGGGCTGGGGTTACGAGTGGCCGAGCCGCGTCGGCGCCATGCTCGCCGTGCTCGGTCTTGGCATCGCGGTGCTGTCCGCAGCCCTCGGGCGCCGAACGGCCCGACCCCGGTCTCAGGCCGCCTGACGGCGGGGCGCACGGCATACGTCACGGGGTGGGGGGCACCCGTGGGAGACTGTGGCGATCCCTGTCCGCCTCCCTGACTTCGCGAGGTCCGTCACACCGTGTCACCCATGGCCCGCACCGCGCTGCCGCCGCACGCGACGCCGCCGGAGCTGCATCCGCAACTTCTGCATCATCGCCCACATCGACCACGGCAAGTCGACGCTGGCCGACCGGATGCTCCAGCTCACCGGCGTCGTCGACGAGCGGGCAGATGCGCGCGCAGTACCTCGACCGGATGGACATCGAGCGCGAGCGCGGCATCACGATCAAGAGCCAGGCCGTGCGGATGCCGTGGGACGGCCGCCGGGGCGCCGAGGCGGCGCGCGCCGACGACCTACGCGCTCAACATGATCGACACGCCCGGGCACGTCGACTTCACCTACGAGGTGTCCCGATCCCTGGCCGCCTGCGAGGGCGCGGTCCTGCTCGTCGACGCCGCCCAGGGCATCGAGGCGCAGACCCTGGCCAACCTCTACCTCGCGATGGAGAACGACCTCGCGATCATCCCGGTGCTCAACAAGATCGACCTGCCGGCGGCCCAGCCGGAGAAGTACGCCGCCGAGCTCGCCGGGCTGATCGGCTGCGACCCGCACGACGTGCCTGCAGGTGTCGGGCAAGACCGGCGTCGGGGTCGAGGAGCTGCTCGACCGAGATCGTGCGCCAGATCCCGCACCCGGTCGGCGACCCGAACGCGCCCGCGCGGGCGATGATCTTCGACTCGGTCTACGACACCTATCGCGGCGTCGTCACCTACGTGCGCGTCGTCGACGGCAACCTCAACCCGCGCGAGCGCATCCTGATGATGTCGACCGAGGCCACCCACGAGCTGCTGGAGATCGGCGTCATCATCGCCCGAGCCGGAGCCCGCCAAGGGCCTCGGCGTCGGTGAGGTGGGCTACCTCATCACCGGCGTGAAGGACGTGCGGCAGTCGCCGGGTCGGCGACACCGTGACCAATCAGCGTCCAAGCCGGCGCACGACGGCCCTCGGCGGCTACCGCGACCCCAAGCCGATGGTGTTCTCCGGGCTCTACCCGATCGACGGCGTCGGACTACCCCGACCTGCGCGACGCCCTCGACAAGCTCAAGCTCAACGACGCCGCGCTGGTCTACGAGCCGGAGACGTCGGCGGCGCTCGGGCTTCGGCTTCCGGTGCGGCTTCCTCGGGCTGCTGCACCTGGAGATCGTCCGCGAGCGGCTGGAGCGCGAGTTCGGGCTCGACCTCATCTCGACCGCAGCCCAACGTCGTCTACGAGGTCACGATGGAGGACAAGCAAGGTCGTCGACGGTCACCAACCCGAGCGAGTTCCCCGACGGCAAGATCGCCGAGGTCCGCGAGCCGATCGTCCGGGCGACGATCCTGGCGCCCGAGTGAGTTCATCGGCGCGATCATGGAGCTGTGCCAGTCCAAGCGCGGCACCGCTGCGCGGGATGGACTACCTCTCCGAGGACCGCGTCGAGATGCGCTACACGCTGCCGCTGGCCGAGATCGTCTTCGACTTCTTCGACCAGCTCAAGTCGCGCACACGCGGGCTATGCCTCGCCTCGACTACGAACCCGACGGCGAGCAGGTCGCCGACCTGGTGAAGGTCGACATCCTGCTGCAGGGCGAGCAGGTCGACGCGTTCTCGCGCGATCGTGCACAAGGACAAGGCCTACGCCTACGGCGTCGCTCATGGCCAGCAAGCTGCGCGAGCTCATCCCGCGGCAGCAGTTCGAGGTGCCGATCCAGGCCGCGATCGGCACGCCGCATCATCGCCCGCGAGACCATCCGCGCGATCCGCAAGGACGTGCTGGCCAAGTGCTACGGCGGCGACATCAGCCGCAAGCGCAAGCTGCTGGAGAAGCAGAAGGAGGGCAAGAAGCGGATGAAGATGGTCGGCCGCGTCGAAGTCCCTCAGGAAGCCTTCATCGCGGCGTTGTCGAGCGAGCCGGTCGACAAGACCAAGAAGTAGCCCCCTGGCGACAGCCTCGCGGATGCCGCCTATCGCGCCGCAGTTTGTCGGTCAGCCTGGCGGTGTCCGCGTCGCGCCACCCCTGGCGATCGAGCCATCCGAGCACGCCGCCGTAGTCCGCATCGAGGGTCGCCAACAGCAGGCGCATGGTCTCGGGCCGCGGGTTTGCTCGGCGACGGTCTTGCCGACCATGTCCTGAGCGTAGGCCGGGCGTGCCCGGAGCCGTTCCATGATCTGCGGGACCCGCAGCGCCGACGTGGCGAAATCGTGGACGACGGCTTCCGGCTCGGCGCCGGCGACGATGAGGGCAAGCCCGGTGACGGTGCCGGTGCGGTCCTTGCCGGCGGCGCAGTGGACGACGACGGCCCCCGGTGCCTGCGCGATGGTGCGCAACGCATTGACAATCGAGTCGGGGCGCTGGTCCAAATAGCCGAGGTAGTGACGAGACCAGTGCGCGTCGTGCTCCGGGTGCGGCTCATCCTGACCCGACGGAAGCCAGCCCTTTTCGCGCGCCTGGGTTTGCCACGGCAATTCGCGCTCACCCGGTGGCAGGGCCGACGCCTGAGCGTCCGCGGCATACATGGAGAAATGCGAGATGCGGACGGCAGGGTGCCCGACGAGCGGCCCCGGTCCCTCCCGGTCGAGCTCGACGAGAGAGCGCAGGTCGACGACATCACTGACGGCGAGGTCGTCGACGAGGTGGGCGATGGAGCGGTCGGTGAGTTCCTGAAGGTTGTCCGAGCGGATCAGCCGGCGGGAGGCGATCGTCCCGCCGTCGCGGGTCGGCATCCCGCCCACGTCGCGCATATTGACGACGCCGTCCAGGTCGAGCCAGCGAATGTCGTACACGGCATCACCCTAAGTCCCACTCGTGAGGGCGGAGGTCACCGCCCGGGGCAGGGACAATGTCGGTATGCCGCCGACCCTGCCTCCGGGCGATCCCGCCCCGATGTCGGGAGAGTTGCCGACCGAGGCCCTGCGGCGGCTGGGGGAGCGGACTTTCGGTGTCTACCTCCACGTGCCCTACTGCCGGGTGCGCTGCGGCTACTGCGACTTCAACACGTATGCCGTGTCAGCCGGTGAGGTCTCTGGGGGCGTCGAGGACTACGCCGGGCTCGTCCTGAGAGAACTCGACCTCGCCCAGCGGGTGCTCGGGGCGGGGGTGCCGCCCGTCTCGACCGTCTTCGTCGGAGGGGGGACGCCGACCCTGCTGCCCGCACGCGACCTCGTCGGCATGCTCGACGGGGTGCGCACGCGATGGGGCCTCGCCCCCGATGTCGAGGTCACGACCGAGGCCAATCCCGACACGGTCACCCCAGCACTGGCCGAAGAGTTGGCCCGCGGGGGCGTCACGAGGGTCTCGGTGGGGATGCAATCAGCGGTGCCCTCGGTCTTGGCAACGCTCGACCGCACCCACGATCCGGCCGGCGTGACCGGCGCCGTCGCGGCCGTGCGTGACGCTGGGCTCCAGGTCAGCCTCGACCTCATCTACGGCACGCCGGGGGAGACGCTCGCTGATTGGCGGCGCAGCCTGGAGGCAGCCGTCGAGCTGGATCCCGATCACATCTCGGCCTACGCCCTGACGGTCGAACCAGGCACGAAGCTCGCCGCCCGGGTGTCCCGCGGCCAGCTCCCCATGCCCGAAGACGACGACGAGGCCGACAAGTACGAACTCGCCGACGACGTGCTGCGCGCCGCAGGTTTCCGGTGGTACGAGATCAGCAACTGGGCGCGATCACCGCAGGCCCAGTGCCGCCATAACCTCGGCTACTGGCGAGACGGTGACTGGTGGGCGGCCGGGCCGGGGGCCCACAGCCATGTCGATGGGGTGCGGTGGTGGAACGTCAAGCACCCCACGGCATACCGGGACCGCCTCCTGGCGGGGCTCTCACCCGCAGCTGCTCGCGAAATCCTCACTCCCACACAGCGATTCGACGAACGAGTCCTGCTCGGAGTGCGGTTGGCCGAAGGTCTGCCGCTGGCCGAGATCGGGTCGCCAGACACGGCCCTGGTCGCGGGGCTCATCGCCGACGGTCTCATCGACCCAGCAGCTGCGCTGCGGCATCAGCGGATCCGCCTCACACGTCGCGGTCGGCTGCTTGCCGACACCGTGGTCGGTCAGCTCACGAGGCGCAGCGACATCGGATAGCGATAGGGCTGGCCCTTGTTGGCCGCGACCGCACCCTGGATCGCGAAGACGATCGACAGGACCCACAGCGCGAAGAAGAGCAGGATGCCGACTCCGACGAGCATCGTCACGATCGACACGACGTAACCGATCGTGAGAAAGATCTGGAAGTTGAGGGCCTCGAGCGAGTTGTAGCGGATGAAGCCGTCGCGGTCTTTGTAGATGAGGAAGATGACCAGCGGGGCGACGAAGCCGATGACGGGTCCGCCGATATGGGCGAGCAAGCTCATCGTCCGGGCATCGCTCGGCGACACCGGCACGGGCGCGGACCCGTAGGCTCCCGGCGGCGGCACCGAGGGCGGGAATGGAGGTCCGGGGGGCTGCGGGGGATAGGACACGGCGACACTCCAGGGACGGGGCCGCTGCACCACGGTCAGGGCAGCGGGGACATCACGAAGTCTATGAGTTCCTCCACGCTGGCAAGCAGGGTCGGCTCGAGGTCGGCATAGGTCCGCACCGCACCGAGGATCCGACGCCAGGCCAGGGCGAGGTCGGTCTGCGTCCCGGCCGGCCACCCAAGGGATGCACAGATCCCGTGCTTCCACGACTGCCCCCGGGGGATGGTCGGCCACTGGTCGAGCCCCAGCCGAGCTGGCTTCACGGACTGCCAGACATCGACGTAGGGATGTCCCAAGACGAGGACCGCACCGGCATACGGCGGGTATGCCGTGCGCGCTCGCACCTGCTCGACGATGCGGGTTTCCTTGGTGCCGGGGACGAGATGGTCGACGAGGATGCCGAGACGGCGCTGCGGCGACGGGTCGAAGGCTTCGATCTCGGCCATGAGGTCGTCCACGCCGTCGAGCATCTCGACGACCACGCCCTCAACCCGCAGGTCGTCACCCCAGACCTTCTCGACGAGTTCGGCGTCGTGCTTCCCCTCGACCCAGATGCGCGATCCTGACGCGACCCGGGCGCGAGTGTCCGCGATTGCCACCGACCCGCTCGCGGTGCGGGCGCCTGCTGCACGTGCCTGCGCAAGGGCGGCGCTGGCTGCTGCGGTGGGGGGAGTGAGCACGACCGGCATACCGTCGAGGAGGAATCCCGGGCCGAGCGGGAAGCCGCGCTGGCGCCCGTGCCGGTCTTCGAGGTGGACCACATGGATCCCGCCGGCCTTCTCGACGTGCACGACCGCTCCGCACCATCCGGTCTCGACGTCCTCGACGACGAGGCCGGGCTCGGCGGCGACCTCGTGGGAGCGGCCGCGGGGAGGCCGGCGCCAGTCGCCGGCCAGGACATCCTTGCTGTAGCGGTCGTGGCTCATCCCGGCGAGAGTAGTCCGCGACCGACGTAGACTTGGCACTCGACACGGGAGAGTGCCAAGTGACAGGCGGCGAGGCCCCGTGGCGAGTGAGCCGCACGAGAGCTGCGCGAGCAGCCTGACCAGACGGAGGGGATCGTGACCGACGAGCGACGGCTGGCCGTGTTGCGGGCCATCGTCCAGGACTACGTCCGCACCTCCGAGCCCGTGGGCTCCCGGAGCTTGGTCGAGCGGCACCAGTTCGGCGTGTCGGCCGCGACGGTCCGCAACGACATGGCACTGCTCGAAGAAGAGGGCCTCATCCACGCCCCGCACACGTCGGCTGGTCGCGTCCCGACCGACGCCGGATACCGCCTCTTCGTCAACCGGCTCAGCGCCATCAAACCGATGTCTCCCGCCGAGCGGGCCGCGATCGCCCGGTTCCTCGACGGGGCGGTCGACCTGGACGACATTGTCGACCGCACGGTGCGGCTGCTCGCCTCACTGACCCATCAGGTGGCGGTGGTGCAATATCCGTCCCTGTCGCGGTCGACGGTGCGTCACATCGAGGTCGTAGCCATGGGGGCCGCGCGCCTCATGGTCATCCTCATCGCCAACACCGGCAGGGTCGAGCAGCGGGTCATTGCGGCTTCCTCCGGGTCGGAGGAGGCGACGGTCGACCTCCTCGGCCGGATCCGATCCGAGGTGCTCGCCGAAGCCGTCGGTCGGAGCTTCCCCGACGCCTCGGCGCGTCTGGAGTCATTGCCCGAACGTTTCGAGCCCCACGATCGTGACCTCGTGCGGGCCGTCGTGGGCTGCCTCGACGAGGTCCTCCACGAGGAACGCGAAGAGCGGGTGGTCCTCGCCGGCACCGGCAACCTCGCGCGGTTTGGGGGCGACTTCCCCCGGACGATCGCTCCGGTCCTCGAAGCTCTCGAGGAGCACGTCGTGCTGCTCAGACTCTTCGGGCAGCTCGGCGACGCGGCGGCCGGCCAGCCGACCGACGCCCTCGCCGTCACGATCGGGCACGAAAACCACCATGCCGGTCTCGCAGCGACCTCGGTCATCAGCTCCGGCTATGGCACGGGCCACGAACTCGTCGGCGGGCTCGGTGTGCTCGGACCGACCCGGATGGACTATCCCTCCACGATGGCTGCCGTCCGTGCGGTGGCCCAATACGTCTCTCACTTGCTCGAATCCTGATCAGCCTCGATCGAGCCCCCCAGCGCGAATCCACCCACAGGAAACTAGGAACCGGTGAACGACTACTACCAGGACCTCGGTGTCGCCCGAGACGCCAGTGTCGAGGAGATCAAGCGCGCCTACCGCCGCCTGGCTCGCAAGCTGCACCCCGACGTCAACCCCGGCGCTGAGGCTGAGGAACAATTCAAGACCGTCTCTCGCGCCTACGAAGTGCTCTCGGATCCCGACAAGCGTCGGTCCTACGACATGGGTGTCGACCCGTTCGCCAACGGTGCTGGCGGGCCTGGATTTGCCGGAGCGGGCTTCAGCTTCAGCGACGTCATGGACGCCTTCTTCGGTGGGGCCGCTGCGGGCCGAGGCCCGCGCACCCGCGCCCACCGTGGGCAGGACGCGCTCGTCCGGCTCCAGATCGACCTGCGGGATGCCGTGTTCGGTGCCGAAGAGGACCTCACGATCGACACCGCTGTGCGCTGCGGCACCTGCCATGGAGACGGGTGCCAGCCCGGCACGGGCCTGTCGACCTGCTCCTTGTGCAAGGGGCGCGGCGAAGTCCAGACGGTCCAGCGCTCGTTCCTCGGCCAAGTTATGACGTCCAGGCCCTGCCAGAACTGCCACGGTTACGGCACGACCATTTCCCACCCATGCTTCGAGTGCTCCGGTGAGGGCCGCGTCCGCACCCGTCGCACGATCACTCTCAAGGTGCCCGCCGGGGTCGACACCGGCACGCGCATCCAGCTGCAATCCGAGGGGGAAGTTGGCACCGGGGGTGGGCCCGCTGGTGACCTCTACGTCGAGATCTCAGTGCGGCCGCACCCGACCTTCACCCGGCGCGGCGATGACCTCCACTGCCGCCTTGAGGTGCCGATGACCGCTGCCGCCCTCGGCACGGTGCTGTCCCTGGACACGTTCGACGGCGCCCGCGACCTCGATTTGGGGCCTGGCACTCAAGCCGGCGATGTCGTGACCCTCCGCGGGTTAGGTGTCACCCACCTTCGCGGCACCGGGCGGGGTGACCTCATCGTCCATGCCGACGTCGTGACGCCGACCAAGCTCACCGAGGCCCAACAGGATCTCCTGCGCCAGCTTGCGGCGCTGCGCGGTGAAGAACGTCCGGTGGGCCGGGTCGCGGCCGCCGACAAGGGCGGGTTCATGGGCAAGTTGCGCGACGCCTTTAAGGGCGCTTAGCAGGTATGCCGTGACCGCCCCGTTGTTCCTCGTCGCACCCGGGACGTTGGCGGGCGTCGCTGTGGGTGAGGTCGTCGCCGTCGAGGGCGCCGAGGCCCGGCATGCCGTGGCCGTCGTCCGGATGCGGGTCGGCGAGTCGCTCTACGTCGGCGACGGAGCCGGGGTGCGGGTCCTCGGGGAGGTGGTGCGCACCGACCCGCGGCGGCTGGACGTGCGCGTGACCGAGGTGGCCAACGCGCCGGCATACCGGCATGAGTTCGTGCTCGTTCAAGCGTTGGCGAAAGGCGACCGGGACGAACAGGCGGTCGAGATGGCCACCGAGCTGGGGGTCGACATCGTCATCCCCTGGCAGGCCGAACGCTGCGTCTCCCAATGGCGCGCCGAGAAGGCGATCCGCGGGCGCGCCAAATGGGAGTCGGTCGTGGCGTCCGCGACCAAACAGTCACGCCGCTGGTGGACGCCGCAGGTGCGGCCCCTCGCGACGACCGACGAGGTATGCCGTGTCATCGCCTCCGCTGACCTGACCTTGGTGCTCCATGAAGACGCGAGCGACGGGTTGACTTCCCGGCCCATGCCCGAGGCCGGCCGGATCATCGTGGTCGTCGGGCCCGAAGGTGGCATCAGCGGGGGCGAAGTCACCCGATTGACCGCAGCCGGTGGGACGCCGGTGCGGCTGGGGATGGAGGTCCTCCGGACCTCGAGCGCAGGGCCAGCCGCTCTGGCTGTGCTCGCGTCGAGGCTGCGGTGGGGGGCTGGCCCAGTCGGGCCGTCGCTAGGCTAAGGGCCATGAGCGCTCCGACGTGCCTGTTCTGCAAGATCGTCGCGGGGTCGATCCCTGCGACCGTCGTCGCGCAGACGAAGCACTCCGTGGCGTTTCGGGACATCGAGCCCCAGGCGCCGAGCCATGTCCTCGTGATCCCGCGGCGGCATGTCGGCAATGTCGCCGAGTTGGCCCACGACGCTGACGAGTTGGCCGACCTGTTCGTGCTCGCGGGCCGGGTCGCCGACGAAGAAGGGCTCGATCGGGGTTATCGCATGGTGGCCAACACCGGCAGCCAGGGCGGCCAAGTCGTCTTCCATGCACACGTCCACGTGCTGGGCGGTCGACGGATGCAGTGGCCACCCGGCTGACCCTGCGGCCGAAACTCACGAGGTCGTGTCCGGGGTGGCACGTAGACTGAGGGGGATATGACTCACGACAACTCCCGTGGCGCTGCCCGGGTCCCCGCTGCGGCTCCGGCAAGCTCCACCGGCGCGACGCTGCCCACGCACACCCTCACCGTCCCCCCGGCCGTGGCCATGGTCGCGCTGCTCGGCCCCCGCGACGAGGTGCTCACGACGATCGAGCGGGGTTTCCCATCGGTCGACATTCACGTGCGCGGCAACGAGATCTCGATGCGAGGGCCGACCGCGGACGTCGCGGCCGTCGAACGGCTCCTCGACGAACTGCTCATGGTGATCGACACCGGCCAGAGCCTCACGACCGATGCCGTCGAGCGCAGCATCGCCATGCTGCGCGCCCAGACGGCGGAGCGCCCAGCCGAGGTGCTCACGCTCAACATCATCAGCAACCGCGGTCGGACGATCCGCCCCAAGACCGTCGGCCAAAAACGCTACGTCGATGCCATCGACGGCAACACCGTCGTCTTCGGCATCGGACCGGCGGGCACGGGCAAGACCTATCTCGCCATGGCCAAGGCAGTCGCCGCCTTGCAGGCCAAGCGGGTCAACCGGATCATCCTCACGCGCCCTGCCGTCGAGGCCGGTGAGCGACTGGGCTTCCTGCCCGGCACGCTCAACGACAAGATCGACCCCTACCTTCGGCCGTTGTATGACGCACTCCACGACATGGTCGACCCCGACACGATTCCGCGGCTCATGGCGTCAGGGACGATCGAGGTGGCACCCCTGGCTTACATGCGGGGTCGCACACTCAACGACGCCTTCATCATCCTCGACGAAGCCCAAAATACGTCGAGTGAGCAGATGAAGATGTTCCTCACTCGCCTGGGGTTCGGCTCCAAGATGGTCATCACCGGCGACGTCACCCAGGTCGATCTGCCGGGTGGGGTGCGCTCCGGGCTGCGCCATGTGCGCGACATCCTGCATGACGTCGAGGACATCCATTTCTGCGAACTCACGTCTGTCGACGTCGTCCGTCACCGGCTCGTGAGCTCGATCGTCGAGGCATACGGCCGGTCGGAAGAGGCCGAGCAGGGACATGAGGCGACCCCGCGGCGCGCCCAGGGGCATCGCGCCAGGTGAGCATCGACGTCCTCAACGAGTGCGGGTATGCCGTCGATGAGCTCGAGCTCATCGCCTGCGCTCGCCACGTGCTCGACCGGATGCACGTCCACCCCGACGCGGAGCTATGCATCACGCTCGCCGACGAGGCGGCGATGGAAACGCTCCACGTGCAGTGGATGGACCTCCCGGGACCGACCGACGTCATGAGCTTCCCGATGGACGAGCTACGGCCCGGCCGGGCCGGCGACCTGTCGCCGCAAGGCGTCCTCGGTGACGTCGTCCTGTGTCCGTCGGTGGCTGAACGCCAAGCCCTGGAGGCCGGGCACGCGCCGATCGAAGAGCTGCTCCTGCTTACGACGCACGGCATACTCCACCTGCTCGGCTTCGACCACGCGGAGCCGGAGGACAAGCGCGAGATGTTCGACCTGCAACGGCAACTCTTGCTGACCTTCTTGGCCGGCCGCGGCCGTCCAGGCAGCATTCGGCCGTGATCACCGAAGCGGTCGTCGGGGCGATCCTGGCGACGATCCTCGCGTTCGCGTTGTCGGCGGGCGAGTCCGCGATCCACCGCATGACCCGGGTCCGCGCCGAGGAGTTGCGCGACGAAGGCAGGGTGGGCTCACGTGCCCTGCAAGCCGTGGTCGCCGATCCGGCGCCATATCTCGCGACGATGACGTTTCTGCGGATCATTGCCGAATCGGCGACGGCTGTCCTCACGACCGCCGTCCTCGTGGCAGTGACCGACTCGATCGCCCGCGCTCTGCTAATCGCGATCGCCATCATGGCCGTCGTGTCCTTCGTCGTCGTGGGCGTCTCCCCGCGCACCCTCGGGCGGCAGCACTACGACCGGGTAGCCCTGCTTGCGGCTCCGGTCGCCCGAGGCCTGCGCTATGTGCTCGGACCGATCGCCCACGGGTTGGTCGCCTTCGGCAATGCCGTCACCCCTGGGCGCGGCTACCGCGACGGGCCGTTCCAGAGTGAGTCGGAGTTGCTCGACCTCCTGGACCAGGCGACCGAGCGTGATGTCATCGAAGTCGACGAGCGCGCCATGATCCACTCGGTTTTCGAGCTCGGCGACACGATCGCGCGCGAAGTGATGGTGCCCCGCACCGACATGATGACGATCGAGCGCGACGAACCCTTGCGGAAGGCGATGTCGGTCTTCCTCAAGACCGGTTACTCCCGGATGCCGGTGATCGGCGACGACAACGACGACGTCGTCGGCCTGCTCTACTTCAAGGACGTCGTCCAGCGGGTGACCGCCAACCCGGCAGACCGGAAGCTCCCCGTCGGGGTCCTCATGCGCCCCATGGCGTTCGTGCCTGAATCCAAGCCGGTCGACGACCTTCTGCGCGACATGCAGCGTCACCAAACCCACTTCGCGATCGTCATCGACGAATACGGGGGCACTGCGGGGCTCGTGACCTTCGAGGACATCATCGAGGAGATCGTCGGTGAGATCTCCGACGAGCACGACCGCGACGAGCCTCAAGTCGAGGACCTCCACGACGGGAAGTACCGCGTGCCGGCGAGCATGAATGTCCACGACCTCGCCGAGCTGCTCGACGTCGACCTCGAGGAGGACGAGGTGGACACGGTCGGCGGCCTCCTCACGAAGGCACTCGGCCGGATCCCCTATGCCGGTGCGCACGCCGGTGCGCACGGGTTGTCGCTGACCGCCGAGCGGATGGCCGGGCGACGTCACCGGATCGCGACGGTTGTCGTCCAGGTCGCCGCACCGGTCGACGAACGCGCGGCCAAGCCCTTGGTCGATCGCTTGATGGCCGATGGTGCTGACACATCGTCCGACAGCGAGCTCCGTCCCGAACCCGCCCGGTCGTCTGAGCCTTCTGAGCCTTCTGAGCCTTCTGAGCCTTCTGAGCCTTCTCAGACAGCCGCGTCACAGCGTCCATCAAGGTCGGCCACGCCTCAGCAGCCGGGCGGTAAAGGCGGCAAACGCCGGAAGAAGGAGCGGACATGAGCAGCGGCCGCACGCCTGGGGACGAGAGCGGGACTGCCCGCGGGGCGGCATACCGAGCGGGCTTTGCCTGCCTGGTGGGCCGACCCAATGCCGGCAAGTCGACGCTGACCAACGCCCTCGTCGGCGACAAGGTGGCGATCACGTCGAGCAAACCCCAGACGACCCGCCACGCGATCCGGGGCATTTCGACGACCGCGACCTCGCAGCTCATCCTCGTCGACACTCCCGGATTGCATCGGCCACGGACTTTACTGGGGGAGCGCCTCAACGACCTCGTCCGGTCGACCCTCCTCGAGGTCGATGTCGTCGGCTTTTGTCTGCCGGCCGATCAGCGAGTCGGGCCGGGAGACCAATTCATCGGGGCGGAGCTTGCCGACCTGCGCCGTGCCAAGCGCACACCGATCGTGGCCATCGCGACGAAGTCCGACCTCGTGTCGCGCGATCGACTCGCGCAACACCTTGTCGCGATCGACCGACTCAGCGAGTGGGACGCGATCATCCCGTGCTCGGCCACGCGCGGCGACCAGGTGGATGAGGTGCGGGCGCTCCTCGCGACCTACCTGCCGTTGTCTCCGCCGTTGTATCCGGAGGGCGCCCTCACGGATGAGACTGACACCGTCCGGATCGCCGAGCTCGTCCGCGAGGCCGCGCTCGAGGGCGTGCGCGACGAACTGCCGCACTCGCTCGCAGTCGTCGTTGACGAGATCGTGCCTCGAGAGGGCCGGGCGGCCGAGTCACCGCTGCTTGACGTCAGGGTCACGGTGTTCGTCGAACGCGACAGCCAGAAGGCCATCGTCATTGGGCGCGGTGGCTCGCGCCTGCGTGAGGTCGGCACGACGGCCCGGCGAGGCATCGAGGCGATCCTCGGTTCGCGAGTGCACCTCGACCTGCACGTCAAGGTCGCCAAAGACTGGCAGCGAGATCCAAAACAGTTGCAGCGCTTGGGTTTTTAGACCTGTGGGACCGGGCTGTGCTGGTCGCTGGCCGCTTGCGGAGGGATCCGCGCGACGAGGTTGGTCTCGTTGTATATGAACGCCTTGCCGGTGGCCCGCGGGAACGGAAAGCTCCAGGGGCGACCGGGCTCGAGGCCGATTTCGCGACTGAAGCGCACGAGGTCGTCACCGTCGAAGAATCGGACGTGGGTCGAGTCGGACCTGAACCCGACCTCCTGCGGGACGATGAACATCACCCGACCGCCGGGCTGGATGTAGGGCAGGTAGCTGCGCACGAGAGCGATGCCCGAGTCCCACTCCATGTGCTCGACGACGTGCGACAAGACCATCGACTCGAAGGCACCGGAGCGGGCGTGCTCGGAGGCCAGGAAGTCGTCGACGGTGTATGCCGTGTGGCCAGCCTCCCGAGCGACCGCCACGGAGTGCTCGTTGTGGTCGACTCCGACCGAACCTGGTGCCAGCCACGCAAGTTGGCGACCGATGCCGCAGCCGACATCGAGGGTGCGACCGAGTTCTTGGCGTTGGAGGTTGCGGCGGTAGGGGCGTTGGACGTCGAGGGCCTTCTTCCACGGGGCGTTCTGTTTGGCCCGCAGGCGTTCGGCGTAGTCGCGACCCTCAGTGCTCACGGACGGCAACCTTAGCCGCAGGAGGGATGATGTGCCGGTGACTACCATCGTCTTTGTCCATGCCCACCCCGACGATGAAGCGTCTCTGACGGGCGGGAGCATGGCGCGCGCCGCAGCGCAGGGGCACGAGGTCGTCCTCGTCGTCGCCACCGGTGGCGAGCACGGCGAGGTCCCCGACGACCTCGCCGAGGGAGAGTCGCTGGCCGACCGTCGCCGCGTCGAACTCGAGAGTTCAGCCCGTGTGCTCGGGGTGAGCCAGGTGCGGTGGCTGGGCTATCACGACTCGGGCATGACTGGGTGGGCCCAGAACTCCGACCCGTCGGCCTTCGTCTCGGCCTCGGTCGACGATGCGGCATACCGGCTCGCGGCCATCCTCGACGAGGTCGGGGCGGGGGTGGTCGTGGGCTACGACTGGCACGGGGGGTACGGACACCCTGACCACGTCCAGGTCCACCGGGTGACGCGGCGTGCCGTCGAGCTCGCTGCCGTCCCCGTCCGGTTGCTCGAGGCGACGATGAACCGCGACAAGATGCGCCTGCTCATGCAGGGGGCGGCGAGGATGGGCCTGGTCGACCCGTCGATGGGGGAGTTCGACCCGGACCAGCCGATGGACGACGGCAATCCCCTTGGCACACCCGAGGCCGAGATCGCCTGGTCGGTCGACGTCCACGAATTCGTAGGGCGCAAACGGGATGCGCTCGCCTGTCATCGCAGCCAGGTCAGCGACACGTCGATGTTCCTCGCGGTGCCCCCGGACGCCTTCGCGATGATGTTCGGGACCGAGTTCTATATCGAGCCCGGCAACGGTCAACCCATGACCCTCGGCTGGCCGTTCGAGCCGCTCTTCGGTGGCGATTCCTAAGCGAGGACCCCGACGGCGTGCCACGCGTCGGTGACCGCGACGGTTTCCCGGCTTGTCCGGCCGAAGCGGCGCGACGCGGCTGCGATCGTGCGGGACGCGAACCCAGCAAAGTCGAGGTCTTTCGGGACCCCTTTGGCGACGAGGGTGTCGTACCAAATGCGGCCAGCGCCGTCCCACGTCCGGCCACCGATCGCGGTCGCCGCGAGGTAGAAGGCGTGGTTGGGGATGCCGGAGTTGGTGTGCACCCCGCCGTTGTCGTGGTCACCGTCATGCGGCACGTCGAGGTAGTCGGCCATCGTCGCCGGCTGGGGGTCGCGGCCGAGCACCGGATCGTCGTATGCCGTGCCCGGCGCCTTCATCGACCGAAGGGCGACCCCTTTGACCCGCGTCGTGAACAGCCCTGCGCCGATGAGCCAATCCCCCTCGGCGGCAACCTGGTCGAGCACCTGCTGCTTGACCATCGACCCGAAGACGTCGGAGATCGACTCGTTGAGCGCCCCGGACTGGGCGACATAGGTGAGACCTGCGGTGTATTGGGTCAGACCGTGGGCGAGCTCGTGCCCGATGACGTCGAGGCAGCGGGTGAATCCATCGAAGTAGATCCCGTCACCGTCGCCGAACACCATCTGGGTGCCGTCCCAGAAGGCGTTGTCGTAGCGCTCGTCGAAGTGGACCGTCGCCACGAGCGGCAGGCCCTTGCCGTCGAGAGAGTCGCGGGAGTAGGCCGTCCAGAGCAGCTGCCACGTAGCTCCCAGACCGTCATAGGCCTCGTTGACCGCTCGATCGTCGACCGGGTCGGATCCCTCCTCCCGGACGAGAATGCCGGGAAGTGCGGTGCTGTGCTCGGCATCATGAACGAAGCGTTCGGGCGCGGCCGGCAGGGTGACGGTCAGCCTCTGGGGCTTGCCCGGGTCGAGGGCGCGCACCCGGCGGCGCAGGTCAGGCGGCACGAGGCCGCGGCCACCGTCGCCGCGAGGCCCGCGAGCGGCTCGCTCGGCCATGACGGTGCGACGCTCGCGCACGGCAACATCCCGGGCCATCGTCCGGGCAGCAGCCTCAGCCCCGCGCGGATCGCCGTCGGCAACAATCCGGGCCAGGAGATAGGGCGGCAGGATCGAGCACCGAGCTACCAACGGCGTGGGTGGGCCGGGATGCCTGGGTGCGCGGGGGGCGCTGGGAGAGATCGGCTGCGGCATACCTGACATTGTGCGCACAGCCACTGACAACCTCTGCCGGCCGGCCCAGCCAATCATCGACGGAGCGCGCGACCGCTTACCCCTTGACCTTCCCCCTCGTCGTGAGGTCGATTCCCGAGACGGTCTGACCGCTCGCCACGACGACGGGGGTGGCGGTCGCGTAGCTGGCGGCGTCGCGGTACCAGGACGTCTGCTTGACCGGCCCCGTCAGCGAGACGCGGTAGGTGCCGGGGATGAGGCCCGCCACGGTGTATGCCGTGCCGGAAGCTACACAGACCGTGGGGGCGGCCTGGATCCCCTCACCGGACCATACGGTGACGCAGGCCCGTTGCTTGGGCCCGCCCCCGGCGATGACCGTGCCCGCGATCGATCCCGGACGATCCATCGCGGCATCGATGCCCGTCGCCCGAGTCTCACCTCCGATGACGACGAGCGTGGCGCCGGTGAGAGTGAAGGAGTTTGCGTAGTACTCGGACAGGTAGCCGCGGCTGAGCGGGTCGTCGAAGGCGACGACGTAGGTCCCGGCAGCGGGTGCCACGAAGCGATACCTGCCGTCACCCGCGGTCGTCGTCGTGGCGACGGCCGCCCCGCCGGATGTCAAAGTCACGCGGATCCCCTCGACCGGTCCTCCAGTCGCGGTGTCGGTGACCGTTCCCTCAAGGCTACGTCGGGGGGTCAGCGACGCGTTGGCGCCGGTGACGTCGCGCGGCATCGTCAGGCTCGTGGCCGACTCGGGCGACGACGCACCGGCATACCACTGCCCGAAGTAGCGTCCGCCCGGATCCGTGAACTCGACCCTCACTGTTCCCGGACGTAGCCCCGACAGGGCATACGCGCCGTCGGACGACGTCGTCGTGGACCCGGCGAGTGACCCGTCAGCGGCGACAGCGCGCACGTCGATGCCCGAGAGGGCACCACCGGTCGTCGCATCCGTGACGGTGCCGCTCACCGCGCCGAGCACTGGCGCGAGGGAGACATCCACGCCGGTCTGGTCCGGCGGCACGGTGACCTGGGCCGGGGCGTCGAAGGGGGAAGCGACATACCACCCCGTGAGGTACCACCCAGAGGGGTGAGAGAACTGCACCTGATAGCTGCCGGCGGGCAGGTCAGGAATGACATACCTGCCGTCGGCGGACGTCGTGACGCTGGCTACTGCGGCGCTTGAGTCATAGGCCTGGACCTGCACACCCTCAAGTGGAGCCTGGGTGAGGGCGTCCGTGACGATCCCGCTGATCGAGCCAGACTGCGCGATGGTGAAGAGGCACCTGACGTGGTACTGGCTGCCGTCGCCGAGGTAGAGCGCCCAAGCTTGGGCGAGGTCGGCGGCGCCGAGAGACGAAGGTGTCCGCGTATCGACCGCTCGGGTCGTGGCAGCCGACCTTGTATAGCCCGGCGGGGACGATGTCGGCGACGAGGGTGCCGGCCGCATCGGTCGTGCCGACCAAGACCGGCGGTGTCCCGTCGACGGGGTAGACGGTGATCTCTATCCCCGACAGTGTCACCAAGCCCGTGGACGCGACAACGTAGAGGTCGTGCGCGGCCGACAGGGTGAAGCCGATCCCGTCTGTCGACGTGCCGGCGCTGACGGTGACGGTGGTCCCCGCGGCGAACGACGTTGCCTCCCGATAGACCTCGCTGACGGTGCCAATGGCGCTGGCCTCGACGAGATAGTCACCAGGCGGGAGGGAGTGGACGACATAGGCGCCGGTGGCGTCGGTCGTGGCCGAGGCCGCCCAGGTCGGCCAGCCCATATGCCCGTCTGGCAGCGGAAGGTAGACGTGGACGGATGCTCTGGTGATCGGGGCGCCCGTGTCGGTGGTGACCCGACCGCGAATGGCGCCGCCGAGGGCGAGGGTGAGGTCGATGCCGGACGTGGTGCCGCCTTCGGTGACGGTTGCCTCTGCGGACCCCGTAGCGGGGTCGGTGTAGGTCGCGCTGATGTAATCCTGATCCCAAGGACCTATAGCGGTCACGGCATACGAGCCGGCTGCGAGGCCGGTCACCGTATAGGTGCCGTCAGGGCCGACACAGGCGCCGCCCGAACTACCTTGACCTCCGACCGAGGCGACCGAGACGCAGGCGCCGGCCGGAGAGGCGCCACCGGCGAGGGTGATCGTCCCGGTCATCGTGCCGCCGGCCAAGAGGGTGACGGATCCGAGGTCGAGGTTGTCGGGTCGCGTGAGGGTGACGATGTCGGCGTTCGTGACATCGGTGGCACCGCCGTAGTACTGCATGGGGAAGAGCATCCGGTCGCTGAAGAACTTCACGCGGTAAGTGCCACTGTCGGCCCCCATCGTGCGGAAGTGGCCGCTTGCATCGGTGCAGACCTGTCCGCTGGTCCACCAGCCAACGCTATCTTCGAGGAGGACGCAGGCCCCCGCGATCGGGGTGCCGGATGCGTCGACAGCGATCCTGAGACGGTCGCACCGAGCTGGAGGACGAAGTCGACTCCCGCTCGCGTCTCATCGACGTCGACGACGACCGGGCTGCCGTCAGGGGAGGCATATGTCGCCCGGAGGTAGGGGCCCGTGAGGGCGTCCGCTTGGAGCCAGAGTTGCGCTCCCGCGAGTCCGACGACCGAATAGCGACCGTCGGCCTCCGTGCATGTGGAGTCCCCGGCATACTCGTCGGCGGTTGAACCCCCGACCGAGACGCACACCCCGGCAAGTGGGGTGCCATCTTCTGAGGTGACGGTGCCGGTCACGCGTCCGCCCCGATCGAGCGCGACGTCGATGCCGACCGCGTGTCCGTCCGCCGGGAAGGGCACCGCCAGCCACCCCTCGCCGTGGTCGCCGCCGTAGAACTCGCGTAGGTAGGTGCTGTCGGACTTGCGGACGATCACTGTGTAGGGCTGGCCGTCGACAAGTCCGTCGATGAGGTAGTCGCCCGAGGCGTCCGTGCAGGCGGTCATCTCGGGTGGCGCGTCAGCAGACTCAAGCACCGCCGCAGTGACACACGCGCCGTCGACCGGCTCGCCAGTCAATGCGTCGGTCACCCGGCCCGCGATCGATGACGTCGCGGACACCGCGGCGACGGGCGGACCAGCGGACGGGCTGGCGGCAGCGGTGGGGACCACCCCCAAGGCGGCAACGAGCGCGAGTGCCCCGACGAGCAGGAGGCGTCGATTGCGGTGGTGGGCTGCCATGAGATCCCCCTGGTGGGATGAGCACGCCACGGGCATTCACCCGAATGGTCCGCACGCTACCGTCGCCACGGCAGGCCGGGGAAGAGAGATTGGTCTCACCATCCGGGCGGTGCGAGGGGGGTGGTTGGACGGGCGGTGAGCGCACGGCATACCCTGTCGGCTGTGATCGTGACGGCGCTGGTGCTCCTCCTTCCCAGCCGCGACGAGGCCTGACCTGACGGCCCTCCTCGTCGCGGAGACTTGCGTGCCCGGCCGCGCATTTGCACCGACCTAGACGAGGACTGAGCCACCACCATGCATCACCCCCAAACCCCTTCCGGTATGCCCTTCGGCAAGTACGTGCCGTTCCACGAGCAGTTGACGATCGACCTGCCTGACCGCACGTGGCCGACCAAGACGATCACCACCGCACCCCGGTGGGCTGCGGTCGACCTGCGCGACGGCAATCAGGCGCTCATCGACCCGATGAACTCCGAGCGCAAGAAGCGGATGTTCGACCTGCTCGTGCGGATGGGCTACAAGGAGATCGAGGTCGGCTTCCCGAGCGCGAGCGACACCGACTTCACGTTCTGCCGCGAGCTCATCGAGGGCGGCCACATCCCCGACGACGTGACGATCCAGGTGCTGACCCAGTGCCGCGACCACCTCATCGAGCGCACCTTCGACGCGATCCGGGGTGCCAAGCAGGCGATCGTCCACTTCTACAACTCGACGTCCGTGCTCCAGCGGCGGGTCGTCTTCGGCCTCGACCAGGACGGCATCATCGATATCGCCCTGCAAGGTGCGCGCCTGTGCCGCAAGCTCGAGGAGACGATCCCCGAGACGGACGTCTACTACGAGTACTCACCCGAGTCCTACACCGGCACCGAGCTGGAGTTCGCGGCCCGAGTGTGCAACGCGGTCATCGAGGTCATCGATCCGACCCCCGACCACAAGATGATCATCAACCTGCCGGCAACGGTCGAGATGATCACCCCCAACGTCTATGCCGACTCGATCGAGTGGATGTGTCGTCACCTCGACCGACGCGACTCCATCCTCGTGAGCCTGCACCCCCACAACGACCGGGGCACCGGCGTCGCCGCTGCGGAGCTCGGCTACCTCGCCGGCGCGGACCGCATCGAAGGCTGCCTCTTCGGCAACGGAGAGCGCACGGGCAACGTCGACTTGGTCACCCTCGGGATGAACCTCTTCTCCCAGGGCATCGACCCGCAGATCGATTTCTCCAATATCGATGAGATCCGCCGCACCGTCGAGCACTGCAACCAGCTGCCCGTCCACGAGCGGCACCCCTATGGCGGCGACCTCGTCTTCACGGCCTTCTCCGGCTCCCACCAGGACGCCATCAAGAAGGGCTTCGAGTGGATGGAGAAAGACGCCGCGGAAGCTGGGACCGACATCAACGGCATCCCGTGGGCGGTCCCGTATCTGCCGATCGACCCACACGACCTCGGCCGCTCCTACGAGGCCGTGGTGCGCGTCAACAGCCAGTCCGGCAAGGGCGGCGTCGCCTACATCATGAAGTCCGAGCGGGGCATGGACCTGCCGCGGCGCCTGCAGATCGAGTTCTCCGGCGTGGTGCAACGGGACGCCGACCAGGACGGCGGCGAGGTCACCCCGACCGAGCTGTGGCACAAGTTCGAAGACGAATACCTCCCGACGCCCGATCACCCGTGGGGCCGGTTCCGGCTTGCGACGGCGCGGATCGAGGCCGAGGAGGACGGCGACACGACCCTTATCGCCGGGGTGCGGGACCGGACGGCCTCGGCCACCGAGGTCACGACCCTCGAAGGCCACGGCAACGGTCCGATCGCGGCGTTCTGCTCCGTGCTCGGGCAGCTCGGGATCGACGTGCGCGTCCTCGACTACGCCGAGCACGCGATGTCCTCGGGTGGGGACGCCAAGGCGGCGGCCTACGTCGAGTGCGCCGTCGGGGAGCGCGTGCTGTGGGGAGTCGGGATCGACTCGTCGATCGTGACCGCGTCGCTCAAGGCCATCGTCTCGGCCGTCAACCGGGCGCTGCGCGACACCGAGCACTGATCTGTCCGGTCAGCACGCCTAACGCACGCCGCGAGTCCGGAACTGGATCGAAATCCGCGGGCCGACGGGCTTGGCAGTTTTGGGGATGGCGTGCTCCCAGGTGCGCTGGCAGGACCCGCCCATCACCGCGAGATCGCCATGCCCCAACGGCAGCCGGTATGCCGTGTGCCCACCGCCGCGCTTGCGCAGCGTGAGCGCCCGGGGTGACCCGAGTGACAGGATCGCGACCATCGTGTCGTGGGTCGCCCCGCGCCCAACGGTGTCGCCGTGCCAGGCGACACTGTCGCGGCCGTCCCGATAGAGGCAGCATCCGGCGCTGGTGAAGTCCTCGCCGAGCTCCTCGCGGTAATGGGCGCTCAATCGGTCGCGGGCCTCCGTGAGCAGGGGGACGGGGAGTGGCTCTCCGGTGCCGTAGTGCTTCGTGAGGCGCGGGACGTCGACGACGTTGTCCCACATGACGCGTCGCTCGGCGTGCCAGGGGACGGCGGCCCGGACGAGTGCGAAGGCGCTGTCTGCACCGGCAAGCCAACCTGGGCGCACGTCGACCCAGGCGCCGAAGCCGAGGGTGATCCGCTCAAGGCCGTCGGCGATCTCCCCGAACGAGGGGACCTCGTCGAGGTCGAGCAGCGAACCCTGCCACGCGAGAGACATGACACGAGCATATCGGAACTGTGTTCTAATCTGGGGCGATGTCGGGTCGGCGAGGCACAATGGCCGGGTGCCGCTCTACCGTGACGAGGCGGTCGTCCTGCGCACCCACAAGCTGGGGGAGGCCGACCGGATCATCACGGCGCTCACCCGCACGCGCGGCAAAATCCGCACGGTCGCCAAAGGCGTGCGTCGCACGAGCTCCCGCTTCGGGTCGCGGCTCGAGCCCTTCATGGTCGTCGACCTGCAGTGTTATGAAGGACGCAACCTGGATACCGTCACGCAAGCGGTGACGCTCGCTCCTCACGGAGATGCGATCTGCCGGGACTACGCGGCATACACCGCAGCGACGGCCGTGGTGGAGACGTGCGACCGGCTCACCGAAGAAGCGTTGCCCGCGACCCAGCAGTACCTCCTCGTGGCCGGGGCGATGGCGGCGCTCGCGGCGCGGGAGCATGACCCGGGTCTCGTCCTCGACGCTTACCTCCTACGTGCCCTGTCGGTCGCGGGGTGGGCGCCGAGCTTCGGCGATTGCGCCAAGTGCGGGGCGCCAGGTCCGCATCGCGCCTTCAATATCGCTGCCGGTGGGGCGGTGTGTCTCGTATGCCGTCCGCCCGGCTTTGCCGCTCCCTCACCCGAGACCGTCGCCCTCCTCGTCGCTCTGCTTACCGGCGATTGGGCCCAGGCAGACGCATCCCAGCCGGTGCATCAACGAGAGGGCAGCGGACTGGTCGCGGCGTTCCTCCAGTGGCACCTCGAACGTGGAGTGCGCAGCCTCCCGCACGTCGAGCGCGCTCCCTGGTAGGCCCTGTTGGGCCCGGAATTCACGTCATGGCGCGTGGGGTGTCACCAGTGGTTGTCTCCCGCCCCGGGAAGCGACCACGTCTGACATCTCGCCTCAGGCGGCATCGCGAAGCAACGAGCGCAGCAGCCCGATGAGGACCTCGCGCGAGGGTGGATGGACGATGTCGCGCGACCCGAACTCCACGACGCGCCACCCGTGGGACTCAGCCAGATGTCGTCGACCGAAGCCGACCTGCCATGCCCGGCGGTCGGTCCGATGGTGGTCGCCCTGGTATTCGCCGATCACCCGCTGGCGACGCCACAGGAAGTCAGCCCTCAGGAGCCATCCGCCGTGTCGGTCGAAGACGTCTGCATTGAGGTGGGGTTCGGGCAGCCCGGTGCGGTGAAACACCACCCTGCTCAGCGTCTCCATCCGAGACGCGCTGCCCGGTCGGATCAGGGTCAGAGCTTCCGCGAGGCGACGTGTGCCGCGAGCCCCAGCACGCACGGCAACGGTGCGCCGCAACTCGTCGAGCGGCAGGCTGCGCCCCAGGAGGAAGTCGCCGACGACGACGAGGTCATCGAGCGGCAGGTGCGAGCCGAGATCGGCCCAGGTATCCGCGGGCGCGACCACGGGCAACCCGGCGATCGTGACGACCCGGCGCGACTCGAGCCCGCGGTGTCCGATGACTCCTGCGCGGCGAGGGATGGAGAGCGTCGTGGGTCGCATCAGGTGGATGAGGGACCCCGGCTGCCACGGGCCGGACATCGGCCAGCCCAGCAGGTATGCCGCGCTCCCGTGCGACAGGGCGAAGGGGTGGCCGGTGGCCGCAGCCATGGCCCGTGCAGCGGTCAGCACCGTGACGGGCGGGTCGACGGACCACACGCCACGGGTCGGCCGATGGAGCGAGGCGTGACGCAACTGGCCCCGCGTCAGTCCGAGCTCGCGTGCCTGCGCGACCGTGAAGGCACCGGTCGCCAACGCCGCAGGGAGAGGCGATCGCGAGCGCGGCATACAGCAATGGTGAGTGCTGGAGCACTCTGGCGAGGTGGACTATCCACAGGAGCCGCCGCCTGGGTGCGCGAGGTGTCACCAGTGGTCGCTTCCCGGCCCGGGTGGCGACCACATCTGACACCTCGCGGGGGGCGTGGCGGGCGACGGCACGCTGGAGCAGACGGCGCGCGGCTCTAGGGTGGTGAGCGTGACGGAATACCAGCGGCCCTTCGCGCATCCCTCCGGGGCCCAGCCGCCGGCGATCCCCCGTGACGTCCTCCCCACACACGTCGCGATCGTCATGGACGGCAACGGCCGCTGGGCCAACCACCGTGGACTGCCCCGGACCAAGGGCCACGAAGCCGGCGAGGCGGCGCTGCTCGACGTCGTCGCCGGCGCGATCGAGGTCGGCGTCACCCATCTGTCCGCCTATGCCTTCTCGACCGAAAACTGGCGCCGATCGCCCGACGAGGTGCGCTTCCTCATGGGCTTCAACCGCGACGTCATCCGTCGCCGCCGAGACCAGCTCCACGAGTGGGGCGTGCGGATGCGCTGGGTCGGGCGCCGGCCCACGCCTCTGGCGCTCGGTCATCTCCGAGCTCGAGGCCGCCCAGGACCTCACCCAGCACAACACGGGCCTCACGCTCTACTTCTGCGTCAACTACGGCGGCCGGGCCGAGATCGCCGATGCCGTCCAGCGGATCGCCGCGGACGCCCGTGACGGCCGCCTCAAACCGTCGTCGATCGACGAACGCACCATCGCCCGCTACCTCCAGGAGCCGACGATGCCCGATGTCGACCTCTTCGTCCGGTCGTCGGGGGAGCAGCGCACGTCCAACTTCCTGCTGTGGCAGTCCGCCTATGCCGAGATGGTCTTCCTCGACACGTTGTGGCCCGACTTCGACCGCCGTCGACCTGTGGTCGGCGATCGAGCAGTATGCCGGCCGCGACCGTCGCTACGGCGGGGCGATCGATCAGGCGACGATCGGTGGCCAGGATGCGTGTGCGGGTGTCGACTCGACGGCCGACGACCACGCCTGAGCCAGTCGCGCCACCGCCTCCCGGAGTCGATCAGGGGTGAGGGTGAAGGGCAGCCGCAGGCATGACTCGAGGCCGCCGCCGACCGCGAACCGGCCGCCGGCGGCCAGATGCAGACCGAGCGGAGCAGCCGCGCGGCACGAGGCCGGACGCGACCGGCCGGGGCAGCTCACACCAGAGGTTGACCCCACCGGCCGGCACCGTAAACTGCCAGTCGGGCAGGGCTCGCCTCGAGGGCGTCGGCCAGCGCGGCGCGCTGGCTGCGCAGGGTGACCCGCCGCTCCTCGATGATCGCCGCGCGCGCCGCGAACAGCTCCGCGGTCACGAGTTGTTCGAGGATCGGCGTGCCGAGGTCGACACAGTGGCGGGCGTAGAGCACGCGCTCACGCAGCGCCGGGTCGGGCGGGAGCCGGAGCCAGCCCACCCGGACCCCACCCCAGAAGGCCTTGCTCGTGCTGCCGATCGTCACGACGCGGTCACCGAAGGCTGCCATCGGGGCAGGCATCTGCGCCGACGTGAGATCGAGTGGCAGGTCGGCGAACGTCTCGTCGACCACGAGGGTCGTCCCGGCGCGGTCGGCCGCAGCGACCATCGCCGCCCTCGTCGCAGCCGGCATGAGGGCGCCGGTCGGATTGTGGAAATCGGGGATGAGATAGGCCAGGGGAGCGCTCGTCCGGCGCATCGTCGCCGCGACGCTGTCCACCTCCCACCCGCCCGCCCCCAGCGGGACCCCCGTCGGGCGCAGGCGCGCTCCCGTCAGGGTATGGATCGCGTTGGCGTAGGTCGGCGTCTCCATGACGACGCGCTGCCCGGGTCGACCAAGAGCGTGGGCGACCGCCGCGAGCGCGGTATTCGCTCCGGTCGTGACGATGATCTGGTCGGGGGTCGTCGGCAGGCCGCGACCGGCAAACCAGTCGGCGATGGCGGCGCGGGTCTGCGGCAGTCCGACCGGGTCGTAACCCGGCACCGTGAGATAGCGCGGGAGCGCCGCGAGGGCTCGCTCGTAGGCCTGCATCGTGCCAGTGCTTGCCGGGAGGGCGGCATACGTGAGGTCGATCGTGTGGGCGGGGGTGCGTCGGGCGATGAGCGGCCCGTGCGAGGGCAAGGCCCCTCCGGGCAAGGCGGCGACCGACCCCGATCCGCGGCGTGAGATGAGATAGCCCGCCGTCGCGGAGCACGGCATACGCGCGGGTGACGGTCGTGCGGCTCACGTCCACCGCCGCGGTGAGGTCACGTTCGCTAGGGACCCGGGTGCCGGCGGGGATGCGGCCGTCGGCGATGAGGTGGCGCAGGCGATCAGCCAGGAGCCGGTATGCCGGTCCGTCGCCGACGAGTGGGTCCGAGCCGAGGAGGGCGGTGAGGCCGCCGGCGGTGATGGTTGCATCGGGCATGGGACCAGTGGATCAGAAGTGGCTATCGATTTCCAGACCAGTCTGCGTCACGATGGATCTCATGCGCCGCCGTCACGTGCCCCTGGCCAATCTCAGCCCTCGGGCGCAGCTGTCCGCGGGCCGGACGGGGCATCGGGTGACCCAACTCTTGCTCGGCTTGGTGCTCTACGGCGTGTCGATGGCGATGATGGTCCGCGCCGGGCTCGGCCTCAACCCCTGGGACGTCTTCCACGCCGGGCTCGCCGGCCGCGTCGGGTGGACGTTCGGACAGGTGACGATCGCGGTCGGCGCCCTCGTCTTGCTCCTGTGGATCCCGCTGCGGCAGTGGCCTGGGCTGGGCACGGTGTGCAATGTCTTCGTCATCGGTCTGGCCGTCGACGCCACCCTCGGCCTCCTCACGGCACCGGAGGGTCTGCCGGCGCGGGTGTCCATGCTCGGAGCCGGTGTCGTCCTCAACGGCCTCGCCGGGGGTCTCTACATCGGCAGCCAACTCGGCCCCGGCCCGCGTGATGGTCTCATGACCGGGCTCGCTGCCCGCACCGGCTGGTCGCTGCGCCTCGTGCGGACCGGCATCGAGGTGACGGTGCTCGTCGTCGGCTGGCTGCTCGGCGGGACGGTCGGGCTTGGGACGGTCCTGTATGCCGTGTCGATCGGTCCGCTCGTGCACCTCTTCCTGCCGCTGTGCACGGTGCGTCTGCGCCGAGCTGCGCCGACCGATCGCGCCTCGAGCAGCGTGTCAGACCGTGTGTGAGAGCAGGAAGGCGAGGATGAAGCCGGCCACGATGAGCAAGCCCACGAGCTTGCCGGCGTGCTCGGTGGCTTCGGGGACCATCGTGTCGCCGAGCATCGTGATGATCGCCCCGGCCGCGAAACACTGGACGAACGCCAACGCCTCGGGGGAGGCGGAGCCGAGGACGGCATACCCGAGGGCCGCGGCGATCGCGGACACGATCGCAACCCCGCCCCACAGTCCGAGGATGTAGCGGGTGCTGCGGTCGGCCGCCTTGAGTCCGGCTGACGCCGACATCGACTCGGGGACGTTGGAGAGGAAAACAGCGGCGACCATGGCGACGCCGACCTCACCGCCGCCGAGCAGACTCGACCCGATGGCCGCGGATTCGGGGATGCCGTCCAAGAGCGCCCCCAGGACGAGCGCCATCGCACCGCCCTGGCTGGCGTGGATCTGCGCGACGGGACTCTTGCGTCGGTGTCCGCCTCGGTTGTCGACGAGCCAGTCGCCGATGAAGAAGGTCAGGGCTCCGGCGACGAGCCCGAGGACGACGGCCGTGGATCCACCGCCCTCGAATGCTTCCAAGGTGAGCTCGAAGGAGACGGCGCTGATGAGCACCCCGGCACCGAAGGCCATGACCAACCCGATGACGCGGGTGGACGCGCGCGCGTAGATCCCGAGCAGGGCGCCGACGATGAGTGCCGCGCCACCGACAAATCCCCAGAAGGCCGCGGTCCACATGAGCGCGACTCTAGCGCCGGCTCAGCAGTCGGCGCAGACCCCGACGAGTTCGACGGTATGCCGCACGTCCCGGAAGGCATGATCAGCGGCCACCGTGGCTGCCCACGCCTCGACCGCCGGGCCGTCGACCTCCACGGTGCGCCCGCACTCGCGACACAGCAGATGGTGGTGATGGTCGGTCGAGCATGCGCGATACATCGCCTCGCCCTCGTCGGTGCGCAGGACGTCGATCTCGCCGGAGGCAGCGAGGGCAGCGAGGGTGCGGTAGACGGTGGCGAGGCCCACCGTCGCGCCGCCGGATCGCAGTCGTGTGTGCAGGACCTGGGCCGAGGTGAACTCCTCCGAACGCTGGAGGCCAGCGAGGACGGTCGCCTGCTGGCGGGTCAGCTTGCGGGCTGTCATCGGGACCCCTCGTGGTCGGCCGCGCGCTCGGTGTGCTCGTCGTAATGGCCGAGGTGCGGGGCATGCCGATGACCGTCGTGGAGGTAGTCGACATGGTCGTCGTGCGGGATCGCTTCGTGCCCGCAGTCGGGGCCGTGTTCGTGCCGGTGGCGTTCGGCCTCGGCGTGGCTGCTGCGTCGGGCCCGGGCCAGCAGCGCCGCCCCCACCGCGGCCACGAGATACCAGGCGATCGCGATGAGGACGATGGTGCCGCCGGAGGGGGTGTTGGCGGCATACGAGACAACGACGCCGCCCACGGAGGAGATGACCCCGATGACGACCGCCCAGGTGAGGGAGGTGCGGAAGCTGCGGCCGAGCACCTGGGCCGCGGCGTTGGGCACGATCATGAGGGCGCTGATGAGCAGCAGCCCGACGACCCGCATCGACACGACGACCGTGACCGCGGTGAGGACCGCGAGCGCGAGATTGAGCGCGAGCACGGGCAGTCCCGGCGGCCCGGGCATACTCCTCGTCGGAGGCCACGGCATACAGCCGCCACCGCAGGAGCGAGACCGTGCCCACGATGAGCGCGGTCAAGGCGCCGAAGACCCACAGGTCGCCCGGTTGCACGGTCGTGATGGCCCCGAAGAGGTATGCCGTGAGGTTGGCCGGGGTGCCCTTGGGTGAAGCCGAGATGATGACGACCGCAGGCGGCGATGCCGCCGTAGAAGATGATCGCCAGCGCGACGTCGCCTTGACTGCGACCACTCGTGCGGATCAGCTCGACGACGATCGCGGCGACGAGCGCCGCCACGAGAGCAGTCCAGCACCGGGGAAGACCCGGTGAGCACTCCGACCGCGACACCGGCGAGGGCGACGTGGCCCATGCCGTCGCCGATGAGGGCGAGGCGGCGTTGGACGAGGAAGATGCCGACGAGCGGAGCGGCCATGCCCACGAGGAGGGCGGCCAGGAGGGCTCGCTGCATGAAGTCGAGGGCGAGCATCTCACCCATGGCGCACCCCCGGGAGGCTCGTCGCGGGGCGGATGACCTCGACGGTCACGGGCACGGGGCCGTGCTCCTCGTGGTCGTCATCGTCGTCGTGATGATGATGGTTGTGGTCGTGCAGCACGGACGGCGCCGTGCGCTCGAAGGTCTCGCCGGTCGCCGTCGAAGGTCACTCGGCCGCTGTCGACGACGACGACTCGCGTGACGAGGTCCTCGAGGGCGGCCAGTTCGTGCGTCACGACGACGATCGTCAGGCCTTCGGCGACGAGACGGCGCAGCACGTCGGCGAGGACGTGCTGGTTGACGGCGTCGACGCCGGCTGTGGGCTCGTCCATCAGCAGGACGTCGGGGTCGCCGGCGAGGGCGCGGGCGATGAGGACGCGTCGTTGCTGGCCGCCGGACAGGTCGGCGACGTCGACGCGTGCCCGGTCGGTCAGCCCGACAAGGTCGATGGCCCGCTCGACAGCTCTCCGGTCGGCCGCGGTCGTCCGTGACCACCACGGCCGGCGGGACAGACGCCCGGTGGCCACGACTTCGCGCACCGTCGAGCGGACGGTGCTCGACAACGTGTGCCGCTGGGGGACGTACCCGAGGCGTGGGTGGTCGTGAAACTCCCCGCGAGGCTGGCCGAAGACGGTGACCTCGCCACCGAAGCCCGCCGCCAGCCCGAGGATGCCTTTGACGATCGTCGACTTGCCCGAACCGTTGGACCCGAGGATCGCCAGGACGTCGCCGGAGTGGACGGCCAACGACACCCCGGTGACCACCGGGGTGTCGTTGTAGCCGAAGCCAGCCTCGCGCAGCGCGAGCACCGGCGGCTCGGGTGGAGAGGTCACGCACACCCCTGGCCGAGGCGAAGAGTCTCGAGGTTGCTGCGCATCACCCCAAGGTAGTCCGATCCTGCCGACGTCGTGGAGATGCCTTCGACCGGGTCGAGCACCGCGAGCTTCGCCCCCGTGCTCGATGCGACGGTCTGAGCGAACTTCGCGTCGACGAGGGTCTCGGAGTAGATCGTCCCGACCTTGGCTGTGCGCACGGTGTCAGCCACAGCAGCGAGCTGCTTTGCCGTGGGCTCCTGGTCGGGGTTGAGCCCCGCGATGCCCACCTGGGTCAAGCCGTAGCGCTTGGCGAGATATCCGAAGGCCTCGTGGCCGGTCACCAGCGTGCGCGACTGGCAGGTCGCGAGTCCGGTCGAGTATGCCGTGTCCAAGGCGGTCAGTTCGGTCCGGAGGGCGTCGGCATTCTTGCGGTAGGTGTCCGCGCGAGCGGGATCCACGGCCGCAAGAGCGTCGGCCACTCCTGCCACATAGGCCGAATAGTGAGTCGGGTCTAGCCAGAAATGCAGGTCAACACCTTCACTTGTCGCGAGATTTCCGATCGCGCCAGGGACGGTCGTGGCGTCGACGACCTTCTGCTCGGCGGTGGCTTGGGCGACCAGGGCGTCGACGGCGGGTTGGAATCCCTTCACCGTGAGGATGACCCGGGACTTGCGCACGGTGGCGACGTCGGCGGTCGTTGGCTCGGCGTCGTGGGGCTCGGCTCCGGGCTTGGTGAGGTCGACGACGTCTACGGCGTCGCCGCCGACTCGTTGTGCGGCATACGCGAGGGGATAGAAGCCCGCGACAACAGGCACCTTGGCGGTAGACGTCGTCGCGGGTGCTGCGGTGGTGCTCGCCGACGCCGCGGGGGAGGGCGAGGCGCTTGACGAGGGCGTTGACGTGGAGCAGCCGGCGAGAGTGACAGCGGCCGCGAGGATGCCAGCGGCCACCAGGCCGCCCCGTGAGTGCGTGGTGCGCGGAAGCGGCGCCGACTGTGATGGCTGGTGTGAGATCGAGGTCAAGGTCTGAGGCACAGCGAGAGCCTGACGGAAATGAGAATCATTGTCAACTTGGGGTTGGGAGCTACTGGCTCGGAGCGTCGCCGGGCCCGGGGCGGCATACCCTGGGACTGACAGGACGAGGTGAGCACCGATGGGGACACTGGCGTGGACGCCGATGACCGAGGAAGACCTTCCCGGCCTGGTGCAGCTGGCTCAGGCATGCCTAGCCGCCGATGGCGGCTACCCGCCGCTGGGGACTGAGGAATACCTCAGCGCCCTCTTCCTCAACGACGTAGGGATCGTCGGCCGCGACGACACCACCGACGTTGTCGCCGCAGCCGCGCTCGGGAGGAGTGGTCAGCGCCGCACCGCCACTGGGCTAGTGCACCCGTCGATGCGACGGCAAGGTCACGGCGAGTTGCTCGTCACATGGTGCCGCGAAAACGCGGGCACCGACGACCTGCTCGTGGTCGCCGAGACGATGTCGCTCGAAGCCGAATCGCTCTTCGCGTCGAGCGGGCTGCACCGGGTCTTCGCCGAGTCGGTGATGAGCCACAAGCTGCGCACGCTGCCCCGGGTCCGCACACCGGAGGGCATCCACAAGCGGAGGTTCAGCGCCGATACCGCACCCGACTTCTACGCAGCGTTCGTCGGGAGCTTCGGCGACCGACCGGCATACCGGCCCGTGACTGCCGAGGAGTGGATCGCCGACGTGCGGGGCACGCCTGGCTTCCGGCCGGATCTGTCGCGGGTCGCGCTGACCGACACTGGTGAAGCCGTCGGGTTTGTCCTGGTCTCGCAGGACTGGATCGACGACGTCGGTGTCGTGCCCTCATGGCGGGGCCGGGCCTTGGGTGCGCACTTAGTCGCGCGGTCGCTGACCGCATTGCGGAAAGCGGGCAGTGACCGGGTCTGGCTGTGCGTCAACGTCGACAACCCGTCGAGGGCGCTGTATGAACGGCTGGGATTCAAGATCCGCGGGACGCGGGCGAGGTATGAAAACCGCGAGACGCTCGTGTCGCTGATCGCGGGGTCAGCGGGGTCAGCGGGGTCAGCGGTGTCAGCGGGGGAAGGCCTGCATGACGACGAGCGCGACGACGAGGGCGATGACGGCAATCCGCATGAGCTTCTCAGGGCCGGTCAGGCGCGGCCAGGTGAGGTAGATCAGCCACGCGAGGAAGCCCGCGACGAGGCTGGTGAAGAGATAGCCGAACCGCGGCACGAACGCCCCGGCAGCCATGAGCGCGAGGACGCCGAGGAAGGCCGCGACCCGGGGGAGCGCATTGAGGCGCTCGATGACGGGAGCGGAGGCGTGTTCGATCTTGGACCTCAGGGGCAGACTCACGAGGGACAAGGGTAGACGCACGGCATACCGGCGCGGTTCGGAGGGCGCACGGCTGGGCCGATAACCTGTCCCCCATGGCTGCGAACACCTCGACCGTCGACACCGTCGTCAGCCTCTGCAAGCGCAGGGGCTTCGTCTTCCCGTGCGGGGAGATCTACGGCGGGACGAGGTCGGCCTGGGACTACGGCCCCCTCGGTGTCGAGCTCAAGGAAAACATCAAGCGCCAGTGGTGGAAGTCGATGGTCCACGCGCGCGAAGACGTCGTCGGCCTGGACTCGTCGATCATCCTGCCGCGCGAGACCTGGGTCGCATCGGGTCACGTCGGCACGTTCTCCGACCCTCTCGTCGAGTGCCTGTCCTGCCACAAGCGGTTGCGTGCCGACCACCTCCAGGAGGCTGCCGCGGCGAAGAAGTCGGGCGAGGTCAACCCTGACGACATCCCGCTGGCGGAGATCGCCTGCCCGCACTGTGGCAACCGCGGCCAGTGGACCGAGCCGCGCGCGTTCAACATGATGCTCAAGACCTACCTCGGGGTGGTCGACGACGAGAGCGGGCTGCACTACCTGCGCCCGGAGACCGCCCAGGGCATCTTCATCAACTTCAAGAACGTCGAGCAGGCCGCGCGTCGCAAGCCTCCGTTCGGCATCGCCCAGGTCGGCAAGAGCTTCCGCAACGAGATCACACCGGGCAACTTCATCTTCCGCACCCGCGAGTTCGAGCAGATGGAGATGGAGTTCTTCGTCAAGCCGGGCGACGACGAGCAGTGGTTCCAGTACTGGATCGAGGAGCGCACGCGCTGGTATGTCGACCTCGGCATCAAGGCCGACAACCTGCGCCACTACGCGCACCCCAAGGAGAAGCTGTCCCACTACTCCAAGGGCACGGTCGACATCGAATACCGCTTCAACTTCACCGGCTCGGAGTGGGGCGAGCTCGAAGGCATCGCCAACCGCACCGACTTCGACCTCACCTCGCACTCCACGCACTCGGGTCAGGACCTGTCCTACTTCGACCAGGCGACGGGCGAGCGCTACACGCCCTATGTCATCGAGCCGGCGGCGGGCCTGTCGCGCAGCCTCATGACGTTCCTCGTTGACGCCTATGCCGAGGACGAGGCACCCAACACCAAGGGCGGGGTCGACAAGCGTGTCGTCTTGCGCCTCGACCCGCGGCTCTCGCCGGTCAAGGCCGCGGTGCTGCCGCTGTCGCGCAACGCCGACCTCTCGCCCAAGGCCCGTGACCTCGCTGCGACGCTGCGCCGCCACTGGAACGTCGACTTCGACGATGCCGGGGCCATCGGCAAGCGCTACCGCCGTCAGGACGAGATCGGGACGCCGTTCTGCATCACGGTCGATTTCGAGACCCTCGATGACCACGCGGTGACGATCCGCAGCCGGGACACGATGGCGCAAGAACGTGTCGGGCTCGACCAGGTCGAGGGCTATCTCGCGAGCCGCCTCCTCGGCTGCTGACACCCTCGGTGGCTGACTGCTCGAATCCGGCCCATTTCGGCGTCCGGGCCAACCTTTCGAGGTCTGCCGTGCGTTGACACCGCAGAGACGGTGGACCGCTGATCGCGGTGCTCGGACGGGACGGAGGGCCATGCCAGCGTTGGTGCCAGGCCGTGGGTCCTCCGGCGACTCGTCGGACTATGACGACTTTGCGCGCTTCGTCGCGGCGCGGGAGCAGGGTCTGTTGCGGGCGGCATACCTCGTCTGCGGAGACGTGGGCGAGGCGCAGGACATCGTCCAGGACGCTCTCGTCAAGCTGGCCGGCCGCTGGGCCAGGGTGCGCGACGAGCACCCGGATGCCTACGTGCGCCAGATCGTCTACCGCGATGCGGTGTCGTGGTGGCGCCGACGGCGCGCCGAGCGCAGCGCCACCCAGCGCTGGCTCACCTCGCGCCAGGGCGTGGAGAGCCGGGCGCGCGTCGGAGAGGCCGACGGCGGACATGGGTATGCCGTTGCGCGGATCGACGTCGCGCGTGCGCTGAGCGCCCTGACGCCCAAGCAGCGTGCGGTCGTCGTCCTGCGGTACTTCGAGGATCGCAGCGAGCGTGACGTCGCCGACCTTCTGGGCGTCTCGGTCGGGACCGTCAAGAGCCAGACCCACGCTGCGCTGACCAAGTTGCGTTCGATCCTGCCCGCCACGAGCGAGTGGGACCTGGAGGGAGAGCGGTCATGAGCGACCAGTTGCGCATCATCCTGACCGAGATCGCCGGAGATATCGAGGCCATCAGCAGGGGTGACACCGCGCATCGCTCCTGGGGGCTGGCGCGCCGTCGCCGGCGACGCCGCGCGTTCGGAACGGCCGCGGTGGTCGCCGGGATCGCCCTCGTCATGCCGTGGGGCTGGAGACAGCTCCAACCACCAGCGGGGAGCCTGCCGGGCAGCTCGCCCTCGATGACCGTGATCACCACCGGCCCTGGTGGATCAACCGGTCCCACTGTCCAGGGAGTCCGGATCGATCTGCTCGACCTTGCTGCAGCTCGGCGAGATGCGTTGATCGTCGCCGCTGACGGCGTCCCCCTGCCGGAGAAGCTCTTCGTGGGCCGGGACCACGTGGTGCCGGCTTTAGGTGGCGGGCGGGGGACTACGGGGCGCATCGGTGCCGTCGTGCTGCGCGATCTGGGCGGGAAGAGCTTCCGACCAGTGTTCTTCCTCGGAGGGTCGGTCGGCGGTTTTGTCGAAGCCACCTCGGTGACGTTGTCGCTGGTCGGGGACCCCGTCAATGGGGGGACGCTGCCACTGGGGGCACATGTCGTTTCGCCCGACGGCTACCGGGCGGGGTTTGTCCAGGACGGTGCGGTCGTCTTCGTCGACGTTCGAGATGGGTCAGTGCGCCGCGTGCCGGTGCCGGCGACGTACCTCGAGCGTGGCGGTTGGTCAGCGGGAGGGACCTGGTTCGTCGCCCATTCCGACACCGCTCATTGGAGGATCGACCCGGCCAACCCCGCAGGTCCGACCGTCCGCCCCGCGGCCGAGGTCGTCCACGAAGGCCGCTCCCTCGTGGCGTCTGATGGTGAGACGGTCGATCTCCTCCGCTTCGACGACACCGGCACTGTGTTGTCGCAGCGGGCCCTCAGCCCCGTCCTCGGCACGAGCTGGGGTGACACGGCGACGAGCGCCGGCGGGCTCGTCGCGACCGGCACCTTTGTCTCGCCAGACGTGTCCAACGTGGTGGACGTCTACCAGGGTCTCGCGTTCGCCGGCTTCGGCGAGCATGGCTCATCCGAGGGGTCTCGGATCCTTGCCCTCAGGGGAACATCGGACGTGCCGAAGGGAGCCTTCTCAGCCCTGGGGTGGGCCTCGGAAGAGGTTGTCCTCTACCGCCTGACGACGCACGACGAGGCCCTGCTCATGGCGTGGGACATCACCCGAGGCCGCAGTTGGGTCGTCGCGCAACTCCAGCTCAACGACCGCAGTGGCGGGCTGGCGCTGGGGGTCGGGTTGCAGGCGGTGGCGGCAGGTCCGGGATGAGCGTCGATGCGCCAGCCGCGCCGGTCCACGGGAGCCGTCACCCTGCGTCCAACCTCCTGTGGCTGCGGATATGAGGCGGGGCAATGCGATAGGGACCTCGGGAAGTGGTCGGTGCGGGTGGGGGCGGGGGCTTGGACAGGGCGTCTCAGCACCGCTAGCGGTTGGCTGATGGGCACGCCGGCGCGTCCGACTGCCCGACCCGACCGCCCGACCCGACCGCCGGCCACCGCGACCGCCGGCCACCGCGACCGCCGGCCGCCGCGGCCCGATACCCCGGACAATGGACCGGCGGGATCGACTTAGGCTGGTCTCGTGACCGATCCCCGAGCCCGCGTTGTGCTCGTCCACGGCACCCGAGTCAGCGGCATCCAGTGGGCTGCTCATCGCTCCTGGCTTGAGCCGGAGTTCGAGGTCATCACCCCCGATCTTCCTCGCCACGGGTCCCGCGCCGAGGTCCCCTTCACGATGGCCTCCGCTGTCGAGGTCGTGGCGGATACGGTCGCGAGCACACCGGACGGCATACCGGTCGTCCTGGCCGGGCACTCCCTCGGCGGCTATGTCTCGATGACCTACGCCTCCCAGCACAGCGATCGCCTCGCCGGACTCGTGCTCATCGGCTCCACGGCGGTGCCGTCGGGTCCCGGCGCGGCGATCTATCGGGCGCTTGGTTGGGCGACCGACACCGCCGGTCCCGCGAGAATGGCCCGCTTCAACGACCGGATCCTGACACGGATCGCGCCGCCCGAAGTGGCCGATCCCGATCCTCGCGGAGGGGTACTTCTTCACCGACATCCCCACGATGTGGTCCGAAGTCATGTCCGGGGGACGACCCGAACTCCTCGACACCGTCACATGCCCAGTCCTCATCCTCCGCGGCAGCCTCGACCAGGTGGCGATCAACACTCGGCGATACGCCGCCCACGCCCGCGACTGCCGCGTCCGCACGATCCGGGGCGCCAGCCACCTCCTGCCGCTCACGCGGCCCTGGCACACGAGCGCGATCATCGCCGGTTTCGTTCGCGAGGTGACCGCGGATCGGGTCAACGCTTGCCGCTGACTAGAGTGAAACGACGTCTCGCATCCGAGGCGCCAGGTCGCGCTAGGAGCCACCTATGAGCACCACCCTCGAGGTGTATGCCGTGCCCCTCACCGTCCTCGACGACGCGGAGTCGTGGCAGGACATCCGCACCCGCGCTGATCGGCTTGCGCGCCGGATGGCCACTGCTTCGCCGTGGGTGGACCACGCCGCTGCTGCCGACGCGCTGCGCCGGGCGGGCCTGCCCTCCGACGACCTCCCCGACGCCTGGTGGCTCCGCCCGGCACCCGCAACGGTCCCTCCTCCTGACGGCTGGCGCGTCGCGGCCTTCGAGCCAGCCGAGGCCCGCGCCCTCGCGGAGCGCTATCCGGCCGCCGTCAAGCGAGTCCGGGGGAGCGCTGCCGCAGAGGTCAGCGACTATCTCGACGGCCTCGACCTCGTGCTCGCGTCTCTCGGCTGGCTCGGAGAACGCGCACGATCAGCCGGCGAGACAGAACCCGGTCTCGTCGCCATCCTCCGCCCGACGGACGCATGACAGCCCACGTCACCGCACCGGCCTCGCTCGTGATCGGGCGGCATACGATCGCCACCCCGGTTGTCCTGGCGCCGATGGCCGGGATCACCAACCGCGCTTTCCGGCGGCTCTGTCGGGAGCAATCCCCTCGCGCGCTCTATGTGTCGGAGATGATCACCTCCCGGGCTCTGGTCGAGCGCAATGCCGAGACCATGCGTCTCATCGAGCACGACCCGGACGAGCATCCGAGATCTGTCCAGCTGTATTCGGTCGACCCCATGACGGCTCGTGCCGCCGCCCGGATTCTCGTGAGCGAGGACCGGGCTGACCACATCGACCTCAACTTCGGGTGTCCTGTCCCCAAGGTCACCCGCAAGGGGGGCGGAGCCGCCTTGCCGTGGAAGCGAGACCTCTTCCGCGCGATCGTGAGCGCTGTCGTGGCCGAAGGAAACCGGGCCGACGTGCCGGTCACCGTGAAGATGCGGATGGGGATCGACGACGAGCACCTCACCTATCTCGACGCGGGGCGGATCGCGCAGCGTGCAGGAGTGGCCGCGGTGGCGCTGCACGCCCGGACCGCCTCGCAGCACTACTCCGGCCAGGCGCGCTGGGAGGCGATCGCCCGTCTCAAAGACACGGTCACGACGATCCCGGTCCTGGGCAATGGCGACATCTGGAGTGCGGACGACGCGGTCAGGATGATGGCCGAAACCGGTTGCGACGGCGTTGTCGTGGGGCGCGGTTGTCTCGGTCGGCCATGGCTGTTCGCCGACCTCGACGCGGCTCTGTCCGGCTCGTCCGTTCGGGTCCGGCCGACGCTGGGACAGGTGGCAGACACCCTGAGGCAGCACGCGGCATACCTCGTCGAGTTCTACGACGACGAACGGCGCGGCTGCCAGGACATCCGCAAGCACATGGCGTGGTACCTCAAGGGCTTCCCCGCCGGTTCATCCCTGCGGTCGCGGTTGGCGCTGGTCGACTCACTGGCGACCCTCGACGCGCTCCTTGCAGAGCTCGACCACGGAGCCCCCTGGCCCGGTGCCGACGCCGAAGGCCAGCGGGGCCGTGCCGGCACGCCCAAGCGGGTCGCGCTGCCCGACGGCTGGTTGGAATCACCGGAGCTGTCGCCGGCACAGGCCGCGGTCGTGGCCGAGGCCGAGCTCGACACCTCAGGCGGGCCCTCGCCACGCCCCTCGCCGGCGCGCACGCCGGACGCCGGGCCAGGCGCGCGGGGGGGTGGCGGGCGGGCGCCCGCTCGCCCTCGGCGCGGGCGGGGCGAGCGGCGCGCCCTGGGCCCCCGCAGATTGTGTCGAAGGTTGGGTTAGGGTTGGGTCATGGACCCGACCGCGCCCGGTGCATCGCCTCCCGAGGTGGCTGGGTTGACGGACGTCGCTGCCCGGGCGGCGGCCTCCGATGCCCCTGAGTCGGATGGGGTGGAGCGCGGGCTCGAGCCAGAGGGCGCCGGAGACGAGGTCGACGACAACCTCGTCCGGATCGGCGAGCTGTCGCGCCGCACGGGCGTCAGCGATCACACGCTGCGCGCCTGGGAACACCGGTACGGACTGCTGCGCCCCCACCGCACCCCGGGCGGTTTCCGGCTGTATTCGACTGCTGATGAGCGCCGCATCCGATGGATGACCTCGCTGCTCGGCTCGGGGATGTCCCCCGCCGAAGCCGCGCGCGTCGTCCTGCACCACCGCGACGACGCAACCATCGTCCTGAGCGCGCCCGGCCGCAGCACCTCCCCACCCGCCGCCGATGCCGGTCCACCCACCGTCGGATACTCGGTCCAGCCGCCCACCGGAGTCACCGGGATGTGGGGGCGCGTCGGGGGCGCGGACCCGGAGCTCGACGCCGCCCCAACGGGCCCAGCCGCGGACACCCTGGCCGGCCTGAGCGCCGACCTTCAGCTGGCCCTCGTCCACCTTCGACGAACTGGCCGCTCACGACGCCATCGACCACGCGATGAGCTATTTCTCGCTGCCGGCCACCGTGCGCTCCGTTATCGTGCCGACGATCGACCACCTCGCCGCCGAAGCGGCTCATCGAGGCAGCTCGCCGCATCTCGGGTATGCCGCGCACGTCCTGAGGGGCCGGCTGGGTGGCCTCACCCGCGGTTGTTCGGCCGGAGTGGGGCCACTGGCCGTCGTCGCCGCGCTCGACGGCCCGTGGTCAGAACTGCTCGTCCTGTCGGCCGCCGTCATCCTCCATCGCGCCGGGTGGCGGGTGATCAATGCCGGGATTGAGCTGCCGACGGCTTGGGCCTTGGCGACCGACGGGCTCACCCCCGACCTTGTCTACGTGCGGGCTGCCACGCCGGAAGCCTTCGCGCGGCAGCGCGCCGAGATCGTCGACCTCGCCCGCCGAGGGACGATCGTCGTCACCGGCGCAGGTGCCACCCCCGACTTCGCGAGAGCTACGGGGGCGGTCTTCGCCGGGGGCGAGCTCGTGACCGAGGTCGCCCGCATCGCTCGCGTCAGCGCGCTGACCCGGAGCGTCACATCATCCGTCCCCACCATCTGAGGGTCGCGGGCGCCGACATGACGATCACGCCGGGCGTCGGCGGCGGCCCCCACCCCGGCGGCACGCCTGAGCGGCCCTGCCTTTTCTTCGACTCCGCGGAGCAGCTCCGCGGGTGGCTGGCCGACCATCACGACACCGCACCCGACCTGTGGATGGGGTTGCGCAAAAAGCACATCGCCCCGCGTGGGCTGACCTGGGACGACGCCGTCCCGGAGGCACTGTGTTTCGGATGGATCGACTCGGTCGTCCAGTCGCTGGGGCCGGATTCGGTGCGCCAACGCTGGACGCCGCGTCGCCGCGGCAGCACCTGGAGTTCGGTCAACGTCGCCCACGTGGAGCGACTCAGCGCCGAGGGGCGCATGCACCCCGCGGGCCTCGCGGCCTTCGAGGCCCGGACCGCCGACCGGCAGGGGATCTATGCCTACGAACAAGCCGAGTCCGGCCACCTCCCCGCGGAGTATGCCGCTCGGTTCGACCGCCGATCCCGACGCGGCGGCCTTCTGGGCGGCGGCGATCCCGTCCTACCGCACGAGTTGCGTGTGGTGGGTCGTCTCGGCCAAACAGGAGGTCACGAGGCAGCGACGGTTCGACCAGCTGCTCGCGGCGTGCGCGGCATACGACCTCATCCCGCCGCAGCGCTATGGGGCCGTGCCCGCCTGGCTGACCCGGCTCCGCGCCACCCGGCCGGACGCTTAGGCTGCCGACATGGGTTGGTTCACGCGCAAGACCCGCACGGTCGAGGACAACCTCCCGCTGGCCGGCGAGGTCGACATCCTCGACGAGGTGCCGACGAGACCGTCGTCGGCTCCGCTCGGTGCAGCCGAGGAGGCGCGGATCGCCGCAGCCCTCGCCTGGTTTGACCAGGCGGGCGTCGACGTGCTCGACGCCCAGGATCTCGGACGGGCCTTCGACGCAGCGCTCGGACAGTCGCCTGATGACGAGCTCATCGAGCGCTTCGGAGTGGGCGTCGGGGAGCACCTTCGGCAGCACACCGACTTCGTGTGGGCGCTCGTCACCGACATCTACGGCACCGATCTGGGCCTCATGGGCCGCTACGACGACACCGTGGTCGTCCCACACACTCTCGTCGGGGCTCGGGTGCTCAATCGCGAACGCTGCTGGATCCCCGGCGTCACGGCGCACCTCACCCGGATCCGCCAGCGATGAGTCCGGTGCGCGCGGCCGGCGAAGGGTATGCCGTCCGCGACCGCGAGCGGTGGGTCGCCGAAGATCCAGCGCATAAGCGGGCCGACCGTGACGACTTCGCCCGCGACCGGGCTCGGGTGTTGCACTCTGCGGCGCTGCGCCGGTTATCGGCCAAAACCCAAGTGGTGCAACCGGGTTCGGACGATTTCATCCGCAATCGGCTCACCCACTCCCTCGAGGTCGCCCAGATCGGGCGCGAGTTCGGCGCGGCCCTCGGGTGTGACGCCGACGTTGTCGACACTGCCTGCCTCGCCCATGACCTCGGGCATCCCCCCTTCGGGCACCTTGGGGAAAGCGTCCTGGACCGGCTCGCCCAGGACATCGGGGGATTCGAGGGCAACGCGCAGACCCTGCGGGTGCTCACGCGGCTCGAACCCAAACGTGCCCACCCAGACGGACGGCCGGCCGGACTCAACCTCACACGCGCGAGTCTCGATGCGGCCACGAAATACCCCTGGGCGCGTGGGGAGAACGGCGCCGACACGCCCAAGTTCGGCGTCTACGCCGACGACCTCGCGGTGTTCGAGTGGGTCCGCGACGGAGCGGCTCCGTTCCGCAGGTGCCTCGAGGCCGAAGTCATGGACTGGTCCGATGACGTCGGCTACTCCGTCCACGACGTCGAAGACGCCATCGCCTCCGGTCGCGTCGATCCCCGGGTCCTGCACGACCCGTGACGAGGTGCGCGTCGTCGCAGCGCTCGCGCACACGGCATACGCCCCGGATCTGGAGATCGGGCTGATCGAGCAGGCAGGGCAGCGACTGGCCGCGACGCGGAGTGCTCCCGCGGACGTTCGACGGGACCCGCGGCGACCTCGCGGCCCTCAAGGACATGACCAGCCGCTTGATCGGGCACTTCGTGTATGCCGTGGAACTCGCCACTCGCGCCCGTCATGGCGACGGTCCTTTGACCCGGTATGCCGCCGACCTCGCCATCCCCGACGAGGTGCGTGCCGAGTGCGTCCTGCTCAAGGCGGTCGCCGCCCACTACGTCATGCACAGTGACGAACGCCAAGCCATTGCCGGCGACCAAGCCGAAGTCGTGGAGGGCCTGTTCAGCCATTTTGTGGCTCATCCAGAACGACCTCGATGCCGATCTCGTGGGCGACTTCGCGGCCGCGACGACTGACTCAGCTCGTCGCCGCGTCATCGTCGACCAGATCGCGTCGCTCACCGACGGCCGGGCAGTGTCGGTCTACCGGAGCCTGTGAGGAGCACGGCGGAGGGTCACTCTCGTGCGCCTAGACTCGGGCGATGGTCTGAGGGATCAGGTCGAGGGAGGTGACATGGCGGGGCGCATCAAGGCCGAGGACATCACGACGGTCAAGGAGCGGGCGTCGATCGAGGACGTCGTGCGCGAGCATGTCACCCTGCGCCGCGCGGGTGCCTCGCTCAAGGGCCTGTGTCCCTTCCACGACGAGAAGACCCCGTCGTTCACCGTCAACCCGACAACCGGCTATTACCAGTGCTACGGCTGCGGCGAAGGCGGCGACGTCTTCTCGTTCCTCCAGAAGGTCGAGCACCTGAGCTTCACCGAGGCCGTCGAGCGCCTCGCCGCCAAGGTGGGCGTGCAGCTGCGGTTACGAGGAGGGCGGCGCCCGACGCGATGATCAGCCCGGACCCGGCCGCCGGGCTCGCCTCCTCGAGGCGCACCGCGTGGCGCAGGAGTTCTACGCGGCATACCTGCTGTCGGCCCCTGCCGCGCGCGCGGGCCGCGACTTCATGCGGGCCCGAGGTTTCGACGGGACGGTGGCGACGCGGTTCGGGGTGGGGTTCGCGCCACGCGGCGGCGAAGAGTTGACCCGGCACCTGCGCGGCAAGGGTTTCGCTGAGGACGAGATCGTCCTGGCGGGGCTCGTCGGGCGCGGGTCGCGTGGCCTCTACGACCGCTTCCGCGGGCGCCTCGTCTGGCCCATCCGGGACATCACGGGGGACGTGGTCGGGTTCGGTGCCCGGCGGATCTTCGACGACGACCGGATCGAGGCGAAGTACCTCAACACGTCCGAGACGCCGATCTACAAGAAGTCGACGGTCCTCTACGGGCTCGACACGGCCAAGAAGGCCATCTCGTCGAGTCGGACGGCGGTCGTGGTCGAGGGCTACACCGATGTCATGGCCTGCCACCTCGCCGGGGTGGAGACGGCGGTCGCGACCTGCGGCACGGCCTTCGGCGTGGAGCACATCAAGGTGTTGCGCCGGATCATGCGGGATGAGGCCGACCTCGCGCCCGCGCGGGTGATCTTCACCTTCGACGGCGACGCTGCCGGGCAGGCGGCCGCGATGAAGGCATTCAAGGAAGATCAGCGCTGGGCGTCACAGTCTTTCGTCGCGGTGGCTCCCGGCGGCAAGGACCCGTGTGAGCTGCGCCAAACCGACGGTGACGATGCGGTGCGACACCTCGTCGAGGACGCTGTCCCGATGTTCGAGTTTGCGGTGCGCACGACGATCGCGCGGTTCGACCTCGACACGGCAGAGGGGCGCGTCCAGGCGCTCAAGGCGGCGGCGCCGATCGTCGCCGGCATCCGGGACGGTGCCCTTCGCCCCGAATACACCCGCACCGTCGCCGGCTGGCTCGGGGTGGAGGTCGAGCAGCTCGGAGATGAGATCAAGCGTGCCGCCAAGCGGGGGGCCACCCTCGGGATCGCTCGCGGGACCACGGCAGTATGCCGATCCGCCCGAGTCCGCGATCGAACCCTCGGCCGGAGAGCTCGCCGAGGGGTTGCCGGTGCCCAATCTGCGCGACCCCGTGGTCGTGGCAGAGCGGCAACTCCTCCAGTGCCTCTTGCAGTACCCCACCGTGGCCGACCCGCTGTCCATGAGTCTCTTGCGGTCGGAGGACTTCAGCGCGCCCGCGCACGCAGCCGTGTTCACCGCCATCACGACCCTCGGGATCACCGCCCCGGGCTCGATCACGGCATGGCGGGAGGCGATCCACTCCGCCGCCCCGGCTGCCGCCCGGGCGCTCGTCGTCGACCTGTCCGTCGCCGAGATCCCGACGCGGCTCGACCCCACGACCGGACTGCCCAGCCGGCGCTACGTCGATGCCCTCTTCTCACGGCTGCGCGAGCTGGCCCTCCAGCGCGAAATCGCCTCAGCGATGGGGCAATTGCGTCGGGTCGAGACGGCGGCCGAGCCCGACCACGACCGGCAGCGTCAGCTGTCGACCCAGCTGCAGGACCTGCAACGCCAACTGGCGTTGCTCCGCGATCGAGAGGACGCCTGATGCGCGCGATCTTCCGGCGCCGGGAGACGACCGGCCTCCCGCCCGTCGTCCGAGCTGCCGTCGTCGCGGCCGACTCCGACGCGCGCCGCACGGGGGCCGTCCTCGCGAGCGCCGCGACGACCTCCCGTGGCGAGCCGGGCTGGCTCATCGCGACGACCCACGACCTGGCCCTCATCAGCGAGTCCGAGCCGCACGTCCGGTGGCGCCGCCCGTGGCACGAGGTCGACACCGCCTCCTGGGGGCGAGAGGCAGCCGAGCTCACGATCACGTTCGTCGACGGAGGCCGTCCCACGGCATACGCGCTCGGCCGGGAGGATGCCTTCCTGCGGGTCCTGCGCGAGCGGGTCCAGGCCAGCGCGGTGACGTCAGTCGAGCTCGACCTGCCGCGCCCCAAGCGTGCCCGAGTCGCCATCCGTCAGGACCTCGCGACCGGCGACCTGCTCGATCAGGTCGTCCTCGGCCGGGGCACTCGCTCGAGCCCCGAGATCGATGCCCACGCAGCGCGGGTGCTCGCGTTCCTCCGGGACGAGGTCGGCCTCCCACCGACGACGAAGGGCTTGTGAGCAGTGGGTTTCCTGGGTCGGCGCAGTCTTTGCTAAGGTTGCCGCCGCACCATTCCTCCATAGCTCAATTGGCAGAGCAGCCGGCTGTTAACCGGCAGGTTCTTGGTTCGAGTCCAAGTGGGGGAGCCCATCTGCAGCTCCCGCGAGGCGCCGGCAGGGCATGATCGCCCTATGCATTGGCTTGCCGTCAGCGAACTTTCGATCCCCGCCGGTGACGCGTGGCTGTCTGACACCGAGCGCGCCCGGCAAGCCACGATGAGGTTCACCAAGCGCCGCACGGAGTACCGCCTGCGCCGGTATGCCGGCAAACGGGCGGTCAGTGCCCTTCTCGACCGTCCCCTCGGTCTCGCTGACCTCGCGGCAGTCGAACTCCTCAACCGCCCAGGCGGTGCCCCCTACGTGCGGCTCGACGGCAGCGACGCCGACTTCGACGTCTCGCTCACCGACCGCGCCGGGTGGGCGATCGGGCTCGTCGGGCCGGCGGGGTCGATGGCAGGCTCGCTCGGGGTCGACCTGGAGATCGTCGAAGACCGCTCGCCCGGGTTCGTCGCCGACTACTTCACGCCCGCCGAGCAGGCCTACATCCACTCCTGCGGTGCCCACGGCAGCGAGGGGTATGCCGTCGCCGCCAACCTCCTGTGGTCGGCCAAGGAATCGGCGCTCAAGGTCCTGCGCGTGGGTCTGCGGGCGGACACTCGCTCCGTCGAGGTCACGCTGACTCCCACACCGGACTCCGACGGGTGGGCGCCCATGCACGTCGCTGGATCCGCCGGGCCCGCCGGGCCCGCTCGGCCCCAGGGGCTGGGCTTCCCGGGCTGGTGGCGTCGCGACGGTGTCTTCCTGCTCACCCTTGCCTTCCGGACAGCAGCGTCGCCCCCACGCCTGCTGGCGGGGGGCGACGATATCGCGCACGGCATACCGATGCACTCGTGGCTGACTCAGCCACTGGCACCAGGTGCCGCTACGACGTGAACTTGGCCATGCCGCGCTCCAGGGCGTCGATGACGTAGGGGCGCAACGATTCCGCGCTGATGATGCGGTCGACCGAGCCCATCCGCTGGGCGCGCTCGATGGTGTGGATCGAGTCGAACTCGTCCGCGACCTCGCCGAGCTTCTCCGACCGCACCGCCGCGGTGATCGACGCCGCCTGCGACCGCAATCGACCCACGTCCGCGCCCTTGGCCGCAGCTGCTGCCGCCCGCGCCTCGACAACCCGGGGGTCCTTGTCGGTGCGGACCTTGACCTCGCGGGCGAAGACCGTCGCCGCTGCTGGCGCGCCACCGATGACCGAGGCGTAGGAGCCCTCGATCGCGGCAATCTCCATCGTCTCGGTGAGCGCCTTGGAGAACACGACGAACGCGCCACCGTGGTAGCGAGACACGACGATGAAGACGATCGGACCGTCGAAGTTCGTGATGGCCCGACCGATCTCGGCGCCGTATTCCAGCTGCCACTTGCGCATCGACTCCGGCGACCCGTCGAAGCCCGACAGGTTGGCCATGACGACCAGCGGCCGGTTGCCGCTCGTCGCGTTGATGGCGCGCGCAGTCTTGCGCGAGGCCTGCGGGAAGAGGGTGCCCGAGGTCCACGACGGCGGCCCGTCTGCGGGGACGAAGCCCTTGCGGGGGAGGGCGCGCGACGAGAGTCCGATCATGCAGACCGGTATGCCGCCCACCGTCACGTCCCACACGATGGAGTTCTCGGCGTCCTGCCAATGCAGCCAGCGCTCCAGGGGCTCGCAGTCGGTGTCAGATACCGCCCGCATGACCGAGCGCATGTCGAACGGCTGCTTGCGATCGGGGTTGGTCGCGTGGTCGAAGACCTCCCCGACAAGGGAGAACGTCGTGCCAGCCACCCGATCATGGACGGCACTGCGCACGTCGCGGTTGACGTCGTCGGTAATCGGTCGACGCCGTGGGAAGCGTTCTCCCGGAACCACATAGGCGTAGTTGTAGTGATCGAGCAGCAGGAGACAGGCGTCCTGGAAGGTCGGCGCCCAGTATTGGCCCTGACCGTTGAGGCCCATGACCCGGTCGTAGCCGCCGATCCCGAAGTTGTCATCGGCCGACACCGCACCGGAGAAGTCGAGCGCCTGCTTGCCCGTCAGCACCATCGTCGACGCCGGGGTCATGATGAGGATGCCCTTGGTGTGCATGAGCATCGTCGACTCGGCGTTCCAGTAGGGCTGCCCACCGACGTTGATCCCGGTGACGATGATGTTGATCTCGCCGCCACCTTGGGTGAACTCGATGATCCGTCGCAAGGTCAGAGCGATGAAGTCCATGTTCTCGGTGCCGGAGTCCATCGCGATGAGCGCACCGGACGAGCAGGCATACCACTCGACCGGCAACTTGCGCTCCGCCGCCAGCTTGAGTGCGGCGTTGATGCGGCGGCACTCGGGCTCGGCGAGGTTGCCCAGACCCTGGGTCGGGTCGGAGAGCATGGCGACCCGCGTCATGCCCTCCGGGGACGACGTCGGTGTAGGTCGTGAGCAGGCCGACGACGATGTGCGCGCTGTTGCCGGCTGGCGGCCGGTTGATCGGCACGAGGCTTTCGCCGTCGGGGTCGAGTTCCATCTCCTGGAAATGTCCCGCGAGGGAATGGCGATGCGTCGCCCTCGGCTGGGGTGAGCATCTGGATGATCTCGTAGGGGTAGGGCGTGCCGAACCGCTCGGCCGTCATGACTTTCTGGGCGTAGCGGGTCAGCGGCCGGATCGGGTTGGGCCCAGGGTCGCCGAAGCGGATCGTCGTGCCGGTGCGGCCGATGCCGTCGACGGTGAGGACCTTGTCCTCCTCGATCGGGAGCCCGGTCTGCGGGTCGAGGACGGGGTTGCCCTCGTCGTCGAGGACCCGCTGGTGGACGTGAAGGGCCACCTTGTCCAAACCTGCACCCTTGGCCAGGGGCAGGTAGTTGCTTGCAAGAGAGGGCCACTCGCTGGGCGGGATCTCCCAGGTCGGGCGCACCCAGAGCACGAGCCGGTTGGCAGCCGGACGCTCGCGGGGCGGGTAGTGCGCCAATGCCGAGCGCATCGCCGCGAGCGCCTGCAAGCCCACGCGACCGAGCCGCGGATAGGTGTCTTGCCCCGTCTCCTCGTCGCGGACCTTGACCAGATCGCGCACCTCGGCGACAGCGAAAAGTCGCTTGTCCTTCGGGTTGTCGTTGGCGACGCCAAGGAAGAGGTAGACATCTTCGGGCGACGGGAGCCGCTCGAGGGCGAAGTTGGACAGCCGCCACAGGTCGAGGCGCTTGCCCAGCATCGGGTGCAGGTTGCGATAGAGGAGGTCTTCGACGAAGTCGCCCTTGTCGTCCTGGCGGAAGGTCAGGTGCTGGGTGCCCTGACCGTGCTCATCCGACCCGCCGAGGCTCGTGATGGTGAGGTCGAGCCGGTGCAAGCGGCGTCCGAAGTCGCAGTTGTCCAGACATGCGCTTGCCTCGTCGACCAGCGACTCGATGTCCGGTCGTTCCTGGTCGCGCCACAACACGAGGTCGACGACGACCTCGGCCTCGGTCGGGACGTCCTGCAGGTGCTCGGCGATCGCCGTCGCGAGCCGGGACAGGCCGGTCGTGGGCGCGTACGAGACGACCAGGTGGACCGGCATACCGTCGTGGACGTAGTCGGCAACGCCGAGCAGGTGGCCCTGAGATTCGACGGACCCCACGTCCTTGAGGGTGCGGATGCGGTAGAAACGCCGGATATAGACCTCCAGGACCGCACGGCGGTATGCCGTGTCCGCCCCGTCGGAGGTCTCGCGCCATGCCTGGAGCAGGTCGCCCCGCAGCGGGTGGGAGGCCGAGACGATCGCGTCGATATGCCGGGCGCGTTCGGTCCCCGTCGCCGTCGCCACGGCCTGGAGGTGCTCGCGCGCCACGGCTTGCGCTGCGGTCGCGGCCGCCAGCATCTCCGGCTCTTCGAAGACGTGGAAGAGCACGTCCCGGGCGAGGTCGGCGACATTCTGCTGGCGCCCTTCGGTGGCAGCCACGAGCCGGTCGAGGCGGCGACGGCTGGTGGGAGTCGCGAGGTGCTCGAGCTCGGCGTGGTGGGCTAGGCGCCGGTTGAGGATGGCCGTGATCGCCGGAGCCATCTCAGGGATCCGTTCGAAGGAGCGGAACATCCAGACCGTCGCGGCCTCAAGGGCCTTCGTGCGCGTCAGATCGGGGACGCCATAGCGGGCGAAGGCGCGCTTGAGCCGCTTGCGGTAGCGCTCGGGCAGCCCGGCCTGGTCAGCGTCGAGCCATTGCAGATAGGCCAGGAAATATTCCTGCGTGTTGACATTGCCGTCGCTGTCGAGCGCTTCGGATTCGGTGCGCGGTCGATAGAGAGCACCCAGATCGGCGAAGAGGTCGAGCAACTCGCCCTCGGCCTCGAGCAGGTCGGGGTCGTCTGCAGGGAGTTCGGAGGCGAGCGCTGCTTGGCGCTTGAGAAGGGCCTTGAAGGTCTCCGGATCGCGGTCGTATCCGAGGAGGTAATCGCCCAGCCGGGTGTGGACCCAGCGGGCGTCTTTGCCAGCCGGCGTGCCGTTGGTCGCGGCGAGGGTGCTGAGGTCAACCGGCGCCGAACCCTGCCCCGTCCCGGCCGAGGTCGCCTCGGCGCCGAACTGAAGGTGCTGGGTCGGGCCATGGTGGTCGGCAGCCTTGATCCGCAGCAGTGCTGCACCGCGTTCGACCTGGGTGTTGCTCGTGACGGCGAGGGAGGTGACGAGGCCGTCGAAGGGCGCCGTCACCGTCGAGACCATCTTCATCGACTCAAGCACGGCCAGCGGCTGACCGGCGATGACATCCTGACCCGGAGTGACCAGGAGCGAGGACACGAGGGCCGGCCACCCGGTGCGCACGACGAGGCCGTCCTCACGACTCACGCTGTGAGCGACGCCGTCGATCTCCAGGCGGAAGTCGGCGCCTTGCTCGACGGCGATGACCCGGTGCTTGCGACCGTTGCAGACGATGCGGCGCTCATAGTCGCTGATGACGTCGACGGTGCATTCGACGACCGACGAGCCCTGGATCCGGTAGCTGCGCGGGCCGGTGCGGTCGACGCGCAGCTTGTAGTCGTGGCCGCGGTAGTGGAGTTGGACCTTGGTGCCGACGCGCTCGGGGTGGGCCGGTCGACCTCGGGCGGCGGAGGCGAAAAAGGCCGCGTTGACCATGCTGCTATCGGACTCATAGGCCTCGACGGCGGCCGCGATGACCGCCATGGGGTCGGCGGGTGAGGCAAACGCCCCGGCGGCGAGCTGCTCATCGAACCACGTGCCCGGGTGGGCCACGTCGTCGGCGGCGAGGGCGCGGACGAGGGTGAGGAGGCCGGAGCGGTTGCTGGCGCCGAGTTCGAGGACGACCGCAGTGCGGTCGAGGGCGCCGTCGAGCCGGTCGAGCGCTTCGGCCCGGTCGCGCCCCCACGCGGTGATCGTCGCGACGAGGGGTTCGACACGGCCGTCCACCGTGTCGCCCTCGCGGATGCTTGAGTCGACGCGGACACCCGTGCCGATGGGGAGGGTGAGGAGCTCGAGGATGCCACCGGAGGGCACGAAGCCGCGCAGCGGGTCTTGGGCGAGGAGTCGGACCTCGACGGCGTGGCCGGAGGACGGGGGCGGCTCGGGGTCGAGCGTCCCACCGGCGGCCAGCTTGAGGCGCAGGCCGATGAAACTGGCGCCTGTCGTCTCCTCAAGCAGGGCGCGCTCGGGTCGGGCGAGGGTGTCCACCCCGAGGAGCCAGAACGACTCGCCGTCCTCACCGAGGGCAAACTGGACCGTTCCGGCACCGTGGTATGCCGTGGCGCGGACGAGCCGTCGCGCAGCGTGCGCCATTGCTCCGGCAGTCGTCTCCGGGACCTTGCGGGCGGGCATCTCGGTGAAGATCTGGGTGGATCCACGGCGGATGCTGGAGTCGCGCAGGCCCAGGGTCCAGACGGTGCCTTGGACGTCGGCCAGGACGTCGACGTCGATACGTCGCCAGGTGCTGGGGTCCGTGCCCGCAGGGAGGGAGGTGAGCCCGGCCTCGGCAGCGAGGGCATCGAGTTGCTCCGGGTCAGCCATCCGCTTGATGAGCGCCGACCCAGGGCCGACGACCGTGAGGCCACCGTCCTCGAGGCGCGCGACGAGCTCGACCCGGTCCAGGCACGGGGTGTGACCGAGCCACACCGTGTCGGCACCGGTTTCGATGACCGCATCCGCGACGGTCTCGGGTGACAGACCGGCATACGGGTCGGTGCCCGCCGGAGCAGGGGGCGGGGTGACGATCTCGTCTGCCTCCCGCGCGTACCACGCGCGGTCGCGACTCTGCTCCGTCACGACGATCGTCGTGATCGGGCTTTCGGCGCGACGGTTGAGATTGCTGACGGCGGCGAGCACCCGGACGACGGGCTCACCTCGGTCGACAATGGCCAGGCGGCGGATCTCCTTCAACGCAATGCTCCGATCGTGAGGTGCTCGATGGTGCTCATGCCAGGGCTTGTGCTGCGTCGTGCTCGGTCCCCTGCGACCGACGGGTGGTGCGGCTGCGAGCTGAGGTCGGCGACGCGGCCTCAGCTCGCAGCAGGGTGCACCAGGTTAGGGCGTGAAGGTCGCCCGCAACACTGCGGTGACCTCATCCGGGATTGGCGCCGGGAAGGCGATGCTCTGATAGCCATCCATCCGCATGACGACATCGCCGGTCGAGTCGACGACAAGGCAGTCGAAGGCGCTGTCGCCGACCGGCTTTGCCAAGGCCATCAACGGCCCGGCCGCCGACGCCGGGTCGCGCAGGACCTGGACCCGCTCGACATGGTTGGGCAGCGCCATCCGGCCCTCCGTGCCCGCTTCCCACAACCCAGCGGTCTGGAAGCACAGCTCGGCAAGGCGCGGGGCGATGACAAGCGGCAAGTCCGCAGGGGAGTGGTTGTCCGGCAGCGGCTCGACGAGTCGGGTCACCGATCCACCACCTGAGCGCCATGCCTCCGTGACGACCTGGTATGCCGGTCCGTGGAAGTAGAACGTGTAGACCTGCTCACCGCTCATGCGGGTGCCGTCGGCCTTCTTGGGAGCCTTCGTGGACTCGGCTTCCGGCTCGGCCGTCGTGAGACGGACCGTGCCGGTGAAGTGGGTCGTCACCGTGGGCTGGGCCTGGCCGGGCAGCGATCGCTCGGCCGTGAGACGGCAGCGCACGAGCAGGTCAGTGCCCGTCGCGTCCGGCTCGGCTTGCGCCGTGATGGTGAGCGTCCGCGGCTGGTCCCGGAAGAACTTCACCGGAGCGAGGAAGTCGACCGACTCCAGGCCAGCGACGCGGTAGCCCGCTGGGGCGAGCAGCGACGCGGCCTCGGCGAACGACTCCATACCCATGACGCCCGGCAGCACCGGGGTGCCGTCGATGCGGTGGTCGAAGAGGAACGCCTGCTGGGTCGGGTCGAGCGTCGTCGTGACGGTCAGACCGTTGTGGACCGAGTAGCTCACGTCGCCGATCATCGGCCCGTGGGCTGCACTCCCCGCGAGGGCTTGTGAGTCGACGCCCCCACTCTCGTGGTATTCGGCGGCCATCATCCCGAGGACACCCGCGACGACGACTTCGCCGCTGTATGCCGTGGCCTCCAGCTCGCGGCGGATCCACGCGACCCCGGCATCCGGCGGGAGCATCTGGACGCCCGCCATCTCCATGATCTTGGGGATCGACCCCCGCGTGGCCATACCGATGCCGCCCCAGGCCGTCCAGTCCAGGGCCAAGCCCCGGGTCTGGGGGCGCAGGTGACGCATCGACGAGGTGACCTTGCAGAGCAGGTCGTTGGCCGCGCTGTAGTCGGTCTGGCCTTGGTTGCCGAATCGGCCTGCGACCGAGGAGAACACGACAACTGCACCGACCGGCATACCTGCTGCGTGTGACCACACGTTGAACCAGCCGGTGGTCTTGACGTCGAAGACGAGGTCGTATTCGCGGGGTTCCTTCTGCGGCAGGTTGCGGCTGATTTCCAGCCCGGCCGCGTGGAGGAGGACGTCGATCTTGCCCGACTGTGACTGGACGTCGGCCATGACCGCGGCGACGGCCTCGGGGTTGGTGAGGTCGACCGAGTGGTAGTGGACCGTCCCGCCGACCGCCTCGACGGCCTGGATCGCCGTCAACGCCGCGGCGAGTCGCTCGATGCGGGCGAGCTCCTTGTCGATGACCACCGGGGTGGGTCGCTCGCCGCGGTCCTTCATCCGGGCCGCGAGGGTGGCCTTGAGTCCGTCCTTGTTGGTGCGGAAAGCGGCCAGGTCGGGGTCGTTGGCGTCCGGCGTCGGCGTGAGGTCGAGCAGGTGGAAGGTGCCGCCGCCTGCTCCTGTCGCGAGGTCGGCCGTGATCGCCGAGACGATCGAGCCGGCCGCTCCGGTGACGAGGAACACCGATTCTGGCGTGAGCGGCATACCCCCGTCCCCGGCGGGAGAGCCATCGGCGCCGAGGGCCGGGAAGGCGACCTCGGTGAAGCCGACGCCCCAGCGCTGCCCGTCGACCCGTCCGATCTCGACCGCACCCGGGTCGCGCAGGGTCTCCTCGATGAGGACGTCGGCCAGGGCCGCCGTCTTGCGCGACGCAGGCAGGTCGACGGCCTTGACGAGGGCGTCCGGACGCTCCTTCTTGTAGGACTTCGTGAAGCCCGTGACAGCGCCACCCATCGGGCTCGTCGCGCCTTGGGCGTCGTAGCCGTGGCGGCCGCCGAGGCGGGTCGCAGACACGAGGAACGGGCTGTCGTCCCACATCCGACGCATCGTCGTGTAGAGGGTCTTGACCCGGCGACGGAGGTCTTCGGTCCACGTCGCGAGGTCCATCGCGGTGTGGTCGCCCTCGTCGTCGAGCGCAGGCAGCCAGTAGACGCCAGCGATCGGACCGTCGGCGAGCCACGCGTCGAGGGTGGTCGACAGGGTCTCGGTCGGACACCGCGGGCTCAAGCGTGAGCACGGTGGCGCCGGCCTTGGTCAGGCGCTTGCTCAGCGCGTCACCAACGCCGCCCTCGTCGAGCATGACGACGACGCGCGCGTCCTTGAGCGTGACGCCGGTGGGCACGCACTGGGCGAGGTCCGGCCGGAGCATCGCGACCGGGATCCGACGCGGGAGGGCGTCGATCGCGGCCAGGCTGCCCTTGAGGACGTCCGGCGCGGGGGCGGCTGCCGGAGTGGTCGCGGCTGCGGCTGGCGCCGCACTGTCGCCCGCGGCTGGAGCGGCTGGAGCGGACACACCCAACTTGCCGCGGATCCACCCGGCGACGTGCTTGATCGTCGGGAAGTCGCGCAGCTTCATGGTGTCGTCGCGTTCGACCTGGTAGTGCTCGCGGACGGCGGCGAAGACTTCGGCTTGTTTGACGGTGTCGACGCCGAGGTCGGCTTCGAGGTCAAGGTCGGGGTCGAGCAGGTCGGCCGGGTAACCGGTCAGACCAGCCACGATGTCGATGACCTTCTGCATGACCTCGTCGCCACCGGCGGGGGCCGCTTCCGCCGTGGCCGAGGGCTCGGACGGGGCGGGTGCCGGCGTGCTCACGGAAGCAGTGACGGCCGGCGCGGCGCTGGGCTCAGGCATGCCGATCTTGCCGCGGATCCACCCGGCGACGTGCTTGATGGTCGGGAAGTCGCGCAGTTTCATGGTGTCGTCGCGTTCGACCTGGTAGTGATCGCGGACCGCGGCGAAGACTTCGGCCTGTTTGACGGTGTCGACGCCGAGGTCGGCTTCGAGGTCAAGGTCGGGGTCGAGCAGGTCGGCCGGGTAACCGGTCAGACTGGCCACGATCTCGATGACCTTCTCCGTCACCCCATCACCGGCAGCGGCCGGAGCCACTGACGGGGTTGCCGAGGGCACGGCAGCAGCCGGGGCGGGAGCGGAGGCAGCGGCCGGGGCTGCAGCGGAAGGCGCTGGCAGACCAGCCTTGTCGCGCACCCAGCCCGCGACGTGCTTGATCGTCGGGAAGTCGCGCAGCTTCATGGTGTCGTCGCGTTCGACCTGGTAGTGCTCGCGGACGGCGGCGAAGACTTCGGCTTGTTTGACGGTGTCGACGCCGAGGTCGGCTTCGAGGTCAAGGTCGGGGTCGAGCAGGTCGGCCGGGTAGCCGGTCAGATCGGCGACGAGCTGAGTCACCTTGGCCAGGACCGGGTCACCGGCAACCTCGGTTGCGGGGACAGCCGAGGACACGACAGGAGCTGAGGCCGCGGCGGCAGCAACCGGGGCTGCTGGCGCTGATGCGGCTGACGGAGCAGGCAGACCCGCCTTGTCGCGCACCCACCCAGCGACGTGGCGCAGGGTCGGGAAGTCGCGCAGTTTCATGGTGTCGTCGCGTTCGACCTGGTAGTGCTCGCGGACGGCGGCGAAGACTTCGGCTTGTTTGACGGTGTCGACGCCGAGGTCGGCTTCGAGGTCAAGGTCGGGGTCGAGCAGGTCGGCCGGGTAGCCGGTCAGACCGGCGACGATCTCGGTCACCTTCGCGATGACGGAGTCACCCGCGTCGGGGGCAGACGCAGCGGCGTATGCCGTGCCCTCGGCGACACAGCGGCTGGTGGCGCCGCTGCGGCGCGACGCGGTGCCGGCGGGCTCGGGGAGGCCGGCCTTGGCGCGGACCCAGCCGGCGACGTGGCGCAGGGTGGGGAAGTCGCGCAGCTTCATGGTGTCGTCGCGTTCGACCTGGTAGTGCTCGCGGACGGCGGCGAAGACTTCGGCTTGTTTGACGGTGTCGACGCCGAGGTCGGCTTCGAGGTCCAAGGTCAGCGTCGAGCAGGTCCGACGGGTAGCCCGTGAGGCCGGCGACGATCTCGGTGACCTTGTCCAGCACCGGGTCACTGGCCACGGCTGCCGTCGGCGCTGCCGCAGGTGCCGAAGACGCGGCAGATGCGGCAGATGCGGCAGGAGGTGCCGTAGCAGGTGCGGCCGCTGCGGGTTCGGGGAGGCCGGCCTTGGCGCGGACCCAGCCGGCGACGTGGCGCAGGGTGGGGAAGTCGCGCAGTTTCATGGTGTCGTCGCGTTCGACCTGGTAGTGCTCGCGGACGGCGGCGAAGACTTCGGCCTGTTTGACGGTGTCGACGCCGAGGTCGGCTTCGAGGTCAAGGTCAGCGTCGAGCAGGTCTGAGCGGGTAACCCGTCGAGACCGGACACGATCTCGGTGACCTTGTCCAGCACCGGGTCAGTGACTTCCACCGGTGCCGGGGGTGCAGCCGGTGCCGGGGGCGTAGCCGGCGCTGAGGGTGCAGCGGGCGCAGCAACGGGGGCCGGCGCGGCATACGGGGTCGGGGCAGGTGCCGCACCAGCTGAAGCGGGAGCGGCAGCGACGGCAGCGGCACCACCAGCGACCGGTGAACCCATGCGGCCGGCATACGGGATCGGCAGTCGCATGCGGGACTCGACCGGCGTCTTGGGGGCGCCGAGGTCGACGATCCGCAGGCGGCGGTGGTCGACTTCGAGGGTGCTGCCTGTATGCCCCGAGAGGCTGTCGAGCCAGCGCTGCCACGCGGCCTGGTCGATGATGCGGTAGGCGTAGCCGAGCTCGTCGGGAGCGCGGTGGCGGCCGTCGGGCATCGGGGTCCAGCGCGTCAATGTCATGGCGACCTGCGAGCCGAAGCCCGCCGCGAGGCGCAGGGCGTACCGGATCGGGTAAGGCCCACCGGTCGAGAGGTTGAGGACACCGAGGTCGGGGTCGGGCTCCTTGTAGTTGGGCACCGGAGGCACGATGCCGGTCTCCAATGCCTTGATCGCGACGACGTCCTCGATGCCCGCGCCCATGGCGTGGCCGGTGAAGCCCTTGGTGTTGGCGATGACGATCTTGCCCGCGTCGGCACCGAAGGCGCCGCGCAATGCGTTGATCTCAGCCGCCGCGCTGCCCCCTCGGGCAGGGGTGTAGGTCTCGTGGGAGATGAACACGAGCTTGTCGGCGATCTCGTGCCGGTCGACGCCACGCTGCTCGACCTGCGAGACCAGCGTCTCCATGACCCCGCCGATGTGGTTGACGTCAAGGCGTGACCCGTGGAAGGCCGAGTTGGCGATGACGGTGCCGAGCACCTCGCAGATCGGCTGGATGCCGCGCTCGCGCGGCAGCATCGGCGGCTTCGACGACGATGGCCGCCGCCCCCATCCCGACGATCATGCCGTGGCGGCGCCGGTCGAACGGTGTCGCGGCGTCCTCGACGCGCTCGTCGGTTGCCGCAGCGCCCGAGGCGAGGAAGCCGGCGGTGATCCAGGGCAGGAGGTTGTCGCTGGTGGCGTCGTCGGCGGAGATGACGACGACCCGACGGCATCGGCCCGAACGGATCCAGTCCTCGGCGACGGCCATCGCCTGCGTCGTGCTCGCGCACGCCGCGTTGACCTGGGTGTTGGGCCCACGGGCACCGATGATCTCGGCGAACTGCGAGTGCCCCATCGACAGCGCCCGGAAGAGGAAGCGCCGGTCGAACTGGTAGTTGGTCTGCTCGATGAGCTCGGTCAGCTCGGCGATGAGCCGGTCGACCTCGGCGATGGCGGCATCGCCGGCGGGGAGCATGGTGCGCAGGCCGTGGAGCGCGAGCAGGTTGTCGCGGCGGCCCTTGTCGGTCGCGTAGCCCTCGATCGCTTCGGCCATCCGGTCGTAGCCGGGGAAGGCGGAGGCAAAGACGATGCCGGTGTCGTCGCGCATCGATTCGGGCAGGCCCCAGCGGTCCGGCAGCTGCGTGCCGAGGGTCGTCGTCTTGTAGCGCAGCACGAGCGGGATGCCCGCGTCACGGAGGGCGTCGAAGCCGGCGCCGATCGCGAGGCGAGACGCGTTGTCCAGCGCTTGGTCACGGCTGGATTCGACGGCGAACTGCTCGACCACGTCGATCGGGGCGTGCTTGCCGGCGAGCTTGATGACCTCGGCCGGGTCGTCGATGGTCTTGAACGAGCCGCTGCCGCTCGCGTCCTTGATGAGCCGGGTGATCCGCATGTCGGCCATCCGCTGACGCACCTCGGGCGCGAGCGACTGGATGAACTGCTGACCAGCGAGGATCCGGGCGATGTTTTCGTCGTCGAAGGTGCGCTCGACTCCGGGCAGCCCCAACGCGGCACCAGTCACGACGACCGGCTCGTTGGCGTCCTGAGCCGGGACATACTCCACCTGCGGTGCGGCGGCAGAGACAGGCGTGTCGTATGCCGGTGCGCTGGCCGCCGCGGCGGCGCCACCTCCGGCGCCCGAGCCGTAGTACAGGCTCATCCCTTGCTCGAGCACACCAGCGAAAAGCTTGCCGAGTTCGGTGATGACGTCGTCCGAGTGCGCACCCGAGCTGCCCGAGCCACCCGCAGCCGCGGCAACGCGCGGCGCAGACGCAGCGCCACGGGGCCAGTCGCACCAGCCGCAGCGGTCGGCACCTCCACCTGGACGGGAGCGAATCCATGACCTGCGGCATACAGACCGCAGAGCGCTTGGTTGACGGCCACAGCATCTCCGAGCTTGGGGTGGTTGGTGAAGAGGGCGAGCACGTCGTCGTGCTTGCTGCCCAAGACGTCTTCGACGAAGCCGTGCAGGGCCTTCTTGGGCCCGACCTCGACGAAGACGCGTGCGCCCGCGGCATACAACGTCTGCAGGCCCTTGACGAACTGGACCGGCGACGCGATCTGCTTGCCGGCGAAGTCGAGCATCGTCTCGGTCGTCGCGTCGGCCGGGTAGAACTCGCCGGTGACGTTGGCGATGATCGGCAGCACCGGCGGGCGCATGTCGAGCCGGCGCAGAGCGTTGCCGAAGGGGACGGATGCCTCGGCGACGATCGACGTGTGGAAGGCGTGGCTCACGGGGATGCGGACGGCGTTCATGCCCATCGCGAGGAAGGTCTCGACGACCTTCTCGACGGCCTTCGTGGCGCCGCCGACGACGGCCTGCGAGTAGGAGTTGATGTTGGCGATGACGACGTAACCATCGGCTGCCGCGACGACCTTCTCGATCTCGGCGAGGGGGCCGAAGACGGCCGCCATCGCGCCGTTGTCCTCGACCGAGATGCTCGCCATCTCCCGGCCCCGCGCGCTGACCGCTTCCATCGCCGAGTCAAGCGTCAGCGAGCCGGCTGCGACGAGCGCGCCGTATTCACCCAGGCTGTGGCCCATGACCATGTCCGGCTTGATGCCGTATGCCGCGAGCAGTCGGGTCAGGGACAGGTCGGTCGCGAGCACGGCTGGCTGGGTGATCTCGGTCTGCATGAGCTGCTTGTTGGCGGCCTTGACCGCGGCCTCGTCCTGACCGTCGACGTAGATGAACGACGTCAGCGGGCGGCCGAGCAGCGGGGTCATGACCCGGTCGGCCTCGTCGAAGGTCGAGCGGACGATGGGCTCGCTGGTGTGCAGGTCGCGCAGCATGTTGACGTACTGCGACCCCTGACCGGTGTAGAGGAAGGCCAGCTTCTGGGCCGGGCCCGCGACCCATGAAGACACCCTGCTGGCGGAGCATCTTGAAGATCGCGGGGTTGCCGCTCGCGAGGCCCTTGGCGAGTTTGTCGAGCTTGCCGGCGAGTTCGTCGGCGCTGCCGTAGTCGACCGCGACCCGGACGGCGGCGTTGGCCAGAGCCGGGTCCGGTGCAGCCCGGCGCCGGTGCGGTGCCCGCCTTGGCCGCTGCGAGGTGCGGTCTGCACCTGGGCAAGGAGGTCGGCCTCGTCGCGTCCGCCGAGCACGAGCGCGCCCCGCAACGGGGTCTTGCGAGGAGCCTCGACGGAGGCCGTGACGCCCGTGGTTGGCGCGGACGCGGCATACGTGCCGCTCGCGCCGGGCACCTCAGCCGAGGCGAAAACCTTCGGACGCGCCTTGTGGCGGCCGGGGATGTGCTCCTCGACGACGACGTGGAAGTTGGTGCCGCCGAAGCCGAACGCGCTGACGCCACCGCGGCGGACACCGCTCGCGGGGGTGTCCCACGCGCGCAAGGTCGTGTTGACCCGACAGGGGGAGGTGTCCCAGTCGACGTTGGGGTTGGGCGTGACGAAGTTCAGGGACGGGGCGAGGACCTTTTCGTGCAGCGACTTGACCATCTTGAACAGGCCCGCCGTGCCGGCCGACGCCTTGAGGTGGCCGATGTTGGACTTGACCGAGCCGAGCGCGATGGACCCGGGCTTGGCTCCGGCGGCACCGAAGATTGCGGTGAGGCTCTCCAACTCCGTGGCGTCGCCGACGCTCGTCGATGTGCCGTGGGCTTCGATGGCGCTGGCGGTGGCGGGGTCGAGGCCGGCGCGCTCCCACGCGCGAGCGACGGCGAGCTTCTGGCCGACCGGGTTGGGGGCGGTGATGCCCTTGCCCTTGCCGTCTGAGGAGCCGCCCACCGACAGGATGACCGAGTAGATCTTGTCGCCGTCGCGCTCGGCGTCTTCGAGGCGCTTGAGCACGAACAGCGCCGCGCCCTCGCCCATGACGAAGCCGTCCGCGCCCGCGTCGAAGGGCCGCGGTGCCGGTCGCCGAGAGCGCACCGATCTTGCAGAACTTCACGAAGGCGTCGACGCCCATGTTGCGGTCGATGCCACCGGTGATGACCGCGTCGTACTGGTGGTCGTTGAGCCCGAGGATGGCCGAGTTGAGCGGCGGCGAGGCCGGACGCGCAGGCGGCGTCGGTCGTGTAGTTGGGCCCGCGGAGGTTCAGGACGTTGGCGATCCGGCCCGCGATGACGTTGGAGAGCTCGCCGGGCATCGTGTCTTCGGTGATCTCGAACATGTTGTCGAGGTAGTTGGCCCGGGCCTCTTCGACGATCTCGACGCTGCACCTCGGGCGACAACGACGCGGAGGGTCGCCGACTCCTGGAGGCGCTTGAGCGCCTCGGGGAGCTGGATCCGCATGCTCGACTTGTAGTGCTTTTCGCCGCCGATGGCATTGCCGAGGATGACCGCGACCCGGTCGCTGTCGATCGACCACTTCGGCCAGCCGGCGTCCATGAGAGCGCGTCGTGCTGCCGACAGAGCCCAGCGCTGGCCTTCGTCCATCTGGGCCGCCACCGTCGGGGGGATGGGCAGCCGCCACCGGATCGGGTCCCACTCGAACTCCCGGACCCAACCGCCGATCGTCGAGTACGTCTTGTCACGCGCCGAGTGGTCGGGGGAGTAGTAGAGCGCCGGAGTCCCACCGGTCCGGCGTGACCTCGGTGATGCAGTAACGGCCGCCGGTGATGTTGGCCCAGAAGGCGTCCCCGTCCGGGGCCATGGGCATGATGGCGGCGAGGCCGACTACGGCGACGGGCTGGACGTCGGTCATGGTGGTGTCCTTCCGGGTGGGGATCCGGGTCGTGCTCGGCTCGCCTCTCGGCGAGATCGGGTATGCCGTGCGAAGACGTCAGTGGCTCCGGCTGGGCGGAGTTTCAGGCGTGAGCGCCGCGTGCGTAGAGCGCGTCGGCGACGTAGTCCATGTCGGAGACCAGCCCGGCCTGGGCGGCCTGGATGGCCGCGGTCGGGATGCCGTTGACAGCGGCGACCGCGGGGGAGCCGGGCTCGGCGGCACCGGCAACCCACCGGGATCCCTCGAGCGCGACGCGGGCAGCGGCTTCACGGGCGTAGACGCGGGACATTGCGGCGAAGGTGTCTGGCGTCGAACCGGTGCAGGCTCTTCTCGTGGGCGCTGTCGGTCGCGGCGGCAGCGGCGCGCTGCGCGAACACCTCGGCGCCCTCGCAGAAGGCGATGAGCTCGCCGAGGCGGAAGAGGACGTGCTGGTTGCGGGTCAGGCGCCCGGTGCGGCAGGCCTCGAGGACGATCGCGAGCGCCTCACAGGCCAGCGCCGCGACATCGGCGCCGATGCGCGGGTGCGCCGCGTGCAGCGAGGACAGGGCGGCTGCCTTGTCGCGGTAGTAGCGGCCCTGGGTCTTGAGGTGCTGCTGCCAGCGGTCACGGGCGATCGTCATCTCCATGATCTCCGAGGTGCCCTCGTAGATCGTCGTGATGCGGACGTCGCGCTTGACCTTCTCGACGACATACGGCCGGGTGTAGCCGTAACCGCCGTGAGCCTGGATCGCGGCGTCGGCCGCGGCATTGCCGGCCTCGGTCGCGAGGTACTTCGCGATGGCGCCCTCGGTGTTCATCGCACCGTTGGTGCCGAGGCCGCGGTCGATCTTGTCGGCGGTGTCCTCGATGAACGCCCGCGAGGCCTCGAGCCGGACGGCGTGCGGGACGATGAGTTTGTGGGTGTAGCCCTGCTTCTCGCACAGGAGGCTGCCGCCCTGCTCACGGTTCATGGAGTACTGGATCGCGCGGTCGAGGGCCTCCCAACCGCCACCTAGTCCGAAGGCGGCGACCATGAGCCGGGTGTAGCCGAAGACCTGCTGGGCCTGCACAAGGCCGCGTGCCCTCCACGCCGCCGATGAGGTTGTATGCCGGGACCCGCACGTCGTCGAGGAAGAGGGCAGCGGTGTTGGACAGGCGCAGCCCGTGCTTGTCTTCCGGCGGGCCCGCGCTGAAGCCCTCGGCGCCCTTCGGCACGACGAACCACGACGGACCGGCGTCGGTCTTGGCGAGGATCGTCGTGAACTCGGCGATCGAGCCGTTGGAGATCCACTGCTTCTTGCCGTTGATGACGTATTCGACGGTCTCGCCGTCGTCGTTCGTGACCGGGGTGGCGGTGGTTTCGAGGGCACCGAGGTCCGAGCCGGCCTCGGGCTCGGTGGCGCCATAGGCAAACACGACGCCTTCGCGGGCGATCGCCCCGAGCCAGTCCTGCTTCTGCTCCTCGGTGGCGCCCACGACGATGGGGTCCGAGCCGAGGAAGGTCGCGAAGACGGCCGTCGCGAGACCGATGTCCTTGCGAGCCATGACCTCACACACGCGGTAGGCGTCGAAGGCCCCACCGTCCATGCCGTCGTAGGCCTCGGGGACGAAGACGAGTTGCACACCGAGCTGCTCGGGGTCGGACATCGCGCGGACGATGTCCTCGGGACACCGGTCCTCGTGGTCGAGTTCGAGCTGCAGCTCCGGCGACATGGCGCCGTCGACGAAGTCGGCGAGCGACTCCAGCATGAGGTTGAGGGTTTCCAGGTCGAGCCCGGCTCCGCCGACGTGGCTGAAGGTCTCGGTGGTGTCGCTCATCGTGTCGTCCTTACCTCTGGGAGAACTGCGTTCAGGTCGTGCTTGCGCGGGTCGTGCTCGGGTGCGTGCTTCGGGTTGTGCTCGGGCAGTGCTCGGGTCGTGCTTCGGGTCGTGCTCGGGTGGTGCAAGCCGCCTTCCGGCGGGCGGGACAGGCACGGCATACCAGAGCCTCTGGTATGCCGTGTGGTCTAGTCGGGGCTCGCGGCGCTCGCTCCGGTCTCGGCCAGGTCTGGCCTGATCGAGCGCAGCAGCACCTCGGCAACGTCGGTGACCTCCACCCCCACGGCGCTGCCTTCCTGCTGCCGCTGCGCGACACCGTCGCCGAGCATCGTGATGCAGAACGGGCAGGCGGCCGTGATCAGCGAGGCCTTCGTCGCGATGGCCTCGTCGGCGCGGTTCTGGTTGATGCGGGTGCCGAGGGTCTCGTCCATCCACATCCGTGCGCCGCCGGCGCCGCAGCAGAAGGAGCGCTCCTGGGTGCGCGGCATCTCGGTGAGGACCGGCGCCGGGGACGGCCCCGAGGACCTCGCGCGGGGGAGCGAAGATCCGGTTGTGCCGGCCGAGGTAGCACGGGTCGTGGTAGGTGACGGATGCGTCGACGCGCTGGATGGGGGTGAGCTTCTTCTCGGCGACGAGTCGGGCCAGCAGGGTGGTGTGGTGGACGACCTCGTAGTGGCCGCCGACCTGGGGGTATTCGTTGGCGAGGGTGTTGTAGCAGTGGGCGCAGGTGACGACGATGCGCTTGGCGCCTGCCTCGTTGAGGGTCTCGACGTTCTGCATCGCCAGCATCTGGAAGAGGAACTCGTGCCCCATGCGGCGAGCTGGGTCACCGGTGCAGGATTCGCCCTCGCCGAGGACCATGAACTCGACGCCCGGCCTCGTGCAGGAGGGTGGCGACGGCGCGTGCGGTGCGCTTGGCGGTGTCGTCCAGGGCTCCAGCGCAGCCCACCCAGTAGAGGTAGTCGACATCGTCGGGGATCTTGTCCTCGCCCTCGGCTCCGAACACCCGCACCTCGAAGTCGAGCGGCTCGGCCCACTCGAGGCGCATCGACGCGCCGAGTCCCCATGGGTCGCCCGCGTGCTCGAGGTTGCGCAGCATGATGCCGGCCTCTTCGGGGAAGGCGGACTCCATGAGCACCTGATGGCGGCGCATGTCGACGATGTGGTCGACGTGTTCGATGTCGACGGGGCACTGCTCGACGCAGGCGCCGCACGTCGTGCAGGACCAGAGCATGTCGAACGGGATGACGCCCTCGCCGGCGACCCCGTGCGCGTCGACCTGCGCGGTCTCATCACCCATCGGGCCCACGAGCGGACGCTCGGCCTCGGCGATGGCGGTGGCGGGTATGCCGCGTCGCGCCCTCGGTCGCGGGAGGTGTTGCGCCGTCCGAGGACGAGGCTTGGCTGGCCAGGAGGTAGGGCGCCTTGGTCAGGGCGTGGTCGCGCAAGGCCATGATGAGCACCTTGGGAGACAGCGGTTTATCGGTGTTCCATGCCGGGCATTGACTCTGGCAGCGACCACACTCGGTGCAGGTCCCGAAGTCGAGCAGGCCCTTCCAGGTGAAGTCCTCGATCTTGCCGACGCCCATGAGGTCGTCGTCACCCGGGTCCTCGAAGTCGACCTTGGCGCCCCCGGAGTAGACCGGCAGCAGCGCGCCGAGGGCGCGTGGGCGACGGGCGTAGGCGACGTTGCCGATGGACAAGAAGATGTGCAGGTGCTTGCTGTAGGTGACGAAGATCGTGAACCCGAGGAGCACCGCGAGGGATAGCAGGAGCAGGACGGTCTCGAGGATCTCGTTGGTGTGTTCGCCGAGGCCGTGGAACAACGAAGCGAACCACTGCGACGCGAAGGCACCCTGGAGGAACTTCAGCGGAGCGTCCGGCGTGCCGGCCAGCTCGTTGACCCGCTGGGCATTGATCGACGCGCCACGGTAGGCCAGCAGGGTCCACACGACGTTGAAGATCATGAACAGGACGAACCACGCCGGCCCGAGGTGGGAGCCGAAGAAGCGGCTGCGCCGGCCCAGACCCGCGGGTGCTTCCTTGATCCGGATCACGACGAACGCGGCGATGGCCGCGACGCAGAGCATCGCGAAGAGGTCTTCGACGAAGCCGAACCACGGGTAGTTGCCGAGGATCGGGATCTGGAACTGCGGGTTGACCAGGCCTCCGAAGGCCTCGAGCACGGTGAACAGCAGGATCATGAAGCCCCAGAAGACCGCGAAGTGTGCGATTCCTGGGACGGTCCACTTGAGCAGCTTCTTCTGGGCGGCCACCTCGACGAGCTCGGCCTTGACGGCCGAGCCCATGTCGAAGTGATGCTCGGGGCTGATCGGTTGTCCGGTGCGTCCGAGTCGGTAGAGGAAAAACAGCCGTCTGCCTGCCACGGCAAGGCAGCCCACAGTCAGGAGGAGGCCGAGGATCGTGCGGACAGCCATCATCGGGGGGTGCTCTCCTTTGCGAACCGGGTTTGCCGTGGTCGGGGCGGGGGCGTCAGCCCTTGCGCTGGGCGACCTCGTCGATCAACGCCGGCAGCACCGCGTGGAGGTCACCGACGATGCCGAAGTCGGCGATCTGGAACATCGGTGCCTTCGCGTCCTTGTTGATGACGACGATTGTCTTGCTGCTCTGCATGCCGGCGCGGTGCTGGATGGCGCCCGAGATGCCGGCGGCAACGTAGAGCGACGGCGCGACCGTCTTGCCGGTCTGGCCCACCTGGAGTTCGTGGGCCGCCCAATGCTGGTCGGTCACCGTCCTGGACGCACCGACAGCGCCGCCGAGCGAATCGGCGGTCTTCTCGATGATCTGGAAGCCTTCTTCGGAGCCGACGCCGCGACCACCGGCGACGACGACGGCGGCATCGGTCAGCTCCGGGCGACCCGTCGACACCTTCGGCTCACGCGAGGCGACCCGCGCACCCTTGGCGTTGTCGCCGACAGTGACATCGACGTGCTCGACGTGTGCGCCGGCCGGGGCGGCCTCGGCGGACGTGGCGTTGGGGCGCATGGTCACGACAGCCGGGCCACGCTCGACCTTGCTCTTGGCCTGGAACCGACCAGCGAAGACGGTCTGGACGCCGACGACGGAGCCGTCTTCGAGGCTGACCTGGGTGGCGTCGGGCAGGATGCCTGCGTCAAGGCGCACCGCGACCCGAGCTGCGATGTCCTTGCCTTCGGGGCCGCTCGTCACGAGGACCGCGACGGGGTTGGACGCCTGCGCGATCTGGACGACAGCTTCGGCCTTGGGCAGGGAGAGGAACTCCTGCATCTCCGGTGACGACACGGCATACACCTTGGTGGCGCCGTATTCACCGAGCTGGGACACGACCTGGTCGCTGGCCTCGCCGAAGACGACGGCAGCGGGCTCACCGAGCGCTCGCGCTGCGGTGAGGAGTTCGAGGGTGGGCTTGCGGACGCCCGCCGAGGTGGTCTCGGCGAGGACGAGGACTTCCGACACGATGTGTCTCCTGATTCGGTATGCCGCGCGCGCGGCGAGCTGGCAGGTCGGTGGGCAGGAGCCCGGTCAGGTCAGATGAAGCCGCGGTCGGCGAGGAAGCCGGCGAGCTGGGCTGCGCCGGTGCCATCGTCGGTGACGATCGTGCCTGCGCTGCGAGCGGGCGTGGGGGAGACGTCGAGGACCGTGGTCGACGCAGCCGGGCCAGCCGACCTGGGAGGCATCGAGCCCGAGGTCGGCCAGCGACATGGTCGTGATCGGCTTCTTCTTGGCGCCCATGATGGCCTTGAAGGCGGGGTAGCGAGCCTCGCCGGTCTGGTCGGTCACCGACACGATGGCCGGCAGGGCGACGTCGACCCGCTCGGTCGCCACGTCCGTGTCACGGCGGATCGACACCGAGGAGCCGTCAACGCTCACCTCACCGGCGAAGGTCGCCTGGTTGATCCCGAGGCGATCGGCCACCATCTGGGGCACCACCGACAACTCGGCGTCGGTGGAGGCCATGCCCGTGAGGACGAGGTCGTAGCCGACCTTCTCGAGGGCCTTGGCCAGGACGAGCGACGTGCCCAGCGCGCACGAGCCCTTGATCGCGTCGTCGAGGACGTGGACGGCGCTCGTGCCACCGATCGCGAGGGCCTTGCGCAGGCCCTCGGTGGCCTTGGCCGGGCCGACGGTGAGGAAGACGACCTCGTCGGCGACCCCCTTCTCGGCGAGCTGTGCGGCCTGCTCGACGGCATACTCGTCGAGCTCGGACAGGCGCCCTTCGACTCCGGCCCGATCGACCGTGTAGTCGGGAGCGAACTTCCACGTGGCCGTGGGCTCGGGCACGTACTTGACGAGGACAACGATCTTCATGCGCAAGGACCTGTCTTCTCGGAGCTGGTGGAGCGGTCTGGAGTTATGGACGTGCCATCGGCTGGCCGCACACGTGCAAGACAAGAGCCTGCCAGCTTTGCGTCAATCGGCAAGTGGGCCATAGGTCCCTTACCGATCGTTAAGTTGTCGGTTGTGCGCGAAACACTTTCGCGCCCAAGCCCGTTACCTGGAGGACGAGCCGAGTTTCGGAAGCGAGGTCAGGTCCGGGCTATTCCGGCTTGTGATACCGCTGGTGCAGGACCTTCTCGTCGGCGAGGATCAACGCGTCTTCGACCGGCTGCAGGTCGAGCGCGTTGGGCGGCCCGATGGTGCCCTTGGCGATCGTCGCTCGCCCGCGGTCACGCAAGCTCGCCTCGACCTTCGAGGCCAACGAGGTCAGCGCATAGTTGATGACGATGAAGATCACGCGCGATGACGATCAGCGCTGGCACCGGGTTGGACTTGTAGGACCCGATCTGCTTGAACGTGTTGAGCGTCTCGGGGAAGGTGATGATCGCGCCGAGCGCGGTGTCCTTGAGGATGACGACGAGCTGGCTGACCAAGGCCGGCAGCATGGCGGTGATCGCTTGGGGGAGCAGGATCGAACGCAGGGTCTGGCTGCGCGTGAGGCCGATGGCCAGCCCCGCCTCGCTCTGGCCCTTGGGCAACCCGCCGACGCCGGAGCGCAGGAGTTCGGCGACGACCGACCCGTTGTAGAGGGTCAGGCCGGTGACAACGGCAGCCAACGGGTTGATCTCGGGGATGAAGACCTTGTTGACCGAGTAGAGGCCGAACGAGGCGACCATCATGACGAGCACGGGCACCGAGCGGAAGAACTCCACGATGACGGTGCTCACCGCGCGGATGGCCTTGTTGTCTGAGAGCCGACCCAGTCCGAAGACGAGGCCGAAGATGCCGGCGAGCAGCATCGACAGGAGGGCGGCCTTGATCGTGTTGATCAGGCCGGGGATGAGGTAGTTGACCCAGATGTCGGCGGTGAGGAACGGGGTCCACTTGTCGGCGTCGAGGTTGCCCTTCTCCTTGAAGCGCAGGACCATCCAGCCGACCGCCGCGAGCGTGAGGACCGCGGTGACGACGGCGATGATCCGGTGGCGGGCCTTGGCCTTGGGTCCCGGGATGTCGAAGAGCACGGAACTCATCGCTTCACCGCCAGCTTCGTCGAGAGTTTGGTCGTGATGACCCCGACCGGGAGGGTGAGCAGCACGAAGGCGGCCGCGACGAGCAGGAAGATCGGGATCATGAGGTCGGCGCGATCCTCCTGCATGGTCTGCATGAGGCCGGCCATCTCGGCGACGCCGATGGCGGTTGCGACGGTCGTGTTCTTCGTCAGCGCGATGAGGGTGTTGCCCAGCGGGGTGATGGCGCCGCGGAAGGCCTGCGGGAGAAGGACCTCTCGCAGGCTCTGACCGAAGGTCAGCCCGACAGCGCGGGCCGCCTCGGCTTGGCCGGCCGGGACGGTGTTGACCCCGGAGCGCAGTGCCTCGCAGACGAAGGCTGCGTGGTAGACCGCCAGGCCGATCGTCGCCCACACGAGGTTGTTGCGAGCGAAGTTGTCGCTCACCGACATCCCGAGGTTGACGATGAAGCCGATATTGCAGAAGACGATGATGAGCGTGAGCGGCGTGTTGCGCACGAGGTTGACGTAGAGCGCGCCGAGTTTGTTGAGGAAGGCCACGGGTGAGACCCGCATGATCGCGACGATCGTGCCGATGACGAGTGCGCCGAGCGCGGACATCGACCGTCAACAAGACGGTGATGCCGAAGGCTCCCAGCACGTTGTACTGGGAGAACAGGTCACCCATGGGGCGTTCCTTCCGCTAGAGCGGCAGGTATGCCGTCCACGCTTGCTCCCTCGCGGCCCGTGCCGATGTGGTCGGCTGGGGGCGAAGGGGCGCGGACGGCATACCTGCTCGGGTTAATGCGTCAGGCGCACGCGGCAGGCGTGGGCGGGTTGCCCGCGCCTGGCTTGTAGCCGGCCGGGCCGAGGTTCTTGTCGACCGACTTCTGCCACTCACCGCTGGAGACGTACTTGGTGATCGCGTCCGTGACCTTCTTGCAGAACTCGACGTCGCCCTTCTTGAGGCCGACACCGTAGTTCTCGGTCGAGAAGGTCTTGCCGACGACCTTGAGCTTGCCCTTGTTGGCGTCCTGCGCGGCGTAGCCGGCGAGGATCGTGTCGTCGGTGGTCAACGCGTCGACGTTGCCGGCCTTTAGCGCGTCCACGCACAGGGTGTAGGTGTTGTATTCCTGGAGGTTGACTCCGGGGACCTTCTTCTGGACGTTGGTCGCCGACGTGGAGCCCTTGACCGAGCACAGCTTCTTGCCGGCGAGTGAGTCGACGCCGGTGATCGTCGTGTCGTCGGCGCGGACGAGAAGGTCCTGACCGGCGATGAAGTACGGGCCGGCGAAGGAGACCTTCTCCTTGCGCGCGTCGGTGATCGAGTAGGTGCCGACGATGAACTTCACCTGGTCGGTGGAGATGAGGGTCTCGCGCTGCGAGGACACCGCCTCGACGAATTCGGTGCTCGAGTAGCCGAGCTCCTTGGCGAGGTACTTGGCCAGCTCGACGTCCATGCCGGTGTAGTCGGCACCCGCCTTCAGCCCGAGGCCAGGCTGGTCGAACTTGATGCCGATCTTGACGGCGCCGCCGGAGCCGCCCCCGACGTCGTCCCACCGGTGCCGCCGCCGCACGCGGCCAGGCCGAGGGCAGCAACCGCTGCCACGACCGTTGCGCTGATCCGTCCGAACTTCATGGAGTTCCTTCCTGTATGCCGGTGGCACCGGGTGGTGCCCGAACCCGGGGAAACACCCCGGCAACTCATGGGTTGTGCACCGTACTGCGCCTCCAGGGGCGAGCACGCGGGAAAGCTAGTGGGGGAGGATCTTGCCGAGGAAGTCCTGTGCCCGGTGGGACTTGGGTTGGGTGAAGAACTCGTCGGGCGTCGCGACCTCGACGATCTGACCGTCGGCCATGAAGACGACCCGGTTGGCCGCCCGCCGGGCGAAGCCCATCTCGTGGGTGATGACGATCATCGTCATGCCTGACTGCGCGAGCTCGGTCATGACCTCGAGGACCTCGTTGACCATTTCGGGGTCGAGCGCCGAGGTGGGCTCATCGAAGAGCATGACCTTGGGCTTCATCGCGAGGGCGCGGGCGATGGCGACGCGCTGCTGCTGTCCGCCGGAGAGTTGAGCGGGATATTTGTTGGCCTGGGCGGTGACTCCGACGCGCTCGAGCAAATCCTTGGCCTGCTTCTCCGCGTCGGCCTTGGACAACTTGCGGACCTTCATCGGGCCGAGCGTGATGTTGTCGAGGATCGTCTTGTGGGCGAAGAGGTTGAACGACTGGAACACCATGCCGACGTCGGCGCGCAACTGTGCGAGCGGCTTGCCCTCGCTCGGGAGTTCCTTGCCGTCGATCGTGATCGTCCCGGTCTCGTAGGGCTCGAGTCGGTTGATCGTCCGGCAGAGGGTCGACTTGCCCGATCCGGACGGCCCGAGGACGACGACGACCTCGCCCTTGCCGATGGTCAGATCGATGTCCTTGAGGACGTGAAGGTCACCGAAGTGCTTGTTGACCCCCGAAATCACGACCATGGGCTGCCGGGTGTGTCCTGTGTCACTCGCTTCGGTCATGGGGGCAAGGTATCGGTTCCAGCGCGCCTTGTGTCACCTCAGGGGCGCACGCAAACGCCCGACGTTGTCGAATCGTGAGCGAATCGACGACGCCGGGCGTTCACCTGGATGTTCCTCGACAGCCCGCCCTCGAGTCTGCATGTGCGGGCGGGCCAGCCGGGGTCAGCTCGGGATGCGGAAGACCTGGCCCGGGTGGATGAGGTCGGGGTTGGCGATGCCGTTGAGTGCGGCGATATCGCGCCAGTTGACCCCAAACTTCTTCCCGATGCCGCTCAGGGTGTCCCCGCGGACGACGGTGTAGGTGCGCTCCGCGGCCGCAGCCGCGGCGGCCTGGGCCTGTGCTGCAGCCTGAGCCTCGGCGGCAGCTTGAGCCTCCGCCGCAGCCTGAGCTTCCGCCGCAGCCTGGGCCTCGGCGGCGGCGCGGGCGTCAGCTTCAGCTTGCTGCTTGGCGGCCGACTCGGCCTCGCTCAGGGCGTTGCCTTCGGCGTCGTAGCTGATCGATGACGCGACCTCGGGGGAGGCGGCCTGAGGCGTGCCCTCCTGGTCGTAGGTCACGGACGAGACGCGCTCGAGCGTCTCGCCGGCCGCCTGGACCGCTTCCTGGGCGTCTTCTGCGAAAGCCATGGGTTCCTCCTCGTAGCGATGACGCGAGTGACGCGACGGTGCGGCACCCGCGCGGGGGTGAGTGAGACGGCATACCGGCCAATCTGTGACGTGGTCCCCCGCGGTGACGCGAAGCCTAACCTCAAAGCCGCATTTTGCGGGTGGAGGGTCGATCGGAGCCCTCCGGCGTAGGGGTGGGCGATACTGACCGGCATGTCTGTCCGCTGCAGCGCTGCGCTCGTCATCGCGCTGCTCGTCGTCGGCGTGTCCGCGTGCCAGGGACCGGACCGCTCCGCACCAGATCCGGGCGCATCGGCGGCGCCGACGATGAGCGGCAGCCCTGGATCGGGTGTTTCTTCCTCCGTCCCGACGTCATCGCCGTCCACCCACGCAGACACCTGCTCTCCCCACCCCGAGCACTCCACCGACGGCTGGCGGAGGGACGCGTCCGATCACCCTGGCGTTCGCCGGAGACATCCACTTCGAACGCCACGTGCGAGCGCTGCTCGATCGTGCCGACTCGCTTGCTGAGCTGCGGCCATCGTTGGGGTCGGCCGATGTCACGGTCGTCAACCTCGAGTCCGCGATCACCACTCGTGGGACTCCGGAGGCCAAGGAGTTCCACTTCCGCACGACGCCAGCAGCCCTGGGGGTCCTCGCGAGCGCCGGCGTCGACGTCGTCAGCCTTGCCAACAACCACGCGGTGGACTACGGGCCGGTCGGTCTCACGGACACCTTGGCCGCCAAAGCCGCAAGTCCGGTGCCCCTCATCGGCATCGGACAGCGCGCAGCCGAAGCGTTCGCGCCCGCCGTCCTGACGGTGCGCGGCACGTCGATCGCCGTCATCGCCGCGACCCAGGTCAACGATCTGACCGTCAACAAGTACCCCGCGACGGACCGGTCTGCCGGAGTTGCGGGCAACCTGCGCAATGACCGTCTCGTGGCGGCCGTGACTGCGGCGCGCGGTCGCTACGACGTCGTTGTGGTCTTTCTCCATTGGGGGACCGAAAAGCAGACCTGCCCCGACGCTGCCCAGCAGGCCACGGCAGCGGCGCTGGAGAACGCCGGCGCGGATGTCATCGTCGGCGGACATGCCCATCGGGTCCAGGGCGCCGGTTGGCTGGGGCGGTCCTACGTCGGCTATGGGCTGGGCAACTTCATCTGGTGGCTCAACTCGCGGACCCCTGGCGATGTCACCTCCGGCGTCCTCACGGTGTCGATCGATCCGGCGATCGTCCGCGCCCGAGCGCACCAGCGGGCCGGAGCATCCGGCACGTCTTCCGGGACCTCTTCCGTGTCTTCTTCCGTGTCCTCTTCGGTGACTTCCGGACCCGTTGTCACCTCCGCCGCGTGGACCCCCTTGACCATCTCAGCCGGCGACGGCATCCCGCGACCCCCGGCGCCCGCTGAGCGTCCGGTGGCAACGGCTGCCTGGAACGATGCCCGCACGTGCACCAACCTCAGGAGCAAACCGTGACCGACCCAGCAGCCATGTCCCCACGACGCTCGGGACACTCCAGGCCTGACAGGGGCGAGCTCCGGGAACGAGCGATCGCGGCGCTGACCACGGACGAGTTGTCGTCGATCGTCGACCTCGTCACGTGGGTCGAGACCGTCGACGGCGAGGTCGTCGCGCACGCCGCCAACCACCACGGGCGAGTCCGACTGCGCCCAGGTGGGCGGCACGAGGTCCTCACGGGCCGGGACCCCATCCCGTCCGAAGATCCGATGGCCTTCCTTCCCTACGCCGAAGAGGTCGCCAACCCGTCCCCGCTCGACTCGCGTGACAACGCATATCCGTATGCCGCAGAACGGATTCTGTCGCTGTTCGGAGACCCTGACCGGTCTCCCGATCTCGCGATCGTCCACACGCCGCGGCACTTCTTCCCGGACGAGGGCGGGCATCACGGTGAGCATGGTTCCCTCGATGTCATCCAGTCACGGGCCCCGTTGATCCTCAGTGGGGCCGGGGTCGAGCGCCGCGGTTTCGTCGACGGTCACGCCAGGCTGGTCGACGTCGGTCCGACCTTGGCGCTGCTCGCCGGGGCGTCGGCCGACGACATCGTCACTGCTGACGGGGCGGCGCTGGACGGTGCCCCTCTCACGGCATACCTCACCGGGGAGAGCCCACGCGCGGTGGTCGGCATCCTGTGGGACGGGGGGCACTGCGGGGATCTTTTGCACCTGGCAGAGCAGGGCGAGTTGCCACATGTCGCGCGGCTCATCGAGCGCGGTGTGGCGCTGCGGGGTGGGGCGGTTGCGCAGTTCCCGAGCATCACGCTGACCAATCACACCTCGATCCTCACCGGCGTCGGCCCCGGCCGGCACGGAGTCTTGGGCAACGTCTATTACGACCGCTCGACCGGTCAGCAGGTCGTGCCCAACGACGAGACGACGTGGCACCGCTCCGCCGAATGGCTGCGGCCCGGCACGCGCACCGTCTTCGAGATGGTCGAGGGCATGACGGCCAGTGTCAACGAAGCGATCGATCGCGGCGCCACCTATTCCACGATGGGCCTGATCCGAGCCAGCGCGGGGGAGTCCGGCGCCGGGGCACTCGGGGACCAGCTGCCTCCTGCTGCCACGTCGCCATTCCTCGGCGACCCGCGGTGGATCGAAGACCCCTACTTCCGCTGGGGTGTCTCGGTGGATGACCTCGGCCTTCAGCAGATGCGACAGTTGTATGCCGGTGGGCTCGACACCGCGCCGCGGCTCGCGTGGTGGGCCAATGTCGTCACCGACGCGGGCCACCACGGTGCGGGTCCACGGTCGGAGATGGCACGAGATGCGTTGCGGCAGAGCGATGCTCGCCTCGGGGTGTTCCTTGCTGACCTGGAGCGGCTGGGAGTGCTGGACGAGGTTGCGTTCGTCCTGACCGCCGACCACGGTTTCGAAGGGGCCGACGAGAGCGTCACCGGTTCATGGCGTGGCGCTCTGGACTCACTCGGAGTGCCTTACCGGGACGAGGGGCCGGGCTTCGTCTACTTCCTCGACGCGTAGGGAGCCTTTGACCGATGACCGCATGGACGGTCGCAGCGACGCCTTGACGCGCCCGGCTAGCGCCGAGGCAGCCGGGCAGCGGCGGCGTTTGTGGCGCGCCGGGCGAGCCGTCGAGCCTTGACCGCAGTGTGCTTGACCATCGAAGCCCACCGGGGCCTCGCGGAGCTGAGCACGACGAAGGCGTGTCTGCTGAGGACACCCGGCGGGACCCAGTCGATGATCTGCAACCCGTAGCGTCCCCAGAGTGCTTCGACGTCACGACGACTGTCAGGTGCCGCATCCAGAGTGAGAATGCCCTCCGGCCCGAGCAGGCGGGACACTTCGGCAGCCCAGGCTTCACGTTCGGCCGCCCTCAACTGCTCGAAGGTGTCACCGGCCACGATGAGCGCGGCCGCACCCACACCCAGGGGAGTGGGCACCACGGGAGGGACCGAGGTCAGCCCAGGGGGGAGGCTCTGATCGCCAGAGGTCTGCGCCGACCTCGGATCGATGTGCACAACTCGGTGGCGCGGCGCCATCTCGCACACGGACCGCACAGCAGGGTTCGCGCCGAACGCAACGATGGTCCACGACTGCTGCGCCGCGGAGCCAGCCCGCTGCGTGAGCCTGGCGAGGCGATCCATGGACACGCGAGCAGTCGATCTCCCTTCCACGATGTCGCGGGCGTCGTACTCCCGGGGCGAGGGCCGGTCGGTCGATGTCTGGGACGTCCGCCGTGATTGCTGCTTTCGCACGACATAGACCTCAAGGTGCTCGGCGTCCAGACCGCGACCTCGATCGACGGTGTGGATGACTTCGACACTCGCTCCGTCAGCCCACTTTGAGAGTTCCTGGGGAAAATCCCGCCCGTAGTCGAAGGTCACGAGCGCGCGGTGGTCGCCGACGGGACTGCCGTGGTAGTTCTCCGGAAGGAGATGTTGAATGGCGCCATCGGCGAGCTTGGCCCGGCAGATCGTCGTCTCGAGGGCCGGATGCACCGGCACCGTGAATACGTGAGCGCCGCCGGGACGCAGGACTCGGGCGATCTCGCGGATGGCCCGGTCAGGATGGAAGACGTGCTCCAACACATCCTGGGTGATGAAGATGTCGATCGACTCGTCGGCGAAGGTCAAGTCCTCGATGCTCTCGCACCGCACGCCGTGATGTTCCGACCCGAGGGGGACTTCGGGCAGGTACTGGGAACTCGAATACTGGCGGCACCGGGCCGACACGAAGTCGTTGGACGGTGAGGACTCGTGGACGACGAGATGCTCCCAATTGGGGAAGTGCGAGTCCAGCACTGCTTGCAGGTGTCGCTGCCGCGGGATCGAGCCGCAGGTGAGGCAGACATAGGCGTCGCGCAACCAGGCATTCTCCGCCCGGAAGGTCGTCTCTGTGCGGCAGCACGGGCAATATCCTGCGTTCTGGACCATCACCTGCATGTGAGCGTGCCCTCGTTCTGCTGGTCGGACAACCCCGCTGGTGCCCTTGAGTGCACACATCGTGGCATAGCCGATGACGGTCATGGGGGCGCCGCGAGATCATGGGGGCGCATTCATCCGCACGGGTGTCGGTCGAGTTCGCGAAGGCTGCGCAGGATGTGCCGGTTTTTCGGCCTCCAGTGTGACGAAAACCCTTCTGACCTGCGCAAACGTCGTGGGGCGGGTGGGGCTTGAACCCACGACCGACGGATTATGAGTCCGCTGCTCTGACCGGCTGAGCTACCGCCCCGGGCGCGCTGGGAGCCTACCCGACGGCATACCAGTCCCGCGGACCCCCATGAGATCGAGGTGGCGACGGCACCGACCCGCCCGTGCGGCGAGCCGGTGCCGTCGACAGCTCCGAGGGCTACTTGAGCACGGTCACCGACTCCGTGGCCCGATCGAGCGATGCCCGGGTGAGGTGCTCGTCCCGACACTGGAAGCTCGTGTAGAGCGCCAGCTGGTCGGTGGCGTGCGGCGATCTGGTGCCGTCCGGCGCGACGAAGCCGGATTGTCCGGGCGGCGCGGCCAGGCAGAGCCGGTTGGCGCCGGCGCCGAGGACGGCCATGTCGTTCTCCGTGCCTCGGTTGGCGTAGGGCACCCCATTGATCTGGTCCCCGGGGGAGGCCTGGGGCACGCCGAGGAAGTTCTTGTAGGAGAACGCCATCGTCGAGGCCGGGGTGAGCCAGCCGGCCGGGTCAGCGCCCTTGGTCGACCGCAACGAGGCCAGCGCCTGACGGTAGGTAGCCAAGTAGACATCCGTCGCGGGAGCCCCGTTGAGGAAGTCCACGGTCTGGGTCACGCCAGCGTCCGCGCCCAGGTGCGCGTTGTGGATGAGCTTGACCGCCTGCGCGGGCCGGATCGATGCCCGGGCCTCGACCGGGGCCATGTACATCCCGGCGACGTAGCGGTTGTAGACCGACGCGGGCAGGTCGTCGGCGAGCACGGCCTTGGCCAGCAGCGGGAGCCAGGCGCGCATGATCGTCGCCTGCGGAGCATCGTAGAGCCCGTCCCCATCGCGGTCGCGGGTCTCGCCCGACCATCTCGTCAGCAGCTCGACATCGCGACGCACCGGGTCGTCGGCGGGGCAGAGCCGCCACAGCCCTGGCGAGCACCGGCGCGAGGTAGCGGAGGTTGAGATCAGCAAACGAGAACCGCTCGTTGAGCTCCCACATCTGCTGGGAGGTGTATGCCGTGGGCGCACCTGGCCCGGTGAAGGCGGCGAGGATCTCCTGGTCCCGGTCGACGACCGACCAGTTGCCGTAGTCGTTGTTGAATCCCGGTCCGGCCTGGTTGTTCCAGTTGGCGATGAAGCCCTGCGCCGGGTTGTAGGTCACCGGGTTGGCCGAGGGCGGGAGGATGCCCTTCCACTCCATCGAACCGTCACCGACCGCGGGGATGCGCATGTCCTGGTTGGCCGGGCGGTCCGGCAGGCGACCGGGGGAGATGTAGCCGATGTTGCCCTTCTTGTCTGCGTAGTACCAGTTGATCGTGATCGCGAATTGTGCTGCGAGAGCTGAGAACTCAGCAAAGTTCTTGGCCCGGGCGACCTTGGTCCACGCGATGAGCGACGACACCTCGTAGCCGGTCCAGGAGCGCTTCTTGGCATAGGCCCGGTTGTTGGGGGCATCGACCGAGGTGACATAGCCGTGCACCGTCGTGAGCACGTCGAAGGACACCGCGGGTGAATCCTTGACCGGAATGGAGACGGTCCGCACCTGCATGTCACGCCACTGCCCGTCGTAGAGGTATTGCCGAGGGTTGGCTGGGTGGAGCGTCTCTTGGTACATGTCCACGACGTTCATCGGGCCAGCCGTGGCACCCCAGGAGATCTCGCCGTTTGTCCCGAAGATCACCGACGGGTAGGCGAATGGCGTGTTGCCGGCGAAGTCCCAGCCGGCGCCATGCAGGCCGATCCCGAAGACATAGGACGGGTTGAACCATTGGAACTGCGGCCCGTTGACCAAGACCGACTTGGCGTCAACCGTGCGGCCCTTGCCGGTGATCCAGATGTTGCTCGCGACGGGGGCCGTGTTGGGCCATTCGCCGCCGCCAGAGCGGGCGTTCATCTCGACGCCGACGTCACGCAGACCCGGCGTGATCGGCGCCAACTGAGGCCGCTGAGACGGCGCCCGAGGGCCGGCCTTGCCGATGGCACCCTCCCGCGGCACCGTCGTCGGGGCCAGCGGGTCGTCCAGCCAGACCAGCTGGTCGAACAACGCGCGGCCCTCGGTCTCACCTTTGGCCGCGATCAGTTCCTGGAGCACCTGGTAGTTGGGGATTTCCGAGCTGGAATCCGAGTAGCGGTTGGCCATCGTGCCGACCCACACCATGGCGACGTCGTATGCCGTCCAGCGGCTCGGGGAGAAGCCGTAGTCGAGGAACTGCTTGGGCATGAGGGTCTGCGGGGAGGCTGCGACGGCTTCGAGCCAGCGGTTCATTCCCTCCGCGTAGCCCTCAAGAATGTCGCGGTCCTCCTGCGGGAGCGCCGCGATCTGAGCCTGGATAGCGGCCGGGTCGAAGCCGTTGCGGGTGTCCTTGTCCAGGGCCAGGTAGGCCGCGCCCATGACCTCGGAGACGGTTCCTTGCGTCGTGCGCCGGCTCATCTCCATTTGGAACAACCGGTCCTGAGCCACGGCATACCCGAAACCTCGGAAGATGCCGCGGGTCGTGTTGGCGTAGACATGGGGGATGCCGTAGGTGTCGCGCTTGATCGTCACCCCCCGGTCGGCGCTCTCGGAGCGCGCGGAGGTGGCGCTCCACGCTGGCGTGCTGGCGGTGCCTGCACACAGGGCGGCGACGGTGACCAGACTCAGCGCCATGCGGCGCGGTCGAGTAACGGACATGAGACCTCCGGGGGAGACGAGGTATGCCGGGTGCCAACGGTGGTGTGCGACCCCTTGCTTCGCCACCGTTGCCTGTCGCCACGCTAGGGATGACTGCGCGGTAGGGCAACCGGTTGCCAGGAATTGTCAGTTCAGTGTCGCGTGAGCGCACCGGATGAGCCTGATGTGACGGGTGGTGCCCGTTGTGACTCATGGGGCACAATGAGGTCAGCGTGACGTTGGCTCCGCGTTGGTGTGGAGTCGGCCGAAGTGGCTATGACGACGGCGTTCCATGGTCGATCTGCAGGTGAGGCGTTGGGGAAGACGTCCCTCGCACTGCAAGGAGGACCGGATGTCTGCCGCGCACCAGGTCGCGACGCGTGGGGTCGTGTTCATCCACTCGGCCCCGACTTCGCTGTGCCCACATGTCGCCTGGGCGCTCGAATCGGCCCTCGGACATGAGGTCAGACTCGAGTGGGCGCCCCAACCTGCCTCGCCACGCCTGCAACGCACCGAAGCTGCCTGGGTCGGCCCTGCGGGCACCGGTGCCCGCATTGCGAGCGCGCTGCGAGGGTGGGGCGACATTCGTTACGAGATCACCGAGGAGCCCTCCCCTGGCGTCGACGGCTCCCGGTGGGCGCACACGCCGACGCTCGGCATCCACCACACGTGGACGGCGGCCAACGGCGACGCGGTGATCCACGAGGACCGGATCAGGTCGGCCGGCGCAGGCCCACGCTCACGACGCGGTGAGCCTCCAGCAAGCGATCGACGCCCTGCTCGGTGGCCCGTGGGATCGCGAACTCGAACCCTTCCGGTATGCCGGTGACGGCGCCTCCGTGCGCTGGCTGCACAAGGTCGGCTAGTCACGCCAGGGTATGTCGCCCGTGCTATCTGGCACGCCTCAGCGCCGAGGCGATCTGGCGCTTAGACGCTGCGGAACGCGAGCGCGACGTTGTGCCCGCCGAAACCGAACGAGTTGTTGAGCGCGACGATCGACCCTTCGGGCAGCGCACGGTGCTCGCCGCGGACCACGTCGAGACCCACTTCCGGGTCGAGGTTGTCGACGTTGATGGTCGCCGGGGCCATGCGGTGATAGATCGACAGGATCGTGAGGATCGCTTCGAGTGAGCCTGCAGCGCCGAGCAAGTGACCGGTCATCGACTTGGTCGCGCTGACCGGAATGCTGCCGGCCAGGTCCCCGAAGGCTCGACGGATGGCGTTGGCCTCAGCCACGTCACCGACTGGGGTCGAGGTCGCGTGCGCGTTGATGTGGACGATGTCGGAGGGCGTCGCACCGGCCGTCTCGATCGCTTCGAGCATGGCCCGCGAAGCTCCTGCCCCCTCGGGCTCCGGAGCGGTGATGTGGTGGGCGTCGGCCGACATGCCGACCCCGGCGAGCTCCGCGTAGATCCGCGCTCCACGAGCCTTCGCATGCGCCTCGCTCTCGAGGACGATGACTGCGGCGCCTTCCCCGAGGACGAACCCGTCCCGGTCGACGTCATACGGCCGCGAGGCGCCCGCAGGGTCGTCGTTGCGTGTCGAGAGCGCCTGCATCGCGGCGAAACCGGCGATCGGCATCGGGTGGATGGCGGCCTCGGTGCCTCCCGCGATGACGACGTCGGCGCGGCCGCTGCGGATGAGCTGCACGGCATACCCCATGGCCTCCGCGCCTGAGGCGCAGGCGCTCGACGGGGGTGTGCGATCCCGCGCGCGCCGAGAGATCCAGGGAGATGGCGGCTGCTGGGCCGTTGGGCATGAGCATGGGGACGGCGAGCGGGTAGACCCGGCGCGGCCCCTTCTCTTTGAGGGTGTCCCACTGCGTGAGCAGCGTCCACACGCCGCCGATGCCTGATCCGACCGCGACCGCGAGTCGCTCGGGCTCGACCTCGGGGGAGCCCGCGTCGGCCCAGGCTTCACGAGCGGCGATGAGGGCGTATTGCGACGACGGGTCCAGGCGGCGGGTCTCGACCTTGGCCAGCACCTGCTCCGGCGGGGTCGAGACCGGCGCCGCGAAGTGCACCGGCAGATGAATGCTCTGCGACCCAGTCGAATTCGAGCGTGCGCGCCCCGGAGCGCCCGGCGAGGATCGACTCCCACGTCTCGGGCACCGTGCCGCCGACCGGAGTGGTCGCGCCGAGGCCGGTCACCACGATGCGCGTGTCACTGGACGAAGTCATGAAGGCTCCTCGGTGCTTCTGCTGGTGATCTGGGGGTCAATGCCCACCGCGATGAGTCGGTGAGGCCATACGGCCTGGGTATGCCGCGCCGCCTCCGAGCGCTCTCACGGCGCAGCACGGCATACCCAGGGTGTGCGAGACCGCGAGGGTCAGTCCTGCGCGCCCTGGATGAAGGTGACTGCATCGCGGACGGTCTTGAGGTTCTTGACCTCGTCGTCGGGGATGCGCACTCCGAAGCTGCTCCTCGGCGTTGACGACGATCGTCATCATCGACAGCGAGTCGATGTCGAGGTCGTCCGTGAAGGACTTGTCGAGCTCGACCTCGGCGGTGTCGATGCCGGTCTCTTCGTTGACGATTTCGGCGAGACCCTCGAGGATCTCCTGCTCGCTGCTGGCCATGGTGTGCTCCTTGGATATGTGTGGTGGTGCTGGTCAGTGACCCGAATGACCCGTCGGGACGCGGGAGACTGCTGGTCAGGGCAAGACGACGACTTGGGCGGCATACACGAGGCCGGCACCGAAGCCGATCTGCAAGGCGAGCCCCCCGTGCGGGATTTCTCCCTCGCGGAGCATGCGTTCGGTGGCCAACGGGATCGAGGCGGCCGAGGTGTTGGCAGTTTCGACGATGTCCCGGGCGACGGGGATGTCGGCGGGAAGTTTGAGCTGCTTGACCATCGCGTCGATGATCCGCATGTTGGCCTGGTGGGGGATGAACGCGTCGAGGTCTGCCGGAGTGATCCCCGCCGCCTCGATCGCCTTGGACGCAACGGGCGCCATGCCCCAGACCGCCCAGCGGAAGACCGACTGTCCCTGCATCCCGATCGACGGGAATGCCGAGACCTTGGTCGCGGACCTCAGTCCACGACTCGTTCTGCTTGATGGTCTCCCACTGGCTTCCGTCCGACCCCCAGATGGTGGGGCCGATGCCGGGGGTGTCGGACGGGCCGACCACTGCGGCTCCGGCTCCGTCGGCGAAGATGAACGCCGTCGAGCGGTCGTGGGCGTCGGTGAAGTCCGAGAGCTTCTCGACGCCGATGACGAGGACGAAACTCGCGCTGCCTCCACGGACCATGTCATTGGCCAGGGCAATGCCGTGGCAATAGCCGGCGCAGGCCGCCGAGATGTCGAAGGCCACACACCGCAGGCCCAACGCCTCGGCCACGATCGGCGCGGCGGCCGGCGTCTGGTAGGGGTGGGTGACGGTGGCGAGGATGATCGCGTCGACGTCAGTGAGCGCGATCCCGGCGGCCGCGACCGCGTCGCGGGCGGCCGCGGCCGACATCGTGACCACCGTGTCCTCGGGCCCGGCCCACCGGCGCGACTTGATGCCCGAGCGCTCCTGGATCCATTCGTCCGATGAGTCGATGAGCCCGACGATCTCGGAGTTGGGGACGACCCGCTCGGGACGGAAACCGCCGACCCCCCAGATGCGGGCATGCCGAGCCCCCGCCGGTGCGACGAGGGAGCCCGTGCCCTTGATCTGCGGCGTGCTCATGCGTTGCTCCGTCCCGCCGCGCGTTCGGGGCTGAAGCGCAGGAGCGGCTGCCCGGGGGCGACCTCGTCACCCTCCTCGACGAGCCACCCGCCCATGACCCCGTGATGGGCGGCCGTCACGGCGTAACTGTCGTGGTCGCCGACGACGTGCGCGAGCACTTCACCGGTCGACACGCTGTCGCCGGGATAGACCGAGCTAAAGCGAACCCTGCCCTTGGTCGGCGCGACGCCCAGCGTCCAGTCGAGCTCGGGCGCGTGATCGTTGCCGCCGTGCTCGGCGACCATCCGGCGGGCGTCGTCGAGTTGGTCAGGCGTGTTGAGCGTGAGGATTTCGACGCCGCGCATCGCGCGCTTGGCCAGACCCGCGAGGGTGCCCGGCAGGCGGGACCTCGATCACTCCGGTGACTCCAAGGTCGAGCAAGGTCTGCATGCACAGGTCCCACCGGACCGGGGCGCTGACCTGGGTGACGAGCCGGTCGAGCACGTCGCGGCCTCCGTGGACGACGTGGCCGTCCCGGTTGGAGACGAGGCGCGCATGCGCTTCGTGGGTCGTGATCGCCTTCGCGTAGGCGGCGAGCTGCGCCGTGGCTGGTGCCATGTGGGCGGTGTGGAAGGCGCCAGCGACCTGCAGAGGGACGACCCGCGCCTTTGCCGGCGGCTCGGCCGCCAGTGCCGCGAGCTGCTCCAGGGTGCCGGCCGCGACGACCTGGCCGACTCCGTTCATGTTGGCCGCCGTGAGTCCGTGGCGGGCGATGCAGTCGAGGACCTCCGCCGGATCCCCGCCGAGGACGGCCGACATGCCGGTCGGTGTGAGCGCTCCGGCTGCCGCCATCTCACGGCCTCGCTCCCGGACGAACACGAGCGCCTGCTCGGCGGTGATGACGCCCGTTGCGGCAGCAGCGGTGATCTCTCCGACCGAGTGGCCGGCGCCGACCGACACCCGCCGAAAACCGTCCTTGGGGCGCGGGAACAGCGACAGGAGGGAGCAGAGTCCGGCGGCGACGATGAGCGGCTGAGCGATCGCCGTGTCACGCAGGGTGTCGGCGTCGGACGTCGTCCCGTGGGCGACGAGGTCCATGCTGGCGACCGTCGAAAACCACGTCCATCCGGTCGTGGAATCCGGGCAGCTCCAACCACGGGGAGAGGAAGCCTGGCTTCTGTGAGCCTTGGCCAGGGCAGAGGACAGCGAGCACGTTCACCACTGTGTCATCTCGACGTGATCGGTCTCGTGATCCCTATCTGACGATGTTCGTGCAGCGTTCCTTTGGAGGTTTCCACGAAAGCAATGGCTCGCTCCCAGGTCCCGCCGCGGGGTGCAGGCTCAGGCGCAATGGCAGCTCGAGGGCGAGCGCGAGCCGCACGGCATACCCGTCTCTGGGGTGGGTGAGGTCGTAGCCGGTCACGCTCGGCAATCCGCCCGAGTCGATACCTCACCGTGTTGGGGTGGACGAAGAGGACACGCGCGGTCGCCTCCAACCCGCCGACTTCGAGGAAGCTGTGGGCGGTCTGCAGCAGTGTGTCGTTGGCCTCGCAACGGGGTGACGATCCGGTCGACGAGTTGTCGCCGGGCGCGATCGTCGCCGACGAGCGACTCGCTCGGGCAGGAGCTCGTCGGCGAGGACCGGGCGGGGGGCCTGCGGCCACGCCGGAGCCGCCGAGCAGCCCATTGAGGGCCGCGCGGGCGGAGCGACCTGCGGCGAAGAGGTGGGGCACCGTCGGGCCGACGACGATGGGGCCGTCGCCGAACTCGCCGGCGAGGGCTGCCGCGCTCGCGAGCGCGTCGGTCGATCCGCCGAGGATCACGACCAAGCGCCGCCGCTGCACCGCCGACAGGGCCTCGGCTCCCACGTGGCGTGCGGCCCGGCGGATCGTCTCACCGGTGTATGCCGTTGCGCCCGTGGGAGTTCGACCCGCGATGACGGTGACGTGGGCGACCGACCCCCACCCGAGAGCGGTGGCGCGAGACTGCATGGAATCGTCAGCCTCGCCGCGCAGCACCGCATCGACCACGAGCGCTTCGAGGCGGGCATCCCACGCGCCGCGCGACTCGGCCGCCTGGGCATAGACCTCGGCTGCGGAGAACGCGATCTCGCGGGAGTATCGCAAGACCGCTTCGCGCAGCACCTGGGCCTCGGCGGCCGACCCCATCGCGTCGACCTCGTCCTCGACGACGCCCACGGTTGCGCGGATGAGGTCGAGGGTCTGGCTCAACGTGATGGAGGCGGTCAACTCCCGTGGAGCGGTGCCGAACACGTCCGCCGTCACCGGTGCGGGTGTCCTCGCTGTCGGACCCCAGCCAGGCGATAAACGCCGCGATGCCCGCCTGCGCCACGAGCCCCACCCAGGAGCGTTGCTCGGCCGGCAAGGCGAGGAACCACGGGTAGTCGCCTTCGACCCGGCGCAGTGCGGTGGTCGACAGCGGCCCAGCCGCGCGCTCCAGCTGCCGCGAGCATGTCGGGGTCGGGGCGCCGCCGGGGGGTCGGACTCACGCGGGCAGTCTAGTTGGACTGCTTTGTATGCCGCCCACAACCGCCGTCAGCCTCAGTCAGTGCCGGCTTCCATCGCCGCCCGGTCGAGGCTCTCGCCTTCGCCGTCGTCGACGAGCTGCGGATTGGAGGCGATGCTCGCGGCGCCGCCCGGCTCGAGCCGCCCGATGAGGTCGGCGTGACCGCCGAGAAGCTGGCCCTGCGCGGCATACAGCTCCAGCTTGGAGCGGGTGTCGGCGATGTCGAGGTTGCGCATCGTCAACTGACCGATCCGGTCGACCGGGCCGAAGGCGGCGTCCTCGGTGCGCTCCATCGACAGCTTGTCGGGGTGGTAGGAGAAGGCCGGACCGCGGGTGTCGATGATCGAGTAGTCGTCGCCGCGGCGCAGGCGGAGCGTGACCTGACCGGTGACGGCTGAGGCGACCCAGCGCTGGAGGGACTCGCGCAGCATGAGCGACTGGGGGTCGAACCAGCGGCCCTCGTAGAGCAGCCGGCCGAGGCGACGACCTTCGGCGTGGTAGTTGGCGATGGTGTCCTCGTTGTGGATCGCCGACGAGGAGGCGTTCGTAGGCGATGAACAGCAGCGCCATGCCGGGTGCCTCGTAGATGCCGCGGCTCTTGGCCTCGATGATGCGGTTCTCGATCTGGTCGGCCATGCCCAGGCCGTGGCGGCCACCGATGGCATTGGCTTCCATGACCAGACCGATGGGGTCGTCGGCGAAGTCGCGACCGTTGATGACGACCGGGCGACCCTGGACGAACTCGATCGTCACGTCCTCGCTGTCGATCGACACCGTGGGGTCCCAGAACTTCACGCCCATGATCGGTTCGACGATCTCGATCGACGTGTCGAGGTGCTCGAGCCGCTTGGCCTCGTGCGTGGCGCCCCAGATGTTGGCGTCGGTCGAGTAGGCCTTCTCGACCGAGTCGCGGTAGGGCAGGTCGTGGGCGGCCATCCATTGCGACATCTCGGTGCGCCCGCCGAGCTCGGTGACGAAGTCCGCGTCGAGCCACGGCTTGTAGATGCGCAGGTTGGGGTTGGCGATCAGGCCGTAGCGGTAGAACCGCTCGATGTCGTTGCCCTTGTAGGTCGAGCCGTCGCCCCAGATGTCGACGTCGTCGGCACGCATGGCGCGCACCAGCAGGGTGCCGGTGACCGCGCGGCCGAGCGGGGTGGTGTTGTAGTACGTGCTTGCCGCCGGCGCGGATGTGGAAGGCACCGCAGGCGATGGCCGACAGGCCCTCCTCGACGAGCGCCGCTCGGCAGTCGACGAGGCGGGAGAGCTCGGCGCCGTACTGCCCAGCGCGACCGGGGATCGACTCGATGTCGTCCTCGTCGTACTGACCGATGTCGGCGGTGTAGGTGCAGGGGATCGCGCCCTTGTCGCGCATCCAGGCCACGGCCACGGAGGTGTCGAGGCCCCCGGAGAAGGCGATTCCGACACGTTCACCGACAGGCAGGGACGTCAAGACCTTGGACACGGGTGCAACTATATGCAGCCTCATGCATAACCATCAAATGCGGGGCGTATGCCGCCTCCGGGCATGGGTGACCGCGGCAGCGGAGGCGCACAGCACGAGCGGGATCACCCCGGTGGCCTCGGGTCGCCAGTGGTAAAGCGGGAGCATCAGTGGCGTGAGTGCCGCCCCGACGAACGACAGCGCGAGCGCCGCTGACGTCGCACCTGCCGGGTTGCTCGGGGTCGACCTCATGGAGAGGCCGTTGGTGAGGATCCGGGTCCCGGTGGCGCCGGCGCCTGCCATACCGACGGCGAGGACGAGCGCGAGAAGCCACGATGCCATCGGCATGAGCAGTGCGGCGACACCGAGGACGAGCAGGGTCATCACCCCTGTGCGCACGCCACCGAGCCGATCCGCCAATCGCCCCAGACCGCGGCCGGACGCGAAGCCGGCGACACCGAAGCCGGCCACGACGAGGCCGCGGGCGGCGGGCTCAAGGCCGAAGCGGTCGGAGGCCATGAGGGCGCCGATGAGCATCACGGTCGTGGCCGTGAATTGACCTGCGAAGCCGGTGAGGGCGGCCACCCCGAGGCTTGGGTTGAGCAGGTCACGCCAGCGCGTCTGGGCAGATCTGGACGCTCCGGCTTTCAGTGGCCGGCTGGAGACCAGTGCGGCCAGACCGAGGGCCACCACGGCCGAGAGACCGAAGGCCCAGCGGTAATCGACGCCGGCGCAGCTCCGCCGACGAACGGTGCGAAGGCTTGGCCCGCTGCGCCCCACGCCGCGAAAGTCCCGAGCGCTCGGCCCAGCCGCTGCATCGGCACGATCTCGGCGATGAGGGCCAGCAAGAGAGGCGTGGTGAAGGCGTTCGCCGCTCCCTGGAGCATGCGGCCGCCCAGGAAGGACAGCGGGGAGGTCGCGACGACGCAGACAAGACTCGCTGCGGCATACGCGACGAAAGCCAGTCGGATCGCCCGGGTGATCCCATGGCGCGCCCCGATCGTGCCCGACACGAGCATGAGAGCACTGAACGGGATCATGTACCACGTCACAGCGGTGGCGGCGGTCGGCACCGATGTCCCCAGCCCGGACGCGAGTTCCGGCAGCATCGCGTTGACCATCGCACCGCCGAACGGGCCGAGGAAGCCCCCGAGGTAGAGCGGCCACATCCGGGGCCGGCTCATGGTCACCGCCGGATCACGGTCGTGTCAGCAGCGCTCTCGGCAGTCCTGTCTGCGGCCCTCTCAGCAGTCACGCGTGAGGGCCGCAGACAGCGGGGTGCGAGCCGAGACGGTTAGGCGTCGCCACCGGAGTTGCCGGACGCACCGGCGGTCACGTCGAGGAGTCGGTACTTCTCGGCCGCCTGCCGCGCCAGGGACGGGTCGACATCGCCGCGCGCGGCGAGCGCTTGCAGCGTGCGCACCGCGATCGACGGGCCGTCGATGTGGAAGAACCGACGCGCCGCCGCCCGCGTGTCCGAGAACCCGAACCCGTCAGCGCCGAGCGACACGAAGTCGCCGGGCACCCATGGGCCGGATCTGGTCTTGCACCGCACGCATGTAGTCCGACACCGCCACCACCGGGCCGGGCGCGCCCGCGAGGCGCTGGGTGACATAGGGCACCGGCGGCTGCTCGTGCTCGGATCCGTGCAGGAACGCCTGGTCGTCGCACGCCATGCCGTCACGGCGCAGCTCGGTCCAGGACGTCACGGACCACACATCGGCGGCGACGCCGAAGTCGTCGGCCAGCAGTTGCTGGGCCTCGAGGGCCCACGGCACGCCGACGCCCGAGGCGAGGATCTGCGCGCGGGCCGGCTCGTGTTGCCAGCCCTCGGTGTCGGCCCGCTTGAGCAGGTACATGCCCTTGATCACGCCTTCGACGTCGAGGTCGTCGGGTTCGACGGGCTGGATGATTGGCTCGTTGTAGACGGTGACGTAGTAGATGACGTCGCGGCTGCGGCCGTCGCCGGGGCCTTCTCCGTACATCCGCTCGAGACCGTCGCGGATGATGTGCGCGATTTCGTAGCCGTAGGCCGGGTCATAGGTCGACGACCGCCGGGATTGGTCGAGGCCAGCAGCGGCGAGTGTCCGTCGGCGTGCTGCAGCCCCTCGCCGGTCAGGGTGGTGCGCCCAGCCGTCGCTCCGATGAGGAAGCCGCGAGTCATCTGGTCGGCGGCGGCCCAGATCGAGTCGCCGGTGCGCTGGAAGCCGAACATCGAGTAGAAGACGTAGATCGGGATCATCGGCTGACCATGAGTGGCGTATGCCGTGCCCGCTGCGGTGAACGCGGCGACCGACCCCGCCTCGTTGATGCCCAAGTGGAGGATCTGGCCCGGCGACTGCCTCGCGGTAGGCGAGCATCAGGTCGTGGTCGACGGGGGTGTAGTTCTGCCCGTTGGGGTTGTAGATCTTGATCGTCGGGAAGAACGAGTCCATCCCGAAGGTGCGCGCCTCGTCGGGGATGATCGGCACGATCCTGGCGCCGAACTCCTTGTCCCGCATGAGGTCTTTGAGCAACCGGACGAACGCCATCGTCGTGGCGATCTGCTGCTTGCCCGAGCCCTTCTTCATCGCGGCATACGCATCGGCATCTGGCAGCGGCATCGGCACGTGGTTCGAGGTCCGCGACGGGATGGCACCACCGAGGGCGCGGCGGCGTTCGAGCATGTACTTGATCGCCGGGTCGTCCGGTCCGGGGTGGTAATAGGGCGGGTTGTAGGGGTCGGCCTCGAGTTGCTCATCGCGGATCGGGATGCGCAGCAGGTCGCGGAAGCCCTTGAGGTCTTCGAGGGTGAGCTTCTTCATCTGGTGGGTCGCATTGCGGCCGGCGAAGTGCGAGCCAAGGGTGAAGCCCTTGATCGTCTTGGCGAGGATGACGGTCGGTTGGCCCGTGTGCTCCATGGCGGCGCGGTAGGCGGCATACACCTTGCGGTAGTCGTGCCCGCCGCGGCGCAACTGCTCCCAGATCTGGGAGTCGGTCCAGTTGGCGACCATCTTGCGCGGTGCGCGGGTCGCGGTTGAAGAAGTGCTCACGCACGTAGGCGCCGTCGTTGGCGCGGAAGGTCTGATAGTCGCCGTCGGACGTCTCGTTCATGAGGTGCACGAGGGCGCCGTCACGGTCGGAGGCCAGGAGCGGGATCCCAGCCGCGGCCCCAGATGACCTTGATGACGTTCCATCCCGCGCCGCGGAAGAAGGCTTCGAGTTCCTGGATCACGCTTGCCGTTGCCGCGCACCGGCCCGTCGAGGCGCTGGAGATTGCAGTTGATGACGAAGGTGAGGTTGTCGAGCTCCTCGTTGGCTGCGAGCTGGAGCAGACCGCGCGACTCGGGCTCGTCCATCTCGCCGTCGCCGAGGAAGGCCCACACCCGCTGGCCGCTCGTGTCCTTGATGCCGCGGTTGTGCAGGTAGCGGTTGAACTGCGCCTGGTAGATGGCGTTCATCGGCCCGAGGCCCATCGAGACGGTCGGGAACTGCCAGAACTTCGGCATGAGGCGCGGGTGGGGGTAGGAGGACAGCGCACGGATTTCGCCGTCGACGAGGTGCGACTTCTCCTGGCGGAAGCCGTCGAGGTCGGCCTCCTGGAGGGTGCCTTCGAGGAAGGCGCGGGAGTACATTCCCGGCGCGGCGTGCCCTTGGAAGAAGATCTGGTCGCCACCGCCTGGGTGGTCCGGGCCGCGGAAGAAGTGGTTCATGCCCACTTCGTAGAGGGTGGCGGCCGAGGCATAGGTCGAGATGTGCCCGCCGACGCCGACGCCGGGACGTTGCGCGCGGTGGACCATGACGGCGGCATTCCACCGGATCCAGCGGCGGTATTGCCGCTCCATGTCCTCGTCGCCGGGGAACCACGGCTCGCGCTCCGGCGGGATGGTGTTGATGTAGTCGGTCGTCGTCAGCGACGGGACCCCGACCTGTTGCGCGCGGGCCTGGGCCAGCAACTGCAGCATGAGGTAGCGGGCCCGGGTGCGTCCCTGGCGCCTCGATCACGCCCTGCATCGACTCCAGCCACTCCTGAGTTTCCTCGGGATCGGTGTCGGGAAGCTGGCTCGGGATGCCGTTGAGGATTGGTCCGGAGGAGGACTGGCCTGCCACTGTGGGTCCTTTCGCGCCAAGGGGGATCCTCCCCATCCTCTCGCGAAAAGCGGTCTTCGTCACATCCCGTCCGCTGCCGGTGGACGCGGGTTGGGTCGTGCGTTCACACCTACTCACGGGTATGCCGTGGTCACAATCGGTGGGTGAGGTCACCTCCGGCTTCGCCGCACGAAGGCGCTTTGCTGCGGCAGACTGGGGCGCAGCCCGACGGTATGCCGCCGGGCCAGAGGCACATCAGCATCGCGAGCGGCTCAAAGGGAAGGAACGATCGTGCACGGGCGGGCGGAGGACGCGGCCATGGCCGGGTTCGCCAAGCTGGGATTTGCGCAGGGGCAGATCGTGCAGGAAATCGCGTGGGACGAGGACTGCGACGAAGCGGTCCGGCTCGGCATCGAGTCGGTCACGGGTGCCCCCCTGGAAGACGAGGACTACGGCGACGGGTCCGACGCCGTTCTCGTGTGGTTCCGATCCGACGACGGCGACCTGGTCGACACCCTCGTCGATGCCCTCACCAACCTCGTCGATCACGGATTCCTCGTCCTGTGCACGCCGCGCGCCGGCCAGCCTGGGGACGTCGAGCCGAGCGACATCGACGACGCAGCGCTGACCGCTGGCCTCCACACGGCCGGGGTCGCCAATGTCTCGCGCACGTGGACGGCTACCCGTCTCGTGGCGCCCAAGAGCCAGCGTCGCTGAGCCGGGCCGAGGCACGCTCCCGGACTGGCAGACTGTCGACCATGACCAGCGCTCTGCGTGTCGGTGATCGCGCCCCGGATTTCACGCTCGTCGACCAGCATGGGGTCGACATCTCTCTCAGCGCGACCCTTGAGCGGGCCAATGTCGTCGTCGTCTTCTTTCCGTTCGCGTTCTCCGGCATCTGCACGGGTGAGCTGCGGGAGGTGCGCGACCGGCTCGAATACTTCCAGCACGACGGCATCCAAGTCCTCGCGGTGTCGTGCGACCCGATGTATGCCGTCCGCGCCTGGGCGGACGCGGAGGGTTACTTCTTCCCGCTCCTGTCCGACTTCTGGCCCCATGGCGCGGTCAGCCGCGACTACGGGGTCTTCGTCGAGGAAGGCGGCTTCGCCGGCCGTGGCACCTTCCTCATTGATCAGGACGGGATCCTCCGGTGGGCGGAGGTCAACCCGCCCGGACTCGGCCGCGACTTCGCCGATTACCGCAAAGCCCTCGCAGAGCTGGCCTGACCTGATGTGACCAGCGGACCTGGCACAATGCGGGGCTGGACACGTCGGTGCGTCACACGGCCGCATCGTCGGTGTCGCCAGGGCCTGTAGCTCAGCTGGTTAGAGCACCGCGCTTACACCGCGGGTGTCGTCGGTTCGATCCCGGCCGGGCCCACATGTCACTCGTGTTGCAGGACGCCATCACCGCGATCGAGCACCTCTACCCACGACCCACGGCGATGTCGTGGGACCGCGTCGGGCTCGTCACCGGCGACCCGCAGCAACCGGTCCGGAGCATCCTGCTCGCCGTCGACCCGACGCGCGCGGTCATCGAGGAAGCCGTCGCTCTCGGGGTGGATCTGCTCGTGACCCACCACCCGCTCCTGCTGCGCGGCATACACTCCGTCGCCACCACAACCGCCAAAGGCGCGATTCTCACCCGAGCGATCGTCGCGGACCTCGCGATCTACTGCGCACACACCAACGCCGACGTCGCCGATCCAGGGGTCAGCGACGCCCTGGCGGACGCCTGCGGCCTCGTCGACACCACCCCGCTTTCGGTGGAAGAAGGCCAGCCCCTCGGACGCGTCGGCGACCTCACACGGCCGGTCTCGCTGCGCGCCTTCGCAGCCCACCTCGCTAGCGCGCTGCCGGCTGCCCCTGTGGGCATCCGGGTGTCAGGAGACCCCGACGCGCAGGTATGCCGTGTGGCTGTCATGGGTGGCAGCGGCGACGACCGCTTCGCCGACGCCCGCGCAGCCGGCGCCGATGTCTACGTCACCGCTGATCTGCGCCACCATCCCGCCCTCGAGGCACGGGAAGAGGCCGACGGCGGCACTCCCTATCTCATCGATGCCGGGCACTGGGCCACCGAGTGGCTCTGGCTCGACTCCGCGCGATCACGGCTGCTCGCCACCTTCGAGGCCCTCGATCAGGCGACTACGGTGGAGGTCACGATCTCGACGCTCCGGACCGACCCCTGGGATTTCCTGGTCAGCGCCGATAACCCGCTCGACGCGACTGCACACCCGACCGACGGAGGACCGCTGTGAAGGCCGATCCGACCGACCAGCTCCGGCTGCTCGAACTCCAGGCCCTGGATACCCGGCTCGACCAGATCGCCCACGCCCGCGCCACGCTCCCTGAGGTCGCTGCCCTGACCTCGTTGGGCCAGGACTCGGCCGCACTCGACCGGGAGTTGGCGCTAGCCCGCACGGCGGTTGCCGACGTCCAGCGCGAAGTGGCGAAGGCCGAGGCCGACGTGCAACAGGTCCGTGACCGTGCTGAACGCAACCAGAAGCGCCTCGACATCGGCACCGGCACCGCCAAGGACTTGCAGGCCCTCCAGCACGAACTCGTGTCACTGGCCCGACGCCAGAGTGAGCTGGAAGATCTCGAGATCGAGGTCATGGAGCGTGCCGAGGAGTTGGAGCAGCAGCTCGCCGCGCTCGTGAGTCGCAGAGCGACCCTCGACGAGGAGATGGCCGCCATTTCGGCGCGACGCGATGTCGCAATGGCTGGCTTCGACGCCGAGGCGCAGCAGATCTCGGCCGACCGGGCCGCGGTGACACCTTCGGTGGCTGATGCGCTCCTGTCGCTCTACTCGAAGATCCGGGAGGCTGGTGGTGGAATCGGGGCGGCCGAGTTGCGCCAGCGCCGCTGTGGCGGCTGCCGCCTCGAGCTCAACCAACTCGACCTCTCGTCGATCAGAGCGGCGGCACCAGACGAGGTCGTCCGGTGTGAGGAGTGCCGCCGCATCCTCGTGCGCACCCCCGAGTCCGGGCTCTGACGCGTGGCGGGACGCGCTCTCGTCGTCGAAGCCGATGGCGGGTCACGGGGCAACCCTGGGGTTGCCGGGTTCGGTGCCCTGGTCCGTGACGCCGCCACGGGTCAGGTCCTCGTCGAACGGGCCGCAGCCGCTCGGTCGGGCCAGCAACAACGTCGCTGAGTATTCCGGTCTCATCGCCGGTCTCGAAGCAGCGCTCCGCATTGCAGCCGACGCCGACATCGAGGTCCGCATGGACTCCAAGCTCGTCGTCGAGCAAATGTCGGGCCGCTGGCAGATCAAGCACGAGGACATGCGTCGCCTGGCCGCCGAAGCGCGAGCGCTGGTCCGCACCCTGACCCGCGCCGGGGGCCGGGTCCGCTACACGTGGATTCCCCGCGACCGCAACAAAGCCGCCGATGCGCTCTCCAACCTCGGTATGGATGGGCAGTCGATCGACCGCATGCCCACATCCACCCCGGCCACGGAGAGGGAGGCAGAGCCACGTTCTGCAGCGGAGTCGCTTGTTGCGCAGATGGATTCGGGCCGGGCGGCAGCGCTGTCGGGAGCCACCCGTCTCGTGCTCGTCCGGCATGGGGTCACCGACCTGACGGTGACGGGCCGTCTCGACGGCCGCGGCGGCTCCAACCCTCCGCTCAACGACCTCGGCCAGGAGCAGGCGACCTCCACAGCGGCGACGGTGGCCAGACTCGTCGCCGACTGGCAGGCCGCCGACTCGAAGCTCGCCGCCGGATCGGCCCCGCCGACGCTGCACGTCGTGACCTCATCATTGCGCCGGGCCGCCATGACCGGTCAGACGATCGCTGATCGACTCGGTGTCACGCCCCAGCTAGATCGCGACTGGGACGAGCGCGCGTTCGGCGAGTGGGACGGCTTGACGTTCGCCGAGATTGGCGAGCGTCACCCGGCCAAGCTCGCGCGTATGCGGGCGGACACGGCATACGGTCCACCCGGAGGAGAGTCCCGTGACACCCTGGCGACGCGCGTGCAGGCGGCGGCGGAGCGCGCCCGCGCCCTGGGCGGCACTGTGGTCGTGGCGACCAGTCGCGTCCCGATCCTCGTCGTCCTCGCCGATGCCCTGGGGGTCAGCGAGGATCGCTTCTGGGCCCTGCAGACCGCACCGGCATCGGTGAGCGTCGTCGAATGGTGGCCCGACGGTGGCGTTTCCGTCCCGATGGTCAACCTCACCAGTCCGGTCGGGCACGACCGCTCATGAGGCGCTGACGTCGAGGATCCACGGTTTGCCGGTGCGAGTCGGTTCGTCGAGGCTCACCTCGAATGATGAGGCCAGGGCGTCGGCGAGGGCGCCGGGTGTGCGCGGCGCATGTGCCACTCGGCAGACTTCGCGGGCGACGAGGCCGCGGGTGTGTTTGGCCATGTGGGTCGCGCCGGGCACCCGGATGTGGACCCACCGCCGAGCGAGGTCCACCGGGGGAGTCCACGCGGCGGCATACGTGCTCGATCGAGCGTCGATGATCAGCCCCGACCCGGCGGCCTCCGCCAGCGGTGCGCCCACGTGCTGCCGCCAGAAGCGGGCCAGCGGGCCCGGCCCCGGCAGGCTGACGGCCATGGAGAGGCGGTATGCCGGGATGCGATCGGTGAGTCGGAGCGCGCCGAACAGGGCGGAGACGACGACAAGGCGTCCGGTGGCGCGGCGTCGGCTCGCCGGATCGAGAGAGCCCAGGTCGAGGGCGTCGTAGAGCACCCCCTGATAGATCTCGCCGGCCGGAGCGGTCGGGGCCTCGCGCAACCCCAGATTGCGGGCGATCTCGGCCGAGAGGCTGGCCGGGACTCCGAGGACGGAGTGGGCATCGTCTCCCGCGCTGGCCAGGGCCACGGCATCGAGCACGCTGGTGCGAGCGGTGGCGAGTTGCGGGAAAGACACACGGTCGAGGTCCAGTGGACGTCCTCGGCGCGGGACGGACTTGGTCTCCGACGGCGGCAGCAGGACGAGCACATCCGGATGGTAGTCGGCCCGCCTGGCTAGGGTTGCCCCCATGCCCGCGCGCCACATCAGCTTTCACGTCGATCCCGCGACCCGCACGGATCCGACCGGAGGTGGTCTGGCGACGAGGTTCGCCCAGGTCCGCGCCGAGCTCGACGTGCCGGGGGAGTTCTCGGCCGCGGCGCTCGCCGAAGCCGAGCGGGCGGCACAGCGATCTCTTCCCGCGCTACCCGGACCTGACCGATCTGCCGTGGTGGACGCTCGATCCGCCCGGGTCCATGGATCTGGACCAAGCGATGGCGCTGGGCCGCGACGGCGAGGGCTATGTGGTCCACTACGCGATCGCGGACGTGCCAGCCTTCGTCACTCCCGGGGGTGCCCTCGACCGAGAGGTGCGTCTTCGCGGGCAGACCATCTACCTTCCCGACGGGCGAATCCCGTTGCACCCCAAAGTGATCAGCGAGGCCGCGGCGAGTCTCCTCCCGGGTCAGGTGAGACCGGCATACGTCTGGAAGTTCGTCCTCGACGGAGCAGCCCAGGTGAGGTCGGTGAGCGTTGCCCGGTCGCTCGTGCGCAGCCGGCTTCGTCGTGACTATGCCGAGGTGCAGGCCCTTGTCGACGCCGGACAGGCTGACGAGGACGTGACCCTTCTTCGGGAGATCGGCACTAAGCGGGGCGCTCTTGAGGCGGCCCGCGGTGGCGCATCCCTGCCGATGCCGGAGCAGGAGGTCGTCGAGGTCGCGCCGGGCGACTATCGTCTCGAGCTTCGGCCGCCGCGAGCCTCGGAAGACTGGAATGCGCAGATCTCGCTCATGACCGGGATGGCGGCCGCGGAGATGATGCTCGCCGGTGGCGTGGGCCTCCTCCGCACGATGCCCGGCCCAGACCCGTCAGCGGTCGCGAGGTTCCGCCGACAGGCACGGGCGCTCGGCGTGCCATGGGAGCAGGGGCGCAGCTACGGCGACTTCCTTCGGTCGCTCGACCGGACACAACCCCGGCACCTGGCGCTCATTCACGAGGCGACCTCGCTCTTCCGGGGCGCCGGCTACACGCCGTTCCATGGCCAACTCCCCGAGCTGCGCACCCATGCGGCCGTCGCCGCCCCCTACGCCCATGTGACTGCCCCGCTCCGGCGCCTGGTCGACAGGTTCGGGCTCGTCGTCTGCGAGGCGCTGAGCGCAGGGCACCCGGTGCCGCAGTGGGCTGTCGAGGCTCTCCCACAGGTGCCAGAACTCATGGCGACATCGGATCGGCGTGCCTCGGCCGTCGAGCGCGCAAGCACCGACGCGGTCGAGGCAGCCGTGCTGTCGAGTCACATCGGCGCAGTTTTCCGAGGGACGGTCGTCGACGAGACGTCCAAGGGGCAGCCGATTGTCCAGCTCGTCGACGTCGCGGTCGTCGCCGTCGCGAAGGGCTCAGCGCGACCCGGCACCGACGTGCGGATCCGGGTGACGGGGGCCGACGTCGCCGCAGGGCGGGTCACCCTCGAGATCATCCCGAGCGCAGATGCGCGGGTGGGCAGTGGGGGAGTGCCAGGCGCCGCCAGCTAGCTCAGGCGCGCCGCCGCGGCGGCGACGGACGCGGCATACCCGCCGCCGAAAAGGTGGGCGTGGACCGCCAAGGGGTAGAGCTGGTGGAGCGGCTGCCGCTCCCGCCATCCGTCGGTGAGGGGCCATTCCTCGTCGTATGCCGCGACGATCCGCCCCAGATGCGGCGCCCCGAAGAGCGCCAGCATCGCCAGATCCAACTCCCGGTGGCCACCATGAGCAGCTGGATCGATGAGGGTGACGCCCGCGCTCGTCCACAACACATTGCCCGACCAGAGGTCGCCGTGGATCCTCGCAGGTCGCTCGCCGGTGTCGAAATCGCCTGCGAGACAGCGGTCTGCGAGCTCGTCGAGCGCGTCGCAGGTGGCGGGCGGGAGGGTGCCAGCGGCACGGCATACTCGGCTGATCGGCCGGAGGCGGTCTTCGGCAAGGTGCGCTCCCCACTGACTGTGGCCCCCGAGGTGCAGGGCAAGTGGGTCATCCGCTGGCCCGAAGTAGCCGTCACCGTGCCACCCTGCGGGAGGCGCCCCGAAACTGGCCGCCCCCGAGGCATGCAACCGGGCCAGCCGCCGACCGAAGTCGCCCGCGGCGGCCTCACTCGGAGAGACAGGGTGGAGCCGGGCGAGGTGCAGGCTGGAGTCAGCGATCCCCAGCACCGCCACGACCCTCGCCCCGCCAGTGCTCTCGGCCTGCCGGAGCCAGCGCAGCCCGGTCGCCTCCCACACCAGGTAGTCAGGCGGCGCCAGGGGTGCGCGTTTGACGTAGACCTCCGAGGAGTCGAGTGCGACCACGGCCTCAGAGTAGGGCGAGGTCGTGAGCACGCGGCATACTGGGCGTGGATGAGTCGGTCAGGCGGTCGCGTCATCCGGGAGCTCGGCTTCGGCCGGTATGCCGGGTGCCGAGGAACGTCCGGACTCCGAAGGGCAGGGTGGTGGCTAACAGCCACCCGGAGCGATCCGCGGGACAGTGCCACAGAAAACAGACCGCCTCCCCGAACCGCTGGGTCGCCCAGTAGGCGGAAGAGGTCAGGGTGAAACGGTGGTGTAAGAGACCACCAGCGACCTGGGTGACCAGGTCGGCTCGGTAAACCCCACCTGGAGCAAGCTCAGACAGCAGGCGTTCGAGGGCGGCCCGCCCGATGCCTGCGGGTAGGGCGCTAGATCCGGCCAGCAATGGTCGGGCGAGATGGATGACCGTCGCTGCGCTGACTGTAACAGGTTGGCGCAGAACAGAATCCGGCGTACCGACCGACTCATCCACCACCCCGTCGAGGGCGCCTCCACCTGTGGGCAGCCCTCCGGCCTGTCGGTGGGACGGCATACGGTGGGGATCATGGACACCCGAACTGAGCCCCCGACTGCCGCTGCGCTCGCGGCGTTGCGCGCTCTGGTCGGCCGCGACGACGCGACCTTCCGCGACGGCCAGCTCGAGGCTGTGCTCGCCCTTGTCGGAGATCGCGAACGCGTGCTCGTCGTCCAGCGCACCGGGTGGGGCAAGTCGGCGGTCTATTTCGTGGCAACGTCGATGCTCCGGGCCGCAGGTGCCGGGCCGACCGTCATCGTCTCGCCGCTGTTATCGCTCATGCGCGACCAGGTGGCCGCAGCCGCCCGGGCCGGCGTCCGGGCCGTGACGATGAACTCGGCCAATGTCACCGACTGGGCCGACATCGCCGCAGCTCTCGATGCCGACGCGGTCGACGTGCTCCTCGTCAGTCCCGAGCGACTCACCAACCCCGACTTCCGGTCGCGGCAGCTGCCGGCACTCGTGGCTCGCTGCGGGCTGCTCGTCGTCGACGAGGCGCACTGCATCAGTGACTGGGGTCACGACTTCCGCCCCGACTATCGACGCATCAAAGACCTGCTCTGCGGCCTTGCCCGCGGGCACGCCCGTCCTCGCGACGACCGCCACCGCCAACTCCCGAGTGGTCGCGGACGTCGAAGCCCAACTCGGCCTGGAGTCGCGAGCGCAGGTGCGCACGATCCGCGGTGGCCTGGCCCGCGAGTCTTTGCGCCTCGGAGTGCTCGGTTCGATGACGGCCGAGCAGCGACTGGCGTGGCTCCTCGCCCACCTCGGGTCGCTGCCGGGCAGCGGCATCATCTACACCCTCACGGTGGCTGGCGCCGAAGATGTTGCGAGCGCCCTGCGAGCGAGCGGGCCACGAGGTTGCCGCATACACCGGACGCACCGACACCTGCCGAGCGTGAGGAGCTCGAAAATCGGTTGCGGCACAACGATGTCAAGGCGCTCGTCGCGACCTCCGCGCTGGGGATGGGCTTCGATAAGCCTGACCTGGGCTTTGTCGTCCACCTCGGCGCACCGCCATCGCCGGTGGCCTACTACCAGCACATCGGCCGGGCCGGCAGGGCGACCCTGCGAGCCGACGTCCTGTTGCTCCCGGGCGCTGAGGACGCCGAGATCTGGGCCTATTTCGCATCCGCCTCGATGCCACGTCAGGACCAGGCGGAGGCAGTGCTCACGGCGCTCGGTGCAGCGTCGGGACCCCTCTCGACCGCCGCTCTCGGAAACAGCAGTCGACATCCGTCGCACCCGGCTCGAGCTGCTCCTCAAGGTCCTCGACGTCGACGGGGCCGTGGAGCGGGTGCGCGGGGGATGGGTCGCGACCGGACAGCCCTGGGTGTACGACACCGAGCGCTACGCGCGGGTTGTCGAGGCGCGTCGCCGCGAACAGCGGCTCATGATCGACTACGAGGCGTCGACTGGATGCCGCATGCGCTTCCTCCAACAAGCCCTGGACGATCCCACCGCGGTCGACTGTGGTCGCTGTGATCGATGCGGCGGGGAATGGTTCTCACGCGAAGTGCCTGGTGCCTCGCTCGCGAGTGCGGCGACCTCCCTGGCGAAGGTTGGGGTCATCGTCGATCCCCGGGCGCAATGGCCGACGGGCATGGAACGTCTCGGGGTGCCGGTGCGTGGACGAATACCGGCAGATGACACCCTGGCGCCGGGCCGGGTCATCGCTCGCCTGAGCGACCTGGGGTGGGGAGGGCGCCTGCGCGAGGTGCTCCGGGAAGACCAGCCGATCCCGCGTTGGCTCCTGATGGCGGCGGTCGACGTGCTCCGGCAGTGGGACTGGGTGCAGCGGCCGGTCGCGATGGCCGCGATGCCGGCTCGCCGACGCCCTCAGCTCGTGGGCTCACTTGCCCAGGGACTGGCGCAGATCGGTCGGCTGCCCTTCCTCGGGCACCTGGAGTATGCCGGCGCGGGCCCCACAGGCGGGCCCGGGGGCAACTCCGCTTACCGGCTAGCACAGGTGTGGGACCAGTTCCGCGTGCCGGAGGACATCGCGGATGCGACCCGGTCGTTGGGCGGTCCCATCCTGCTCGTCGACGACGTCGTGAGCTCCCGGTGGTCGCTGACGGTCGCCGGACGGGCGCTGCGTCATGCCGGCGCACCGGCTGTCCTGGCCTTGGCGCTGGCGCTCGAGGGGTGAGACCGACCACCAGCTCCGGGTGAGGGGCCCAGCGAGCTGGGTGTGGGCAGCTCCCGACGTATCCGAGGGGGTATCTGAGACGCGCCGGCTCGCTCCTTGTCAACGATCGCACTCTCCCGCGATCACCGCTCCAGGACAAGGACCTTCCATGACCCACGTCGTCATCAACGCCAAACGCATCGGGTCGCCCGCCGGCCATCACCGGCAGCCGCGCACCGGACCGACGTCATCCACCCTCATCGGCGGTGCCACGACCGAAGCGACCTCCGGGAGCTTCATCCACGCCACCGCCAGCGAGCTGGCTGGCCTCCGCTTCGTCTTCTGGAGCGCCTCCGACGGCATCGGGGGAGCCACGGCGACCACGCCCACCATCGACCAGCAGGTCGGCGACCACCCCATGACCCTCACGGCCTGGTACTACCCCTCGGGCGGTGATGGAGGGCAGGGCGACTCCGGATATCTCATCGACGCCTTCTCCGCCACGCTCAACGACTTCGTCGACGACGACTTCGTGGTCGTCACGAGCGACCCGTCGTTGACGTCGACAGCCAACGTGGCTGGGTGGGTCCCGACGGCGCACACGGAGCAGCTCACGGCATACGCCTCGATCCACGGGGGTCAGGTGTTCGAGCAGTGGGTGGGTGACCCTGACGCTGTCGGCGCCATCGCAACCCTGGGAGAGGGCACCTCCGGGCTCGCGATCGCGACCTACCGCGCCCAGCAGTTCTCCATCCCGCGTCCGGGCACCGACAAGCGCCAGGGGTGGCTGATCTTCGGGGGCATCGACGTCGACGGCGGTGGATTCGTCATCCCGATCGGCGGCGGCCCGGGTGGCCCGGTCGGCCCCTGGGGTCCGTTCATCGAGCGGGTCGCGCACCTGCTTCAGGTCGGTGCGCACTCCAGCGCGTTGGGCAAGGAGGGCCTGCGGATGCAACGGCTTGCCATCGAACAGCTCCAGACGGCGCTCAAGGAGCACGCTGCGGGTATCGGCCGCTAGGACCCGTTCCTGGGCTGGCCGTGCTGCGGTGAGTGCCAGCTCGTGCACCCCAGCGGGCGCGGCATACCGAACAGGGGGTATGCCGCACCCGCTGCGGGCGAATGCGTCCAGCGCCGCCCTGGCGTCAGTGGCGGTGGCTCAGGTAGTACTCGACGAGCCCGCGGGTGGAGGGGTCCTGGGCAGCGAGGGCCTCGGCATCGCCGCGCGACCGCCGGCTCGAGCGCCTTGGCAAGCTGCTTGCCGAGCTCGACACCCCACTGGTCGAAGGAGTCGATGCCCCAGACGATGCCCTGGGTGAAGGTGATGTGCTCGTACAGGGCGACGAGCTGGCCCACGACGTGAGGGTGTCAGCGCTGTGAGCCATGATCGAGGTCGTCGGGCGGTTGCCCGCGAAGACCCGGGCCGGCACGATCGCCTCCGGCGTCCCTCTCCGCCCGCACCTCCGCGTCGGTCTTGCCGAAGGCCAGCGCCGCGGTCTGGGCGAAGAAGTTGGCGAGGAAGAGCTCGTGGACGTCGGTGTCGCCGTCGCGCGAGGCGGATAGGCCGGGCGTGGCGACGCGCGATGAAGTCGGCCGGGATGAGCTGGGTCCCCTGGTGGATGAGTTGGTAGAAGGCGTGCTGGCCGTTGGTGCCGGGCTCGCCCCAGAACACCTCGCCGGTGGCCGTCGTGACCGGGGTGCCGTCCCAGCGCACGCGACTTGCCGTTGGACTCCATGGTCAGCTGCTGAAGGTATGCCGCGAAGCGGTGCAGCGATTGCGCGTAAGGCAGCACGGCGTGGGTGCGCGCGTCGAGGAAGTTGACGTACCAGACGTTGAGCAAGCCCATGAGCGCGGGCACGTTGCGCTCCAGCGGCGTCGTGCGGAAATGCTCGTCGATGGTGTGGAAGCCGGCGAGCAACTCGTCGAAGCGCTCGGGCCCAATGGCGATCGCCACGAGCGGTCCCGATGGCGCGAGTCGACGGAGTAGCGGCCGCCGACCCAGTCCCGAGAAGCCGAACGCGTTGGCCGGGTCGATCCCGAACGCCGCGACCTTGTCCAACGCCGTCGACACGGCGACGAAGTGCTTGGCTACGGCCTCACCGGCGGCAGCTTCTCGATCCGTCGATCGCCCCGTGGGCTCGTCGAGTGTGTCGAGCAGCCACTGGCGGACGAGGCCGGGCATTGGTGAGGGTCTTCGAGGGTCGTGAACGTCTTGCTGGCGACAATGACAAGGGTGGTCTCGGGGTCGAGGTCAGCTGTCTTCTGCGCCGCGTCGGTGGGGTCGATGTTGGAGATGAAGCGGCACGCGCAGGCCGGGCTGGACGTAGGGCGCGAGGGCTTCGTAGACCATGACCGGTCCGAGGTCGGAGCCGCCGATACCGATGTTGACGACCGTCTCGATCCGCTTGCCGGTGACACCGACCCACCCGCCCGAGCGGACGCGTGTCGGCGAAGGCGTAGACCTCGTCGAGGACGGCGTGGACGTCGGCGATCGACGTCCTGATCCCCGACCATGAGCGCCGCGGGTGAGCCCGCGTGGCCGGCGCAAGCGCGGTGTGGAGCACCGAGCGGTCTTCCGTGACGTTGATCCGTTCCCCGGTAAACATCGCGTCGCGCCGCCCCGTCGAGATTGACCTCGTCGACCGAGGTCGACGAGGTCACGCAGGATGTGCGTCGGTGAGCAGGTTCTTGGACAGGTCGACGTGGAGGTCGCCGGCCTCGAAGGTCAACCGCTGAGCCCGGTCAGGATCGTCGGCGAACCACTGGCGAAGGTTGGGAGCGAGGTCTTGGGCAGCGGCCGCGAGGCGGCTCCAGGCTGCGGTGGTGGTGGGGTCCACTGGGGCGGTCATCGGAGCATGCCTCCACGCGTGTCGTCGGTGCCTTGTTGGCCGCGTCCAGCCTATGCCGTGCACCCCACACCCAGGGCGGGGGACCACCTCGCCGGGTACGGTGAGCCATGCGCCTTCGCCACCTCGGACACTCGTGCCTGCTCGTCGAGATCGCTGACCGGACGATCCTCATCGACCCTGGGGACGTGGTCGAGCGGCTTCGAGGACCTGACCGGTGCTCGATGCCATCGTCGTGCACCCACCAGCATGCCGACCACCTCGACCGCGCTCGGTTCACCGGGGTGGTCGCCGTCCAACCCTTCGGCGACGATCGTCACCGATCCCCAGTCCGCGGCACTCCTCGCAGACGACGGCTTGGCGGTCACCGCCTGGGACGACCAGGGCACGGCTCAGATCGGCGACGTCACCCTGAGCGCCCACGGGCGAGAGCACGCCTTCAACCACGCTCGGGTGCCCCACGTGGCCAACGTCGGGGTGAGCGTGTCGGCGGCCGGGGAGCCCGTGTTGTTCCACCCCGGGCGATGCCTACGACGCGGCACCGGGCATGGTCGACGTCCTCGCGGTGCCGATCAACGCGCCCTGGACGGCCGTGCGAGACACCATCGACTTCGTCCGCAGGATCGCCCCGCGCTCGATCGTCCCGATTCACGACGGGCTGCTCTCACCGGCGGGCCGGGCGCTCTACCTTCAGCATGTCGGGACGCACGGCGGCGACGACCTGACGCATTCACGACCTCGCCGGACACGGCAGCGCCCGAACTCTGACGGCGAGCGTTACTCGGCGGCCAGCGACGCCGCCCCGATGATTCCGGGCTGCGTTCTGCAGTGACGCAGCGACGATCGGGGTGCGCAGGTGCAGCAGGGGGAGGAACTTGTCGCTCTTGCGCGACACCCCGCCTCCGACGACGAACAGGTCGGGCCAGAGCAGGTTTTCGAGCGTCTCGTAATAGCGCTGCAAGCGGCTGGCCCACTTGGACCAGGACAGTTGTTCCCGCTCCTTGACGCTCGAGGCGGCGCGAGTCTCCGCGTCGTGGCCGTCGATCTCGAGGTGGCCCAACTCGGCGTTGGGGATGAGCCGGCCGGCATACAGGAGAGCGACCCCGATGCCCGTGCCGAGCGTCGTGAGGATGACCAGACCCTGGCTGACCCTTGGCGGCACCGAAGCGCGCCTCCGCGACCCCGGCGGCGTCGGCGTCGTTGACCAGCAGGCATCGGCGTCCGAGCGCCTGGCTGAAGACATCCTCGCCGGGGCAATCGATCCAGGACTTGTCGATGTTGGCCGCGGTGCGGACCACCCCGTGTTGGACGACTCCGGGGATGGTGACCCCGATCGGGGCGTCCTTGGGGAGCGAGTCGGCGAACGAATCGGCGATCTGGTCGACGAGGGCTGCCACGGCATTCGGGGTTGACTCCGCCGGCGTCGGGAGCTTGAGCCGAGGCGCGAGCAGGCTGCCCGTCGCGAGGTCCACGGGGGCGCCCTTGATGCCCGACCCGCCGATGTCGATGCCGAGAGCGACACGTGGTCCAGCGGGCATGAAAGCCTCCTACGAGAGCGCGACGAGAATTAGTTCACATTATGACCTAAATGGAGGGATCACGGCAGGGTGAGAATCTCGCTCCCGGTCTCGGTGACGAGGATCGTGTGCTCGAACTGCGCCGACCTCCGGCCGTCCTTGGTCACGACGGTCCAGCCGTCGTCCCACATCTCCCATTCGTGCGTCCCGAGGTTGAGCATGGGCTCGATCGTGAAGGTCATGCCCGGCTCCATGACGGTGTTGTATGCCGGTGCCGCGTCATAGTGCGGGACGATCAGCCCGCTGTGGAATGCCTCGCCGATCCCGTGACCGGTGAAGTCGCGCACGACGCCATACCCGAATCGGCGAGCGAAGGCGGAGATCACCCGGCCGATGACGTTGATCTCTCGGCCCGGAGCGACGGCGTTGATCCCGCGATGCATGGCCTCACGAGTCCGCTCGACGAGCAGCCGCGACTCCTCGTCGACCTCACCGACGAGGTAGGTCGCATCGGTATCTCCGTGGACCCCGTCGAGGTAGGCCGTGATGTCGATGTTGACGATGTCGCCGTCGGCGAGAGGACGGGCGTCAGGGATGCCGTGGCAGACGACGTCGTTGACCGACGTGCAGATCGACTTCGGAAAACCGCGGTAGCCCAACGTCGATGGGTAGGCGCCGTGGTCGAGGAGGTATTCATGGGCGCGGGCATCGAGAGCATCAGTCGTGACACCTGGGGCGATGAGCTCGGCGGCGGCTGCCATGGCCTGAGCAGCCACCCGTCCGGCGGCGCGCATCCGCTCGATGGTCTGCGCGTCCTTGACCTCCGACCCGCGGTAGGGCGTCGGGGCCGCCTTGTCGACATACTCGGGTCGCCGGATCGACGGGGGGACGTGGCGGCGCGGGCTCACCGGGTGAGCCTGGACGCGAGCGGAGGAGACCGGCATACGGGGGAGTGTATGAGGCGTTAGCGTTGGTCACGTGCCCGCACCACCCGCGGTGCGACAGGTGAGGAGGCTGCTGTGCAGTACTGGTACAACGTCACCCGCGGTTGTGTCGAGACCGACGAGACCCGCGGCCAAGGCGAGGACGTCCTCGGGCCGTTTTCGACGCGAAGCCGAGGCCCAGAATGCGCTCGCGACCGCCCACGCGCGCACCGAGAAGTGGGACGACGAGGACCGCGAATGGGACGAGCGCGGCGCCTCCGAGACCTGGAAAGCCGCTGACGACACCGACGCATAGCCCCACCCGGCGCCACCGAGGCGCTCCGCCGATCCCGTAACGTCCGCGAAACACCGATGCGGCAGGATCGGAGCATGGATCGCCAGCAAGAGTTCGTCCTGCGCACCATCGAAGAACGCGACATCCGGTTTGTGCGGCTGTGGTTCACCGACGTCGTCGGCACGCTGAAGTCCGTCGCAGTCGCTCCCGCCGAACTCGAAGGGGCCTTCGGCGAGGGCATCGGCTTCGACGGCTCGGCGATCGAGGGCTTCGCTCGGGTGTATGAGGCCGACATGCTGGCCAAGCCGGACCCGGCCACCTTCCAGGTGCTCCCGTGGCGCGGAGAGCGACCCGGCACCGCACGGATGTTCTGCGACCTGCTGACACCGGACGGTCAGCCGAGTTTCGCCGACTCCCGGCACGTCCTGCGACGATCGCTGGCCCACGCGTCCGACCTCGGGTTCACGTTCTACACCCACCCCGAGATCGAGTTCTTCCTGCTGCACCCGCCCAAGGGCAAGCGGGTCAAGCCCCGACCCGGTCGACGACGCCGGATACTTCGACCACGTGCCCGCACGGACACGCCCACGACTTCCGGCGTGCCGCGATCACGCTCCTGGAGAGCATGGGGATCTCGGTCGAGTTCAGCCACCACGAGGGCGGCGCCGGGGCAAAACGAGATCGACTTGAGGTATGCCGATGCGCTCTCGACGGCAGACAACATCATGACCTTCCGCACGGTCGTCAAGGAGGTCGCCCTCGAGCAGGGGATCATGGCGCTCCTTCATGCCCAAACCGTTCCGCCAGTACCCCGGGTCGGGCATGCACACTCACCTGAGCCTCTTCGAGGGGGACGCGAATGCGTTCCACGAAGCCGGCGCGCCCTACCAGCTCTCGCTCACGGGACGGCAGTTCATCGCGGGACTTCTGCGCCACGGCGCCGAGATCACCGCGGTCACCAACCAATGGGTCAACTCCTACAAGCGCTTGTGGGGCGGCGGTGAGGCGCCGGCATACCTCACGTGGGGTCACAACAACCGATCCGCGCTGGTGCGCGTGCCGATGTACAAACCCGACAAGGGCAACTCGACTCGCGTCGAAGTCCGGTCGATCGACTCGGCCTGCAACCCCTACCTCGCCTTCGCCGTCCTGCTCGCCGCTGGGCTCAAGGGCATCGAGGAGGGCTACGAGCTGCCCCCCGAGGCTGAAGACGACGTGTGGAGTCTCACCGACGCCGAGCGGCGTGCCATGGGCATCGAGCCCCTGCCGTCCTCGTTGGGCCGGGCACTCGAGCTGATGGAGCGCAGCGAGCTCGTCGCGGAGACCCTCGGCGAGCACGTCTTCGACTACTTCTTGCGCAACAAGCGCGCCGAGTGGCGCGAATACCGCCACGAGATCACGCAATTCGAGTTGGACCGCTACCTCACGCGGCTCTGACCGCTGTCCAGGAGGGTTTCGTGGACCGCTCGTCCAGCACCCCGGCGCTGCTCGCGCGACTGGGGTTCGCCGAGCCACGGCGGGCTGCGGCCCTGCTCGTCGACCCGGTCCTGCGATCCGTGCTCGGCGAGGACCCCGACGCCGTCACCGACCTGGCCGAAGCCATGGCCGAGGTCGCTGACCCCGACCTCGCCGCGATGGGCCTGGTCAGACTCGCCGAGGCGCTCGCAGCACGGGGTATGCCGTCCACCGACCTCGCGGCGGTGATGCGTCACCCATCGCCGCGGCGTCACCGGCTGCTCGTGACCCTCGGTGGCTCCCGTGCCCTCGTGGACCACCTGTGTGCCCATCCAGAGCACTGGGTGGCCGCCGCCGACGCCACGCCGCCCACGGCAGAGGGCATGAGGACAGCCCTGATCTCCGCGGTGACGGCGGCATCGACGGCGACGGGAGGCTCGGTGCGCGCTGGTGGGCCGACGGGCAGCGTCGGGCCGACGGCGGCATACGACGCCTTGCGGGTGGCCTATCGCAAGGAACTCGTGCGCATCGCGGCCCTCGACCTGGCCCACCCTGACCCCGTCGCCTACCTCCCGATCGCGGCCGAGTCGCTGGCGCAGCTGGCCGAGGCGGCGCTCGACGCAGGCCTCGTCATCGCCCGAGACCTGTATGGGCCGGGGCACGACGACTGTCGCCTCGCGGTCATCGGTATGGGAAAAACCGGTGGGGGAGAGCTGAATTACGTCTCGGACGTGGACGTCATCTTTGTCGTCGATCCTGCCCCCGGCGTGACCGAGGAGCGTGCCATCGCGGTGGGCACGACTCTGGCCGCGGGTGTCATCAAGGCGTGTTCCGCCGCGACCCCCGAAGGCACCCTCTGGCCGGTCGACGCCGCGCTGCGCCCGGAGGGCAAGCAGGGCCCTCTCGTGCGCACCATCGCCAGTCACAAGGCCTACTACGAGCGGTGGGCCAAGACATGGGAGTTCCAGGCCCTGCTCAAGGCGTGGGCTTCAGCCGGTGACATCGAGCTCGGCAAGGCATATAAGGCGATGATCGCCCCCTTCATCTGGGGAGCGGCGGGGCGCGAGAACTTCGTCGAGGACGTCCAGGCGATGCGACGTCGGGTCGAAAAGCACGTCCCGACCGCAGAGAGCGCCCGGCAACTCAAGCTCGGTCCGGGCGGGCTGCGTGACGTCGAGTTCTCGGTGCAGTTACTCCAGCTGGTCCACGGTCGCGGTGATGAGTCCCTCCGGTCGGCGACCACGCTCGAGGCCCTCCACGCACTGGCCGGCGGTGGTTATGTCGCCCGGGACGATGCCGCGACGCTCGACGAGTCCTATCGCTTCCTGCGCACCCTCGAACACCGCATCCAGCTCTACCGGCTCCGGCGCACTCACCTCATGCCCACCGACCTTGACGAGCTGCGCATTCTCGGCCGCGCGGTCGGGCTGCGGACCGAGCCTGCGACGGCAGTGGTCGAGGGGTGGCAGGCGCGGGCGCGCGAGGTGCGCCGGATCCACGAGCGCCTCTTCTACCGGCCTCTCCTTGCCGCAGCGGCGCGGCTTTCGACCGACGAGGTGACGCTCAGTCCCGTCCAGGCTCGCGAGCGGCTCGCTGCGCTCGGTTTCCGCGATCCTGCCGGCGCGATGCGTCACCTCGAGGCGCTCACGTCGGGGGTCTCTCGCCGTGCGTCGATCCAACGGACCCTCTTGCCGGTCATGCTCGGGTGGTTTGCTGACGAGGCCGACCCAGACGCCGGACTCCTGGCCTTCCGGCGGGTGAGTGACGAGCTGGGCTCCATCCATTGGTACCTCAAGATGCTCCGAGACGAGGGCCGGGCCGCCGAACGTCTCGCCCATGTGCTCGGCCGCAGCCGGTATGCCGCGGACCTGATCATCCGCGCGCCTGAGGCCGTCGCCCTCCTCGGAGACGTTGACGGGTTGCGGCCGCGATCCGTGGCTGCACTCAGTGCGACGTTTCTGCGGGCAGCGCGACGCAAAGACGATCCGGTCAAGGCGGTGGTCGCCGTGGCCGCCCTGCGGCGGCAAGAGCTGGTCCGGATCGTCTTGGCCGACCTCGTCGGCGAACTCGACATCGTCGGCGTCGGCGCAGCGTTGTCCGACCTCGCTGCGGCGACGATCGAGGCGACCCTCGACACCGCCCAGCGCGTCGTGGGCTCCAGGTCGCCGGACGGGCTCGGAGTCGACCTCATGGTGGTGGGGATGGGCAGTCTGGGCGGGTCCGAAATGGGCTATGCCTCCGATGCCGACCTCATCGTCGTCCACGAGTGCCACGACGGAGTGTCCGAGAGCGACGGGCAAGCTCAGGCGGTGGCCGTCGTCCAGGAACTCCTGCGCCTGCTCGGTGCCGCTGGCGCAGACGGGCTTTCGGTCGACCTCGACCTGCGTCCGGAAGGCAAGAATGGGCCGCTGTCGCGTAGCCTCACGGCATACGCCGCCTACTACGAGCGCTGGGCGCTGACATGGGAGTTCCAAGCCCTCCTGCGAGCGCGGGTCCTCACCGGTCCACCCGACCTCGCCGCCCGCTTCACCGCCCTGATCGACCCGCTGCGCTGGCCGGAGGTCGGCCTCGACGCGACCCGGCTCCGCGAGGTGCGCACGATGAAGGCCCGCGTCGAAGCCGAACGGTTGCCGCGCGGCGCGGACCCACGGACCCACCTCAAGCTGGGACGAGGTGGACTGGCCGACATCGAGTGGACGGTCCAACTGCTCCAGATGGGCCACGCCCGCGCCGTGCCAGCCCTCCGCGCGACGAACACCCCCGCGGGTCTGGCTGCTGCCCTGGACGGCGGTCTCGTGACCGAGGAGGACACCGCCACGCTGCGTCAGGCCTGGGACAACGCAGCGCGGCTGCGCAATGCCACCCTGCTGTGGCGTGGCCGAGCGGCTGATGCGGTCCCCGCAGATGTGCGGGAGGCAGACGGGGTCGGGCGCATCGTCGGGCGCGAGGCGGGCACGGGGGCGTCGCTCACGGAGGCCTATCTCAAGCAGGCCCGACGGGCTCGCCGGATTGTCGAAGCGCTCTTCTACGGTCGCGACTAGCCAGACCCGCGACGGGGGGCGGTTGGCCCGCGCTGCCGAATGTGGTTCCCTTGCCCTCGTGACAGTCACCGTCTTCCTGCTCGATGACCACGAGATCGTCCGCCGCGGTCTGCGCGAACTTCTCGAGTTATCCGGCGACATCGAAGTCATCGGCGAGTCCGGCTCCGCGCAGGAAGCCGAGCGACGCATTCCTGCCCTTCGCCCCGCCGTCTCCGTCCTCGACGCGCGCCTTCCAGATGGCTCCGGCATCGATGTGTGCCGCGCGATCCGCGCCGTCGACCCAGGCCTGCGCGCCCTGATCCTCACGTCCTACGACGACGACCAGGCGCTGCGCGCGGCGATCCTCGCCGGCGCCGCGGGATACGTCCTCAAGGACATCAAGGGCAACGATCTCGTCGAGGCCATCCGGAAAGTGGCCGCGGGAGAGACCCTCATCGCGTCCGACGTCGTGGCGCGGGTGCGATCAAGCATGGCTGAGGCGAGCGTCGACCCCCGACTGCGGTCCCTGACCCCCCAGGAGCGCCGCATCCTCGAGCACATCGCCGAGGGGCTGACCAATCGACAAATCGCGGACGGGATGTTCCTGGCGGAGAAGACGGTGAAGAACTACGTCACCTCCATCCTCGACAAATTGGGCATGGACAGCCGCACCCAGGCAGCGGTGTATGCCGCCACCCATCCGACCCGGCGACGCGACGGCCAGCGGCCCTGACACCCTTTGGGGACCTTTGGCCCTGACGGCTCTGGGAGGTCCCGAAGCACGATGCTCGCGTGAGCATCGTGCGGTCGCGATCGGCGACGTCGTACATGCCCGGTCAGGCGGGGGACGTCGTTGCCGGGCTGCTCAACGATGGCAGGGCAGAGCGGGTCGCCCGGGTTGCCGTCGATGAAGCCTTGCGTCTCGGGGCGCGGTTGCGCTTCATCCAAGTCGTGGACGAAGGCCTCAGCGCTGCTGAGGTAGCCGACGCCGATCAAGCGACCTTCCGCGCCGCCGTGCGGGCACTGCGGGGCTTCCGCGGCATACCGTGCCGCTTCGAGGTGGTGACCGGCGACCCCACCGCCATGCTCGTCGAACTCGCCCACTCCGCCTCGGCCCTCATCGTGGGAGCCGGGGAGCAGCAAGGCGGGCTCGCCGACCGGATCCGCGGGCGGATCGACTGCCCACTCGTGACGGTCCCGCCGCTGGTCGCCTGAAGCAGGGGCGCGACGGCATACCATCGCTGCCGTGCACTCCACGCTGCTGCAACTACCCCGCTCGACCGACGCTGTTGCCGTCCTGCTCGACGCTGTCCTCGCCGTGGGCAGTGACCTCGACCTCGACGCGGTGCTGCCTCGGCTCGTGCGCAGCGCGTGCGCGATGGTGGGTGCTCGCTACGGGCGGCTCGACGTCGTCAACGACGACGGGCTGGAAGTCGTCGTGGCTGGCACCGGGGACCCGGCACCCCCGCGGCCCGAGCCCTCGGGTGAGATGGGCGCGGTGCGGCCCGAACTCGAAGTCCCCGTCGTGGTGCGAGGTGAGCTCTTCGGACGGCTCCACCTCGCCGACAAGGTCGGGGGGCTCGATTTCACGGATGACGACGAGGGCCTCGTCGTGGCCCTTGCTGGAGCCGCTGGGATGGCCATCGACAACGCGCGGATGTTCGAGACCACCCGCCGCCAGCAGCAGTGGTCTGAAGCCTTGTCGTGGATGAGCCAGGCGTTGCTGTCCGGTCAGGACCAACGCGACGCCCTCGGCTTGCTTGTCGAAAAGGCTTCGGCCGCAGCCGAAGCCGACCTCGCAGCCGTCGCCCTCGCGGGGGAGGACGGAGTCCTCGTCATCGAGGCCGCGACCGGACGCGACCCGCGTGCCCGGTCGATCGTGGGCACCCCTCTCACGGAGGCTCACTGGCTGGCAGTCCTCGAAAGTGGGGAGCCTCTCCTGCTGAGTTCACGTGAGGGGGAGAGCGCGGCCGACCCCTCGGCAGGCCTCTTGCGGGAAGCCGGTGGGTTGTCGTCGCACGGCCAGACCGCCGTGGTCCCGATGAGCGTCGGCTCGGGCAATGTCGGGCTGCTCGTCGTGGGATGGACCGGTGACGGCAGCGGGGTCGCGTTCGCCGCGGCCGAGCCGCTCAAACAGTATGCCGACCAGGCCGCCGTCAGCCTCACGGCGGCGACAGCCCAGCGAGACCGGGCGCGGATGGGCGTGCTCGAAGACCGCGAGCGGATTGCGCGGGACATGCACGACGTCGTCATCCAACGCCTCTTCGCCACGGGGCTGGGCCTGCAATCGGCGGCGAGAGTCGCCGGGCACCCGTATGTCCAGACGCGACTCGCCGAGGCCGTCGATGAGTTGGATCTCGCGATCAAGGAGATCCGGCGGATGATCTTCGCCCTCCACCAGCCCGATCTCATGCCCTTGGACCAGGAGGTCCGCGAGCTCGCCGCGGGCTTCAGCGGGCCGCTGGGGTTTACCCCGGTCGTCGCGGTGCAGGGTCGGATGGAAGCTGTCGGCGAAGACCTGCGGATGGACCTGCTCGCGGTAGTGCGCGAGGCGCTGTCCAACGTCGCGCGTCATGCGCAGGCCCACCGAGCGATGGTCGAGCTCATCGTCGACGACACCTCGGTCAAGCTGTCGATCGAAGACGACGGAGTGGGCTACGTCGAGTCGGGACGGCGCAGCGGGCTGGGCAATATCCACGAACGGGCCGCCCACCACGGTGGGCAATTCTTCATCGTGTCGCCTGTGGGAGTCCTCGGGGGGACTCGGCTGGATTGGGATGTGCCACACAGCGGGGGCACGCCGGCCGAGGGCTGATTCGCCGGCTAGAGCCGTAGCCACGCGACCTCCGACAGACCGCCGACAGATGGCATACGGCAATACCCATAGGGGTATGCCGTATGCTCGCGGACATGAGTGTCGCACCCCGCCGCCTTGTCGCCCTTATCGCTGCCCTCGTGGTTTCGGTGTCGCTGGCGAGTTGCTCCTCCAGTGGGAGCGGCTCCACCCCGCTCGCCTCGGCCACCGCGGCGGCGACCGCCCCAGCGTTCGGTGCGACGCTCAACCCCGCCGAGTTCGCGTCGGCCATGGCACGCCCGGGCACGGTCCTGCTCGACGTCCGCACCCCGGCCGAGTTCGGCAGCGGGCACCTCGCGGGAGCGAAGAACCTCGATGTCGACAGCGCCGGCTTCCGCACGGCTCTCCAGGCGATGCCCAAGGACGTCCCGTATGCCGTGTACTGCCGCAGCGGCAACCGCTCAGCGACGGCGCTGTCGATCATGAAGCAGCTGGGTTTCACGTCCGCCTACCACCTCGGCGGCGGGATCGGGGCCTGGACCGCGGCGGGCGGAGCCACCGTCTCCTGAGGTCACACCCCGCAGCCCAGACAACGGGCTAGGCAAACGCACTAGGGTCGGGCTCCGTGACCAGTCCCGCTGCGACGCGCCGCCTCCACCTCGACGCCCGGGCGATTGTCATCGTCGTTTTGTGTTGCATCGTGTGGGGGCTGGGACAGGTGGCCTCCAAGGTCGGGCTCACACAGATCCCGCCGCTGACCCAGGGGGGCCTGCGGTCCCTCGGTGCAGGGGTGCTCGTCCTCCTCTGGGCGCGGCGGCGCGGCATACCGCTGTGGCAGCGGGACGGGACATGGCGGGCGGGCCTGCTCGCCGGCACACTCTTTGGCGCCGAGTTCGCGTGCATCTACCTCGCCCTCGGCCACACCACCGTCGGTCGGATGACGGTCTTCCTCTATCTCGCTCCCTTCGTCGTCGCTGGGGGCATGGCCTTCATCGCGCGGTCGGAGCGCCTCGGGAAGATCGGCCTCGCGGGCCTGATCATGGCGTTTGCCGGTGTGGCCGTGGCGTTTTCGGAGGGGTTCACGTCGGCCTCCGCGCTTCCGACCCAATGGCTCGGGGACCTGCTGGGCATCGCCGCAGCAATCGGGTGGGGCGCCACGACGCTGGTCATCCGGGGGTCCTCGCTCAGTTCCACGCCGCCAGCCAAGACCCTGCTCTACCAACTGGCCGTGTCCGGCATCGGCCTGACGCTCCTCGGATTGCTGACCGAGCCGCGGATGGGCTGGCCACTGACCGGCTCGGTCGCGCTGGCGATGGCATTCCAGATCCTCGTCGTGGGCTCCACGAGCTACCTCGTGTGGTTCTGGCTCATCAGCGTGTATGCCGCGCCGCGCCTGTCCGCCTTCACCCTGTTGACTCCCGTGGTCGCGCTCGTGGCCGGCGCGACGTGGCTGGGTGAACCTCTGACGGTCCGGCTCATGGTGGCCCTCGTCGCGGTGTCTCTCGGCCTCGTCGCGGTCAACCACCGGGGACGCACCCGGGCCTGAGGCAGAATCGGAGCATGAACGACGACCTCCCGGTCGACCATGCTCCCGGTTGCTCGCTCGACCCGGTCCACTGGTTTCGCCATGCCATCGCAGCGACCGCGAGGCTCGCGCTGCAGGAGACCGATCGGACTCAGCACGACCAAAGAGCGGCTGCCTCGCTGCTTGACACGCTCGGGATGCTCGCCGAACTCCCGGAGTGGGGTGAGGTCACCCTGCGCGAAGTAGCCCGGTCGGCGACCTATATGAGTGACGACATCTTCTTCGGGATGTGCACCTGCGGCGCAGCTCAACGCCCGCTCAATTGAGTCCTGACGTGGGTATGCCGTGCCGCCCCACAGGGCCGACACGGCATACCGTCATGGGGTGGCTCAGATGTCGTAGTAGTGACCGACTGACCCTGCCTGACCTGCATCAACGTCGCGGATCAGGGCGCTGGGTACGCTTTGGGTACGCTCGTCTTCGCGCTCCAGTCGAGCTCGGAGTGGTCCCAGGCCATGTCGTCGGCGTCTCCGGAGAGGGCCGGGTCGATCAGCCGGGCGACCAACGCGGCCGCCGAGTCGACGCTCGCGTAGTCAGCGCAGGAGGGAACCGGCTTGGCGAGCCGGGCGTAGCCGCGCGCCCAGGACGAGGGTGCGGCGAAATGGTCGAAGGGCTCCATCTTCCGGCGCCGCGCTTCGGTGGTGATCGCGAGGCGAAGGGCAGTGCCGTCGATGTCCTGGGTGGTGGCGAAGGCGACGAGGTCGACGAGATCCTTCTCTCGGCTGGATGACCGGTCGCGGTACTCGGTCATGGTGGCGCAGACCTTGTCAGCGATCTGGTCGACGGTCGGGTAGAGCCGGTAGGGATGAGTGGTCAGGCGCGGCAGGTGCAGCGTGGTGGCCGGTTCGGTTGTGACGACCTCTCCGGTCATCCCGGCGCCGACGGCGAGATCAACCTGCAGCGTCTCCTTGGAGGCTGCGCCGATGAGGATGGTGAACTTCACCTGGTAGCCCTCGGTGTAGGGCTGGGTCTCGGTGCCGATCGATTCGGTGTGCCCGGCGTACTCGAACCGGAAGTGGTCCCCGAGATCGATCGAAGCGAGACGGATGAGCCCGGATCGGTAGAGATCAATGTCGCGGGTGGACCTGGTTGAGGGCACTCGGGCAAGGATGCCTGTGCCGCCTTTGAGTACCCACTCGGAGTCCGCTCCTTCGGAGAACACGCGGTTCGGTCAGCCGCGACAGCACAGCAGGATCGAGCAGCTCCGCAAGGCGCGCAGCGTCGAAGTCGTCCTTGGGCCCGGCGTCCCGAAGTGCGTCTGCAACGAGGCTGAGGTCGCCAACGACCTCCACCAGGTCGGCGATCGTGGCCGCGACCGCCAGCGCAGGGAGACCCTCCACCGTGGTGACGTCGCGGGGATCGAGTGGCCGCTTGCGATAGCGAATCTCTCCGCGCTGACTCTGGCGTCGTACGGGGCTGAGGAAGTCGAAGCGCTCATCCCACAGGTCGCCGATCTCGTGGATGCGAGCGGCGGACGTGCCGGCGAAGACGACGGCGTCGGAGTCGGTTGCTCGACGCTCGTACCCAAGTTGCTTGGGGTTGGTGCTCAGCCACGCCGCCCGGAGTGGATCGAGGCTATGGCTGGGGGTGGCTGTCGTCTTGTAGACGCCATGCGTGACGCGTTCCAGCAGCCCATCGGCAGCGAGACGGGAGAGATCGAGCCGAGTAACGCCGAGCGTGCTTGCCTGCGCCGAGGTCACCATGCCCCACTGGTAGGCGGTGATCTGAGCGAGTGCGCGGAGCGCATCCTTCGATCGCATACTTGGATTGTATCCCTTGATTGCAACTTTCCAAGTGATCTGGCGTTCCTGTGGAGCAGCTGATCGAGTTCGCCGGGGCGGGGGTGCGCCTGACGTCCCTGCAGCATTTGTACCCGTTTGCGGGAACAAACGCTGCAGCGCTGGAGATGGAGCAGGTGACCTATCCATCGTCGGGGTCGCTCCCTGCTGCAGTCTCATCATTGTCGTGCCCGAACACCGCGTCGATCGTCTTGCGTGTCCGCTCGTTCGAGGTCGGCAGGAGGTGGGTGTAGGTCTCGGCCTGACCCCGGTCGGTTGATCCTAAGGTCACCCAGGCCCGCGCCAAGTCCTGGGCTCTTGGAGTGGTCGGGAGATCGATGTGGGCGGTAGGTGGTCCAGAGCGTATCGGGGCGAGGGCGACCGACTCCCTGGCTTGAAGTCGAGCATGTGCGGGATTGGCGTCGATCATCTCGTCGGGAACGTGGATGGAGAGGTTCGTGCCCGTTAGGCGCGCGGCCGCTGGGTAGTTGAAATCGAAATGGGGGTGCACTGGGTACGCACGACGACGAAAGCGGCGACTGACGCAGGAAGACGTCGAAAGACGTTTCCGCAGGTCAGCCGCCGTTTTCGGCAACTAATGGCAGAGGACGAAAACCCTCGGATCAGATGTCGAAGTACATCTCGAACTCGTGAGGGTGCGGGCGGAAGCGGATCGGGTCGACCTCGTTCTTGCGCTTCCACTCGATCCACGTCTCGATGAGGTCCTTGGTGAACACGTCACCTTCGAGGAGGTAGTCGTGGTCGGCCTCGAGCGCGATCGAGCACCTCGGGGAGCGAGCCGGGGACCTGCCTGATCTCGGCGTGCTCCTCCGGGCGGCAGCTCGTAGAGGTCCTTGTCGATCGGGTCCGGCGGCTCGATGCGGTTCTTGATGCCGTCGAGGCCAGCCATGAGCTGCGCGGCGAAGGCAAGGTAGGGGTTGGCCGACGGGTCCGGGATCCGGAACTCGATGCGCTTGGCCTTGGGCGAGGTGCCGGCGATCGGGATGCGGATGCACGCCGAGCGGTTGCGGGCCGAGTAGACCAGGTTGACCGGGGCCTCGTAGCCAGGCACGAGGCGGTGGTAGGAGTTGACCGACGGGTTGGTGAAGGCCAGCAGCGACGGGCGCGTGCTTAAGCAGGCCGCCGATGTACCACCGCGCGAGATCGGACAGGCCGCCGTAGCCGCTGCTCGTCGTAGAACAGCGGCTTGCCGTCCTTCCACAGCGACTGGTGGGTGTGCATCCCGGAGCCGTTGTCCCCGAAGATCGGCTTGGGCATGAAGGTGACGGTCTTGCCGTACTCCCAGGCGGTGTTCTTGATGACGTACTTGAACTTCATCATGTCGTCGCCGGAGTGCAGCAGCGTGTTGAACTTGTAGTTGATCTCCTGCTGGCCGCCGGAGCCGACCTCGTGGTGCGAGCGCTCGACCTGCAGGCCGACCTCGTCCAGCTTGAGGCACATGGCGTCACGGATGTCGGCGAAGTGGTCGACCGGGGGCACCGGGAAGTAGCCACCCTTGGTCCGAGGCTTGTAGCCGAGGTTGCCGCCCTCTTCCTCGCGACCGGTGTTCCACGACGGCCGCCATCGAGTCGAGGTAGTAGAAGCTCTCGTTGGCCGAGGTCTTGAACCGCACGTCGTCGAAGACGAAGAACTCCGCCTCGGCACCGAAGTAGGCCGTGTCGGCGATGCCGGTCGACTGCAGGTATGCCTCGGCCTTGGCGGCGATATTGCGCGGGTCACGGCTGTAGGGCTCGTCGGTGAAAGGGTCGACGATCGAGAAGTTCATGATGAGGGTCTTCTCGGCGCGGAAGGGGTCGAGGTATGCCGTCTTGACGTCGGGGATGCAGCTTCATGTCGGACTCGTGGATCGCCTGGAATCCGCGGATCGACGATCCGTCGAAGGCCTGGCCGACGGTGAAGAAGTCCTCGTCGACCGACTTCGCGGGCACGTTGAAGTGCTGCATGACGCCCGGGCAGGTCACAGAACCGGATGTCGACGAACTTGACATCCTCGTCTTTGATGAACTGCAGGACTTCCTCGGGTGTGTTGAACAAACCAACCTCCTACGGTGTGGACCGAGCCGCAGGGCATAAGCAACTCACGGCTCGGGTGGGGCGTTGCGGATGACGCTACGAGCGCCGGATTTCTCGACCGTTGACCGGATGTTTCACGCGTGTTACGTCCTCGACGGGGCCACGGCGCTGTGTCCGCTGGCCAACCTATCCGAGCCGGGATGCCACCGACCTGCGCCCGTGGTCAGGGTCACCGACCCGGCTCGTTAGGCTGATGGGGTGGATCGTCGCGATGTTGCTTCCTGGCTCGATGGCCCCCGTGCGCGCACCATGGCAGCGGGGGAGTATGCCGGTCAGAGCCTCGGCCTCCCAGAGACGGGCCCTGGCTCGATCGCGCGCTTCGGCCGACGGCTCGTCGCGATCTTCATCGACTGGTCGATGTGCCAGCTCATCGCCTACCTGTTGTTCAAGGTCGAGCTGGGCCATGGCGGTCCCGGCAGTTTCGTGCCGCTGGCCATCTTCGCGGTCGAAAACATCCTGCTCCTGCCGACGGTCGGGTCGACGGTCGGCCAGCGCATCCTCGGCATCGGGCTGATGAGCGTCAACGGCCGACCGGCCTCGATCGTGCAGGTGCTGCTGCGCACGTTGCTGTTGTGCCTCGCGATCCCCGCCTTGATCTGGGACCGCAACTCACGGGGGCTGCACGACAAGGCCGCCGCGACGGTGCTCGTGCGGCGTTAGGTCAGCGCCCGCGCATCGAACGCCGGTCGACCCGAGCGCGATTGGGGTCCATCCCGGCGGGCACGGGCAGCTTGACGCCACCGAGGGCGACGCAAACGCTTCTGCACGACCGCGACGTCGCCCTTGGCGAGGATCGGCCGCATCCGCTGGATCCGGCTGGAAAGCTTGCGGATCGGGACGAAGCCTTCGCCGTCCTCGTCACTGATGACAAGGGTCGTGATTGGCACATCCGGCGCGACCCGTGCGGTCTTCTTGCGCTCCATGGCCAGCAGGCGCTGGGCCTTGACCGTCGGGCCTTCGGCCACCAGGACGATGCCGGGACGTCCCACGGCTCGGTAGATCATCGCGGCGTCTGCGACGCCACCTCGTCCGGCTTCCACGGCGACCGGCTGCTGGTCGACGAACCAGCCACCGCGCAGGGACGTCAGGGCAGCACCCGCGGCGCCGGGTTGGCCGCTCATCCTCGCGTATGCCGCCCGCTCGGCTCGGCGGCTCATGACGAAGGCTGCGGCGAGCAGGGCCACGGGGAAACCCAGGATCGCGGCATACACCGGCCAGTTGACCGCCCACCCGATGCCGATGATGACGCCCCAGGTGACCACGAAGGCCAGGAGCATCCACCAGCCGATCTTGGGGTCGAGCTGACGCGACTGCTCGAGGACGGTGCGCAACTGCGCGATCCGTCCCGGCTTCTTCGCGGGTGCCGGGGTGGTCGTGTCCTTGGCCATGACGGTCAGGATAGTGGCGCGTTCGCCCGGGCGACGACTGCTGCTGCCTCCTGGCGAGCTGGCTCCGCGGCCGCGGCCGCGAGATGTGCGAGATGAGCGGGGATGGGGCGACCCCAGCGGGTCATCGCCTGCGCCCAGAGGCGGCCAGCGCGGTAGGAGGACCGGACGAGGGGCCCGGCCATGACCCCCTTGAAGCCCATGTCTTCGGCGACCGCAGACCAGTGGACGAACTCCTCGGGTTTGACCCACCGGTCGATCGGGTGGTGCAGGGGCGAGGGACGCAGGTATTGCGTGATCGTGAGGATGTCGCACCCAGCGTCGTGCAGGTCGGCGATCGCCTGCTCGATCTCGTGCGCTTCCTCTCCCATCCCGAGGATGAGATTGGACTTGGTCACGAGCTCCGCTTCGCGGGCCATCGTGAGCACGCGCAGCGAGGTGTCGTAGGAGAAAGCCGGCCGAATCCGTTTGAAAATCCGCGGGACTGTTTCGAGATTGTGTGCGAACACCTCGGGGCGGGCGTCGAAGACGCGACCGACCTGTTCGGGTTTGGCCCCGAAATCCGGCGGGAGGATCTCGACGCCGGTCGTCGGGTTGAGTTCGTGGATGAGCCGGATGGTGTCGGCGTAAAGCCCCGCAGCACCGTCGGGCTGGTCGTCGCGTGCCACCCCCGTCACGGTGGAATAGCGCAAGCCCATCCGGCGGACCGACTCGGCGACCCGTCGAGGCTCGTCGAGATCGAGCGGCTGGGGGCGGCCGGTCGCGATGTCGCAGAAGTCGCAGCGCCGGGTGCAGGTGTCGCCACCGATGAGGAAGGTCGCCTCGCGGTCTTCCCAGCACTCGAAGATGTTGGGGCAGCCGGCCTCCTGGCAGACCGTGTGCAGGCCTTCACCTTTGACCATCGAGTGGAGCTCGGCGTAGGCCGGGCCCATTTTCGCGGTCGTCCGGATCCACGCGGGCTTGCGCTCGATCGGGGTTTCGGCGTTGCGCGCCTCGACGCGCAGCAGCTTGCGGCCTTCGGGAGCGGCAGTCACGGCATACCTGTCTGTGGAGGGCCTCCGGCGGTGACCGGAGATCGGGGGCCTGGGGCAGCTTCGTCGGTGCGACGTGGGGACAAGCCTACGTCGGGCTCGCGGCGCGCCGGTTGGGCGCCAGGTTCGCGAGCGCCTGGGTGAGGTGTCGCTCGACGACGGGCACCACCTCGGCGACGCGCACCTCCCGGCCGAGTTCCCTCGACAACGACGTCACCCCGGCACCGACGATGCCGCACGGGATGATGACGTCCGCCCAACTCAAGTCGGGGTTGCAGTTGAACGCGAAGCCGTGCATCGCGACTTGCCGACTGACCCTGATCCCGATCGCGCCGATCTTGCGATCCGGGCCGTGAGCGTCGGCGTGGATCCACGTCCCACTCTGACCATCGACTCGACCGGCGGTGATCCCGAAGTCGGCGCAGACGCCGATCATCATCTCCTCGAGGGCACGGACGTAGGCGACAACGTCGATCGGCGCGGGGAGTCGCACGATTGGATAGCCGGTGATTTGCCCGGGACCGTGCCAGGTGATCTTGCCGCCCCGGTCGACATCGACGACAGGCGTGCCGTCGGTCGGGCGCTCGTGGGGCTCGGTCCGCTTCCCCGCGGTATAGACGGGGTCGTGCTCGAGGAGCAAGACGGTGTCGGGCACCTCCCCGGCCACCACCAGGGCGTGCACCCGACGTTGCTCGGCCCAGGCCCACTCGTAATCGACAGTGTCCGGGGCGAAACCCAGGTGGACGACGCGCATGGCGGCAACCCTACGCGTCGCGCGCCGGCTAATCTCAGGGGTCGAGGTGCACGGGGTGCCTCATCGGTGTTGCGGGAGGGATGCCATGACCAGGGTCGGCCTTGTCGGCTTCGGGATGGCGGGTGCGCTGTTTCACGCTCCGCTGCTCCGCGCCGCCGGTCTCGAGATCGCGGCCATCTCGACGGCCAACCCCCAGCGTGCCGCCGACGCCCGAGCAGCCGTGCCCACGGCTCACCTCGTCCCGGATCTCGACGAGTTGCTCGCCGTCCCGCAGCTCGACCTCGTCGTGATCGCCTCTCCCAGTGGGCATCACGTCGACAACGCCCGTGCGACCCTGGAGGCCGGTCTGGCTACGGTCGTCGACAAGCCGCTCGCCTGTGACGCCAGCGCCGCGTTGAGCTTGGTGGATCTCTCGGCGGAGCTGGATGTGCCCCTCACGGTCTTCCAGAACCGCCGCTACGACCCCGAGTTCCGCACGCTTCATCGGCTGGTGGACAGCGCGGAGTTGGGGGAGGTCTATCGCACCGAGTTCCGGTGGGAGCGGTGGCGCCCCTCACCCCCGAAGCGGTGGCGGGAGCAGCAAACGGCTGAGGGCGGAGGTGGTCTCCTGCTCGACCTGCACACTCATCTCGTCGATCAGGCGGTGCAGTTGTTTGGCCCGGTCGACTCTGTTTACGCCGAACTCCAGGCTCACACGACCCTGGCAGAGGACGACACGTTCCTGGCCCTGCGGCATACCTCGGGCGCGGTGACCCACGTCGGGGCCTCGTCGGTGAGCGCCGCCCCGGGACCGCGAATGCGAGTCCTGGCCAGCCGCGGGGCGTATCTCCTGGGCTCGGCCGGCGATGAGGCGACTGCCTTCCCGGACGCGAATTCCCCTGCAGGACATCACGGGTGGATTGTGAAGGGTGACGTCCGCGAGCCCGTGGCCGCGGCCGTGAGCGACCCGGCCGACTTCTATCGGCAGGTCGCCGCCGCCCTTGCCTCACCCGATCGCCAAGGCGGTATGCCGGTCGACCCCCGCGACGCGGTGCATGTGTTGGCCGTCGTCGATGCGGCACGGATCAGCGCACGAGACGGACGAGTCGTCGAGATCCTCACACCGGGGCAGGCGCCCGAGTGAGGTGGGCTGCGGAGCTTGTGCGGAGACCGGGTCGGGGCGGTGAGGTCGTCCCTGTGGACAGGCCCGGTGGGGCGACGAGACGCGAGGGAAGATAGGGCTGTGGCGGACATTCACGCAGGGGCGTCGGGCGACGTGGCCCCGACGGTGCCGGGGTACCGACTCGACCGCGTCATCGGCAGGGGATCCACGAGCACGGTCTGGGCCTCGGTGGACGAACACCATGGCACCGAGGTTGCCGTCAAGGTCATGGCTCCGGTGCGTTACGACGTGAGCGCGCTCATGGCGCTGGCCGAGCGAGAAACCGCCATCCTGGCCCGGGTGACGCATGACCACATCGTCGGCATGCATGCCGCTCACCCCCTCGCCGACGGCTCCGTGGCCGTGATCCTCGACCTTGCCGATGGCGGCAGCCTCGCGGATCTCGTCCGGGGCCGGGGTCGGTTGTCAGCCGGCGAGGTCGCGACGATCTGCACCCCTATCGCGGCCGCTCTTGCCGCCCTCCACGAGGTCGGTGTCACCCATGGTGACGTCACGGCGGGCAACGTCCTGCTCGACCGCGACGGCAAACCGATGCTCGCCGACTTCGAGGCCTCGCGGCTCGTGGGGGAGGTCCACCCGCCGACCGTCGGAGGGACGGCTGGATTCGTCGCGCCCGAGGTGCTGGCCGGCGGGATCCCGAGTCCCGCCAGCGATGTCTACGGCCTCGGCGCCGTGGCCTGGATGGCGTTGTCCGGGAGCATCTTTCGTGGACCCGACGACCTCCGCGACGCCGACCGCATGGTCGGACCGGAATTCGCGCCCGTCGTGCGGGCTTTGCTGCACCCCGATCCTGCCCACCGACCGTCGGCTGCCGACACCGCCGTCGCCTGCTACTCCGCCGCGGCACCCGAGCCGGTCACCCTGGTCCCGGTATCCACGATCGTCGACCCAGCTGCCGCGCTGACCCAGCGGCTGCGCGCCTCCGCGCGATCGGTTGCTCCCGAGCATGCTTCAGCCGAGGTGGCTCCGTCGCGGTCCACCCGGCGGGCGGCCCGGGCAGCGCGGGCTGCCGCGGCCACTGGCGAGCCCCCGACGCAGTCGGAGCGTGCCGGGCGCCGCGCACCCGTGCCCACCCCCCGATCGGCAACGAAGGCCGGTATGCCGCCCTGGGCCAAGATTGCTGCCCTTGTCGGTGTTGGCGCGGCACTGGTGGCCGGCCTCATCGTGGCGCTCCTTGCGAAGGGCCCCACGGCGATCGCCGGGCCTTCGGTGACGCCCACCGTGGTCCAACCCAGCGTCGCAAGCACCGTCTCCATTGCGGCGGATCCGCAGACGGTCTTGGCGCAGCTGGCCCAATCCCGCGCGACTGCGTTGATGTCTGGTGAAGCGAGCCAGTTGCTCACGGCGGCCGCTCCCCAGTCAGCCATCCTCGAGCACGACAACGCCTTGCTCGCATCGCTGGCTGCCGGTGGACAGCGCTATGCGGACCTCGCCTATCACGTCCGTCACGCCGAGTGGGTGCGCGGTGACGACTCGACCGCAGTGATCCTCGCGGTGGTCGACCGGGGCGTTTACCGTCTCGTGGGTCCGGGCACGGCCTCGCGGACGGTCGCCGCGGAAGAGGGCCGGCCCTTCGTCTACACCCTGGTCAAGACCGCTGACGGCTGGCGCCTGTCGACGATCACCGAGTGACCGTCGCCGGGGAGGCGGTGGTCAACTCCGGTCGACTCCTGCGTCGAGGGCCGCACTGAGGGCTGAGTCGAGGGTGCGGTGGGTGAACACGAAGCCGACGTCCATGAGTCGCTGCGGGAGGACTCGTTGGCTGGCCAGGATGTCGTCGGCGAATTCGCCGAGGGCAAGCCGGAGAGCGACGGCCGGGGCCGGTAGGCGAGTTGGCCGCTTGAGGAGCTTCCCGAGTGCCTCGGCCACCTCTCGCTGCCGTGTTGGGGCGGGGCCCGCGAGGTTGACGGGGCCGGTCAGGTCCGGTCGGTCGACGAGGAAGGCCAGCGCGCGCACCTCGTCGACAAGGCTGATCCACGACCAGAACTGCGCACCTGTCCCCAACGGACCGGCAAGGCCTAGTCGAGCAAGAGGGAGCATCCGCCCCAGCGCGCCCCCGTGGGCACTGAACACGAGTCCCGTGCGCGCGTGCGTGACCGGCATACCGGCAGCCTCCGCCGGGGCCGTGGCGGCCTCCCATGCCCGCACGACCTCAGCGAGGAAACCGTCTCCCGGAGCCGAGGATTCGTCGAGTTCCTCGTCCCCGCGACTGCCGTAAAAGCCGATAGCGGACCCGCTCACGAGCCGGATCGGATGGTCGGCGGCGGCGACGGCTCGCGAGATTGTCGCTGTCCCGTCGACTCGGGAACGGAGGATGAGGTCCTTGTACGCCGGGGTCCACCGGCGATCGCCGACACCGGCGCCAGCGAGATGGACGACCGCGTCGATGCCGGCGAGCGCGCCGGGGGACAGGTCCTGACCCGGCTGCCAGGCGATCTCGTGGGCGCCGGCGGCACGCCTGACCATCGGGACGACCTCGTCGCCGCGCTGGCGCAGATGAGCCGACAGCGCACCGCCGATCAGGCCGGAAGCGCCGGTGATGGCGATGCGCTGTCGAGTCACGTCAGATCACCTCAGATGGCCGAGAGCCGGGGGTTGAGAAGGCGACCAGAGGTGGCGATCACAGACCGAGATCAGCCTCGAAGTTGCCTTCTTCGAGCCTGGCCTTCATCGTCGTGAGGAAGCGTGCCGCGTCGGCACCGTCGACGATCCGGTGGTCGTACGACAGCGCGAGATACATCATCGAGCGGACCGCGATGGTCTCTCCTCCGTCGCCGTCCTCGACGACGACGGGGCGCTTGACAAGGGCTCCGGTGCCGAGAATCGCGACCTGTGGCTGGTTGATGATCGGGGTGTCGAACAAGGCTCCGCGGCTGCCGGTGTTGGTGATGGTGAACGTGCCACCCGCGAGGTCGTCAGGGGTGATCTTGTTCGTGCGGGTGCGCTCGGCCACATCGGCGATCGCCCGGGCGAGACCGGCGATGTTGAGGTCCCCGGCGTTCTTGACCACGGGCACGAGGAGGCCACGCTCAGTGTCCACCGCGATGGAGATGTTTTCCTGGCCGTGGTAGACGATCGAGTCGCCGTCGATGCTGGCATTGACCGTGGGGTGAGCCTTGAGCGCTTCGACGGCAGCGAGGGTGAGGAACGGGAGGTAGCTCAGGCTGGTGCCTTCGCGAGCCTGGAAGTCAGCCTTGGAGCGAGCCCGCAGGCGCGCGACCTTGGTGAGGTCGACCTCGACGACGGTGGTCAACTGCGCAGAGACCTGCAGGGACTCGACCATGCGGGCCGCGATGACCTTGCGCAGACGGCTCATCTTCTCCGTCGTCCCACGCTTGGCGCTGGACGCCGGCGCGCTTGTCGCAGGTGCCGAAGCGGCAGCGGGAACTGCAGCGGGCGAGGGCGCAGCCGCGGGCGCGGGGGCCGGCGCGGGGGCCGGCGGTGCAGCAGCAGCAAGAACGTCCTGCTTGCGAATCCGGCCACCGACGCCAGAACCCTTGACAGCGGCGAGGTCCACGCCAGCCTCAGCTGCGAGCTTGCGCACGAGAGGAGTGGCGTAGATCGAGCCATCACTCTCTGCGGACTCCTCCGCCGCTTCGCCGGACGACTCTGGAGCAGCTGGCGCCGCTGCGGGAGCCGGAGCAGGTGCGGGAGCTGGGGCAGGGGCAGGTGCGGGCGCAGCCTGGGGGGCTGGGGCGGGCGCCGGCGCTGGGGCTGGGGCAGATGCGGGCGCAGGGGTAGCATCGGAAGAGTCAGCGGGCGCCGGCGCAGGAGCCTGCGCGGACGCGCTTCCACCGATGCGCGCGAGGTCCGCGCCAACGGCAGCAGTCTCGTCCTCGCGGACGAGGATCTCGGTGAGGACACCGGCCACCGGGGACGGGATCTCGGTGTCGACCTTGTCGGTCGAAACCTCGAGCAGAGGTTCGTCGACAGCGACCTCGTCGCCGACCTTCTTGAGCCAGCGGGTGATCGTGCCTTCGGTCACCGACTCGCCAAGAGCCGGCATCGTCACGGTCTCACCGCCGCCGGGTGCGGCCTGCTCGGTGGACGGTGCTGCTTGGGCTGGGGCGGCCTCGGCGGGAGCCTCGGACTCAGGGGCAGCTGCGGGCTCAGGGGCCACCTCCGGCTCTGATGCCTCTGGCTCTGATGCCTCTGGCTCAGCGGCCTCTGGCTCTGGTGCCTCTGGCTCAGCAGCCGGTGCAGGAGCGGGGGCGGACTCGCCGTCTCCGATCACACACAACTCGGCGCCGACCTCGGCGGTCTCGTCTTCCGCGACGAGGATCTCCTCGAGCGTGCCCGCGACCGGGGAAGGAATCTCGGTGTCGACCTTGTCGGTCGAGACTTCGAGCAAGGGCTCGTCCACCGCGACGGCATCGCCGACGTTCTTCAACCAGCGGGTGACCGTCCCTTCGGTGACGGACTCACCCAGGGCTGGCATGGTCACACGTGCTGACATGTGCGTCATCTCCTCGTTGTGCCGACGATTGTGCGGGTTACGCGTGGGCGTGCAGGGGCTTGCCGGCGAGAGCCAGGTGGGCTTCGCCGAGGGCTTCGTTCTGGGTGGGGTGGGCGTGGATCAATGGCGCGACATCCTCGGCAGTGCCCTCCCATCCGACGATGAGCTGCGCCTCGCCGATCTGCTCGCCCATCCGAGCACCGATCATATGGATGCCCACGACTCGACCGTCGGGCGCCTTGACGAGCTTCACACTTCCGGAGGTGCCGAGGATCTGCGATTTACCGTTGCCGCCGAGGTTGTAGTCGTAGGTCGTCACGTCGCCGAAGCGCTCGCGGGCCTGCTCCTCGGTGAGACCGACGCTGGCGATCTCGGGGTCACAGTACGTCACCTTGGGGATGATCTCGTCGCGGACCGGAGCGGGACTCAGGCCCGCAATCTCCTCGGCGACAAACACCCCATGGGCGAACCCGCGGTGTGCCAGCTGAAGGCCGGGGACGATGTCTCCCACGGCATACACGCCTGGAGTCGAGGTCCGCAGCCGCTCGTCGGTGACGACGTAGCCCCGATGGACCGTGACGCCGGCGGCGTCGAATCCGAGCCCCTCGGTGACCGGCCCACGCCCGACCGCGACGAGCAGCAGCTCCGCGCGGAGGGTCGTGCCATCCTCGAGGGTGACGTCCACTCCGGCGTCGTCAGCGGTGGCGCTCGCAAGGCGTGTGCTGGTCTTGACCGTGATCTGGCGTTTACGGAAGGCGCGCTGCAGGGCCGCCGACGTCGACGGCTCCTCAGCCGGGACCAGGCGGGGAAGGGCCTCGACGACTGTCACGGTCGCACCGAACGACGCGAAGACTGAGGCGAACTCGACGCCGATGACGCCCCCACCGAGGACGACGACTGACTCGGGCACGTGCGTGAGACGCAGCGCCTCGTCGCTGGTCATGATGCGCCGGCCGACCTGCAGGCCCGGGAGCATCCGAGGTTGGGAGCCCGTCGCGAGGACGAGCGACGTGCCGGCGAGGGTGAGGTCACCGACCTGCACCGTCGTCGGTGACGTGACGACGCCTTCGCCGGTGATGTAGTCCACCGATGCTGCGGACACGAGCCCTTGGAGCCCCTTGTGCAGGCGTGACACGACCCCATCCTGGTAGCTGCGCACCTTGCCCATGTCGATCGACTCGACGTGGCTGTTGACCCCGAACTTCGCCCCGTCGCGGGCAGTGTCGGCGACTTCGGCGGCGTGCAGGAGCGCCTTTGTCGGGATGCAGCCACGGTGGAGGCACGTGCCGCCCAACTTGTCCTTTTCGACGAGGGCGACGCGCAGGCCGAGTTGGGCCGCGCGCAGTGCGCAGGCGTAGCCTCCGCTGCCACCGCCCAGGATCACGATGTCGTAGGGCTCCTGCGGGGCCGGAGCAGAGGCTTCGGTCACGAGCGGTCCTTGGTCAACGACGACTCCATCAGCGCGGGGACGTTGGGGAGCATCTTGTCACCTGAGGTCACGACGCCGCGAACTTGCGCAGCATTCCGCAGCCCGGTGCGAGTTCGGGGACGAGGTCCGACGTCTGCTGGGAGAACCAGTCGACTTTGTGTCCGACGTCGGTCGGGGCTTGACGAGGCAGTCGTGACCGCGCGCGACTTGAGTCTTCAAAGGTGCACCAGAGAGCGAAGGATTCGGCGAAGTCCCTCGACCGGGGTCGGTCGCGGCATACCGGGTCACGAAGGAGTCCTCGTGGGCGGCGTGGAAGTCCTCGGTACGCCGGGCTCTCCGGGATCGCCGTCGTCGGCGGCCTCGTCCGCCGCGACCCATGCGTCGTAGAGGGCGTCGTCCCAGGCGGCGTGGAGATAGCGGGACAGCAAGGCCACCGGGAGCAGACATCCCGAGCCCACGTCGAGGTCACCGCAGACGGGTGCCTCGACGACGGTGGTCTGGCTGTCGTTGAGGCTGATGATGTGGGCCAACTCGTGCGCGATGAGCCACGCCAGGTCGCCGCGGTTGAGTCCGTTGGGAGCGAACGACAGGCGCCAGTGGCGGTCATCGGCGCTTGACCACGTGACGCGCTTGGGCGTCGCTTCGCCTTCGACGACGAACTCGTCCGGCGCAGGGTCCGGATCGGCGTCGAAGACGAGGAACTGCTCGAGGTAGTTCACCTGGGTGGGGGCGGTCGAGCTGACCAGTGCCCACAGTTGGAGGTCGCACGCCCGTGGGCTGCCCAGGCCGTCCAGGGCGACAAGCTCGCCCTCGCGGACGGCATACAGCCGCTGGAGTTCAGCGCCCTCGCCGAGGTGGTCGATCGAGTCGCCGAAGGGATCCTTGGCGGGGAGGGTCGCCCCGGTCGGGGGATTGTCCTTGCGCAGACAGGAGTCGTCGAAGGCGGGAACGGGTGGCTCGGTGAGGCGGGCTTTCGAGACGGGGGGCGGCAGGTCGGTGGCCGACGGTCCGGGTATGCCGCCGCCTCCGGCAGTCGGGGCAGCGGGCTTGGCAGTGGGACGACTCGGCGATCCCGGGCCCCTCGTCGGGGTGCCGCGGGCATCCGCGGGGGGTGCTGCCCGCACGAGGACGACGAGGAGGGCCAGATGCACGACAATCGACACCACCGACAGCACGCTCGCAAGGATCACGAGGCCGGCGAGTCCCGGGGGCCGAGGCGCGCGCGGAGTCACCTGCACAGCATAAGGTCGCCCCTATGGGTGTTTTCGGTCGCTGGCGGCGGCGTCCGTCATCGGCGGCGACGAGGTCGGACGGTCCGACCATGGACGTCGATCTCGCCGCGGTCCGCAGCCACTTCCAGACCTTCGTGAGCACCCGGCGAGGGGTCGAGGCATACGTCGAACCCGCGACCAATGTCAGCACGTGCAGCGTCGTACTCGTCGCCACCGACGGGGAGTGGACCCGGCGTGCCGTCGGATCGCCGAAGGCCGCCGGCTCGCTTGCGCGCGACCTCGGGATCCCGGTCTACGACGTCCTGCTCACCGGTTATCCCTCGCGGATGCGAGAGTGGAGCTCTCGACGCCGTCGAGGCGCTGGGGCCTGACCCGCCTCATCCGATGCACGACGAAAGCGACCCCACGATGACCGATCGTGAGAAGACCGCCAGCGAGAGCTCGGGCAAGGCCTCATCAAAGCGGCACAAGTCGGCTGCCTCGGAGGAGGTCAAGGCGAAGTTCCGGGAGGCGCTCGAGCGCAAGAGCGCTCACGGCGGCACGGCAGCGGCGGCCGACGGTGAGTCCAAGGTGCACGACTCTCACGGCCCCGCGGCCTCGCAGCGGATGTTCCGGCGCAAGTCCGGGGGCTGAGACCGCACGCCCCGACGGGACGCTCACGGGCGACGCGTCCCGTCGGCCACTATGGTCTGACGTCATGACCGACCTCAAGCGCTCCCCGCTGCATGATCGTCACGTCGCCCTCGGCGCGAAGCTCGCCGACTTCGGTGGGTGGGAGATGCCCATCGAATACCCCGGGGGCGGTGTCGTGGCCGAGCACACCGCCGTGCGCGACCGGGTCGGCATCTTCGACGTGAGCCACCTGGGCAAGGCCACGGTCAAGGGCCCTGGGGCGGCAGACTTCGTCAACGCCTGCTTCACCAACGACATCCGTCGCATCGGCCCGGGCCAGGCCCAATACACGATGTGTTGCACCGAGGCCGGAGGGGTCGTGGACGACCTCATCCAATACTTCAACGCCGAGGACGACGTTTTCCTCATCCCAAATGCCGCCAATACCGCAGAGGTCGTCCGGATGCTGCAGGCCGCGGCGCCGGCCGGCATCGAGGTGACGGATGCGCATCGCGAGTTCGGTGTCATCGCCGTGCAAGGTCCCGACAGTGACGAGGTCCTCGAGTCACTCGGGCTCCCGACAGGCCACGACTACATGGCCTTCCGGGAGGCCGTCTGGGAAGGCCGTCCGGTAATCGTGTGCCGCACCGGCTACACCGGTGAGCGAGGCTACGAACTCCTTCCGCGGTGGGAAGACACACCCGCGCTGTGGGACGCTCTCGTGGCCGCGATGGCGCCCTTCGACGGGATGCCATGTGGCCTCGGTGCCCGCGACACGCTCCGCACCGAGATGGGCTACCCACTCCACGGCCAGGACCTCTCACCCGACATCAGCCCGGTCCAGGCGCGTGCCGGCTGGGCCGTCGGGTGGAAGAAGCCCGAGTTCTGGGGTCGCGATGCGCTCCGCGCCGAGCGCGCGGAGGGTCCCCGTCGGATCAGCCGCGGCCTCGTGCTCACCGGGCGCGGCATACCTCGGGCGCACTGCCCTGTGGTGCGCGATGGTGAGGTCATCGGTGAGGTGACCTCGGGGACGTTTTCCCCGACCCGCAAGATCGGGATCGCGCTCGCCCTCGTCGACCCGAGCGTCGTCGACGGTGACGAGGTCGGAGTGGACGTCCGGGGCCGGGTGCTCCCGGCGACCGTGACCAAGCCCCCGTTCGTCGAAGTCCAGGTTCGCGAGGACTGAGCGCCGAGGTCACTGCGAGGCGAAGGCTGCCCGTCGCACGGCTCGCCGAAGCGTGCGCAGGATCGGCCTGCTGCCGACGGCCACGAGGGCGGCGGTGACGACCGCCCGACCCACATCCCAGCCGAGTGACGTCGCGAGGTAGAACACCGCGTAGTGGGCGGCATTGGTCAGCGGGCTCGCGCCGGGCTCGAAGGCTGCCCCTGTCGGCGCTGAACTCGTGCTGAGGAAAGGCCAGAACCAGAGGTTCATCACCGCGCCGTAGGCGAACGACGACACCGCGGCGTATGCCGTGAGCATCCACGTCTCGGCCCGCCCGGCGGCGTGGGGGAGCAGGGCGGCTCCGAGGGCCACCCAGCCCCCGGTGAGCATCTGGAACGGGAGCCATGGGCCGACCCCCGACGTGAGAAAGGCGCCGGTCAGCATGGACAGCGACCCCAAGAGAAAGCCCGTGCTCGGGCCGAGGACACGCCCGCCGAGGATCAGCGCGACGAAGATCGGCTCCACACCCGCGGTCCCGGCCGACAGCACGCGCAGCGCACCGCCGGCCGCCGCCAACACTCCGAGGACCGCGACGTGCTTGGCATCGAGCCCATGGGAGGTCACTTGGCTCAGGAGGACGAGGGCGAGCAAACCCACCAGGACGGCGAAAAGCCAGGGCAGGTCGTGCATCTGCTGGTCGGTCATCGCATGGTCGATGAAGAACGGCCAGAGGAATGCCGCCGCCCCCACCACGGTGGTCAGGACCAGCATCGCGCTGGAGCGGGCAGAAAACCTCACGACGCGTGCTCAAGAGCGGCGGTGACGTCCGCGACGGTGAGCAAGGGCACCGGGTGCATGATCTTGGCGATCTGGGGCGCGAAGGCCGGAGACCCGGCGATCACCGATCGAGCCGGACCGTCAGCCACGACGCGCCCGTCGGCGAGCACGACGACCCGGTCGGCGACATCGGCGACGAGTTCGACGTCGTGGGTCGCGAGGATGACCGTCGTCCCACTCGCCGCGAGTCGCCGCAGCACGTTGACGAGGTGGCCCTTGGCGGCGTAGTCGAGCCCGCGGGTCGGCTCGTCGAGCAGGAGCACGTCTGGCCCGCCGGCAAGGATGATCGCCAGGGCGAGCGAGAGGCGCTGCCCCTCGGACAGGTCGCCGGGGTGGAGGTCGCTGGGCAGGTCGCCGCAGATCTCCCGGACGAGGGCAGCGGTGCGCCCTGGCGCAGCGCCGAGGTCGGCGTCCGCGGTGGCGCATTCGGCCGCGACCGAGTCGGCATACAGGAGGATGCCTGGGTCTTGGGGGACGAGGCCGACGCGCGCGACTCGCGCCGGTGGGGTCAGCTGCGCTGGGTCGACATCTCCGAGACGCACCCGACCCACGCGCGTGCGGAGGAGCCCGGCCAGGGCCAGCAGCAGTGTCGACTTGCCCGCGCCGTTGCGGCCCATGACGGCCGTGACCGCGCTTTGGTCGAACGTGACGGTGACATCGTCAAGAGCCCGCTGTCTGCCCCGGTCGACAGTCAACCCAGTGACGATCGCGGCACCAGGCCTGCTCGCGGTGCGACCCACAGGAGCTGCCTGAGACACCTGGCCGTTGCGGGAGTGTGGTTTGGCCGGGGTGACCGTGGTGACGGGGGTGACCGTGGTGCGGAGTTGGGCGCGCAGGTCGATCGCGGCCCTCCGAGCTTCGCGCACCGACAGCGGCAGCGGCGACCATCGCAGGGTGCGGCCGAGCGCCACCACCGGAGGGTGGACCGGCGAGTGCAGCATGGCGTCGGCCGGCGTCCGCAACGGCGACACCCGGCCGTCGTTGATGAGGACGATCTGGTCGGCGTAGTGGATGACTCGCTCGAGCCGGTGCTCGGCGAGCACGACGGTGAGGCCGACATCGTGGACGAGACGATGGAGAGCGGCGAGGACCTCTTCGGCGCCGACCGGATCGAGCGCCGAGGTCGGTTCGTCAAGGACGAGCACCCGAGGCCCGGCGGCGAGGACGGCGGCGATGGCGACCCGCTGTTGCTGGCCGCCGGACAGTTGGCTCAGGGGCCGATCGCGGACGCTCGTCAGGCCGAGAAGGTCAAGGGTCTCCTCGACGCGCCGCCGCATGGCAGTCGGGTCGACCCCAAGGATCTCCATGCCGTAGGCGATCTCGTCCTCGACCGCTTCGGTGACGAAGGAGGCCATGGGGTCCTGTCCGACGAAGCCGACGACGTCGGCGAGGTCGCGGGGGCGGTGGTCGCAGGTGTCCCGACCGTCGACGGTGACTCGGCCGCTGATGGTGCCGCCGGAGAAATGGGGCACGAGCCCGTTGAGGCAGCGCAGCAGCGTCGACTTGCCGCTGCCGGTCGGCCCGACGACGAGCACCATCTCGCCCTCATCGATCCGCAGGGTGGCGCCCTGAATCGTTGGATTCGAGGCGCCTGCGTAGGTGACCGCGACATCGGTGAGCTCGATCATGCGATCTCTCCAGGGGCTGCGACGACGGGTGCGCGGTGGGCGGCCAGCCGCGGCGGCACGGGGGTCGCCGGCACAGCCGCAGTGCAGGCGATGACTAAAAGGGCTGGCGCCCAAGGTATTTCGGGCCAAGATAGGTGAGACTGAGCGAAGCTCATACCGGGAATGGCCGTGGCCTCCGCCAGGACGAACGTCGCCGCGACGAGGACCCCCAGCGCGGCCACCACCCACTCCGGTGTCAGCCAAGGATCGCGCCGGTATGCCGTGCGGGTGTCAGCCCGAGATCCCACGACGAGCGATCCTGCGCTCAAGGCCACCCCGATCAGGAGGGTGGGCAAACCGAGCCAGCCGCCGATCGAGGGGGAGAGCGCGCCGAAGAGACCGGCGACGATCCCGGTCGCTCCGGCGAGGGCCAGCGCGCTGGCGCCGACCCGGTGGCGTCGGTTGAGAGCAGGTGTGCGTCCGTAACCGCGGGACTCCATCGAGGCCGCGAGGTTGAGCGACCGGTCGAGTGTGCCGGAGAGCACGGGGACGATGATCCGTGCCACCTCGCGCAGACCGCGTCCTGTGTGGCCTCGAAGTTGCCGCGCAGCCCGCACCCGCCCGGCGAGGTCGACGAGTTGCGGAGCGAAGGTGAGTGCGACGACGACGGCCGTCCCGATGTCGTGCAGCGTGGCGGGGGAGTAGCGCAGCAGGCGTTTGGGGCTGGCGAGAGCATTCGCGGCCCCAAAGCACGCGAGGGTGGTCGCCAGCCGTGCCCCGTCGATCGCGGCGGCGACGACCCCCTCGAGGCTGACGGCGCCGCCGAGACGGATGCCGGCCATCCACGAGGGCAGAGTGATCGACGGCAGGTCGATAAGGATCGTCGTCCCGGCGACACCGTTGCCGAAAACGATCGTCATCGCTACCCGCAGCGCGATGGCAAAGACGCCGACGAGAAGGAACGGGAGAAAGGCGTCGATCGCCCCGAGTTCTCGGCGCTCGATGACGACCCACGCAGCGACGAGGACGACGAGGAGCAGAAGCACGGGATTCGTGGTGTGGCTTGCTGCCGTCGCGAGCCCGATTGCCCACGCCCACCACGCCACCGGATGCACCATCCGGTGGCGTGCGTGGGTGAGGGCGGTCATGGCCGGGCTTCGGGAAGCTCAGACGGTGCGGCGACCGCGCGCCCGGCCCACGATGGCCCAGATGAGGGCCGCGAGGACGAGCAGTCCCACGATGGGCAGCCACGGCATACCCGCACTTTGGGACGCCGGAGCTGTCGCCGCCGCACTCGTGGCGGCTGGACTCTTTGTCGGGAGGGCCAGCGGCGTGTCGGCGGCCTTCTGAGCATCGGTGAGAGCCGGAACCTCACCGCCACATCCCGTGGCGGGGTAGTTGTTGATGGCGCACACCATGCCCTTGTCGACCCGGGTGGTGCCGGCGGCGGCGAGCACTTGGCTGCCGGTCGCCGTGATCGGGACCGACACGCACGTGGTGACCAGCGCCGGGGGAGTGGTCTTGCCATCGCCGTCGACGTCGCGCCCGGAGTCGATCACGACGCCCACGCGCTTCTTGCCCTCAGCCTTGGCTGTGCCGGAGCACAGCTGGTCGAAGGTCGCGGTGACGCGGGGCGCCCGGCCTCCGGTGCCGTCGTCGAGGCCGAAACGCCATCCTTCGATGGAGCCGTCAGCGGGGTCGGTCTGGTCCGGGCCCTTCTGGGCGAACGTCCACGTCCCCGTGGCGTTTTGCCAGTACCCCCAGTACTGGTAGATCGCCGCCGAGGCCGACATCGCCGGACCGATCACGAGAGCAATGGTTGCGGCGAGAGCCGCGATCAGGACGTGGGCGCGCAGCCGACGTCCGTGGGACCTGGTCATGAGTGGGTGAGACCTCCTTGAGGGCCGGTGGGAGGTCTGCGAGGGCGATTGCCCCGACGACTTCGCTCCGGTCCGCTTTCCGCGACGGACTGATAGGTGGAGCCGACACCGCCACAGGCGTTCCGACTTCCCGAACTCGCCGTGATGAAGCACCGAATGGTGCGACATCAAGCAGAGCCAGGGTCACGGTTGCGGGACAGCGCCGGTCTTGCACCGGCTTCCCCCGTGGACGGGTCTCGGTATCGTCGACCGTCCCATGGGTGAACCCGCGCTGTCAAAGTGACACGCGACCCACTGGCCTCGCTGCCGACCTTTCTCTCCCGAATCGCGTGCGTCTCGTGCTCGTCTCGTGCGGGTCTCATGTGAGCCCTGCGCGTCTCGGGTGCGCATGGATCTGCCCGGTCCGGCCGCTAAGGTGACCGTCATGGACATGAGGTGGCGTTGGGATCTCCACGGAGCCGACGGCAGCGTGCTGCCGGTCAACCCCGCCACGGGTGACCCCGCAAGCTCATTCCCGACCCAATCCGACGCCGAGTCGTGGATCGGGCAAGAATGGCCGGTGTTGCTGGACGCCGGCGTGACTGCGGTGACTTTGCTTGAGGCAGGCGCCGTCGTCTATGGTCCGATGCCCCTCACGCCGCTGTCGTGAGCGGCTCGCGGGAGGCGTCCCAGACGGCGCCGGACGCACTCGACGGCGCCCTCCGGCGGCGCCTTGATGTCACGGTCGGCCAATCCCAACGTGAATGGCGCACGCCCGGGCTCAGTGTTGGGATCGTTCGTGATGGTGAGCTGATCTACAGCCGTCATGCCGGGCTCGCCGCAGTCTCACCGCGACACCCCGCGGACGACGACACCCAATTCATGATGGGTTCGATCACGAAGACCTTCACTGCGGTCCTCGTCATGCAGTTGCGTGATGAGGGGCGCCTGGACCTGCACGACCCCGTCGGCAGGTATCTGCCCGACATTTCGCACGGCGACGTGACGATTCATCAGCTGCTCTCGCATGCTTCGGGGATCCAGCGTGAGCCCGTCGGTCACATCTGGGAGACCCTCCGGATGCCGGATTCGGGGGAGATGCTCGCCCGGGTCGCCGACGCGGAGCGGGTGCTGCGCCCCTACGAGCAGTTCCACTACTCCAACCTGGCGTATGCCGTGCTGGGCGCGGTCGTCGAGCGCGTGCGGGGACAGTCATGGGAGAGCGCGCTCCACGAGCGCATCCTGGCCCCGCTCGGAATGCACCGCACGGGCCTGCGTCCGGCTGACGGGCACGCTGCCGGCTATCTCGTCCACCCCTTTGCTGGCACCGCTACTCCCGAGCCGATGTTCGACCTGGGCGGCGGAGCTTCGCTCGGTGGTCTGTGGACCACGATCTCCGATCTCTGTCGCTATGCCACCTTCGTTGCCGACCCCAACTCTGCGGTCCTCGCTCCGGAGACGCTCGACGAGATGACTCGTCCGGTCACCATCATCGACCCCCAGTCCTGGACGTTGGGTTACGGCCTCGGGTGGGCCATGGCTCGGCGTGGTGAGCGCATCGACACCGGCCACGGCGGTGCGATGCCCGGCTTCCTCGCGGCGTTGCGGGTCTCGCGGCGCGACCGCCTCGGCGCTGTCGTCTTCGCCAACACGACCGCAGGGGCACAACCCTTGGCGCTGGCGGGGGATCTGCTCGACCTCGTCCTTGAGGCGTCGCCGACCCTCCCGGTGGCATGGGAGCCCGAGGCGTCGTCGGACGGGCTGGCTCCGTTGCTCGGCACGTGGTGGTCCGAAGGCTCACCGGTGGAGTTCTCGATCCGCGACGGGCAGCTGTGGGCATCCATCCCGGGAGAGCCGGCTCGCTTCGGCGACACGAGGTTTGCCCCTGACGGTGAGCACTTCCGTGCGGTCGAAGGGCGCGAACGCGGCGAACTGCTCGAGGTCGTCCGGGACGGGACGGGCGCGGTCGTCAAGCTCTACTTTGCGACCTATGCCGTGACCCGCGACCCCAAGAGCTTCGGCGACCTCAGCTCGGATACTGCCCGCGGGTGACTTGCGGCCGCGGCAGCCGACCGCGGCGCAACTGGAAGGCGCGCATGACGGCATACATGGCATTGCCGCGTTGAAGCCTGTCGGCCCCGAACTTCGCGACCAACTGCTTCTTGAGTTTGCGCCACATGAGGACGGCGTCGATGACGCTCAGCGCAATCATCCCGTACACGAGGATGAAGACGGTCAGCAGAGCCCAGGATTCGCGGATGAAGGACAGCAGCAAGGACAACAACATGACCGGCAGGAGGATCTCGCCGAGGCAGAACCTCGCGTCGACGAAATCACGGATATAGCGACGATCGGCCCCGCGGTCGCGCACCGGCATCTTCGACTCGTCACCGGTCATCATCGCGGTGCGCGTGGCGACGGCGGCGGCTCGGCGCTGCTCGCGCTCCATCGCGCGGGCGGCCTTGCGATCGGTCACGACGAGCGGCCGTCGGTTGGCTGCCTCCGCATCGCGGCGCTTGGGCGTGGGCCGGTTCTTGGCCCCCGGCCGCTCGGGGTGGGCCACTGCGTCCGCAACGGCCCCAGGGCTCGACTCGTCTTCTTGCGCCACAACACGGGGGACAGCGTATGCCGTCCGGGTGTCTTCGCGGCGCACTCGGTAGTCTCCGCGTGTGACCGAACAGACTCTGAGCCCCGCCGATGTCGCGGCGATCCGTGACCGCGTCCATTCCCTGCTGCCCCAGTTGCGCCGTGATCTCGAGGATCTCTCCCGCATCCCGAGCGTGTCCCTCGAGACCCTTGAGGGGTACGACCAGGCACAGGTGGATCGCAGCGCCGAGCATGTCGCCCAACTCCTGCGAGCGGAGGGCCTCGCGGTCGAGATCGTCCGGGAAGGTGGCCAGCCTGCCGTCATCGGCCATATCGCCGGCCCAGAGGGCGCGCCCACGGTCATGCTCTATGCGCACCACGACGTCCAGCCCCCTGGTGACCTCGCCGACTGGGACAGCGACCCGTGGGAGCCGACCGAGCGTGACGGGCGCCTCTACGGCCGGGGGGTTGCCGACGACAAGGCCGGCATCACCGCTCACCTGGCAGCGCTGCGCGCTCATGCCGGCGCGCTGCCGGTCAATGTCACCGTCTTCGTCGAGGGGGAGGAGGAGGTCGGGTCCGACTCGCTGCCGACCATCCTCAAGCGGCACGGCGACAAACTCCGCGCGGACGCGATCGTCCTGGCCGACTCGGGCAACTGGGAGATCGGCCAGCCGGCGCTGACCACGACGTTGCGCGGGCTCGTGCGAGCTGTCGTCACCGTCTCGGTCCTCGATCACGGGGTCCACTCCGGCATGTTTGGTGGGCCGTTGCCAGACGCTTTGACGACCTTGTGCCGCCTGCTGGCGACGCTACACGACGCCGAGGGCAATGTGCTCGTCCCAGGGCTCGTCGAAGGCACGGCCGACGCCCTCGACTATGACGAGGCCCGGTTGCGCGCCGAGTCCGGCGTCCTCGACGGCGTCCGGCTCATCGGCACCGGGTCGATCCTCGACCGGCTGTGGACCAAACCCTCCATGAGTGTCATCGGCATCAACGCGCCCACCGTCGCCGATGCGTCAAACACCCTCATCCCCCAGGCCTCGGCGAAGGTGTCGATGCGCCTGGCCCCACACGAAGACCCCGAGCGGGCCTTCGGGCTCCTCCGGGACTACCTGCTCGCCCAGGACGTTCTGGGGTGCCACCGTGAGTGTCGTCAAGACCGACACGGGGCCTGGCTTCGCCGCCAAGACCGATGGTCCGATCTACGACGAGGCGCGCGCGGCGCTTGCTGACGCGTGGGACGGGACGCAGCCGGTCGAGATGGGGGTCGGCGGGTCGATTCCCTTCGTGGCGGCCTTCGCCGAGCGGTTCCCAGATGCGGCCATCCTCGTCACGGGGGTCGAAGACCCCGACACGCGGGCGCACGGCGCTAATGAGTCGTTGCACCTTGACGAGTGGGAAAGGGCCTGCGTCGCCGAGGCGGTCCTCTTCGCGCGGCTGGGTGCCATGGGGCGGCATACCGCCTGAGCAGCCACGAACGAAGGGGCCGGTCCGACCAGCATCTGGTCGGACCGGCCCCTTTCGCGATCTCCGGCCGAGCTTTCAGTCCTTGTGGGTCGGGCCCGGCAGCGCGAGCATCTGGTCGAGAGCCACGCGCGCCCAATGGGCAACCTCCGGGTCGACCCGGATCGGGTTGACGACGCGGCCGTCGACGAGATTCTCCAAGGCCCACACGAGGTGTGGCAGGTCGATGCGGTTCATCGTCGAGCAGTAGCAGACGTTCTTCTCCAAGAACGCGATGGACTGCTGCGGGAACATCTGGGCGAGCCGCTTGACGAGGTTGAGTTCAGTGCCGACCACCCATGAGGTGCCGTCAGGAGCCGCAGCGATCGTCTTGATGATCTGCTCCGTGGACCCGATGTGATCGGCCAACTCACAGACCTCGTAGCGGCACTCGGGGTGGACGATGACCTTGACATCGGGGATGTCCCGGCGCGCCGCCTCGACCGCGTCGACGCTGAAGCGGCCGTGCACCGAGCAGTGCCCGCGCCAGAGGATCATGCGGGCGCGCTCCAGTTGGTCGCGCGTGAGGCCACCCCTCGGCAGATGCGGGTCGTAGACGACGCAGTCATCAAGGCTCAACCTGAGTTCACGGACCGCGGTGTTGCGGCCGAGGTGTTGGTCGGGCAGGAAGAGGACCTTGCCTGGGCCGTCGACCCCACCGGTCTGCGAGAACGCCCACTCCAGGGCGGTCCGCGCGTTGGAGGAGGTGCAGATGGTGCCGCCGTGGCGGCCGGTGAATGCCTTGATGGCCGCGGATGAGTTCATGTAGGAAACCGGGATGGTCACCTCGGCCACACCCGCGTCGGCCAGATCGTCCCAGCAGTCGTCGACCTGCGCGGCTGTGGCCATATCAGCCATCGAGCATCCTGCCGCGAGGTCCGGCAGGATGACCGTCTGGTCATCACCGGTGAGGATGTCGGCGGACTCGGCCATGAAATGCACGCCGCAGAAGACGATCCACGGCGCGTCGGGTCGAGCAGCAGCCTGCTGGGCGAGCTTGAAGGAGTCACCTGTCACGTCCGCGAACTGGATGACTTCATCTCGTTGGTAATGGTGGCCGAGGACGAAGACCCGGTCGCCGAGCGCGGCCTTGGCCGCGGCAGCTCGCGCTGCCAGCGAAGGATCCGCGGGAGCAGGGAGGTCTCCCGGACACTCCACGCCTCGCTCGGTGGCGAGGTCACGGCCGTGGCCGAGGACGAGGAGCGGCAGCGGCGCATGGCGCGGCATCGACGACGAAGCTGTGTCCATTGTCACGGGCCAAGGGTATGCCGGTTGGGCGTGGTCTGTGCACGCGGGAGAATGAAGCACGTGCTCGACCTGCTGAAACTCCTCGCGTCCCAACCCATCCTCCTGCTCGCCGTGCTCCTTGGCCTCGGTTCGCTCCTCGGATCGTTCCGCGTCAAGGGGATCCACCTCGGCCCTGCAGCGGTGCTCTTTGCGGCGATCGCGGTGTCGAGCCTCGGGACGGCATACGGGGTCAAGCTCGCGGTCCCCGAAGTCGTCGGCACCCTCGGGCTCGTCCTCTTCACCTACACCGTCGGGCTGCTCTCGGGTCCCAACTTCTTCGCGTCGCTCCAGCGGGGATGGGTGGCGATGGTCGGCGTCGTGGCGGCCTTCGTCGCGGCAGCGGTCGCGGCGCTGGCCCTCGGTCGCCTGCTCGGCCTGTCGATGCCGGTCATCGCAGGCACCTTCGCCGGAGCCCTCAACAACACCCCAGCGCTGGCCGCGGCCGCCCAGCGATCGGGGGACACGACCGGGCCCACGATCGGCTACTCGATCGCCTACCTTTTCGGGGTCGGGGCGACGCTGGCGGCGGCCCTGTTTGTGGCGCGTCGCGGTGGGGGAGCGTCCAAGCCCGAGCCCCTGACCACACTCACCGTCCGGGTCGACCTCGACGAGGCGGTGTGTTCGAGCGAAATCATCGAGGCCCACCAAGGTGAGGTCGTCTTTTCCCGGATCCAGCACGGCGAGAGCAACCCGGTGGAGGTTGCCGCAGAACACACGCTGATCCGACGAGACGATCTGGTCACGGTCGTCGGGCCAGCCGATCTCGTGGAAGAGATCGCCGACGAACTCGGTCACGCTTCGAGCCATGCGCTTCACGAGGCCAGAGCCGACCTCGACTTCCGTCGCATCACGGTGTCCCAGCCGCACCTCGCGGGCAGGTCCATCGCCGAACTCGGCCTCGAGGACCGCTTCGGAGCGGTCGCGACACGCGTGCGACGTGGAGACTTGGACCTCGTGGCCCAGGACGAGTTCGTCCTCCAGATGGGAGACCGGGTGCGCGTGACCGCGCCGACGGAGCAGATGACCGCGGTCAGTGCCTATCTGGGCGACAGCGAGCGCGGCCTGTCCGACATCAACCCGATCGGGTTCGCGCTCGGACTGGCCCTCGGGGTCGCCCTCGGCCTGGTCCACATCCCCTTCCCGGGCGGCGGTTTCACCCTCGGTGCCGCCGCCGGGACGCTCATCGTCGGCCTGGTCTTCGGCCGCCTGGTCCGGATCGGGGGACTCGTGGTCTCGATGTCCAACTCGTCGGCGACCTCGCTATCGACCTTCGGCATGATCACCTTCCTCGCGTATGCCGGGTCGCGTGCGGGGGAGCGCTTCGTTGAGTCCGTGACCTCAGACCTCGGCTGGAAGGTGTTCCTCCTCGGAGCGCTCATCACGACCCTCGCGGCCACGATCGTCACCTTCGTGGGTCGTCGGGTGGTGCGGGTGTCCGGGCCCCAGGTGTCGGGCATGATCGCGGGAGCGCAGACTCAACCGGCGGTGCTGGCGTTCGCCAACGAGCGCACCGGGTTCGACGTGAGAGTCGGCCTTGGATACGCCCTGGTCTATCCCGCCGCGATGATCGCGAAGATCATCATCGCCCAGGTGGTCGCGGGCCTTTCAGGCTGATGCGACCATAGCCGGATGCGTGTCGTCGTCGCCTCAGAGCGCCTCGGGGACCTCCTGACGGCCTCGGAAGCGCTCGCCGCGATCATCGGCGGATGGGCCGACGTCGCCCCGCACGACAGCCTCGACGGGCGCGCCGTGTCGGGCGGCGGGCGCGGCATGGTGGAAGCGATCGGGGCCCATCGTGGCGGCGAGCTCCATGTCACCCCGGCCCAGGACGCCCTGGGCCGGGACACCCTGGCGACGATGCTTGTCCTCGGCGACGGCGCCGGCCGCACGGCATACCTCGACGCTGGCCAGGTCTGCGGGCCTGCCCCCGACGGTGTCGGGGACGCCTGGCCCGCGCTGGTCCGGGCGCGCACTCGAGGGGTGGGTGAGCTTCTTCTCGCCGCGCGCAGGCTGGACGTCGACAGGGTTGTCATCGGCCTGCAGGACGCGGCCGTGCCCGATCTCGGGATCGGCCTGCTCGCTGCCGTGGCCGGGGTCTCGGGCCCACTTGACCTGGCGGAGTTGACGGGAGCGGACGTGCTGGCGCTCGCTCGCGCGGCGCGGGAGCAACTGGCGGGCATCACGCTCCAGGGCACGGGAGACCTGCACGCCCCGCTCCTGGGGTTGTCCGGGGCGAGCGTCCGAGCTGCCACCACCTGGGGTGTCGGGGATAGCCAGGCGCAGCACCTTGAGCTGATCGCCGGAAGGCTTGTCCACGAGATCCGCCACCAGTCACCAGAGCCGCGCGACCTGCTGACAGGGTTGCCGATCAGGATCGACCGGCGCCCGGGCGTGGGCGCCGGCGACGGGCTCGGGTTTGGCCTCGGACTGCTGGGTGCGACCGTGACCGACGCTCACGAGGCCGTCCTCAACGCCGTCGGTTTCGTCGATGCCCTCGACGGGGCAGACCTGCTCGTCGCCGGGGTGGAATCGATCGACGCGGTCTCACTCCACGAGTCGACCTTGCCGGCCCTCGTCGCTGCCGCGGCGGCAAGGGGTATCCCTGCGGTCGCCCTCGCAGCACGAGGTGGCCTTGGGCGCCGTGAGACGATGGCTGCAGGACTCAGTGGCGCGTATGCCGTCTACCCCACCCACCAGGCGTGGCCGCCGGACGCCGATGATCTCGCCCAAAGGCTGCGACTCCGAGCGGCGGCCGTCGCTCGGACGTGGTCGCCACCCTGGGCGTGAGCGCCACCTGAGCGCCGAGCGCCGTCCACCTGAGCACCACGACCCGAGCACCACGACCCGAGCACCACGACCCGAGCATCTGGGTCAGAGGAACAAAATGACCGGCCAGCGAGTTGGCCACGACAACTCGTCCAAACACGTGTGAGGATTCCCCGATGAGCCTGCAGGACCAGCCCGTCACGACCGAGACCACCCACGCCCATGGCGTTGTGCTGACGGACGTGGCCGCCACGAAGGTCAAGAGCCTGCTGTCGCAGGAAGGTCGTGACGACCTGCGCCTGCGCGTCGGCGTCCAGCCCGGGGGCTGCTCGGGCCTGATCTACCAGCTCTACTTCGACGAGCGCTCGCTTGACGGTGACGCGGTCCGTGACTTTGACGGTGTCGAGGTCGTCGTCGACCGCATGAGCGTGCCTTACCTCCAGGGCGCGACGATCGACTTCTCCGACACGATCGAGAAGCAGGGCTTCACCATCGACAACCCCAACGCCGGGTCGTCCTGCGCCTGCGGGGACAGCTTCAGCTGATCTGCTCGCGGCGTGCACTAGCGTTACCGAAATGCACGTCGCCGTCACCGGATCCATCGCCACCGACCACCTGATGACCTTCGGTGGCAAGTTCGCCGACTCGCTCGTGGTCGAGCAGCTCGACCGGATCTCCCTATCCTTCCTTGTCGAGGACCTGCAGATCCGGCGTGGAGGATGTGCCGCCAATATCTCGTTCGGGATGGCCAATCTCGGGCAGCGGCCGATCCTCGTCGGCTCAGTGGGCGAAGACTTCGCCGACTATCGCTCCTGGCTGGAGCGCCACGGCGTCGACTGCACCTCGATCCACGTGAGCGAGTCGTCCCATACCGCACGCTTTGTGTGCACCACCGACCTCGACATGGCGCAGATCGCGACCTTCTACGCCGGTGCGATGAGCGAGGCACGGGAAATCGAACTCGCACCGATCGCCGAGCGGATCGGAGGCCTCGATCTCGTCTTGGTCGGTCCCAACGACCCCGTGGCCATGCAGCGGCATACCGACGAATGCCGCACGCGGGGGATCCCGTTCGCGGCAGACCCCTCGCAGCAGCTCGCGCGCGTCGAGGGTGAGGCGATCCGTGACCTCATCGAGGGCGCGGCCTTCCTTTTCACCAACGACTACGAGTCGCACATGATCACCCAGAAGGCGGGGTGGTCTTCGCAGGACATCACCGCAGCGGTCGGAGTGCAGGTTACGACCCGCGGCAAAGATGGCGCCACGATCCTCCAGAGTGGACACGATCCGATCCACGTCGATGTCATCCCCGGCATCACGCCGCTGGATCCCACAGGCGTCGGAGATGCCTTCCGGGGCGGTTTCCTCACCGGGCTCGCGGCAGGGCTACCCCTGCGTCGGTGCGCCGAGTTGGGGTCCGCGCTGGCGGCCTACGTCATCGAGACGGTCGGGACCCAGGAATATGTCCTCACCCAGGGTGCCCTCCTCGATCGGCTCGCGATGGCCTACGGGGAAAACAGCGCGGCAGATATCGGCGACCAAATCCGCTGCCTGAAGCCCTGACCCCTCGGTCGTGGCCGACGACGTCATGGATCGTCTCCCTTTGAGACCCCCACTCCGGGGGGGTCGGGACGTCGGCCCGTCTCAATACCGCTTCACCCTCGACGGGGCAGACGAGAGCGATGATCTTGTGGCAGTTGGGGCTGATCTGGCACCGGCGACTCTGCTCGAGGCCTACTCACGCGGGCTGTTCCCTATGGGTTTGGGCCTCGATGGGCGTCCGCCGATCGGGTGGTGGAGTCCTGACCCACGCGGTGTCCTCATCCCCACGCGATTGCGGGTCAGCCGCTCCCTTCGTCGCGCCCGCCCTCGATTCGAGATCACCGTCGACGAGGCCTTCGACACCGTCGTGGAGCGGTGCGCCGACCCATCGCGGGAGGGTCGCTGGATCACGCGGAAGGTGGCGACGGCATACCGGCGGCTGCACGAGCTCGGCTGGGCCCACTCGATCGAGGTGTGGGATGACGCGGGGCTCGCTGGCGGGCTTTACGGCGTCGCCATCGGCGGGCTCTTCGCGGGGGAGTCGATGTTTCACCGCGCGACCGATGCCTCGAAAGTAGCCCTTGTCGCCCTGGTCGAGCGGCTCCTTGCCGACCAGGACCCTCGACGCGTCATCGACGTCCAGTGGGCGACACCTCACCTGCAGTCCTTGGGCGTGGTCGCCGTGCCTCGCAAGACCTACCGAGCTCTCCTCACGACCGCTCTGACGGCCCCGCCGGTGGTCTGGGACCGGCCGAGCGGCTGACCGGCGTCTCGGTCGCCGGAGGTGCGCTGGGCTCCGGCACCCGGACGAGGTATGCCGTGTGGTCACCGTGATCGGTGATCTCCAGGACGTCGACCTTGCGCATCCGCGCGAATGCCGGAACGTCCACCTCGGTCGCCGGATCGGTGGCCAGGAGGACGACGAGCGATCCGGGTGGCTCTGCGCGAAGCGCCGCGGCCAGCCGAAGGACGGGCAGGGGGCAGCGCAGTCCGCGGGCGTCGACCTCGCGTCGCTCGCGCGCAGGCTGAGCGTCGGGTCTGCTCATGTCAGCGCTCCACCGTCGAGTTGCGCCCGCACCGAGGCCACGACGGCGGGCAGTGCTTCACAGAAGGCGGTGACGGCTCTCTCGCGCTCGGGCGTAACTGCCTTGAGCGGCAAGGTGATTCGGATGTTGCCGTGGGTCAGGGCAGCCATCGCCGCCAGGACGTGACTGGGTTCGAGGGTGCTGGAGGTGCAGGCTGACCCTGATCCGACCTGGAATCCGAGGCGATCAAACTGCCGGACGAGCTCTTCACCATCGGCGAGCAGGGCGGAAAAGGTCAGCACGTGCGGGAGGCGGTCGTCCGGGTCGCCCGCGACGTCGGTCTCGGGCACCGCGCCGGCGGCCCGGCGAAGGTCGTCCACGAGACGTCGGGCGTCAGCGGAATCGTCCGGTTGGGCCTGCGCCACGCCATCCCACGCCGCCGCGGCTGCCAGGACGAGGGGGATCACCGGCTCGTCGTCGGCGCGTCCACCCTCGATCCCGCTCGGGGGTCCTTCGCGCCGGAAGCGCGTCCTGGACGGGACCACGAGGACACCAACCCCTGGCGGGCCACCCCACGAGCGCGCCTCGCCGGCAAGGGCGTCGTAATGGGCGGGGAGGGGGTCGCGACCAAGGGACGCGGTCGCATCGACAAGCAGCGGTATGCCGTGCCGCTCGGCCGCTGCCCACGCCCCGGCGACCGGCTGGCGGGTGCCCACCTCCCCGTTGGCGGTTTGGAGGACGGCGTAGGCCGTCTCTGGGGAGGCGACTGCCTCACCCCACTGCTCCAGATCGATCCTTCCGACGCTGTCGACCGCCACCACCCGGTGTCGCTGGGGGTCGCCAGCGTAGGAAGCGGCATACCGGGCGGGTTGCAGGACGACTGCTCGCTCGACCGCGGAGGTGACGACGCCCTGTCCCCGGCGGCGACCGGCATACCCGAGACCCGACATGCCCAGGCGAAGGGCCGCGGCCCCACCCGGGGTGAAGGAGAGTTCGTCCGCGCGGACGCCGAGGCCAGCAGCGAGACGCTCCCGGGCGTCGTCGAGCGCCGCGCGCGCCCGTCTGGAGGGGGAGTGCAGAGCGTGCGGGTCGCCCCACCACGTCGGATCCACGTCGCTCAGAACCGCTGTGGCAGCTGGGTGGAGCCCGGCCGCCGCCGCGTCAAGCAACCCCGCCCAGGAACCGCTATATGAGGTCTTCGCCACGCTCGCAGGTTATCGGCACCCCTGCCGACATCAGCCGCTTTCTGCGCGGTAGGGTGTCCCCGTCACAGCAGCACTCTGGACCCGGAAGGTGCCCGTTGCGTAAGCACGCTAACGTCTCCGCCCCCTCGCGGCGGGGTCTGACCCTTACTGGGCTGGCGGTATTCGCCATGCTCGCCCTGTCAAGTTGCGCCAACGTCACCAGTAGTGCCTCGACCGGGTGGTTGCCCGCGAGTCCCACTGGTGGTCAAATCACCTCCGAAACCGGGCGTATCACGTCGCTTTGGGTCGGGATCTGGATCGCCGCGATGGCGGTCGGTCTGCTCGTCTGGGGCCTCACCATCTGGTGCATGATCGCCTACAAGCGCAAGAAGGGTGACCCCGAGTTGCCCCCGCAGCTGCGCTACAACGTGCCGATCGAGCTGCTCTACACGGTTGTCCCGGTCCTCATGGTGGCGGTGATCTTCTACTACACCGCTCGCGACGAGGCCGCCATCATGGACACCAAGTCGCAGAAGCCTGACGTCACGATCAACGTCGTGGGCAAGCAGTGGAGCTGGGACTTCAACTACGTCGACTCCAATGTCTACGAGTCGGGCGTCCACTCCGAGCTCAACCCGGAGGCCAAGGGTGGGGTCAACGGCACCCCGCAACCGGTGCTCTACCTCCCGGTCAACAAGCGCGTCGAGTTCGTCCTCAACGCTCGCGACGTCATCCACTCCTTCTGGGTGCCTGCCTTCCTGGTCAAGCTCGACATGATCCCGGGCAAGACCAACAAGCTGCACATCACGCCGACCGAGATCGGCGAGTTCCAGGGCAAGTGCGCCGAGTTGTGCGGCGCCTACCACTCGCAGATGTTGTTCAAGGTCAAGGTCGTCTCGCAGGCCGACTACGACGCCCACATGGCCGAGTTGAAGTCGATCGGTCAGGTCGGGCCAGCTGCCCAACACCCTCAACCGTGAGCCCATGGACCCCAACGACCTGAAGATGGTCCCGACCCCCTCGGGGAGTAATTGATGACTGCCACCATCTCGCCGGTGACCACGGCCCGCAGCGGGTCCGTCACCCCCGGAACGCGCCGGGCTCGACCTTCATGAAGTGGGCCACGACCACTGACCACAAGAAGATCGGCAACCTCTACTTCATCACGTCCTTCGTCTTCTTCCTCCTCGCGGGCGTGATGGCCCTGGTCATCCGCGCCGAGTTGACGATGCCGGGCCTGCAGGTCGTGGACAACCCCGACCAGTTCAACCAGCTGTTCACGATGCACGGCCTGATCATGCTGCTGCTGTTCGCGACGCCGCTGTTCGCTGGCTTCTCGAACGCCCTCGTGCCCCTGCAGATCGGTGCGCCGGACGTCGCGTTCCCGCGCCTGAACATGTTCGCCTACTGGCTCTACCTCTTCGGTGGCCTCGTGGCGGCCTTGGGCTTCCTCACCCCGCAGGGCGCGGCCTCGTTCGGCTGGTTCATGTACGTCCCCCTGTCGAACGCCGTCTACACCCCGGGCCTTGGCACCGACCTCGGTGTCTTCGGTCTCGACGCTGACCGGTTTCGGCGACGATCCTCGGCTCGGTCAACTTCATCACGACGATCATCTGCATGCGCGCTCCGGGCATGACGATGTTCCGGATGCCGATCTTCACGTGGACCGTGCTGGTGACCTCGCTGCTCGCGCTCATCATCTTCCCGGTGCTCGCCGCGGCCCTCTTCGGGCTCGGTCGGCGACCGCCGCTTCGGGATGCACATCTTCGACGCTGAGGCTGGCGGGGCGATGCTCTGGCAGCACCTCTTCTGGTTCTTCGGTCACCCGGAGGTCTACGTCCTGGCCTTGCCCTTCTTCGGCGTCATCAGCGAGATCTTCCCGGTGTTCTCGCGCAAGCCGATCTTCGGTTACAAGACCCTCATCTTCGCGACGGTCTCGATCGCCGCGCTCTCGGTGGCGGTCTGGGCGCACCACATGTACGTCACCGGCCAGATCCTTCTGCCGTTCTTCGCGATCATGACGATGCTCATCGCGGTCCCCACCGGGGTGAAGTTCTTCAACTGGATCGGCACCATGTGGGGCGGGTCGTTGACCTTCCAAACGCCGATGATCTGGGCGTTGGGCTTCCTCACGACCTTCCTCTTCGGTGGACTCACCGGCGTCATGATGGCCAGCCCGGCGATCGACTTCCACATCTCCGACACCTACTTCATCGTCGCCCACTTCCACTACACGATCTTCGGCACCGTGGTGTTTGCGATGTTCGCGGGCTACTACTTCTGGTGGCCGAAGCTCACCGGCCGGATGCTCGACGAGACGCTGGGCAAGGTCCACTTCTGGATGCTCTTCATCGGCTTCCACACGACCTTCCTTGTCCAGCACTTGCTGGGCATCCAGGGCATGGCTCGTCGCTACGCCGATTACCTCCCTGAGGAGGGCTTCACGACGGGCAACATCATCTCGACCGTGGGCTCGGTCATCCTCGGTGCCTCGATGATCCCGTTCCTCTACAACGTCTGGAAGACCTGGCGGACTGCTCCGCTGGTGACCGTCGACGACCCGTGGGGTTACGGCAACTCCCTTGAGTGGGCGACCTCGTGCCCGCCGCCGCGGCACAACTTCGACAAGCTGCCGCGGATCCGTTCCGAGCGTCCTGCCTTCGACCTGCACCACCCACAGGCGGCCAGCTCGGGTCCGGCACCAGATCAATCCACGCTGACCAAGGTCATGGGCCCGGCTGAGGTCGGCACCACTGAGATGGACAAGGAGCACTGAGCCATGAAGACCATGACCCGGATCTTCTGGTCACTGTTTGTGTTTTTCCTCGTGTTGGTTCCCGTCTACGGCATCTGGAACAACTGGGCCGAGGTAGCCGGGCCGATCGCGCTGCTGCTCACGGCCCTCATGATGGCCCTGGCCGGGTGGTACCTCGGCGTCACCCAGAAGAAGTTCGACTCTCGCCCTGAAGACGACCACAACGCGGAGATCTCGGCCGAGGCCGGTGACTACGGCTTCTTCACGCCGTACTCCTGGTGGCCGCTGTGGCTCGGTCTGTCCTGCGCCCTGCTGTTCGCAGGTCTGGCCGTCGGCTGGTGGCTGTTCATGATCGCTGCGGTCATCGCGGCCTGGGCCCTCGTCGGCTGGGTCTTCGAGCACTACCGCGGCGAGCACGCCAACTGACCTTTCACCCCACGCACCATCCCAGAGGCCACCAGCACCCGCTGGTGGCCTCTCGGCATGGTGCTGAGGTGGGGGTCGACTAGGCCCACCCGAGCTCGTGGAGCCGGTCGTCATCGATCCCGAAGTGGTGGGCCACCTCGTGGATCACGGTAATCGCGATCTCCTCCCGGAGTTCCTCGCGCGTTGAACACATCCGCTGCAAGGGCCCCTGGAACAGGATGATCCGGTCGGGCAGAGCACCAGCCCAGGAGTCGTCTCGTTCGGTCAGCGGGATGCCGTCGTAGACGCCGAGGAGCTCCTCCTCGCCTGGCTCCGGCTCGGCCTCGACGAAGATGGCGACATTGCGCAGGTGCTCGCGCAGGGCCGAGGGAATCTCGGCCAGGGCACGCTCGGCCTCGGCGACGAACTCCTCCTCGGTCAGCTCGACCGGCAGCCCGTCACTCATGCGCGACAGCTTGCCACGACCGGCAATCCGGTTGAGTGGGTGTCGTCGTCGTGGTTGGCTCACGACGTGCCTCACGTGCCTGTCATCCCTCCGGTATGCCGCCCCGGCGATCGGGTCGCACTCGTCTCGCCGTCCTGGGCGGCACCCGCGCACTATCCGGCGCTGCACGATCTAGCGATCGCACGCCTTCAGGACGACCTGGGGCTCATCCCAGTGGAGCACCCCACGACTCGGACCGCCGGCGCTCCCGCAGCACGCGCCCGTGACCTCATGGCTGCCTTCACCGACCCCGAGATCCGGGCAGTCATGGCGACGATTGGTGGTGACGACCAAATCACGGTCCTCCCGCACCTGGACGCCGCGGCCCTCTCCGCCGACCCTCGCAGCCTGACCGACCTCCCCGTCGACCAACCATCACCGGAAGGGTGGACCTGGGTCGACTGTCCGGTGTCGGTGACCGGTCGGACGTGGGGCGGCAATCTCGAAGTCCTGCCGTGGATCCTCGGGGTCGGAGCACACGTGCGGCCTGTCACGGCATACGAGGGGTGCATCCTGCTGCTTGAGACCTCCGAGGAACATCCGCCCGCAGCGGACGTGCGTTGCATGATGACGGTCTTGGGGGAGCGTGGCCTGCTCAGCCAGGTGGCGGGCGTGGTCGCGGCAAGGCCCGCCTCTCATGACCGGGGAGACGACCCGGGCCCCTCTGCCCGTCAGGCATACCGGGATGCTCAACGGGACACGATCGTCGCGGCCGTCGCGCGCTATGCGCCCGGCATACCGGTCGTCGTCGGAGTCGAATTCGGGCACACGAGCCCGCAGTACGTGCTTCCCTACGGCGGGCCGCTCCGCCTGGATCCGGCGATCGGCGCCCTCGTTGTCGAAAACGGCGCGTCAACGCCCTCTGGAGCTCGTCAGGAGGCGAAGGGGTGCGTGTGACCGTCCGAGTCCGTCCGGGCGCCTCCAGGACCCGTGTGGGCGGTTCCTTTGGAGATGGCGCGCAGCGTGCCCTCGTCGTGGCCGTCTCGGCTCGGGCCGTGGATGGCGCCGCCACCCAGGCCACCTTGGCTGCCATCGCCGACGCGTTCGGAGTGCGCCCACGTGAGGTGACCCTCGTGAGCGGGGCCACCCACCGGACCAAGATCGTGGAGATTGCGATCGACCCGAGTCGTGGTGAGGCTCGGCTGGGCGACCTCCTCGGCAGCTCGTCCGGCGACAGGAGCTGACGCGCTTGCCGCATGACGACGAAGGGCCCCTCCCACAGCGGGAGGGGCCCTTCGGACGTCCTGTCCGGCGTCGGGCTGTGATCAGTCCTGCTTCGCGCGTTTGATGCCCGCAGGAGCAGCGGCCGGAGCTTCGATGGCCTCGTGCTCGCCGTGGTGGTGAGCGGCAGCCAACTCAGCCGGGGTGACGGGCTCGACCCGGTCCTTGAAGAAGAAGCGCGACAGCTTGGCGCGGCGGCGTTCCTTCTTGGCGGCCTTGCTTGAGACCCCGTTGGCGTCCTTGCCCGAGCCGATGGCGATCGGGGCGGGGGACTCGAAGGAGACGAGCTTCCACTGGGTGTAGGGGTCGAGGTCCTCGTGGACCTCGTAGTAGCGCCCTTCTGGGGTGCGGACGAGGGTGCCCGACTCGCGGCCGTGCAAGACCATGTCCCGGTCGTGGCGCTGCAGCGAGAGGCAGATCCGCTTGGTGACCCAGAAGGCCAGGATGGGTCCGACGAAGAAGAGCACCCGGAATGCCTCGGTGATGTCATTGATCGACATCTGCAGGCGGATAGCCATGATGTCGTTGCCTGCGGCGAAGAACAGCACGAGGTATGCCGTGATCGCAGCCACCCCGAGGGCGGTGCGGGTCGGAGCGTTGCGGGGACGGTCGAGCAGGTGGTGCTCGCGGTTGTCACCGGTGATCCAGCGCTCGATGAACGGGTAGGCGCCGGTGATCGTGTACATGACCGGGATGAGCAGGATCGCCCCGAGGAAGACGTTGAGGCTCAACGTGAACCCGAAGATCTCAAACTCAAGCCAGCCGGGCAGCAGACGGAGGGCACCGTCGGCGAAGCCCATGTACCAGTCAGGCTGAGAGCCCGCGGTCACCGGTGACGGGTCGTAGGGACCGTAGGCCCAGATGGGGTTGATCGTCACGAGCGCCGAGATGAGCGTCAGCACACCGAAGACGAGGAAGAAGAAGCCACCAGCCTTGGCCGTGTAGACCGGCATGAGCGGGAAGCCCACGACGTTTTCGTTCGTGCGGCCGGGGCCGGGGTACTGCGTGTGCTTGTGCACCATGACGAGGATGAGGTGCGCGGCGAACAGACCCACGAGGATCGCGGGCAGCAACAGGATGTGCACCGAGTAGAGGCGAGGGATGATCGCCTCACCCGGGAACGCGCCGCCGAACACGATGTAGGAAACCCACGATCCGACAATCGGGATCGAGCGCATGAAGCCCTCAGCGGCCCGGATGCCCGTGCCCGAGAGCAGGTCGTCCGGGAGGGAGTAGCCGGCGAATCCTTCGATGAGGGCGAGCATCGACAGAATGGTGCCGATGACCCAGTTGATCTCGCGGGGCTTGCGGAAGGCGCCGGTGAAGAACACGCGGAACATGTGCACCGACAGCGACACGACGAACATCAGCGCTGCCCAGTGGTGGATCTGCCGGATGAGCAGGCCGCCACGCACATCGAAGGAGATCGCGAGTGTCGAGGAGTAGGCCTCGGACATCGTGATGCCCTTGAGGGGCAGGTAGCTGCCCTGGTAAGGGATCTGACCCATGCTCGGGACGAACCAGAACGTCAAGAACACGCCGGTGAGCAGGCAGATGATCATGGAGTACATGGCCACCTCGCCCAGCATGAAGCTCCAGTGGTCGGGGAAGACCTTCTTGAGCATCTTCGAGGCGCCCTTGGCCAGGCCAGTGCGCTCGTCGACCCAGACGCCGAGTTTGCCGGCCTTGGTGGTGGGTGCGCCCGCTCGGGCGGAGGTGTCGCCGGCCCGGAGGTCAGCGGCGCGGGGGCTGGCTGCGGTCGTCACTTCTTGCGCTCCCAGTAGCTCGGGCCGACAGGCTCCACGAATCCTTGCGGGGCGACCAGGTAACCCTCGTCGTCGATGGTGATCTTCAACTGCGGCAGCGGACGCTTGGCCGGGCCGAAGATCACGTTGCAGTCGCGCGTCACGTCGAAGGTCGACTGGTGGCACGGGCACAGCAGGTGGTGGGTCTGCTGCTCGTAGAGCCCGACCGGGCAGCCGACGTGGGTGCAGATCTTGGAGTAGGCGACGATTCCTTCGTACCCCCACGACTTGGCCTTGGTGCCCAGGTCATCGGTCGCGAACGCCGAGGGGTGCAAGCGCATGAGCAGCACGGCGGCCTTGGCCTTGTCCTCGAGGACGTGGTGGGAGTCCTTGATGGTCTCCGGCAGCACGTGGAACACCGCACCGATGGAGACATCGGAGGCCTTGATGGGGGTGCGCTCGACATCGCGGACGAGACGGATCGGCTTGCCACCCTTGGGCACGTCCCAAATCGTTTCCTTGGACTCCTCGAGTGCCTTGGTCGGGTTGCCCATGGAGCCGGCCAGCTGGACGCCGAGCGGGAGGGCGAAGAGCCCGAGCGCGGTGGCGCCAGTGGCCTTGAGGAGAGGACGACGCTTGAGCTGAGCTTCCTCAGCTCCGGCTGCAAGGACCCCAGCCGCCTTGGCGCGGTCCTCGTCGCTCGAGCCGATGGGGTGACGCTCCTCGATGACCTCTTCGTCCGACATCAAGGTCTTGGCCCAGTGGACTGCGCCAAACCCGATGCCGAGCAGCGCGATCGCGAGGGTGACACCGAGGAGGACGTTGAGCAGGAGCGTCTTGCCGATGAAGGGTACGAACACCTCGGTCGTGTTGCTCACCGCGAAGTAGCTCACGATGAAGCCGATGGTGCCGAGGATGGACAGGGTGAACAACCCCGCCACCTGGCGCTCAGCGCGCTTGGCGGCGCGCGGGTCGTCGTCGGCCGCACGGTGGACGTGTGGCGGAAGTCCGGGATTCTCGAACGTGGCCGGAAGGCCCTGGTCGCTCATGCGGTCATCGATCCTGTCGGTTCGTGCGGATTCAGGCGGACGGGGTCAGGCGGCCTTCTGGCCGAGCCAGAAAGCGACACCGATCATGAGGATCAGACCGAAGATCCAGATGAACAGACCTTCCGAAACCGGACCCAGGTTGCCGAGGCTCATGCCGCCCACGTTGGGCTGATTCTCGAACGTCTTGAGGTACTTGACGATGGACGCCTTGCCCTCTTCGTTGATGTTCTTGTCGTCGAACACGGGCATGGACTGGGGGCCGGTGAGCATGGCCTCGACGATGTATTTGCCCTCGACGCCTTGCACCGGCGGGGCGTACTTTCCGCGAGTCAGCGCGCCACCGGCACCTGAGACGTTGTGACACATGGCGCAGTTGACGCGGAAGAGCTCACCGCCGAGCGCGGGGTCGCCGCCTTCGCCGTTGGAGATCTTCTCGTCCGGGATGGCAGGGCCAGGCGCAAGCGAGGCGACATACGCCGCCATCGCGGCGATCTGCTCCTCGTTGTACATCACCCGCTCACCACGGGGAGCCTGGACGTTGGGCGCGGACAACGGCATACGGCCCGTGCCGACCTGGAAGTCCACGGACGCAGCGCCGACGCCGATCAGGGTGGGCCCGGACTTCGTGCCTTCTGCCGACAGGCCGTGGCAGGACGCGCAGTTGGCGAGGAAGAGCTGACGGCCTTCGGCGACCTTGTCGGCTGAGACGGAGGCGACCGCGGCCTGGGCCGGCTTCGGCGCAAAGATCGAGTATGCCGCGCCGACCAGCGCCAGCCCGAGCACGAGCAGCACGGCGATGGCGGCGGGGTGACGGCGGCGTGCGGCCAAGGCGTTCACGATGCAGTCCTGTCGTTGTTGTTCGTCGTAGTCACGTCGAGAGCGGGGGTCACTTGAGGAGGTAGATGACCGCGAACAGCGCGATCCACACCACGTCGACGAAGTGCCAGTAGTAGGAGGTCACGACCGCGCCGACGGCCTGGGTGTGCGTGTAGCGGCGAGTCATGAAGGTGCGGCCGATGATGAGCAGGAAGGCCAAGAGGCCACCGGTCACGTGGAGGCCGTGGAAGCCGGTCGCCATGTAGAAGACCGAGCCGTAACGGTCGCTGGAGAGCGTGACGTTCTCGCTCACGAGCTTGGCGTACTCGTAGACCTGACCGGCGATGAAGACCGAGCCGAAGAGGTAAGTCAGGACGTACCACTCGCGCATGCCCCAGGTGCCGATCTGGGAGAGCTTGCCCGTGCGGGCGACCTGCCCCCGCTCGGCCTTCATGACGCCGATCTGGCACCAGACCGACGAGATCACGAGGACGAGCGTGTTGGCCACCGCGAAGGTGACATTGAGCTTTGCGGTCTGCTCGGCCCACAGCTCGTGCGACACCGCACGGAGCTGGAAGTAGACCGCGAACAGTCCCGCAAAGAACATGAGTTCGCTCGAGAGCCAGACCATCGTGCCGACCTGGACCATGTTGGGTCGGGTCGCCGGTCCGTGCCCGGTGCTGACGGGGTGCGCTGAGATCGCCGATGCTGTCGCCACGCGCGACATTATGGCGTGTCCAGGGGGACCCCGTGTGACCGACCCCCCGGTTTTTCTGACACTGAGTCGGTTTCTTGGCCTCTTCACGCATGAGTTGAGTCACGTTGAGCGCGAAGCTGTCCCGGTCGCCGGCAGATTCTCGGTCGACCCGAGCGCCCTCGCGGGACCGCGGTGACCGGACGCGGGTCGCAGCCCCGGGCCGGGCGTGCCCAGTCGCTAGCATGAGCGCATGACGTCTTCGCCTGCACCGACTGCATCCTCAGCAGCTGTCGCACCCGCCGGTGCGTCGGCCGGCCAGGCCCACGCGCCTTTGGTGCGGAAGTTGTCAGTCCTGCTCTATAGCGACGACATCACCGTCCGTGATGCGGTGCGCGTCGGCGTGGGCCGTCGCCCCGCGAGGGACGTGGAGATCGAGCGGTGGCACGAGTGCGCCACGCCGACGGCGGTCGTCGACGCGGCTGACGCAGGTGGCTTCGACCTGTTCATCCTCGACGGCGAGGCCACCCCTCTCGGCGGGATGGGTCTGTGCCGCCAGTTGAAGAACGAAATCTTCGAATGCCCGCCTATCCTCGTGTTGACCGGACGGGTGCAGGACGGCTGGATCGCCTCGTGGTCCCAGGCTGATGCTGTCGTGCCGCAGCCGCTCGACCCGGTGGCGTTGGCAGCGGCCGTTGCCGACCTGGGCCGCACTCGCCCCGTCGCTTCCTGAGCCGGCATGGCCAGCGAGCACCAGCGAGACTGGCCCGCCCTGCTGTCACACCTCGTCGCCGGCCGTGATCTCACCCGCGAGGACTGCACTTGGGCGATGCGGGAGATCATGTCGGGGGAGGCGTCGTCGGTCCAGATTGCGGGCTTCCTCATGTCCCTGCGCGCCAAGGGCGAGACGGTCGACGAGATGCGTGGCTTGGCCGACGAGATGCTGGAGCACGCCACGCGGTTCGAGGCGCCGAGTCCGAGCATCGACATCGTCGGCACGGGCGGTGACCGCGCGCACACCGTCAATATCTCGACGATGGCCGCGATCGTCGCCGCATCGGCGGGGTTGACGGTCGTCAAGCACGGCAACCGCGCGGCGTCCTCCTCGTCTGGGTCGGCCGACGTCCTGGAATCGCTCGGGGTCGACCTCTCGCTCTCACCGGCCAAGGTGGAGTCGGTCGCGGCCAGGGCTGGGATCACCTTCTGCTTCGCGCAGCTGTTCCACCCCTCGATGCGGTATGCCGCGGAAGCTCGCCGGGGCCTCGGCGTCGCCACCGCGTTCAACTTCCTCGGTCCGCTCACCAATCCGGCACAACCGACGTATGCCGCGGTCGGAGTCGCCGATCGTCGCATGGCGCCGTTGGTGGCGGGCGTCTTTGCGGGCCGCCGCCGGGACGCGGCGGTCTTCCGGGGAGACGACGGCCTCGATGAACTCACGCTCGCGACGACGTCGTCGGTGTGGTGGGTCCGTCGCGGTCACATCGCCCTGCATCGGCTCGACCCCGAGCGGCTCGGACTCATGCGGACGCCGACTGAGGCGCTCCGTGGGGGCGATCCGGCATACAACGCGCAGGTCGTCCGTGATCTCTGCGAGGGCGCGCGCGGGGCGGTGCGCGACGCGGTCGTGCTCAATGCCGGGCTGGCGCTGGCGCTCGCCGCCGACGTCGACACTGAACTGCACGCCGACGTCCGAGCGGGCATGGATCGCGCCGAGGCAGCGATTGATGGGGGATCGACGAAGGACCTGTTGCACCGCTGGGTGGACGCTACGCGGGCGTGACCGCGGCGCGCCTCCATCGGGCTAACCGTCAGTCGAGGCCGAGGCTGAACGCGGCTTCCAGATCGTGGGACGAGTAGGTGCGGAACGCGATATGCGTCGTCGTGCCGGTCACCCCCGTCACCTTGGACACTCGATCGGCGATGACGTCCGCGAGCTGCTCGTGCTGGCGGACGCGCACCATGACCACGAGATCCGCGTCGCCGGTGACGGAGTAGACCTCGGAGACCCCGTCGAGCGCAGCAAGATCTTGGGCGACCTCAGGGATCCGGGAGACGTCGCAGGTCACGAGGACGATGGCGGTGATCACGCCCCCACTGTAGTGACGAGGTAGCGGGCGCGCGCCGCTTGAGCCCCGCCGACCGGGCAGGACCACTCACCATCAATGTCGACAATCCGGACTCCGTCCGACTCCAGCCAGCCGAGCACCATCTGGGCCTCCTCAGGGAGTGCCGCCGGGACAGGGCCCACGGGGGCTGCGACCGCCTCGGATGTCGCCCGCAGCACGGAAATCGTGGGATGAGGGTCGGCGCCGCGAGGAGTGACCGCTGATCCGGCGAGCCGCCCGTATCGGATGCACACGAGTTCCCACCCACCCATCGGGTGTCGTTTGGCTGCGATGAGCTCGGGCACCGACGCGAGGGGGGCCATCCGTTGCATCCGGGCCGCACCCGACACGAGGGCGCTGAATCGGGCCTTGACCGCAGCCGCGTCCTCGAAGCGTTCCTGATGGGCAAGCTCACGCATCCGCTGCCGCAGGGATCGGTAGACGCCAACTCCATCGCCGATCAAGACTCCCGCGGCCTGGTCGACCACGCGGGCATAGTCCGACCGCCGCTCGGGATCGACACACGGAGCCAGGCAGCGGTCGATCTCGGCCAGGGCACAGGCTCGTTCGCGCGGCCGCATCGGCAGCCGATCTGAGCATTGGCGGATCGGCAGGGCTTCGTGGAGTGCGGCGACCGCGTTCTCAGCGGCCGCGCGCGATCGGAACGGACCGGCATACGGAGCGCCGTCGGGCCGCACTTCACGCACGATCGACAACCGCGGGAAAGGCTCCACCGTGAGTTTGAGCCAGACGACGTGCTCGGGGCGGGTCGATCGGCGGTTGTAGCGCGGGCGTTCGGAGGCGATGAGGCGCAGTTCCTGGACTTGCGCCTCGAGCACGGTCTGGCACTCGATGGCGTGGATGACGCTCGCCTGCGCGACCATGTGCGCCATCCGGGAGCGTTGCTCTGACGCCGTGAAATAGGTGCGTGCACGGGCCCGGATGTTGTGCGAGGTGCCGACGTAGAGGGCGCGCCCGCGGTCGTCGCGAAAGATGTAGACACCGGGCGAGGTCGGGAGGGTGTCGGCCAGATGTCGTTTGCGCCGCTGCGCCTCCGTGACTTTGGAGGTGTAGCTCGCGAGCTCCTCCAGGGAATGGACCCCGAGGTTGCCGACCCGCTCGATGAGGGCGTGCAAGACCTCCGCTGTGGCGCGGGCGTCGTGGAGAGCACGATGGTCAGGCTGTGTCTTGGTGCGGAAAAGTGCTGCGAGAGTGGAGAGTTTGCAGTTGGGGGCCTCGTCGCGCGACAACGTTTGTCGGGCCAGGGTCACCGTGTCGAGGACAGTGGGGCGAGGCCACGGCACCCCGGTCGCAGCTGCAGCAGCCTTGAGAAAGCCGATGTCGAAGCCGGCGTTGTGGGCGACGAGCACAGCCCCCCGCGCGAACTCAAGGAAGGCGGGCAGCACCGTCTCGATGCGAGGCGCCGTGGCGACCATCGCGCTGGAGATCCCCGTGAGGACTTGAATGAAGGCCGGGATCGGTGTGCCAGGGTTGACCAGCGTCGCGAACTCGCCGATGACTTCGCCGCCCCGGAGCTTGACGGCGCCGACCTCGGTGATCGCGCTCTCGTGCGGGCTGCCGCCGGTGGTCTCGAGGTCGACGACGACAAAGGTGACCTCCCGAAGCGGCGTGCCCAGCTCCTCGAAGAGTCCTTGGCCCAAGACGGGGGTGGGCAGGATTGCGGTCACACTGCGACGCTAGAGCTCACCACTGACACCGGGGTCGGAGGCTCACCGATAGGGGTGTCGGTGGTGCCTCCTACCGTAGTGATACGTGGACATGGAGCCACACACCAGCGAGGGGCCGTGCTGCATGCGGCGGAAGGTAGGCATCGTGTTCGTCGAGTGCGCAACGTGCCCCGTGCGTGGGGTGCACTGTGGTGACTGTGTGGTCACCGCCCTGCACGACCTTTCGGTCGCCGCACAGGGTGACCAAGGGCGCCCGAGGGGGCATGACAGCCCGGCCGCTGCCGGGGTGTCCCTCGATGCGGTGGAGCGACTCGCTGTCCACGCCTTCGTCGCCGCAGGCCTGGTGAGCGCCCCTCGCGCGCACGCGCTGCGCGCGCAGGTCACGTCGGCGCCAGGTCGTCGTGCTGTGGCCAGTTGGTGAGGTCGCGGTCGCCCGCGGGTCGGACTGACCTCGACGCGGGTAGGAGCGGTTGGAGCCGGGTCACGTGGCGCGTGCCCACAGTGCTGCTGACGGTGCTGCTGACGGTGCTGCTGGTCGGCCTCACCGGGTGCACCGGGTTTAGGGGTGGCGGGGCGCCTGGCGATCCGGCCGTCCGCACGGTTGTCGATCAGCTGATCTCGGCCAGGTCTGTCGCCTTGCGAGAGGGGGACCTGGCCAGGTGGCGGGCGACCGTCACCGGAGGCGGCTCCACGGTGGGGTTGAGGGAGCTGGAGGCATTCACCAGCCTGCGCTTGCTGGGAGTCGCATCCCTCCAGGTCGTGGAGGTCGTCAGCGTTGACTCGGCGCAATGGCCCGCCTCCGCTCGTGCTGTCATCGACCTCGGGTATGCCGTGCCAGGTGTGGACCGTGGGATGAGGGTCGCGCGCCGGAGCGTGACCGTCGTGGGCGCCCCGGACGGGTCCGCGACGATGACCTGGCTCTCACCGACGGATGCGCTCGAAGTCTTCGATATCGGGCCCCTCGACGTCAGCCGCACGGATGAGGGCATCGTCGCCACCGCAGTGCCTCGGCTACTCCCAGGGGCAGATCGCCCCGGCGCCACCTGGATGAGCAGGGTTAGTGCCGCACGTCACCGGGTCGCAGGAGTCATGGGTCGGTTGCCGGCGGCCCTCGTCGTCGTGCCGATCACCGTCGAGGACTTCGCGGGCCTAGTCAAACGCTCCTCGGCTGAGGGTGCCGAGCGGATCGCCGCCGTCACGGAGGGTGCCAGGCCGCAGGGCGAGGCTGCTCCGGCCGACCGAGTCGTCGTCAACCCCACCGCCATGACCACCCTGTCCGAAGAAGGTCAGACCGTTGTCCTCGCCCATGAGTTGACTCACGTGGCGCTTCGCGGCGTCCCGCCGCGGGACGTGCCGATGTGGTGGACCGAAGGCTGTGCCGAGTGGACGGCATACCACGGAGTGTCGGTGCCGGAGAAGCTGCGATGGACGGCGGCGATCGACCGCCACCGCACCACCCCCTCGTGGCCGCAACACCTGCCCATGACCGGCGACTTCGACTCCGGGTCAACGGAATTCGCCACTGCGTATGTCGTCAGCGAGATCGCGGTCAGCCTGCTTGCCCAGAGCCAGGGACCCGACATCTGCGCGCGCCTCGCGGATCCTGGCCGAGTCTCGGCCGGCGGGACGTCGACGCAGGGACGGCTCCAGGGCCTCGGGACCACCGAGGAGGCTGTGGTGAGCACGGTGCGTGCACTCTTGGCCATGCTGGCGACCCGGCCATGAGGCGCTCACCGATATCGCGGCCCTCGCGATAGCCTGAGCGGTATGGCAGATCGCACCGAGTCCTCCATCGTCATCAACGCGGCACCGGGCAAGGTGCTTGACGTGATTGCCGATTTCGAGGCTTACCCGCAGTGGGCGGCCCAGGTCAAGCGCACCTCGGTGTTGGCCGAGGAGGGCGATGGGTGGGCTGACCGGGTGGAGTTCACCCTCGATGCGGGCATGGTGCAGGACACCTACACCCTCGATTACGAATGGGACATCGCCGAGAACGGCACCGGCGTGGTGTCGTGGACGCTCGTCAAGGCCACCGTGCTGCGGTCGATGGACGGCTCCTACACGCTGGCGGCCGACAAGAGCGGCACCAAGGTCACCTACCGGCTGGCGGTCGACCTCACGATCCCCGTTCTGGGCCTGCTCAAGCGCAAGGCCGAGAAGGCGATCGTTGACACCGCCCTCAAGGAGCTCAAGAAGCGCGTCGAGGGCTGACGTGACCCAAGCGGCATACGACTCGAGCTATGGCTCGGTCGCGGATGAGGCTGCACGCCTGATCGGACTCTTCTCCGGGGTGCCCGACCCCGAGGCGCGAGCCGCGGGTGAGCGGATCGCAGCGCGGGGACTCGATTTCAGTGGCCGCCAGCGCGGACGCCACGACGATGGCTCGCCTGGGGATGGCGCCCCGGGCGACGCCACGCACGTGTGCCCGGAATGCGGTCACGACTCTGCGACCAGCACAAACGCGGAGTCGGAGGGTATGCCGTCAAGTTGCCGCTCCTGCCCGGTCTGCATGCTCATCACGGCGGCTCGGTCGGTGAGCCCGGACACGATCGAGCGGCTGGCCGACGTCGTGGACCTCATCAGCGACGGGCTTCGTGGGTTCGCCGAGAGCCGTCGGTCGGCAAGTCCACCGCCGCGATGAGCCTCAGCGAGGATCCCGCTGGTGCTGGTGCTGGTGCTGGTGCTGGTGCTGGTGCTGGTGGCCCTGTCACCGCCGAGGCCGGGCTCACGCTGGGGATCGACATCGGAGGAACGAAGATCGCAGGTGGCGCGGTCACGGCTGACGGCACGGTCGTCGCCCGGGCCCGAGCCGAGACACCCCATCGGTCGACAGTGCCCCAGGTGGTCGAAGATACGATCCTGGCGGTCGTCGGCGAGATCATGGCCCAGGTCAGCACCGATCAGATCCTCGGCCTGGGCGTCGGAGCCGCAGGTTTCGTCGGGGCTGATCGTGCGACGGTCGTCTTCGCCCCGCACCTGTCATGGCGTCACGAACCGCTTCGCGATGCCTTGACCGCACGCACCGGGCTGCCGGTCGTCGTCGACAACGACGCCAACGCGTCGGCCTGGGCAGAGTTTCGTTTCGGGGCCGCCGCAGGGAGCACCGACGCCGTCATGGTCAACCTCGGCACCGGCATCGGTGGCGCCATCCTCATCAACGGTCAGCTCTATCGTGGACGACACGGCATGGCCGGGGAGTTCGGACATATGCAGGTCGCCCCGGACGGGTTGATCTGCGAGTGTGGCAACCGGGGCTGTTGGGAGCAGTACGCCAGCGGGCGCTCCCTTGTGAGGGAAGCTCGGGCTCTCCTCGAGGCTGGCTCTCCAGTCGCCGTTGATCTCGGAGTCCGAGTTGGCGGTGATGCCCGTGCCGTCACGGGGCCGATGATCACGCTGGCCGCCATGGAAGGCGACGCGCTCTGTGCGGACCTTCTCGCCGACATCGGTGGCTGGCTGGGGATCGGCCTGTCCAACCTCGCAGCCGCCTTCGACCCGCAGGTGTTCGTCATCGGTGGGGGAGTGAGCGCTGCCGGTGACCTCCTGCTCGCCCCCGCTCGGGAAGCCTTCCGGCGCCGATTGCCCGGTCGTGGCTACCGTCCGGAGCCGCCCATTGTCCACGCGCTCCTGGGCAACGACGCGGGCTTCATCGGCGCGGCCGACCTCGCGCGCCAAGCAGTCACGTCCGGCGTCGTGGGCCCCGCACCTCGCTAGCGTCCCTGGCTTTTAGACCCGAGCGCCATCGTCATCAAGGTCGTCCTCGGTGCTGCCCCGCAGGATGAGAAGCCCGAACCCGAAAACGGTCAGCGTGATGCCCGTGACGATCCACCAGCCCGGGTCTGGATTGCCGGAGAGGAAGGCCGCCCAGATCACGACGAGGGGTCCGAGGACCAACCCGCCGACCGCTGCCCAATACGTGGCATCGTGGACCGGCGGCAGGTCCGGGTCCGGCGGCTCGAAATGCTCGTCCTCTTCCGCAGGCGTGTAGCCACGCCACGCCCCCCGTCCGTCGGGAATCCCGAGCAGTGGGGGCAGTGTGACGAACGTCGACTCGGCCGGGGCCGGGGCGTCTGGCCCGGCGGGCGGCATACCTGCCGCCTCACCCTCCGGTCGTTGACCCGGTGATTCAGGCGTTGCGACTCTGCCGCGGCCCGCGGCGTCGACGCCCTCGTGCTCGTGGTCGTGGTCGTGCTTCTCGTCATCCCACGTCAACCCGGCCACGATCTCGGCGAAGCGGACGTCGATGTGCTCATCGTCGTCGCGGCGCGGGGAGACTGGGTCGGTCACGATCCCAGTGTCGCACTCCTGGAGTGGACTGAATTTGACGGCTCACGCGTCACCGTCCAGACGACGCCGATCTGTCACCAAGGGGGAGGGGTCGCGAGCGAGCCGGTGCCGTAGAGTGCTGCAGGTCACAGATGGAAGGGTTCGCCGCGGTGTTCTATTGGTTCCTCAAGACGGTCGTGCTCGGACCGATCCTCAAACTCCTCTTCCGGCCGTGGGTCGAAGGTGGCGAGCACGTGCCCGAGAAGGGAGCCGCCATCCTGGCTAGCAACCATCTGTCGTTCTCCGACTCGATCTTCCTTCCGTTGGCGCTCTCGCGTCGCATCACCTTCCCCGCGAAGATGGAGTACTTCACCGGCTCCGGCATCAAGGGTCGGCTCACTCGGTGGTTCTTCAAGGGTGTCGGCCAGATCCCGATCGACCGCTCCGGCGGACGGGCAAGCGAAGCCGCGATCCAATCGGGCCTCAAGGTGCTGCGCCGGGGGGAGCTGTTCGGCATCTACCCGGAGGGCACCCGCTCGCCTGACGGTCGGCTCTACAAGGGCAAGACGGGCCTGGCACGGATGGCCCTCGAGGCCAAGTGTCCCGTCATTCCGGTCGCCATGATCGGCACCGACAAGGCGCAGCCCACGGGACAGAAGGTGCCGACGATCATGCGCATCGGCATCCGGATCGGCAAGCCGCTCGACTTCTCCCGCTACGAAGGCATGGAGAACGACCGTTTCGTCCTCCGGTCGATCACCGACGAGATCATGTACGAACTCATGCTCCTGTCGGGCCAGGAGTACGTCGATGTCTACGCGACGTCGATCAAGAAGAACGTCATTCAGACGACGGTCCAGACCGCCGTCGCCCGCGCCCGTGAGATCCAGGAAGCTGCCGCGAAGAAGGCCCCCGGCGCGGCCAGCGCGACGGCGGCAGCGGGGTCGCCGGACAAGCCCGCACTCGACGCCGGCATGACCGAGCCAGAGCCGGCCCTCGATTTCCACAGCGACGAGCGTCGAGCGGGCTGATCCCGTGATGGTCAACTTCCCCACTCGACGCGAGGTCAAGGAGGGGGAGTCCCTCATGATCGGGGCGCTCTGGGGCGCCCTCCGGGTCTTCCGCATCCTTGCGCTCGTGTATGCCGCCTGGGGCGCCTGGGTGCGCCGGGAGGAGATGGCGCGACCCGACGTGGCGTTAGTCATCCTCCTCCTGCTGGCCGCGTGGTCGGCATATATGTATGCCGTCCCGCGTCGCACGCTCGGGATTCACGTGTTCGAGGCCGTGCTCACGAGCGCTGCCATCATGGCGACCCGGTGGGTCGATACCCCGCTGGCGGCCCAAGAAGGGGTGACGACCGTCCCCGGGGTCTTCCAGGCGGTGCCGATTGCGAGCATCGCCCTCATCGGGGGGTGGCGCGGCGGGTTGGCCGTCTCCCTGATGATGGCCGCTGTCATGGTCGCTCAGGTGGGCCGGCTCGACTCCGAGCCGGTCAGCAACGCCGGCCTGCTCGTCATGCTCGGGATCTCCCTCGGGTATGCCGCGGATATCGCCCGCAAAGAACAGGCAGCCCTGCGCCGGGCGCTGGCTCGGCAAGCCGAAGTTGCCGAACGCGACCGCCTGGCCCGAATCGTCCACGACGGCGTGTTGCAAGCCTTGGCGTTCATCCACCGTCGAGGGATGGACCTGGGGGGAGAGGCAGCCCGGCTGGGCGTCTTGGCTGCACAGCAGGAACACCAGCTCCGGGCCCTCGCCAGTGGCGTACCGATACCCGAGCTCGAGGCGACGATTGACGGGCCGGTGGATCTGCGCTCGGCGCTCCAGGTGCCGGCGACCGGGATGGCCACACTCGTGTGCCCACCGGATCCCGTGGAGATCGACCCGGTGCGGGCGCGTGAAGTGGTGGCTGCCGTGGAGGCAGCCCTCGACAATGTCCGCAAGCACGCCGGTGAGGGCGCGCGCGCCTGGGTCCTCATCGACGACCTCGGGGCCGACCTCGTGGTGACCGTGCGCGACAACGGAGTTGGCGTGTCCGAGACGGTGATCGAGGAAGCAGCCGCGCGCGGCAGGATTGGGATCAGCTCGTCGATCCAGGGTCGAGTCGAAGACCTCGGCGGTCGCGCGACCTATGTGTTTGGTCCAGGTGGCGGCACGACCGTCGAGATGTGGTTCCCGAAGGAGTCCTCCCCCCATGACTGACGCACGAGCAGGCCACGGCGCAGGCACACCGGCTCGGTTCGACTTGCACGAGATCGATGCCGACACCCTCGGTGATTCCCTGGTGCCAGCGGGGGTGCGTCCGGGCCCGTCCGAGTCGAAGACCGGCGGCCCGGATCCCGACGACGAGCCGCTACCCGACCCATTGCGTGTCGTCGTCGCCGACGACCATCCCATGTGGCGCGACGCCGTGGCCCGAGACCTCGCCCATGCCGGCTTCTCCGTTGTCGGGACCGCGGCCGACGGACCGTCAGCCGTCGCCCGCACGCTTGCGGCGAAACCGCATGTCCTCGTCCTGGACCTCAATTTGCCGAAGCTGCGGGGCCACGAGGTCTGTGCCCAGCTCTCGGCGGCGGGGTCGACGGCCAGGATCCTCATCCTGTCGGTCAGCGGCGAGGCGGCCGATGTGCTGGCCGCGGTCAAGGCTGGGGCCGCTGGCTACCTCGTGAAATCGGCGGGCCGAGCGGAGTTCCTCGAAGCGGTGCGGCGGACGGCCGCAGGCCGCGCCGTCTTCACCCCCGGTCTGGCCGACCTCGTCCTCGCAGAATTCCAGCGGATGCGGGAGACGGCAACGACGACCCCGGACCGCACGCCGCAACTCACCGATCGGGAAACCGAGGTGCTACGACTCGTCGCGCGCGGGATGACCTATCGGGATGTCGCCGCGGAGTTGTTCATCTCCCACCGCACGGTCCAAAACCACGTCCAGAACTCCTTAACCAAGCTCCAAATGCACAACCGTGTCGAACTGGTCCGTTACGTCCTCGAGCAGGGCCTGGACGTCGACCCGCCACGATAGGTGGTCGGGACGCACGAGAAGGGGCGGGAGATCCGCTCGTGATCTCCCGCCCTCACTCGTGCGCAGGTGGCTCCGTCGTCAGCCGAGGGCCGCGATGGCGGCGTCGTAGTCCGGCTCCTGGGTGATCTCGGGCACGAGCTGGGTGTAGACGACCTTCCCGTCACCATCAAGGACGACGACCGACCGCGCGAGCAGCCCGCGCAAGGGGCCGTCGGACATGGTCACGCCGTATGCCGCGCCGAAGTCACTCCGGAACGATGAGGCGGCTGTGACATTGTCGATGCCTTCGGCGCCGCAGAAGCGACCGAGCGCGAAGGGCAGGTCAGCCGACACGCAGACGACCTTGGTGTCCTCGAGGCCGGCCGCGAGTTCGTTAAACCGACGGACGCTGGCCGCGCAGACACCGGTGTCGACGCTGGGGAAGATGTTGAGCACCACGCGGGACCCCGCGAGCTCGGCCGTGGTGACGTCTCCGAGTGACGTGTCGGTGAGCTCGAAGGTCGGTGCGACGTCACCGACGCCCGGGAGGTCTCCGACGGTGTGGACGGGGGAACCCTTGAACGCAGTGGTAGCCATGAGGAGTTTCTAGCACGGAGTGCGACCGAGGACCTAGGGGGTGGCCTCGCGGAGGGCCTGGAGCACGCGCCCGTCGATGCCGCCGGGCACGAGGCGCATCTCGTAGTTTTCGACCCCGGCCCACTCGGCCAGTGCCGCGTCGAGGGCGGCGGCCGGCTCGGTCGTGGCGTCCGCGGCATACCCGAGTCGTCCCAGTCGGGCGCCCACCTCCTCTGCCAAGGTGCCCTCAAGAGGTGAAACATCTTCGGGCTCACCGAAATACAACGTGTTGAGGGTCATCAAGCGGGACAGCTCACGGCTTGCGTGGGGGTGGTCGTCGACCCGCAAGTCGACGATGACTCCGCACTCGTCGTAGCCGGCCCCGACCTCGACGGCATAGAGGGCAGCACCTTGCCGGCCGCGTTTGTCTCCTCCGGCGTCGTCTCCGGCGAGCAAGGCCGCGAGGAGCCGGTCGGGCAAGGGCTGACTCGACGTGGCCCGCCACGCGGTGAGCATCGCGTCGACCACCTCGGGCCCGGTGAGGATGTTGCCCTGGATAGCGACGAAACCCTCGTCGGCCGATCCCTCGGCGACGCCTCCAGCCCAATCCATGCAGTCGTGACCGGTGAAGGTGGCCGAGCTGCGTGGGCCGACGATGCCGATCTGCCGTGTTTCGCGGAGAGGATCGGCGGCGGTGAGGCGGTCGATGACGTCCTGGGCCGGGACGTTCTTGGCGAGCAGGCCGAGGCCGTCGGCCTTGTAGGAGACCTTGGCGAAAGACTGCGTCGCGACCGCTCCGACACCGGGGAGTGCCGCCGGCACGACCGATCCGACGGCAAGGAACTTGCTCGCCACCGCGACTCCGTATGCCGTGCCCATGCCACCGACGATCGAGAAGGTCATGGCCCTGAGCCTAGCCAGGCGTTGGAGCGAGCGCGTGGCCCGGATGGTTCGGCATCCGGACCGGTGCCGTCCCGAGGGGTGGGACGCAACTACGCTGTCCGGGTGAGCACGAACCCCAACGATCTTCTCCATGAGCACCTTGCCGCCGCGGCGTCCCAGACCACGGCGGCCCAGCAGCCGACGTGGCCGGACCCAGCCGCGCTGGTGACGGCAGTCGGAGAGCTCGCCTCGTATCCGCCGTTGGTCTTCGCGGGTGAGTGTGACGTCATGCGGGAGCGGATGGCTGCGGCTGGCCGGGGCGAGGCATTCGTCCTCATGGGAGGCGACTGTGCGGAAACCTTCGCCGGCGCCACCGCTAACAACATCCGCGACCGGGTCAAGACCGTCTTGCAGATGGCCGCCGTCCTCACGTACGGCGCGAGTGTGCCGGTCGTCAAGGTGGGCCGCATGGCCGGGCAATACGCCAAACCCCGCAGCGCGGACGTCGAAACGCGTGCGGGGGTGACCCTGCCGGCATATCGGGGGGACATGGTCAACGACTTCGCCTTCACTCCCGAAGCCCGCACGCCCGACCCCAAGCGGCTCGTCGAGGCATACCACCGCTCGTCGGCGACCCTCAACCTCGTGCGTGCCTTCACGATGGGCGGATTCGCCGACCTCCGGCACGTCCACGACTGGAACAAGGGCTTCGTGTCGAACGCCGCCAACGTCCGCTACGAGCGGTTGGCCCACGACATCGACAAAGCGATGAAGTTCATGGCAGCGTGCGGCGCCGACTTCGACGCGATGAAGACGACCGAATTCTTCGCCGCGCACGAGGCGCTCCTGCTCGACTACGAGCGTCCCTTGACGCGGATCGACTCGCGGACGGGGTTGCCCTACGACACGTCGGCGCACTTCATCTGGGTCGGGGAGCGCACCCGTGACGTCAGCGGTGCCCACATCGACTTCGTGTCCCGGATCCACAACCCCGTCGGGGTCAAGCTCTCACCGAAGACCGAGTTCGACGACGTTGCGCGCATCCTCGATCGCCTCGACCCGCAGCGTGAGCCGGGTCGACTGTCGTTCATCACCCGGATGGGTGCCGAACGAGTCCGGGATGCTCTCGCGCCGCTGATCGAACGGGTGCAGGCCGAAGGCGGGCAGGTCACGTGGATCTGCGACCCGATGCACGGCAACACCTTCGAGTCCAATGGCGGCTACAAGACCCGTAACTTCGACGACATCGTCGAGGAGGTCCATGGCTTCTTCGATGTCCATCACCACCTCGGCACGGTCCCCGGGGGCCTGCACGTCGAGCTCACCGGTAACGATGTCACCGAGTGCATCGGCGGGTCGGAGAAGATCCTCGACACCGATCTCGTCAAGCGGTACGAGACGGTGTGCGACCCCCGCCTCAACCACCAGCAGAGCCTTGAGCTGGCCTTCCTCGTCGCTGAGATGCTTGGCCGGGACTGATCCCGGATGATCCGCGCCGACCTGCTCTCGGACACCGTCACTCGACCGACTCGGCCCATGCGTGCGGCCATGGCCGAGGCCGAGGTCGGTGACGACGTCTTCGGCGAGGACCCGTCTGCCCGCGATCTCGAAGAGCACATCGCCGGACTGCTCGGGCATGAGGCCGGGCTCTTCACTCCGACGGGGTCACTGGCCAATCAGTTGGCGCTGCGGATGCATGTCCGCCCGGGGGAGGAACTCCTGGCCGACTCCCTGGCTCACGTCGTGCGGGCCGAACTCGGTGCGGCAGCGGTCTTTTCGGGCATCACCTCCCGGACCTGGACCAGCGTCCGGGGCCGTCTTGATCCGGCTGGTCCGCTGGGTCTCGTCGCCACCGGTGTCGGCCCCTACCAGGTCACGACGTCGCTCGTCGTGGTCGAAAACACCCACAACTTCGGTGGTGGGACCATCCAGCCGCTCGAGGAGATCAGTGCCCTTCGGCGCGCCACAGCGCCGCTCGGAGTCCGAATGCACCTCGACGGTGCCCGGCTGTGGAATGCGCACGTCGCGACCGGGGTGCCCCTGCCGGCATACGGGGCGCAGTTCGACACGGTGTCGGTCTGTCTGAGCAAGGGCCTCGGGGCGCCGGTCGGGTCGGTGCTCGTCGGTCCTGCCGACCTCATCGCCGAGGCGCGGATCTGGCGGAAGCGCTACGGCGCGGGGATGCGTCAGGTCGGCATCATCGCTGCCGCCGGCCGGTATGCCGTGGACCACCACCTGGAGCGCCTCGCTGACGACCATCGCCGGACGGCGCGAGCGGCATCCGCGCTGGCCGAGGTCGACCCGCGGGTTGTCGACCCCGCCGAGGTCCAAACCAACATCCTCATGCTCGACGTCGCGGCCGCTGGCCTCGGAGCGCCGGAGTTCGCCGCGTCGTGCGCCGACAGGGGTGTCCGGGTGTATGCCGCAGGGCCGGGTCTCGTCCGCGCGGTGTGGCACTTCGGTGTCGATGACGCGGCGACCGACTTCGCGATCACCGTGATGAGCGAGCTGCTCGACTAGTGCTCGTCAGACCTCGTGGTGGCGGGCTTCGGAAAGATCCGCCGCGGGTCGGTCTGGCCGCCGACCGGCGAGTTCGACGACATACATCGCCGCCAGGACGAGCACGCCGCCGACGAGCATCCGACCGGTGAGGGACTCACCCCCGAGTGCCACTGCGAAACCTGCGGCAAAGACCGGCTCCAGGGTCATGACGATCGCAGCCCGCGTGGCCGACATGTGCGCCTGGGCCCATGTCTGCGACCAGAGAGCGAGCACCCCCGCAGCGGTTGCCATGTAGAGCACCGACCACCACTGTCCGGCTCCTGATGGCCAGGTGATGCCATCCGGCACGGCGGCCACGACGGCAAAGAGCGCGATGACAAGCATCTGGACGACTGACATCCCGGTTGCTCGAGAGGGCACCGAATATCGGCCGAGACCGATGATGTGGAACGCGTAGAGAGCAGCCGCGAGCAGGGTGAGGGTCTCCCCGGTGCCGATGGACACGCCGTTGAGGGAGAGCAGCGCGAGTCCCGCGGTGGCGAGCGCGACGGCATACCAGGTCGTTGCCGGGACCTGCTCGCGCAGGAGCAGGGCGGTGAAGACGGGCGTCAGGACGACGTAGGTGCCCGTGATGAAGCCCGAGACCGAGGCGTCGGTGTGTGCCAAACCGGCCGTCTGGAGGAGTTGTGCCGCGCCGTAGAGCCCACCGAGACCGATGCCGGCGACGACATCGCGCCGGCGCAATCCGCGCAAAGGTCGCCAGAAGATCACGACCATGAGGACCGCGGCGATCGTGAACCGCACGGCCAGGAAATCGGCCGGAGGCACGGTCTGGACGAGATCACGGATGAGGAAGAACGTGGACCCCCACACCGCCGTGAGCGCCACGAGGAGGAAGGTCGCGACCGTTTGACGGCGTCGCGGGGAGGCGGTCATCAGGGCGTCAGATCACCGTCAACGTGATGGTCGTCCCTCGCCGGACCATGGTGCCGGCCGCCGGGTCTTGGAACCGCACCGTCTTGAGCGCCCCGCCGAATACCTTGTTGACCGACACCCCAAAGCCGGCGTCCTTGAGGATCTTTTCCGCCTCCGCCTGGCGCTTGAACGTCACATCGGGCACGGCGACGAGGACGGGCCCCTTGGAGACGACGATCGTCACGGTGTCCTTGCGGAAGAGGGTGCCCTGGGCGGGTGTCTGCGACACGACGACCCCGGCGGGCACCGTTTCGCTGTTGACCTGCTCGCCCTGGGCAACGGTGAACCCGGCAGCGGCGAGAGTGCGATCGGCCTCGTCCGCCGCCTTGCCGACCACGCTGGGGACGGGAAGGGGCTCGCGGCCCTTGCTGACGACCATGGCGACCGGGGTGTCGCGTTTGACCGAGGCGTCGGGCGCCGGGTCTTGACGGATGACGATCCCGGCGGCGACGGTCTCGCTGAACTCCTCGGTCACCGGACCACCGACGAGGTGGCGCTCGGTGAGCAGCACACCGACGTCCGAGGCCTTGGCGTCGACGAGCTTGGGCACGAGGTAGCGCTCCTGACCCAAGGACACGACGACCCGGACGGCGGAGTTCTTGCGCAGTTGAACGCCTGCGGCCGGCTGGGCCTCGATGACCTGCCCCTTGGGTTCGGTCTCGCTGTATGCCGTGCCGACGTCGGCTCGTAGGTCGACGGCCGAGAGTGCCTTCGTCGCGTCCGACTCGGTGAGGTGGACGACGACTGGCACGATCCGCTGCGAGCCAGGACCGGTCGAGTCATACCACCACCAGCCGCCCGCGGCCCCACCGGCGAGCAGGATGAGCGTGAGCAGGAACGGCCAGACGCGACGCCGGCGGCGCGGCCCGCCTGGCCCGGACACGTCGTCAGGTCCATTGGGTGGCGACGTGGGGACGAGGGCCGCTGCGGCACCCGTCGCGGCTGCTGCCGCGGTTCCGGGCGGGGGATCGAGTGGGATCACCGCGGTTGTCGCCGACGCCGAAGTGGGCGACAGTGCGGGAGATGGCGCCGGCGACACCGCGGGCGACAGCGGCAACTCGGTCGTCGCCGCGACGATGCTGAGGACCTTGGTCGGGTCGGTTACCTCGTGGACGGACGTCGCCGCCGGAAGCGGGATGAGCGAAGGTGCCATCCCCGCGAGGTACACCGGCTCAGCGTCGAGTTCCTCGTCGCTGAGCTGCCGGGTGGCCTCACGGACTTCGTCGAGGAGGTCTGCGGCCGTGGCCGGACGGTCGTCGGGGTCCTTGGCGGTCGCCCTCGCGATGAGCCGATCCATCTCGAGGGGGACGGTAGCGACTCGTTCCGATGCCAACGGGACGGCACCGGCGACGTGGAGGCCAGCGATCTCAGCTTCGGTGCGCCCGGCCATCGCCGGTCGCCCGGTCAGCAGGTCGACGAGGACGAGGCCTGCGGCATACACGTCACTGCGTTCGTCAGCGGCCCGGCGCTGGAACTGCTCCGGAGCGAGATAGGGGACTGAGCCGAGGACGTGACTGAGGTCGGTGCGGGTCAAGGTCGAGACCTCGCGGGCCAAGCCGAAGTCGGTGACCTTGACCGATCCGTCCGCCGAGATGAGGACATTCTCGGGTTTGACGTCCCGATGGATCAGGCCCGCCGCGTGCGCGACCGACAGGGCTCGCAAGAGCGCGGTGAAGATGCGGACCGCCTCGCGCACCGGGAGGGCTCCCGTGTGATCGAGCCACTGACGGAGGGTGTGGCCTTCGACGTATTCCATGACCAGGCAGACCTGGCCGTGCTCCTCGACAAAATCGTGGACTGCCACGATCGTCGGGTGGTTGAGTCCGGCTGCGAGTTGCCCCTCGCGGCGGAAACGCGACAAGGTCGCGGCGTCGTCGGCAGCATCAGGTGGCAGCACCTTGACCGCAACCCGCCGCCCGAGGCGCTCGTCGGTGGCCAACCAGACGGTCCCCATGCCCCCGTCGGCGATCTTGCGCACCAGGCGATAGCGCCCTGCGATGAGCCCGTCCTCGGGCGCACCGGTGCGAGGGTCGGCAGGGGTGGACACGGTGGCGAGTTTACGTTCCATGCCCCGGTATGCCGTGGACGCACCCCGGCACGTCGGCATGGCAGGCTGTCGGACGTGACTGAGCAATCTCTCGAGGACCTCGTCGGCGACTGGACCTACCTGCCGGACGTGGCGGCGCGCTATGGCGTCCCGCTCTCGCGTGTGCGGCGGTTCGTCGACGAGCGTGAGGTCTTGACGGCGCGGGTCGGGCCCAACCGCGCGGTGGCGGTGCCGACGAGCTTCCTCGGCGCGGACGGACCTCGCCCAGAGCTCAAGGGCACCTTTACGGTGCTCGGCGACGGCGGCATGAATGACACCGAGATCATCCGGTGGCTCCACACGGTGGATCCGACGCTTCCCGCCGGCGACACTCCGATCGCAGCGTTGGCGGCCGGGCACAAGACCGAGATCCGGCGTCGAGCCCAGGCGCTCGCCTTCTGATGGCTGCTCGGTGCGCGTCAGGTCGAGCGGGCTGTGGCGGCTCCGATGAGCTCGTCGAGGACCGTCACGGCGACTGGATCGAGGTCTCCCGCGACCTGAGCCAGGGCCTCGGATGCCTCCCCGCAGAGGCGGGCGATGTCGTCCTCGACGGACTCGTCGGCGCCGGATGACGCGATGAGGTGACGCAGCTCGCCCACGCCGCTCGCGTCGAGCTCGGGTCGGCCGAATAGCGCGTCGAATCGGTCGGTCTGCGGGGGTGTCATGCGGTCGAGAGCGTGAGCGACGAGCACCGTGCGTTTACCCTCGCGCAGGTCATCACCGGCGGGTTTGCCCGTGGCGGCCGGGTCTCCGAACACCCCGAGGAGGTCGTCGCGCAGTTGGAAAGCCTCCCCGAGCGTGAGCCCGTAGCGGGACAGCCCCGCCAGGGCCGTCCCCGTGACGCCACCAGCCAACGCGCCGATGAGCAGCGGGTGCTCGATGGTGTATTTCGCGCTCTTGTAACGGATAACGCGTCGGGCTGAACTCAGCCGGGCCTCAGTCGTCAGCCCCTCCCATCCGCGAGCCGACTCCAAGACGTCGAGGAACTGACCACCCATGAGCTGAGTGCGCATCCGGTCGAACATCCCTCGTGCCCGCGCCAGATGCTCAGTCGGAAGGCCACTCGTGGCGAACAACTCGTCGGTCCACTGCAAGCACAGGTCACCGGCGAGGATCGCGGTCGCCTCACCGAAGCGCCCGCTGTCCCCGGACCATCCCGACTCGGTGTGGATGGCGGCCACGGCGCGGTGGGCGGACGGCATACCCCGTCGGGTGTCGCTGCCGTCCATCACGTCGTCGTGCAGGAGGGCTGCGGCCTGAAAAAACTCCATGGCCGTAGCGAGGCGGACCAGGGCGTCCGAGCCGGGGTGGCCGGCAGCGCGGTAACCCCAATAGGCGAAAGCGGCCCGCAGCCGCTTGCCGCCCGTGAGCAGCTGGCGCACGGAATCGATGAGGGGGTCAAGGTCCGGGCCGATCTCGGCGAGCACCTCGTGTTGGCGCGCGAGCTCGGCCACGACGGCCGCCTGGACGCGGACGCGCACGTCCTCTCGGTCGAGAGGGGTGGTCGGGGTGGTCACGAAAGCCCTTCCGCAGACGAGGTATGCCGGGTGCGTGCCTCCCAGGGGGGCCTCCCCGGGGCGCCGATGTCGCGCGCCCAGCCTAACCCGGTGTCCTCCTGCCTCCCGGCGGGGCGGCTGCCGAGACGGCTCTAGTCTGGAGACATGTCGTCCCTGCGTCGCCCAGAGCATGTCGTGCGCTCGATCCCGGATGCCCTGTCCGGAGCACGACCTGCGATCAGTTTCGAGTTCTTCCCACCGAAGGACGACGCCGGTGAGGCGCTGCTGTGGGAGACGATCCGGCGACTCGAAAAGACCCAGCCGACGTTCGTGTCAGTCACCTATGGGGCCGGCGGGACGAGTCGGGACCGCACGATCCGCGTCACCGACCGGATCGCCCGCGAAACGACGATGACCCCCATGGCGCATCTCACTTGTGTCGGACACTCAGTGGCCGAGTTGCGCAACATCATCGGCCACTACGCCAACGGAGCGGTGCGCAACATCCTGGCGTTGCGAGGAGACCCCCAGGGCGGGCTCGACCAGCCGTGGGTGTCCCATCCCGAGGGCCTCGACCACGCGGAGCAACTGGTCTCGCTGATCCGTCAACTCGGACCATTCACGGTCGGGGTCGCGGCCTTCCCCGATCGCCACCCCGAGAGCCCGAGCCTCGACGCTGATGCCGAGGTGTTGGTGCGCAAGGCCGATGCCGGCGCGGCCTTCGCGATCACGCAGTTCTTCTTCACGACCGATGCCTACCTCCGGCTACGCGACCGGGTCGTGGCTCGCGGACGCGAGCTGCCGATCATCCCGGGACTGATGCCGGTGACGAATGTGCGCCAACTGGCTCGGATGACCGAGCTTTCTGGTCAGCCGGTGCCGAAGGAGGTGTCCGATCGTCTGGAGGCCGTCGACGGGGACCCTGCGGCGGTCCGCGAGGTCGGTGTCCAGATTGCGACTGAACTCGCCCAGTCACTCCTGGCCGAAGGTGCTCCGGGCATCCACTTCATCACGATGAATCGGTCGCCCGCGACGCTGCAGGTGTGGGACAACCTGGGGCTGGAGGCCGCCCAATGGGGGGCCGCTGCTGCTGTCCCTGACCCGGTGCGGTCCTGACCTGTCCCGGCCCTGGGTCACCGTGCGTCAGGGGTTGTCACCTCTCTGAGGTCCCGTGCGTCACCTGTCAGCTCAGTTAGCGGGCGTCGTGGTCCTGGTCGTAAGGTGCGCGGCGGCCCATGGTGCCCTCGCCGCGGTCGTTGCCCTGAGGCAAAGCGACGGTGTCTCCTCGGCGCGATGGTGGCTCGCGGAGCGACCCGGCGCCACTGGGTGCACCCGAGGTCAAGCGCTCGCCCCAGGCGTCGTAGCGGGACTTGAAACGCCGGACTCGCTTGAGCAGGACGATGACGATGGCAGCGCCGACGACGAGGAGGAAGCCAGCGATCCCTGCGGCGATCCACGGACTGGCGAAAGCCGTGGCGATGACGGCGGCGACGGTGACGTCCTCGGCGGTCGAGACGACGATATTGCTCGCAGGCTCGGGGGAGGTGTTGACCGCTGCCCGGGTGCCCGCCTTGACCAGGTGGGAGGCCAGCGCGGCGAAGCCGCCGGTCGCCGCCATGAAGGCCGCATTGAGGTCGGAGCTCTCGTGGCCGAAGAGGTAGCCGAGGGTGGCGCCGACGGCCGGCCGGATGACGGTGTGGATCGAGTCCCACGTCGAGTCGATGTAAGGGATCTTGTCGGCGACCATCTCGATGACGAACAAGACCGCTGCCCCGATGAGGACGTCGGTCCGGGCAAGGGCGTCGGGTATGCCGCTGACGGTGAACACCCGCTCGGCCAGTCCCATCATGAGCACGACGGCATACGCATTGATGCCGCTCGCCCAGCCCGACGTGAAAACCCAGGGCAGGACTTCTGCACCCATCGTGTCCTTCTCTTTCCCGCATGAGGTGAGCCTGGTGCTCACCGCAGAGTCAACGTTCTGGGGCTGCCGAGGATTTCCTCGCGCCGGCGATCGGTCGCAACAAGACGGTAACAAGTGGGGAAACTCGCCCTGTGCGCTGTGTCTGCCGGTGTCTGCCGGTCTCTGCCGAGCGCACGAACGGCGCCGACGAAGTCTCAGATCACCCCCTGTCGGATCTGAGCCATCATCGACGCCGTCGTGTTGACCACGCTTACCGTCTCATGTCGACGGCGGTGACGGTATCCGTATTCGTACCTAGATTTACCCCGGTCTCCATCCTCATCGGCTCGGAGCCGTCACCGTCACCGGCTCGGCGCCGGTCACCGACACGAGCTGATCGTAGGTGGTGGGGAAGACGGTGTTGGGGTGGCCAGCGGCCGCCCAGATCTCGTCGTACCCGGCAAGGTCGACGTCGATCAGCGTGCGGACGGGGCGGAGGTGCCCGACCGGCGCCACCCCGCCGATGACGAATCCGGTCCGATCCCGGACGAAGTCGGCATCCGCCCTCCCCAGCGCCCTGACCCCGATCGCGGCCGCGACAACGGCAGTGTCGACCCGGTGGGCGCCGGAGGTGAGCACGAGGAGAGGTTCGTCGGTGGCCGAGGAGGTGTCCGCGGTGAGGATCCGGAAGACGAGCGAGTTGGCGATCTGGCCGATGTCGATCCCGAGGTATGCCGCCGCGAGTGCTGCCGTCCGCGCGGCGCCGTCAAGGACGGTGATCCTCGGCGTGATCCCCGCGGCGGCGAGGGACGCGGACACGCGGTCGACGGCGGGGTGGCGAAGAGTGTCGGACGAGGGCTCGACGGTCATGGCGTCACTCTAGAAGTCGCACCCGGCGCCATCGAGACAGCCACCGTCGCTGAGATCAACGACGTCACCCACGGACGACGAGAAGTCCCCGAGGGTGGAGCCGAGGTCGGCGAGATCGGTGAGTTCGGGGAGATTGGCCAGGTCGCCGATGTGGGAGAGGGGTCCCATGACGAGGTCGACCATGTCGGCGGCGTTGGCGAGTGCCGCGAGGTCTGTCGCGGACAGGCCGTCGGCAAACGACAGCCACCCGAGGTCGGGCACGATGGTCACGCCCTGGCGGGCGCCGGCTGAGATGACCTCGCCAAAGACCGTGACCCAGCGGTCAGCGACGCCGAAGACCATGGCGTAGGGGAGATATCGGTTGAACAGACCGGCCGCTTCCTCGAAGCGGATCTGGTGAGCTTCGGCGCGCGTGAGGTATTCGCGGAATCCCATGGCCTGGATCCGGATCGCGGAGCCCTCGGCCGTGCGGGTCACGCGGCCGACGAGCGATCGCATGATGATGACCCCGGCCCCGAGAATGGCCAGGGGGAAGGTGAGGCTGACGATGCCCGCCTCATGGTTGACGATCATCGCGATGAGGATGGCGAGCATGGCCAGTCCGACGAGGAAGATCGGGACGGCGACGCAGCCCCATCGCCCTCTCCGCGCGCGCGGGTGGTCGGGATACCAGCCGCGGTCGACGACCTCCCGGTAGATCGCAAGGTGGGCCTTGCGCAGCGCGATGCCGCCGTTGTCTCGGAGGTCCTCGATGCGTCGCACGAGTCCGCGGCTGAACAGGTCGGCAAGCAGTTGGCGCTCGAACTCACCGAGCCCGGCGAAGGGCGGTGACGGGTGGGTCGCGACGAGGCGGTAGTCGCGGGCGGCTGAAGGTGGTAAAGGTGGTGAAAGTGGTGAAGGAGACAGCGTGGTCTCGGGAGATTCCTGAGCTGGTGATTCGTGACCGCCCGGAGGTTTTGGTGCCGCGACGATGCGGTAGTGCCCCTTGACGGCGAGATCGACGAGGCCGGCGGCCAGGTCGACAGAGTCGGCCCGACCGTCGAGGACGGCTCCGACGACGGCAGGGGAGAGACCGTCGGGTGGGGTGAATCGCACGGCGACCGGCCCCGACCACTCTGGTCCGCCGCTGACTCGGCGGCGGTGGACCGGCTGGCCCGGTGCGGGGAACTCGCCTGGCGTGACGCCGAAGAACAGCTCGTCGCGATGCCTGGTGCGCAGCAGCTTCGCGATCACGGCCGCGATGACAAGGGTGAAAACAGCGAGCAGCAACGCCCCCACGTCGGTGTCGTTCATCCCGCCAATCTACGGCTTGACAGGGTGTCCGACCCCACCGGTAGAGTGCTTCCAGAGTCGAACACGTGTCCGAGAGTCCGGCCGTAGGTGGTCCCATACGTGGGATCGACATGGTCCGGGCACAGAGCGTAGTTCGTCCGAATCTGCGGATGGGTCGAGTCCGCCCCGGTCGTGACCGTGAGGTCACATGGTCACCCACAGGGGGCTCGCTCGTGACGCGTCGGTATGCCGCACCGCTCACCGTGCACACATCTGTCCATTCATGGGATACGCCCAATCATCGCCACACCGCGATGGGTTTGCCTGAACAGGCTCCGGACACACCGGGCACACCCGGCGTGCCCGTCGGGTTCGTCTGGCGTGGTCGGCGGTATGCCGTGCGGGCGGTCCTCGCCCAATGGCAGGAGCGCCGGGCGTGGTGGCGGGAGGCGCTCGACCCTGCTCCCGGCCAGCCTCACGGGATCGGGGCCGCCGCCCGCGAGCGACACGTCTGGCGCGTTGAGGCCAGCGTGCGCCCCGACTCCACCGTCGCCGTCGTTGAGTTGAGCTACGACGCCTCCGGTATGCCGCCCTGGCAGCTCACCCGGGTGGTGGACTGACATGGCTACCCGTCCGACGATCTCCAGCACCGTCGTCGAGCTGCTCGACCGCTCCGGTGCGAGCCTCCAGCAGGCCAGTCATGCCGCCGTCACGGCCGATCGCTACATCCATGCTCACCTCGGTGCGCTCCGAGCCGCGGCCGCCGTCCTCGCCGCCCGGTCGACGCCCTCAGGCTGGTCCCGACCGCGGAGCGTGTGGGAGGTGCTGCCCACGCTCGCGCCCGAACTCTCCGAATGGGCGACCTTCTTCGCGTCCTCGGCCAACCGCCGGGCGATGCTCGAACGCGGTGAGAGCACAGTGTCAGCCCGGCAGGCTGACGACCTTCTGCGTCAGGTCGAGCTCTTCGTCGAGCTGGTCCAGGAGACCTTGGGTGTGCCCCAGATCGTCGCTCTGCCGGGTTATCTCTCTCCCACCTCCCGCGGCGGTGGAGCACGGCATACCCGCTCCGTGGCGGGCTGACGAGATGGACACTTTCGTCCACCTCCATGTCGCGTCCGGGTACTCGATGCAGTACGGCGCCTCGACCCCGGCTGCGCTCGTGGCGCGGGCGGCGGCCTACGGTCAACCGGCGCTCGCGCTCACCGATCGCGACGGGCTCTACGGAGCGGTGCGGTTCGTCCAGGCGTGCGTCGATGCCCGCATCGCCCCCATCCTTGGAGTCGACCTCGCCGTCGCGCCCGAGCCTCGGCCACCCGGGCAACCCCGGGTGCGGACCCCGGCCCGGGGAGGGGCCCTGCGCGACGACCGGCTGCCGCGGGTGACCGTCCTGGCCCGCGGGATGAATGCGGGGCTCGCGCCCGGCCAAGGGTGGGCTCGCCTGTGCCGCCTCGTCACCGACGCGCACCTGTCCGGCCAGCGTGGGCAACCTCGCCTCACCGTCGACCTCCTCGCCCAGGCCATGGCGAGCAGCCACGACGAGCCATCCCCGCTCGTCGTTCTGCTCGGCCCGGATTCCGATGTCGGGCGAGCCGTGCTCGCACGACGCAAGGCGGCGGCGTATGCCGCGCTCGCCCGCTGGCAGGCCGCCCTGCCGCGCGGGGCGATCGTGCTCGAGGCGGTCTGCCACGGGGGGCCTGAAGGCACCCCCGGCAGTCTCGGCCAGGCTGGCCGCACCCTCGCGCTCGGGCGCGACACCGGCATACCCGTGGTCCTTACGGCCGCAGTGCGTCATGCCGACCCTGAGGAGGCGGCCACGGTCGATGTCCTCGACGCCGCTCGACGTCTGGTCATGCTCGATGTGCGCCATCTCGACCGGGTGACAACGGCCGGCCATCTCACGCCGACTCCGGCGATGATTGCTCTCGCGTGCGACATCGCCCAGGCCTCCGGCCCGGGGCTCGCCGGGGGCACCGCGGCGACCCGTGACGTCGCCGCAGCGCTTGTCGCCACGACGATGGCGCTCGCGACCGAGTGCATCCAGGACCCCGCGATTGACCTCGGGATCGGCGGGATCCACCTGCCCGAGCAGACCCAGCTCGGTCTCGCGGTCGACGACGATCCCCAGCAGGTGTTGGCAGCGCGGTGCCACGGCGCTCTCCTCGGGCGCTATCCCCAGGCGACGGGCTCGGAGCTCACCCGAGTGCGCTCGCGGCTCGAGGACGAGCTCGACGTCATCGCGACGCTGGGGTATGCCACCTACTTCCTCACCGTGGCAACGGTGACCGACCTCATCCGTGACCTGGGGGTGCGGGTCGCAGCGCGGGGGTCGGGCGCCGGCTCGCTGGTCAACTATCTCCTCGGGATCTCCGGTGTCGACCCCATCCGCTACGACCTGCTCATGGAGCGGTTTTGCTCACCGTTGCGCGCCCAGCTGCCCGACATCGACATCGACGTCGAATCAGCCCGGCGCACCGAGATCTACGAGAAGGTCCTCGCCCGGTTCGGTGGCGAGCGGGTGACATGCGTATCGATGATGGACTCCTACCGCGTCCGCCACGCGATCCGCGATGTCGGTGCCGCCCTCGGTCTGCCGCCGGGGGAGGTCGACGCAATGGCCAAGGCATTCCCGCACATCTCCGCCCGTCACGCCAGGTCGGCCATCGCCGACCTGCCCGAGCTGCGCGTCACCGGGTTAGGGTCGGCCCGCTACGACCTGCTGTTCGATCTCGTCGAGCGCCTCGATGGGCTGCCCCGTCACATCGCGCTTCATCCATGCGGCGTCATCCTGTCCAATTCAACTCTGCTGCAACGCACTCCGGTTGAGGCCAGTTGGCTGGGTTTTCCGATGAGTCAGTTCGACAAGGACGATGTCGAGATCCTCGGGCTGCTCAAACTCGACATCCTCGGCATCCGGATGCAGTCGGCGATGGCGTATGCCGTCTCCGAGGTCGCCCGGGTCGACGGCGTCCACGTCGATCTCGATGACTCCGCCCACGTGCCTCTCGACGACGCACCGACCTTCCGGATGATCCGCACCACGCGCACGTTGGGGTGTTTCCAGATCGAGAGCCCAGGCCAACGCGAGCTCATCGGCAAGTTCGGTCCCGAGCGGTTCGAGGACCTCATCATCGACATCTCGTTGTTCCGGCCGGGGCCGGTCAAATCCGACATGATCGTCCCGTTCCTCAACGCCAGGCACGGATGGGCTCCCACCGATTACCTCCACCCCACGCTCATCCCTGCGCTCCAGGAGACCGAAGGCGTCGTCGTCTTCCACGAACAGGTCCTCAAGATCGTCGCCGAGACCACGGGCGTCACCCTCGCCCACGCCGACGAGGTCCGTCGGGCGATGGGGTCGGTCGACGGTCAGGCCAAAGTCCTGGCTTGGTGGCGGCCGGCCGCGCTGGCCCGGGGCTACTCCGTCGAGGACGTCGAGCGGATCTGGGAGGTCCTGCGCGCGTTCGCGTCGTTCGGCTTCTGCAAGGCTCATGCGGCAGCTTTCGCCTTACCGACCTACCAGTCGGCCTGGCTCAAGACCCATCACCCGGCCGCTTTCGTCGCGGGGGTGCTCACCTATGACCCCGGCATGTATCCCAAGCGACTCATCCTCGACGACGCTCGCTCGCTCGGCATCCAGATCCTCGGCCTCGACGTCAATGCCAGCACGGGCGGGTATGCCGTCGAGCGGGTCTCCTGCGACGCGCCCCCACCGGCACCTGATCTGCCCGACGGGCGGGGATACGGCATCCGGGTGTCGCTGGCGGACGTCAAAGGGATCACCGAGACCGAGATCGCCCGGATTGTCGCCGGGGCGCCATACGCCGGTCTGGCCGACTTCGCCCAGCGCGCCGCCGTGAGCCGGCCGGTGCTTGAGCGACTCGTCCTGGCCGGCGGATTCGACTCCATCTACGGCCTCGATCATTCGGGTCAGCCCGGCAGCCGGGGGCGGGTGACTCGCCGCGATCTGCTCCTGCATGTCGCCGAACTCGACCGGTGGACCCGCAGCCAGTCCCGGCCTGCCACGGCCATCGGGCGGGCGAAATGGTCGCGACGGCTGACCGCCGGCACGACGGATCCGGCTCAGAGCGGCGATCGAGCCCGGATGGACGGAAAGCGAGGGGCAACCGGCTGGCGCAGCGATCGTGACGGTGTCGGCATCGCCGAGTTGGCGGCTGCCCAGTCGCACGCCGCTGCTGCCGTGCCGGAAGCGGCACGGCATACCCAACTCGCTCTCCCACTCGATGACGCCCCCCACCTGACGGCCGGGAGTGGGCTGCCCGAGTTGAGCGTGACCGAACGCATCGGCGCCGAGTTGGAGGTCCTCGGCCTCGATGCCAGCGCGCACGTCGTCGAGGTCTACGCACCGATGCTCCATGCCCTTGGAGTCACCCGGGCTCGTGATATCGGCCAGGCCCGCAACCGCAGTGAGGTGTGGATCGCCGGGGTGAAAGTCGCGACGCAGACGCCGCCGATCCGCTCCGGTCGTCGAGTCGTCTTCCTCACCCTCGACGACTCGACCGGGCCGGTCGACGCGACCTTCTTCGAGGACGTCCAGGGACCGTATGCCGCGACCGTCTTCCACTCGTGGATGATGCTCGTCCGCGGCGTCGTGCGCCGCACGGGCAGGCGTGGCGTCTCCGTGCGCGCGACCGGGGCGTGGGAGCTCAGTGGCCTCTGGGACGCCTGGAGCCGCGGGGGAGCCGAGGCTCTTCGAGCAGCGCTCGCGGCGGCCGACGACGACGCCCATGCGCGGGCGGCCGCAGCAGCCGCGGCCTACGCCCAACCGGTCCGGGGTCGACCCACGGGCACGCCATGGTCGTCGGAGGAAGAGCGGCGCCGACAGACCCCAGGTCATGACCCGTATGCCGCGGGTGACGCCGCAGATGAAGCCGCAGGCCTCCCGCGGGGAGATCGAGCCGGTGGCATGGGCGGTTCGCCCCGAGGACGGACGGTCCTCGTCCACGCATCCGGGTTCACCCAGTCGCCCTATGCCGACGTCAAGCCACCCGGCACTCCGGCCCGTGACGGGCGGCGGGCCGCCGCTGGGGCGGTGCCGTCTCGACCGGTAGGCGACCAGCCCTCCGGTCGTCCGCCGCGCAAACTCTGGCATTCGAGTCCGGGGAGTTCCGGCGGATGAGATCCCAGGACAGACCTAGCCCCTGGGGGGTGCTCACCAGAGACGGGACCCGTAGCCTCAGAGGGAGGCCCACCGGCCTTGACGGTGAGTCCACCTGCCTCAGCAGTGTCCAGGGCACGCGGCCCGTGCCGTGCCCGGGGGACGCCCGTGGCACGCCCGTGGCACGCCCGTGCTGCCGCTGGCCGGGATCCTTGCGAGCACTACAGTGTCGGTGTGCCCCAGGACCAGCCCCGCACTCGTCGTGCTGCTGCCGGCGTCCGCACCCCGGCCTTGTGGGCCGATGTCCGCGAAGTGGCCGTGGGCCAGGCAGCACAGCTCGGTCGTCCGATCGTCGTGCTCGACCTGGGGGGTGGCACCGGTGAGTTGGCGGTGCCTTTGGCCGCACTCGGGCCGGACACCGTTGCCGCCGTCACCGTCGTCGATCCCAGCCCTGACGCCCTCGCGGCACTCCAACGCCGCGCTGCCGAGTCCGCCGTCGCTGGCAGGGTCACCGCCCTGCAAGGGGACGCCGACACTCTCGCCGAGATCGTCCCGCTCGGGTCCTTCGACGTCGTGTGCTGCCATGGGGTGCTCGAGGTCGTCGACGACCCCGCCGCCACCCTTCGTGCAGTGTCAGCTGCCTTGGCGCCCGCCGGTGTCGTGTCGCTGGCCGCAGCCGGACGTCTCGCGGCCGTCCTGTCCCGAGCCCTCGTCGGTGAGTTCGATCAGGCTCACGCCGTCCTCACCGGACCGACCGGATCATGGGGAGAGGGCGATCCGTTGCCCCGACGATTCGACCTCCACACCCTTCGCGCGCTCGTCAACGGCGCTGGCCTCGCGGTGGACGGCTGGCGCGGCACCCGTGTCCTCAGCGACCTCGTCCCGTCGGTCCACGTCGACACCGATGCGCAGCGCACCGCTCTCCTGGCCCTCGAAGACACCCTGGCCGGCCACCCGGCATACCCTTTGCTGGGGGAGTTGGGTGCGGCGTTGCACGTCATCGCTCGGGCCGGCTGACCCTGCCCGCATCGATGGGTTACCCGCTGACGTGAGCAGGAGGTGGGGTGGATGAGTCGACGCCAGTTCCAGCCGCCCCCACGCTACGACTCCGAGCCACCCGACGACACTGGTTGCACCGTCCTCCATGTCGACATGGACGCCTTCTACGCCTCGGCATCGCTCATCGACCGACCCGAGCTCCGGGGGACACCGGTCATCATCGGTGGCGGGGGTCGTTCGGTCGTCTTGTCGGCCACCTATGAAGCGCGCGCTTTCGGGGTCACCTCCGCGATGCCGATGACCCGGGCTCGCCGTCTCTGTCCTCACGCGACGGTCATCCCACCCGACCACGACCGGTATGCCGCGATCTCCTCCGCCGTCATGGCCACCTTCGCGAGCGTGACTGACCGGGTCGAGCCCTTGTCGCTCGACGAAGCTTTCCTCGACGTTGCCCCAGCCGTTCGACGATTGGGGCCCCCGGCCTCGATCGCGCAGTGGCTGCGCGACACGATCGCCGACGAGCAAGGCATCACCTGCTCCGTGGGGGTGTCATCGAGCAAGTTCGTCGCCAAACTCGCCTCCGGTTTGGCCAAGCCCGACGGCCTGCTCGTGGTCCCCGACGCGGACGTCGTGGGCTTCGTCCAGCAACTCCCGGTCGCTGCCCTGTGGGGCGTCGGCGATCGCACCGAGGAGGTCTTGCTCGGGCTCGGCTTGCGCACCGTCGGCGACATTGCCCACACCCCGCTCGACACTCTCAAGCGTGCCCTCGGCGAGGCTTCCGCAGCCCACCTGCACGACCTCGCCTGGGGACGAGACCCGCGCCGGGTCCAACCCGTCCATGTGGAGAAGAGCATTGGGTCCGACGAAACTTTCCCCTACGACATCGACGACCCCTCGGTCATCCATCGCGAGATCCTGCGGTTGTCCGATCGCACCGCCGCGCGGGTGCGCTCGGCAGGGATGGTCGGCCGCACGGTCACCCTTCGCGTGCGATTTGCCGACTTCACGACGATCACGCGGTCACGCACTCTTCGAGAGCACACCGACGTATCCCGCGACATCTATGCCACCGCTCGGGGGCTCTACGACGCCTTGGGATTGCAGCGGGCCAGGATCCGCCTCGTCGGGGTGCGTGTCGAAGGGCTGATCCCTGTCGACCGCGCAGCTCTCCAGCCACGCCTCGATGACCCCGACCACGGCTGGCGAGAGGCCGATCACGCGATCGACCGCGCCAGTGCGAGATTCGGCGCGGGAGCGGTGCGACCTGCCTCTCTCGTCGCGGAGTCAGCGTCCCTCAAGAGGCCGCGCTGACCGGCATCGACGTCTTCCGGGCGACCGCGGCGACCCGGCCTCGGCCAGCTCCTCACGAGGCCAGGTTCCGTTCCTGGCGGTGTCGGCTTATCCTGTGAGGACGACGCCTGCATCGGGTGTCCTGAAGACCCATCAGGTCTGCGCACGACGTGTCGAGGAAGGGGTGGCCATGGCGCTGTCCGAGCGTGAGCAACAACTCCTCGAACAGATGGAACAGGCTCTCTACGCCGAGGATCCGCGGTTTGCGTCCAGGCTCCGCACCCAGAGCATGGCTGCTCAGAGCAGGCGGCTCGTCCTCGGCGGTGTGGGCATTGTCGTGGCTCTGGCTCTGGTCGTCATTGCCGCACTCAACCAGGCCATCTGGCTCGGCGCCGTCGGCTTCGCGCTGATGGTGGCAGCCGGGGTGTGGGCCTTCGCTCCGGCGCGTCGGTCCGGGCCGACCGGTGTCGTCGATCCCTCCGGCGGCGTCCGGCCAGCCCCGCCGACGAAGCGGCAGCCGCGTCAGAGCGGCACCGACGGCTTTATGCACCGCCTCGAAGAGCGGTGGGAGCGCCGCACTCACGAGGAGTGACCGTCACAGGGGCGCCAGGCCCCCTGTCAGCCGTTCCCGTGAGCCCCTAGCTGCCCTGACCCAGGGTGAGCAGGCCCACGACCCACGTCGTGACGATCCCCAAGCCGGCCAGCAGTTCGATACCCATCGAGTGCGCCACGGCACGGAGCGCGACCTTCGTCGATGCCCAGGCGGCGGCGGACGTCTTGCTGCGCGCAAACTCCACGCCGAAAATCCCGAGGACGAAGCCCACCACTGCACCCAGCACGGGGATCACGAAAAAGCCCACGATGGCGGCAACCACTGCCACCACCATCGTTCCGGTGCCGATCCCGTGCTGACGCATCCGCCGCCCGGGGATGAGGTACTGCGTCACCACGCCCACGGCATACAGCACAAGCGAAACCCAGAAGACCCACCATGCGCGTGGGTCAGGGTGTTCGAAAGCCCACAGTGCCGTCGCGCCGACGGTCAGCAGCAGACCTGGGACAACAGGGACGACGATGCCGAGAATGCCGACCAGCAGCAGCAGGCCGGTCACCAGCGTGAGCGTCACTGCGTCACGCTCCGGAGATCACGCGGTGCCGTCAGCGGTGGTCAACTGATCGGTCTCATCGTGGATCTCACTGGCCTGGTCGGCCAGCTTGGGCAGGTGGAGTCGACCGTGGTGAGCGCAAAAGTAGAGCTCACCACCGGAGCGCAGCCGCGCGCGAATGTAGGCCCGCGCCCCGCAGCGGTCGCAGCGGTCTGCGGCGCTCAGTCGGTGGACCAGTGTTGCGTTCACGTGCTCGCTCTTCTCTCTCGGGTAGGGACTCCAGCATGCCCCACTCTTGCCGCCGCGGCATTCGTGGCTCACCGGTCGATCACATGTCTCGATGATCCCCCGATGACCCGCCCCCGGGCTTGTCTTCGTCAACAGTCAAACATGCCGCAACCTTCCCCGTCGCGACAATTGGTCGATCTGGCCGTCGTCGACGCTCCTGCCCGCCACTCGGACACGCGCCCCACGCATGGTCAGCATTGTCAGGGGGAGGGGCTAGCCTGCCCGGGGATAACAGATGCGACCCACGTCCGTCGACGCTGATGCGCTCGACGGTCGCACGAGGTCCAGAACAGGTGAGGCAGACAGCGTGGCAGTCCGCAGGACAGGGACGAACACCCCGGCTCAGACCGATGGCGCAGGGGGCTACACCGCGCGCCATCTCCAGGTGCTCGAAGGCCTGGAGGCCGTGCGCAAGCGGCCCGGCATGTATATCGGGTCGACCGATCAACGCGGCCTCATGCACTGCGTCTGGGAGATCATCGACAACGCAGTCGATGAAGCCCTCAACGGCTCCTGCGACCGCATCACCGTGGTGCTGTCCGCCGACGGGTCCGTCGAGGTCCGCGATAACGGTCGCGGGATCCCGGTCGACATCGAGCCCCGCACGGGGCTCAGCGGTGTCGAGGTGGTCTTCACCAAGCTTCACGCCGGCGGCAAGTTCGGCGGGGGCTCCTATACGGCCTCGGGCGGCCTGCACGGCGTGGGGGCCTCGGTCGTCAATGCACTGTCCTCGCGACTCGACGTCGAGGTCGACCGGGCCGGCAAGACCTACGCCATGAGCTTCCGCCGGGGCGAGCCGGGCTTGTTCACCGACCCACCGGGCCCCCACGCGCCCGACGCGCCGTTCACGGCATACGAGACCGGCAGTGAGCTCAGTGTCGTCGGAAGGGCCGCTCGGGGAGTGACCGGATCGCGGGTGCGTTTCTGGCCGGACCGGCAGATCTTCCTCAAAGAGGCACAGCTCGACCTCGACTCCCTGCGCGATCGAGCGCGGCAAACGTCCTTCCTCGTCCCCGGATTGGCGCTCGTCGTGCGCGACGAACGACCCGCCACCGTGGCCGCGACCGGCGGCATCCTCGAGGAGACCTTCCATCACCTGGGCGGGATCTCCGAGTATGCCGAGTACCTCGCCCCCGACCCTGCGCTCACGGCTGTGTGGCGGTTGCAGGGGACGGGGAGGTTTACCGAGACCGTCCCTGTGCTCGACGACCGAGGCCACATGACCCCGACCGAGGTCGAGCGTGAGTGCGCTGTCGACGTCGCGGTGCGGTGGGGCACCGGCTACGAGGCCAAGGTCAGTTCGTTCGTCAACATCATCGCGACGCCCAAAGGCGGGTCTCACGTCGCAGGCTTCGACCAGGCGATCCTCAAGGTCTTCCGCAAGCAACTCGAGGTCAATGCCAGGCGTCTCAAGGTGGGATCGGACAAGGTCGACAAGGACGACATCCTCGCCGGCGTCACGGCGGTCATCACCGTGCGGCTGGCCGAGCCACAGTTCGAGGGCCAGACCAAAGAGGTGCTCGGCACCGCAGCGGTCCGAGCGATCGTCGCGCGGGTCGTCGAGCAGGAGCTCACGGCGCGGCTGACATCGACCAAGCGCGACGACAAGGCTCAGGCGGCGCTGCTGCTGGACAAGGTCGTCTCCGAGATGAAGTCCCGGATCAGCGCCCGGGTGCACAAGGAGACGCAGCGCAAGAAGACCCTGCTCGAATCCTCTTCGCTGCCAGCAAAGTTGGCTGACTGCCGCACGTCCGACGTCGAGCGCTCGGAGCTATTCATCGTCGAAGGAGACAGCGCCCTCGGCACGGCCAAGCTCGCCCGGTCCTCTGACTACCAGGCCCTCCTGCCGATCCGGGGCAAGATCCTCAATGTCCAGAAGGCGTCCGTGGCCGACATGCTCAAAAACGCCGAGTGCGCCGCGATCATCCAGGTTATCGGCGCAGGCTCGGGGCGCAGCTTCGACCTGGAGGCGGCCCGCTACGGCAAGGTGATCATCATGAGCGACGCCGACGTCGACGGTGCTCACATCCGCACCTTGCTGCTCACCTTGTTCTTCCGCTACATGCGCCCGCTGGTCGCCGCCGGGCGGGTGTATGCCGCGATGCCGCCGCTGCACCGGCTCGAGGTCATCGGCGGGCCGGGCAAGAAGAACGAATACATCTACACCTACAACGAGGCGCAGATGCGGGCCACCCGCGTCGCACTCGAGCGCAAGGGGCGCAAAGTCAAGGAACCACCCCAGCGCTACAAAGGGCTGGGTGAGATGGATGCCGACCAGCTCGCCGACACGACGATGGACCCACGTCACCGCACGCTGCGTCGCGTCACCCTGGGCGAGGCCGAAGAGGCCGTGCGGATGGCCGAAGGTGTCTTCGACCTGCTCATGGGCAATGACGTCGCCCCGCGGAAGGACTTCATCATCGACTCGGCTGGGTCTCTGGACCGGGAGCGGATCGACGCCTGAGTGTCGTGTCCTTGGCTTCCGTGGCCGCGCCGCGCGCAGTGGTCAGCGGTCAGCGGTCAGCGGGATGCTGTGGTGCTCCGGACGATCATTTCGACGGGGAAATTGACCGTGAGTTCGGGCTCGCCATCGATCAGTCCGAGCAGCGCCAACATCGCGACGGCGGCGGCTTGTCCTTGAGCAGCGACGTCCTGACGGACAGTGGTGAGCCCGAAGACGGCGGCCATGTCGTGGTCGTCGATGCCGACGACCGAGATGTCTTCCGGCACCCGCAACCCCGCTTGGTGCGCTGCGGCGATGACTCCGAGGGCCATTTCGTCGGAACCACACACGACCGCGCTCGGCACGTGGGGCAGTGACAGCAGGCGCTGCGCGCCAGCGTGGGCGTCGGCCACGCTCCAGTCGGACTCCAAGATCCATTCGTCGCGCACGGGTATGCCGCGCTCTGCCAGGACGGTCTCGAAGCCTCGAAGGCGTTCCGCGGGTGTCTTGCCGTGGGGGTTGTGGGGGCGGGCCTTCCCGACGTAGGCGATGTCGGTGTGCCCGAGGTCGAGCAGATGCGTGGTGGCCATCGCGGAGCACCCGTGGTCGTCGATCCCGATCCGAGGAGCTGACTGAAAGGGATATCCGACAGCGACGACCGGGAGGTCGAGCCGGTGGACGAGCTCACGCTCGGCTGCCTCGAGCTCGACGTTGATGACGATCAGACCGTCCACCCGCTTGAACAGGCGCCCCTGCGTGAGCGACAACCGAGCCTCGGGTGACTTTTCCTCGAGGTCCATGAGGAGGATGTGGTGGTGGTGGTCGCGGAAGACCTTTTCGATCGAGCTCATGATGCCGGTGAAGAACCATCGGGACATGAAGGGGGTGATGATCCCGATGAGGCGAGAGCGGCCTGAGGCGAGGCCGGCCGCGTCGGGACTGCCGATGTAGTCCAGTTCGTCCGCTGCTGCGACGACGCGCGCTCGGGTCTCCGGGTGGACCTTGTCCAGGCCTCGAAGCGCGCGCGACACCGTCGCCACTGACACGCCAGCGACGCGGGCGACATCAGAGATCGTCGGTTGTGCCATGTGCGAGCCCTCCACGTGATCGCAAGCTCTGGGCGTGCAGGACTGCGCCTGCACGCCCAGAGTCTGGCCGATTATCGCCGTGATGGTGTCCAGGACGCCATCACTGCCGGTCAGCCCTTGAGGCCACCGGCCAGCAGGCCACGGACGAAGTAGCGTTGCAGCCCGAGGAAGACGGCGACGGGCACGATCATCGAGATGAAGGCACCTGCGGACAGGATGTGCCATGCGTTCCCTCGCGTGCCTGACAACTCGGCGACCCGGACCGTCAGCGGAGCCACGTCGGGTGTGCCACCGAGAAAGACCAGGGAGACGAGCAGGTCGTTCCACACCCAGAGGAACTGGAAGATCCCGAAGGATGCCAGCGCCGGAGTCATGACAGGCAACATGATGCGGAAGAAGATCCGCACATGCCCCGCCCCGTCGACCCGAGCGGCCTCGATGAGCTCGCCGGGGATCTCCTTCATGAAGTTGTGGATGAGGAAGATCGCGAGTGGGAGGGCGAAGATCGTGTGCGAGAGCCACACCGTCCAGTACGACGACTTGAGGCCGAGCCAGCCCGAGTAAAACTGCAACAGGGGCAGCAGCGCCACCTGCAGCGGGATGATCTGGAGCGCGAAAACCCCCACGAAGAGGGCGTTCTTGAGCGGGAAGTCCATCCAGGCAAAGGCGTATGCCGCGAGGGATGCCAGCAGCAGCGGCAACAGCACGGACGGGATCGTGATGACCGTGCTGTTGATGAAGTACTGGCCGAGGGCGACGTCACCTCCGGAGAGGGCCTCGGTGTAGTTCTCGATGTTGTAGCCGCCCGGGTTGGTCAGCGAACTCCACCAACCGGTGCGGTTGATGTCCAACTGGCTCCGGAACGACGTGACGAACAGGCCAAATGTGGGCAGCGTCCACAGACCGGCGATGACGATCGCGAGGACCGACGCCCATGGCGAGGACACCGCACGCGCGGCGTTGCCGGCGGCTGTCTTTTGCTTCCGGGGAGCCTTGGCGGGTTTGCCGGCGCCGGCACCAGGAGTGTCGACGACGACGGCAGTGCCTCCGATCGGGTTGGCCGCGCGGACCTCGGGCTCAGGGGTGGGGGACGAGGTGCTCATCAGGCGTCCTTCCGCATCTGGACGATGTTGTAGACGACGATCGGGATGACGAGGACGAACAACAGCACGGCAAATGCCGCTCCGAGGCCCTCCCGGTTGTAGCGGAAGATCGCGTCGTAGAACTCGTTGGCGATGACTGAGGTCTCGAAGTTGCCGCCAGTCATCGTGCGGACGATGTCGAAGACTTTGAGGGTGCCGATGCCGATCGTCGTGAGGACGACGATGAGGGCGGAGCGGATGCTCGGCAAGGTGATGAAGCGGAACATTTTGAGCCCCTCGACGCCGTCGAGTTTGGCTGCTTCGATGATGTCGTCCGGGATCGCCTTGATGGCGGCCGACAGGACGGTCATGGCGAAGCCAGCCTGGATCCACACCATAACGACGATGAGGAAGAACGTGTTGCTCGGGGCATCGAGCATGAAGTTTTTGGGGTCTTTGCCCAGCGCGTCGAGGATCGCGTTGAACAGACCGATCTGGGTCCGTCCGGCGGTGCGGTACTCGTAGACGAACTTCCAGATGATGCCGGCGCCCACCATCGAGATGGCCATGGGCAAGAAGACGAGGGCCTTGGCCAGTGCCTCGACCGGGGATCGGTCGATGAGGATCGCGTAGAGCAGCCCGACGGCCGTTGCCAGGACGGGGACGAGGACGACCCAAATGGCAGTGTTGCGCAGGACGAGGAGGTTTTCACTCCGGGTGAAGATGTCGGCGTAGTTGCTGAAACCAAACGACCCGTTGGTGTCGCTCTGGAACGAGCGCCAGATTGTCATGAGACCGGGGACGAGCAAGCCGAGCAAGAGGACGAGCGATGGGAGCACAAAGGCTCCAGCTTGAATCTTTTCGCCTCGGCGACCCTTGAACATCGACGCCAGCAGCAGCGTGCCGACGAACACCAAGGCAAACAGACCGAGCGCGAAGAACATCTGAGCGAACTTGGTCGCGGTATCCACAGACACGCTCCCTTCTGGATTGACGCGTCAGGGGCGGCAGGCGGTGCCTGCCGCCCCTGACGACTGCTGGATCAGACGACTACGACTTGGGCCACGAGGCTTCGATCGAGGTGAGGACGTCGGCGTCAGACTTGTCCGAGGCCACCCAGTTGGTCATTTCCTTCCAGAAGGAACCCGCACCGACAGCGCCGGGCATGAGGTCGGATCCGTCGAAGCGGAACACGGCCTTGGGGTCCTGCAGGATGCCGGCGGACAGCTTGTCCATCGGCGAGGTGAGGTTGTCGATCTTGAGCTCCTTGTTCGCGCTCACCCAACCGCCACCGGTCGTGGCCTTGGCCTTGGCGTTGGCCCACTCGGGGGAGGCGAGGAAGGCCTGGAAGGCCTGGACCTCGGGACGGTCGGAGAAGGCGGCAACGAACTCGCCACCACCGAGGACCGGCTTGCCGGCGGCCGGGTCGGTCGCAGGCAGGTAGAAGGCCCACACGTCGCCGTCCTCGGCGACCTTGGTGCCCTTGGGCCAGTTGGCGGCGTAGAACGAGGCCTGGCGGTGCATGTAGCACGAGCCGTCAGTGACGATCGTCAGACCGGCGTCCTGGAAGGTCGTCGTCGCGATCGACTTGACGTCGCCGACGTACTTGGGGTTCTTGATGATGGCCCCGGCCTTGCCGAGAGCGGTGACGACCGACGGGTCGTTGAACGGGATCTTGTGAGCGACCCAGGCGTCGTACTTCTCCGGGCCGGCGGTGCGGAGCATGAGGTCCTCGAGCCAGTCGGTGCCCGGCCAGCCGGTGGCGTCACCGGAGCCGAAGCCGACACACCACGGCTTGGCCTTGGTGTCATCTGCGGCGATCTTGTCCGAGAGAGCCATCATCTCGTCCCAGGTCGTCGGGACGGCGTACCCCTTGGCCTTGAAGACCTTGGGCGAGTACCACACGAAGGACTTGACGTTGGCGCCGAGCGGGGCCGCGTAGAACGTCCCGTTGACGGTGCCGTAGGCCTTCCAGTCCTTGCCGAAGTACTTGTCGACGTTGTCGGACACCAGCTGGGGTGCCTTCACGACCTTGCCCGTCGTGCTGACGAGGGTGTTGAGCAGACCCGGCTGCGGGATGTAGGCGATGTCAGGAGCGTTGCCACCCTTGACCCGCACGGGGAGCTGGGCCTCGAACTCCTTGGAGCCTTCGTACTTGACGGTCGCGCCAGTGCACTGCTCGAACGGCTTGTAGGACTCCTTGTGGGAGGCGTCCTCGGGGGCCACGATCGAGGTGTAGACGGTGACGGTCTTGCCCTTGAGGTCGCCGTAGGCCTTGTAGGCCGCGCAGTCAGCGCCGCTACCAGCGGCGGAGGACGAGGCCGTCGTCGAGGAGCCGCTGCTGCAGGCAGCCAGACCGAGCGACAGGACGGCAACGCCGCTCAGCGCGATCACTGAACGGCGGTTCTTGCGGGGTGAAACCATGACGTCTCCATTCGCATGGTGCCGGAGACGAACATCCCCGGCGTTGGGTAAGCAATTCAATGAAAGCGCTTCCACCGGGCGTTGGCAAGGGGCCCGGCGGGGCGTCAGGTAACGATGGTGCAACAGCGCTGCTCACGTGGGACGTCGGTCAATCGTGGTGGTGCCGTGGCGATCAGCCGTCGTCGACACCCTGGGAGCGCGCGTGTGGGCGTGACCTGTCTCACATGTGATCGATGAACAGGACCCTACCCGACGGGGTCGCGCTCTGGGGTGATGGCGACGACCGACCAGGTCCCGACCGCGACGGGGGCCTTGCCGCAGGACTCCGGGAGCGCCTCGCGGGCCAACCATGACAGCAGGACCGTCCAGGCACGACCATCGGTATGCCGGACGCTCACCTGTGCGACGTCGCCGGGGCTCGGGTGTGGCGACAGGACCGATGGCACGGTCACCTCGGCATCCCAGCCGAGGTATGCCGTGTCACGGCAGAGCACCCGGACGGCGTGCTCGGCCACTTGGGCAGGGGGCATGAGGCGGGTCGCCCCGCGATCGTGGCGCGGGTCGAGGGCGGCGGTCGGCATCTGGCCAGACTCTGCTTCGACGACGAGCGAGGCAGCCATCTCTGGGTCGAGCCGGGCGACGGCCCGACCCGCTGGCAAGACCAATCCCGTTGCAGCGAAACGATGTCCGCCAAGATGCGACGACTCCCAGACCACGAGCCGCCCATCTGCGCTAAACCCGTCGGCCGAAGGACCGTCCGCTTCCGGCGCCACCGTCGCGGAGTCCCAGCTCGTGTCGACATCGCGCCCAGCCAGGAGCGCGGCCGCTCCGAGGGCCACGCGCCGACCCCGCACCGCGCAGCACAGGTCTCGGCGGCCGTTGGTGCATACCAGGAGCACGGGACCGTCGGGGCGCAGCTCTGGCATGCCGTGGCGCACCCTCCCCTCGTCGCCTTTCTGGACCGCGTCGAGGTCGAGACGCGTCGCTAGGTCAGCAAGCGAGCCGTGAGGGATCGTCGCTCGGAGCAGCCACGGCGACATTCCGGCATACGCGACGAGCAGTTGGCGACCCGGTGTGGTGACGTCGGCGTGGGCCGTGGGACGACGGATCAGGACGAAAGTGCCGCCGCGGGCCGTGCAGTCGTCGGTGAGGCGTTGGCCGAGCGCGGGGTCGAGGTGGGATTGCACCGCGGCCTTCGACCCCCATGCACCGTTTTGCTCCAGCGCGATCCAGAAGCTGCCCCGAGGTGCCGTGCCAGGGGCCGGGGTCGCAGCCTCGTCGTGACTCACCGAACACGACGTCACGGATCGACCACCTCGATCCCGGCGGCGAGAGGTCCGGCAATGGCGCCGATGACGGCAGTGCCTGGGGTGCCCGAGCCGTCCCGACGTCCGGTCGGGTCGGGCAGGTCGACCGGGACGCCGTTGTCGGCGGCAGCGCGCGCCGGTCTCGGCCCAGCCCAACCGAGGATGAGCGTGTCTTCGCCCTTGAGGAAGCGATGGCAGCGCACGCCGCCGGTGGCCCGTCCCTTCGGGGGGTATTCGGCATAAGGGGTCACCTTGAGTGCGCCGGCCTGAGTGCCCGGGAGTGCAGCCGAACTCCCGCTCGCGGTGACGACAACGGCGTCGGCGGTCATCGCCGTGGAGAGCACTCCGAAGAAGACGGCTTTCGCGTTGGGGGACAACCGGATTCCCGCCATCCCTCCGGCAGCCCGCCCCTGCGGGCGGACCGACCCTGCCCCGAAGCGCAAGAGCTGGGCGTCAGAGGTCACGAAGACGAGATCGTCAGCCTCGTCCGGGCTGGGAGCAACCCCGATGACATCATCACCGTCGCGGAGGCTCACGAGCTCCCACATTGGCCGGCTCGGAACGTCCGCGATGACGCGCTTGACGACGCCAAAGGCGGTGCCAAGGGCCAGGGTTGGGGCGTCCGGACCGATCTCGACGAGAGTGAGTGCGGCCTCTCCGCGCTCAAGGTCGAGGTATGCCGTCAATGGTGCCCCTCCGCCCAGGCTCGGCGGCCCGGCCGTCGGTGGGAGGGTGGGGAGTTCGAGGACCGACAGTCGGTGGACACGACCTCGTGAGGTGGCCACTCCGACCTCCCCACGTGCAGTTGCGCGGACCGCTCCGGCGATGACGTCGTGCGTGGCGCGGGTGTCACCAGTCGGGAGCGGCTCGTCCGAGGACGTCCGCGCCAGTAGGCCCGTCGATGACAGCAGGACCCAGCAGGGGTCGTCCGCCACCTCCAGCACGACCGCGGCTCGGCCGCGCCCCGTCGTCGGCATCGGCGCACCCGTGACGGACCCGCCGCCGTGCTCGAGCAGGACGGTCCGCCGCGCGGTGCCATGGGCGGCCGCCACCTCGGCGAGTTCGTCGGACACCGTCGTGCGCAGCAGAGCCTCGTCCGCGAGCATCGCCCGGAGCAGATCGATGTCGCGCTGGAGAGCGTCGCGTTCCTTCTCCAGCTCGATGCGAGAGAACTTCGTCAATCGCCGCAGTTGGAGGTCGAGGATGTAGGTGGCCTGCGCCTCGGACAGGTCGAAGACCCCCATGAGGCGGGTCTTGGCAGTCGCTGCGTCATCGGACGTGCGGATGAGCTGGATGACCTCGTCGATGTCGAGGATCGCCACCAGCAAGCCTTCGACAAGGTGCAGGCGCTCTTCGCGGCGCGCCAGCCGGTATGCAGTGCGCCGCCGGACCACCTCGAGCCGGAAGTCCACGAAAACCTGAAGGAGTTCCTTGAGGCCGAGCGTGCGGGGTTGCCCGTCGACGAGGGCCACATTGTTGATCCCGAAGGAGTCCTCCATCGGGGTGAGGCGGTAGAGCTCCTCGAGGACGGCCTCGGGGAGGAATCCGGTCTTGATTTCGATGACGAGCTGCAGGCCCCGCTTGCGGTCGGTGAGGTCTTTGACGTCACTGATGCCGGTGAGCTTCTTGGCCTGGACGAGGTCTTTGATCTTTTCGATGACCTTCTCCGGACCCACCAGATAGGGGAGCTCCGTGACGACGATGCCTTTGCGCCGTGGGGTGATCGCCTCGATCCGTGCCGTGGCGCGGGTGCGGAAGGTGCCGCGACCCGTCGCGTAGGCGTCCCGGATCCCATCGAGGCCAACGATGCGGCCGCCACCGGGCAGGTCAGGGCCCGGCACGAACCGCATGAGGTCATCGAGGCCGCAGTGGGGATGGGCGATGAGGTGGCGGGCGGCGCCGATCACCTCGACGAGGTTGTGGGGAGCCATGCTCGTGGCCATGCCGACGGCGATCCCGCTGGCTCCGTTGACCAGGAGGTTGGGGAACGCCGACGGCATGACTTCGGGCTGAGTGTGAGTGTCGTCGTAGTTGGGCACGAACGGGACGGTGTCCTCATCGAGACCGCCGACCATGAGCAGGGCGGCCGGGGCCATCCTCGCCTCGGTGTAGCGCGAGGCCGCCGGACCATCGTCGAGCGAACCGAAGTTGCCGTGGCCGTCGACGAGCGGCAGTCGCATCGAGAACGGCTGAGCCAGTCGCACGAGGGTGTCGTAGATCGCGCTGTCCCCGTGAGGGTGGTACTTGCCCATGACCTCACCGACGATGCGCGAGGACTTGACGTGGGGGCGGTCGGGACGCAGCCCCAACTCGCTCATGCCGTAGAGAATCCGCCGTTGCACCGGTTTGAGGCCGTCGCGCGCATCGGGCAGCGCGCGGGAGTAGATGACGCTGTAGGAGTACTCGAGGAAGGCGTCCTTCATCTCCTGCCCGACATCGATGTCGACGATGTTCTCGACGATGTCCTCAGGTGGAGGCGTGGTCGTGCTGCGGCGGGCCATACGCGAGGTGCTCCTGGTGGGCTGCTGGTGTTACAGGTGTGCTGTTGTGGTCAAGCTGAGGCAAGACGTGCCGAGGTGGGACGGGACGTGTCGGCCCGGGTCGGTCAATCCTCGCTCACGGACTCGTGAGTCGGTGCCGCAGACCCGCCGAAGCGCCCCCAGTGCACGACCTCGGCGAGCTCCCGTCGGCGAGGTCGCGATGGGGAGCGCTTGACGCGGGTCGTCGCGGGGACGGCATACCCGAGACTGATGACGCCGACGATACGGCGGTCGTCGGGGATGGCGAATCCTTCTTTGACAGCCGTATGCCGCAGGGTCGGCACCCCGAAGAAGCACGCGCCCAGGCCGAGGTCGACTGCGGTGAGCAGGGCCACCATCGCGGCCATGCCGGTGTCGACGTCCCAGTAGGGGATCGGCCAGCGGGCGGGGTCCCGGTCGGTCCACCCCTTGTCTGGTCGGGAGTAGCGCTCGAGGTAGGCCTCGGGGTCAGAGCAGCACAGGACGAGTGCGGGAGCGGTCATCATGCCGGCGAGCCACGCGTCGGGAGCTTCGTCGGCCGTCGTGAGCTCCCAAAACCGTGCGACGTCGCCGGGTCGGTCGAGGACCACGAAGTCCCACCCTTGGGTGAAACCAGCGCTCGGCGCCCGGGTGGCGGCGTCCAGGCAGGCGTTCAGCAGCGCAGCGGGCACGGGTCGGTGGGGGTCGTAGGAGCGGACCATGCGGCGGCGGGTGACGGCATCTCCGAGTTCCATAAGGGCATCGTGCCAGGGGCCTTCGACCGAGACGCCCGGAAGATCCCCGCTGGGCGAGGGCAGGCGGGCAACGCGATCGCCATCGGTCGAGCGTGGGACGATGAGGCCATGTCAACAATGACTCCGCCGCAGACCGGGAGCATCACGATGCGGCCTCCCGGCTACCCGGTCGAGTGGGAGGCTGACGTCGTGCTCCGCGACGGCTCGGTCGCGCACGTGAGGCCCATCACGCCCGCTGATGGCGAGGCCGTGCGCCGATTCCATGCCGGCCAGTCAGAGGAGTCGATCTACCTCCGCTTCTTCGCGCCCCTGCGCGAGCTATCCGACAAAGACATCCACCGGTTCACGGTCGTCGACTACGACGACCGAGTCGCCCTCGTGGTGACGCTCCGCGAGGACATCATCGGCGTGGGCCGCTACGACAAGGTCGACGCATCGACCGCGGAGGTCGCCTTCAACATCTCCGACCATTACCACGGCAAGGGGATCGGCTCGATCCTCCTCGAGCACCTCGCGGCGATCGGTTTCGAAGCCGGTGTGACGAAGTTCGTCGCTGAGGTGCTGCCTCAGAACCGCAAGATGATCAACGTCTTCAAGGAAGCGGGCTACGGCGTCAAGCACCGCCTCGAGGACGGCGTCATCTCCCTGTCGTTCGACATCACCCCCACAGCCAAGTCCCTCACCGTCCGGTATGCCCGTGAGCACCGCGCGGAGTCCTCCAGCGTCCGCGGCATCCTCACCCCCCGGTCGGTCGCTGTCGTCGGGGCCAGTCGTGACCCCGAGTCGATCGGGCACACCCTCCTACACAACATCCTCGCGGGCGGTTACACCGGCGAGGTCTATCCCGTGAACCCCGCTGCTGACACGGTCATGGGCCGGACGGCATACGACGCGGTCAGCGAGATCCCCGGCGACGTCGACCTCGCGGTCGTCGCTGTCCCGGCCGAGCACATCCTTGAGGTTGTCGACGACTGCGCCGTCAAGGGTGTCCGGGCATTGCTCATCACCTCTGCAGGCTTCGCGGAAGCCGACGAAGCCGGCCGCAAGCTTCAGTCGAGGATGCGCAAACGTGCACGACGCGCGGGCATGCGGGTGGTGGGGCCCACGTCGTTCGGCTTCATCAACAATGCGCCCGACGTCCGGCTCAACGCCTCCTTGGCCCCGTCGATGCCGCCAGCCGGGTCGTTGGGGCTGTTCGCCCAGAGTGGTGCTCTCGGCATCGCGGTGCTCGCATCGGTCGCCCGCCGCGGTCTCGGAGTGTCTGTCTTCGCCTCCGCCGGCAACCGCGTCGACCTGTCGAGCAACGACCTCCTGCAGTACTGGATCGACGACGAGGACACCGACGCCGTCGGCCTCTACGTCGAGTCGATGGGTAACCCACGCAAGTTCTCCCGCATCGCCCGCCACCTCGCGATGACCAAACCGGTCATCGTGGTCAAGTCCGGCGGCGGCACGTTGCAGGTCGCGCCCGGGGTGGCCGCGCGGCATACCGACCTCGGTCAAGACGCCTTCGACGCGATGCTGCGCCAAGCGGGTGTGATCCGCGCCGAAAACCTCCACCAGTTGTTCGACATCGCGCAACTCGTGGCCTACCAACCTCTGCCGGCCGGCAACCGGGTCGCCGTGGTCACCAACTCCGCAGCGCTCTCGTCGTTGACCGCTCAGGCTGCGCGGAGTTGGCGGCTCGAGGTCACACATGGCCCGGTGTCGGTGCCCCCGGAAGCCAGCGCCGACGAGTTCTCCGCGGCTCTGCGGGCGGCCTTCGACGATCCTGCCGTCGACAGCGTCCTCACCGCCTTCGTTCCGCCGGTCTACACCGACGACGAGATCCTGGCTGCCGCTGTGCGCGATGCCGCTGCTACTACCGAAAAACCATGTGCCGCAACGTTCTTGGGTATGCGTGGGGTCACCGAGGCGCTCGCGGTCGAGAGTATGCCGGGTGATCGTCGACGCGTCGTCCCTGCCTACGGTTTGCCCGAGGACGCCGTGCGGGCGCTGGCTGCGGCGACGCGCTACGGCGAGTGGCGCCGCCGCCAGCAGGGAGAGCCGGTCACGCCCGGGGGCATCGACGACGACGCCGCCGCCGCGATCATCGCCGGAGTGCTCGAGGACGCTCCCGAGGGACGCGACCTGACGCCGCAGGAGCGGCATGCGCTGCTCGCGGCATACGGGATCGATTTGTGGCGAGCCGAAACCGTGCACAGCGAGGACGAGGCGGTGGCTGCCGCTGAAGCCTGCGGCTATCCCGTCATCCTCAAGACGATCTCTCCCGTGATGCGCCACCAGGTCGGGCTCGGGGGAGTGCGCCCTGATCTCGTCACCGCTGAGGCGGTGCGCCAGGCATACCGCTCGCTGACCGAGCGTCTCGGCAGCTTCGCCGGTGACCACTTCGCCATCCAGCGGATGTCACCTCCTGGTGTGTCGTGCGTCCTGCGCAGTGCCGAGGACCCGTTTTTCGGTCCGGTGGTGTCGTTCTCTGTCGCCGGACCACCGACCGACCTGCTCGGTGACATCGGCCACCGGATCCCGCCGTTGACCGACGTCGACGTCGCCGATCTCGTCAACTCGGTGCGGGCCGCACCCCTGCTCACCGGGCACCGGGGGACCGTCCCGATCGACATGGCCGCATTGCACGACCTCATCGGCCGCATCTCGGTCATGGCCGAGCGGCACCCGGACCTCGCTCGGGTCTCGCTGCAGCCGGTCAACTGCTACGCAGGCGGGGCCGACGTCCTCGGCGCCGACATTGCCGTCCACCCCGCGCTCAAGCGCAAGGACGCCAGTCGACGCGCGATGAGTTAGCTCGGGTGGGACACAATGTCCCCCATGCGTAAAGCTCCTCGTGACGTCCCCGGCCTGTCTCTGCCAGCGGAAGTGCGCACGGAGATCCAGCGCGCCGGCTACTACCCGGCGCTGGTCGCCGACGTCGTGGGCTCCGCGGTCTGGCAGCGCGAGCGTCGAGGCCTATCTCGTCCACCAGGAGACGACCTTCGACCAGGACTCGGTCCGACGCCACATCACCGTGCTCGTCATCACACCGGCCACCCTCGTCGTGGTCCACGCAGACGACCACGACGACCACGACCACGCGGTCGCGACCGCCACCAGCGAGACGATCCCGTTGGCCGCGGTCCGCGGGGTCATGGTCACCCACGTCGTCGCTGCTCCGGGTGCCTATGTCCCGGGCAGTCTCGGCCGCGAGATCACGCTCACTCTCGGCTGGGGCACGGTGAGCCGCGTCGACGTCATGCCTGCTTCGTGCGGCGACCCGTCGTGCGACGCCGACCACGGGTTTGAGGGTTCCATTTCGGCCGACGACATCTCCCTGCGCATCAGCGCCGACGCCGACGGTGAGGCCGCGCTAGCGCGAGCGATGCACTTCGCGCGCACCCTGTCGGCAACAATCGGTCGGTGACCACCCCGATCGGTATGCCGTCACACCTCGCCGATTGGGGGGCGACGCGGCATACCCTCGCCGACGTCCTACCGAGCATCCTGGCCGGGCTCGGGGTCTCGATCGAGCGGCAGGCACCGCTCATCCCCGTCACCCCCTCGCGACGTGCGGTCGTCGTCCTCGTCGACGGGTTGGGGGATCGGCTGCTACGCCGCCGGGCCGGTCACGCGCCCTTCCTGCGCGGGTCCTTGGGGCAGAGCGCAACCCTCTCCTGCGGCTTCCCGTCGACGACCGCGACCTCGATGGCCAGCTTCGGCGTCGGGGAGCTGGCCGGGACACACGGCATGGTCGGGTTCGAGATGTATGACCCGGAGCGAGATGTGGTCTTCAACGGGTTGTCCTGGGACAACGGTCCCGATCCTCGTCGATGGCAGCCCTTGCCGACCACCTTCGAAGTAGCCGAAGCCGACGGGGTCGCAGTCGACCCGGGTCGGCCCCGGCTTCTTCGATGGGTCGGGCCTCACGATCGCGGCGCTGCGGGGTGGTGCATTCCACGCCGGTCGCACCCTGGCTGAGCGCGTCGATGCCGCGGTGGCTGCGACCAGGGCAACGCCCCGCTCACTCGTCTACCTCTATTGGGGCGAGCTCGACAAAACCGGCCACGCCGAAGGCGCCGGGTCATGGCAGTGGGGCGACGAGTTGGAAGGCATCGACGCGGAAATGGCGCGGCTGGTCGCCACCGTCCCGGCGGACACAGCGGTGTACCTGACGGCGGATCACGGGATGGTCGACATCCCCCTCACCGACCGGATCGACCTCGCCTCCGAACCCAGCCTGCGCGCGGGCGTGCGGCATACCTCGGGGGAGCCCCGTGCGCTGGGCCTGCACTGCGATCCCGGCGCAGTGACCGATGTCGCCCAGGCCTGGCGCGACCGACTCGGGTCGGCGGCCATCGTCGAAACCCGACGCGACGCCGTGTCCGCGGGGCGCTACGGCGCGGTCAGCGAGCGTGTGCTGGCGCGGATCCCTGACCTGCTCGTGCTGTGTGACCCCACGATCGCCATCGTCGACTCGGCGACCATGCGGCCGGCCGCACTTGCCCTCCTCGGCCTGCACGGCAGTGTGTCGGCGGACGAGATCGAGATCCCGTTCCTCCAGTGGCCCGCTCGGGTCGCGTAGGGTCCTCGATCGTGGCTGAGCTGCTCTTTTTCACCGGGACCATGGACTCGGGCAAGTCCACCCTCGCGCTCCAGATGGAGCACAACCATCGGGCCCGCGGCAAGGCGGGCCTTGTCTACACCAAACACGATCGGGCTGGCGCGGCAGTCGTGTCGTCGCGGCTCGGGCTGTCCCGGGTGGCCCGCGAGGTCACGGACGCCCTGGACTTCTGGGCCGATGTCGTGCGGATCCGCACCGAGGGTCAGCGGGTCGATTTCCTCGTCTGCGACGAGGCACAGTTCTTCACGCCCGTCCAGGTCGAACAGCTCGCACGGCTCGCCGACGAGATGGACATCGACGTGTTCGCCTTCGGGATCTCGGCCGACTTCCGCACTGAGCTGTTCCCGGGGTCCAAGCGGCTAATCGAACTCGCCGACCGGGTCCACATCCTCCAGGTAGAAGCCCTGTGCTGGTGCGGGCGCCGCGCGACCCACAACGCGCGGGTCCTCGACGGGGTCATGGTCATCGAGGGTGACCAGGTCGTCGTGGGGGACACGCGTCCCGCAGGGTCGGGTGTGGTCGAGTACGAGGTCCTCTGTCGCCGGCACTACATGCGGCGGATGACGTCGTATGCCGCCCAAGCCGCGGCCATCTCCCCGGACGTCCTGCCCTTCGACGCAAGCGACAGCTCGGCTGACGCCTAGGGAAGGTCGACGTCGTCCCGGCCCGGCCCAAACACATGGACGTCCCAGGCTTGGCGCAGCCGCTCCTGCGTCAGTGCTGCCCGAGCTGAATGGGAGCGCCGTCCCGGTCGGCTGCGCGGCTCATCTGGGGCGGGGGCGGTCGGCTCCTTGTGCGGCTCGGTCACGGCCGTCATCGGCCCCTCAAGGGCAGGGTCAGCGTCAAGACCGGCCTCAAGACCGGCGTCAAGACCGGCGTCAAGACCGGCGTCAAACTCAGGGTCGGCCAGCGGGTGAAGGTCGGTGACAGGGCGGTTCTCGCCACCTGAGGCCTCATCGTTCGCGGCGACAGCAGGGTCGACCGTGTCCTCAATCGCTGGTCCTTCGCCCCCGGCTTCGGTCAGGGGAGCACCCTCTCCCGTGAGCAGGGGCAGGACGACCGCTTCGACGGCCGGCCGCGGTGGTGTCAGCTTGCGTGCGCGAGCGCCGGATGATTCGCGCATCGACGCCGCGAGGTCGGCGGTGGCGCTTCCTCGGCGACGGGACCGCAGGGAGGTGATGCCGCCCTCGGCCTCGACGTCGTAGACGGGCGCTGCCTTACGGGCCTCGACGGGGTCGGCGATCGGCGGGTCTTCGGTCAGCCACCGGGCTTCGTCGTCGCGGGCGGTCAGCGAACGGGATCGGACGTCGTAGGCCCAGGTCGCCACACGCGCCCGGCCCCCGGCGGTGAACGATGCCGTCACCACCCACTCAGAAGCCGTCCTTGCGCCACGCGTCCCAATCGAGGCTGTCGCCGCGGACCTCGCGCGAGGCCATCCGTTCGGCGACGCGCACCGCGAGGCTGGCGGCCCCGGTGCGGCCGCGCACCGTCGTGGCCCGCGCCAGCCCGGCGATGTACTCCCGCTCGGCGAGGATCGGACCTTCGTATTTGGCGACCTTCTCCATCGTCCAGCCGGCGCGCTCGGCGACCTCGGCGGACGGCATACCGGCGCGGATCAGCGCCTGGACATCGCGCGGCCGCAAGCCTCCCTCGATCTCGATCTGGAGCTGGCCCAGACGGGGACGATCGCGGCGTGCGGCGGCACGGAGGGCCTCGTCGAGAGGGAGCCGATACCGGGTGCCGTCGGAGGCGACCAACAGGAGGTGCACTCCGTCGTCGTGGACCCCGATGAGTCGTAGATCGTGCATCGTCGGTCACTCCCGTCATCAGGTCACTCAGACACGTCCGCCTGACTCTCTCACCCGCGTGCTCCCGGCCCAAGCGGCCACGCCGGGTGAGTGCACGGGTGAGGACCGGCTAGCGTGGCCGGTCGGGGACCACCCGCACCTCACTGACCACAGCTACGCCCACTCACCACGACCACTCAGGGAGCACCCACGATGGCCGAGACCACGATGGGACGGACGGCAGCCGAGATCGCGAGCCACGTCGCCACCGATGGCGACCTGCTGCTCGACCTTGAGCGGTTGGCGGTCGAGGCGGCGATCCTCGCCGGGGAGATGATCCGCGACGAGCGGCCCGGTGATGTCACCGCCGCAGCGACCAAGACCTCCGACACCGATGTGGTGACGATCATGGACACCCGCTCCGAGGCAACGCTGCGGGCACACCTGCGTCGCGCGCGTCCCGCCGACGGATTCTTCGGCGAAGAGGGGACGTCCGCGGCCTCCCACAGCGGCATCACCTGGGTCGTGGACCCGATCGACGGCACGGTCAACTACCTCTACGGCATACCCCTGTATGCCGTGTCCGTCGCCGCCGTCGTCGGTGATCCCCAGCATGCAGGACAATGGGCACCGCTCGCCGGCGCCGTCTTCGCGCCGGCGCTCGGCGCCCTCTGGCATGCCGCCCGCGGGCGCGGCTCCTTCCGCAGAGACGTCCGTGAGGCGGGGGTCAGGGACGGGTCCGACGGTGTCCCGGATCAGACGCAGGTCGGAGGCTGCACCGACCTCGCCATGGGGCTGATCGGCACCGGCTTTGCCTATCTCGCGGACGAGCGGGCTCGCCAGGCTGACATCGTCCGGGCGTTGTTGCCCGACGTCAGGGACATCCGGCGCCTCGGGAGTGCCGCCGTCGACCTGTGCCTCGTCGCCGACGGCCGACTCGACGGATATTTCGAGTCTGGTTTGCGACCGTGGGACCTCGCCGCGGGGTGGCTCATCGTCACCGAATCGGGCGGGGTTGTCAGGGGGCCTGCTGGCGCCGACCCTCAAGCCGAGCTGACCATCGCCGGCAACACCTATGTCGCCCTGGCCCTCGCGGCTCGGGTCGATCGGGCGCTCGATCCGAAGGTCGGCCCGAGCGCCTGATCGGGGGGATGCCGGGGCCCGACACACCGGCATACGGACGCGGAATAGCGCTGGGGCCCGTGTTAGGGCACAATCCGCCGCGCAGGGACGTTTCGTCTTGGGCTGGGTCCGGGCATAGTTGGCGACTCGGCGGTGTTCTGTGGGTCACTGTGCGTTCAGCGAAGCACGTCGGTGTCACCAGCTCACTGCGGACGGTAAGTGGAGGAGAACGACAAGGACATGGCGACCGATTACGACGCGCCTCGCAAGACCGATGACGACCTCTCGGAGGACTCGCTCGAGGAACTCAAGGCCCGCCGGGTCGACAAAGCCGCCTCGACCGTCGATGTCGACGAGACCGAAAACGCCGAAGGCTTCGAGCTGCCGGGGGCCGACCTGTCGGGTGAAGAGCTCTCGGTGACCGTCATCCCGCGTCAGGCGGACGAGTTCATGTGTTCCCGGTGTTTCCTCGTGCGCCACCGCAGCCAGTTGGCCAAGGAGACCGGCGGACAGGCGGTGTGTCGGGACTGCGCTTGAGCAGCGCACATCGCGCGCCCGCACCCGGAGCGGCTCCGGAGGACCTCGAAATCCTCGTCCGGCGGCTCGACCCCGGGCTGCCGCTGCCGTCCTATGCCCGAGACGGCGACGCCGGGCTCGACCTTTACGCGGCGACGGGTCTCACGCTGGCGCCGGGGCAGCGGGCGCTCGTCGGCACCGGGCTGGCGATCGCGCTCCCGCAGGGGTATGCCGCGTTCACTCATCCGCGCTCGGGGCTCGCATCCCGCCACGGGGTGACGATCGTCAACGCACCAGGCACGATCGATGCGGGCTACCGCGGCGAAATCATGGTCAACCTCGTCAACCTCGACCCGCACGCGTCGTTCGAGGTGCGTCGGGGTGATCGGATCGCCCAACTCGTCGTCCAGCAGGTCGCGCGGGTGCGGATGCTCGCGGTCGATTCGCTTCCGCCCAGTGAGCGGGGGGAGACTGGGCACGGGGCCAGCGGCGGTTTCGTCGATGGACCGGCAGTGCACCTCGACCCAAGTAAGTCTCCGATCGAAGGAATGACGTAGTGGCACTTTTCGGACGCCGACGTTCCGCGGATCCCGCGGGCAGGGACTCTGGCAGGAACTCGCGCGCGCCTCTATCGCCCGAGGAGGTCGTCGACGCTGACGTCGGCCAGATCGTCCGGCCGACTGGCTCCGGCACTGGTGACGACATCGAACTCGGCATCCCGTTCAGCCGGGTCCGCGGCCCCTTCGACAGCAGCGAAGTCACCCTCGATGACGGGTGGGTCGACTTCGGAGCGATCTGGCTGCCCCGCACTGAGACCGTTGAGGTCCGCCTCGAGCTCGACCCAAGCACCGATGCCGTGCTGGCCATCCATCTCGTCGCCGGCGCCTCCACCGCGCAGATGCAGGCGTATGCCGCCCCCCGGACCTTCGGCGTCTGGCCGGAGATTCGCGGCGAGATCGCCAGCAGTGTGACCACCCAGGGGGGTCAGGCCGAGATCGCCGACGGTGCCCTCGGCAAGGAGCTTCGGGTGCGTTTGCCCGATGGCACGGCGATGCGGCTGCATGGCGTCGACGGGCCACGGTGGTTCTTGCGCGTCGTGCTCAACGGTCCAGCCGCGACCGACGATGCCGCCGCCGAGCGCCTCCTGGACCTCGTCCGAGGCGTCGCAGTGGTCCGTGGCGACGAAGCGATGCCGCCCCGAGAGGTCCTGCCGCTGCGCCTCCCTCCCCAGCTCACAGTGGACGAGACGGCAGCGACAGCTGCCAATGCCCTGGCCGAGGACACGGCCTCCCCCGAGCGACGGGTCGACGACCTGCGACCGTTTGAACGAGGTCCGGAGATCACGGAGGTCCGCTGATGGGGACCCGTGGCCGGTGGCGGACGATGACGGCGGCCGTCACGCGGATGCGTGCAACGCCGACCGAGCTCGAGGCCGACGATCTCGTCGCCCGGGCGACGGGTCTCGGTGCAACGCCGATCGCCGAAGTCGTCGACCGGCAACCGACCGTCATCTGCGGCGAAGTCCGCTCCTTGTCTCTGCGACCGCAAGTTCAGGTGCCAGCCTTTATCGTCGTTGTCACGGATGGATCTGGGGTCGCCCAACTGGTCTGGCTCGGACGTCGCCAGATCTTGGGGATCGAGCCGGGGATTGTGCTGCGAGTGCAGGGTCGCCCGACGTTCCGCCGGGGCGTGGCCACGATCTTCAACCCCGCCTACGAGGTGATCCCGCAGCATGGGTGACGCCAGGGACTGGACAGACGCCACCGACGCCAGCGACGACAGGAACGCTGCCGCCGTCGCAGCGCGACACGAAACCGTCGAGGAACTCCTCCGGGCTCGCCTGAGCACCGCGATCGGTGGATGGCGCGGCGCTGTCGAATCCGCTGTCCCAACGATCGCCTTCGTCGCCGTGTGGAACCTCACCGGGGTGGTCGGCACGGCCGCGGCTGCGGCCGTCGCTGCGGCGCTCGTCGTCGCCGTCGTTCGCCTCGCTCAGCGCCAGACCCTGCGCTACGTCGGATTCTCGGTCGCGGCCGTTGTCATCGCCGCCTTCTTCGCGACCCGCTCAGGCCGAGCCGAAGACGCCTTCCTGCCGGGGATGATCCAGACCGGTGTCAACCTCCTCGTCTTCCTCATCGCCAACCTCGTGCGGTGGCCGTTGTTCGGCTTCCTCATCGCCGCCGGAGACCCGGACCTCGTCAAGGCTGCAGCCGACGTGCGCGCTTCGACGTCGAAATCCACGCGGAGTGCGCGTGCCGCGCTCTCGGCGGCGGAACGCGAAGCACTCGAACTCGACGATCTCGAGCGGGTGCGTCAGGTCAACTCCGCGATGACTGCCTGGCGACGGCATGACGGGATCGTCACGGTCGCGTCACGACTGGGGTGGATCATGGTCGGGCTCGCCGTCGTGCGCCTGTCGATCCAGGTGCCGCTCTACCTCAACGCCCAGGTGGAGGCGCTCGGTATGGCCAAGTTGCTCCTGGGCTGGCCGGCATACCTCATCGCCGTCGGTCTGGGAGCCCTCCTGCTGCTGCGTGGGCGCACGCCCCTCGACGGGACCGACGGGACGGGTCGGGACGCGCCTTAAGGCTCAGTCTTCGTCCGCCAGGCGGGGCTTGTGCCCGGGCGACAGCATGTTTTCGAGCTCATCGGTGACCTCGTCGGGGGCGATGAAGAGCAGCTCGTCATGGGCCTCAAGAAGATCGTCCCGGGACGGAGCGATGGGTCGGTCGGCGCGGATGATGCCAACGAGGACCGTGTCGGCCGGCCAGGTGACGTCACCGACTCGCCTGCCCGCATAGGGGCTCTCGGGGGGCAAGGTCATCTCGACCATCGAAGTGCGGGACTGGCGGAACTGGAAGATCTTGACGAGGTCGCCGACGGTGACAGCCTCTTCGACGAGTGCGGTCATGAGCCGCGGGGTCGACACCGCCACGTCGACACCCCACGACTCGTCGAACATCCAATCGTTGCGGGGATTGTTGACCCGGGCAACCGTCCTGGGCACCCCGAACTCGGTCTTGGCGAGCAAGGACACGACGAGGTTGGCCTTGTCGTCACCTGTGGCGGCCACGACGACGTCGCAGCGGTCGAGTTGGGCCTCTTCGAGAGTGGCCAACTCACACGCGTCGGCCAGCAGCCAGGACGCGTCCGGGACGCGTGCGGCCACGACATCGTCGATCGACCTGTCCACGAGAAGCACCTCGTGGCCGTTGTGGGTGAGCTCGCGCGCGATCGACCGCCCGACACTGCCGGCCCCAGCGATGACTACTCGCATGAGATCTCCTTCATTCGTGCGGGGGAGTCGCGCCGAAGGCGCGCTCCAGGCGGGGCAGGTCTTCGACGCGCGCGATGATGTGGAGCAGGTCGCCGTCCTGCAAGACCGTGGTGGCCTCGGGGATCATGCCGTCACCGAGCCGGGTCAGCATGCCCACTCGGACGCTGGCCAGGGTCTCGAGACGCGAGATCGGCAACCCCACCCAGGACGCGGCATACGGCACCTCGGCGAGAGCGATCTTGCCGCTCGGGTCGGTGTATGCCGGAAGGGCGCCGTGGGGGACCAGTCGCTGGATCACCTGGTCAGCGGTCCATCGGACGGTCGCCACGGTAGGGATGCCCAGCCGCTGATAGACCATCGCTCGACGCGGGTCATAGATGCGCGCGGCCACCCGCTCGACGCCAAAGGTCTCCCGCGCGACCCGTGCCGCGAGGATGTTGGAGTTGTCCCCACTTGACACCGCGGCGAAGGCGTCTGCCTCACGGATGCCGGCTTCGAGCAGGACCGCGCGGTCAAAGCCCATCCCCGTGACCGTTTTGCCGTCGAAATCGCTTCCGAGGCGTCGGAAGGCCGTGGGGTCGGTGTCGATCACCGCGACGTCATGGCCACTGCTGGACAACGTCTTGGCGAGGGTGGCTCCCACTCGACCGCAACCCATGATCACGAAGTGCACGATTCGACGCTACACGGCTGGCCAAGTGGGGAGCGTACGATCAGCGCCGTGGCGGGTTCGGGCAGGATGGTCAAGCGGATCATCGTCGGACGGGCCATGCGCAGCGACCGCCTCGGGGAGACTCTGCTCCCCAAGAAGCTCGCCCTGCCGATCTTCGCCAGCGACGCACTGTCGTCTGTTGCCTACGCCCCGGACGAGATCTTCCTCATGCTCGGTTTGGCCGGCGGGGCCTTTGCCGCCGTCCATTCCTGGCAGGTGGGCCTCGGCGTGGTCTTCGTCATGATCGTGACGGTGGCCTCGTATCGGCAGAACGTCCATGCCTACCCCTCCGGTGGCGGCGACTACGAGGTCGCGACGGTCAACCTCGGGCCCAAGGCCGGGCTGACGGTGGCCAGCGCCTTGCTCGTCGACTATGTCCTCACCGTCGCGGTCTCGATCTCCTCGGGAGTCCAGAACGCCGCCACGGCGATCCCCGCAGTGCGCGGCCACGAGACGCTGGTGGCGGTCGGACTCATCCTGCTGCTCACGGCGGTCAATCTCCGCGGCGTCAAAGAGTCGGGGCGAGCCTTCGCCATTCCCGTCTATGCCTTCATGGCCGGCATTCTCGGGATGGGGGCCTACGGGTTCTTCCGAGCGGCGACCGGGACCCTCGGGGAGGCGCCCAGCGCGGCATACGACCTCCTTCCGGAAGGCGGGCACGAAGTCATGGGACTGGCCGCGAGCTTCCTGCTGCTCAAGGCGTTCTCTTCCGGGTGCGCGGCGCTCACCGGCGTCGAGGCGATCTCCAACGGGGTGCCCGCCTTCCAGAAGCCCAAGAGCAGGAACGCTGCAACGACCTTGCTGCTCATGGGGATGCTGTCGATCACGATGCTGCTGTCGATCATCACACTCAGTCGCATCGTCGGGGTCAAGATGGCCGACGACCCGGCGACCCAACTCGTGCGCGACGGCGTCCCGGCCGGTGACGCCTACGTCCAGGAGACGGTCATCGGGCAGGTGGCCCGCACGGTCTTCTCGGACTTCCCGGTCGGCATGTATGCCGTGGCTTCCGTCACGGGCGTCATCCTCATCCTCGCAGCCAACACTGCCTTCAACGGCTTCCCCGTGCTCGGCTCGATCCTCGCCCGCGATGGCTTCCTCCCGCGGCAGTTGCACACGCGCGGTGACCGACTCGCCTTCTCCAACGGGATCGTCATCCTCGCCGCAGCGGCGGCAGCGCTCGTCGTTGCGTATCAGGCGCAGGTCACTTCGCTCATCCAGCTCTACATCGTCGGGGTCTTCGTCTCCTTCACGTTGAGCCAGACCGGGATGATCCGCCACTGGAACCGACTGTTGCGCGACGAGACCGACGGCAAGGCCCGATCCCGCATGGTGCGCTCGCGGGTCATTAACTGGGTTGGTGCCCTCATGTCGGGGACGGTCCTGCTCGTGGTCCTCGTGACGAAATTCCAGGCCGGAGCCAAGTACGCGATCCTCGCGATGGCGGTGCTGTTCCTGCTCATGCTCGGGATCAGCCGGCACTACCGTCGGGTCCGCGAGGAACTCCTGATCCGGGACGAGCGCGACCAGGTCCTCCCGAGCCGGGTCCACGCGATCGTGCTCGTATCGAAGCTCCACAAGCCGACTCTCCGGGCGCTTGCCTACGCGCGCGCCACGAGGCCGGCCGTGGTCGAGGCGCTGACCGTCGAGGTCGAGCCTGAGGACACCGCAGAGTTGCGGCGTGAGTGGATCGAGCGCGATGTGCCGGTGGTCCTCAAGGTGGTCTCGTCGCCCTACCGGGAGATCACTCGGCCGATCATCGACTATGTCCGCGAGCTTCGAGCGGCAGCGCCCCGTGACCTCGTGATCGTCTACGTCCCGGAATACGTCGTCGGGCATTGGTACGAGCAGATTTTGCACAATCAGAGCGCGCTGAGACTGCGCGTGCGCCTGCACTTCATCCCGGGAGTCATGGTGGCGAGTGTGCCGTGGCAGTTGCGCTCGTCTGAGGGCCTCGACGAGGTCTGGTACGACGCGCCCGCGATCGTCAACCGGCCGCGGGGGAGCGCATGAGCACCTCACGCGGCGCCGGCGAAGGTCACCGTCGTCGTCGACCCCCGCGACGCGGGACCCGTCCGCAGCCCGCGGCGACGCGGGATGCAGCCGATTCCTGGATCGGGCGCGACCTCGACCTTCTCGTCGGGGCTCCTGGGCACGGGGGTTTCTGTGTCGCCCGCCATGAGGGACGCGTCGTCTTCGTGCGCCATGCCCTGCCCGGTGAACGCGTCGTCGCCCGAGTGACCGAGGGAGGCGCGTCCTCGCGCTTCCTGCGAGCCGATGCCATCGCCGTCATCGAACCATCTGCCGACCGAGTCGAGCCGGTATGCCGTCACGCCGGACCGCCCCGCGTCGACGGAGGCGGCGGGTGTGGTGGGTGCGACTGGCAACACGCCACCCCGGCAGCACAGCGCAGGCTCGCGGCGCACGTTGTCCAGGAGCAGTTCCGTCGGCTGGCAAAACTTGATCTCGACGTGACGGTCGAGCCGGTGCCCGGGGACACCGAGGGGTTCGGTTGGCGCACTCGAGTGGAGTTCGCGATCACGCCCGATGGGCGGGCGGGGCTCCGGCCGCCGCGATCGCACGGCGTCATCCCGCTCCAGGAGTGCCCTATCGCTCACCCTGCCGTCATCGAGTCGCTTGTCCTGCAAGCGGATTGGCGAGACTGTGCAGCGGTCGACGTCGTCGCGCCGAACGTCGGACCTCCGGTCGTGCACCCGGTCCCTCGTCCGCGTCGTCCTGCGACGCCCGAGCCGGAGGTGCCGACGGTCACCGAGCGCGTCCGGTGGGAGGACGGTGAGGCGGAGTATGCCGTTTCCGCGCGCGGCTTCTGGCAGGTCCACCCAGGGGCGGCGTCGACTTTCGTCCAGCGGGTGCTCGACATCCTCGACCCGGGCCCGGGTGACCACGTCGTGGACCTCTATGCCGGTGTCGGCCTGTTCTCGGTCCCCTTGGCGCGATCGGTCGGCCCTGCCGGATCGGTCCTCGCCGTCGAAGGGGACCTGGTCGCCTGTGAGCACGCTCGGGTCAACACCGCGGCATACCCGCAGGTGTCTGTGACCTGCGGACGGGTCGAGGACGTGGTGGACGGACTGACTGGACCGATCGACGCGGTCGTCCTCGACCCGCCGCGTTCGGGAGCGGGGCGGGACGTTGTCGCCCGGCTGGCTGCCCTCCACCCTCGGGTCATCGCCTATGTCGCGTGCGACCCGGCTGCCCTGGCGCGCGACACGGCATACGCGATGGAACACGGTTACCGCCTGGCGGACCTGGCGGCCTACGCAGCTTTCCCGATGACCCACCATGTCGAATGCATCGCGACCTTTGTGCCGAACGCGGATGTCACAGACTTCACGGGCGCGCAAGCGTGACCGCATCAGCGCGCCCCTGACGCGCGCAGGCGGATGCTGGCAGGATCAGGGAGGACGTGCTAATTTATCTTGACGTCAAGATAGTTACGAGGAAGGAGCCGACGTGACGAGCGTCGACGGATCGGTCAACAGCTTTGGAGCCCGTGACGAGCTGAAGGTTGGTGACGCCTCCTACACGATCTTCCGACTCGGGTCGGTCGAGGGAAGCGCGTCGCTGCCCTACAGCCTCAAAGTGCTCCTCGAAAACCTCCTGCGCACCGAGGACGGCGCCAACATCACCGCCGACCACATCCGCGCGCTGGGTTCGTGGGACGAGAACGCCGAGCCTGACACCGAAATCCAGTTCACGCCGGCGCGCGTCGTCATGCAGGACTTCACCGGCGTCCCGTGCGTCGTCGACCTCGCGACGATGCGCGAGGCTGTCGCCGCCCTCGGTGGCGACCCGAGCAAGATCAACCCGCTCGCGCCGGCCGAGCTCGTGATCGACCACTCCGTCCAGATCGACGTCTTCGGCAACGCCCAGGCCTTCGAGCGCAACGTCGAGTTGGAGTACGAGCGCAACCGCGAGCGTTACCAGTTCCTGCGCTGGGGCCAGACGGCCTTCGAGGACTTCAAGGTCGTCCCGCCTGGCACCGGCATCGTCCACCAGGTCAACATCGAGCGCCTCGCCCGGACGGTCATGACCCGCCCGGTCGGCGACATCGTCCTGGCCTACCCTGACACCTGCGTCGGCACCGACTCCCACACGACGATGGTCAACGGTCTGGGCGTCCTCGGCTGGGGCGTCGGCGGCATCGAGGCCGAGGCCGCCATGCTCGGCCAGCCGGTGTCGATGCTCATCCCGCGGGTCGTCGGCTTCAAGCTCACCGGGGCCGCCAAGCCGGGCGTCACCGCGACCGACGTCGTCCTCACGATCACCGACATGCTGCGCAAGCACGGCGTCGTCGGCAAGTTCGTCGAGTTCTACGGTGAGGGTTGCGCATCCGTCCCCCTGGCCAATCGCGCGACGATCGCCAACATGAGCCCCGAGTTCGGCTCGACCTGTGCGATTTTCCCGATCGACGACAAGACGATCGAATACCTCAAGCTCACCGGCCGCGACGACGCATCAGTGGCTCTCGTCGAGACCTACGCCAAAGAGCAGGGCCTGTGGCTCGACCCGGCGGCCGAGCCGCGCTTCTCCGAGAAGCTCGAGCTCGACCTGTCGACAGTCGTCCCGTCGATCGCCGGCCCCAAGCGCCCGCAGGACCGGATCGAGCTGGCCAACTCGAAGGCGGCCTTCGCCTCAGCGCTGCCGACCTACACCAGCGACCCGGGCAAGAGCGTGCCAGTCGTGATGGCCGACGGGCGATCGTTCGACCTGACCCACGGCGCTGTCTCCATCGCCTCGATCACCTCCTGCACCAACACGTCCAACCCGTCGGTCATGATCGCTGCCGGCCTCGTCGCCCGGAAGGCGGCCGCCAAGGGCCTCACCCGTAAGCCGTGGGTCAAGACCTCGATGGCCCCTGGCTCCAAGGTCGTCACCGGCTACTACGAGGCCGCCGGTCTGTGGCCGGACCTCGAGGCCATCGGGTTCTACCTCGTCGGCTACGGCTGCGCGACGTGCATCGGCAACTCCGGCCCGCTGGAGCCGGAGATCTCCGAGGCAATCAACGCCCACGACCTGGCCGTCACCGCGGTGCTCTCGGGCAACCGCAACTTCGAGGGCCGCATCAGCCCCGACGTCAAGATGAACTACCTCGCCAGCCCGCCGTTGGTGATCGCCTACGCGCTGGCCGGGACGATGGACTTCGATTTCGAGCACGACGCGCTCGGTGTCGACCAGAGCGGCACGCCGGTGTATCTCCGGGACATCTGGCCGACCCCTGAAGAGGTCCAGGCCGTCATGGACGCCTCGATCAAGAAGGAACTCTTCACCAAGGAGTATGCCGACGTCTTTGCTGGCGACGAGCGGTGGCAGTCGCTGCCCACGCCCGAGGGCAACACCTTCGAGTGGGACCCTCAGTCGACCTACGTCCGCAAGCCCACGTACTTCGACGGGATGCAGCTCGAGCTGACCCCGGTCACGGACATCGGCGGCGCCCGGTGCCTGGCCATGCTCGGCGACTCGGTCACCACCGACCACATCAGCCCTGCTGGGTCGATCAAGCCCGACAGCCCGGCCGGCACCTACCTCGCGGCCCACGGGGTCGAGCGCAAGGACTTCAACTCCTATGGCTCGCGTCGGGGCAATCACGAGGTGATGATCCGGGGCACCTTCGCCAACATCCGCCTCAAGAACCTCCTGCTCGATGGTGTCGAGGGCGGCTTCACCCGCTGCTTCATCGACTGCGGTGACACATGCTCGGCTGGTGACCAGACGACGATCTACGACGCCTCCGCGGCATACCAGGCTGCGGGCATCCCGCTCGTTGTCCTGGCCGGCAAGGAGTACGGCTCGGGGTCATCGCGCGACTGGGCTGCCAAGGGCACCCGCCTGCTGGGCGTCAAGGCGGTCATCGCCGAGTCCTACGAGCGGATCCACCGATCCAACCTCATCGGGATGGGTGTCCTGCCGCTGCAGTACCCCGAGGGCCAGACCGCGGTGAGCCTTGGCTTGGACGGCACCGAGGTGTTCGACATTGCCGGAGTCACCGAGCTCAACGAGGGCCGCACGCCCAAGACGCTCCGGGTGACTGCAACCAAGGCCGATGGTGCGGTCGTCGCCTTCGACGCGGTCCTGCGCATCGACACCCCCGGTGAGCGGGACTACTACCGCAACGACGGGATCCTGCAATACGTCCTTCGTTCGCTCGTGAGCTGACCTCCGGTCCGAGCCCGACTGCTCGGCCCGACAGCGGGCCGCCTCCTCGATTCGAGGGGGCGGCCCACTGCTGTTCACCGCGGCACGAGGCGGCTGTCAGTGGAGCGCGGCAGACTGGAGCCGTGAGCGCACATGTCCCGCCTGGGTGGCCACCCGGCATACCCCCGGCGCACACGCCGGGGTGGGAGGACCGCGCCGTCGCGTGGCTGCTGGACCACTGCCCGCCCGACTATCGACGGTATGCCGGCTGGAAGGCGCATCCGGTCGCGCTCGCGTGGCTGGCCCAACGGCACATCGCCGGGCAGGTCGCGGCCATGCGCCAGGCCTATCGGGAGGCGCGGGTCGAGCTCGGTCCGGCGGTCACGCCCGAGGCGCTGGCGCAGATCTTGACCGCTCTCGAAGCGGAGGGATTGCGGCTCGTGGCTGCCGACCGGTCTGTCGGTCTGATCTACGAGGCGATGCGAGGGCGGCGGTTCGCGCCGCGGTTGTGACCGTGCGGGTTCCGGGAGTGGTCGCAAGGGTGAACTAGACTCGGTGAGACCGGTTCGTGTGGAAGGACACTCTCTCAGTGGCACTGCTCGATTCCATTCACGGGCCCCAGGACGTCAAGCTCGTCAGCCCGCGCGACCTGCCCCAGTTGGCGCAGGAGATCCGCACCTTCCTCATCGACTCCGTTTCCCGCTCAGGCGGCCATCTCGGCCCCAACCTCGGGGTCGTCGAGCTCACGATCGCCATCCACCGGATCTTCGAGTCCCCGCACGACACCATCGTTTTCGACACCGGCCACCAGTCCTACGTCCACAAGATCCTCACCGGCCGTCACGACTTTTCGAAGCTCCGCTCCCGCGGTGGGCTGTCGGGCTACCCGAGCCGAGGTGAGTCCGACCACGATGTCGTCGAAAACTCCCACGCCTCGACCGCTCTGTCGTGGGCCGACGGGATCGCGAAGGCGAGGAGGCTGCGGGGGGAGACGGACCGGCATACCGTCGCGGTGATCGGGGACGGCGCGCTCACGGGAGGCATGGCGTGGGAGGCGATCAACAACATCGCTGCGGACAAGGACCTCCCGCTGGTCATCGTCGTCAATGACAACGCCCGCTCCTACGCCCCGACCAGGGGCGGCCTGGCCGATCACCTCGCCACCTTGCGCACGACCCGCGGTTACGAAAACGTCCTGGACTGGGGGAGAAGCACTCTCAGCCGCACCCCGGTTATCGGGGGCGCGGTCTATGGCGCGGTCCACGGCCTCAAGAAGGGCCTCAAGGACATGGTCGCGCCGCAGGGCCTTTTCGAGGACCTCGGCCTCAAATACGTCGGTCCGGTCGACGGTCACGATGTCGAGGCGCTGGAGTCGGCGCTGCGCAAGGCGAGGTCATTCGGTGGGCCGGTCCTCGTCCATGTCATCACCCACAAGGGCAAGGGCTATCACCACGCGCGCGCCCACGAAGCCGACCGTTTCCACGCCGTCGACAAGATCAACCCGGAGACCGGTCTGCCGCTGCAGGTCAAAGGCCGGATCTGGACCGACGAGTTCTCCGACGCGATCGTCGACATCGGCGCGGAGCGGGAAGACGTCGTCGCGATCACCGCAGCGATGCTCATCCCCGTTGGCCTGCAGGCCTTTGCGGCGCGTTTCCCCGATCGGGTTTTCGACGTCGGGATCGCCGAGCAGCATGCGCTGACGATGTCGGCCGGACTTGCGTATGCCGGCCTGCACCCGGTCGTGTGCGTCTACGCGACCTTCCTCAACCGGGCGTTCGACCAGCTGCTGATGGATTGCGCGCTGCACCGGGCGGCGGTGACTGTCGTCTTGGACCGGGCGGGGGTGACCGGCACCGACGGCGGGTCGCACAACGGCATGTGGGATCTCGCGATCACCGGGATCATGCCGGGTGTGCGAGTGACCGCACCCAGGGACGCCGATCAGCTTCGGCGCGCCCTGCGTGAGGCCGTCGAGGTCGACGATGGACCGACCGTCATCCGCTTCTCGAAGCAAAACCCCCCAGCCCCCATGCCGGCGGTCCGCGTCAGCGGGTCTGTCGACGTCTTGGCCGAGCCTGGCGATGGGCCGGCGGGAGACGGTGACGCGGCGAGTTCGGTCGATGTCCTCCTCGTCGGGATCGGCGAGATGGCGGCTGTGGCGGTGCAGGCTGGTGACCTGCTCACCGAGCGCGGGCACACCGTCCGCGTCATCGACCCTCGCTGGGCCGTCCCCGTCAGCCCCGACGTTGTTGCCCTCGCGGGAGCAGCCGGCACGGTCGCTGTCATCGAGGATGGCCTCGTCGTTGGCGGCATCGGCTCGCAGATTGCGTATGCCGTGCGCGAAGCCGGGCTGTCCACGCCCGTCCACTGCTACGGCATACCCAAGGAGTTCCTCGACCACGCCTCTCGAAGCGAAGTCCTCATTGATCTTGGACTGACCCCCACCGCGATCGCCGACAACCTCACCGCGAGAATGACCTCATGACGATGCACGTTCACGACCTCACCGTGGGTGTGGTCCCTGCCGATGCCCCCACGGTCATCGCCATCCACGGGATCACCGGCAATGGGCTCAACTGGAGCCTGCTTGGCCAGGTGATCGCCGACCGCTTCGGCCCAGGCGCCGTCCGGCTGCTCGCCCCCGATCTCAACGGCCGCGGTGACAGCCCCGTGCGACCGGGTCCGCTGGGTCTCGACGTGCACGTCCACGAGCTCGCCAACCTTGTCCGCTCACTTCCCGCACCGCCCCTGGTCCTCGGGCACTCGATGGGAGCGGCCGTGGCGGTCCTGTTCGCCGCCCACTATCCCGACCTCGTGTCCGGTCTAGTCCTCGTCGACGGTGGTCTCAACTTCCCGGTGCCGCCCGGGCTGGGCGAGGAGGACATTGACAAGACCCTTCGCGTCGTCCTCGGGCCGGCGATGAAGCGGCTCGAACGCTCCTTCGAGAGCCCGCAGTCCTACATCGAGTTCGTCGCCGACCACCCGGCGATCGGACTCCTGGTCCACGGGCCCGACGCCGAGCACATCCGGCGCTATCTCGTGCATGACGTCCGGCCGTCACCGACCGAGCCCGGCCGATTCGTGAGTTCATGTGTGTTGGCCGCGATCCGCGCGGACGGACGCGATGTCATCTTCCACCCTCGACTCTCGCCCGCCGTGCGCGACGTCGTCACTCAAGGAGTGCCGGTCGATTTCCTCTGGGCCTCACGCGGGCTTTTCGACGAGAAGCAGGGTCTCTATGACGAGAGCCGGCTGGCCATCCTCAAGGTCCCGCACGACGTCAGCGTCACCCTGGTGCCCGACACCAACCATTACTCGATCGTGTTGTCCAGGCAGGGCCTTGCTCCAGTCGTCGACGCCGTGGCGCGCCGTCTCGGGCTGGAGACCTGACCGCTCCAGCACCCGGGCAACGCGAGCAAACCCGAGCAAGGCGAGCAAACCCGAGCAAGGCGAGCAACCGACAGCCAGTCGGGCGCCACGAGGCTTAGATGTCCCGGAAGACCTCGATCGTCGCGCCGAGGTTGTTGAGACGGTCGGCGAGGTCTTCGTAACCCCGGTTGATGACGTAGACATTGCGCAGCACCGACGTGCCGGGCGCTGCGAGCATCGCCAGCAGCACGACGACCCCGGGTCGCAGTGCTGGCGGACACATGACCTCGCCGGCCCGCCAGCGCGTCGGACCCTCGATGAGCACCCGATGCGGGTCGAGTAGCTGGACCTTGCCGCCGATCTTGTTGAGCTCCGTGAGATAGATCGCACGGTTTTCATAGACCCAGTCGTGCAGCATCGTCGTGCCCTGCGCCGTGGCAGCGATGAGGGCGAAGAACGGCAGGTTGTCGATATTGAGCCCGGGGAAAGGCATGGGGTGGATCTTGTCGAGGGCGGCGTGGAGCGGCCCTGGCACCGTGGTCAGGTCGACCAGCCGGGTGTGACCATTGGCCGAGGAGTACTCCTCACCGATCTCGAACTTCATCCCCATCGTCTCGAGGGTCGCCAGCTCGATCTCCATGAACTCGATCGGCACCCGCCGGATCGTGATCGCCGATTCCGTCACGACCGCCGCCGCGAGGAGGCTCATCGCCTCGATCGGGTCCTCACTCGGGGAGTATTCGACGTCGACGTCGATGGCCTGCCTGCCAGTCACCGTCAGGGTGGTCGTGCCGATGCCCCGGATGTCGACACCCAACTTGACGAGGAAGAAGCACAGGTCCTGGACCATGTAGTTGGGGCTGGCGTTGCGGATGATCGTGGTGCCCGGGATCCGGGCTGCGGCCATGAGAATGTTTTCGGTCACCGTGTCGCCACGTTCGGTCAGGACGATCGGGCGGGTCGCGACAGTGGGTGCTGCGGCGACGTCGTAGAAGCCAGCGGTCGCCTCGACCTTGAGGCCGAGGTGACGCAGGGCTGACATGTGGGGTTCGACCGTGCGCGTCCCCAAGTCGCACCCACCGGCATACGGGAGCCGGAAGTGGGGGAGGTCGTGCATGAGCGGGCCGAGGAACATGATGACCGTCCGGGTGCGCCGCGCCGCCTCGACGTCGATGCGTTCCAGGTCCAGCTGCGCGGGGGGCTCGATCTCCAGGTCGTTGCTGTCGGGCAGCCAACGGACCTTGACGCCAATGGAGGTCAGCACCTCGAGGATGCGGTTGACCTCCTCGATCCGGGCGAGGTTGCGCAAGGTGGTGCGGCCGCGGTTGAGCAGGGCAGCACAGAGCAGGGCAACGCCGGCGTTCTTGCTCGTCTTGACATCGATGGACCCGGACAGGCGTTGACCGCCGACGATGCGCAGATGCTGCGGACCGGAATGGCCAAGGCTGACGAACTCCGAGTCCAGGGCTTCCCCGATGCGGGCGACCATTTCGAGCGAGAGGTTCTGCTGGCCTTGCTCGATCCGCGCGACCGCACTCTGGCTCGTCGACAGCAGGCGGGCGAGCTCGCTCTGGGTGAGCCCCTTGTGTCGACGCGCATCGCGGATGAGTCGGCCGATGCGTTGGCGGTAGTCGTCAGACATGAACGCCAGCCTATCTCGTCCATGAGATAGGCCCTGCCGCCCCTCGGACGCAGGTATGCCGTGCGCTCGGGTGAGCGCACGGCATACCTGCTGCTGTGGCGACGTGTCTGAGCCCGCTTAGCTCGGTGGGTCAGGCAGGGACGCTCGCCGCACCCGGGGGAAGGAAACGTGACCCCGTGACGCGTTCGGCGATGCCAGTGCGGTCGAGCAGCGGGGTGATGCCGCCGTTCCAGAACGCGAAGCCGGTGCCCGTGATCATGGCGAGGTCGAGGTCCATGGGGGATTGGGCGACGCCCTCGTCGAGCATCCGACGGGCCTCGTCGGCGAGGGCCTCGAGGACGCGGACGCGCACCTGCTCGGCGGTGAGAACAATGGGGTTGTCCGGCTTGGGCAGCAGGGCCTCGACCTCGGGGTCGACCTGCGGGACGCCGCCAGGCCAGATGTAGTAGGCCTGCTTGCCGGCCGCGACCATGTTCTTGAGCCCAACCGAGCTGTAGAACCGGTCAGGGAAGGCGCGCACCAGGGTGTCGCCGTTGTGCATGGCGATAGCCGGCCCGACGAGGCCGAGCAAGACAAAGGGCGGCATCGGCGTCAACCCGGCGAAGCCCTTGTCGGCGACCGGGACCGGAGTGCCTTCGTCGACGATCCTGCCCACCTCGCCCATGAAGCGGCCGAGCATGCGGTTGACGATGAACGAGGGCGAATCCTTGACCAGGATGCAGGTCTTCTTCAGGGCTTTGCCGACGGCGAAACCGGTCGCGAGGGCTGCGGCGTCGGTCTGTCCGCCCGGGATGATCTCGAGCAGGGGCATGACGGCGACCGGGTTGAAGAAGTGGAATCCGACGACCCGCTGCGGGTGGGCGAGCTTGCTGGCCATCTCGGTGATCGACAGGCTCGAGGTGTTGGTGGCGAGGATGCAGGTCTCGGACACAACCGCCTCGACCTCCGCGAAGACGGTCTGCTTGACACCCATGTCCTCGAAGACCGCTTCGATGACGAAGTCGGCGTCAGCGAAACCGTCCTTGCTCGTCGACCCGGAGACGAGCGCCTTGTAGCGGCCGAGCCGGTCGGAGTTGAGCCGGCCCTTCTTGGCCAGACCGTCCAGCTGGGCGTGCACGTAGGCCACGCCCTTGTCGACACGCGCCTGGTCGAGGTCGGTCAGGATGACCGGCACCTCGAGGCGTTGGATGAACAGCAGTGCCAGTTGGCTGGCCATGAGGCCCGCCCCGACGACCCCGACCTTGGTCACCGGGCGCGCGAGCGCGCGGTCAGGGGCGCCCGCTGGACGCTTGGCGCGGCGCTGCACGAGGTCGAAGGCGTAGAGGCCCGCGCGGAGCTCGTCGCTCATGACGAGTTCGCCGAGCACAGCGTCTTCGGCGGCGAAGCCGTCTTCACGGCTGGCTGTGCGGGCAGCGGCGACGAGGTCGAGGGCCTTGTAGGGAGCCGGCGCGAACCCGCCGGACTTCATGTCGACGAGAGACTTCGACGCGGCGACGGCAGTGGCCCAGGCAGTTTCGTCACGGTCGATCTCCGGCCGGGTGACGGCGATCTCGCCGCTCACGACCTTGCCGGCCCACGCCAGCGACTCCTCGAGGAAGTCGGCCGGCTCGAAGATGGCGTCGGCCAGGCCGAGCTCAAAAGCCTGGGGACCCTTGATCATCTTGTTGTTGTTCATCGGGTTGTCGATGATCATCGTGAGGGCGTTCTTGACCCCGACGAGGTTGGGCAGGAGGAAGCAGCCGCCCCACCCAGGCACGAGACCGAGGAAGCACTCGGGGAGCGCCACCGCCGGGACACCGGCCGAGATCGAGCGGTAGTCACAGGCCAACGTGAGCTCGAGGCCGCCACCCATGACCGCGCCGTTGACGAACGCGAACGTCGGGACCGGGAGGTCCATGAGAGTCGTGTATGCCGCGTGCCCGGCTCGCGCGATGGCCTCACCTTCCGCTCGGCGCGTGAGCTTGCCGACGCCGGTGAGGTCGGCGCCGACGGCGAAGATGAACGGCTTGCCGGTGATGCCTACGGCCTGGATCTCCCCGGCTGCCGCTCGCTCGGCGAGGCGGTCAAAAGCGGCCTGGAAGCCCATCATCGTGGCAGGGCCGAAGGTGTTGGGCTTGGTGTGGTCGAAGCCGTTGTCGAGGGTGATCAGCGCCATGGTCCCGGCGCCGCCCGGAAGGGCGAGATCACGGACGAGGGCCTTGGTGACGACCTCGTCCGGCAGGGCCGCGACAAGGTCGGCGGTGGTGACGGTGGTGGTGTCGCTCATCGGTTCAGGCCTTCCGTGCGGAGGGGACGTAATCGGCGTGGTGCGGGTTTTCCCAGATGACGGTGCCGCCCATGCCGATCCCGATGCACATGGAGTTGAGGCCGTAGCGCACCTCGGGGTGCTCCTCGAATTGCCGCGCGAGCTGGGTCATGAGCCGCACCCCGGACGAGGCCAGCGGGTGACCGGTTGCGATGGCCCCGCCGTATTGGTTGACCCGCGGGTCGTCGTCGGCGATCCCGAAGTGGTCGAGGAAGGCAAGCACTTGGACAGCGAAAGCCTCGTTGAGTTCGAACAAGCCGATGTCGTCGATCGTCAGGCCGGCTGACGCCAGAGCCTTCTCCGTCGCCGGGACCGGACCGATGCCCATAACCTCGGGCTCGACTCCGACGAAGGCGTAGGACACGAGACGCATCTTGACCGGCAGTCCGAGTTCCGCCGCGGTGTCCTCGGCGGCAAGGACGCAGGCCGTCGCGCCGTCGTTGAGGCCGGCGCTATTGCCGGCCGTCACATTGCCATGGGCCCGGAACGGGGTCTTGAGCTGAGCGAGGTCCTCGACGGTCGTCCCAGGTCGGGGGGGCTCGTCGACGGTGGCCAGGCCGTAGCCAAGGTCCTTGTGGCGCGTGGCGACGGAGACGAGATCAGGCTGGATTTTCCCGGCGTCGTACGCAGCCTGGAGTTTGTCCTGGGAGGCCACGGCATACGCGTCGGACCGCTGCTTGGTCAGCTGCGGGAAGCGGTCATGGAGGTTTTCGGCGGTCTTGCCCATCACGAGGGCTGACTGGTCGACGATCCGCTCGGAGACGATGCGCGGGTTGGGGTCGATGCCCTCACCCATCGGGTGACGACCCATGTGCTCCACGCCACCGGCGATCGCGATGTCGATGGCGCCGAAGGCAATCGACGAGGCGGTCGTGGTCACCGCTGTCATGGCGCCGGCGCACATCCGGTCGATCGAGTAGCCGGGGGTCGTGGTGGGCAGCCCCGACAGGAGGGCGGCGAGCCGCCCGAGGGTCAGGCCCTGGTCGCCGATCTGGGTCGTGGCCGCGATGGCGACTTCCTCGACCCGCTCCTTGGGAAGATTCGGGTTGCGGCGCAACAGTTCGCGGATGCAACGGACCACGAGATCGTCGGCCCGCGTCTGGGCATAGATGCCCTTGTCGCCGGCCTTTCCAAACGGGGTGCGGACCCCGTCGACGAATACGACCTCACGCAGGTTTCGGGGCATGCAGGCGCCTCCTTGAGCGGCACGGGCAAGACAGACAGACGGGTCGGAAGACGGCCCGATATCCCGATGCTACTGGTCGGTAACCACTGGAGGGAACTCCGCACCAGACCCCTGCCCGTGAGCCGGGTCACTCGCTCGGGCGGCACGCCTCGACGAGGATCGGGGCGACGATCTCGACCTGCCAGGCACGGGCGCCGAGTGCCCTGAGCTCATCGGCGATCGACTCTGCCGACCCGTCCGATGGCGGCTCCCAGAGGATCCGTCGGACGGCGTCGGGGGACACGAGGTTTTCCACTGGGAGGTGGCGCGCTGCGGCATACTCCGCGAGCGCAGCGCGTGCAGCAGTCAGACGCGCAGCGGCAGCGGGGTCGCGCTCGGGCCACACTCGAGGTGGCGGCGGCCCGGTGCTCGGGAGCGTCAGGGGAGGGAGCGCGGACTCCGGAAGGGCCATGGCGGTCTGGATCGCCGCAAGCCACACCTTTGCGCTGCGTTGGGCGGGCTTGAGCTCGCGGACTTCGCCGAAGACGGCCGTGTCCTTGGGTGGATCCGAGGCCAACGCGATGATCGCGCTGTCGGGGAGGACCCGGCCGGGGGAGATGTCACGGCGCTGAGCCAGCGCGTCACGCGCGAGCCAGAGCTCGCGGACGATCGCGAGCGTGCGCCGCCGTCGGATCCGGTGCATGCCTGAGGTGCGGCGCCACGGATCAACCCGCGCGGGTGGCCCCGCGAAATTCACGAGGGATTCGAACTCCTGACGTGCCCACTCCCACTTGTCCTGCTCGCGCAGATCGGCCTCGATCGCATTGCGCAGCTGGACGAGCACCTCGACGTCGAGCGCGGCATACCGCAACCAGGGTTCTGGCAACGGTCTGCGGGACCAGTCGACAGCCGAGTGTTCTTTGGCCAGGCTCAGCCCGAGATAGTGCTCGACCGATGCCCCGAGCCCGACGCGGGACAGGCCGACGAGACGGCCCGCGAGCTCGGTGTCAAAGAGAGCGCTCGGGCGTAAACCGACCTCGGCGAGACATGCCAGGTCTTGCGTGGCGGCATGAAGGACCCACTCGACGCCTTCCAGGGCCTCGGCGATGGGCGACAGATCGGGGCAGAGGATGGGGTCGATCAGCCACGTGCCCGAGCCTTCGCGTCGCAGCTGGACGAGATAGGCGCGTTGGCCATACCGGTGGCCGGAGGCTCGCTCGGCGTCGACGGCGACAGGCCCGGTGCCGGAGCGGAGCAACTCTGCGGCGGCGAGGAGGGTGCGTTCGTCCTCGACGACGTCGGGCACACCGTCGGCCGGCGCCAGGAGCGGGACGGGCGCCGGGAGATCGGTGAGTGACTCACCGGCAGGGTCAACGTCGATCACGGTCACCGCCGCACACCTGGCAGAGCCACGACGCCCTCGGGGAGAGGTGGCAAGCCGGCAACCGTGCAGAGCAGGTCGGTCCATGCGAGGAGGTGGTCACCGAGACGGCCGTCATGGGGCGTCCAGGAAGCGCGGACCTCCATCTCGACCGTGGTCATCCGGTCAGCGAGGCCACCGAAACGCTCGGATACGACGCGGGTCACCGTGCCGGCCTCGGCGCCGAAGGACAACCGTCGGTCGTTGAGCGCCTCGATGAGCCAAGCCCACCCGACCTCCCCGAGCGATGGGTCGCTGGCGACCTCGGGCTCCAACTCGGCGCGGGCGAAGGTCACGGCTCGCCACGACCCTTCCCACGGCTCGGGGCACGACGGGTCGTGAAGGAGGACGAACCGACCGGAGGAGAGTTCCTCCCCGTCGGCCGACCCCACGACCTCGCCGGTGAGGGCCACGGCGTAGGGGGCGATGCGCTGTGGTGCGGGGACCTCGCTGAGACGGACCTCGGGTCGCAGGCGGGCGGCGCGAAGCCCTTCGATGGCCTGCGCGAATTCGGCAGCCGTCTCGCTCGGAAGGGTTCGTCCACGCACGTCCTGAGCGTATGCGTGCCCGTGTGGTCTGAGGGTGGGCGACGCGCCGACAGGGGCCCGCGAGTGGGCGGTCGAGCCTCGGGCGCGTCTCGGCTCCGCCTCGGGTGGCGTGGACTCGGACCGTCCCGGCTACGGTCTGGGTCCATGGCAGCGATCTTGGCGCTCTTGGCCGCGGCAGCGTGGGGGACGAGTGACTTCGTCGCGGGCCGGGTGTCACAGCGGGTGAGCCCCGTCGCCGTCGTCGGATGGTCACATATCCTCGTCGCGCTCGCGTTGAGTCTCACTGTCGGGCTGGGCTTTCGCGATGTCCCCACGTCCTCGACATGGCTCGCGTGGTCTGTCGTCGCGGGGGTTGGCGGGGGCGCCGGACTGCTCTGTCTGTATGCCGCGCTCGCGTCAGCCCCGATGGGTGTGGTCGCACCGATCTCGTCGTTGAGCGCCGCCATCCCCGTGCTCGCGGGCATTGCCGTCGGCGAGCGACCGACCGCGTGGGTGTGGACAGGGATGATCGTCGCGCTCGTCGGGACCGTGTTGGTCAGTGGACCGCACCTGAGTGTGTCGGTCAGTGCACGGCCCGTCCTGCTCGCTGCTGCGGCCGCAGTCCTGTTGGGGGCGGGCCTCGTGGGCCTCGGAGCCGCGGCCCAGGTGTCGCTGATCCACACGCTGTGGGCGATGCGCGTGACGAGTGGCCTCGGGTATGCGGCGCTCGGCCTCGTGCGACGTAGCAGCGGGGGAATCGGCAGGAGGGACCTCGCCGTCATCGGTGCCATCGGGGCGGGGGACCTGCTCGCGAACGCCCTCTTCGCCGCGGCGACGACCGCGGGTCTGCTCAGCGTGTCGGCTGTCCTCGGGTCGCTCTATCCCGTGGCGACGATCGGCCTGGCGTGGGCGGTGCTCAAGGAGCGACTCGGAGCGATTCAATACCTCGGCGTCGTGCTGGCGATGGCTGGTGTCGGGCTCATTGCTGGGGCGTCGTCGGGGTGACGATCGGAGCGGAACCCCGGGCACCGGCGACTCGGGACCGCCATCGGCGGAAGACCAGATAGAGCACCGCCGCGAGGAGGACGAAGGGCAGGGCAGCGCCCAGCGCGGTGAGGGCGACCCGCACACTCGTCAGGAACGCAGCCCAGCCGGTCTTGAGGCCGCCCACGAATCCGGGGGAGTCCTCGGCGACGATGGCCTCGGGGTGAGAGCTCAGGGCGACGGTCACTGAAGACATCGAGACCTGTGAGCTCAGGGCTGCACGTTGCGCCTGGAGTGACTCAAGCTCCGCCTCACGGCTGGCCAGTTCGGACTCGATGGCCACAATCTGCTGGATGTCTTTGGCCTGCGTCATCAGGGCGCGCACGCGGTCGATGCTCGCCTTCTTTGTCGCCAACCTCGATTCGACGTCGACGTAGGTGGCAGTGACGTCCTTGGCTCCTGACGCGCGCTGCACCACGGTGCCGATCTCGGCGAGTTGGTCGAGGGCCTGGTCGAGCTTGGCCGACGGGATCGCGAGGGTCAGGTAGCCGCTATTTCCCCGACGCGTGGTCGGTGGCAGCGGCGACGACGGCACGACAGGAGCAGACCCGGACGCGTCGCTCGGCACCACGGCAGTGGCATTGACACTCTCCTGGAGGACCGCGCCGCCGAGTCCCGACGCAATCGCCCGCACCCGGACCGCAGCTGTCCCGACATCGCCAACCGTGAGATAGAGCGAGGCGGTGCGGATGATCTTCGGCTCGATCGTCGCCTGGACAGCCGTGGAATCGATGCCCTTGGCGGACGCCCCAGCTGCCAGCTCAGGGGCGGATTGGGGACCGACTGCCGCGCTCGACGGGGCTGTGGTGCTGCCGCTACAACTGGCGACCCCCGCGAGAAGCAGACAGCCGGTGAGGCCGAAGGCAACCATGATGGACCGGCGGAACTCACGCATAACGACTCCTCGTCACCGGGTCGGGCATCGGATGGGGTCCGACACCGCTGGTGACGAGGTAAACCGTCCGGTGAGTCAGTGAGGTTGCATCTCACTCACGATCCGTCAGCCTGCCCCGACGGGCGCAGCGTGAGGCAGACGGAGTTGATGCAGTAGCGCTGGTCGGTCGGGGTGTCGTAGCCCTCGCCCTCGAAGACGTGACCGAGGTGGCACCCGCAGGTCGCGCAGCGCACCTCGACCCGAGGGCGGCCAGGGATCGACAGGTCTTCGAGGTATTCCACGCGATCACCGGCCATCGGGGCGTAAAAGGAGGGCCACCCGCAGTGAGAGTCGAACTTCGTCGTGCTCGTGAAGAGTTCGGCCTGACACGCGCGACAGCTGTAGACACCCTCGGTCTTGGTGTCGGTGTATTCGCCGGTGAACGGTCGCTCCGTCCCTGCCTCGCGCAGCACGTGGTATTCGAGGGGGCTCAGGACGTCGCGCCAGTGGGCCTCGGGCTTCGCCGCGGGGTAGCGGTCAGCGGACGAGTCGGGGGTGCCGGCGGAGGGCGCGAGGTGCGTCATGCCCAGGACAACACCACGAGGAAGAGAGGCCATTCCCACGGGGCGACCTACAGTGGCGCCATGGCCGACCTTCACCTGGACTGCCCAGCGCCTGACGGCTCCGTGCGCTCGGTGCGCATCTCGAGCCCCGACCGGGTGCTCTGGCCCGACAGTGGGATCACCAAGGGAGAGTTGGCGACCTACATCCGTGACCTGGGCCAGGCCTTCCTCGACCGTGTCGGGGGTCGACCCATGACCCTCCAGAGGTTCCCGACGGGGATCGAGGGCGAGGAGTTCTATTCGAAGAACCCTCCGCGGGGTGTACCGGCATACGTGCGCACGGTCACGATGACCTACCCGTCCGGTCGGAAACATCCGCAACTCGTCATCGACGAGATCGCGGCTGCCGTCTGGGCGGTCCAGATGAACACGATCACCTTCCATCCGTGGCCGGTCACCGCGTCCGCCGGCCCCAATGCAGTGGACCACCCTGACGAGGTGCGCATCGACCTCGATCCGCAGCCGGGTCGTGGGTTCGCCGATGCCGTCACGGCGGCACTCCTCCTCCGTGAGGTCCTCGGCGAGGTCGGGCTCACGGGTTTTGCCAAGTCGTCCGGCAACCGCGGGTTGCACGTCTACGTCCCGATCACCCCCACTCGGGAGTTCCTCGATGTCCGGCACGGCGTCATCGCGATCGCCCGCGAGCTCGAGCGACGCGCACCGGATCTCGCGACGACGGCATGGTGGAAGGAGCAACGCGGCCAGCGCGTCTTCGTCGACTACAACCAGGCTTGCCGCGACCGGACGATCGCGGCGGCATACAGTCCGAGGCCTTTGCCCGGCGCCCCGGTGTCGATGCCGCTCGCGTGGCACGACCTCGAGTCCGTCGATCCCCGCGACTTCACCGTGCGCACCGTTCTCGACATCCTGGCCGGGCGTGACGACCCCTGGAGTGAATACCCCACGGCGCGAGCAGATTTGGGCCAGGCCATGGAATGGTGGGAGCGGGACGTCGCAGATGGCTTGCCGGAGCTGGCGTTCCCGCCGGATTATCCCAAGATGCCGGGGGAGCCACCTCGAGTCCAACCGTCGAAGCAGCGATACGCCGACGACGAGTACGAGCCAGGCGGGGTCGGGTATCTCCGTCACCACCCGGAGTTGCCCCCTCGGATCGCGCCGTCCTGAGCTTTAGGTCCCCAGGACGTCGGCGAGGTCGTATGCCGGCGCGCGCTCCCCTTGCTCAAGCAGGCACGACTGGGGGGCGCGGTCCGGGCGCCACCGACGGAAAGTCACGGCGTGCCGGAAACGATGTCCCTCCATGTGGTCGAAGGCCACCTCGACAACGCGCTCGGGTCGCACCTGGACGAAGGACGTGTCCTTGTTGGCCGAGAAGCGCGACCGATCGGTGCTCGCGTGAGGCACCATCCCGTCCGAGTCGAGGACGACCAGGGGTGCAAACTCCTCGATGAGCTGGCGTCGGTGTGCCGCAGTGAAGGCCGCGATGCCGCCGACCGGGATGAGCCTCCCGTCGCCGTCGTAGAGGCCGAGGAGGAGGGACCCGACGCCTTGCCCGGACGTGTGGATCCGATAACCGAAGACGACGGCGTCGGCGGTGCGCTTGTGCTTCACCTTGAGCATCGTGCGTTTGCCGGGCGTATAGGGGGTGCCCAGTCCCTTGGCCATGACCCCGTCGAGCCCGGCCCCTTCGAAATCATCGAACCATCGCGCGGCGAGATCGGGGTCGGTGGTCAGCCGGGTGACATGGATCGGGTCCCCGGCCTCCAGATGGGCCAGCGCACCCTCAAGGGCAGCCCGACGGTCGCGGAAAGGCTGGTCCATGAGGGAAGTGTCCTCAAGAGCAAGCAGGTCGAAGCACACGAGTTCTGCGGGAGTCTCGCCAGCCAGGCGGGTGATGCGCGAAGCCGCGGGATGGATGCGCTGGGACAGGGACTCCCAGTCCAGCCGCTGGCGACCTGCAGGCCCTCGACGCACGACGAGCTCCGCGTCGAGGACGCATCGAGCCGGCACCAAGCGGCGCACATCCTCGACAACCTCGGGGAAGTACCGCGTCAGCGGCTTGGACCCGCGGCTGGCCAACTCGACATCGTCGCCGTCACGGATGACGATGCAGCGGAAACCGTCCCACTTCGGCTCATAGGCCCACGGACCACCCGGGGTGGTAGCGAGAGGCACTGACGTCACCGCTTTGGCCAACATCGGCTGCACGGGCAACTCGAGGGGGAGGGTCATGATCGCCTTTCGCCGCGAAGCCACGAGTATGCCGTGTCCCCCACCTCAGCCAGGCACGGCATCCGTGTCCGGCCGGCGAGCACGCTGTGAAAGTGCGGGTCCAGCTATGACAGTGTTGCGGCACAACGGCATACCACCCTCGCGTGCATGGGTGGGAGCCGACCAGGTTGGTGGGGCACCACCGCGGGTCAACCCTGGTGCACCGTCGTCGGCGCGACTTTTCACGCGTCGGAAAACCCGGTCAGGGGCTGGTCGATAGGGCAGGATGTCCGCCATGGCAAAGACCAAGGGCAAGGGCGCCTCGAAGGCTGCCAAGGACTCCGACACTGCGCTGGACGGTAAGGCCGTCAACAAGCGCGACAAAGCTGCTGCAGCAAAGGCTGCCAAGGCTGCGCGACGGGCTGAAAAGGCCGCGGCGAAGGCCCATGCAGAGCTCGACAAGCGGGCGACCAAGAAGTCCGGGAAGTCCGTGAAGGGCGGGAAGGCCGTGAGGGCCGGGAAAGCCCTAGACGACTCGAAGAAGTCGAAGGGTTCCACGACGTCGAAGAAGACGAAGGCGAGGACGTCGAAGAAGGCCGTCACCGGCGACGCCACGCTGGGGCGCGACGAGGCTCATGCGATCGCCAAGGGTGAGAAGGGCAAGGTCGACGTCGTCGTCGCCAAGGTCGACAAGAACGCGGCCAGCTCCGTCGCTCTCGCTGCGCCGGAGGTTTACGACACCCCCGTCGATGTCGAGCCTGTCGCCAAGAGTCTGCGTCCTGACGAGCCGATCAGCGAGGTGCTGCGGGTCAGGCGAGGGTTTGTGCTTGCCGACTTCGACCCGGCATCGACTCCCGGCTTCGACGGCGGCCGCAAGAAGGGAGAGGAGGCTCTGGAGGCCTACGCGCCCGAAATCGGCGAATGGCAGGAGCGTCTCTTCGCCGAGACCAAGGGCGGCGGAAAGCGCAGCCTGCTCATCGTCCTGCAGGGGCTCGACAGCGCCGGCAAGGGCGGCATCGTCCGGCACGTCATGAGCAACGCCGACCCGGCGGGCATCAAGGCGACGGCGTTCAAAGCACCGACCGCGGAGGAACGAGCTCACGACTTCCTGTGGCGCATTCGCAAAGCGTTGCCGGAGGCGGGGCAGATCGGCGTCTTCGACCGGTCCCACTACGAGGACGTCCTCATCACCAAGGTGAAGCGGCTCGTCCCGGCGACCGAGATCGTCAAGCGCTACGCGATCATCAACGCCTTCGAGCGCGAGCTCATCGAAAACGGCACCCAGATCGTCAAGGTGTTTCTCTATATCTCCAAGGACGAGCAGCGAGCGCGGCTCATGGAGCGACTCGAGCGCCCCGATAAGCGCTTCAAGTACACCCCGGGAGACACCGACAACCGGGCCTACTGGGACGACTACCTGCGAGCCTTCCAGGCGATGTTCAACCGGACGTCCACCCTGGCGGCGCCGTGGTACATCATCCCGGCCAACAACAAGTGGTATGCCAGGTATGCCGTGCAGCAACTCATCCTCGAACGGCTGCGGGAGATGAGCCCCGACTGGCCGGTGCCGGACTACGACATCGAGGCGGAAATGGCACGGCTGGCCGAGTCCTGACCCGCGTCGGCGTCGTCGCCTGGACCGTGGCGGGTGACCATCGGCGCTGGTGAGACGGGCGGGGGTCGGTTTGGACAGGCCCCCGTCCGTCCGCTAATGTCTGATCTCGCACCAACGGGGCCAGCCTAATGGCGAAGCTCACAGTGCACCTGCGGACGTAGCTCAGTTGGTAGAGCGCAACCTTGCCAAGGTTGAGGTCGCGAGTTCGAGCCTCGTCGTCCGCTCGGAGGTAGACCGCCTTCACGGTGGAGTGGCCGAGAGGCGAGGCAGCGGCCTGCAAAGCCGCGTACACGGGTTCAAATCCCGTCTCCACCTCCGGCAACCGAGCCGATCGGATGCCTCAGCACGACCTTCGGGCGATTAGCGCAGTGGTAGCGCGCTTCCTTGACACGGAAGAGGTCACTGGTTCAAACCCAGTATCGCCCACCAGTAGAAAACGGTCCTGACCAGCGGAAACGCCGATCAGGGACAGCGGTTCGCCGCACCTGGATGTGTAGCTCAGTTGGTTAGAGCGTTCGCTTCACACGCGAGAGGTCAGGGGTTCGAGTCCCTTCACATCCACCAGCCCCTTGACCTGCTGTGCCGGCGCCCTCGCTGTGGCGCCGTCAGTCCGAGCATCACCGCCCTCGTCCGCCGGGAGAAGAGCTCGTGAACGTCGTCATCGCCACTCTCGCCGCGATGTCTGCGGCGGTGCACGTCTACATCTTCTGGCTCGAAGCGGTCGCCTTCGACAGCGCGACCACGCGCGCCGCCTTCCGGATCAGGACCCCGGAGCAGGCCGACGCAATCCGGCCATGGGCCTACAACCAGGGCTTCTACAACCTCTTCCTTGCGCTCGCGGTGCTGGCCGGCGTTGCCCTGCTGCTGGCTGGTGCGAGCACCGTCGGCGTGACGGCGATCTGCTTCGCGACCGCCGTGATGCTGGCGGCTGCCGCGCTCCTTGCGACCAGCGACCGGAGAATGCTCAAGTCCGCGATCGTCCAAGGCCTCGCCCCGGCGCTGACCATCGTGGCCATCGCCTCCACGCGCTGACCGCTCAGCCTGCGCCCGTCCCGGCTGCCGCCCGGGAAGGTCCACCGGCATACGCTTGAGGTCGTGCCGCGGCGTCGCGGCACCAGCCGGCCGCGAGAAGCACCTCGAGGCCGCGCGGTCCGCGATCAAGGAGCCGTCATGTCGTCCGACATCCCACGCAAAGTTGCGATCCTCGGGGGCAACCGGGTGCCCTTTGCCCGCTCGGGCGGCGCGTATGCCGCAGCCTCCAACACAGACCTCCTGACGACGACCCTCGACGGGCTGATCGCCCGGTTCGGGCTGGCCGGAGAGCACCTCGGTGACGTCGTCGCGGGAGCGGTCCTCAAACACAGCCGTGACTGGAACCTCGTCCGCGAGTGCGTCCTTGGCACGGCGCTCGACCCTCGCACGCCAGCGTTTGACCTCCAGCAGGCCTGCGGCACCGGCCTCGAGGCAGCCATCATCGTGGCGAACAAGATCGCCGTGGGTCAGATCGACAGCGGTATTGCGGGCGGCACCGACACCGCCAGCGACGCCCCGATGTCACTGTCTGATGGGCTGCGAGGCGTGTTGCTCGCGCTCAACCGCGCCAAAACACCAGCCCAGCGAGCAGCCGCCCTGGCCTCGATCCGCCCTGGACATCTGACTCCGCAGGTGCCGGCCAACGTCGAGCCGCGCACCGGGTTGTCAATGGGCGAACACATGGCTCTCACCGCCAAGGAGTGGGGGATCACGCGAGAGGACCAGGACGCCCTCGCCGTCGCGAGCCACCACAACCTGGCGGCGGCGTACGACCGCGGCTTCTTCGACGACCTCGTCACGCCCTACCTCGGCCTGACTCGCGATGCCAACCTGCGCCCGGACGCCAGCATCGAGAAGCTCGCCACCCTCGCCCCGGTCTTCGGTCGAGGGGAGGGTGCCACCATGACGGCCGGCAACTCGACTCCGCTCACGGACGGTGCCTCGGCCGTCCTCATGGGCAGCGCGGAGTGGGCAGCCGCTCACAACCTCACCCCGCTCGCCTGGTTCGTCGACGCGCAGACCGCTGCGGTCGACTACGTCAACGGCGTCGATGGGCTCTTGACCGCGCCGGTTTTCGCGGTGCCGACGCTCCTGGCTCGCCAGGGATTGACCCTCCAGGATTTCGATTTCTACGAGATCCACGAAGCCTTCGCCTCCACTGTCCTCACGACCCTCGCGGCGTGGGAAGAACGACGCCTTTTGCCAGACCCGGCTCGGTCTGCCGGCGGCTCTGGGCCCCATCGATCGCTCACGGCTCAATGTCAACGGATCCTCACTCGCTGCCGGTCACCCCTTCGCGGCCACCGGTGGGCGGATCGTGGCGAGTTTGGCAAAGGCGTTGCACGAGAAGGGGTCAGGGCGTGGCCTGATCTCCATCTGCGCCGCCGGCGGGCAGGGTGTCGTCGCGATCCTCGAAGCGGCCTGAGATGGCCCTTTTCGCGTCCGACCCGTATGCCGCCCTGGTCGCCTCACCGCTGGGCAAACGCCTCGTCGACTCCCTCGGGCTGCCTCAGCCCACGACCCTGCGCCGGTATGCCGTCGACGCCCCCCTCATCGACGGACCGGTCCTGCTCGGCGGGCTCGGCGAAGACACGCCCGTCGCCGACCGGCTGCGTCTGCTCCTCGCCGCCGAGGGCATCGAGATCGGCGACCCCTTCGACACCCTGCCGGCGGCAGCGATCGTCGTGGACCTCACGGGTATGGCCGGTCCAGCTGACCTGGAGCGACTGCGCGCGGTCGTTGCCCCGTCGCTCAAGCGGCTCGCCGCCAGCGGCCGAGTCATCGTCATCGGGCGTCCCTGGCTGGCCGCTCGCACCGTCGAGCAGGCAGCGGCACACCGTGCACTCGTCGGCGCGATGAAGTCGATCGGTAAGGAGCTCCGAGCGGGCGCAACCGCCAACCTCGTGGTCGTCGCCGAAGGTGCCGAGGACACGGTGGAGGCGACCTTCCGCTTCTTGCTCTCGGGCCGGTCTGCCTATGTCTCAGGGCAGGTCATCGAGGTCGGCGCGACCCCGTCAGGGCAGCCGGTCCACCCGCCAGCCGACTGGGCGCAGCCCCTCGCTGGCAAGGTGGCCGTAGTCACGGGAGCGGCCAGGGGCATCGGAGCGGCAATCGCCGAGGTCCTCGCGAGCGATGGGGCGACCATCGTGGCCGTCGACATGCCAGCAGCTGGACAGGCGCTTGCGAGTGTCGCAAACCGCTTGCGCGGCACCGCAGTCCAGGCAGACGTCACGGCCGCGGACACCGGTGCGAGGATTGTTGAGCACTGCCACCTGCGGCACGGGGGCCTCGACATCGTCGTGCATAACGCGGGCATCACGCGCGACAAGCTCCTGGCCAATACCGACGAGGCGCGGTGGGCAGCTGTCCTCGAGGTAAACCTCCTGTCGATCATCAGGATGAACGAGTCACTCCTGGCCGCTGACGGACTCCGGGAGGGGGGGCACCTCGTGCTCGTCTCGTCCATCGCCGGCGATCGCGGGCAACCGGGGCCAGACGTCCTACGGGGCGTCCAAGGCGGGCGTCATCGGGTTGACCCAGGCCCTGGCTACCAGCCCGGAGGCCGCCCGCGGCGGTATCACGGTCAATGCGGTCGCCCCCGGATTCATCGAAACGAAGATGACGGGGTCGATCCCCTTTGCGACCCGGGAGATCGGACGTCGGTTGAACTCACTCCAGCAGGGGGGTCTGCCGATCGACGTGGCCGAGACGGTCGCCTGGTTGAGCCAGGACGCCAACGCCGGCGTCACGGGGCAGGTCGTGCGCGTGTGCGGTCAGAGCCTCATCGGCGCATGAGGACGCCAGACGGTATGCCGTCCGTCGCGCGATCGGTGCTGGCCGGACTCGCGCGGTCGGTGCCGCGCCAGGCCACTGCAGTGGCCGCTCGGGCGCTTGGCCACGCCACCAAGATCACCGAGCCGCGGCTGCCGTCGGGCGAGGTCGGCGCACGACACGTCCGGCTGGATCCCGCGCGGGTCGCGGCATACGCCCGGGTCTGCGGGTTCGGTCTGCGCGACGCCATCCCGGTCACCTACCCTTACGTCGCTTCGTTCCCGCTCCAGGTGGCGCTGCTGACCTCACCGGAGTTTCCGTTCCCGGCGTTGGGGACGGTGCATCTCGCCAACACCTTCACGTGGCAGCGCGGGCTGGCGGTCACCGAGGTGCTGGATGTCGCGGTGCGCGCGGAGAAGCTGCGACCGCACCGCCGCGGGCAGCAGTTCGACGTGGTGACGACCGTCGCGAGTGGCGGCGAGCCGGTGTGGACCTCACGCAGCACCTACCTCGCCCGGGGGGAAAGTCACCCGGACGTGCCCCATGAGGCCACTCCCGAGGTCGACCTCCGGCCGCTGCCGGTCCGGTGGCGGATCCCGGCGGGCCAGGGGCGGAAAGTATGCCGCGGTGTCGGGTGATTACAACCCGATCCACCTGAGCGATCTCGGTGCGCGACCGTTCGGCCTACCGGGTGCGATCGCGCACGGGATGTGGAGCTACGCGCGGGTCATCGCCCACCTGGGGCAGGAGGTGCCCCCGATTGGCACCTCCACGGTGTGGTTTCGAGACCCGATCCGGCTCCCGTCGACGGTGCGCCTGGGCCGCTCGTCAGACGGGGGCACCATCGGCATCTCCCCGCTTCGGGTGAGCGCGCCCACCTCGTGATGACGGTGGCGAAGAGGTAGGGAACGCTCGGTCTGAGCCCGAAACCGCGGAGCGCGGCATCCGCGGCGGCGGATACCCTTGACGCTGGCGCGCCGAGGCGGCGTGGCCGACCCGACCAAGGAGTGCACCGTGTCTGCCAGTATCACCGTGTCCGTCGCCGGCAACGAGCGATCGGTCGATGCGCAGACGACCGCGGCTGACCTTTTCGGCGGCGACCGCGACGTCGTCGTCGCCCGGGTCAACGGTGAGTTGCGCGACCTGGCGCACATCCTCGGTGACGGCGACGTCGTCGAAGCGGTGCGCATCGACGAGCCCGACGGGCTGATGGTGCTGCGCCACTCGTGCGCCCACGTCCTCGCGCAGGCAGTCCAGCAGGTCAATCCCGGACGCCAAGCTCGGGATCGGCCCGCCGATCCGCGACGGCTTCTACTACGACTTCAAGGTCGAGACGCCGTTCACGCCCGAAGACCTCAAGAACCTCGAGAAGGTCATGCAGCGGATCATCAACGAGGGCCAGACATTCGTCCGCCGCGAAGTCTCCGACGACGAGGCGCTCGCTCGAGCTGGCGCACGAGCCGTTCAAGTGCGAGCTCATCGGCCTCAAGGGCGGGGCGAGCGAGGACGCCGCCGAGGGGGCCTCGGTCGAGGTCGGCGGCGGCGCAGCTGACGATCTACGACAACGTCCGCCGCGACGGCGACGCGCGCCTGGGGCGACCTGTGCCGTGGCCCGCACATGCCCGACGACCAAGCTGCTCGGCAACGCCTACAAGGTGATGCGCAGCGGCGCGGCCTACTGGCGCGGCGATCAGGCCAACGAGCAGCTCCAGCGGGTCTATGGCACCGCGTGGCCCACCAAGGCCGACCTCGACGGCATACCTCGACCGTCTTGCCGAAGCCGAGCGCCGCGACCACCGCAAGCTCGGCGCCGAACTGGACCTGTTCTCCTTCCCCGACGAAATCGGCTCTGGCCTGCCGGTCTTCCACCCCAAGGGCGGCGTGCTCAAGCGGGAGATGGAGGACTACGTCCGCCAGTCGGCACATCGAGGAAGGCTTCGACTACGTCGGCACGCCGCACATCTCCAAGGACGGGCTCTTCCACACCTCCGGGCACCTGCCCTACTACGCGGACACGATGTTCCCGCCGATGGAGATGGAGGGCGTCGGATTACTACCTCAAGGCCATGAACTGCCCGATGCACAACCTCATCTACCGGTCGCGCGGGCGCTCCTACCGCGAGCTGCCGCTGCGGCTGTTCGAGTTCGGGTCGGTCTACCGCTACGAGAAGTCCGGCGTCGTCGCACGGCCTCACCCGGGTGCGCGGCTTCACCCAGGACGACTCCCACTCCTACGTGCACCACGGAGCAGGCCGGCCGACGAGATCAAGCACCTGCTCGAACTTCTGCCTCGGCCTGCTTCCGTGACTTCGGCCTCGAGGACTTCTACCTGGAGCTGTCGACGCGCGACGAGAACGCACAAGGAGAAGTTCATCGGCTCCGACGAGCACTGGATCGACGCCACGCGCGTCCTCGAAGCAGGCCTGCCGTCGAGTCCGGGCTGGACCTCGTGCCCGACCCGGGCGGCGCGGCCTTCTACGGCCCCAAGGTCTCGGTCCAGGCCAAGGACGCCATCGGGCGCACCTGGCAGATGTCGACGATCCAGTACGACTTCAACCAGCCCGAGCCGGCTTCGGGCTGGAGTACACCGGCCGCCGACGGCACGCGCCAGCAGCCCGGTGATGATCCACTCGGCGAAGTTCGGGTCGATCGAGCGCTTCATCGGCGTCCTGACCGAGCACTACGCCGGCGCCTTCCCGGCGTGGCTTTCGCCCGGTCCAGGTGCTCGGGCATCCCGGTCGCCGAGGAGTACGACGGCTACCTCGACGGTCGTCGCTCGACGGAGCTGCGCGGCTCGGGGCGTCCGGGTCGAGATCGATCGACTCCGACGACCGGTTCGGCAAGAAGATCCGCAACGCCGCCAAGGCGAAGGTTCCCTTCGTGCTCATCGCCGGTGCGAGGACCGATCGGGCAGGCCGGAGCGGTGTCCTTCCGGTTCCGCGACGGCTCGCCAGCGCAACGGCGATCGCCGGTGGACGCAGGCCGATCGACGACCATCGCTCGAGGCGATTCGGTCGCCGGGCGCAGGTCTGACGCCGACCCGGCTCGCGCTAGAGCTCATCATGCCGTGCACGCCTCGGAGTCCGTCGAGGAGCGTTCCGAGCGAGCATCGCGGGGGTCCCGGACGGCTTCGAGCGGCTGTGGACGCCGCACCGCGATGGCCTACATCGGCGGCGAGAGCAAGCCGACCGACGGCTACCGAGCGATCGGCTGCCCGTTCTGCGCGGCGCCCACCGGCGTGTCGGACGCCGAGGGCCTGATCGTGCACCGCGGCGCCGACTCGCCTACGCCGTGCTGAACCTCTATCCGTACAACGCCGGGTCATCGTGCTCATCTGCCCCTACCGGCACGTCGCCGCGCTACATCGACCTCACCGACGACGGAGATCGCATCGAGTTCGCCGCATACTGACGGCAAGACGGTGATCCGGCGTCATGGACGCGACGACCGCGCCGATGGGGTTCAACATCGGCATGAATCAAGGGCGAGGTCGCGGGTGCTGGTGTCGCAGCGCACCTGCACCAGCACGTCGTGCCCCGCTGGGGTGGCGACGCCAACTTCCTGCCGATCATCGCCCAGACCAAAGCGCTGCCGCTGCTGCTGGAAGACGTGCGCTCTCAGTTCGCCGATGCGTGGCCCGGCGCGGCGACCGCCGACGAAGGCTGACCCCCAACCCTGCGGGTTAGGCTGACGCCGATACCCACCTGCCCGCCGAGGACCTCATGCTGAACCGCCTGTTGCGCACGACCTGGACCAAGGTCATGACGCCGATCGCGAAGCTCTTCCTCCGCCTGGGAATCAGCCCCGACGTCGTGACGATCGTCGGCACCATTGGTGTGTGCGTCGGGGCGCTCGCCTTCTACCCGCGCGGCGAGTTCCTCGTCGGGACGCTGTTCATCGTTGCGTTCATCTTCAGTGACAACGTCGACGGCGTCATGGCGAGGTTGTCTCACCGCCAGGGCGTGTGGGGAGCCTTCCTCGACTCGACCCTCGATCGGGTCGGAGACGCGGCGATCTTCGGTGGCCTCGTCCTGTATTTCGAAGGTCCTGGTGCCAACCTCCTCCTCGCGAGCCTCGCCTTGGCCTGCCTTATCCTCGGCATGGTCGTGTCCTACGCGAAGGCCCGCGCCGAAGGCTTGGGCATGACCTGCAACGTCGGCATCGCCGAGCGGGCAGACCGGCTCTTCGCGGTCCTGTTGGCGACGGGGCTGGTCGGGCTGGGGCTGCCATTGTGGGTCCTGACCGCCGTCCTCATCGCCCTCTCCATCGCCAGTGCCGTGACGGTCGTCCAACGCATGTATGCCGTGCGCCTCCAGGCCCTGCCAAGTGCGCCGCCGTCGACAGCGGACACCGAGGGTCGGCTGTGACACCTCCAGGGATCACGGCGCTGCTTTCGGTTGTGTCGGGGAAGGCGACGGTCGCGGCGTACCGGACTGCTTGGCGTGCCGTCCGGCTCGCTCCCGAAGTCGTCGCCTATGGCTTCGGCGACCGGGTCGCCGACCTGATGTGGCGCCGTGGGGGCAAGGGTGTTGTCCGGATGCGTGCCAACTACGCCAGGGTCCGCCCAGACCTCGCCGAGTCCGACCTTGATGCCCTCGTCCGCGCCGGGCTCCGGTCCTATGTGCGTTACGCCATCGATTCGTTCCGTCTCCCAGACCGGACGGCCGACGAACTCCGGGCCACCGTGCGCACGCGCAACGACGGCGCCGTCCGCGACTACCTCCAGTCGGGCCGGGCCGTCGTTGTCTTCGTGGGCCACATGGGCAACTGGGACGTTGCCGGAGCGTGGTCGACCCAGAATCTCGCCCCCGTGACGACCGTCGCCGAGCGGCTCAAGCCCGAGGAGGTCTTCCGCGAGTTCTTTGCCTTTCGGGAGCGTCTTGGCATGACGATCTTGCCCCTCACGGGTGGGGAGGACCCCTTCGCAGGACTTGTCGCCGCCGTCGAGCGAGGTGACTTCGTGGCGTTGGCCGCTGACCGCGATCTCACGCGCGGTGGAGTGGAGGTCGAGTTCTTCGGCCGTCGGGCCCGGATGGCTAAAGGCCCGGCAGCTCTCGCATTGCGCACGGGCGCAGCACTTTTCGCGGCGGAGATCCACTTCGAGAAGGCGCCGCGCGGTGAGGGCCTGGGTGGCTACTACACCGTGGTGGGCTTCTCGGACGAGATTCGCCCGCCAGCCGCGGGCGACCAGTCCGAGGCGGCCGCACTGGATACGGTGGGAGCAGTCCAGGCGATGACGCAGGCCTGCGCCACCCACCTGGAGGGGGCCATCCGTGAGCACACAGAGGATTGGCACATGATGCAGAGGGTCTTCATCGAGGATCTCGACCCGGCTCGGGACGCTGCCCGATGAGGATCGGGATCGTCTGCCCCTACTCCTTTGACATCCCCGGAGGGGTGCAGTTCCACGTCCGCGATCTCGCCGAGGTGCTCATCGAGCGCGGGCACGAGATCTCCGTGCTGGCGCCAGCGGACGAGGACACCCCGCTGCCGCCCTATGTCGTCTCCGCCGGCCGCGCCATCCCGGTGCGTTACAACGGATCGGTGGCGAGGCTCAACTTCGGGCCGATGACCAATGCGCGCGTCAACGGGTGGCTTGACCGGGGCCGCTTCGACCTCATCCACATCCACGAACCCATCACCCCAAGCGTCGGTTCGCTCGCCCTGTGGGCCGCAGAGTGCCCGATCGTCGCGACCTTCCACACGTCCAACCTGCGTTCCCGCGCGATGCAGGTGTCCTATCCGTTCTTCCGTCCAAGCCTCGAGAAGATCCTCGGCCGGATTGCCGTGTCCGAGGATGCTCGCCGCACGGTGACGACCCACTTCGGCGGCGAACCGGTCGTCATCCCCAACGGGGTCTTCGTCGATCGGTTTGCCTCCGCCGTGATCCGGCCAGACTGGCAGGGGACCCCGGAACGACCGACGATCGCGTTCCTCGGGCGGATGGGGGAGCCACGCAAGGGGATGCCCGTCCTCGCGGCCGCCCTCCCGCAGGTTTTGCAGGCCGTGCCGGGGCTGCGGGTCCTCGTGGCCGGCCCGGGAGATCCGGCTGAAGTGACCGCCGGGATGGACCCGCATGGTGCTCGTGTCTGCGAGTTCCTCGGGCCGGTCAGCGATGGCGACAAGGCCAGCCTGCTGCGGTCGGTTGACCTCTACATCGCCCCAAACACCGGGGGCGAAAGCTTCGGGATCATCCTCATTGAGGCGATGGCCGCCGGCGTCGCCGTGTTGGCCAGTGACATCCCCGCCTTTGTGCGCGTCCTGGACGGCGGACGCGCCGGGGCAAACTTCACCAACGAGGACCCATCCGACCTCGCACGTCAGATCATCCGCCTGATCCAGGACGCCGAGGCCCGCGCCGCGACCGCCGCTGCGGGGCGTGTGCGGGCGGACGCGTTCGACTGGGGTGTCATTGTCGACGAGATTCTCCTCGTCTACGAAACCGTCGTCGAGGGCGCCGAGGCCTCGCGCTCAGTGACCGGACCCGTGCGCGGGATGAGGCGGCTGCGTCGATCGAGCAAGGGGATGCCATGACGTCGTTGGAGTGGACGGTCGTCGTCATCCTGGCGCTCGTCCTCGTGGCGTGGTACCTCTCCTACAACGCTGCTCGGCTCGACCGGCTCCACGCTCGCGCTGAGGGCACACTCGCGGCTCTGGACGCGCAGTTGGTGCGTCGCGCCGAAGCGACCCTCGAACTGGCCAACTCCGGGGCGGTCGACGCTGCGAGCGCGCTCATCCTGGCCAGCGCTGCGTCTGAGTCGCTCTCAGCGTCGGAGTTCGCCGACGCCGATGCTCAGGAGCAGCGGTTCGGACCAGAGCGCGGGTCGGTGGAGTCCGACCTCACCGAAGCCCTCGAACGGGTGCTGACACCTGAGGTCGTCGCTGACATCCGGGACACCGAGGACGGTTTCGATGACCTCGCATTGGAGCGGGTCCGGGCGACGGTGCAGCGGGTCCAGTTGGCCCGCCGCTTTCACAACGATGCGGTTGTCGACGTTCGTGCGGTCCGCCGCAAGCGGGCCGTGCGCTTCTTCCGGCTCGCTGGCCATGCTGGTATGCCGCAGACGGTCGACTTCGACGATGAACTCCCGCCCGGGCTGCGGGCATGAGCGGCGACCTACCCACGGTGCGGCCTTCGCCCGCGACCCCATATGTCCGGGTGGATCTCACCCGGGTGGACGCCGCGATCGACCGGATGGCGGCTCACGCTCGCAGGACGGGCCTCGCGCTGCGCCCTCACGCCAAGACGCACAAGTCCATCCGGCTCGGACTTCGTCAACTCGCTGCCGGCGCTGTCGGGCTCACGGTCGCCACCGTGGGGGAGGCCGAGGTCTTTGCCGACGGTGGGTGCGACGACCTGTTCGTGGCGTATCCGCTGTGGGTCGATGCGATCAAGGCACGGCGGTTGGCTTGGGTGATGGAGCGCGCGCAGGTGGCGGTCGGCGTCGACTCGGTGGAGAGCGTCGCGGCGATGGTCGCGCACGGCATACGCCCCGAGGTTGTTGTCGAAGTGGACTCGGGGCACAGGCGCAGCGGGGTTGCTCCCGAGGCGGCTGGCGCCATCGCGCGGTATGCCGCGGACGCGGGCTTCCACGTCCGTGGTGCCTTCACCTTCCCAGGGCACTCGTATAGCCCACAGGCCAGAGAGTCGGCGGCTGCCGACGAGGCATCGGCCCTGTCGCGGGCGTCTGACGCGATCGAGCGCGTCGGGCTGACAGTGGGGGTGCGTAGCGGTGGGTCCACGCCATCGGCGGAGTTTGCGGCATCCGGGCTGACCGAACTTCGGCCCGGCGTGTATGTCTTCGGCGACGCCCAACAGGTCGAGTTGGGATCCTGCCGGATGGAGGACGTCGCGCTCACGGTGGTCGCCACGGCGGTTTCCCACGCTGGCGGACGCGTCATCGTGGACGCTGGTGGGAAGGCGTTGGGGGCCGACCGCGCGGCCTGGTCGACCGGCCATGGCCGGTTGCTCGAGTGGCCGGACGCCCGCATCGTTGCGCTCTCGGAACATCACGCAACGATCGAGTGGCACTCGGGCGAGCGACCGGCACTCGGAGCCCGGGTGTTGGTCGTGCCCAACCACGTCTGCGCGACGGTCAACCTCGCGGACCGTTTCGTGATGGCTGGCGAGTCGGAGAGCTGGCCGGTTGACGCGCGCGGAAAGAACTCCTAGACCGCTACCTTTCCGCAACGGAAAACTCCATGCTAACTTTCCGCCATGGAAAACAACTCCCCTCAGGCGCACCACTCGGTGTCGTCCGACGAGGCGCTCGCTCAGCTGCAGGCGATCTCGGACAGCCGGTCGGCGTTGGCTGACCGCCTCGTGACTCCGCCGTGGTACCACCCGGCACTCGCTGGCCTCATCTTCGTCTTCGTGGCCGGGACGTCGTCATCGCGATGGTCGTCCTTGACCTTCAGCTTGTTCTCTGCCGGGCTCGCCGGGCTGGTATTGGCCTACCGACGGGCCACCGGGGTCTGGGTCAACGGGTGGAACAGCACTGGAGGGCGCGGGTCTGCCGTCATGTTGTCCGTCGTGCTCTTCGGTGCTGTGGCCGTTGCGTTGACGGTGCGAGCCGGTGTCCTTCCGTGGTGGTGGGCGTTCGTTGCGGCCGCTGCCGCAGCGGCCTGTGCTGCGTGGGTCGGGCCACGGTTCGACTCGTCCCTGCGCGCAGCTCTGCGGGACACGCAGTGACCGGACACGCGCCAGCAGCGCTCGACGGCCTCCTGGTGGAACCTAAGCGGCTGCAGATCTGCGGATCCCTGGCCGCCATCGATGACATGGAGTTCGGCACTCTCCGTGACCTTCTCGGAGTGGCCGACTCGGTCCTGTCCAAACACCTCAAGACCCTCGACGAAGCGGGTTATGTCGTGACCAGCAAGCACAAGGCGCCCACCGGCCGGCCGCGCACATGGGTCCGCCTGACTCGAGAGGGGAGAAGCGCGCTGGCCCGCCATATCGCCGAACTGCGCCGCCTCGCGCACGACGCGATAGTCATGGCGCCTCCCGCACCTGAGAGTGCTGGCGAGGTGGACGCTTCTTCGACCGTAGCTGTCGTCGGCCAGGCTGGCTCCTGAGCCGGTATCCTCGGTCGGTCCGGCACTGACCCTCAGAGGAGGGGGTCGGCGACCACGCGGCATACCGAACGAGGAAGCAGGCGCAACGACGATGAGTGACACCGCTCCCACCACGGGGACCGCGCGAGTCAAGCGGGGCATGGCCGAGATGCTCAAGGGTGGCGTCATCATGGACGTCGTCACCGCCGAGCAGGCCAAGATCGCCGAAGACGCCGGTGCAGTCGCCGTCATGGCCCTCGAGCGGGTGCCTGCCGACATCCGGGCTCAGGGCGGGGTCTCCCGGATGAGCGACCCGGACATGATCGACGGCATCATCGACGCGGTCTCCATCCCGGTCATGGCCAAGGCCCGCATCGGGCACTTCGTCGAGGCCCAGGTGCTCCAGAGCCTCGGGGTCGACTACATCGACGAGTCCGAGGTCCTCACCCCGGCCGACTACGCCAACCACATCGACAAGTGGTCCTTCGACGTCCCCTTCGTCTGTGGGGCGACCAACCTCGGCGAGGCCTTGCGCCGCATCACCGAAGGCGCAGCGATGATCCGGTCCAAGGGCGAGGCGGGCACTGGCGACGTCTCCAATGCGACGACCCACATGCGCCAGATCCGCGGCGAGATCAACCGGCTCCGGTCCATGAGCCCGGACGAGCTCTATGTCGCGGCCAAGGAACTCCAGGCGCCCTACGACCTCGTCCTCGAGGTGGCCCAGGCGGGGAAGCTGCCCGTGGTGCTCTTCACTGCAGGTGGGATCGCCACGCCGGCGGACGCCGCCATGATGATGCAGCTCGGCGCCGAGGGCGTGTTCGTCGGGTCCGGCATCTTCAAGTCCGGCAACCCCGCTCAGCGGGCGGCCGCGATCGTCAAGGCGACGACCTTCCACGACGACCCCGACGTGATCGCCAAGGTGTCCCGAGGCCTCGGCGAGGCCATGGTGGGGATCAACGTCGAAGAGCTCGCCGCAGCCCCATCGCCTCGCCGAGCGTGGCTGGTGACTGACCGAACGAGGTTGAGGGCATGACTCGCGAGATCCCGGATCGGATCGTCGGACCATGGTGCATCGGCATCGGGCTCGTCGGCGCCCTCGGATTCCTCGGACTGTCCTTCGTCGTCACGGCTGATCGCGGCCTCATGCTCATCGGGATGGTCGTCTTTCTCCTCGTGTTGGGATATGGCCTCCTGTTGGTCATGTTCGAGTGGGCCGAGCGCCGCCAGGGTGCACCCGGCCCCACAGCTCCACGCGATTCCTAGCCGCGATGGCTCACCCATACATCGGGGTGCTCGCCGTCCAGGGGGATGTGCGGGAGCATCGCCTCGCCTTGGAGGGTCTCGGGGCGAGCGTGGTGCCGGTGCGGCGCCCGCAGGAGGTGCTCGGCATCCAGGGCATCGTCATCCCCGGTGGCGAGTCGACGGTCATCGACAAGTTGCTGCGCGCCTTCGACCTCTTCGAGCCGCTGCAGGCGGCATTGCGCGACGGCTTGCCGGCCTACGGGTCGTGCGCCGGAATGATCCTCCTTGCCGATCGCATCGTCGACGGCACGGCAGACCAGCAGACTCTGGGCGGCCTGGATATCACGGTGCGCCGCAACGCCTTCGGGCGCCAAGTGGATTCTTTCGAACAAGACATCACGTATGCCGCGTGGCCGGCTCCGCTGCGGGCAGTCTTCATCCGAGCCCCGTGGGTCGAACAGGTCGGCGATGACGTCGAGGTCCTCGCCTCGGTGGAGCGGGCGGGCCGGATGCATCCAGTCGCGGTCCGGCAGGGGAACCTTCTGGCCACCGCGTTCCACCCTGAGGTCACCGGTGACACGCGGGTCCACGCGCACTTCGTCGACATCGTGCGCGGGGCCTGTGGCTGACGGCCATCGCCGGAGCTGACCGCCCGCTGACCACCCCGGGCAGCACATCTCCGTGCGAGGCACAGGCTCCACCGGCCGGTAAGATGACGAGGCTGACCGGCAGGCGTAAGGGATGGGGTTCATGAGCGGGCATTCCAAGTGGGCGACCACGAAGCACAAGAAGGCGGCGATCGACGCCAAGCGCGGCAAGCTCTTCGCCAAGCTCATCAAGAACATCGAAGTCGCGGCACGCACCGGCGGCGGCGACCCACTCGGCAACCCCACCCTCTGGGACGCCATCTACAAGGCCAAAAAGTCCTCGGTCCCCAACGACAACATCGATCGTGCGGTCAAGCGGGGTTCGGGTGCCGAGGCCGGTGGCGCCGATTGGCAGACCATCATGTATGAGGGGTACGCCCCCCATGGGGTCGCGGTCCTGATCGAATGCCTCACCGACAACCGCAACCGCGCCGCGGCCGAGGTCCGCACCGCCCTAACCCGAAACGGCGGGTCCCTTGCCGACCCGGGTTCCGTGGCCTACCTGTTCACCCGCAAGGGTGTCGTCCTCGTGCCGAAGACGCAGGGCGCCAAGGCGATCGGCGAAGACGATCTGCTCGAGGTGGTCCTCGATGCCGGAGCCGAGGATGTCAACGACATGGGGGAGTCTTTCGAGGTCGTCTCGGAAGCTTCTGACCTCGTGCCGGTGCGTCAGGCCCTCCAGGATGCCGGGATCGACTTCGACTCTGCGGAAGCATCGTTCCTGCCGAGCATGGAAGTGCCCCTGGACCTCGACGGAGCGCGCAAGATGATCCGGGTCGTCGAAGCTCTCGAGGACTCCGACGACGTCCAAAATGTCTATGCCAACGGCGCCATCAGCGACGAGATCCTCGCCCTCCTCGACGAGGAGTGATCGGCGCGGCGCGTCGGGGGCGCGCCGCCGGTGCCGGTTGGTAGCGTGCTGACCGAACAGGTGTTCGGTGACCGCTAGCCTTCCGTGAGGCTCGTCGGGGGCACCGCTCGTGAGAGGGAGGTATGCCGTGCGCGTCCTCGGCGTCGACCCGGGGCTGACCCGGTGCGGCATCGGTGTCGTCGACGGTCAGGCCGGTCGCCGGATCTCGATGATCGACGTCACGGTCATCCGGACACCCGCAACGCTGGCCACTCCTCAGCGGCTGCTGCTCATCGAGCAGGGCATCGACGAGCTCGTCCGCCGACACCGCCCCGAGGCGATCGCGATCGAGCGCGTGTTCGCGGACGTCAACGTCTTGTCGGTCATGGGCACCGCCCAGGCGTCGGCGATGGCGATGCTCGTCGCGGCGAAGCACGGCATACCCGTGCATTTGCACACGCCGACCGAGGTCAAGGCCGCAGTCACGGGATCCGGACGCGCAGACAAGGCACAGGTGACAACGATGGTGACCCGGCTCTTGCGACTTGACACTGCACCCAAGCCAGCCGACGCCGCCGACGCCCTGGCGTTGGCCATCTGTCATCTGTGGCGCGGTGCCGCCCACCAGCGGCTGGCCGATGCGGCCGCTGCGTCACGCGCTGCCGTCGCCGGGAGGACTCGATGATCGCCTCTGTCGCAGGCGAAATCAGCCATGTCGGACTCGATCACGTCGTGGTCGTCGTCGGGGGCATCGGGCTTCGGGTGCACGTGACCCCCAGCACGGCTGCGACGTTGCGCGCCCGGTCGCATGTGACCCTCGCGACGTCGCTCGTCGTCAGGGAGGACTCACTGACGATGTACGGCTTTCCGGATGACGATGCGCGCACGCTGTTCGAGCTGGTCCAGACGGTCACTGGGGTCGGTCCCCGCCTGGCTCTGGCCATGCTCGCCGTCCACAGTCCGGACGAGCTGCGCCGAGCGGTCGCCTCCGGAGATGTCGTCGCGCTGATGAAGGTTCCCGGGGTGGGCAAGAAGGGTGCCGAGCGTCTCGTTCTCGAGCTGCGCGACAAGGTCGGTATGCCGCTCGACGTCACCACCCCAGCCGCCGCCCCGGCCTCGGCTGGCGAGAGCCAGGTCAAGGACGCCCTTGTCGGCCTGGGCTGGAGTGCGAAGCAGGCGGAGGACGCTGTGACGGCCGTCGTCGCGGCGGACCCCACCGGCGACGTGTCCGCCCTGTTGCGCGCGGCCCTGAAGCGACTGGCGCGGATCTGATGGACTCCCACCAGGACTGGCCTACTCCAACCGACGACGGGTCCCATGATCTGACGGCTCGCGTCGTCGACCCTCGCGGAGACGAGGGCGAGCGCGTCGTCGAGGCTGCCCTGCGTCCACGGCGGCTCTCGGAGTTCCCGGGGCAGACGCGAGTGCGGGACCAGTTGAGTCTCGTGCTCGAGGCCGCGCGACGACGCGGTGCCCCGCCCGACCACGTGTTGCTCTCCGGCCCGCCCGGATTGGGCAAGACGACCCTGGCCATGATCATCGCCGCCGAGCTCGATCAGCCGATCCGGATCACCTCCGGACCGGCGATCCAGCACGCCGGTGACCTTGCGTCGATCCTCTCGTCACTTGACGCCGGCGAGGTGCTATTCATCGACGAGATCCACCGGATGTCGCGGGCGGCCGAGGAGATGCTCTACCTCGCGATGGAAGACTTCCGGGTCGACATCGTCGTCGGCAAAGGTCCCGGCGCGACGGCTATTCCGCTGGAGCTGCCGGCCTTCACGGTGGTCGGGGCGACCACGCGCTCGGGGTTGCTCCCGGCGCCGCTTCGCGACCGCTTCGGGTTCACCGGTCACCTCGACTTCTATGCGACTGAGGACCTTGTGACGATCCTGCGGCGCTCGGCGGGGCTGCTGGGGGTTGCTGCCGACGAGGTGGGCATCGAGCACATCGCCAGCAGATCGCGGGGCACGCCCCGGATTGCCAACCGGCTCCTGCGGCGCGTGCGAGATTGGGCCCAGATCCACGGCGACAGTGTCGTCGACCTCCCCGCAGCGATGGCGGCATTGGCCCTCTTCGACGTCGACGACCGGGGTCTGGACCGCCTCGACCGGGCCGTGCTGGAGGCGCTCTGCCGTCGGTTTGGTGGTGGTCCGGTCGGTGTCAGCAATCTCGCCGTGGCCGTGGGGGAGGAGTCAGACACCGTCGAGACCGTGGCCGAGCCCTTTCTCGTCCGTGAAGGCCTGGTCGTGCGCACCCCGCGGGGGCGGGTCGCAACCACCGAAGCGTGGACCCACCTGGGTCTCACCCCGCCGACGGGCGCAACGGCATACCAAGGCTCCCTGCCCTTGGACGACGCTGGCCGGCTCGGGTCGAGCTGACTCCGAGCACGCTGCCGCCTCGTCCGAAGGCGCCGCACATGGTCCTGGAGTCGGTGCCGATCGCGCAGTGTGGTCGCGTAGGGGATACTGGGCACGCGCGGTGTGGCGTTCGCCGCATGGCGGGGGATAGGCAACAATAGGACGCTGGCCCTGCCGGTCTTGCTTTCGCGTGCCCTGGCGCTGCGCGACCGAGACACCCGATGCTGACAAGGAAAAGATCACAAGATGTCTGGAAACGAGAGCGGCTCCGTGCTGTTCCTTCTGTTGCCGCTTGCATTCCTCGGTTATGTCTTCTGGACACAGCGGCGTCGCATCAAGCAGGTGCAGGCCATTCAGGGTGCGGTCGTCGTCGGCGACCAGATCCGCACGACAGCGGGTCTTTTCGGCACCATCGTGGCCCTCACCGACACCGAGATGAGCCTGGAAGTCGCCCCCGGCGTGGTCGTCCGCTACGACCGTCGGGCGATCGACGCAACGATCACCCCGGCGGCCGGTCCGTCGGCAGCACCCACGCAGGACTGAGAGCACGATGGCCAACCCGCGCACTCGTGGGCCGCGCAGAGTCCTCTGGACGCTGCTCCTGCTCACCGTCATGCTCTTCGGCGCCATTGGGGCCGCCCACAACTGGGGCACAGCGTCGCTGAGTCCCAAGCTCGGCCTCGATCTCGAGGGCGGCACGCAGATGGTCCTTGAGCCCGTCCTGGCCGACAAGAACGCCGCCGTGAGCGCTGGACAGTTGGAGAAGGCGCGCGACATCATCGCCCAGCGCGTCGACTCCAATGGCGTTGCCGAAGCTGAGATCACGACGCAGAGCGGGCGCAATATCGTCATCTCGATCCCCGGTCAGCCCGACACGGCCACCCTCGACCAGATCCGCAAGCCCTCGCAGCTGCGCTTCCGGGCCGTCCTGGCCACAGCGCCGGGCAACGCGCAGGCGAATGCGACCACGAGCCCCACGGGCACGACGGCGGTGCCGACGACCGCAGGCCCGGTCTTCACCATGGATCCGGCGACCCCTGCCACCCCCGCGCCGACAGCGCCGGTGAGTGCACCCGCGACCAGCGCCAATGCCCCCGTGCCCCCCGCCTTGTCTGCGGCTGACCCGACGCCCCCGGTGAGCACGCCGGCCACGACCACCTCGCCGACGCCCACCGGCACCCCGGCCGCCACCGTGGCGCCCAAGAATGCGTCCGACCTTGCCTGGATCACGCCCGAGATCGAGAAAGAGTTCATCGGCCTCGACTGCACGAAGCCGGGAGCGATCAACGACTTCGTCGACGATCCCGCCAAGCCGCTCGTCACGTGTTCGACTGAGCGCGAGGCGAAGTACATTCTCGGTCCCGTCGAACTCGACGGCACAGACATCGCCGACGCGGCCAGTGGCTTTCAGCCTGGCCCCAACGGGCAGCCGACGAGCATCGTCGAGGTGACGCTGAAGTTCACCGGCGACGGAGCGAAGAAGTTCGCCGACGTGACGACCCGACTGTTCGGGTTGAAAGCGGCCGACGAGACCCGCAACCGCTTTGCCGTCGTCCTCGACAAGCAGGTCATCACCGCCCCGTCGACGAATGCGGTCATCGCCAACGGTCAGGCGAGCATCACGGGCAACTTCACGATCGACTCCGCCCGCGCGCTGGCCCAGCAGCTGAAATTCGGCGCGCTGCCGATGTCGTTCGCGCTGCAGACCCAAGAAGACATCAGCCCGACGCTCGGCAGTGAGCAGCTTGCCCTGGGCCTGCTTGCAGGGCTCATCGGTCTCATCCTCGTCGTCATCTACTCGCTGTTCCAGTATCGACTCCTCGGTCTGGTGACCGTGGCGTCGCTCATCGTCGCGGCCCTGCTGACCTATGGCGTGCTCACACTGCTCGGCTGGACACACAACGTGCGCCTCACGATGGCCGGAGTGACCGGTGTCATCGTGGCCATCGGTGTGACGGCGGACTCCTTCATCGTCTACTTCGAGCGCATCCGCGACGAAGTCCGTGAGGGACGCCCGTTAGTGACGGCAGTCGACGCTGGCTGGGCTCGCGCCAAGCGCACCATCCTGGCGGCCGACGCGGTCAACCTGTTGGCCGCGATCGTCCTCTACGTGCTGGCCGCCAGCAATGTCCGCGGCTTCGCCTTCACCCTGGGTGTGACGACGTTGATCGACCTCGCGGTCGTCTTCCTCTTCACACATCCGCTCGTGGCGATCCTGGCTCACACGAAGTTCTTCGGCGGCGGTCACCCCTGGTCCGGACTCGATCCCGATCGGCTCGGGGCGACGACCCGATATGTGGGTCGTGGTCGGTTCGCTGCTCCCACGCTGTCGTCCGAGGGGAAGGCCTGACATGGGTTCCATCGCACAGCTGGGCAACGACCTCTACACGGGGAAGCGCTCCATCGACTTCATCGGTCGCCAGCGCCAGTGGTATGCCGTGTCGGCGGTCCTCATCGCCCTGGCGCTGATCGGCATCTTCGCGCGCGGCCTCAACTTCGGGATCGAGTTCCGCGGTGGATCGGAATACCGCTTGAGCGGAGTCACCAACACCGCCAACTACGAAGACCGCGCCAAGACGGCCATTGCCGAAGCTGGCCTCGACGGAAATGTCACCGCCACGGTCATCGGCGGCAACAGCGTCCGGGTCCAGACCGTCGCGGCCGGCGAGCGCAACGACGACGCCAAGGCCGCCCTGGCGAAGTCCTTCGACGTCCCGGTGACCTCCGTGTCCGCGTCACTGATCGGCCCCTCGTGGGGTGAGTCGGTGAGCCAGAAGGCAATCCAGGCGCTGTTTGCGTTCCTGTTCCTGGTGAGCCTTGTCATGGCGGCCTACTTCCGCACCTGGAAAATGGCGCTGTCGGGGCTCGTGGCGCTCATCCACGACCTCGTCGTCACCGTGGGGATCTACTCGCTCTTCGGCTTCGAGATCACCCCGTCATCGGTCATCGGCTTCCTCACGATCCTCGGATACTCGCTCTACGACACGGTCGTCGTCTTCGACAAGGTGCGCGAAAACACCGCAGAGGCGTTCGGCAGCCGACGGATGTCCTACTCGGCCGCGGCCAACCTCGCGGTCAACCAGACTCTGGTGCGCTCCATCAACACGACCGTGGTCGCGCTCCTGCCGATCCTCGCGATCCTCATCGTCGGCTTCACCAAGCTCGGCCCGGGCACCCTCCTGGACCTCAGCCTGGCGCTCTTCGTCGGAATCGCCGTCGGCGCATACTCCTCGATCTTCATCGCGACCCCGCTGCTGGTCGACCTGCGACGGAACGAGCCGGCTGTGGCGGAGCTCGACGCCTACAACGCCCGCAACCGCCCGAAGGACGCCCCGGCCCGGCCGGCGCCAGAGTCAGTGACGACTGCCGACGGCCGTGACGGGCGGGCCGCACAGGACCGCGCCACGTCGGTCGCGCTCGCCGACGCGGACGCCGAAGCCACCGACTCACTCGGCCGGCCGGTCCACAAATGGGCTGCCACGGGCCCACGGCAGCAACCCAAGCGCGTGCCCAAGTCGAAGCGATGACGCCCCCGACGCACGAGACGGCGACGGACGCCAGCGTGCGGGCTCTGGTCGCGTCGAAACTGCGGGACATCCCGGACTTTCCGACGCCAGGGGTGCTCTTCAAGGACTTCACGCCCCTGCTCGCTGACGCGGACGCCGTCCGCGCCGTCGTCGACGATGTGGCGCGTCGTTATCGCGGCCGGGTCGATGTCGTCGTCGGGGTCGAGGCCCGGGGATTCATCCTCGGTGCGGCGGCGGCATACGCGATGGGTGTCGGTTTCGTGCCGGTCCGGAAGGCCGGCAAGCTCCCCGGGCGCACCCACGAAGCGGAGTACACCCTGGAGTACGGCACGGCCACGCTCGAAGTGCACGTCGACGCCTTCATCTCGGGGCACCGAGTCCTCATCATGGATGACGTCCTGGCCACGGGTGGGACGGCAGCCGCGACGTGTGATCTCGTCGAGCGAGCGGGCGCGAGCGTCGTCGCGCTCGAGTTCGTCTTGGAGATTGGATTCCTCAACGGGCGTGCGGCCCTGCCGGGGCGTGTCGTGAGCGCCATGCTCACGTCATAACGTCCTGACTGGGCGGCCCAGAGGCGGCGGCAGGGGGTGTCCGGGAGGGCGACTACACTTCCGACATGAGTGAGCAGGTGCGTTCCGACTCCACGGCCGCCGCGCTGCCGCTTGCCGACCCGGCTGGAGCCCCGGTGACGGTCGACCCGCGACCGGGTGTCGATGCGAGCCCGTCGGCGGCCCTGCCGGTACCTCCGGTGGCCGTCACGACGGCGAGCTCAGCGAGCGGATCGTCGGCGTCGCCGTCCTGGATGCGCTCGACGCTGCGCCGGATCGCGACACCCAAGACCGTGCCCAACCTGGCGCTGGAGCCGGTGCTCGCCACCGTGCGAGAGCACCACTCGCGTGCCGATCTCAGCACCATCGTGCGGGCCTACGAGGTCGCTGAGCGTGCCCACGATGGCCAGACGCGCCAAAGCGGCGACCCCTACATCACCCACCCGCTCACCGTCGCCCAGATCCTGGCCGGCCTCGGGATGACCCCCCACACTATTGCTGCGGCGCTCCTGCACGACACTGTCGAGGACACCGACTACACCCTCGACCAGCTTCGGATCGACTTCGGCGACGAGATCGCCGGCCTCGTCGACGGCGTGACCAAGCTCGACAAGGTCACGTGCGGGGAGGCCGCCAAGGCCGAGACCGTGCGCAAGATGGTCGTGGCCATGGCCAGGGACATCCGGGTCCTCGTCATCAAGCTCGCCGACCGGCTGCACAACGCGCGCACGTGGAAATATCTCCCGCAAGATCGGGCAACCCGCCAAGCCGAAGAGACCCTCGACATTTACGCGCCGCTGGCTCACCGCCTCGGCATGAACACCATCAAGTGGGAGCTCGAAGACCTGGCCTTCGCCACGCTCAAGCCGCGACAGTATGAGGAGATCGTGGCGCTCGTGAGCGACCACGCCCCGGCTCGCGAGGAATACCTCGCCGAAGTCCGCGCCGAGGTTGGCGAGGTGCTCAAGGAGTCCGGCCTCAAGGCGACGGTCACGGGCCGCCCCAAGCACTACTACTCGGTCTATCAGAAGATGATTGTCCGAGGTCGGGACTTCAGCGACATCTTCGACCTCATCGCAGTCCGCGTCCTGGTCGAGAACGTCCGGGACTGTTATGCCGCCCTGGGCGTGCTCCACGCGCGATGGACGCCGGTGCCGGGTCGGTTCAAGGACTACATCGCGATGCCGAAGTTCAACATGTACCAATCACTGCACACGACGGTGATCGGGCCAGGCGGTAAGGCTGTCGAGATCCAGATCCGCAGCCACACGATGCACCGCCGGGCAGAGTACGGTGTGGCGGCGCACTGGAAATACAAGGAAGAGCGCCGCAAGGGCAAGCCCACCGAGGGCGTCAACGACATGGCGTGGTTGCGGCGACTGCTCGATTGGCAGCGCGACACCGCCGACCCAGGCGAATTCCTGGATTCCCTCCGCTTCGAGATCAGTGGCGGCGAGGTCTATGTCTTCACGCCCAAGGGTTCCGTGGTCGCTCTTCCGGTCGGCTCGACGCCGGTCGATTTCGCGTATGCCGTCCACACCGAGGTCGGGCACCACTGCATTGGCGGGCGTGTCAACGGGCGGCTCGTGCCGCTGGATTCCCCGTTGGAGAACGGTGTCACCGTCGAGATCATCACGTCCAAGGCGGACGGCGCCGGGCCGTCGCGGGACTGGCTCAATTTCGTCAAGAGCGCCCGCGCCCGCAACAAGATCCGGCAGTGGTTTACGAAGGAACGCCGCGAGGAGGCCATCGAGCAGGGCCGTGACGCGATCGCGAAGTACGTCCGCAAGCAGGGATTGCCACTCAACCGCTTGATGACGGGGGAAAGCCTCACTGCCCTGGCCCAGGACCTGCGTTATCAGGACATCGACAGCCTCCTGGCCGCCGTCGGCGACGGTCACATCTCTGCCCAGCACGTCGTCGGCCGCTTCGTCGAGAGCGTCGGCGGCGACGAGGCGACGCAGGAGGACATCGCCGAGGCGCTGCCGATCAAGTCGCCCCGGGTAGGTCGGCGCAGCGATTCGGGCGTCGTCGTCGTGGGCACGGATGACGTCTGGGTCAAGGTCGCGCGCTGCTGCACGCCGGTGCCGGGGGACACGATCATTGGGTTCGTCACTCGGGGCAACGGGGTCTCCGTCCACAGCACGGAGTGTTCAAATGCCGGGTCGCTGCGGCAGCAACCCGAGCGGCTCATCGACGTCAAGTGGGCTCCGACGAACGCCAGCATGTTCAACGTCCAGATCCAGGTCGATGCCTTCGACCGCAAGGGGCTGCTGTCTGACATCACCCGGGTGATGTCAGACCATCACATCAACATCCTTGACGCGTCGATGCACATCAACCGTGAGCGCATTGCGACCTCCCGCTTCTTCTTCGAGCTCGCCGACCCGGCCCACCTCGACTACATCATCAAAGCGCTGCACAAGGTGCAGGGTGTGTTTGACGTCCGCCGCGGAAGCACGACGTCGGCCCCGACTAGCGAGGACCGAACTCAGCAAGCCCCGACCGCGCCTGGGTGAGCCAAGCCTGACGCGCCTCCAACGCGGCCAGCGCCTCGCGGATCCGTTTGTCGTTGCCGGACAGCTGAGCGTTGGCCAGGTCCTTTTCGAGGTTGGCCACGGCCTTTTCCAACTGGTCGACAAGGCTCTGCGCCCGCGCGGCGGCCTCGGGGTTCGAAGCGGCCCAGCGGCGGTCTTCGGCGTCCCGCACGGCTTGCTCGACGCGACGAAGAGCTTTTTCGGTGCGCTCGAGGTCGGCGCGGGGGACCTTCCCCGCGGCTTCCCACTTGTCCTGAATGACGCGCAACGCCTGCTTGGCGGCGGGCAGATCGCGCACGGGCAGCAGGGATTCCGCCTCCGTGAGCAGGCCCTCCTTCACCGCGAGGTTGGCCCGGAAGCTTTCGTCCTCGGCCGCGGCGACGGCGTCTTTGGCGGCGAAGAATGCGTCTTGAGCGGCCTTAAATCGCTCCCAGAGGGCGTCGTCGTCCGAGCGGCTTGCCCGTCCGGCCCGACGCCAGTCGTCCATGAGTCGCTTGAAGGCTCCAGCGGTGATGGCCCAGTCGGTGCTGGAGGACATCCGCTCGGCTTCCGCGACGAGCTTTTCTTTCGCTCGCTTTGCCTCGGCGTGGGCGCTGTCGAGTTGCGCGAAGTGGGAGCGGCGCGCCTTGTCGAAGCTGTTGCGGGCGGCGCTAAAACGCTGCCAGAGACCGGCTTCGACGTCCTTGTCCAAGCGGGGGCCCGTGCGCTGGTGTTCTTTCCAGAGGTCGAGCAGCTCACGCATGCGGGTGCCGCTGGACTTCCACTGGATCCGGGCTTCGTGCTGGGCGGTGATGCCCTCGGCTTCACTGACCAGGGCCTCGCGGGCCACCGTCGCTGCTGCTTTTGCTTCGGCCCGAGCCGCTGCCTCGGCAGCGCGCCGCTCCACGAGGGAGCCCTCGATCTCGGTCAGCGTGGCCTCAAGAGCCGCGAGGTCGCCGACAACGCGGGCTTCGGCGACCTGGGGTCGCAGGGCCGCCAGGGACTCCGAGATCTCCTTGCTGGGCACGTCGGTCTGTGTGACGCGCTGTCCGAGGAGGTTGACCGCCGCCGCGAGGTCGTCGTACTTGCGGACGAAGTAGGCCAACGCGTCGCCGGGCGAGACCCCCGGGTAGGAGCCCACTTCCCGCTCACCCTCCGGCGTGATGAGGTAGACGACCCCGTCGTCGCCGACTCGGCCGAACTCGCTCACCGTCGGCGGCGCCTGCCGGTTGGCGAACATCTTGGGGGTGGGAATGGCCGGCCGTGCAGCAGGGGCAGGCGTGGCAGGAGGAGCAGCAGCAGGAGCTTGGGCCTGCTCCTGAGGCTCAAGCTCAGGCTCACGTTCAGAGTCAGTGTCGGCAGCAGCCTCGGCGCTCTCGGCTCCTTCGGGAACGTCAGGGGTCTCGGCTACGTCAGGGGTCTCGGTGACGTCAGAAGATCCCAGGAGCCTCAGCGGTCGCCGTCGCCTCGGTGACGTCGTCCACGTCCGCCACCTCGGTGACGTCGTCCACGTCGGCCACCTCGGTGACGTCGTCCACGTCGGCCACCTCGGGCACATCGGAGCTCGTTACGACCTCCTGCACGTCCGCTACCTCGTCGGCATCGGGCGCATTGGAGTGCGCTGAGTTAGCCACGGCCGCATCGTTCACGGTCTCGTCGTCGATGGAGGTCGAGTCTCCGAGGGGGGTGCTGTCGGTCATCGTCTTCAGCCCTTCGCTTGCACGGACACGGACAGGATGCTGATGGGCGCCATGGGGGTCATCTGGTCGGTCGGGCTCACGCCAGCAGCCGCGATCCGGTTGACGATGTCCATGCCACCGGTCACCTTCCCGAAGATCGAGTAGCCGCCGCCCGCGGTCGGCAGCGTCGTGTCCTTGTAGGTGATGAAGAACTGGTCGCCGTTGCTGTTGGGGTCGCTGGTGCGGGCCATGGCGAGCGTGCCGGCAGGGTATTGACCGTCTGCCGGGGCGTTTTCGATGCCGAAGTGGTAGCCGGGGCCGGAGCCGGATCCCGTGCCGGTCGGGTCACCGCACTGGAGCACCCACAGGCCCTCGGCGTCACCGGTCAAGCGGTGGCACGGGCTCGGTGCCCAGTAGTTCTCTTTGGCCAACAACACAAAAGACGAGACGGTTGCGGGTGCCTTGTCGCCGTCGAGCGTGACGGTGATCGGGCCGCAGTTGGTCGTGATCGTGGCGACGAACGTCTTGCCCCGCGCCCCCTCGACATCAGGAGGGCTGCTCATCTTCTTCGGCGCAGCCTGCAGGTCAGGCACCGGGGTGCAGCCCGGCAACAGGCTGGGCGTCGGGACCGGTGCGGATGAGGTCGTCTCGCTGGCGCTTGCCGAGGTGCTCACCTCGGAGGTCGGCGCGCTTGCTGCGGCCGGCGCAGGATTGGAGGTCACGACGTTTGAGAGCCACACGAAGCCGATGACCACGAGCACGACCGCGAGCACCGCGATTACAGGTTGCTTGTCCCGCACGAGTCACGCCTTCCTAGTTGCGCCGCGAAGGCGCGCCGAATCACCAACGGTCGACCAGTCTAGGGAAGGTCTTCCCGCCCTCTGACCTCGCGGGGTCACGAGTCCGTGACGGTTAGCCTCATGGCGCTTCGGGCTACGCTGCGATCCGTGCTCACTTTGGGTTTCCCGGCAGCGGCCTTTGATACCAACTGTTTCCTTCTCGCGCCGGCAGCGGGGGAGGAATGCGTCATTGTCGACCCGGGCATCGGCGTCCTCGATCAGCTCGCCGAGGTGCTGCGCGAGTTCCGGCTGCGCCCCGCTGCGGTCTTGCTCACCCACGGGCACATCGATCACGTCTACTCCGTGACTCCCGTATGCCGCGGTGGCGGGGATCTGGGGTTCGTCCCCCCCTCGGCGAGCCCGGACGCGAACGGCGAGCTGCCGGCATACATCCATGGCGATGATCGCTATCGGCTCCGGGACCCGCTCCGGGGCATCGATGCCGGCCTGCGGCACATGCTGGAGGCTCAGTTCGGACGGGCCGCCACGTGGACTCAACCGAGCAATGTCGTGGAACTGACCGACGGCTCCTCGGTGTCGCTCGCGGGGCTCGATTTCCGGATCCATCACGCCCCGGGGCACACCGAGGGGTCGGTGATGTTTTCGTTGGCCACGATCCCCGACCAGCTCGCGGGACAATGCGCCTCGACCCTCGTCTCCGGGGACGTCCTCTTCGCCGGCTCGATCGGCCGATGTGACCTGCCGGGTGGCGACGAGCGCGCGATGCAGCGGTCGCTGCGCGATGTCGTGCTCCCGATGCCCGATGACCGGCTCGTCCTACCTGGCCACGGTCCGCTGACGACGATCGGTCAAGAGCGGGCGACAAACCCCTACCTGCGGCAGCTGCGCTCAGGACAGAGCTGAGGGGAAGCCGCCCGGTCACCGACGGATCATGGACGGATCACCGACGGATTCCGAAGGCGGCGGTGACGTCTGGGAGACTTCCCCGGTGAGCAACGGCAAGATCACCCCGATCAGCGGGTTCCTCGAGTTCCTGCCCGCAGAGCGGCTCGTCGAACAGCATTTCCTCGATGTCATCCGGCGCACCTTCGAGTTGCACGGGTTCGCGTCCATCGAGACCCGCGCTGTCGAGCCTGTCGAACGCCTCGCCGGCAAGGGCGGCGACGTCGACAAGGAGATCTATGGGGTGACTCGCCTCGGGCGGGGTGCCGACGACGGCGAGGCGGCGCTCGGTCTGCACTTCGACCTCACCGTGCCGCTGGCTCGCTATGTCGTGGAGAACGCCGGCAAGCTGGCGTTCCCGTTCAAGCGCTATCAGATCCAAAAGGTCTGGCGCGGGGAGCGTCCCCAGGAGGGCCGCTACCGGGAGTTCACGCAATGCGATATTGACGTCGTCGACGTCGGCACGCTGGCGGCTCACTTCGAGGCGGAGCTCCCACTCGTGATCGCCGACGCCTTCTCCCAACTACCGATCGGGCCCTACGTCATCCAGGTCAACAATCGGAAGATCCCGCAGGGCTTCTACGAGGCGATTGGCCTCACCGATGTTGCGGGAACCCTGCGGATCGTCGACAAGCTCGACAAGGTCGGCCCCGAGACCGTCGCGCGGCTGCTCGTCGAGGCTGGTGCAACCGAGGCGCAGGCGCAGGCGTGCCTCGATCTCGCCGCGATCCGCACGTCGGACCTCGGATTCGCCGACGCGATCCGCGGGCTCGGCGTCACCAGTGCGACCCTCGAGGAAGGCATCGCGGAGCTATCGGCGGTGATGTCGGCCGGGATCGCACACGCCCCCGGGGTGCTCGTCGCCGACCTCAAGATCGCGCGTGGGCTCGACTACTACACCGGCACCGTCTACGAAACCCAGCTCGTCGGTTACGAGTCCTGGGGGTCGTTCTGCAGTGGCGGCCGCTATGACGCCCTTGCCTCTGATGGCAAGACGACCTACCCCGGGGTCGGGATCTCTATCGGGCTCTCGCGTCTGCTCGGCCTCCTCGTCGGCCAGGGGCTGGTGACCGCGAGCCGCAGCACTCCCTCCGCCGTCCTCGTCGCCGTGATCTCGGAGGACGACCGGCAACGATCCCTCGCGGTCGCGACGGCGTTGCGGCGCAACGGCATACCGTGCGATGTCGCCCCATCGGCAGCGAAGTTCGGCAAGCAGATCCGGTATGCCGAGCGGCGCGGGATTCCGTATGTGTGGTTCCCCGGCGCTGACGGCACCGACTCGGTCAAAGACATTCGCAGCGGGCAGCAAGAGGCGGCCCAGGCCGGGACCTGGCAACCCCCCGCCCAGGATCTGGACGTCGGGGTCACGCGCCGCGACGCTGGCTGATCATCGCGGGTTGGGGTGTGGCCGGGGCACGAGGCCCAGGCGGCGCAGTTCGAGTGCTGCCAGGGCCGCCACCACGCCTGGGTCGCCGCGTCGCCAGGCCGCACCGGGATCGGGATGGATCCTCGCCAGGGTCGCCACCGAGTGACTCGTCAGGGCGCGGAGCGCGAAGAGGTCAGTGTCGGCCTGACCGGAGAGCAGGAAGCGAGCCGCGCTCGCCTGCCGGGTGAAGCGGACGCGCCACCAGAGCCACAACCCGCCAACGACGACGATCGGCACCAGGGCGGTCGTCCAGCCACTGATCAAGGCGCCTCTGGTGATGGCGTCACCGAGGTCTTGCCCAGCCACCGCAACCTCACGGGCCGTGTCGGCCGCCGCCCCGAATGGCCCCTGCAGGCGGTCCCCGAGGATGGGCACGTCGCCCAGTTGCTGCTCGGCGTTTGACATCGACCCGGCCAGCGACGTGCCGGAGTCTCTGAGCCGATCCGCGGGAGCCCGCAGCGCGACGATCGAGCTATAGACCTCCCGTCCGACCCACGCCCAGACCATGATCCACCCGAGCATCCCGAGGTCCACAGCGACCTGTCGAGCCCGGCGCCCGGGGAGGTCGGCATACACCTGAACTGCCATCGTTGTCGTCCTCTTTTCCCGGCGGACCGCGCCCTAGGATGAGCCATGCTCGCACCCGAGCATGGTCGGAGCAACGCCGCTCCGGCTCGGACCTCTGGAAGGCAGACCCGTCGTGAAGGTTGGCGTCCCCAGCGAAGTCAAGAACCACGAATACCGCGTCGCGATCACACCCGTCGGCGTCAACGAACTTCGCAGCCACGGCCATGAAGTCTTGATCCAAGCCGGTGCCGGTCTCGGGTCGTCCATCACCGACGACGACTTCCGGTCGCAGGGTGCACAGATCATCGACTCAGCTGATGACGTGTGGGGCGAGGCCGACATGGTGCTCAAGGTCAAGGAGCCGGTCGCCACCGAATACCACCGGATGCGCGAGGGGTTGACGCTTTTCACCTATCTGCACCTCGCAGCCGACCAGCCGCTCACCGATGAGTTGGTCTCCCGCAAGGTCACCGCAATCGCCTACGAGACCGTCCAACTGCCCTCCGGTCTGCTGCCGCTGCTCTACCCGATGTCAGAAGTAGCCGGGTGTCTGGCGCCGCAGGTGGGCGCCTACTCGATGATGAAGGCCCAGGGTGGACGCGGCGTCCTCATGGGCGGCGTCGGTGGCGTCGCTAACGCCAAGGTGGTCGTGCTCGGAGCCGGGGTCGCGGGGCAGAACGCCGCCAATATCGCGCTCGGGATGGGTGCGGAGGTCACACTCCTGGACACCGACCTGGACAAGCTGCGGATGAGCTTCTGGCGCTACGACAATCGGGTCCGGCAGATCGCCTCCTCGTCGCTGTCGGTCCGCGAAGAGGTCTTGAAGGCAGACATGGTGATCGGCACGGTCCTGATCCCCGGTGCCAAGGCACCCAAGCTCGTCACAACTGACATGGTGGCCGAGATGAAGCCCGGCTCGGTGCTCGTCGACGTCGCCATCGACCAGGGCGGCTGCTTCGAGGGCAGCAGGCCGACCACCCACGCGGAACCGACCTTCACGGTGCACAACTCGACCTACTACTGCGTCGCGAACATGCCTGGCGCCGTGCCGAATACCTCGACATGGGCGCTGACCAACGCCACCCTCCCGTATGCCGTGCGCCTGGCCAACCACGGCTGGCGCCAGGCTCTCACCGACTCCCCGGCCCTGGCCCTCGGCCTCAACACCCACGCCGGTCAGGTCACCTATCAAGGCGTCGCCGACGCCTTCGGTATGCCGTGCACTCCCGTCTCGGAGGTCCTCGCCTGACGGCGCCCACACCGGCGCCTCGGCTCGTCCGGCAGGTGCAGGCGTGGTTTGACCATCTCGGCGTCGAGCGAGGGGTGTCGTCGAACACGATGGTGTCCTATCAGCGCGACATCCGGCGTTATCTCGCGTTCCTCGGGCAGCGTGGCCTCACCGATCTGGGCGACGTCGTCGAACGCGATGTCACCGACTTCGTCGCATCCTTGCGCCAGCCGGCTCCAGGAGTCGCACCCCTGGCCCCGTCGTCGGTCGGGCGCGCGCTCGTGGCCGTCCGAGGCCTGCATCGTTTCCTGGCCGAAGAGGGCACGACGACAGCAGACCCGGCCGCCGACGTCAGCCCACCCAAGACCGCGTTGCGCCTTCCCAAAGCGATCTCGATCGAGGAGGTTGAGCGACTCATCGCTGCCAGCGCTCTCGGCGACACCCCGGAGGCGCTCCGCGACCGGGCTTTGTTGGAAGTGCTCTACGGCGTGGGCGCAAGGGTCTCGGAAGCGGTTGGGCTTGACGTCGACGACATCGACGTCGACCAGGGCAGCGCCCGACTGTTTGGCAAGGGTTCCAAGACTCGGGTGGTCCCCATGGGACGCCACGCGCGTGATGCCGTCACGGCATACCTCGTGCGAGCCCGCCCGGTCCTGGCCTCTCGCGGCAGAGGCATCCCAGCGCTGTTCCTCGGAGCACGTGGGGGAAGACTCACCCGCCAAGCTGCCTGGGCCGTGCTTGATGCAGCCGCCGATCGGGCAGGCATCCCCGGCAAGGTTTCCCCGCACACCCTGCGGCACTCCTTCGCCACCCACCTGCTCGACGGCGGGGCCGACATCCGCGTCGTCCAGGAACTCCTCGGGCATGCATCCGTCACGACCACCCAGATCTACACGATGGTCACCGTGGCGCGGCTTCGCGAGGTGTATGCCGAAGCGCATCCCCGAGCCCGCTGATAAGGTCGTCTCTCGATCAGCGCGATGCTGACCGAGTGTCACCGCGACGTGGAGGAGCAGACGTCAGATGAGCGACGGACAGCCACCCACCGCCGACGTCCTCGACGTCCACATCGAAGCCCCTGCCAGCACAGACATCGGTCCCACCGGACGGCCCCTTCGTGACTTCCCGGTCCCGCCACCGCTGGCCAGTCATGGCCCGGCCCGGGTCATCGCGATGTGCAATCAGAAGGGCGGCGTCGGCAAGACGACGACGACCATCAACCTCGGCGCGGCCCTTGCGGAGTTAGGTCGACGGGTTTTGCTCGTCGACTTCGACCCTCAGGGTGCTTTGTCGGTCGGGCTAGGTGTGCCGACCCACGAGCTGGACGTCACGATCTACAACCTGCTGACCGAGCGGGGCCACGATATCCGCGACGTCATCCAGCACACGGCGACGCCGGATCTGGATGTCGTCCCGGCCAACATCGATCTGTCCGCCGCCGAAGTCCAGCTCGTCGGTGAAGTCGCCCGCGAGCAGATCCTCGCCCGGGCGCTGCGCCCGGTCATGGACGACTACGACGTCATCATGATCGATTGTCAGCCGTCGCTCGGGCTCTTGACCGTCAATGCGCTCACCGCAGCGCACGGCGTCATCATCCCGCTCGAATGCGAGTTCTTCGCGATGCGCGGTGTGGCCTTGCTCGTCGAGACGATCGAGAAGATAACCGACCGGCTCAACCCCCGGCTGCAGATCGACGGCATCCTCGCCACCATGTATGACGCCCGCACCCTGCACAGCCGCGAGGTGGTGCGCTCGGTCGTCGACCACTTCGGTGAGCAGGTCTTCCACACCGTCGTGAGCCGCACCGTGAAGTTCCCCGACGCCACGCTGGCCGCCGAGCCGATCACGAGCTACGCGAGCGCTCACCCGGCCGCCGCGGCATACCGGCAGCTCGCTCGCGAACTCATCGCCCGCGGTGGCGCGGCCTGACCGCCGGCCCACCGTGACTGACGCGACGGACTCCCTCCCGCTGACCGAGTTGTCGGCCGCTGACCCGGTCGTGCCCGGCGGCGTGTTGACCCGTCGCGCGGCGGTAACGCCCTTCGAGGTCCACCTCGACGTCTTCGAAGGGCCCTTTGACCTCCTCCTCGGGCTCATCGCCAAACATAAACTCGACATCACCGAGATCGCCCTCGCGAAGGTCACTGACGAGTTCATCGCCCACATCACAGCGGCCCGCACCGCGGGCACGGAGTGGGACCTGTCGCAAGCCTCGGAGTTCCTCCTCGTCGCCGCGACACTGCTCGACCTGAAAGCCGCACGGCTGCTGCCCAACTCCGGACCCGACGACGAAGAGGACCTCGCGCTCATCGAAGCGCGGGACCTGCTCTTTGCCAGGCTGCTGCAGTACCGCGCGTTCAAGGACCTTGCCGCCCACTTCGCCGACCGCATGGCCACCCACGGACGGCTCATGCCACGTCAGGCCGGCCTGGAGCCGCACTTTGCCACGCTCCTGCCGGAGCTCATCCTGGGCATCACCCCCGAGCAGCTGGCCCTGATCGCCGCCCGCGCCATGGTGCCCAAAGTGCCGCCCACCGTGGGCTTGGCCCACCTGCACGCCGTGCAGGTCAGCGTGGCGGAGCAGGCGTCGATCCTCGTCGCTCGGCTTCGGAGCACGGGGGAGTGCACATTCAAATCGCTGGTGGCAGACGCGGATTCGACCCTGGTGATCGTGGCTCGCTTCCTTGCTGTCCTCGAGCTTTTCCGCGAGAAGGCCATCGCCGTCGACCAGTCGGAGCCGCTGGCGGACCTCGTCGTCAGATGGATCGGTCCGGACGACACCGAGATCGTCGTTCACGACGACTACGACGACCTCAATGACGACGACGGCCCCAACGAGCCTGACCTAGCGCCCGACGCAGTGCCCGACGCAGTGCCCGAACCAGGGCCCGAGCCAGGGCCCGAACCAGAAGCCCGAACCAGTGCCCGAACAGCCAAGGAGTGACTCATGAGTGGTCTCGACGTTCCGCCGGAGGCGGACGGCGCCGCTGCTGCCGACGAGGCGACGGGTCAGGTTGCCTTCGACGTTGATGCCTTTCCGGGAGGTGCGCGCGCTGCGCTCGAAGCCGTCCTCATGGTCGTCGACGAGCCCGTGAGTGAGATGTCCCTCGCAACCGCCTTGGAGCTTCCGGTCGACACCGTCCGGGCTCACCTCCAGGACCTCGAGCGGGAGTATGCCGCGACGCCCCGAGGTTTCACCCTCCGAGCGATCGGTGGTGGGTGGCGGATATACAGCCGAGCTGACTATGCCCCGGTCGTCGAGAAGTTCCTTCTCGACGGTCACCAGGCACGGCTGACCCAGGCCTCGTTGGAAACGCTGGCGGTCATCGCTTACAAGCAGCCGGTCTCGCGATCACGGATCGGAGCGGTCCGCGGTGTCAACGTCGACGGCGTCGTCCGGACTCTGGTGTCGCGTGGACTGATCGAAGAGCAAGGTGAAGGAGAGGGTGGCGCGACGATGTACGGCACTTCCCCATATTTCCTCCAACGGATGGGGCTCGACTCGCTCGATGACCTCCCGCCGTTGGCCCCTTACCTTCCGGATGCCGATCTGCTCGACGAGATCGCAGAAGCGGGTCGAGGATGAGCCGGGGGTCAGGGGGCCCGTCGCAGGGCACCCCGCGTGGCTCCGGCCGGCAGGGTGGTCCCCAGGGTGGCCGCTCGGGCACAGGCCGCCCGGTCAAAGGCTCCGGACCACGGTTTGCCGGGTCGACCAAGCCCAACCAGCCGACGCGGTTGCCGGCCCGGCCGACTCCCGACGTGCCCGCTGTCGACGTCCACGACCCCGACGGCGTGCGCCTGCAAAAGCTGCTCGCCGCTGCCGGAGTCGGGTCACGCCGCACCTGCGAAAACCTCATCACCGCGGGTCGAGTCTCCGTCGACGGTCACGTCGTCACCGAGCTCGGCGTCCGGGTCGACCCGACGCGACGGACCGTCCATGTCGACGGTGAACGCGTCCAGCTCGACGAGTCGCGGGTCTACCTCGCGTTCAACAAGCCGCTCGGTGTCGTCTCGACCATGAGTGACGAGCTTGGCCGGCCGTCGATCAGCGACTTCCTCGGCAATCGCCACGAACGGCTCTTCCACGTCGGTCGACTCGATGCCGACACGGAAGGACTGCTGCTGCTCACCAATGACGGTGACCTCGCGCACCGGCTGCAGCACCCGGCATACGGGGTCCTCAAGCGTTATCTCGCCCAGGTGCCCGGGCCGATTCCCCGCGACCTCGGCAAACGCCTGCGCGCCGGGATCGAGCTCGAGGACGGGCCGGTCGCGGTCGACTCCTTCAAGGTCGTCGACTCGGCGCCGGGCAAGGCGCTCGTGGAGGTGGTGCTCCACGAGGGTCGCAAACACGTCGTGCGCCGGTTGCTCGCCGAGGTAGGCCACCCGGTGGTCACCCTCGTGCGGACCGACGTGGGACCGATCCGGCTTGGAGACCTCTCCTCCGGCAAGACGCGGTCGCTGTCGCGCGCCGAGGTCGGCGCCCTCTACACGGCGGCGGGACTGTGAGAGTGAGGGTGGTGTGAGCACGCGAGTCCAGATCCGTGGGACCGGTCTGATCGGCACGAGCCTCGGGATCGCGTTGTCCCGCAAGGGGTATGCCGTGACCCTCACGGACCCGTCGCCGACCGCCGAGCGCTTGGCACGCGACCTCGGCGCTGGTCGGTTGGTCCGGCCAGACGACGCACTTCCCGACCTCATCGTCGTGGCTGCGCCGCCGGACGTCGCTGGCGCGGTCATCGAGCGGGTGCTCGGCGAGCACCCGCAGGCCGTCGTGACGGATGTCGCCTCGGTCAAGGGCGTCATTGCCGACCACCTCACAGCAGTCGGCGCTGACGTGAGTCGTTATGTCGGCGGGCACCCGATGGCCGGGCGCGAGCGCTCGGGTGCGATGCACGCGCGCGGGGACCTTTTCGAAGGGCGCGCGTGGGTCATCGTGCCCACGGACGCGAGCGCACCTGCGGCCGTCGACCTCGTCCGCCGGATGGCCCTCGACGCCGGCTCGGTGACCACCGTCATGGGAGCTGCGGAGCACGACGCCGCTGTGGCGACCGTCTCGCATGTGCCCCAGATCGTCTCGAGTCTCGTTGCGGCGCAACTGCGCTTCATCGACCACGACGCGGTCGCCCTGGCGGGTCAGGGGCTGCGTGACGTGACCAGGATCGCGGCCAGCGACCCCCGCCTGTGGACTCAGATCCTCGCCGGCAACGCCGACGCCGTCGGGGGAGTGCTCGCGCGTCTGCTGGACGAACTCGGCTCCGTCGTGGCGGCGCTGGCCGAGCTGCGCGGCGATCGTGACGGCGAAGGCAGCCTCGACGTCGTGGCTCGGGCCCTCACCTCGGGCAATAACGGTCACGCCCTCATTCCTGGCAAGCATGGGGCGGCGCCCACGGCATACGACTCGGTCACCGCGATCGTCCCCGACGCTCCCGGGGAGTTGGCCCGCCTTCTCACCGACGTCGGTGAGGCCGGGGTCAACCTCGAGGACATGCACCTCGACCACGGACTCGGACAACCCTTCGGGCTGGCCGAAATCCTCGTCGTGCCGGCCGCGGCCCAGCGTTTGCGGGAGGCCTTGGAACACAAGGGCTGGCGGGTGTTGGATTGACATCTGTGAGGGGCAGAGGTGATCGTCCGCGGCGGGAGGGCAAGGCCGTGCCAGCCGCACCGAAGAAGCTCGTCGTCGCCATCGACGGCCCGTCAGGGTCGGGCAAGTCGAGCGTGTCCCGAGCCGTTGCTCGCGCGCTGGGCGCTGCCTATCTCGACACGGGGGCGATGTACCGCGCCCTCACGTGGTGGCTCCTGGCCGAAGGCGTCGACCTGCGTGACGTTGAGACGGTCGTCGCGAAGGCTCCCCATTGCCCGCTCATTCTCGGGGTCGACCCGGACCGACCGACCGTGACGGTGGGCGGACGGGATATCGCGCGAGACATCCGCAGTGAGCGGGTGACGAGCCAAGTCTCCACCGTGGCGACGATCCCCGCGATCCGCGAGTTCATGTGTCAATGGCAACGACGTCTCATCGCCGAGGCCGGCGCCGCCCGGAATGCCGTCGTCGCCGAAGGCAGGGACATCACGACGGTGGTGGCTCCGGACGCCCAGGTCCGGATCCTGCTCACGGCCAGCGAAGCCGCGAGGCTCGCCCGCCGCGCCCGACAGACTCACGGGGCCGTCGACGACCAGGCCATCCGAGCCACTCGAGACCTCGTCGTCGAACGTGACCGGGTCGACTCGACGGTGTCGGCGTTCACGACGGCGGTCGACGGCGTGACCCTGCTGGACACCTCAGACCTGGATTTCGAGCAGTCGGTCGCCGCCGTGCTCGCCACGGTCAGAGCCTCGGCATGACGAGCACCGCACCCGAGACGTGGCGGCCGCGGCTGGGTCAAGCCATCGGCCGGGTGCTGTTTCACGCGGCATACCGGCCGTATGCCGTCGACGCGCACCTTGTCCCGCGCAGCGGTGCGGTGATCTTCGTGGCCAACCACACGGGACTCATCGACGGACCCCTCGCGTTTACCCTTGCTCCCCGCCCGGCCTCGTTCCTGGTCAAGGAGGAGACGTTCCGGGGTTTCGTCGGGACGGTGCTGCACCTCGTGGGGCAGATCCCCATCCAACGCGACACGGGCGACCGGGCTGCGCTCGCGACGGCGATCGCCGTCCTCAAGGCCGGGGGAGCGGTCGGCGTCTTCCCCGAAGGCACACGAGGGCGCGGCGACGTTGCGGCGGTGCACCAGGGAGCGAGTTGGCTGGCGCTGCAGACGTCGTCGCCGATCGTCCCCGTGGCGCTCCTGGGCGTGCGCCGGGAAGGCCAGGGGGTCTCCGAACTCCCGCGCGTCTGGTCCAAAGTGGTCGCGGTCTTCGGCGCGCCGGTCATGCTCGATGCCGATCCTGCCATCCCGAGGCGGGAGCGGGTGCGGGGCGCGACCGAGCAACTCCGTCAGGTGCTCGCCGCACACGTGGCGGCTTCGGAAGAACGATTCCGTATGCCGCTCGCCACCGATGACCCACGGGCCCCGCGGTGCCCTCGCCGGAGAGCGCAGCTCGAGGCCGAGAAGGCTGTTGGAGAGAGCTAGTGGCCCCATAGGGGACACTGGAGGGTGTGACTGACGACCTGCACCCTGCCGATCCCGGAGTGACGTCCCCCGGGGACGCCGCTCTCGGGACCCCCGCTGATGCCGTCGATGGCCGCCCCGATGAGGCTGCCGTCGAACGCGCCCTCCGGGCCGGCCTCGCGGACTTCGACCTGGACGACGCCGACTTGGCGCTGCTCGACCGCGGTGGACTCGACGGTGCCGATGCCGACGCTGCTGGTCCCTTACCCGTCGTCGCCGTGGTGGGCCGGCCCAATGTCGGCAAGTCGACCTTCGTCAACCGCATCCTCGGGCGCCGTGAGGCCGTCGTCGAGGACGTGCCTGGCGTCACACGTGACCGCGTGGCCTATCAAGCGGACTGGGCCGGACGTCGTTTCACCCTGGTCGACACCGGTGGTTGGGAGGTCGACGCCACCGGCATCCACCTGCGGGTGGCTGAGCAGGCCGAGGTCGCCATCGAGCTCGCCGATGTCGTGCTCTTCATCGTCGACTCGACTGTCGGCGCAACCGACACCGACGAGGCCGTTGTCAAGCTCCTGCGACGGTCGGGCAAGCCGGTCGTCCTTGTCGCCAACAAGGTCGACGACCAGCGGTTCGAGGCGGACGCCACGGCATTGTGGAGTCTCGGCCTCGGTCAGCCCTGGCCGGTCTCTGCCCTTCACGGGCGGGGGAGTGGTGACGTGCTCGACGCTCTCCTGGAGGTCCTGCCGGAGGTATCGGGCGTCGGTGGGGCCTACCCGGAGGGTGGGCCACGTCGCGTCGCACTCATCGGCCGACCCAACGTCGGCAAGTCTTCGCTGCTCAACAAGCTCGCCGGTCACGAACGCGTCGTCGTCGACGACGTCGCTGGCACGACCCGTGACCCGGTCGACGAACTCGTCGTGATCGCCGGCACGCCGTGGCGTTTTGTCGACACGGCCGGCATCCGTCGCCGAGTGCACCAGACCCGGGGAGCCGATTTCTACGCCTCGCTGCGCACCCAGACGGCTCTGGAGAAGGCCGAGGTAGCGGTCGTCCTCGTGGATGCGAGCCAATCGATCACCGAGCAGGACGTGCGCGTGATCCAGCAGGCCATCGACGCCGGCCGCGCTCTGGTCGTCGCCTTCAACAAGTGGGACCAGCTCGATGACGAGCGGCGGCATTACCTTGAGCGAGAGATCGAACGTGATCTCGTCCAGATCACGTGGGCGCCGCGGGTCAACATCTCTGCAGTGACCGGTCGTCACGTGGAGAAGCTCGTGCCGGCGCTGGAGACCGCACTGGCGTCGTGGGACATGCGCATCCCCACGGGCAAGCTCAATGCCTTCCTCGGTGAGGTCGTCTCGGCTCATCCGCACCCTGTGCGCGGTGGCAAGCAGCCGCGGATTCTCTTCGCGACCCAAGCGGCGGCCCGTCCGCCGCGGTTCGTCCTCTTTGCCAGCGGCTTCGTCGAAGCCGGCTACCGGCGCTTCGTCGAACGCAAACTGCGCGAACGCTTCGGCTTTGAGGGCACGCCGATCGAGGTCAGCGTCCGGGTCCGGGAGAAGCGCAAGCGGTAGGCGCTGACCGCAGCGCCTCGCGGGCGGCATACCGAGGCCTCTTGCGTGGAGGGTAAGGGCGCGATTTCGGGCCCCGGTATGCCGTGCGCTAAGGTTTCGATCGCTCTCGCACGCCGCGTGAGCGAGCCACGGGCTGTGGCGCAGCTTGGTAGCGCACTTGACTGGGGGTCAAGGGGTCGCAGGTTCAAATCCTGTCAGCCCGACGATGACTTTGTCCGTTGATGGTCCACGTCGCAAAGCCGTCCACTAAAGACGGGAACCGAGCCGTGTCGCCGCATGCCACGACCGCAGCAAACCAACCCGCCGAATCGCCGTGCCCTCGGCCCCAGCGTCTGCACAGCCTGGACGTGGCTCGTGGGTTGATGCTCATTGTGTCAGTGGGGGTGAACGCGTGGTACACGGCGCCCGCCTGGTTCCAACACGCCGATTGGTTTGGAGTGCACCCGATCGACTGGGTCTTCCCGGTATTCGTCACCTTGACGGGCTGCGGTCTCGGGATGGCTTTCCACCGGCGGGTGCCCTTGCGGCAGGTCGTTCAGCGAGTACTCGTGCTGACCGCCGTAGGCTTCGTCTACACCTTGTGGTATCAGTGGCTGACGCTCAAGCACCTCGACCTCACTGCTCTGCGCTGGACTGGCGTGCTGCAGTTCTACGCCGCCTTGGTGCTGGTGATCGCCGTTCTCCACGTGGTGCTGCGCCGCTGGTGGCTGTGGCTGCCAGTCAGTCTCTTGGGTGCGGCGGTGGTGACATGGTGGTTGCACGGCTTTGCCCAAGGATGTCCTGAAGGAATGCTGACGCGGGAGTGCAATCCTTCGAAGATTGTCGATCTCGCCGTATTCGGTCAACACACCGTCGTCGCCGCAGAGGGGCATGACACGGTGGGTTTGGTGGCAATGGCCGGTGCGATGGTGAGCGTAGGGATGGGTGCTGTCGCCGGTCACATCATGATCCTGCGCCGCGGTTGGCTCACCGTGATGGGTCTGCTGGCAACTGCCGGGACGGCCTACGCCGCGTGGGTGATTACCGCCGACTACGTTCCGACGATGAAGCGGCTGTGGACGGCCCCCTTCGCGTTCATGATTGCGGCCCCGGTGTTCGCCGTCGTGGCCCTGCTCTTCACTCTGCTGGACCGAAAACCCTCAGGCCGTATCGCGCGCGGGCTGAGCTGGCCGCTCATCGCCCTAGGCCGCAACAGTTTGCTGGTGTACTTCGGGTCGCACATGCTGACGATAACCCTCATTCTGTGGCCGGCCGAAAAGCCACTGGTGCTGCTGGACCGGTTCGTCGCCGGGTTACCTGCAATTATCAACGGCTCACCGATGACGACCTTCGTCGTGGGTTGCGTAGCCGCCTGGTGGGCTCTGGCTGCCTTGTTGCACTGGCGAGGTATCTACCTGCGCCCCTGAGTGATTCACGCCTGGCGGCGCAGGGTGCCCCTTGGGCAGATAGGTACTACCCGTTCCGGAGCTCCCTTGACCCATCTCCCAGTCAGGGGGATGTCTCGGCCGGCTCCCGTGGGGTCTCGTCGTGCGTCGATCGTGAGGCCGGGGTCGCCAAGACGGCCTTGAGCTGGCCTTCCCGCAGGGTGCCGCCCTTCTTCTTGAGGGAGTGGCCGGTGAGCAGGCCGACCATGAACATGCCGATGGCCAAGGCCCCCAGACCAAACAAGGTGTCACCGGGGGTGCGCAGCCAACGGATCACGGTGAGTCCTGGGGAGTAGAGGAACTCCGAGCTGCGGGCATACCAGAGCCCTTCGGTCATGCTGGCCCACGCCTGCGCGAGACCGAGGGGCAGGAGGCTGAGCAGCGCCATGAGGAGCAGGCCGATGTTAAGCAGCCAGAAGCCCCACTTGATGGGCCAGTCGTTCCACTCTCGACCCGGCATGAGGCTGCGGATGCAAAAGAGCATCAGCCCGATCCCCAGCATCCCGTAGACCCCGAACAAGGCGGTGTGCCCGTGCAAGGGGGTGAGGTTGAGACCCTGCACGTAGAACAGCGAGATCGGGGGGTTGATGAGGAAGCCGAAGACCCCGGCTCCCAGCATGTTCCAGAACGACACGGAGATGAAGAAGTAGATCGCCCACTTGTAGCCTGCGGCCCATTCACGCACCTTGAGGATCCGCAGGTTGCGGAATGCCTCGAAGCCGATGAGGGCCAACGGCACGACCTCGAGCGCACTGAAGGTCGCGCTCCAGGCCATGACGGCATCGTTGGAGCCGCTGAAGTAGAGGTGGTGTCCGGTGCCGATGATGCCGCCGGCCAGGAAGATGACCGTCGCTGAGAGGGTCGCCGTGGCGGCCAGCGCGGGTCGCACGAGTCCGAGGCGGGAGAACAGGAACGCCATGACCACCGTCGCGAAGACCTCGAAGAAGCCTTCCACCCACAGGTGCACGACCCACCAGCGCCAGTATTCGGTGATCGACAGGTGGCTGCCGTAACCCATCCCGAAGGCCGCACCGAAGAAGGACGCGATCGCCAGGCAGCTGACGAGCAGCATGATGACGAGGCTGCGTTGTGAACCGGACTGCAGCGGGGCCTCGGTGCTGGGGGACAGGCGGGTGCCCTTGGCGCGGCGGACGGCCGGCCACATCGCGCGCGCCATGAGGAACAGCCACAGGAAGAGCCCGATGAAGAGCCCGATCTGCCAGACGCGTGCCAGGTCGAGGTATTCCAGGCCGGTCGTCCCGAGCCACCAGCTGATCTCGTTGCCGTAACCCATCCGACCGGTGATCGACAGCCACTGGCCCACCATCGAGCCGGCAACGACGAGGATGAGCGCGCCGAAGAGGACGTTGACGCCCAGACGCTGGAAGCGCGGCTCTCGCCCGCCGACGGCGGGCCCGACGTAGAGGCCGGTGGCGAGCCAGGCGGTGGCGATCCACAGGATGCCCAGTTGCGTGTGCCAGGTGCGCACCACGGCATACGGGAGGATGACGTCGATCGGTATGCCGTAGAGCGCACCGCCCTCGACGCCGTAGTGCGCCGCGATGATGCCCATCGCGATCTGGAGCACGAAGAGGGCACCGACGACGAAGAAGTACTTGAGGGTCGCCTTCTGTGACGGGGTTGGCTGGTAGCCCAGCAGCGGGTCCTTGTCCGGGTGCCTCTGCCGCCTCCGCGACCTCGTCGACCGCGCGGAAGTTGTGGTACCACACCAGCCCGGCGATGCCCGCGAGGAGCACGATGAAGCTGATGACGCTCCACAAGATGTTGGTCGGAGTGGGGACGTTGTCGATGAGCGGCTCGTGGGGCCAGTTGCGGGTGTAGGTCGCGGTGTCGCCGGGGGCGTCGGTCGACGCAGCCCAACTCGACCACCAGAAGAAGGCGCTCATCTTGCGCATGGCGGTGTCGTCCTTGACCGTGCCGGCGGGAATCGCGTATTCGGTGTGGCCGTCTCGGAAGATCTGGGCGTAGTGCGTGGCATTGGCCTCGAATGCCTCGAACCGGACCCGGTCGAGCACGATCGCGTCGGTGGTCGCGTCGTAGGTATTGGTGCGCATGGCGATCTTCATGCGGCGCCTGAAGCGTGGCCTGCTGCACCGGATCTGCGGCAGCGAAGGAAGAGAAGCCGGCGTCCTTGGCGTAGCGGTCGAGGAGGAAGACCGCCTCGCGGTGGAGCCAATCGGCGGTCCAGTCGGGCGCGACGTAGGCGCCGTGGCCCCAGACCGAGCCGATTTGCTGCCCACCGATCGATTGCCACACCCGCTGGCCATCCATGATGTCGGCGCCGGAGAACAGAGTGGTCCCGTTGCCGTCGACCACCCGTTGGGGCATCGGTGGCTTGCTCTGGTTGATCGACGATCCCATCCACAGCAGCACCGCGAATGAGCCCACGAGGACGAAGACGAGCGCCGCCCACCATCGCTTGTCGCGCGGTGACATCAGGCTGGAGACGCTGACGGGCACCCTCGGCGGGGTGGCTGGTGATGGGCGGGTGTCGACGGACATGATGCGCTCCCTGGCTGACTCACCGAATAACTACATAGCTGGTTGGGAAAAAGCTACACCGTGCCGACCGGGGCGTGAAGGGTGACCCTGGTCTCGACCGCCAGACCGTCGGAGGCGACCCCGGGAGGCGATGCCCGAGGCGGACTCCTCGCGATTCCATCGGCTCGCCCCGCCTTCCGACCGAGAGTCCACGGCTGCGGTTACAGTGGCCGGGTGACTGCACCCACGGAGCCGCGCCCCTCGCGCGAGCGCACCGTGTCAACGCAGATCTGGACCCTGCCCAACGTCCTGTCGTTCCTCCGGGTGCTCGGCGTCCCCCTGTTCTTGTGGCTGCTCCTGCGAGGTGACGACGGGTGGGCCTTGGTCGTCCTCGCACTGTCCGGGGTGACGGACTACCTTGACGGCAAGATCGCCCGCACCTTCGGGATGGAGTCCCGCCTCGGCCAACTCCTGGACCCGATCGCCGACCGGCTCTACATCGTGAGCACGCTCGTGGGCATGGCCTGGCGTGGCTTTGTCCCGTGGTGGCTCGTGGCCCTTCTCGTCCTGCGTGAAGTCCTCATGGCTGGCCTCCTGCTGGCACTGCGCCGCGTCGGCCAAGTCGGGCTGCCCGTCCACTTCGTCGGCAAGGCTGCGACGATGAACCTCCTCTACGCCTTCCCTGTGGTCCTCCTCGGGCACCTTCCGGGGCCGGTCGGGGAGTGGGCGCTGCCGATCGGGTGGGGTTTTGCCTGGTGGGGCGTGGGGCTCTACTGGCTGGCAGCAATCCTGTATGCCGTGCAGGCGGCACCGATCCTGCGCCGTGATCGGCGGCTCGCCACATGAGCACGCGCGTCGACCAGTCGATGAGCCTCATCACCGAGTTGATGGAGCACCCTCTCGAGCCAAGCTATGAGGCAGCGGCGCAGCAGCGACGCGAGGCGGGCCTCAAACCGGACACGTCCACGGCGACGCCGCTCGTCCTGGTCATCGCCCTCGTCGTCGGCCTGCTCTTCGCCCTCGCCGCCGTCAACCTCCGCGCCGCATCCAGCGTCGTGGGCCAGACACGCATCCGGCTCATCGAGCAGATTGAAGCCGGCCAGGCCCGCGGGGACGAGCTCAAGGGCAAGGTCACCGCCATCGACGGCCAGATCGCCGCCGCCCAGCAAGCCGCGCTGGGGCCGTCGGGGCTCTTGCAGCGACTGGCCGAACTCCAGATCGCCACGGGCGGGAGGGCGGTGACCGGGCCGGGGGTCCGGGTGACCCTCGATGACGCTGCGGCGGCCAATGGCAGCAATGCCGATCCGCGCGCCGGCTCGGGTTTTGGCGCCGGGCGCGTGTCGGCTGCGGACCTGCAGATCCTCGTCAACGGACTCTGGGCCGCCGGCGCAGAAGCGATCGACGTCAATGGGCAACGGCTGACAACGAGGGCCGCGATCCGTTTCGCGGGCCAGGCGATCCTTGTCGACTTCCGCCCGCTCACCCGTCCCTACGAGATCACTGCCATCGGTGACGCCCGCCAGCTCGCGGCGACCTTCAGCGCGTCACCCGCGGGCAGCTATCTCAAAGCTCTCGGTGACAATTACGGCATACCCACGTCGGTGAAGACCGAGGCGACGGTGACCTGCCCGGCTGGCACGATCCCGGCGATGGCCTACGCCATCCCGCTGCCTGCCCGCCCGTCAACCACCGTGTCACCGACAGGGTCACCGGCCGGGTCACCCACCCCCAAGCCGACGAGCACCCGAGTCGGCGCGACCTCGACTCCCACGACCACCCGCCCCCTCTCGTCGCCGACCACGAAAGCGACGACCACACGCACGGAGACTCCGCGATGATCCCTGCCATCGGCCTCGTCGTGGGCATTGTCCTCGGCCTCGTCCTGCATCCGACGGTGCCCTTGTGGCTGCAGCCCTACCTCCCCATTGCGGTCATCGCCGCCCTTGACGCCGTGTTCGGAGGCGTGCGCGCAGTCCTCGACGGCGTGTTCAACGACAAGGTCTTCGTCGTCTCGTTCCTCTCCAACGTCGTCGTCGCGGCCTTCATCGTCTTTCTCGGAGACCAACTCGGCGTCGGGTCCCAGCTCTCGACCGGCGTCGTCGTCGTGCTCGGGATCCGGATCTTCTCCAACGTCGCCGCCATCCGTCGTCACGTGTTCAAGGCCTGACCCGTGGCGCCCCTGTCAGGAAAGCCACGGGTCACGCCGGAGCCAGAGGAGACGCGAGATCGCACGTGGGCGCGCCTTCGGCGAATGGGCAGCCCGCGGATGACCCGCGCCAATGTCCTCGCCGCTGGACTCACCGTCGCGCTCGGCTTTGCCATCGCCACGCAAATCCAACAAAACCAAGCGACCGGGCTCCAAGGGCTGCGCCAGGATGAACTCGTGCGCGTCCTTGACGAGGTCAACCAGCGGGCCACGAGGCTGGACTCACAGGTCCGTGAACTCGAGGCCCAGCGCGACAGCCTGGCCTCGGGCGCCGACTCCGCCGCAAAGGCAGCCACCCAAGCGCAGCGACGGGTGGATCAGCTCGGCGTGCTAGCCGGCACGCTGCCGGCATCCGGCCCCGGCATCAAGCTGACGATCGCAGACCCCACGTCGACGATGAAGTCGCCGCTCCTGCTCGACGTGCTCCAGGAGTTGCGCGACGCCGGGGCGGAAGTCGTCCAGGTCGGTGGTGTCCGCGTCGTGGCCGGCACCTACTTCAGCGACGTGGGGGGCACGATCACCGCCGACGGCGAGGCCCTGCCGAGGCCGTTCGTGTTCCTCGCGATCGGTGACAGCAAGACGCTGGCCTCGGCCATGCGGATCCCCGGTGGAATCGTCGACACCGCCCGGCGGCAGAATGGCACCGCGACCGTCGAGGAGTCGACGGCGATCGCGATCACCGCCACCCGCACCCCCAAAACACCCCGCTTCGCGACACCGGTCCCCGAGCCCACCGGCGCCTCGGGGCAATAGACTCCACGTTCGCACCCTGTCTCACGAAGATCTTCGACGAGCCCAAGCAAAGGAGCGCCATGAGCGACCTGGACTACCCCGACGACCTGCTCTACACCGCCGAGCACGAGTGGGTGAAGGAGGTCGGCGACGGCACGGTCCGCGTCGGCATCACGGCATACGCGCAGGACGCGCTGGGCGACGTCGTCTACGTGTCACTCCCGACCGTGGGGGACACCCTCGCAGCCGGTGACTCGGTGGGTGAAGTCGAGTCCACGAAGTCGGTCAGCGACATCTACGCTCCCTTTGCCGGCGAGATCACCGCGGTCAACGAGGCGCTCGACGCTGCACCCGAGCTGGTCAACAGCGACCCCTATGGCGAGGGTTGGATGTATGCCATGCGCCCGGCCGACAACGAGGCATTGGCAGACCTGCTCGACGTCGCGGCCTACCGCGAGACCTTGGGCTGACACCACCTTTGCTCCGGCGGCAGGCTCCTGGGCGGCGCTACCTGCCGCCCAGGCAATGCCGTATTCTTCGCTGACGGCGGACTACACACGTGCGGTGTCGCGTCCCCGGTGAGCGGCAACCCGGCTGACACCTCCGGGATGCAGATTGGAGTCCGAGCGATGACGGATCACACGCGCTCGACCCCGCCACCACGGCAGGGCGAGCCGACGACGATGCGCTTCCGAGGCGTGCCCGAGGGCGGCGAGTTCGTCGAGGTCGAGGGCGGCCTCACCTCCGCTGACCACGCGACGATCCAGGCTCTGCGACCGGGCACGGCCCTGTTGGTCGTCATGCGCGGGCCCAACAACGGCGCCCGATTCCTGCTCGATGACGAGGAAGTCAGCGCCGGTCGTCACCCCGACAGTGACATCTTCCTCGACGACGTCACCGTGTCCCGCCGCCACGCGGTCTTCACCCGCCAGCAGCAGGGGTATGCCGTCCGCGATGTCGGCTCCCTCAATGGCACCTATGTCAACCGCCGCTCGGTGGAGCAGGTCGATCTCCGGCACGGCGACGAGGTCCAGATCGGCAAGTACCGCTTCGTCTACTACGCGGGCTGATCCGCCAGGGGAGTGTCTGTGGTCTCCGGTCGACGCCGAGGACGGTCGATCGGGCCGGTGCTCGCCGAACTCCGCACCGAGTTTCCCGATCTGACGGTGTCAAAGGTGCGTTTCCTTGAGGCCGAGGGTCTCGTGAGCCCGTCCCGGACTGCCGCCGGATATCGCATCTACTCACCGAGTGACATCGACCGGCTCCGCTATGTGCTTCGGGCGCAACGGGATCGCTTCTGGCCCCTCAAGGTCATCCGTGAGGCGCTTGACGCTCTTGACCGTGGCCTCGTGCCGGCGGAAGGGGGCGAGGGGACAGCGCTACGTCCGGTGGCGCCGCAGTCCACGGAGGACCCGGCCCTGCCGACAGTCGCAGAGTTGGCGAGTCCGAGCAGAGTGCGTTTGACCCGGGCCGAACTCGCGGTCGCCGCCGAGGTCAGCCCGGCAGACGTCGACGGATGGGCGAGCTTTGGCCTGATCCATGCAGACGCAGAGGGCTACTACGACGATGCCCAACTCGCTGTGGCGCGCGCGGCGGCCGCGTTGGCGGCGTACGGCGTCGAGGCGCGGCATCTGCGGAGTTTCCGGACCGCTGCTGAGCGCGAGGTGGGGCTCGTCGATCAGGTCCTCGGTCCGCTGGCACACCGCGACCCGCAGACCAGAGCAGACACCGCCGCCGAGGTCGCGCATTCGTGCCTTGTCCTGCACGCGGCCCTCGTGCGGGCCCAACTGCTCCGCTGACCAAGACCTGCCGCATGGCCCGCGCCTGTCCGTCGAGCGATCACTGGCCGAAATGCCGATGGCGGGTACCGTTGGGTGATGATCGAGGTCGAGGTGATGGGCGTCCGGGTCGACATGCCGACCAATCAACCGATCGTCGTGCTCCGGGAGCGCGAAGGTGACCGCTACTTGCCGATCTGGGTCGGTGCCGCGGAGGCCACCGCGATCGCCTACGTGCAGCAGGGCATCGAGCCTCCTCGCCCGCTCACCCACGACCTCATGGCGACACTCCTGACGAGTCTCGACCACACCCTCACTGTCGTGCGGGTTGATCGCCTCGTCGAGAAGGTCTTCTTCGCCACGCTCGTCATCGACGGCCACGAAGTTTCCGCGCGCCCTTCGGACGGCATCGCTCTCGCGCTCAGGGTCGGCTGTCCCGTGCTCGTCGACCCGACGGTCATGGACGAAGCAGGCATCGTGATCGGGCCGGATGAGGATGACGAGGTGGCACGATTCCGGGAGTTCCTCGACCAGGTGTCCGCCGAGGACTTCGATGCCGAAATGGACTCGGGTGCCGACCCAGACCCCCACTAACTGTCAAGTCGAGAGTGACAGTCTGTTACGGAAGTGACTGGTGCGACACACGGGGCAAAGTGTGCACCGATGATTGACGGTAGCCCCTCAGGGTCTTACCGTCAGAGGTGCCAAAGCGCACGCGTGTAACTACAGACGCGTATGCCGCCCCGGTGCCGTCGTGCACCATCGACCGGAGGACTCCCGTGAGCGCCACTCCCCAGGCATCGCACCCGTCAGCGACCGCTGCCCAAGGGCTGCTGTTCTCCGACGACCTCCCGCAGCTGCGCGACGACGAGGGCTACCGCGGGCCGACCGCGTGCAAGGCTGCCGGCATCACCTACCGTCAACTCGACTACTGGGCCCGCACCGGCCTCGTCGAGCCCTCGGTCCGCACGGCCACTGGCTCTGGCACGCAGCGCCTCTACGGCTTCCGCGACATCCTCGTCCTCAAGGTCGTCAAGCGGCTGCTCGACACCGGCGTGTCGCTCCAACAGATCCGCACGGCCATCGAGTGCCTGCGCGAGCGTGGCGTCGATGACCTCGCCCAGATCACCCTCATGAGCGACGGCGCAACGGTCTACCAGTGCACCTCGCCCGACGAGGTCATCGACCTGCTCCAGGGCGGTCAGGGCGTCTTCGGGATCGCCGTCGGTCGCGGTGTGGCGCGAGGTCGAGGGCTCGCTGTCGGCCCTGCCCAGCGAGCGCGCCGAGGGCGAGGCCATTGCCACAACCGAGGGCGACGAGCTCTCCGCACGACGAGCCGCGCGCCGTCTCGCGTGAGCGCCATTGCACGGCATACCGAGAGTGACGTCAGTCACCGGGTAGACTCAGCTCGCTGATCACCCACGCGGGAGAGTCCTGGTATGCCGTCCGGCCCGCCAGGCGCCGAAGGGGCAACTACCCCGGAACCTCTCAGGCCAACGGACCGCGTGGGGAGGCAACTCTGAGGGGCCGACCTGCCCGACAGAGGGGGCCCCGTCGTTCCGTCCCGTCTGCCGGAGGTCCGTATGCCCGATCGTTCCGAGCTGTCCGCGTCACCCCTGTCCTTGGCGCCGTCCACCTCGCACCTGCCCCCGTTCGCCGCGCGCCACATCGGTCCCGACGATGCCGCGATTGCGTCGATGCTCGCCGTCGTCGGGCAGCCGTCGCTCAAGGCGCTCACTGACGCTGCAGTCCCGGGTCTGATCCGCAGCCGCGAGGCCTTGCAGCTCGACGCAGCCGAGTCCGAGGCTGCGGTCACCGCCGAGTTGCGGGCTCTGGCCGGTCGCAACCGCGTGGTGCGCAGCGATGATCGGGCTCGGGTACTACGGCACGATCACGCCCGCCGGTCGTCAAGCGCAACGTCCTGGAGAACCCAGCCTGGTACACGGCATACACGCCCTATCAGCCGGAGATCTCCCAGGGCCGCCTCGAAGCCCTCCTCAACTTCCAGACCGTCGTGAGCGACCTCACCGGGCTCGACATCGCTGGCGTCTTCGCTTCTCGATGAGGGCACGGCTGCGGCGGAGGCGATGGCCCTGATGCGCCGTGCCGTCCGGGGGATGCCCGACGCCGTTCTGCTCGTGGATGAGCATGTCTTTCCGCAGACCTCGGGCCGTGGTGCAGACCCGCGCCACCCCGATCGGGATCGAGCTCGTGACCGCGGACCTCTCCGGCGTCGTCGACGTCGAGGGCCTCCGAGCGGCGGCCGGTGGTCGTGACGTCTTTGGTGTCCTCGTCCAATACCCCGGTGCAGACGGTGAGATCCGCGACTGGAGTGCCCTCACCAGCGCCGCGCCACGCTGTCGGTGCCCTCGTGACCGCCGCGACCGATCTGCTCGCCCTGACGATCCTGCGCGCACCCGGGCGAGTGGGGAGCGGACATCGCGGTCGGGTCCGCGCAGCGCTTCGGGGTGCCGATGGGTTTTGGCGGACCCCACGCGGGTTTCATGTCGGTCCGCACCGGGCTCGAACGGTCGATGCCCGGACGTCTGGTCGGCGTCTCGGTCGACTCCCACGGCAACCGCGCCTACCGCCTCGCGCTGCAGACCCGTGAGCAGCACATCCGCCGGGAGAAGGCCACCTCCAACATCTGCACCGCCCAGGTGCTGCTTGCGGTCATGGCGAGCATGTATGCCGTGTGGCATGGCCCCGACGGCCTTGCGGCCATCGCCGATCGCGTCCACGGGCGCACGACCGCCCTGGCTCGCGCCCTGCAGCGGGGTGGGTTCGACGTCCTCACTGATACCCCCTTCGACACGATCCGCGTGCGGGTGCCGGGCGCTGCCGCGCGAGCTGCACTCAGCGGCTGAGGTCGCCGGCTACGGCATCTGGGTGGTCGACGAAGACACGATCGCGATGAGCTGCGACGAGACGACGACTGCCGCAGACCTGACGGCGCTCTGCGCAGCCTTCGGGATTGACGACGTCCACGTCGCCGAGGCCGGCGCCGACGTGGACGGGGCCCGAGCGTCCTTGGACCCGGGACTGGGGCGTGACACGGCATACCTCACGCATCCGGTCTTCCACGACCACCACAGCGAGACGGCAATGCTGCGCTACCTGCGCCGCCTCTCGGATCGCGACTTCGCCCTCGATCGGGGCATGATCCCGCTCGGCTCGTGCACGATGAAGCTCAACGCCACGACGGAGATGGAGCCCGTGACGTGGAGCGAGTTTGCCGACCTGCACCCGTTCGCGCCCGCGGAGCACTCCGAGGGGATCCGCGAGCTCATCGGCGACTTGGCGCAATGGCTCGCGACGATCACCGGCTACGACGCAGTCTCGCTGCAGCCCAACGCGGGATCGCAGGGCGAGTTCGCCGGGCTGATGGCGATCGCCGCCTACCATGCCGCGCGCGGCGAAGGTCACCGGACGGTTTGTCTCATCCCGGCCAGCGCGCACGGCACCAATGCCGCGTCCGCCGTGATGGCCGGTCTCAAGGTCGTCGTCGTCAAGACCGCGGCTGGCGGCGACGTCGACATGGTCGACCTGCGCGCCAAGGTCGAGCAGCACCGGGATCAGCTCGCGGCGATCATGGTGACCTACCCCTCGACGCATGGTGTCTACGAGAACACGATCACCGAGCTGTGCGAGCTCGTGCACGACGCCGGTGGTCAGGTGTATGTCGACGGCGCCAACCTCAACGCCCTCGTCGGGCTCGCCCAGCCGGGCAAGTTCGGGGCAGACGTGTCACACCTCAACCTCCACAAGACGTTCTGCATCCCGCACGGTGGCGGCGGTCCGGGCGTTGGTCCGGTGGCTGTCAGAGCACACCTGGCGCCCTATCTGCCCAACCACCCGCTGGCCCCGCACGCCGGACCAGCGACGGGCATCGGTCCGATCTCGGCTGCGCCGTACGGCTCGGCGAGCATCCTGCCGATCTCGTGGGCCTATGTCCGGCTCATGGGCGGTGCCGGCCTGACCCGGGCGACTCAGGTCGCCGTGCTCAGTGCCAACTACATCGCAGCCCGCCTGCGGCAGCACTACCCGGTGCTCTATAGCGGGGAAGGGGGTCTTGTCGCCCACGAGTGCATCCTGGACCTGCGCGACATCACGCGCGAGACAGGGGTCACCGTCGACGACGTCGCCAAGCGCCTCATCGACTACGGTTTCCACGCACCGACGATGAGCTTCCCCGTGGCGGGCACGCTCATGGTGGAGCCCACGGAGAGTGAGGACTTGGCCGAACTTGACCGGTTCTGCGACGCGATGATCGCGATCCGCGACGAGATCGAAGCCGTCCACAAGGGAGCCGTCAACGCTGCGGAGAGCGTGCTTCGCGGTGCGCCGCACACGGCATACAGCCTCGTGGGCGACTGGGAACGGCCCTACGACCGGCAGACGGCAGCCTTTCCGCAGGGGGTCGACCCGCTGTCGAAGTACTGGCCACCCGTCGGCCGGATCGACGGCGCCTTCGGCGACCGTCACCTTGTCTGCTCGTGTCCGCCCATCGAGGATCTGGCCTCCGACCTGTAAGGCGGTCCACAGTCGCTAGTCTCTCCTCGGAGTGAACGCCCGGTGAACGTCCGGAGATGATGATGTCTCTGGACGTTCACCGGGCGGCGCTCCGGGATGACGAGCGACGAGGAGACCGGCAGTGGCGAAGAAGGGCCAAAAGGGGAAGCGCAAGAAGGCGCTCGCTGAGCTCGCCCCCACCCCGGGCCAAGCGATCCCGGCGCACCTGCGGCCCCGGCGCGCCCACGTCTACGACCTCGACCGACAGACAGAGCACGTCGCTCTCAACGTCCTGAAGGCGGCCGCTCCCGGCCTTCAGTACCTCACGACGCGCTACCCCCGCACATGGCTCCGCAAGGACGTCATCGCGGGGGTGGCTGTCGCGGCATACATGGTCCCGCAAGTGCTGGCCTACTCCGCGATCGTCAACGTGCCACCCGTGGCGGGGCTCTGGAGCGCGCTCGCAGCGATCGTCGCGTATGCCGTGATGGGAGGCTCGCGTGTCCTGTCGGCCGGGCCGGAGTCGACGATCGCGCTCATGGCCGGCGCCGCGATCGCGCCGCTGGCCGGGGGAGACCCCCAGCGGGCGCTCTCGCTCTCTGCGGCCCTGTGTCTTATCGTCGCCGGCTGGTGCCTCGTCGCGCGGATCTTCCGGGCCGGGATCGTTGTGGAGTTGCTCTCGCAGCCATTGCTCGTCGGATACCTCGCCGGCGGCGCCGTCCTCATGATCGTGGGCCAACTCGGCAAGGTCACCGGCACGAAGGTCGGCGGGGAGTCCATCGTCGACCAAGTCGGGTCGTTCCTGTCAGTGGTCGGCCTCACCAAGCCACTCACCCTTGCCGTCGCCGCTGCCACCCTGGCGCTGATCCTGCTCATTCGCTGGCTGCGCCCGTCCCTGCCGGCTCCGTTGATCGCCGTGGCACTCGCGACGGCTGTGTCGGCTTTTCTTGGGCTCCAGGACCAGGGTGTCGCGATCGTCGGAGCCGTCCCCTCAGGGCTGCCGATGCCGGCTCTGCCAGACGTGAGCATGCACGACGTGCAGGCTCTCGTCCTTGCCGGACTCGGCGTGGCGGTCGTCGGCTACAGCGACAACATGCTCATCGCACGAGGCTTCCCGGCTCCGCTGGAGGAGGGGGAGACCAATGCTGACGTGCGGGTCAACCCGCAGTCGGAGCTGGTGGCCATGGCTGGGGTCCAGGCAGCTATTGGCCTGTTCAGTGGCTATCCCGCCTCGTCGTCGGGCTCACGGACGGCCCTCGCCATTGCCTCTGGGGCCCGGAGCCAGATCTACTCGCTGGCGGCAGGGGCGTGCATCATCGCGGTCCTGTTCTTCGCTGGCCCGTTGCTGTCAGCGCTCCCTCAGGCCGCACTCGGGGCTGTCGTCTTCTACGCCGCGGGCAAACTCATCTCTCCGACGGAGTTCCGGCGCCTGTGGCACTTCCGGCGCAGGGAGTTTGTCCTGGCGATCGTCACTATGCTCGGCACGGTCATCATCGGCATCCTTGCCGGGGTCGTCCTTGCGATCGCCATCAGCCTCCTGGAGATGACCCACCGGCTCGCCCGGCCCCACGAGGGTGTCCTCGGGCGCGTGCCGGGCCTGCCGGGGATGCACGACGTCGCCGACTACCCGAAGGCCAAGACCATCCCCGGCTGCGTCTTCTACCGCTACGACGCACCACTCTTCTTCGCCAACATCGGCGACCTGCGCGAGCGCGTCGAAAACGTTGTCGCGCAAGAAAACGCCGCCTATCCCGAAACCCCCGTGCGCTGGTTCATCCTCAACGTCGAGGCCAATGTCGAGGTGGACGTCACGGCGGCCGACGGGCTGCGTGAGTTGGCTCAGGAACTGGCAGCTCGCGGCGTCGAACTCGGCCTCGCCCGCGTCAAACTCGACCTCTACGAGCCGCTTGATCGAGCCGGGGTGGTGGATGTGATCGGCAAGGACATGCTCTTTGCGACTCTCCCTGTGGCCGAGAAGGCCTACCTGGCCTGGGCTATCGCCAACACTCCGCCCGAGCCGGTGGCCGAGGTCACACCGGAGGGCGAGATCGACCTCGACGAGCCCGCACTCCTGCCCTGGGAACGCCCCGACGAGGACGACCTACCGGATTCACCCCAGGGTGATGCCGCGCAGGCCGGGGAGCGCGCAGGGGGGCCTCACGGTGGCACCGGCAGCCACGCGAGGCTTCAGCCGGACGCAGATGCCGACGATCACGCGGACTCGGACAGCACCGTGACGGTGGATCCGCCCGGAAGTTTGTCGACCCGCAGTTGAGTGGGGATCCGCCCGCGCAGGTCGGCGACGTGGCTGACCACTCCGACGGCGCGCCCGCCTTCGCGCAAGGTGTCCAAGACGCTCATGACCTGTTCGAGACTTTCGTCGTCGAGGGTGCCGAAGCCCTCGTCGATGAAGAGGGTCTGCAGGTCGACCCCGCCAGCCTCGTGATGCACCGCGTCGGCCAGGCCGAGCGCCAAGGCCAAGGACGCCATAAAGGCTTCGCCGCCGGACAAGGTCGCGGGGTCACGCGTCACACCCGTCCAGAGGTCGTGCACCTCCAGGCCGAGTCCGCTACGGCGGCCCGCGCCGGCCAGAGCATCGGTGTGAGCGAGGCGGTATCTCCCTGAGGCGATGACGGCGAGCCGCTCGTTGGCCAGCTCGACGACCTTCTCCAGGCGCCCAGCGAGGACGAAGGCCGACAGTCGCATCCGCAGGATGTTCTCGGCCCCGAGCCCAGCCACCGTGTCGGACATGGCGGCGAGTGCGGAGGCTGCCGCCTCCCGCCTCACGGACTCGGCGGCCAGGGTCGACAGCGCCTCTCCCAGGATGGCGATGTCGCGCGCCGCACCCGATGAGATCGTCTCCACCCGCGCCGCCGCCTTCCACGTGCTCTTGGCTGCTTCTGCTGCGGCAGACAGGTGCGCGAGGTCAGGCCGTATGCCGTCCAGCGCCTCGGCGACGTCGGGATCCTCCAACGCTGTGGTCGCGGTGGCGCGCTGGTGCTTGGCGGCGCTCAGCGCGGCGCGCAGGTCAGCAGCGACGTCCTCGGCGAGCAGAGCAGCGCGCGCCATGTCGTTGGATGCGAAGCCGAGATGGCGGCTGCGAGCGGCTACCTGCCCGTCGAGGTCGGTCAGATCCTGGGATGCCTCACCGGCGGCACTATCGGAGTCGGTCACCCGAGCCAGGATTTCGACCGCGCGCGCATGGTGCGTGACCACGGCAGTCACAGCAGAGAGATCGAGGTGGGCCAGCGCATCGTCGCCGGTCCCCTGGCCGTGAGGCGCTGTCGACCAGGTCAGGCAGGGACAGGTGCCGTGACGTTGCCACGCCACCGCAAGGTCGGATCGCAGCTCGCGTCCGGTGCGCTCCGCAGCGTCCAGCACTCCCTGCGCCGTGGCGACAAGGGTGAGTGCTTGCTGGTGCTCCTGGGTTGACTGAGTGGCGGCATCGTGCGCAGCGGCGACGGCGCCCTGCGCGACCGCAAGCCGTGCCTCGACGTCGCCGAGTGCCCGGCGGTCCGCACGCAGCGCGTGGAGTGCGTCTCGCAGGGCCTGAAGGGGGCGCTCATCCTCAGCGACGTCGGACTCGCGAGCTGCGATTGTCGACTCCCAGCGGGCAACTTCGGCAGCCGCGTCGCTGGCCTTTTCGCGCAGGTCAGTGAAGCGACGGGCAGCGGCCTCGATCTCGCCAGGGGTGACGACATCGACGGGTTGAGCGGGCGCGGGGTGCTCAGGTGATCCGCAGACCGCGCACGGCAGCCCCGGAGCCAGGCCCCCCGCGAGTTCGGCCGCCATCCCGTCGAGTCGACGTTGCTGGAGATCGAGGAGGACCGCTCCTGCTTCCTGGGCAACGTGCGTCGCGGCCAAGGCGAGGGAATTGGCCGCCGCACGGCGTTCCCGCGCGCCGCCAAGCTCCACCCGCAGGCGTTCGAGGCGCACGAGGTCGCGTTCCTGCTGATCGAGGGTTGCTGCTTGGACAACGGCCGCCTCAGCGGAGTTCCTCCTCCCAGCGTGGTCATCCAGCGCGCGAGAGGCGCGTCCGGACCGCCGCAGCGCGTCTGAGGCGCGAGCTTCGGCGGTCGTCAACGACTCCTGGGCTTCGCGCTCGAGGGCGTGGTGGCGGTGCAATCGGTCGGCGACGCGCGCCCAAGTCTGGACGGGGGCGTCGAAGGACGCGATATCCGTGGCCAGGTGAGCGGTGGCGGCGGCATCGAGGTCGGCGAGGCCGGGCGCGTGGGTGGCTGCGGTCTCCCGTGCCGCAGCAGCGGCGGCCACAGCTGCTCCTTGGTGCCGGGCTGCGCGATCAATCGCCCGGAGGTCCCCGGCGATGCCCCAGGCGCGGTCATGTGCGGCTAAGCGCTGCTCGTCGCCCGTGGTCTGCGTCGCCACCGCATCGAGGCGGGCTATCGTCGCCTTGGCTTGCATCCCGCGGTCGTATGCCGCGGCCGCCGTCAGCCCCCGCCGCAATGCCTCCTCTGTGTCACGCCATCGCGAGTCGGCGGCGTCGCGCTCGGCACTGCGGGCGACGGCAATCTCATGGACCGCAGCGGTGAGGGCGGCGACGGCCGCCGGCAACTCCTGGGCCGGGACATCGGTCGGGGGCAGGTGGATCTCGGCCGCGTCAGAGTCACGCATGTCGGTCCCCGTGACGAGGTCGACGACGGCTTCGAGACGGGCGACAGCAGCTAGCAGCTGCGTCCGAGCATCCTCGGCCGCGTGGTCGGCTGCCCGACGTTGCGTCGCGAGCCAGGACTCGATCTGACCAAAACGACTGACGTCGAACAGCCGCTCCAGGACAGCACGCCGGTCGTCGGGAGTTGCCCGCAGAAAGGCCGCAAACTCGCCCTGGGGCAAGAGGACGACCCGACTGAACTGCTCAAGTCCGAGACCGAGGACGCGTCGAATCGTCAACCCCGCCTCGTCGGCGCGGCTCGTGAGGGGGGTCCAGGTCGTGCCGCTGAGCTCTTCCAGGAGCACGGATGCCGGCACGACCCGGTCGCCGGTGCCGCGGGTCTTCGGCCGGACGAATTCCGGCGAGCGGGTGACCCGCAGGCGTCGTCCACCGGCGGTGAACTCGACCGACACCGCCGGCACGAGGGTGGGAGGAGAGTGGTGGCTGCGCAGCGACCGCCCTGCCGGGCGGGAGCCGGGGACATTGGCATAGAGCGCGAAACACAGCGCGTCAAGGACGCTGGTCTTCCCGCCGCCCGTCGGTCCGTGGACGAGGAAGATCCCGGCATCGGAGAGCCGGTCGAAGTCGATCTCGACCTCGTCGGCGAACGGACCGAAGGCACGTGCCCTCAGGCGATGGAGCCTCATGCCGCTCCCGCGTCGAGCCCGCGCTCCTCTGCAGTGGCCGCTGCCCCGATGCGGGTTTCGTCGATCGCTTGCTGCAGGAGCGCGAGCTCCTCGGCGGTGGGGCCACGACCCGAGCGCACATGGCCGAGGAAGTCGGCGCAGACGTCCAGGGCTGACCGGGCGGTGCGCGCGCGAGCGGCATACGAGCCTGTCGGAATGACCACGCCCGAGGGCGCGAACTCGAGTTTGAGGACGTCGGGGAATCGGCGTCGCAGCCGGTCGATGGCACCTGCGGGCCGCACCGCGTCGGTGAGGGTGACATGACACCACGCTCCCTCAGCATCGGTATGCCGCGGGTCGGTCAGGAGCGCTTCCAACTCCCCTTCCAGGCGCGCCATCGGCCGGACCACGGGAGTGGGCAGGAGGTCGACCCGAAGGTGGTCACGGCCGACATCGACGAGGGAGACCGACGGGGTGTGGCCGAGGTCGTTGAAAGACATCCTGATTGGAGCTCCGCTGTAGTGCACGTGGTCGGAGACCTGTTGAGCGCGGTGGAGGTGACCGAGGGCGGCATACGACACGCCGTCGAAGACGCTGTCGGGCACGATCTGCACACCGCCGACGGAGATGTCGCGTTCGGTGTCGCTCGCGACCCCGCCCGAGACGAAGGCATGCGCCATGACGACGGTCGGCGCGTCCGGCGGGGATGGGATGGACGCCCGGTGCATCGCTGCCGCCAAGACCGCCGCGTGGGTGCGTGCCGGGGCGTCGAGGGCATCGGCCACCAAGGCGGGCTCAAGGTAGGGGAGTGGGACGACGTGACCATCGGCGAGAGGGATCGGTTGTCCGAGCGCCCGCAGATCGGTGACCAGATGGAGCCCAGCGAGCGCCAGCAGTGGTGCACCGAAACCCAGACGGATCGACGAGTCGTGATTGCCGCTGATGACGACGACTTGCGTCCCGGTCCGGATCAGCCGGGTCAGGGCCTCGGACAGCACCGCCACGGTCTCTGGCGACGGCAAGGCGCGGTCGTAGATGTCGCCGCTCACGAGCACCGCGTCGACCTGCTCTTGCGCGGCCACCCCGGCGAGCCAGTCGAGGAAGACCTCCTGGGACGGCAGCAGAGATGCCCCACACAGCGACCGGCCAAGATGCCAGTCGGAGGTGTGGAGGATGCGCATAACGTCAGGCTAGGTGGGGGCACCGACACCCCCCGGGAGGTGGCCCGGCGTGCCGGGCGCGATGCCCGACGGGTGGCGCCACCATCGCGCGAAGGTGGCCGGACGGCATACTCTCCCGACATGGGAGCGGACGTCGAGTCGGTCACGTACACGCGCGAGCAGCGCCAGCGCTATCGCGAGAAGGTGCAGCTGTGTCTCGACGTCTTCGAGCGGATGCTTGCCTACGCCCATTTCGAGTTCGACAAACCCATGACCGGCATGGAGATCGAGCTCAACCTTGTCGGTGACGACTTCAACCCGCGGATGGACAACGCGGAGGTCCTCGAGCGGATCGCCGACCCCGAGTACCAAACGGAACTGGGCCGATACAACATCGAGTTCAACGTCTCGCCGCGGCCCCTACCGGGCAACTCCGCGATGGAGCTCGAGTCCGATCTGCGGACGTCGCTCAACCGGGCCCAGGCCAAGTGCGCGAGCCTCGGCAACCGGATCATGATGATCGGCATCCTCCCGACTGTCATGCCCGAGCACCTCACCGGCGACTGGATGAGCCGCAACGTCCGCTATCAGGCACTCAACGACGCGGTGCTTGCATCCCGCGGGGAGGACGTCTACCTCGACATCGAGGGCCCACATGGTGAGGTGTTGCAGCACTACTGCGACTCGTTGGCTCCGGAGTCGGCATGCACGTCGATGCAATTGCATCTGCAGGTCGCGCCGATGTCTTTCGCCGACCACTGGAACGCCGCCCAGGTGCTTGCCGGTCCGCAACTCGCCGTCGGGGCCAACTCGCCGTTCTTCCTCGGCAAGCAGTTGTGGGCGGAGACCCGGATCGCCGTCTTCTCCCAGGCGGCCGACACCCGCTCCATCGAGCTCAAGAACCAGGGCGTGCGGCCCCGAGTGTTCTTCGGGGAGCGCTGGATCACGTCGATCTTCGACCTGTTCGAGGAAAACGTCCGCTACTTCCCCGCTCTGCTGCCCGAGTTGTCCGAGGAAGACCCGGCGGCCATGCTCGAGCAAGGTCAGGTCCCGGCGTTGCACGAGATGCGGCTGCACAACGGCACGATCTATCGCTGGAATCGTCCGATCTACGACATCGTCAAAGGACGGCCGCACTTGCGGGTCGAAAACCGGGTGCTCCCGGCTGGACCCACGATCATCGACACGATGGCCAATAGCGCCTTCTATTACGGCACCCTGCGGATGCTCGCCCAAGAGGACCGCCCGGTGTGGACGCGGATGAGTTTTGCTGCCGCGGAAGATAACTTCCTCGCCGGAGCCCGCGAAGGCATCGACGCGCGGCTGTTTTGGCCCGGCCGGGGCGAGATCCCTGCGACCGAGCTCGTCCTGCGGCATCTCCTGCCTCTGGCCCACGAAGGGCTGCGCCAATGGGGCGTGTCCGATGCGGTGCGCGAGCGTTACCTGTCGATCATCGAAGGCCGCTGTCTCACCGGTCTCAACGGTGCCTCCTGGCAGACCGAGGCGGTCCGACGCTTGGAGGCTCGGGGTCTGTCGCGACCGGATGCGCTGCGCGAAATGCTTGTGGCCTATGCCCGCAACATGGAGGACAACGTCCCGGTCCACACCTGGGACCTCCCGAGCGAGTGACGCTGCGATGGGTGGCCTGCAGGTCGAGTTCGTCAACGTCTTCGCCATCCCCGAAGTGCCCTTCTCCGGCAACCCGCTGGCCGTCGTCACCACGGGTTGGGACCTGCCTGTGGCGACCATGCAACAGTGGGCTCGGCAGTTCAACCTCTCCGAGACGACCTTCGTGCGGTGTGGCGCCGAGGGGGAGTCGCCCCTCGACGGCCCGACGGCCGACGTCCGCATCTTCACCCCGACCGTCGAACTCCCCTTCGCAGGGCACCCCACGCTCGGCACCGCGGACGTCGTCGCTGCAGTCGTCGGACGCGACGAGGTCGTCTTGCGGGTGGCAGCGGGGGACATCGCGGTATGCCGGACCGGCGCCGGATGGCAGTTGAGCGCACCGCCGGGGGCGGTGCGCGTGGACGGGACGCCGATCCCGGAGTGGGCAGCCGCTCTCGGACTGGTGGTTGCGGACGTGCCTGGCGCGGCATACCGGGTCGACGCAGGTGTGGAGCAGGTGATCCTCCAGCTGGCTTCACCCGAAGCCGTCCGCGCCGCACGCGCAGAGGCGGTCGCGCTGCGTCGCCTCGGGCTCTGCCCGAGTGGCGAGGCGCTGGTCTACGTGTGGGCTTGGACGGGTCCCCACGAGGTCGAGGCGCGCCTGTTCTTCAGTCAGGGCGGGGCGGTCGTCGAGGACCCCGCGACCGGCTCGGCCTGCGCGAATCTTGGGACGCTGTGGGCTCACGAAGGGCGTCGCAACCTCACCGTGACTGTGTCCCAGGGAGCCGCAATCGAGCGTCCATCTCGCCTCGTGATCGGGGTCGGGGCCGCCAGCGAGGTGACCGTGGCCGGACACGTCGTCAGGGTCGGGTCGGGCACGCTCGTCGAGCCCTGAGTATGCCGCGCAATGTCGCTTAGCTGAGCGACCTACGCACGACCTCGAAGCAGACGACCGCGGCGGCCGCCGACACGTTGAGGGACTCCACTCCTGAGGCCATGGGGATCGACACCCACGTGTCGACCTGGTCGGCGACGGCAGGGGAGAGTCCGGCGGTCTCACCGCCGAGGACGTAGGCCGTGCGCTCGGGTAGGCGTGCCTCGAAGAGGCTATCGTCACCGTTCGCGTCCAGGCCGACGACATGAAACCCGCTGTCCCGCAGTGTCGTCACCGCCTCTTGGGCAGTAGCCACCTTGAGAATAGGCGCCGCGAAGGCCACCCCGGCGGATGCCTTGACGACGAGGGGATCGAGCGAGGCGACGCCACGACGGGGCACGACGATGCCAGCGCAACCAGCAGCAGTCGCCGTCCGGATGATCATGCCGACATTGGCCGGGGTCGTGAGCCCATCGAGGACGACCACCGCCCCGTCGAGGCCGGCCGCCACGCCGGCGTCCAACGCCCGCATCCGCGGAGCTACGACGTCCGCGCAGACGCCCTGGTCCTGCTTTCCGTTGCCGGCGATCTTCTTGACGCGCTCAGCGCTGACTCGCTGCACGGTGACCCCTGCTCGTCGGGCTGCCGTGAGGATCTCCGACACGTGGGGGCCGCGGGCCGTGTCGGCCAAGAGGACCTTGTCGACCAGCAGCCCATCGGCCGTTAGTGCCTCGATGACCGGGTTGCGGCCATAGACCGTGATGAATCGGTCCTTGGGGGAACCCGCGTGGACCTGCGTCGTGCGGGGGAGAGGATGGCCGGCCGTCGTGTCGCGCATGCCCCCATCCTCTCCCACGCCCCCCATCCCCTTCCGCGCATGAAAGCGCTTTCAGTATGCTGTGGCGCCAGGTCGGGCCGGACAATTTCTGGAGGAGGGCGGTCATGGGTCGCCACTCGGCTTACCCCACGGTGGCCGACGCCGTGGCGGCGGCGTTGAGTGTCACGGCCATGATGAGCCGGGAGCGCCGAGAGGCCCTCGAACTCCGCTTGCACCGCTACTGGGAGGATCTCGTCGACGGCCTCCGGGTGATCTATCCCAACGAGTGGGGCGACGTCTCCATGCGCCTCGTGCGTGCGGCGGCCGCGGCATACGTGACGCGCAGCGACGCGCTCCATCGCCTTGACCAGCGGCGCCTCCTGGAGCCTGATTGGCTGCAGTCGCCAGGAATGTTCGGCTACGCGGCATACGCCGACCGCTTCGCGGGGACGCTCCGCGGGGTCGCCGAAAAGATCCCGTACCTGCACGAACTCGGCGTGACCTACCTGCACCTCATGCCGCTGCTCCAGCCGCGCCCCGGCGACAACGACGGCGGGTATGCCGTCGCCGACTACCGGCAGGTGCGGGCAGATCTTGGGTCGATCGACGACCTCGTGGCGCTGGCGACCTCGTTGCGGGACAACGGGATCAGCCTGGTCTGTGACCTCGTGCTCAACCATGTTGCGCGCGAGCACGAGTGGGCCGCGAGGGCGCGTGCCGGGGAGTCGCGCTACCGCGACTACTTCTTGGTATTCCCTGACCGGGAGATGCCCGACGCGTATGAGCAGACCTTGCCCGAGGTCTTCCCCGATTTCGCGCCTGGGAACTTCACCTTCGACCAGGACCTGCAGGGATGGGTCTGGACGACCTTCAACGAGTGGCAATGGGACGTCAACTGGGCCAATCCCGATGTCTTCTGCGAATACGCCGACATCGTCTTCTTCCTCGCCAATGCCGGGGTCGAGGTCATCCGGCTCGATGCGATCGCCTTCACGTGGAAGCGTTTGGGCACCCAGTGTCAGAACCAGCCGGAAGTCCACGCGCTGACCCAAGCGCTCCGGGCCATCGCTCGAATCGCTTGTCCAGCAGTCGCTTTCAAGGCAGAGGCAATCGTCGGTCCACGGGACCTTGTCCAGTACCTCGGTCAAGGCGAGCACACCGGCAAGGTCAGTGACCTCGCCTATCACAACTCGCTCATGGTGCAGGGTTGGTCGATGCTCGCGACCGGCGACGTCACGCTCACCGCGCATGCCCTTCGCGCGCTCCCGCCGGTGTCGGCCACGTCGACGTGGATCACCTACCTGCGCTGTCACGACGACATCGGGTGGGCGATCGACGACGCTGACGCAGGCGGGGTGGGTCTGGACGGCTTCGCCCACCGAGCGTTCCTGTCCGATTGGTATGTCGCAGCCTTTCCCGGGTCGACTGCTCGCGGTCTCACCTTCCAAGCCAACTCGGCAACCGGAGACCGCCGGATCAGCGGCACGGCCGGCGCTCTGGTCGGCCTCGACGCCGCCCGCGATTCGGAGAACTCGGGCGCCGTCGACCAGGCCCTCGCCCGCCTCTTCCTCGGCCACGCACTGGTCGCCGGGTTCGGCGGCATACCGGTCATCTGGAGTGGCGACGAGCTCGGCGCGCCCAACGACCCGACCTGGGACACCGAGCCGGGCCATGAGGACGACAACCGGTGGGTGCACCGGGGGCGCATGGATTGGCAGCGAGCCGATCGCCGGGATGAGCCGGTCAGCATCGAGAGTCGGGTGTTCAGCGGCCTGGCCCACCTGGCGCGGACCCGCGCGACTCTTCCGCACCTCCATGCATCCGTCGCCAGCGACGTCGTGGACCCGTGGGATCGCGGGGTCCTCGCTCTGGCGCGTCGGCATCCCCTCGGCACGCTGCTCGCGGTCTATAACGTCACTGCCACGTGGCGACACGTGCCGGGCTGGGTGATGCGGGCACACGGTCTTGAGTCGTGCGTGGAGGCACTGTCTGGCCGTGAGGTCGGGATCGGGGCCGACGACACCGTGGCGCTGCCGCCTTTCGCGGTTGCCTGGTTCGTGAACGGTTAAGGCTCTTCAGCTCGGGGGGGCGAGCAGGGGGCGGCCGGCGCGGTGGCACACCGGCAATCGCGCGCGGCATACGCTGCGTGCGTGGAACACCGCGTGAGCTACCGCATCTACTACGAAGACACCGATGCCCTGGGCGTCGTCTATTACGCGAACTACTTCAAGTACTTCGAGCGCGGCCGGACCGAAGCGATCGAAGCGAGCGGCCGGAGCATCGCCGACTGGAATCGGGCTGGCTACCTCTTCGTCGTGCACTCGGTGGCTGCCACGTATAGACGTCCGGCCCTGCTCGGGGATCGAGTTGACGTCGTGTCGACCTTCAACCTCGTCTCGCCTTACCGCGGGCGCTTTGCCCAACATGTCGAGCGCGGGGGAGAGGTGCTCGTCGACGGGACCGTCGACTGCGTGTGTCTCGATGCCCACCAACAATTGCGCGAGTTCCCTGCCGGTCTCGTGCTGTAGAGCGCCTCTGGTGCCTCCCGGGCACCCTAGGCAGAGTACGACTATGGCCAGGCCACGAATGACCATTCCGACGCGACTGGTCCTGCGAGCCCTTCCCCACGACCCGACTCCTCGATACGGCCTGGAACTCGGCCGCGCGACCGGTTTACCGAGCGGGACGATCCATCCGATCCTCGCGCGCCTCGAACTCTGTGGCTGGGTGCGGTCCGAGTGGCAGGACGTCGACCCAATCACCGCCGGTCACGGGGTGTGGCGACCCGGGGAGGTGCTGCCATGACCCTGTCTCGCATCGGCCTTGCGGTCGCGGCGCGATCCTGCCCCGCGATCACCGCGCACGGGGAGACCGGCCGCTCACCTGTCCACCGGCCCTGACCGTGCGCCACCGCGGCTCCGGTGTGCGGGCGGCCCGCGCCACGAGTGGGCGCGGTTTTCCACGCCTGACGGTGAACGTTTCGCTGCCTGCAGCGCGTGCGGCCTCGTCGTCACGGGGCCGTTGCGCCCTCAGTCGGCCCGTAGCTTCGCGTGGTGGGGCGCCGGCGGCCGCTACTAAGCCTGGGCGCGTCACGCGTCATGCCCGCGACGCGAGGACCATGACCTCCTGATGCATCGACTGGGGGAACATGTCGAAAACCCGAGCCTCGAGCGCGACGAAAGAGGGCATCGCGGCGAGATCGCGAGCGAGGGTGTCGACGTTGCAGCTCGAGTAGATGAGGTGGCGCGCGCGGCTCGTCTCGATCGTGTGCGCGAGATCTGAGCCCAGGCCACGGCGGGGCGGGTTGACGATGACCAAATCGGGTGCGGGGTGTGATTGGGCGTATGCCGTGGCGTCGGCGGTCACGAAGGTCACCGATGCCGCCCCGTGCTCATGTGCGCTCAGCTGCGCGCTGCTGATCGCTTCCGATGAAACCTCGACCCCGAGCACCTGACGAGTCGGCGCGGCGGCGTGCAATGCGAAGCCACCGACTCCACAGTAGAGGTCCCACACTGATTGCGGCGCAAGGGAATCCACCCACGCCGCGGCCTGACGATACAGGCTCGCCGCGACTGCGGTGTTGGTTTGGAAGAAGCTGCGTGGGTGAAGGTGCAGGGTGCTCTCGTTCACTTTCATTGGCATCGTATGCCGTTGTGACAGAACCAGTTCGGTGTTGCCTTCCAGCACGGCCTTGTGTTCGGGATGCACGTTGACTGACGCGACGGCGATCTGTGGAAGATCCGTCATCAGTTGCGGCAGAGCACTGTCAATCCGTCTGAGGGCTTCGCGTGACCGCAGCACCCAGCGGATCATGAGCTCGTCGTCGGGGGAGTGCGTCACGATGAGGTTCTTCAGCTCGCCCCGCCGATGAGGCACGTCGTACGGGGTGATGCGCGCTTCGGTGACGAAGGCCGCGAGGCGGGGTAGCACGGCATACAGGCCGCGCTCGTGAATCCCGCACTCGCGCAAGTCCACCCCCTGCCCGCGCCCGTCGAGGATGCCGAGCGTCGGCGAGTCAACGCTGCCCCCGACGACGAGCTTGGCCTTGTTGCGGAAGCCCGACTCCGGGCTCGGCTGCGGCGGGAGCCAGGTGGGGTTGGCATCGACGCCCTCCAGCGTCTGCTGAGCCCGGGCGACCTTGTCGGCCAGCTGGGCCTCGTATGCCGTTCCCATGAGGGTGCACGAACGACACCGGCCGGCGTTGAAGTAGTCACACTGCATGGTGGTGACCAGGGTAGCGAGGAGTCCGCTGTCAGTCCCGGCGTGTAGCGCCGAGCTACGGCAGGAAGTTGAGGCCGCGCGAGCAGCCGCCAGCGGACATCGAGCGTGAGCCCGAAGGAGGAGAATGCCATGACCACCCTTCCAGTGGTCGCGAAGATCAGCGGCCTGGTCGAGCGGGCGCGTGTGGAGGGCGTGCCCGTGGTGTGGGTGCAGCACAGCGGCGGGGGGATGGAGGTGGGCAGCGACGCATGGGCCTATGTGCCGGAGTTGGTGCAGCGGGGCGGCGAGCCGGTCGTCCACAAGCACTACAGCGACGCCTTCGAGGCCACCACTCTTGAGCAGGTGCTTGCCGAGCGTTGCGTGGGGCGGCTCGTCGTCGTTGGTGCAGACGGATCAGTGCGCACCAGGCCGCACTGCGGGCATCGTCACGGCTGACGAGGTCGACTTCTCCGCCTAATCTGGACCAGGTGGACGAGTCGTTGGTCGAGCGGGTGCTGAGTGCGGTCGAGCTCATTCCCGCGGGGCAGGTCGCCTCCTACGGCGATATCGGTGGCCTGGTCGGCTGTGGTCCGCGGCACGTGGGTGCGATCATGGCGCGGTATGGCGGGGGAGTGCCCTGGTGGCGAGTCACCTCCGCGGCTGGCGACGTGCCCCTGCACCTGCGCGCGTCGGCGCGCAAGCCGTGGGCAGCTGAGGGCATCGCGTGGAAGCTCAACGCTCGAGGTTGTCGGATCGGCGTCTATCGCACCGACCTTGCCGTCCTGGCGACTCGATGTGATGCGCTCTGGGAGTCTGACGACGCGCTCGGGGTGACGGGGATTTTTTAGCGCTCCATTCGGTTGCCGCCGTGGCGGACGAGCACGAGCTTGCCCGGTGGGTCCGTTGCGTTGGTGTCGGGGCGCGTCATGCCTTCTTCACGACCCTCGACTTGAGCTGCATCGCGCCGAAACCGTCGACCTTGCAGTCGATGTCGTGGTCACCGACCCCTTGGACGAGGCGAATCCCGCGGACCTTGGTGCCTGCCTTGATCGGCTTAGGGCTTCCCTTGACCGGGAGATCTTTGATGACCGTCACGTTGTCGCCGTCGCTCAGGACATTGCCGACTGCGTCCCTGATCACGGGCGCATCGTCGCTGGGTGAGTCGCTTGAGTGCTCGCTGGTGCTGGCTTCGTCGTGGTGCCATTCATGGCCGCAGAGCGAACACACGGTCACGCCGGAGAGTTCGTAGGTGTGCTCGCTCGCGCACTCGGGGCAGGTTGGGTCGGGATTGCTCACAGGAGACGAGTATGTCGGAAGCGCTGGATCGCGATGACGAGCATTGCCTGGGCGATGGCGTAGGTCGCCATGATCGCGATTGACAGCCCTCTGCCGCTCCAGTCGCGGAACGCTCCGAGGGCGATGAGTGAGTCCGACAGCATGAACGGCGACGAGTCCGCGATTGTGACCCAGGACGCTAGCGCGCCAGTGGGGGAGCAAACCCACGATGAACGCGACCTGAGCGCACAGGAAGCACGCAACCATGGCGATGAAGGCGCCATCGCCGCTGGTGAGGTCGGGGACCGAGTCGCCTAGCCAGGAGAATCCGAGCGCGGTCAGGGTCGCGGCGCGCAGGCGAGGCAGCGGCTGCTGCCCTCGCGGCGGGAGGGCGAGGAAGATCAGCATGAGGACGGGCATCAGCAGCCATTGGGTCACACGTTGGACAGACCCGCGTGGCCGATCCCGATCGCGACCAGATGGGTGGCAAACACCAGCGCGTATGCCGTGACGGCCGCGCGCCCAGTGGTGATCATCGGGCCACCGTTGTAGATCGCCATGAGGTTGCGTAAGATGTTTGTATGACGGTGATCAATTTTCGGTGTGACGAGCAGACCCTGCGCGTGCTCGACCAATTGGGGCAGCCGGGCGAAACCCGCTCAGACACGCTCCGTCGCGCGATCCGTGACGCTGACGTGCTGCGGCTCCGCGAGCAGATGCGGCGTGAGGCGTTGGAGGTCGCCTCTGATGCCGGCGACCTCGCCGAGGCAAGGGCGGTCACCGCGCAGATGGGCGCGTTGAGTGCGGGGTGACGTCCACGAGATCACGCTTCCCAGCGGGCGGGGACACATGCAGTCGGGCCGTAGGTATGCCGTCGTCCTGCAATCGGATGACTTACCGCTGTCAACCGTGATCGTCGCCCCGACGTCCACGGCTGCGCGGCCGACAGTGTTTCGCCCACAGATCATCGTGAAGGACCAGGCCACGCTCGTTCTCGTCGAGCAGGCTGCCGCGGTCGATCAGCAGAAGTTGGGCCGTCATGTCGGAGTGCTGTCTGTCCGAGAGCTCGCGGACGTCAACGCCGCCTTACGACTGGTCTTGGCCCTCGACCGCTGACCACAGCCGAACGGACAACCGTGGGGCTCACACGCACATGCCTCTCATGGGCAGGAGAGGGAGACTCGCGCCCGCCCATTAGTTACTGGACACCCTGCGTATCAGGGTCGGTCGTATTGCTCAGCCGATCCGCGCCCGTCGCGGCAATAGCGGGCGAGCGTAACCGCCTCATCATGCCGTCAAGATCGGCATGATGCTTGCACACTGCTAGCATATCGGTATGACGACACTCTACGTGCGCGACGTACCCGCTGACGTGGCACAGACGCTGAAGAAGCGCGCTGCCGCGGAGGGCAAGTCGCTGTCCGCGTACGTCGTGGCTGAGCTCGGCCGCATCGCCTCCCGACCGACCAACTCCGAGATGGCCCAGCGGCTACGCGAACTCGACCGCAGCGAAGGGCCCACCAGCGGGGACATCGTGCGGGCACTAGCGGAGTCGCGTCGGTGATCGTCGTCGACGCCTCGGCGATGGTCGAGGCCCTGGTGGGGCGCGATGTTGATGAGGTGCTGCTCAATGCGCTGGCCGGCGATGTCGCCGCGCCTCACATTCTGGACGTAGAAGTCCTCTCCGTCCTGCGAGGACTGGTGCTGGGTCGCAAACTCGGCGAGCACGAGGCCAGTGCCGCCCGCGAGGTGCACTTCGACTTTGTTATCGACAGGCATGCAACAGCGCCGTTGGCCGATCGGATCTGGGACCTGCGGCATCAGTACACGAGCTACGACGCCACCTACATCGCCATGGCAGAGGCGCTGCAAGCGCCCCTACATACCTGCGATGCCAAGCTCGACAGCGGCGGTCACAACGCCGACGTCCACGTCCACGGTCAGACGCACTGAACCACTGAAGTTCGGCCGGTAGGTGACCAGGTCGTTGCCTCAATCGGCCCCGCCGGTCAGGGCCGGGGGACGTAGCTCCCGTCGCGAGCCACTCGTCGACATCCTGCTGTGTGCAGGTTGCGGCTGTGCGTTCGTATGTCTCGTGGTGTCGCAGTGGCCGCGCAACGCCTGATCGTTCCGCCGCCACGCACGGCTTGAAGCAATCACGACGACGCTTACGGCTGCGTGTCCGCTGGTCAGAGCTGGATTCAGTCCGGCCAGCGGGGCAGTGGGTCAGCTGCCCGAGATTGACTCACCCGATGCAATATGCAGACCTAGGATCGGACATAATGTTGGTTATCGGCGTTTCAGGATCGGGAGCTGCGTTAGATGCGAGAACTCCCGCCCCGAGAGCCGGTCCCAGGTCACGCGATGAGAAGGCAGTCTTCTGGGCGTCGCTCGGCAAGAGCGATGTCGAAGGTCGCCAGCTTGGTCCCGTGATGTTTGGCCGCAGCCACGAGATAGGTGTCGGTCAGGTGGCGATAGCCGCGCACGTCGGAGGTGTCGGCGTCGAGGTAGGAAAGGGCGTCCGGCCAGAAGACGCAGCGAGGTGCGGCGCGCACGCCGGCGAGGATCGCTGTCGCCGTCTGGGCGCTTTCGCCCACGCGCAGGAGGAATCTCATGAGCGCGCCCTCGACCACAGGACAGATGGCGAATGTGTCGATCGTCCTGAGCCACTCGCTCGCGCGATCGTGGTGCTCGTGTTCAGCGACGGTCAGCGAGATGAGGACGTTCGCATCGAGCAGGTATGCCGTCATTCTTCGTCGATGAGCGCAGTGACGTCTTCGCTGGTGATAGCGCGCCCCAAGGACAGCACGGGCAGTCCTGACCTCGGGTCCGTTGTGAGCACGACTGGCTCGTCGAGCTGAGCTAAGCCACGCATCGTGAGGTCGGCGATGACGGAGGAGAGTGACTCCCCACGGCGGCGGGCAAGGTCGCGGGCGCGTTGGTGCACTGCGGGTGGGAGGTCGACCGTTGTCCTCATGGTCGCATCATACGTGATGCAGCTATGATGCAGTGCGTCGGCGCCGATCTCTTCGCGGACGTCGGCAGAATGGGCGCCATGTCCGAGTGGGGTGCGAGAGCAGACGAGGCGGCGCGGTCGGTCCGTGACCTCTTCGGGCGTCGCCTGCTCGGTATGCCGTTCACGCACCTCGGGCGGGTCGACTACCCCATCGCCCGACCGACCCGCGGGCCGTGGCACTACTGGTGGCAGGCCCACTACATCGACGCGCTGGTCGACGAGGCATTGCGGCATCACAGGGCAGGCGACCATGACCATGCCGGGGCGATGACCCGGCTAGCTGGCCGCACTCTGGCGACCGTCGGCATCCGCAATGTCTTCACATTCCCCAACCACTACTACGACGACATGGCCTGGCTCCTGCTCGCCGCCCAGCGCGTTGCGGTCCTCGCAGAACTCCCCGGCCTCGGCGGCGGACGTCTGCTGTGCCTCCCCCGCCTCATCCCTGCCATCGCGGCTCGGAGCCTGCGGGCGCGCGTGTTCGCCGGCGACACACCGGACCTCGGCGGTGGTGTCTTCTGGAACGACGATCACGATTTTAAGAACGTCCCCGCCACCGCGCCTGTCGCCCTCTTCAGAGCGCGCATCGGCGACACCGAGGGCGCGGCGCGTCTCGTTGACTGGATTTACGACAACCTGCAGGACCCGACGACGGGTCTGCTCATGGACGGCATCCGGATGCTGCCCGCAGGACACACCACGACGGTCCCCCACCTCTTCACCTACAACCAGGGCACCGTCCTCGGGGTCCTCACCGAACTCGCCGAGGCAGCTCACCCCGACGCTGCCGATCGGGCCGCGCACCTCGTCCGAGCTGTCTCCACTCACCTCACCCGAGCAGACGATCCCGACGCGATTGGACTGTCTCCCACGGCACTTCGCGTCCATGGCGACGGCGATGGTGGCCTTTTCACGGGCATCCTCGTCCGCTATCTAGCCCTCGCAGCCCGCTCCCCTGCCCTCGACTCCGCCACGAGAGGGTCGGCCGCAGACCTCGTCCGTGCCAACGCCCTTCTCCTGTGGGATGGTCGCCAATCCCGTTCTCTCCCAGGGAATGTCGGTATGCCGCTCCGCCAGGTCGCGGTCTTCTCACCAGACCCTGCGCGCCCGGCCAGCGAAACCCAGCCACCCGGCATACCCGTGGAACTCTCGACTCAGGTGCAGGCCTGGACGACGCTGGAAGCCGCAGCGGCGCTCACCGACGAGCCACCCGCGCGAAATCCCACGACACGACGACGTTCTGGGTCGACGCCTTCTTGAGGTCCGTCGGCTGCAGGCAGCCGATCGTCAGGAGCCGATTGGGCAGTGGGCCGGTCCCCCACACGGAGGCATCGGTGGCCAACCCGGACTTCGGCGGGGTGTGAAAGGCGACTGCGCGATAGACCAGCCACCGGTCCCCGGACGCCTCGGTGCGCAGCCACAACTCGTCACCAGCGGTGACGGCGAAAGACTGCGCCTTCCAGTCGTAGAGGGCGTTGAACGCCGCCGGGCCGAACCGATACGTATGACCCGCCAGCACAGTGAGGTCACTCGTCGCGCTGGCCGGGAGCGAGTACGGCTTGTCGCGAGCCGTGTAGTAACAGGCCACGGTGTATGCCGTGCGGTCCGGGTCGAGCACGCCGTTGACAACGGGGCAGGGAGCGCCCGAAATCGTGACCGACGTGCCCGATCGCGGGAAGAGGATCTCGCGCGGCGGTGACGCCGCGATGACACCCTCGACGCTCGACGCAACCGGTGCGGGGGAAGCGCTCTGCGGTGGCATGGCCGATGTGCTCGGCTGCAACGAGTCGACAATCGCTGTCGAGATCGTGGAGGTCGACCCTGCCGGAGGCGGGACTGCTCCCCCGGCTCCTCCAGCGCAACCACCGAGCACAGCGGCTCCGAGGATCACCGCCACAATGCCGCGCACTGTAGGCGACAAAGCACGCCAGCGACGCGCCGAGCGGCGGTCCGCGCCGCGCGTCATGAGGCCGAGTCGACTCCGGTGTTAGCGCCGATGCCTCGGGTCGGAGGTGTCACCGGGCACGCGACGCCAGAATCGGCCGGCAGGGTGAACGAGATCGGTGCCGTTGTGAGATCCGACCAGGCCACGGCAGCGGGGTCGACAAGCGTGGCGGTGCGCGTGGTGCCGGTCTCGGACCACTTCACGCTGGCCGTGTTCGCCGGCAGGGGTGTTGCCCAGGCGACATTCGAGGCCGTGCCAGCTGGATTACAGGGGTCCGTCGTCGCAGGAGTGGTCGGGCGAGGCGTGGTCACCCGGGTGTTGACCAGCGAGATCGTCGTGGTCAAGGTCTCGGCGTCATTCGTCACGGTCCAATCACCCAGGCCTGGCGTGACTTGAAGGGTGCCGCCCGCAGACTCGATCTCAAGGTATTGCCCGTCCTCGTGCTGTGGGACGGCGGTGAGAGCGTTCTCGACGCTGTATCCTCCGGGACCCCGGCATACGAGCGCGGGTGCCGTCCGGGCGGCATACCCCGTCGGTGCGGTCTTCTCCTGCAGCACGATGCATTCGGAGATGGGGATCGTCCACCCGCCTTCCCGGTCGATCTCTTCCCCGTATGCCGCGCCGGTGGTCCCCTCGTTGGTCAGACCCTCGGTGAAGAATCCGTACTCATTGAGGGAGATGCACGTAAACGAGGGTTCGTTGTCGTACTTGGTGCACATCCACCCATCGAAGGTGGCGCCCGGCAGCAGGGCACCGGTGCTGTCGACTTTGGTGATGGTCAGTGCGCCCAGTCAGTCATGGCACCCCCCGGCGCCCGCACAGGCACACCGTACCCCGCGCGGCGACGAAGAGAGGCAATATCCTGGGAAATATGCAGATGCCCCAACTCGTCGCCGATGCCGAAGCAATCGTGACAAGTGGCGCGATCGGCTACGACCAGAAGGTGCGCCGACTCGCAGGCCTGGCCGCCGACCGCGCTCCCTTACCCGCCGCTGTCCCCCGCGTGCTCGAGAGGCGTTGGACAAGCGGGTCATCTGCGACATGTTCGAGGGCAACCGCCCTTACGCGCCGCGCTACGTCCTGCCCGACTACGCCAAGGCTCTGCCAGCAGGGCGTGCGCCACCTTGAGCTCGACCCACCGCAGCGACCTCGACGACGCGCTGTCGTTCCTCACGATCCTCTACGGCCACGTGCCCGTCGGTGACGACCTACCCGGTCTACCTCGGCGATCTCGACGCGCTCCTGGAGCCGTTCGTCCCTGCCGACCTCACCGACGACGAGCTCGACCGCAAGCTCCGCCGCTTCTGGATCCAGCTCGACCGGCTGCTGCCTGACGCCTTCGTCCACACCAACCTCGGGCCGGCCGACGGGCGCGTCGTGCGATCGATCTTCCGCGTGGAGCGCTCGCTGCGCCAGGTCGTCCCCAACATCACCCTCAAGGTTGACCCGGCGGTCACCCCAGACAGCCTCATCGAGGACGGCGTCGCGACCGTCTTCGTCACCGGCAAACCGCACTTCGTCAACCACCCGATGATGGTCGGCGACCACGGTCAGGGGTATGCCGCGGTGAGCTGCTACAACTCCCTCAAGATCGGGGGCGGCTCGCACACCCTCGTGCGGCTCAACCTCAAAGAAGCTGCGGTGCGCCAGGTCGGCGGCGTGTCAGAGTTCCTCGCCGACGGGCTCCCCCGATGGGTCGATCTCACCGCCGAGCTCATCGGGCGCCCGCATCCGATCTCTGGTCGAGGATCAGCACTTCTTCGACCATCACTTCGCTCGCCACCGAGGGCCTGATCGACCTCGACCGGTTCTCGGCGATGTTCGGCATCTTCGGGCTCGCCGAGTGCGTCGCCGAACTCCTCGCGCACGACGGCGTCCACGACGCGCGCTACGGCCATGACGACGGTCGCCAACGACGCGGCATACCGGATCGTCGAGCGGGTCGCCGGACTCGTCGCGGCGCGACCACTGCCCTACTGCGAGGGAGGCGGCGGGGCGGCCTACCTGCACTCCCAGGGCGGCATCGACCTCGACGTCGGGCGTCACCGCCGGCACCCGCATCCCGGTCGGCGACGAGCCGTCGATGCGCGAGCACATCACCGTGTGCGCTCCGCATCACCGACACTTCGCCGTCGGGCATCAGCGACATCTTCCACGTCGACGAGACCGCCGTCGGCAACCCGCAGGCAATGGTCGACATCATCCGGGGCGCGTTTGCGGTCGGGATGCGCGACTTCACCTTCAACCTCGACGACAACGAGTTCATCCGGATCACCGGCTACCTCGTGCGCAAGAGCGACCTCGTCGACATCGACGACCGCACGGCGCTCGGCACGGCAGCGACTACCTCGCCGCCGGCGCCGAGCGCAACTTCCATCTCACCGAGCGTGCCGTCAAGCGGATCGGTCGCGAGCTCGATCCGCCCCGGCCACCCACTCTGACGCCAAGACCTCGGGCCTCGTCGCTGACACGATCGAGTTCTCCGCCGTCGACGGGCCGGGCAACCGGTTCGTCGTGTTCCTGCAGGGCTGCACCTTCGACTGCCTCGCCTGTCACAACCCCTACACGATCAACCCGTGCGTCGACTGCGGCGAATGCGTGCCCGGGTGCCCTTCCGGCGCGCTGGGTTTCGACGCCGCGGGGAAGGTCACGTGGGACGCGCACCGCTGCGCGGGCGGCGAGCAGTGCATCACAGGTATGCCGGTACGCCTCCTCCCCCAAGGCCCGTCACCTCGCCGTGAGCGACCTGCTCGCGCAGCATCCGCCGGTCGCGGCTCCGTTCTTGTCGGGCGTCACCGTCTCGGGGGGTGAGGCGACGATGCAGGCACCATTTGTGCGGGCCGCTGTTCGCCGCCCTCGAAGAGCCGACCCCGACCTGGCTCGCCTCACCTGCTTCGTCGACACCAACGGCGACACGCCGACCGCGACCTGGGATCTGCTGCGGGACGGTCATGGACGCGGCCATGGTCGACCTCAAGTGCCTCGACCCGGCGAATCCACGCGCCACCTGACCGGCTTCGACAACGCGCGCACACACTTGCCTCGATCGAGACGCTGCACCGCCGTGGCCAACTCCACGAAGTGCGGCTGCTGCATCATCCCCGGAGTCAACGACGCCGACGACTTGGTGACCGACACCGCGCGGTGGCTTGCCGATCTCGACCCGCGGATGAGGGTGCGGATCATCGGGTTCCGGCGACACGGCATACGCCCCACCGCAGTGCCCCTGCGTGAGCCGAGCGGAGCCGAGCGCGCGCACTACGGTGACCTTGTGCGCGGGGTCGCCGACCTCCAGGTCACCGTGGTGTGACGGCGCGGCAGCGGCCACCACGACGCGGGCCTGGTGTGCCACTCTTGGCGCCCATGAGCACTGCAGCGGGACCGATGACGCCCGCATCACCCCCGGCCTTCGTCGAGACCCGCGAACACCGCTCCTGGTACTGGTACGACTGGGCCAACTCGGCCTACGTCACGACCACCGCCACGGTGCTCTTCGCTCCCTACCTCACCTCGGTCGCGACGGCGGCAGCGTGTCCTGACCTCGCCGACGGCGCCAGGTGCGCCGCGACCTTGTCGGTGCTCGGGATCCCTGTCGTCCCCCGGCTCACTTGTGGCCTACACCGCCACGGTGTCGACGATCATCTCGGCCATCTTCCTCATCTTCGTCGGCGGCGGTTGCCGACCGGTCGAGCCACCCGACGAAGCTCTTCGGTGCCTTCGCCTGGATCGGAGCCATCGCGGCGAGCCTGATGTTCCTCGTGACTGGCACCAACTGGCAGCTCGGCGTCGTGCTTTTCATGATCGCCAACCTGTGTCTCGGGTCGTCACTGGTCATCTACGACTCCCTCCTCGTGCGCATCGCCGGGCCCAACGATCGCGACCGGGTGTCATCCAAGGGGTGGGCGTTCGGCTACCTCGGCGGGGGCCTGCTCCTTGCGCTGAACTTCGCTCTCGACATGTTCGGGCCCAACCTCGGGCTCGACCGTGGCACGACGACGCGGATCAGCCTGCTGTCGGCCGGCCTGTGGTGGGGGCTCTTTGCGCTCATTCCGATCCTCGGCCTGCGACACGTGCAAGGCAGCGTCGCGGTGGTCGACTCGGTCGGCCGGCGTCGTCAAAGGCAGCCTGGCGCAACTGGGCACACCTTCGGTGAGCTCATGACCAACTACCCGCAGACCAAGCTCTTCCTCCTGGCCTACTTGTTCTTCAACGACGGCATCCAGACCGTCATCGCGAACTCGAGCCTCTACGGCATCGAAGAGCTCAAGTTCCCGCAAGCCACGGTGCTCGGCATCTTCCTGTTCGTCCAGTTCACCGCCTTCTTCGGCGCGCTGCTGTTCGGTCGAGTCGCCGGCCGGATCGGCGCCTGGCGCACCGTCCTTTACAGCATCGGGATCTGGACGGCCATCGTCGTGGTGGCGTTCTTCGTCCCGGCCCGGTCGATCGTCGCTATTCGCGGCCCTGGCCTTCTTCATCGGCCTCGTCCTCGGAGGCTCGCAGGCCCTCTCCCGCTCGCTCTACAGTCAGCTCATCCCGCACGGCAAGGAGGCGGAATACTTCAGCCTCTATCAGGCGATGGAGCGCGGGACGAGTTGGTTCGGCACAGCTCATCTTCGGACTCGTCTACCAGGCGACCCTGTCTTACCGGGCTCGGCCATCCTCGCGCTCATCGTCTTCTTCGTGCGTCGGCGGCATCCTGCTGTCCCGCGTCAAGATGCGCCAAGGGCATTATCGACGCGGGCAACGAGGTGCCGCGCGTCATCTGACCTGTGAGGTGTTCTGACCTGTGAGGTGAGCAAGTGACCGACCAGTAGGTCACTATCATGAGGGACCCAAGGATAGGCAAGCCTAAGCCGAGAACTTTTTCGAGGCGTGGGAACAAGCGACTCCTGCGACCCGTTCCATCTCATGTATCCGTGAGCGTGGCTGATACCCCGGCCACCTCCACGACATGAGGAGGACCGCATGGCCGACCGCTCGCTCCGTGGCACCCGCCTGGGTGCGTTCAGCATGGAGTCCGACGCCGGGGTCGTCCCCAGCGAGCGCCAGATCACCGTCTACGTGTGCCCTGCGGGTCACCGCATTGAACTGCCCTTCAGTGTCGAAGCCGACATCCCGCCGACCTGGGAGTGCCGCTGCGGCACGACGGCCCAGCTCCTGGGTGGGCCAGCCCCCGAACCCAAACCCGTTCGTCAGGGTCGCACCCACTGGGACATGCTCCTCGAACGCCGCTCGATCCCGGAGCTCGAAGAGTTGCTCGAAGAGCGCCTGGCCCTGCTCCGCGCCTCTCGCGGTGAAAAGCCCTCCCGACGCAGCGCCTGACACCAGCCTGACGCGAGCCTGACAGGGCAGGCGACGAGGCCGCCACACGACTGAGGGTCCGCTCCCCGGAGCGGACCCTCAGTCGTCTGTCTGCACGAGCATGTGTCTGCATGGGCAGCCCTCAATCCCGGTCGACGATCTCGCCGGTGATGATGTCCTCCGCCGGCGAAGAGGTGGGTTGGGCTTGACCGTGTCGGGGCGGAGCGCCTGGACCACGAGGCACCACGGTCATCGCGCCGAGCAGTTTGCGCTGGACGACCGTCGCCAGCAACGGCCGGACCAGGGCACGAGTGCCCGGCAGGATGCATACGAAGCCGGCCAGGTCCGTCACGAAGCCTGGGGTGAGCAACAAGGTGCCCCCGACGAGGACGAGGGCCGCGTCGGTGAGTTCACGGGACGGCATCCGTCCCGTCGTGAGGGCGCCGGACAAGGCAGTCCACGCGCGGGCGCCCTCGCGCTTGACGAGCCAGGCGCCCAAGGCCGACTCCACCAGCAAGAGGGCCAGCGTCGGCCAGCCCCCGATCGCTCGGCCGACGGCGATGATCGCGGCGATCTCCAGCGTCGGCAGGACGAGTAGGGCCAGCAGAAGCCACCAGCTCCACCTCATCCGCCACCGGCGGGCCGTCCTCACGCGTTGTGCCACGTGCCCTCCCGCCGGCGCGCGATCGCTGAGCGCACACGCGAGGTGACCTGGGCGCGACGGTGTGCCAGGCCCTGCTTGCCGACGTTGACGAAGGCTTCCTTGACGATGTCCTGGCTCATCTTCGATTCGCCGATCAGGCGCTCGATGAACTCGATCGGGACCTCCACCGCCGTGAGGCCGGCGGCCACGAGGGCACGCGTCATGTCCACCTGGAAGCCGTAACCCGCCGAACTCACCGAGTCGAGGTCCATCGCCTGCAGGGCCGAGGTGCGGTAGACCCGGTAGCCGCCGGTCGCGTCGTTGACGGGCAGCCCGAGCATCGCCTTGACATAGACGTTGCCGCCGACGCTGATGACCTTGCGGTGCAGCGGCCAGTTGACGACCGACCCACCTTTGATCCACCGGCTGCCGATGACGAGGTCGGCCTCCTCGGCAGCAGCCAGGAGGGAGGGCAGTTGCTCGGGCTGGTGGCTGCCGTCGGCATCCATCTCGACCGCTGCGTCATAGCCCCGGTCGATGGCCCAGGCAAAACCCGCCTTGTATGCCGCTCCGAGGCCCTGCTTGCCGCTGCGGTGCATGACGTGGACCTGCGGGTCTGCCGCCGCGAGCTGGTCGGCAACCTCACCCGTGCCATCGGGCGAGTTGTCGTCCAGGACGAGGATGTCAACCGCAGGGCAAGTCGCGCGGACCCGCTTGACGATGATCGGCAGGTTCTGCCGCTCGTTGTAGGTCGGAATGAGCACGACAACGCGCTCGAGGGGGCCGCGAGTGGGTTCGACGGTCATGAGTGGGAAGTGTCCTTTCGGCGGCGAGCCAACGGCCCGACGAGAGCGGCGAGGGTGGCACCGAGCAGCCCTGCGCAGGCCAAGTATTCCGGCCACGGGCCCAGGCGTGTTGCCAGGGTGAGCTCGTGCCGCACCGGCAGGTCGGCGTCCAAACCCGCCGCAGTGAACAACGCCGACGACCGGACGAGCGTTCCGTCAGGGGCAATGAGCCCGCTCACACCGACGGTCGAGACATGGACGATCGATCGGCCGTGCTCGATGGCGCGGATGCGGGAGATGGCCAGTTGCTGCTGGGACTCGGCGCTCATCCCGAAGGTGGCGTTGTTGGTCTGGACGAGCAGCAGGGTGGCGCCCAGGTCGACGTTGGCCTTGACGAGATCGTCGTAGGCCACCTCGAAACAGATGCTCGGCCCGGAGGCGATCTCGCCGGCTCGTGTCGTCGGGGTGCGGAATATGACCGGACCTGGGCCGGCGGCCATGCCCGAGCGCAGGAGGTCCACTGACGGAGACAGCAGCCGGTAGAACTCCCGATGAGGGATGTATTCGGCGAAAGGCACGGGATGCTGTTTGACGTAGGTGTCCGTCAGGCCTGCTCCGGGGCGATAGACCAAGGAAACATTGGAATAGAGCGGTTGAGGCTCGGCGAGGAGGGCGCCGACGACGACGGGGACGCCGGCCGCCTCGACCGCAGACTCGATGGCGGCCGCGGCATCCGGATTGCGGATCGGGTCGATGTCCGAGGCGTTCTCGGGCCACACGACGAGGTCGACCGGCGGGCTGTCGGTCGGTCGCGCGGCCAGCGCTCGAGTCGTCCCGACGACGTGGTTGTCGAGGACCATCCGGCGCTCGGCGTTGAAGTCCAGGCCCATTCGGGGCACGTTGCCCTGGACGGCGAGCACGCGCACGGGCGCACCCGTGGTGGGCAGCGGCACGGCATACCCGGCCAGGGTCACGACCGCAGCCAGCCCGAGCCCCGTGATGGCGGCTCTCCGCCCCTGCCTCGCGCAGAGAGCCCTCCGCGTCGGGTATGCCGTGCGCACGGCATACGCGATCAGTGCGCCGGCGAGAGCGACGCCGAAGGTGACTGCGGGGGCACCTCCGATCGCGGCCAGCCGGCCGAGCGGAGAGTCGGCCTGCGTGAAGGCGAGTCGTCCCCACGGGAACCCTCCGTAGGGCGTGCGGGACCTCAGGGCCTCCTGCCCCACCCACGCCAGAGCCACGACCAGGGGACGAATCCGGTGTGGTTGGAGGTGGGCCATGAGGGCTCCGGAGCCAGCGATATAGCTCGCTTCGAGCGTCGCGAGCCCGACCCATGGGACGACTCCGAGGAAGTCGGTGCCCGCCCAACTGAGCGTCGGCAGCCAGTAGGTGAGGCCGGCCGCCAACCCGATCAGCGCACCGAGGCGTCGCGAGACGCCGTGTGTCATGAGGGCCATCAGGCCAACCCCAACGACGGCGAGCGGCCACAGGCCCACTGTCGGAAACGACAGGGTCACGAGGAAGCCAGCGAGGAGCCCGCCAACGATCCGACCCAGGACGCGATGCACTCCCCCACCGTAGTCGTGAGGGTCAACCATGCCCGTGACGCCCTTCGGTCCAACCGAGGGCATGCGCAGGATGCGGACGCCCCAGTTGTTGTCTACTGGGCGCCACGAGCGCGGCTGCCGTCCGCCACAACGTCGCGAGGTGCGACCCCGACCGCGTGCGCTCGCCCTGGCAGGCAAGGAGCTGACAGCCCCCACCGTGACGACCACGTCAGTGCGTTTCCGACCCCACCGGAACGAAGCCACCCGGCGGACTTTCACGGGCGAATCTACCGTCCCGCTACCTGCTGTCAACCTGGCGCTGACCTGCGCGAACGGGCATCGGCGCAGGTCAGACGGGGGTGGTCGCTTTCGTTGTGAACGTCCACGGTCGGCCGGTGAACGGCGTGTCCGGAAAGACACGCCGTGGGGTTGGACAAAGGGTGTCCCCCGGGCAATGACGTGTCTTAGGGCCGCGGCGGCACCACGACGGTGCCGCGGGCGGTCGTCGCGACGATCGGTGGATCGAGGACCGCAGCGCTGGACTTGAGGGGGTCGCCGGTGCCACGGCATACGACGCGCACCGTGAACTCGATCTCCCGCGAGCGACGACCCTGACGCACGACGGATGCGTCGATCTCGATGACGTCGCCGGCATACACCGGGGCCAGGAATTGCACCTCGGTGTAGGACGCGAACAGGCCCTCGTCGCCGTCGGTGCGGATGCACAACTCGGTCGCCACATCACCGAAGGCGGCCAGGGCATAGGCGCCGTCGACAAGGTTGCCGGCGTAGTGGGCGTGGCTGAAGGGGACGTAGCGACGATGGGTCACCGTCGTGCCGACGAGGCCGTTGTCGGCCGGGGCGGAGGGGCCGGGGGGCATGCTCATGAGGTCGCCTTTCGCGCGCTCGAAACCGGGTCGGGAAGCAAAGCGTGGGTGAGGTAACTCGCGACCTCGCCGGGGGTCGTGCCTCGGCCGAAGATCTTGTCGACACCCAGCCGTTGCTCCGACCCCTCCTCGAAGCGTGGCCCACCGATCACGAGCAAAGGCACGTGCCCGGCGGGATAGGCCTCACGGAAGGCTGCCGTCATATGCGTGACGTTGTGGATATGCGCATCACGCTGGGTGACGACTTGACTGACGAGGACTGCATCAGCGCGTGCGGCCCGGGCGCGGGTGACGAGTTCGGGGACGAGGACCTGCGCGCCGAGATTGACGACCTCGAGTTCGGAGTAGTACTCCAGGCCCTTCTCCCCCGCAAAACCCTTGATGTTGAGAATGGCGTCGATGCCGACGGTATGAGCGTCCGTGCCGATGCAGGCCCCGACGACGACGAGTTTGCGCCCCAGCCGCGTGCGGATCGCCGAGTTGACCTCGGCGGGGGTGAGGAGGTCGTAGTCGCGCTCGACCACGGTGACCTGGCTGAGATCCACGAGGTGGTTGGTCGAGCCGTAGACGACGAAGAAGGTGTAGTCGGGGCCGATCGACTTGCTGTGGACGACGAGCGCCGGATCCATCCCCATCTTCCTGGCCAGTTGGAGCGCGGCGCCCTCGGCCCTCTTGTCGCAGGGCAGGGGCAGCGTGAACGACATCTGGACCATGCCGTCGCCGGTCGTGTCCCCGTAGGGCCGGACGATCGTGGGAGTGACCTTGCGGGCCTTGTCGGTGATGTGATGACGGTTGCTCATGCGGACGCTCCTTCCCCTGTGCCGATAGCGGCGTCGGCCTGGGTGGCGCACCAGGCGTCGAGAGCGGTGATCGCAGGATTGTCGTAGCCCTCAGCTCCCGGCGCCCTCTCGATGACACCGTCGAGGCCCTTCCCGGCCTCCGGAGGTCGCTTCATGAGACCGAAGGTGCCGTCGGCGATCGCCGCCAGCAAGGGCGGGTATGCCGTGCCGTCGGGCCGACGGGTCGCCGCGGTATGCGGCGCGTTGACGATCCGGTCGAGCAACTCCACGGCCTCGCCGAGGACAGTGCGAGCGCGATTGTCGATGAAGCCACCCCGTGGCGGGTGGAAGTCTTCGGCGAGGCCGCCAGCGGCGTCCAGGACGTAGCGCACGTTCTGCAGGGCGAGGTCGCGGTCGCTGAGGAAGGGGGTGACGACGGCTTCGGTCATCATGCCGACCAGGAGGATCCCCTGGCCCGTGAGCGCCCCTGCGAGGTTGAAGAAACCGTCCAAGAGGTAGCCGCGGAACACGTCGCCGGTCATGTGCTTGGTGGGAGGCATCCACTTGAGCGGAGCGTCAGGGAAAAGAGCCCGCGCGAGGAGTGCATGAGCGAGTTCGAGCCGGAACGACTCAGGCACCGCGGGATTGATCTCGAAGGCATGGCCGAGGCCGAGCTGCCAGTCGGCGAGGCCGGCCTCTTTGGCGAAGTACTCGTTGAGGAGTTGGCTCACGGTGACCGTGTGCGCGGCGTCGACGGCATCTGCGGTCGTGAGGTAGTTGTCTTCACCGGTGTTGATGATGATGCCGGCTCGGGCGTGGATTTGGCGGCTGAATCGCTGGTCGACGAAGGTCCGGATCGGGTTGATGTCGCGGAAGAGGATGCCGTACATCGAGTCGTTGAGCATCATGTCCAAACGCTCAAGGCCTGCGAGAGTGGCGATTTCCGGCATACAGAGGCCTGAGGCGTAGTTGGTCAGGCGCACATAGCGGCCGACCTGCGCGCTCGTCTCATCGAGTGCTGCCCGCATGAGCCGGAAGTTTTCCTGGGTCGCGTAGGTGCCGGCAAAGCCCTCGTGGGTGGCGCCTTCGGGCACGAAGTCGAGCAAGGACTGGCCCGTGGAGCGGATGACCGCGATGACGTCGGCACCCTCTCGAGCTGCGGCCTGGGCCTGCGGGATGTCCTCGTCGATGTCGCCGGTCGCGACGATGAGGTAGATCCAGGGAGTGCGCGGCGGGTTGCCGTGGCGGCGCACGAGGTCGTCTCGGACGGACCGCTGACAGTCGATGTGACTCAGCCCGGTCTGGATCGCCTGGTGTGCGGCCGTTCGGGCAGTCGTGAGGTCACGCCCGGTCGGCAGCCGGAACGACACAGTGCCCGCCGCGGCGGCCTGCGCGAGTTCGGTGAGGTCGCTCGCGGCCCCACGGTCCAGAGCGTGCCAGACAGGGGTCGTGACCCCGTGCTCGAGGCCGACCTGGGCCCGCACCGCGTCGACGAGGTGGTTGACCCACGGCTGACCCTCCTGGTCAGCCCCGGTCAGCCCAGCTAGACGCAGCGTTGCCCGCTCAACGGAGATGGTCGTATGCCGTTGCGCCAGGTCCACGACCGGCGCACCCGCTGAGGCGGCCAAGGATCTGGCCTGACCGACGAGCGCAGGGTCCAGATCAAGGATGGGTCGAGGAATGCTCACTGTCCCAGTCTACCGACAGGCCGGAAATACTCCTGCCGCAAACCCAAGGAGCCGAAAAAAATATCCACTCTTAAGCGGGTCTACCGAAGTCTCTCGGCTGTCAGCGGGTCAGCGCAGATGCCGGAGGCAGACTACCGGGGAGAGCGGCGCTGTAACGGTGGGTCGAGGTGCCCGTCGGCAATCGCGGCCCGCAGGACGTCCTGCGGGCTGCGCACGTCCACCCCGGCCTCCCGGTATCGAGCGCACGCGCGGTTGAGATAGGTAACCACCGTCGCCATCGTGACCGGCGGGTGAAGCATCGCGCCGACCGACTTCCGGGGCACCCCGTCAGCGAGAAGCGAGAGGACTTCCAACTCCCGAGGAGGCAGCGACGCGGTCAAGTCGGGGTCGGTCACGAGGACGAACGCGAGATCGCTGGATACCGCGGCTTCGCCTCGGGCAGCAGCAGCGATGACGGCAGCGATGTCGCTCGGAGCGTCCGATTTGAGGGCCAGGCCGAGGGCTCCGGCCTTGATCGCCCGACGGACCGGCACGGGGCGGATTTCGGAGGTGAGGACCACGACGCGGATGCCGCGGGACGTGAGCTCGCCGATCGCCTCGGACGGCGTCGAGCCGTCGCCGAGGTGGAGGTCCATGAGGACCACATCCGGTGGTGAGGGCAGCGACTCCAGCAGCGAGAGGGCCGCATCCCACCTCGTGGCCGACCCGACCAAGCGGACGTCGGCCAACTCGCGGGAGACGAGGGCGATGACCCCCTCGACGACGACAGGGTGGTCGTCCACCGCCATCAGGGTGATGCTCATCTGCTCAGCTTGATCTGTCATACGGCGACCGTCGAGTCCAACGTTTCGACGGCCCCGACCAGCTGCCGGACGCAGTGCACCGTCACGCCATGACGGTGGACCGTCCAGCCGCTCATGGCAAGCCGATCGGCGAAACCGTTGGACGAGCTGTGCTCGACCGAGAGGCCCATCCGGTGCCCCACGTGGTTGACGGAGGCGCTGATGGTGACGACCGAATCCGTCCCCTCCGGAGGCGGCAACTCGGACAGGGCCCGAGTGGCAATCCGCGTGGCGGTGCTGTCGAGTTCGCCGACACTGCGGAGTGTCACCGACCAGCCAGCGTCTCGAAGATCACCGATGAGTCCCCGCAACTCGCTCTCCGGCGCCACGACGAGGTCTTCGCGGACCGAACGCTCAAGGTCCAGGGCCCGGTGCCGCACAGAAGGGGAGGTCGACCGACATGGGGTCATCGAGGATCCGAGTGAAGAACTGCTCGAGCGTGGCCGCGGAGCGGCCCAGACGCTCCGAGAGCCTCTGGTGCAGCGCTCTGGCTCCGCTCGCAGCTACCGCAGCCAGGGCCAAATCGGATTCTGCCCCGAGGAGGTCCCAGCCGACGCGGTCGAGGACCCGTCGGACGACCACTCCGATGACGGCGAAGGGGATCGGGGCGGCTGCCGCAGGAACGAGCGGGAGCCATTGCCGGAGTGACCCCGCCGCGGCCAGCGTCGTGGCCATGCAGATGATCGTGGCCCCGGCCCAACAGACGATGGCCTCACGCAGGCGACGGAACACTGACAGGACCGAGCCCAGCAACGAGCTGCCGGCACCCATCCACATGAACTGGACACTGAGAGTGTCCTCGGTGAGGGCGAGCCCGTTCACCAAGGCCCCGATCCAGGCAAGCGCGATGAGAGCCACACTTTGCCATCCGGGCACAGGACGATACAGACCCCGCCACATGACCACGAGACCGGCCATGATGGCGACCGTCGTCGCGGCGACCACCACCGTGCCTGAAGGCAGGTAGTGGCTAAACCAGGGCGCCACCCAAGCGCAAGATGCGAGCATCGGGACGAGGATGAACACGAGTGCCCTCGCGAGTGCCGGGGCGACGTCGAGCAGGAGGGCGCCCTGGGTGGCTGGGGCGCGCCCGAGGGGGGACCAGGTCAACGTCACCGTCGTGCCCTCACCGGGGGCCGACGCTACATGAGCATCTCCGCCGATGTCCGTGAGGCGCCGGACGATCGAGTGGTGCAATCCCTTGCCGAACGACGACTCGTCCGCTGCGAAACCTTTCCCGTGGTCGCGGACCGTCACGGTCAGGGCGGCGTCCGACCGCGTGATCACGATCCAGGCTTCGGTTTGCCCAGAGTGGCGGGCCACGTTGCGCACCGCCTCTCGGGCGGCGGCAGCAAGAGCAGCACTCACCGCAGATGGCGCCACGACCCGTTGGTCCCCGAGCACGCGCACCTGCACCTGCTCACCGGCGCAGGCCTGAGTCAGCGCAGACATGAGGGTCGTGGGAGCGTCGTCGGCAGGAACGGGTGCGCCCGCTTGTGTGGCCGGAGGGCGCGTCGCGGCTGATCGCACGACGGTCCTGACGACCCCCAGCGCCTGCCGGGCCGCCGCGACGATCCGGTCAGCGGGCACGGTCTTCGGACCGAGGGCCACCGCCCGAAGCCCATAGAGGATCTCGTCGTGGACCATGCGGTCGGCCTCACGCCGCTGGCGCGCGGCAGCGTCTTCCTGGGCGGCGATGGCCTGGGCAGCCGACGCGTCGGCAGAGGCGCGATCGGCCACGCGGGACGCATGCATCGCGAACCGCACACTGAGGAACGCACACACACCCATCGCCACGAGCTGGCCCGTCTGGCCGGCCATCATGTCGACCCTGCGCAGTTCGACGAGCAGCGCATCCTGATGCCATGTCACCCACCGGAGCCAGGCATTGAGCCCGATGAGCAGACCCGTCGGGACCCATCCCCAGTCGGTGTCCGACCAAGCGCAAAACACCATGGTGACGATGAGGAACTGGGTGGGCCACCACGCCGAGGCGTTGGGGTCGACACTCTCGATGGCTGGGACCGCAAGGAGCATCCCCGCTCCGAGGATCGCGGGAGCCAGAAGGGCGCCGACCCTGCCTTGGCGGCGGAGCAGCGCACCGACGAGCACGACGAGCATGGCAAGGGCGACGAGGCCGAGTCCTAAACGCACGCGTGGGAGGGCGACCAGTGAGCTTTCGGCGCGGATGCTGGCGTCGAGTAGGGCGGCGACCCCACCTGCGCACCCGAGTGCCCAGACAGCGAGCACGACGAGACGGAGGGCCTCCATGGCCCCGCCCTCCCAGGTCTGCTCCGACCGCACCGGCGACACCCGGCATACCTCCGCACTTGTCCTCAGGGGTGCCCGGCCGTCGCACAAATCGCGCCGCCCGATGCGCCTGCGCCGATGGTATGTCGTCCGGCCCACATTGCGCACTAACCACCCATTTCGGGCACTACGCGCGGTCGCGCGACAAGCGTTCCTCGAAGAGCGCCCGCACGCCGGCGGACGATTTCAGGAGGCCGACCGCGTATGCCGCGTGGCCAGGGACGTAGCCGTTCCCGACGAGCATGGTGACGTCCGCCGCGACCCCCTCGGCCCCGAGCGCGGCAGCGGCAAAACTTGTCGCCATCGAGAAGAAGATGATGGTGCCGCCCTGCGCGGTGGCGAGGATCGCCGGTTGCTCGCACCCGGGGACGTCGACGCAGACGACCGTCACATCACACGGGCCGCCAGCCGTAGCCACCGCTTCACTGAGTCCAAGCGGCGACCGAGCATCTGCGATCACCACGTGATCAGCCAGGCCGACGCGCTCCAATGCAGCGGCTTCCGCCGTCGTCGGGACCACACCCACGAGTCGCCCGGCGCCGACGTCGCGGGCGGCTGCGAGGGCCAACGACCCCGACTTCCCGGCTGCCCCGAGGACAAGGACCGACGGGGCTGAGGTGCTGCGGGCGGCATACTCGCGCACGACTCTGGCCACGAGAGCAGGTGCGCCGCAGACGTCCATGACCATGAGCGCCAGGTGGGGGTCCTCGTCTGCGGGCAGGACGGCGGCGATGCTCCGCGCGAAGAGGATGGCGTGCCCCTGCGCGGGCACATGGTCACTGAGGCCGTCCCAGCCGCGAAGGTCGTCGGTGATCGCGAGCGGGGTGAGAGACAGTGAGACGAGGGTGGCGATCCGGTCGCCGACGCGCAGCCCGAGTGGACTGGCCTCCCCCACCTGCGCCACGGTGCCGATGAGCATGCCGCCGGAGTTCGTCACGGGGTTTTGCATCTTGCCGCGAGTGGCGACGATTTCGAGAACCTCCGCTCGCACGGCAGCACCGTCAACGCTCCCGTCAGCGCTGCGGTGCTTGGTCGCAAGCTGGCGGTAGGACGCGGCATCGAGGTTGAGGGTGTCCACACTGACGCGGACCTCCCCCGGCCAAATCTCCGGGCGGGCATCGAGTCGGATGGCAGTCTGGGGCAACGTGATGGCCGCACCTGCCGGTTCCAGCACGCGGTGCAACCCGTACTCGGACTCTGCCAGACTCTCCGGGCTGGCCGCAGGACCAGGCTGTGGTGATGTCATCTTGTGCTCCTGAACGACGATCAAGCGGAGATCTTGCCGTGTGGTAGTGGTCAGGCCGTAAATCCTCAACTATTCTGCCACTATGAGCCCAGTTCTTGACCAGCCTTACCAGTATTCGCAGCGCGTCCTCGTCGAACCCGACTGGACCCGGCTGCCGGGCTGGCGAGAGGTCACCGGCGCCCAGTGGCAGGACGTCCAGTGGCAGCGCAGCCACTGCGTCAAGAACGTCCGCCAGCTACGCGAGGTCATGGGCGATCTGCTGACCGACGACTTCTACGCTGATCTTGAGCGCGACCAGGCCGAGCGCGCCACGATGTCGATGCTCCTGCCCCCGCAGATGCTCAACACGATGGTGCCGGCCACGGACGACGCCGGTATGCCGCCCGCGGGCCGCGAGTTCACCGTGGCCTTCCTCGCCGACCCCATTCGTCGCTACATGCTCCCGGTCTTCTCCGACCGGAGCGTCGACTGGCCCTCCCACCCCAAGGCACAGCGTGACTCGCTCCACGAGCACGACATGTGGGCGGCCGAAGGGCTGACCCACCGCTACCCCACCAAGGTGCTCGCCGAGCTGCTCCCGACGTGCCCGCAGTATTGCGGCCACTGCACCCGCATGGATCTCGTCGGCAACTCGACGCCGCAGGTGACCAAACTCAAGTTCGCCGCCAAGCCGGCCGAGCGGCATACCGCCATGCTCGACTACCTGCGCGCAACCCCGACGATCCGCGACGTCGTCGTCTCGGGTGGCGACGTCGCCAACTTGCCCTGGAAGAACCTCGAGGCCTTCCTCGACGCGCTCCTGGCGATCGACTCGATCCGCGACATCCGCCTCGCCACGAAGGCCCTCATCGGCCTCCCCCAGCACTGGGCCGCCCCTGATGTCATCGACGGCATCGGCCGGATCACCGCCACCGCCCACGAGCGTGGTGTCCACGTCGCGGTCCACACCCACGCCAATCACGCCAACTCGATCACCCCCGGAGTCGAGGCCGCGTCCCGCGCGCTCATGGACGCGGGCATCTTCAACATCCGCAACCAGGGCGTCCTCCTGCGGGGCGTGAACGACACGCCCAAGGACCTGCTCGACCTATGCTTCGCGCTCCAGGACAACGCTGGGATCACGCCCTACTACTTCTACATGTGCGACATGATCCCGTTCAGCGAGCACTGGCGTCTGTCGCTCGCCGAGGCGCAGCACCTGCAGCACGTCGATCATGGGCTATCTCCCGGGCTTCGCCACGCCACGCATCGTCTGTGACGTGCCCTTCGTCGGCAAGCGGTGGGTGCACCAGGTCGAGGAATACGACCGTGAACTCGGTATTTCCTTCTGGCGCAAGAACTACCGCACCTCGATCGAAGCGGCCGACGTCGACGCCTTGTCGCGCGAATACGTCTACTACGACCCGATTGCGACGCTCCCACCCAGCGGGCAGGCGTGGTGGCGCGACCAGGACCTCGCTGGGGTCACCCACGACGCCGCGATGGCATCGGCCGCCGCGAGCCGGGCGGCCTCGGTGGCTCAGCTCGGCTGACGCGGCGCAGCCGGCTCGAAGTCCTCCGGGCGCGCGCGGCGCGTGGCCCATCGGTACCGCACGGTCGAGGCGGGCCAGATCGTCACATTGCGCCCCTGCGAATCGAGGTACCAACTGCGGCACCCCGACGCCCAGACGGTATACCGCGTCCGCCTTCTCAGCCACGCCGCGAACCGCTGCTGAGCCCGCTCTGTCACGACCGACGGACCCACGCGCTCCGCCCGGAGGATGGCTGAGACGGCATACCGGACGGCCGACTCGATCTGCAGCACCACGGAGGAGTGGCCGAGTGCCGTGTTGGGCCCGAGCAGTAGATAGAGCTCAGGGAGCCCGGCCACCGTGACGCCGAAGTGGGTGGGCCGACCGGCCGCGACCCAGTCCGCGCCGAGGGTCTTCCCATCCTGCCCGCGCACGTCCAAGCGCTCGAAACTCCCGCCGGGGTCGAAGCCCGTCGCGATGACGAGGACGTCGAGATCGTGACGTGACCCGGCGCTCGTGACGATTCCGCCCGGGTCGACCCCGACGATGGGGTCGGTCTCGAGCACGACGTGGGGCCGCGCAAAGGTCGGCCAATAGTCGTCGGACAGGAGCACGCGTTTGCAGCCGAGCGCATAGTCAGGGGTGAGGGCTCGCCGGGTCGCCTCGTCGGGGACGGCGCGGGCGAGCCGCTCGAGGATCTGGCGCTCCACGATGGGGCGCAGGCGTTCCAGCCTCCCGAAACCCAGGACGCGGACCTCCAGCTTGGCGTAGGTGCGCAGGCGAGCCAGGCGCTGGGTGATGGGCCAGCGGGCGAAGAGACGTTGTCGAGCGGCTCCCCAGGGTTGGTCGTGCCGCGGCACGATCCAGCTCGGCGTGCGCTGGAAGACGGTCAGGTGCTCGACCTCGTCGACAATCGCGGGCACGAGCTGCACCGCGGACGCTCCGGTGCCGATGACTCCGACGCGCCGGCCGGTGAGGTCGAGGCCATCGGGCCAGTCAGCGGTGTGGACCACGTTCCCGGCGAAATCGTGAAGTCCCGGTAGGTCCGGCCACACGGGCACGTGCAAGCCGCCCACCCCGAGGACGAGTGCGCCGGCGGTCCATCGGCGACCGTCGGCCGCGGCGACCTGCCAGCGGTCGCCGGTCCAGCGGGCCGATGAGACGTCGACGCCGGTGCGCAGGCAGCGGCGCAGGTCGAAGCGGTCGACGCACTCACGCAGGTAGTCCCAGATCTCCCCCGCTGAGGCGAAGTCGCGGCTCCACGTGGCCTTCGGCGCGAAGGACAGGCTGTAGAGGCGGCTGGGGACGTCGCACGCACAACCGGGATACCGGTTGTCGCGCCACGTGCCTCCAACGTCGTGCGCCTTCTCGAGGATAACGAGGTCTTCGATGCCGGCTTCCCGGAGCCTGACCGCCATCGCAATGCCGGAGAAACCCGCGCCGACGATGACGACCCGGTGATGGGGGACGGCGTCGGTCTCGGCGGTCACGTCATCGCTCACGAGACCCGAGTATGCCGTGCGAGGTGGCCGACCCGATGGCGCCCGCCGCCCCGACCCACGGCATACTCGACTCTCGTGGCATCTTCCAAGGGCACTCGGGCGACGGTGGCGCTGACCCGAGCCGGAGTGCCCTTCAGCGTCCACCCTTATGCACATGACCCGGCCACGCCCTCCTACGGTCTGGAAGCGGCTGCCGCGCTCGGCGTTGATCCTTCTCTCGTGTTTAAAACCCTTGTGGTGCACAGTGATTCCGGACTCGGGCTGGCGATGGTGCCGGTGGCCCACCAACTCGACCTCAAGGCCGCGGCAGCGGCATTCGGCTGGAAACGTGCGTCGATGGCCCCCGTCCCACTCGTCGAACGAGCCACGGGCTATGTCGTCGGTGGGGTCAGTCCCATCGGCACGACCCGCCGGCTGCCTACGGTGCTCGATGCCAGCGCTCTCGGCCATCCCCGCGTTTTCGTCTCCGGGGGGCGCCGTGGGCTGGACCTTGGCCTGACTCCCGCGGACCTCGTGATCGCCACCGGAGCGCGAGTCTGGGAGATCGCGCGCACGACGTGAGCGACACTCTCCAGCGGCGGGCCGCACCTCGCGAATGGCTGACGGTGCTCATCCTTGCGTCCCTGACGATGGTCGGGCCGTTCACGATCGACACCATCTTCCCGGCGTTCCCGGCCATCGAACGGGACTTCGCCGTGGACGCGGTCGGAATGCAGCAATCGATCAGCGTCTATCTGCTCACCCTTGGGGTGATGAGCCTGCTGCACGGCCCGGTGTCGGACGCGGTCGGGCGCAAGCCGGTCATCATCGCCGGGATGCTCTTGTATGCCGTCGCCTCGGTCGTGTGCGCCCTCGCGCCGTCGCTGCCGGTCCTCTTGCTCGGTCGCGCACTGCAGGGGCTGTGCGCCGGCGCCGGGACGATCGTCGGTCGGACCGTCGTGCGGGATCTCTTCCACGGTGAGCAGGCGCAGCGAGTCATGGCGCAGATCTCGATGATCTTCGCGGTGGCCCCGGCTGCGGCGCCCATCTTTGGTGGCTGGCTGCTCGGGATCGCCCACTGGCGGATGATCTTTTGGTCGCTGACGATCATGGCCGTCCTCCTCGCGCTCTCGACGGCAGTGGCGCTGCCAGAGACCCACCCGGCCGGCGTCCGCTCCCCCTTGAGGCTGGGAGCCCTCGGCACCGCTGTCCTCGAGTCGGCACGGGATCGCAGCGTGCAGCGCCTCGTCGCGGTGGCGTCGTTCAACTTCGCGGCACTGTTCACCTATATCTCCGCGGCGCCGGCCATCGTCGTGACTCACCTCGGCCTCGGTGCTCAGGACTTCGGGTGGCTCTTTGTGCCCATCGTCATCGCGATGATGACCGGCTCGTGGTTGACCGGCCGCCTCGCCGGGACCTTGACCTCCGACCGATTCCTGGCGATCGGGTTCGGCCTGAGCACGATGGGTGGGCTCGTGGGCCTCCTCGTGGAGGTGTCGCCGCTCCCCCGCTTCCCGTGGATCCTTGTCGGTCCGATGCTGACCGGGCTGGGGATCGCCCTCGTGTTCCCGATCGCGACCCTCTTGCTGCTTGACCTCAGCTCGACTCGTCGGGGGACGCTGTCTACTCTGCAGGCCTTTGCGTCGACGCTGCTCAACGCCGTCCTGGCCGGCGTCATCGTCCCGATCGTGGCGACCCGGCTGGAAACGTTGTCGCTCACCGCTCTCGGCTTCTCGGCCCTCGGCTGGCTGACCTGGCGACAGCACGTGCGCAGGCGGGGCGCCCCGCAGCGCAGCGCCCCCTAGGAACCGATGACCGGCCGTCCCTCCCACGCGGTGGAGAGGACGACGGTGGTGCGAGTGTTGACGTGGGCGGCGGTGCGGATCCGTGACAGGAGTTCTTCGAGGGCCAGCGGAGACGCCACCCGCACCTTGGTCACATAGTTGAAGTCGCCGGCGACCGAGTGACACGCCTCGATTTCTGAGAAGTCACGCAACTGCTCGGGGATGTCGTCAGGGGCGGCCGGGTCCAGCGGCGACAGGGAGATGAAAGCCGTCAGCGGTCGACCGAGCTCCTCGGCGTCGAGCTCGGCCCGGTAACCCTTGATGACCCCGCGCTCCTCCAACCGCCGGACTCGCTGGTGCACGGCCGAGGTCGACAAGCCGGTCGCTTTGCCCAGGTCGGTGAAGCTCATCCGCCCGTCGCTCGCGAGCAGTTCCGCCAAGTGGTGGTCGAGCTTCTCCATGCGCTCTAACCTACCGAGGGCCACGCCCGACCCGCGACACCGCCCAGCCCTGGCAGGATGCCACCGTGACCCACCCCACTCGGCTCATGCTCGTGGACTCGGCCAGCCTCTATTTCCGAGCGTTCTACGGCGTCCCCGACACCCGCGAGGACCCCGCGACCGAACCCCCGACCAACGCGGTCCGCGGCTTCCTCGACATGCTTGCCACGCTCATCGACCGCTACCGCCCCACCCACTTCGTCGCCTGCTGGGACGACGACTGGCGCCCGGCCTTCCGAGTTGAGGCCATCGCTTCCTACAAGACCCACCGGGTCGCCACCGGGGGCGAGGAGGAGGTCCCCGACGACTTATCGCCTCAGGTGCCGGTCATCGTCGACTGCCTTGCTGCGCTCGGGCTCGCTCGGCTCGGGGCGCCCGGGTTTGAAGCGGACGATGTCATCGGCACGCTCGCGTATGCCGCGCAAGGCCAGATGCCGGTCGACGTCGTGACCGGCGACCGAGACCTGTTCCAACTCGTCGACGACGCCTCAGGACGCCGCGTCATCTACACCGCCCGCGGAGGGGTCCGCGATCCCGACCTCGTCGATGAGCAGTTTCTCCGGACCCGGTATGCCGTGGCCAGCGGAGACGCCTATGCCGACTTCGCCGTGCTGCGTGGCGACAGCTCCGACGGGCTGCCGGGAGTGGCCGGCATCGGCGAAAAGACCGCTGCCACGTTGCTGGGCACCTTCGGCGACCTCGCGGGGATCCGCGCTGCCATCGACTCTGGCGACCCCCGGATCAAGGGCGCCCAGCGGTCCCGGCTGGAAGCCGGTGCGGCATACCTCGATGTGGCCCCACGGGTGGTGCGGCTGGCGCGAGACGTGCCGATCCCGGACATCGACCTCCGGTTGCCGACCCGCGTCGCCGACCCGGCGGCCCTGAGCCGCTTGGCAGTCGACTACGGCTTGACCAACCCCTTCAACCGGGTGCTGTCGGCGATCGGCGTCGACTGACAGCGACCACTCGTCGCGTGACGCGCCCGCGCCACTACGCCGAGGTCTCCGCCGGTGCGGCCAGGTGCTCGGCCATGCTGGCGTGCATGTAGCTGGGGAACGTGTCGTAGTCCGGGAGGATGTCCTTGCATGAGGTGGAACTCAGGATCATCCGGTCGCCGAGGCTCTGACCGGCCACGAGCAGGCCACAGCCAGGCGACAGGAAGCCGTAGATGAAATACCCGGCGATCGGCGCACCGGCATACGTCGGGCTCTGCTGCGGCCCCCGGACGTTGGAGATCGCCACGTTGTAGAGCCGCGGCACCACGCCCGCTGGGAGCGCAGTCATGACGCGTGCGCCCGGGGCCATGACGGCCGACGGGATGAGCGCGGCTGCCCGCCGCACGAGGTGGCTCGGGATGTTGTCCCACGTCGTCTTGGCCCGCGTCGCCGCTTCGTGGGCGAAGCGGACCCGGGCAGTTGGATCATCGAGGTGGGTCGGGATCGGCAGGAAGAGCATCCAGACGTGATTGGCCCACCGCTCGGACTCCTCCCCCGTGCGCCACGAGATCGGGGCCGAGCCGATGAGTGGCTCGTCCGCGACACCGCCGTGGTCGGCCATGTAGGCGCGCAGCGCCCCCGCGGTGATCGCCAGGACGGCGTCGTTGACCGTGCCGCCGACCTTCTTGCCCACAGCCCGCAGATCAGCGACGGCGAAGTCGGTCAGCGCGATCCCGAGGTTGGTTGTCACCGTGCCGTTGAAGGGACTGGCCGGCGGCCGGATCGTCGGCATCAGGGGCTCGACCTCGGGTGACGGAGCCAGCCCCGCCTTCGCGAGGACTCCCGAAAGCGGCCGGCTCAGTTCGCCGGGGAGGAGTCGCATCAGGGTATGGGGCACTGCGGCGGCGCCTTCCTTCCTCACCTGGCCGGACGCCCAGGCGGCGAGGTCAGCCTGGAGTTTGGCGACCTCGAGGGGGCGAGCGACAGCTTGCGTCAGGGCCCGGCCTGCCAGGGCAACTCGCCGGCGCAGGGGGCTCAGTGGTGCGCTTTCCGTGCGGGGGGCCTCGCTCGGGTCGTCGGACAGGGCGTCATAGATGGCCCAGAGCGCGCTCCCGTCGGTGAGGCCATGGGTGATCTTGACCAGGAGGGCGAAGCCGCCGTCATCGAGGCCTTCGATGAGGTGGATCCGCCACATCGGACGATCCCGCGGGAGATGCTCGGCCATGATTGCGTCGAGCGTGTCGAGGAGGTCCTGACGTCCGCCGGGAGCGGGCACCGTGGTGACGACAACGTGAGCGTCGAGGTCGAGGGTTTCGGCCTCCACCCAGTGCCGCGCGTCGAGACCCAAGGGAGCCGAGTGCAAGGTCCAACGCAACAGCGGCAACATCGGCAGTCGGTCGGCGACTCGCTGGCGCAGCCAGGCCAGGCGTCCCCCGGGAGGCGGCGGGGCGGCACCGAAGACGGCGATGCCCGCGACGTGGCCGGTAGTGCGGGGCGTGTCGAGGGCGAGGTACATCTCGTCGAGGCCGGTGAGCCGCTGCATGCTGCAGTCCTTCCATGGTGACGCGAGTGAAGCAGGGTGACGCTGACGGACGCCGCCAGTTGCACCCGACGCTAGCGCTCCGCCCCGGTCAAGACCGTGCGCGCGTGACGAACACCGCGTCCCACGCCGCCCGAGGTCGTCAGTCGAGCCGGTCGGCCGCGACGACACCGCGCATGACCGCATCGGCGGCCTTGCGAGCCTTGCCCGCGAGTGCCGGGTGGGGCGCCACATCGGCGATCTGGCCGAGGAGGTCGACGATCTGTTTGCACCGGCGCACGAAGTCGCCCGCGGCCAGGTCAGTGCCCCGCAGGACATGGTCGAGCCGGTGGCCCTTGGCCCACCGGTGGACCGCCCAAGCGATGGAACGGTCAGGGGCCGCGGTGGGGTGGAGCCGGTGGGCGGCCTCTCGATCGCTCAGGCGCGCCCAGATCCGGTGCATCCTGTCGAGGGCCTGGTCGACATCGATCGGCGGCGTCTTAGCGGACGTCTGCCCGTCGTCACGGCGGCTCTCGTGGACGAGCGTGGAGACAGCCGCCGCGAGCCCTGCGGCATCGAGCGTGTCCCACACTCCCCCGACGAGGCACTCGGCGGCCAGTAGGTCCTTCTCCGTGTAGAGCTGGCTCAAGCGCAGTCCCGCGGCCGTCACGGTGGTCCCGTCGTCGCCGAGATAACCGAGTTCGTCGAGCAGAGCACACACCCGGTCGAACGTGCGGGCGACGGTGTTGGTCCTCGACTCCACCTGGGCCACCGCGGCATCGACCTCGCGCCGCAACCGCCACCAGGTCGCACCCCACCGAGCGTGCTCTTCCCGATCGGGACAGCCGTTGCAGGGATGAGCGCGAAGCTCTCGACGGAGGACTGCGATCTGCGCTTCGGTCTCGTCGTCATGGCCGCGCGTATGCCGTCCGCGAGTCTGCCGGGGTGGAGGCTCGTGCTGGACCCGGATCCGCAGCGTCGCGGCCAAGTCGCGACGGGATTTGGCCTGGCGCGGATTGAAGTCACGAGGGAGCCGGACGGTCATCAGGGGCTCGACCGCACCCGCGAGGTCGGCTGCCGAGAGGCGGCGGACCTGCCGATCTTCGGTGAGGACCGAGGGAGATGGTGGGTGCCCGTAACCGCCGCGATCGGGGGTGACGACGACGGCATACCCGGCATGCCGTCCCCTCGGGAGGCGGACGACATCACCTTGCCTCAGGCGCCCGAGCGACTCCTCCGCCGCTTCCCGATCGGCTGCTGACCGACGGGCACCGGCGGCCTTCTCAACCGTGCGGAGCCGCTCGCGCAGCGCGGCGTACTCGGGGAAGTCACCGAGATGGCACTGCATCCGGCGGTGGTGCTCCTCCAGCTGGGCCTCGTCGCGACGGATGGACCGCGCCAACCCGACGACCCCGCGGTCAGCCTGGAACTGCGCGAATGACAGCTCCAGCAACTCTCGGGCGCGCTCGCGACCCACATGGCCGACGAGGTTGACCGCCATCGATGACGTCGGGCGGAAGCTTGAGCGCAGCGGGAAGGTGCGGGTCGAGGCCAGACCACCCACCACGTCCGGGTCCACGCCCGGATGCCAGACCACGACGGCGTGGCCTTCGACATCGATCCCCCGACGCCCGGCCCGACCCGTCAGTTGGGTGTATTCGGCCGGCGTGAGTTCGGCGTGGGTGTCCCCGTTGAATTTCACGAGCCGCTCGATGACCACCGTCCGAGCTGGCATGTTGATCCCCAGCGCGAGCGTTTCGGTCGCGAAGACCGCGCGCACGAGTCCGTCGGTGAAGAGTTCCTCGACGATCTCCCGGAAGGTCGGCAGCATGCCAGCGTGGTGCGCCGCGAAACCGCGAGTCAACCCATCGACGAAGTCCCAGTAGCCCAGGACGGCGAGGTCTTCATCCGGCAGACCGGCGACTCGGTGCTCGACGACCCGACGGATGCGCCGAGCCTCCTCGTCTGACACAAGACGGACGTCTCGGGCGATGAGTTGCCCGACCGCCGCTTCGCAGCCGGCGCGACTGAAGATGAAGGTGATCGCAGGAAGGAGCCCGGCGCGGTCGAGCCCGATGATGGTCTGGGCGCGGCTGGTGGTCGGACGCCGACCCTGGGGTCGACGAGCGTCCTCGGGCTCTCGTTTCCCCCGTGGTTGCCGTCGTTCGGAGGGGTATGCCGCGCGCCCAAGGTGGGACTCGATCCGTTGCGTCACAGCCGGATTCACGCGAGTCCGGCCACCCTCGGTGACGAAGAGGTCGAGCAACTCGGTCCCGACGAGCAGGTGCTGGAAGAGGGGCACCGGCCGGACCTCTCGAAACGACGATGTCGACGCCGCCACGCACCAGCCGGAGCCAGTCGCCGAGCTCTTCGGCGTTGGACACTGTCGCCGAGAGCGAGACGACGACCACGTCCTGCGGGAGATGGATGATGACCTCCTCCCAGACCGCGCCGCGGAAGCGGTCGGCGAGGTAGTGCACCTCGTCCATGACGACGAATCCCAACCCCGCGAGGGTCGGCGACTCGGCATACATCATGTTGCGCAGGACCTCGGTCGTCATGACGACGATCGGCGCCTCACCGTTGATCGACGAGTCGCCAGTCAAGAGGCCGACGTTCGCAGCGCCGTGGACTCTGACGAGATCGGCAAACTTCTGATTGCGACAGGGCCTTGATCGGGGTCGTGTAGAAGGCCTTTCGGCCGCGCGTCAGGGCCAGGTGGACGGCGAACTCACCGACGATCGTCTTCCCGGCTCCGGTCGGCGCCGCGACCAGGACACCCCGCCCCGCTTCCAAGGACTCGCACGCTCGACGTTGGAAGTCGTCGAGCGGAAAGGTCAGCGTCCGCGCAAACGCCTGGACCTCGTCACCGGCACTCATCGCGACAAGATCGTCAGCGCGGCCGGGACGGACTCGACCGTGAGCGGCAGCGGGAGGAAGTCCTCCCCGTCGGCCTGTGACCGGATGCCAGGCGAGTCGAGGTGGACTTCCGTGCCCCGCAGGATCTGCACCTTGGGGTGCTTGACGTGGCTACCGGTGAACACGCGGGGAAACACCGAGAGGAACTCGACGCGAGAGACGCGATGGAGGATGAGGACGTCGAGCAGCCCGTCGTCGACCTTTGCGTCGGGGCAGACCTTCATCCCGCCGCCGAAGTCGGGTCCGTTCCCGACTGCGACGAGCATGGCTGTGGTGTCGACGCGCTGCCCGTCGACGGTGACGGCATACTCCAGGCCCGTGAAGGTCCGCAGTTCAAGCGCGACAGCGGCGAGGTAGCGCGGCGTCCCGTGCAGGCGGGTGAGGGTCTTGCCGCGGTCGTTGACCTTGGTGTCGAAACCCGCCCCGAGGACCCCGACAAACCACCGTTCGCGGCCCTCGGTGACGACTCGACCGAGGTCGATCGACCGCTCGGGTGCGCGGGCGAGGAAGCGCGCCACGGCCCCCGCATCGCGGCCCGGAATCCCCAAATGTCGGGCATTGTCGTTGCCGGTGCCCATCGCGATGAGCGCCAAGGCAACGGGGGTCTGCGCGCAGAGGTTGGCCGCGTGGTGGATGGTGCCGTCACCACCCATCGCCGCGAGGACGTCGATCTCCCCACCGGCGATCGCTGTCGCCGCGCGGTCACGAGCGGTCTGCAAGTCGGGGGCCGAAAGGTCGACAACCGTGTGGCCATCGCGTCGCAGCAGCGCCGCGACCTCGGTCGCCAGGGGGCCGGCGCCGCGTCGGCCGGCAGAAGGATTGGCCAGGAGGCCCATCCGGCGCGGTGCTGGCGTGTGGGTCACGGACGGAGGCTACAGGGCAGACGCCTGATCGTCCGGGACATTGAGCCAGCCCACCCGAGCGTCCCGGCGGGCACGCCGCCGGTCGATGAGCCATGCGATCCCGACGGCAAGGAAGTACAGCGCGACCATCGGCAGCGCCATGAGGATCATCATCCACGGGTCGGGCGTCGGGGTCATGATCGCGGTGAAGAGGAAGCACAGGAACACCGCGACGCGCCAGCCCTTGATCATGGTGCGTGCCGGCAGGACGCCTACGGCGTTGAAACCCACGAGGAAGACCGGCAGGAGGAAGGCGGCCCCGAAGGCGAGGATGAGCTTGACGACGAACGAGAGGTAGTCGCTCGTGGCCAGGAGGTTGGAGGCCGACTCGGGGGCGAACGACAGCAGCGTCTCGACGGCCCGCGGGAGCACGGCATACGCCATGTAGCACCCGGCGATGAACAGCGGGACCGCGGCACCGATGAAGGCCATCGACAACCGCTTTTCCTTGCGGGTCAAGCCGGGGACGATGAATGCCCAGATCTGATAGAGCCACACCGGTGAACTGATGAGCACCCCGACGAAGAGGCTCACGGTGATGAAGATCGAGAACGGGTCGGTCACGAGAGCGAAGTTGACCGAGGCGATGGCTCCGCCCTGCTTGCCTGCCGCCAGCTCCTGGACGGGGCGGGTGAGCTCGCCGTAGATCTGCTTGTAGCGGGTGGCGCCGAGGACCGCCCCGACGATCATCGCGAGGGCGGAGATGACGGTGCGGCGGCGCAGCTCACGCAAATGTGCCCCGAGGGTCATCCGACCTTCGGGGTCGCGATTGCGGCGAAATCGAGCCATCGTGCGGGAGGATCGCGCGGGAGGTGCCGCGGCGCTCACGTCAGAGCGGACGTCCGTCGTGTGAGGCCGGGTCGTGCCGCGGCGGGACGACATCACCCGGGACGGTGTCCGACGCGGCGGGACTCGGCTTGGGGGTCGTGTCGTCGGTCTTCATCTCGTTGACCTCGGACTTGAAGATCCGCATCGACCGTCCGACGCTGCGCGCCATGTCGGGTAGCTTTTTCCACCCGAACAGCAGCACGAGCAGAAGGAGGACGACGATGAGGTGGCTGGGTTCGCGGAACAGATTCATGGTGCCTCGGTCTTTCTCTCGGTCGCACTGGTGTCGAAGTCTACGTCCCGTGCCCAACCGGGGGTGCGCGCGCGGCGCCGCTGCGCCCGGAACGCGCGATAGTCCTCCCGAGCCGCCTCGCAAGCCACGACGGCATCGCGCCTCGGTCGACCGACGGCGGGAGTATGCCGTCCGCTTGCCTTCGCCCGACGGCCGGTCTCGGCTTCGATCGCCATCGAGGTAGCCGTTGCGAGGGTCTCGAGCTCAGCCGCGGTCACTCCGAGGTCACGCGCCCTCGCCCACAGCCGACGGAGCCGGACCCAGAGCCACCAGCCCGCGAGGGCGAGGAGCGACCCCCAGATCAGGACCCAAGCCAGTGCCTTCATGACGACCCGGGCGAGGCCGGCGCGGCATACGCGTCCAGTGCCGCGGCGGCCCCCTCAGCGATCTGCGCCGCGAGGGAGGTCGGAGAGACGACGGTCAGGTCACCACCGAGCCGCCAGGCCAAGCGGCGCACCCACTGCAGATCGGCAGCACGGACCGTGATGGTGCGACTGCCGTCCGGGTGGTCGACGACTCGACTCGGCCGGGTAGTACTCGGCCACCCATCTCGCCCGCGGGCTCGTTTCGAAGACGACCTCGTGATCGGCCTGGGACGGGACGAAGGCAGCCGTCCGGTGATCCCGCTCGGCAACGTCTGGTGGTGGCGTGCCGTCCACGTCCAGGACCGTGAGTGCCTCGATGCGATCGAGGCGGAACAGGCGCACATCTTCGGCTCGGTGGCACCACCCTTCGAGGTACCAGTGGGCATCGAGGGTGACCAGGCGGATCGGGTCGAGGTCGCGTTCAGTGACTTCGTCACGAGCCGAGAGATAGCGCAGGTGCAGTCGCAGGTGATCGCGGATCGCGCCTTCTGCCACCGGGAGAAGGCCCGACTCAGGACCCTCGGGGAGGGCGACGGTGACCCGGCTCGTCATCCCAGCGGCCTCGCCCGTCGCAGCTTCGAGCTTGAGCAGCGCGCTCGAGACCGCGTCTGCCTGAGGTCCGACGGCCCCACCGGAGAGCGCGCGCAGACCCACCATGAGCGTGAGTGCCTCGTCGACCGTGAACCGCAGCGGCCGGGCGATGGCGTCGGCATTGGCCAGGAAGATCCGACCGTCTTCCCAGTCGGCTTCAATCAGGTCGTCGGGGAGGTGGCCTGGGGTGCCGCAGACGAAGAGCAACTCCAGATCTGACTCGAGTTGGGCGCGGTCGATCCCGAACGTCTGCGCCGCGGCGTCGACCTCGACTCCGGGGTGGGCAAGCAGCCACGGGACCATCGTGAGCAGCCGCGACAACCGGGTGGTGGCGCTCTCCTGCACGTGACGCGTCACGACCGATCACCTCCCGTCGCGCCCGGCGAAGGAGGTGCACTCCTCCGGCCGCTGCGTCCCCGAAGCCCGAGATGCCCTGAGCGAACTCGTGGGGCCGCCGTGGGCCGCACGCGCGCCCGTGAGCAGGCCGACGACCTGGTCCTTCACCGATTGCGGGGCCTCGACCACCACGTCAGGCCCGTAGCTGGCAACCTCGACGGCGAGTTCGAGATCGTCGCGATAGTCGAGGTCGATGAGCGACCAGTCGTCATCGATCTCCCCCACGGTCCGGGCTCGGCGGCGAAGCAGATTGCCCGCTCCGCGACGCGACACGCACCACCGCTGGAGGCTGGTCGACCGGCACGGACTCGCTGTCGCGCACCAAGACGCGCGGGTGATGGTCTGCCGGAGGGTCGAAGGCACCGGGCTTGCCGATCGTCCGGATCGCGCCGTCGATGCGGCTCAGTCGGAAGACCCGCTCGGCCTCGCGGTCGAGGTCCCATCCGGTGACATACCACCGGCCGCGCCACTGGGTCAGACCCCACGGTTGGATGCGTCGGGTGGACGTCGTCCCGTCGCCCTTGCGATAGACGAAAGAGATGAGCCGTCGGGTCATCACGGCGTTGCGGACGGGGTCGAATGCCGCCTCGACCGTCCGGACGTGGGGCTGGGCTCCGACGATGGAGTGGTCGTCGAGTTCGACGCCGGCCGCAGCGAGTTTCGTCAGCGCGGCGCTCGCCTGGGCAGCCAGGCTGGCATGCGCCCAGATCTGACCCGCGACGGCCAGAGCAGTGACCTCTTCCGCGGTGAACTCCACAGCGGGGAGAGCGTATTCGCGGCGGTCGATGCGGTAGCCGAGGTCGTCGTCGAAGAGGGGGTCCACCACGTCGGTCACGAGGGGGATGCCGAGCTCGCGGAGCTCATCCTTGTCCCGCTCGAACATCCGGTCGAAGGCCTCCACCGACGCAGTCGACTGGTATTGCGGCACGGCGGCGCGGATGCGGGCCTTGGTCAGCGGCATACGCGTCGAGAGCAAGGCGATGACGAGGTTGAGCAGACGCTCGGTTTTGGCGGCGACGCTCGGCTGCACAGTCACCCGAGCGACGTTACCGCGCGGACGTGGCCGATCAGCGGACGTCGACGAGGTCGACGACGAAGATGAGAGTCTCGCCCGGCTTGACGACGCCTCCGGCGCCGCGCTGGCCGTAACCGAGGTGAGGCGGGATCGTCAGCTTGCGCCGACCTCCGACCTTCATCCCGAGCAGCCCCTGGTCCCACCCTTGGATGACCTGGCCGACTCCGGCGCGGAAGCTCAACGGGGCCCCACGGTTCCACGAGGAGTCGAACTCCTCACCGGTCGAGAAGCACCAGCCGGCGTAGTGGGTGGTGACGGTCTGGCCGGCCTCGACAGCGGCGCCATCGCCCTCGATGAGTTCCTCGATGACAAGGTCGGCCGGCGGGGTGTCACCGGGGAAGTCGAGTTCGGGTTTGGTGCGGGCGGGGTCCAGTGCCATGCGTTCTCCTTTGCCGAGATGGGTGGAGGTCAGGACGCGCCGAGGATGTCGACGACGAAGACGAGGGTGTCGGTGCCGGAGATCTTCGGCGGGCTTCCGGCGCTGCCGTAGCCGTCGGCGGGAGCGACGACCAGCATGACCCGCGATCCGACCTTGGTGCCGACGAAGCCCTGGTCCCATGCCTTGATGACCTTGCCGGCGCCGACGGTGAACGACAGCGGCGACTTCCTGGGCCACGACGAGTCGAAGACGCTGCCGTCCTTCCAGAGCACGCCGGTGTAATGGACGGTCACCTGCTGACCAGCGGTGATGGCAGCGCCGTCGCCGTCGATCAGGAGCTGGTTGACCGAGGCGGCCGGCGCGGGTGCCCCTGCGGGGATCGTGATCGTCGGGCCGGTCGTGTCGTCGAAGCTGACGGTGGGCAACCCGGCGACGGGCGCGACGGGCGTCCCCTGTGCCTTGGCCAGACGAGAGGTGACGCCCTTGACGTCGATGACCCAGATGAGGTTTTCGGTGCCGGACACGCCCAAGTCGGGCCGGCCGTCGGTGCCGAACGCCTCGGCCGGCGGAATGACCGCGAGAATCCGGTGACCAGCCTGGGCCCCCTGCAGCGCGGCATACAGGCCGGGCAAGAGCTGTCCCTTGACGACTTCGATGGTCTCGGGCTTGCCGTCGGGGTAGGTCGAGTTGAGGGACGTGCCGTCGGAGCCCTTGAAGATCGAGAAGTGAGCCTGGACCGACGTGCCTTCGGATGCGGTGGGGCCTGTCCCGGGGACGAGCACCGTGCGCGTGGTCGCCGACACTGTCACCGGTTTGGTGGCGAGCGTGACGGTGGGCTCGGTGCCGGTCGACCCGGTGACGGTGATGCCTCCGAGGACGGCGAGATCCGCGGCCGAGCCGAGCGGGCCTGCGGGTGCAACTGAGGTCGCGGCAGCCGATGCCGACGATCCGGTCGAGCCGGTCGAGCTTGTCGAGGACGTGGAGGCGCTTGCCCCCGGCGACGGCGTTGCCGTCGAGCTGCACCCCATAAGAGCGACCAGGACAGCGATCCCTGGCGCGGCCCACACGAGCGCGCGGCGACGGGGTCGGGGCAGGGTGGACGGGGAGGTGGTGGACACGAGCGGGCCTCTCACGATGCGACAACCGACGGTGGCGGGCCCCGTCGTGCGAGACATGCCGTCGGCCACTCTAACCGCGCGACCTGGGCGCGGCGCACTTCGGCAGGCGGGTCACTCTCGGGTGGCCGCCGGGGTCGGTCAGCCCTCGATGGCTTCGATGATCCGGTCGACGCGCTCGTCAACGGCCGCGAATGGGTCCTTGCACAGGATGGTGCGCTGCATCTGGTCGTTGAGTTTGAGATGCACCCAGTCGACGCTGAAGTCCCGCCGATGAGTTTGGGCAACCCGGACGAAGTCCCCGCGCAGCTTGGCTCGCGTCGTCTGGGGTGGCACCGTCTTGGCTCGGAAGATAGGCAAGTCCGCACAGACCCGACTGACGAGGCCCCGACGCTGCAGCATCGCGAAGAGGCCCCGTCTGCGGTTGATGTCGTGGTAGGCGAGGTCGAGTTGGAGCAGGCGCGGGTGATCGAGGTCGAGTCCATGCCGCGCGGCATACCGATTGAGCAGGTGCCATTTGATGACCCAATCGATGTCCCGCTCGACGAGCGAGAGGTCCCCGGTCTCGATCGCGTCAAGGGCGCGCTCCCACAATTCGAGCACCTGGGCATGCACGCCGGTGACCCAGCCGCGCGGTTCGGCTACCGCGCGCACTCGCGTGAGGTATTCGCGCTGCATGGCCAGCGCGCTGATGGTGCGGCCGTCGGCCAGCTTGACCAGCCGCCGGCCCGTCATGTCCTGGCTCATGTCGCGGATGGCCCGGATGGGGTTGTCGAGCGCGAGATCGGCCGCAAACACTCCTGACTCGGCCATCCGCAGGACGAGGTCGGTCGAGCCGAGCTTGAGCAGGGTCGTCGTCTCTGACATCGACGAATCGCCGACGATGACGTGCAGGCGTCGATAGCGTTCGGCGTCGGCATGGGGCTCGTCCCGAGTGTTGATGATCGGGCGGCTGCGGGTTGTCGCACTCGACAACCCTTCCCAGATGTGATCGGCCCGCTGGCTCAGGGCGTATGTCGGCCCCCCTGCGGTGGTCGTCAGTTTGCCTGCGCCGCTGATGAGTTGGCGACTGATGAGGAACGGGATGAGAGTCGTCGACAACTGCTCGAACTCCCCCGCTCGTCCGACAAGGTAGTTCTCATGGGAACCGTAGGAGTTGCCGGCGGAGTCGGTGTTGTTCTTGAACACGTAGACGTCACCGACCACGCCCTCCTCGGCGAGCCGCTGCTGCGCTTCCTCGGCCAGGCCTTCGAGGATCCGCTCGCCAGCCTTGTCGTGGATGACTGCTTGGACGAGGGAGTCGCACTCCGGGGTGGCGTATTCCGGGTGGGAGCCCACGTCGAGGTAAAGCCGGGCCCCGTTGGAGAGGAAGACATTGCTCGAGCGGCCCCACGCGACGACCCGGCGGAAGAGGTACCGGGACACCTCGTCGGGCGTCAGGCGCCGTGAGCCGTCGGACGTGCAGGTCACCCCGAACTCGGTCTCAATCCCGAAGATCCGGCGGTCCATAACCCCCACCCTAGGTCAGGTATGCCGCCCGCTTCGGCGCCAGCGTTCACGGATACGGCCGTGGTGTGGCACCTCGCCGATCTGCGATCATGGCCGCCATGCCATCGACAAGTCCGCCAGGGGTTCCGACTCCGTTGGTGACCTCGGCGGCTGACCGATCTGGGGGGCCGAGCCCCGCCAACCTGTCGTCCTTGTCCACCCCACCTGGGGACGTGGGAGACGTCTCGACGCACGCGCTGGCGATTCTCCAACGGGCCCAGCAGTATGCCGACGACACCCGGGCGCAGGCGACGGCTGCTCTCGACGCCGCGTTGAGTCGCGCCGACGCGCTGACGATCGAAGCCGACCGCCTGCACCGGGAGGCCCAGACGTTGCATGACGCCGCCGCGAGAGACCGAGGATTGGCCGCCTCGCGGTTGGCCGATGCTCACGAAGACGCCGCAGCGATGCTCGACGATGCCGCGGCCCAGGCTGCTCTCGTCGCTGAGGCCGCTGCGCGGCGCAGCGCGGCCGAGATCGACGAGGCGACCCACACGGCGCGTGCGCTAGTCCGAGACGCCCGCGCGGAGGCTTCGGGCCTCATGACCTCCGCTGCCCGCGAGAGCGACCGCCGATCCGCAGCACTCATGGCCGAGCGAGCCCGCGCCGACGACGAGGTGCGGGCACTGCTGGAATCCGCCCAGGGCGAGGCGCAAGCGCTCGTCGGCGCGGCAACGGCCGCCGCCGACTCGATCCGCACCGCAGCCCAGGACGACGCTGCGCGGGTGACGCAGGAGGCTCAGGAGTATGCCGCGATCGTCACCGCAGCCGCCCAGGCGCTCCAGGATCGCACGGTCGCTGAGACTGCAACCCTGCGGGCCGACGCAACGGCAGCCGCCCGCGCCCGGATCGCGGCAGCCCACGACGAAGCGACGAGGCTCCTGACGGAGGCGCAAGGCCATCTTGCGTGGGCGCAGTCATCGATGGAATCGATCATCGGCAGCGCCCAATCCGAAGCCGACCATCTGACCGCGACGACGTCGCGCGCCGTGGCCGATCACACCCGTCGGCGTCGGCAACAAATCCAGGCCGTCCTTGCCCGCGTGACTCACCGCACCCGCTTCGCCCTCGACGAGACCACGCACGAGGCCGAGCGGATCCACGCTCAAGCAGCCGCATTCCTCACCGCCGCGACAGCCGACGCACGCCGCACGACGGAGGAAGCCCAGGCGGAGGCCGCCCGGATCGTCGCGGCAGCGGAGGCCGCGGCCGCCTCAGTCCTCGAGCGCGCTGACGCCCGACTGCGGGAAGCCGAACATGGAGCCAAGATCATCCGCGAGCGCACGGCTACCGACGTAGAGCAACTCCATCGGGAAGCCCACGAAGACCGCCGGACGGCTCGTGCCGAACTCGTCTCGACCTTGGCCGAGGCGCGCTCGGAGGCCGACCGCCTGCGTGCCGAGGGCCGCGAGGCTGTCGCAGCCGCACGCGCCGAGGTGGCCTCGCTCAGTCGTCGCCGCGATGACATCACCGCCCAACTGACTCATCTGTCGGGGGTTATCGAGGCACTTGCCGTCTCTGAACGCCCTGAGTCCACTCCGATCCTGCCCGCCCTCGACCCGATGGGACAGCCATGACCGACTCCCCTACCTTCCGCAGCGTGCTCCGCGGCTACGAGCCCACCCAGGTCGACCAGGTGATCCACGAGCTGCGCAGCGCCGTGGCGGCCGCGCGCCAGGAGGCCGCCGAGCGCACCGTCGAGGTCAGCAAGCTGTCATCACTGCACGACGAACTCCGTCAGCACGTAGCCGCGCGCGACACCGAGATCGCGACTCTCCACGAGGCTCAGCGCCGGGCGTCGGCGCCGACCTTCGCTGACCTTGGCCACCGGATCGGCGCGATCCTCGGCCTCGCCGATGAGGAGGCGACCGAGTTGCGCGCCACGGCCGAACGCCACGCGGCACAGAGCCGTCAGGCTGCAGAAGAGGCCGCGGCAGCCGCGCGAGCGGACGCCGACCGGTATGCCGCCGACGTCCGGTCGAAGGCCGACTCCGAGCGAGCCCGGATTCTCGAAGACGCCCGCACGGCCGCGGACGAGATCCTCGACGCCGCCGACCGGGAGGCTTCGGCCCGCCGTGAGGAAGCCGAAGCGGTCTTCGAGAGCCAGCGCGCCAAGGCGGCTGCAGCCGCTGCCGACTTCGAAACCACGCTGGCCCACCGGCGCGACAAGGCCGCCGAGGAGTTCACGGCGGCCATGGCTTCGCACGAGCGGTCTCTCGCGTCGATCCAGGAGCGATCGAGCGCTCTCGCGGCCGAGAGCCAGGCCGCTCACGAGGGTGCGCGGGCAGAGGCAGCCGAAGTCCTCGACAAGGCACGTGCGGAGGCGTCAGCGCTCCTGGCCGCAGCCCGCGATCACGCCGACCGCATCAAGCGGGACTCCGATCGGGAGCTCGCGGCCGCAACCGCGCGCCGCGACAGCATCACGGCCCAGTTGACCAATGTGCGTCAGATGTTGGCCACACTCGGCGGCGGCGTCATGGTCAACCCGCTGGCCGAACCCACGAGTGTGACTGCGCCACCAGCCTCCGACGACCAGGCCGTCGATGAGCCTGGGCAGTCCCAAGAGCCCGATGATTCAGCAGAGGCCGACGAGCCCGTCGAGGTCATCTCTCGCTGAGCCAGGGCCTCGCCCGTCGCGTCCGGTCGCCCTAGTCGTTCTTGTCGCTCGGTGGCGGAACGTGGGGGTCGGCCTCGACGAGGCTCTCGCTGACGACTCCCGACAGAATGTCGGGATGGCCCGGTATGCCGTCGTCGGCCTCCGGTGCGTGGGCTGTCGGGCTGTCGAGGTTGAGCAGATCGGCCAGGAGCGGGCCGACGATCCGCCGGAAGGTGCGGCGTGGACGATGCCGGTCGAGCACCGCTACTTCCAGTTGGCTCGGCGGCAGACTCCGGGGCTCTCCGCCGGCCGGGTCGACAGCCAAGGTGGCTACCGCGAGGCCGAGCGCGTCGGCGAGGCTCATCCCTGGCCGCCACGCCTGACGCAGTCGCTCTTCGGCCTGCGAACTCGCGCCTCCCATGACGAGGAAACCGTGTTGGTCGGAGACCGATCCGTCATAGGTGAGCCGGTAGATCTGATCTTGCTCGGCCGTCCTGCCCACCTCGGCCACGCAGAGCTCGATCTCGTAGGGCTTCGGTTCCTGGGTGAAGACCGTGCCGAGGGTCTGGGCATAGGCGTTGGCCAGGCCTCGGGCGGTGACATCGCTGCGGTCGTAGGAGTATCCCCGCAGGTCGGCATACCGGATGCCGGCGACGCGGAGGTTTTCGAACTCGTAGTACATCCCGACTGCAGCGAAGGCGATCCGGTCGTAGATCTCGGAGATCTTGCGCAGGCTCTGCGGGTTTTCGGCGACGAATGCGATCCCCCGGTCGTATTGCAGGACAACGACCGACCGGCCGCGCGCGATCCCCTTGCGGGCATAGTCGGCCTTGTCCTTCATCAACTGCTCGGGCGACACGTAGAACGGCATACTCATCGGGCACCTCCGGGGTTGCCCAGGCGTGCCGCGACGAGGGATTCGACTGCGGCAGCGAGGAACTCGTCCGTGAGGAAGCGCACGCCCTCGACATCGACCACCGCCACCGCCGGCCAGATCCGGCGTCCGACGTCGGGGCCGCCCGTGGCCGAGTCGTCGTCAGCCGCGTCGTAGAGCGCTTCGAGGCACGCGGCGACGGCGGCCGCCTCGGTCATCTGCGGGTGCCACGTCTTCTTCAACGACCCGCGCGCGAAGACCGACCCCGAGCCGATGCTGTGATGGTCGTGCTCCTCGTAACATCCGCCGGTCACGTCGTAGGAGTAGATACGGCCCCGGCGGTCGTCGAGGTCGAATCCGGCGAAGATCGGCAGCACCGATAACCCTTGCATCGCCATCGGCAGGTTGCCGCGGATCATGGTCGCCAGCCGGTTGGCCTTGCCCTCGATCGACATGATGGCGCCCTCGATCTTCTCGTAGTGCTCGAGCTCGACCTGGTAGAGGCGCACCACCTCGATCGCGAGGCCCGCCGTGCCGGCGATGCCGACCACCGAGTACTCGTCGGTCGCGAAGACCTTCTCGATGACCCGGCTGGCGATGACACTGCCCATCGTCGCCCGGCGGTCGCCCGCCATGACGACGCCCCCTGCGAACTCCACCGCGACGATCGTCGTGCCATGCGGTGCATCGACGGTCAGGCCACTCGGGAGCGGCCGGGCCCCTGGCAGCAGGGCCGGGTCGACGTCGGACACGAACTCAAGGAAGGACGAACTGCCCGCTTCGAGGTATGCCGCGGGCAACCGCCCCCCGCGTCCACCGTTGGCGTTCACTGACCGCCCTTTTGCACGAAGCTGCGCACGAACTCCTCCGCGTTGCTCTCAAGCACCTCGTCGATCTCGTCGAGGACCGAGTCGAGGTCAGCGGCGGACACCTGCGCCGCGGCTGGCGGCGGCAGCGGCGAGTCGGGCAGGTCGGGGTCCGCTTCGCGGCGCTGCGGTCGGCTCTGTTCCTGGCTGGCCATCGGTCCTCCACCTGACGTGCGGCATACTCCGCCCCGGTGCGAGGCGGCATACCCCAACCTAGTCGCCCTCGAGAACGAGGTCACGCAGCATCGTGGCCACGTCGGGGCTGGCGTCGAGGAGTCCACCGACGTGGGCGCGGGTGCCCCGGAGCGGCTCAGGCAGCGGCAATCGTTGGAGGGCCTGGCGTCCCGGAATGTCGAAGACCAGAGAGTCCCACGAGGCCGAGACGACTGCCTGCGGGAAGCGGCGGATGCACTCGCCCCGGAACCACGCCCGGGTGTCCTCTGGCGGGGTCGTCACCGCCGCCATCACGTCAGCGTCGCCCACGAGGTCCTCGATCATCCCGCGGCGGCGCACCCGCTGGAAGACGCTTTTGTCCGGCCGAAGATTTGTCCACTGGATGTCGATGGCCGATAGGCGTGGCTCTCCCCACGGCAGACCGTCGCGTGAGCGAAGCCCTTCCAGCACCTGCAGTTTGGCGACCCAATCGAGCTCGCGAGCACACGTCATGGGATCGGTGCCGAGGCGCGTGAGAATCGACTCCCAGCGCTCCATCACCTCGGCGGTGGCCCCCTGCGCCTTCTCGCGCGCCACGGCGGCAGCACCGGGGCCAGCGAGGTATGCCGCGGCCGCCTCGTAGTAGGCCCATTGGAGATCGAGGGCCGACATGCGCCGCCCATCGCGGAGGGCGACCGTCGTGCGCAGAGTGGGGTCGTGGGAGATCTCGTGCATCGCAGCGACGGGGTCGGCGAGGTCCAACCCACTCGGGGATGCGCCGGCCTCGATGAGGGTCAGGACCAGGGCGGTCGTGCCCATCTTGAGCAGCGTGGCGACATCGCACTGATTGGCGTCGCCGACGATGACATGCAGCCGTCGATAGGTGTCCGGCGTCGCGTGCGGCTCGTCACGGGTGTTGATGATGGGCCGTTTGATCGTCGTCTCGAGCCCCACCTCGGCCTCGAAGAAGTCCGCCCGCTGGGAGATCTGGAAACGTGGGCTGCGCGAGTCCTGGCCCAGCCCGACTCGACCGGCTCCGCACGTCGCCTGGCGCGCGACGAAGAACGGCGTGAGTCCTCGGACGATACGCGCGAAGTCGAGATCCCGACGCATGAGGTAGTTCTCGTGGGTGCCGTAGGAAGCGCCCTTGCCGTCGGTGTTGTTCTTGTAGAGCGCCACCGTCGGTCGAGCCGGATCTGGGTTGAGCAGGGCCGCCGCGCGACGCATGATCTCGTCGCCGGCCCGGTCCCAGACGATCGCGTCACGCGGGTTGGTCACCTCCGGTCCGGAGTACTCCGGGTGGGCGTGATCGACGTAGAACCGCGCCCCGTTGGTGAGGATGACGTTGGCGAGGGTCGGGTCTTCGATATCGGTCAGTTGACTCGGGTCGGCGTGGGCCCGGCCGACCTCCCACCCGCGGGCGTCCCGCAGCGGCGCCTCGGTCGTGTAGTCCCACCCGCCCCGTCCGATCAGGAGGCCATGGGCCCGGGCATAGGTCGTGATGACCATCCCCGACAGGAACATCGGGTTGGCGCTCGGGTCACCGGGCGCGCTGATGCCGTATTCGGTCTCGATCCCCATCACCCGGCATACGGTCATGTCCCCAGCCTAGGCACGGGTCGGACTCGACACGTGCCGGTGGAAGATCTCGGACACGTCGCACGGCACACTGACCCTTATGGCCCGTATGCCGTTGCGCACCCGCGCGCTGACCGCCCTCATCGACAGTCGCCTGCGGCCGTCGATCGTCACGATGGACCAGACCGCAATCCACCGCGCCCGGGGTCGCACGTTCCCCGAGCGCGCGCCGGTGACCTGGGTCCTCGGACGCGTGCCGCCGACCGTCGCGATCAAGACGGCGTGGTGTCCGACCCGAGCCAGCCAACGCCGTCAGGTGCGGATCTACCGGCCGCTGGCGGCGAGCCCGGTGCCAGTCGTCGTCTTCTTTCACGGCGGCGGCTTCGTCCTGGGCAGCACCGCACAATACGACCCCTTGTGTGCGTTCATCGCCGACCAGGTGGGGGCGCTGGTCGTCTCCGTCGACTACCGCCTTGCCCCAGAACATCCGGCGCCGGCTGGGATCGAGGACTGCGTCGACGCGGTGCGCTGGGTGGGCGAGACGATCGCCACGCGCGGGGGTGACCCGAGCCGGCTCGCCCTGTGCGGCGACAGCGCGGGCGGCAACCTCGCGGCGTTGGTCGCGATCGAGCTTCGGGATCACGGGGGGCCGGCGCTGGCCCACCAGGCGCTGATCTACCCGGCGACCGATCTCAGTCAGTCCTTTCCGTCGATCCGGGAGCATGCCGACGCCCCGATCCTCGACAAGCCAGCGCTCGACGCCTACCTCGCTCACTACCTGCGTGGGAGCGACCTCACGGCCGCCGATCCGAGGCTCTCGCCCTACTTCGTCAATGACCTCTCCGGTCTCCCGCCGGCCCTCGTCCAGACTGCCGATCTCGATCCCCTCCGCGACGAAGGTCAGGCGTATGCCGTGCGGCTCGCCGAAGCCGGAGTGCCGGTCCGGGCGACCAACTATCTGGGCACCGTGCACGGCTTCATGAGTTTTCCCGGGGCGACCGTCGTGGGGCCGCAGGCCCGGCTGGAACTCGCCACCGAACTCCGCCGCCACCTGCTGTAGCCGGACCTCGCCCCGCAGGGACGCGTGTTGGTGCCGCGGGCGGGCCGCGGGCGGGCCGCGGGCGGGCGGCATACCCGCTGTGATGTATGCCGCTGTCCGGCGCGCGCCCTGGTCGACGGGCCACCATGCTGGTCTAGGGTTGCACCTGCAGGCCAGTCCCGCATCGAGAGGGCACCACGTGGCGGACGTCGTCGTGTTTTCGGGAAATGCACATCCCGCACTCGCGCAACGGATTTGCTCTCACTTGGGCGTGCGTCTGTCCGGGGTGGACATCAGTCGTTTCAGCAATGACTGTCTTCAGGCCCAGCTCCTGGCCAACTGCCGCCAGCGGGACGTCTACATCATCCAACCGCTCGTCCCCCCGACGCAGGAGCACCTCATGGAGCTCCTGCTCATGATCGACGCGGCTCGGGGGGCCTCCGCCGCCTCGATCACGGCGGTCATGCCGCACTATGCCTACGCCCGGTCCGACAAGAAGGACGCCTCGCGGATCTCCATCGGGGGCCGCCTCGTCGCCGATCTGCTCAAGACGGCCGGGGTCACCCGCGTCTTGACGATGGCTCTGCATGCGCCGCAAGTGCATGGCTTCTTCCGTGTCCCGGTCGACCATCTCACGGCGATCGGTGTCATCGCCGATCATTACCGGGCGATGAACCTCGACAACCACATTGTCGTCTCCCCCGACCTCGGCAACGCCAAGACCGCGACCCTGTTCTCTCGGTTGCTCAACCTGCCGGTCGCAGCCGGCAGCAAGCAGCGGATGGCCGACGACAGGGTCGTCATCGACGCCATCGTCGGGGATGTGGCCGGCAAGCGCGCGATCATCCTCGACGACGAGATCGCGACCGGGGGTTCGATTATCGAGCTGCTCGATCGACTGGCCGACTTCGGGGCGATCGACGCATCCGTCGCCTGCACTCACGGACTATTCACCGGCCGCGCGGTGGAACGCCTGCGGGACCACCCGATGATCCGCGAGGTCGTGACGACCGACACGGTGCCGCCGCCACACGACTGGCCGGCGCTCGAAGTGCGCAGCGTCGCCGAGCTCTTCGCCGAGGCCATCGCCCGCATTCACCAGGGCAAGTCCATCTCCAAGCTCTTCCAGGGCGTCGACCCGACCCATGCGCCCCCGCACGCGCGCCTCCCGTTTGACGCCGCCCCGACCTTGCCGTCGCTCTAGCCGAAGGAGTTGCCGTGGCCGACATCCCCGCTGTTGCCCAGACCCGAGGCATCCGGCGGATGCCGTGGCCGCTCCTGCTCGACGTCGTGCTGGTTGTTGTCTTCGCCGCCTTGGGGCGCGCCAGCCACGCCGAGGAGAGCGCCCTGGCAGGAGCGCTCACGACCGCGGCCCCCTTCCTCGTCGGCACGGCCGTGGGCTGGGCCCTCGTCCGGGGCGGCTCCAAACAGTGGCCCGTCACGGTCGCCCACGGCATCACCGTCTGGGCGTCGACGCTCGTCCTCGGCATGGCGATCCGCCTCGTGGTCGGCGCAGGCACTGCGTGGTCGTTCATCCTCGTCGCCGGGGCAGTCCTCGCGGTCTTCCTCCTGGGCTGGCGATACCTCGCGCAGCGGTCAGCTTGAGACCGCCGGACTCACACCTGAGGCTCCCCTCACGGTGAGTCGGCAACTGCCTGGCCGGTCGAACTCGATGAGAGCGACGTCGTCGGGGTCAGCACCTGCCCGAGACGCCAGGCCACGCACGACTCCCCGGTGGAAGCCGCAGACGATGGCGGGGGCAGATCGAGCGGCGTCCACCAAGGGGCACCGGACCAGCTCGAGGCCATGCTGCCCTTCTCCTGAGGCGGTCGAGAAGCCCCACCCCGTCAGGACGGCGTCGAGGTAGGGCAGCAAGCCCGTGTCCCCGAGGCCTGCTGGCACTTCGGACGTCGACGCCCCGGCCGCGAACCCGAGCTCCACGGCGACCTGAGGGTCGGCGCCGGACTGTGTCGCGAATCCGGCCAGGGCCTCGATCAGGCGCAAGCTCATGCTCGGGGCGGGGTCTTCGACGACGGCATACTCCAGGCTCGGCCTTCCTCGGACGCCCTTGCGCACGGTTGCGGGGGCCACGAGGCCAGCGTCGACGAGGGCCTCCACGTGCTCACGCGTGGTGTTGGGGTGCTGGTCCACCCCCCGGGCGATCTCGCCGATCGTCAGCGCCACCGGATCGCTGCGCCGGATCAGGTCCAGGACAGCAGCCTGGGCGGGAGTAATCACGGTCGTCCGAGAAATCGGCCCCTTGGGACCCAACCGTGGGTCGTCAGCCAGTCGCTTTAACACGGTTGAAACCGTACTATATGAGGACGACTCGAGGAACGAGGCTCCCGATGAGCAAAACCGTCGATCTCCCGTCCGTGCGACGACAGGCCCCTCCCACGGCAGCCGCGACCAGCACCCCAGCGCCATCGTCGCCACGTCGCGAATCGTGGATCCGCGCCGTGGTGCGCGTGCTCACGACGACCGACCACAAGGTCATCGGCAACCTCTACTTCGTCACGACCTTCATCTTCTTTATGTTCGGCGGGCTGCTGGCGCTGGTGATCCGCGCCGAGCTGGCCGCGCCGGGGCTGCAAGTCGTCGACAACCCCGCGCAGTTCAACCAGATGTTCACGATGCACGGCACCATCATGCTGCTGTTGTTCGCCACTCCGCTCTTCGCTGGCTTCGCCAATGCGCTCGTGCCGCTGCAGATCGGCGCTCCGGATGTGGCTTTCCCCCGCCTCAACATGTTCGCCTACTGGCTCTATCTGTTCGGTGGGCTCGTCGCCGTCGCGAGCTTCCTCAGCCCAGAAGGTGCCGCAGGGTTCGGATGGTTTGCTTACACACCGTTGTCGACGAGCGTCTACAGCCCGGGTCTGGGGGGCGACTTGTGGGTCTTCGGGCTCGCCCTGACCGGATTCGGCACCATCCTGGGCTCCGTCAACTTCATCACGACGATCCTGTGTCTGCGGGCACCGGGGATGACGATGTTCCGGATGTCGCTGTTCACGTGGACGGTGCTCGTGACCTCTCTCATGGTCCTCGTCGTCTTCCCGGTGCTCGCCGCGGCGCTCTTCGGTCTCGGCGCGGATCGGCGATTCGGCACCCACATCTTCGACCCGGAGGCCGGTGGGGCGATGCTCTGGCAACACCTGTTCTGGTTCTTCGGACACCCTGAGGTCTACATCATCGCGTTGCCCTTCTTCGGGATCATCAGCGAGATCGTCCCGGTGTTCTCGCGCAAGCCGCTCTTCGGATACATCTCGATGGTCTTCGCCACCATCGCGATCGCCGCACTGTCGATGGCCGTCTGGGCGCACCACATGTATGGCACCGGTCAGGTCCTGCTGCCCTTCTTCGCGATCATGACGATGCTCATCGCGGTCCCGACCGGGGTGAAGTTCTTCAACTGGATCGGCACGATGTGGGGCGGCTCGTTGAGCTTCCCCACCCCGATGATCTGGGCGCTCGGGTTCATCACGACCTTCCTGTTCGGAGGTCTGACCGGCGTCATGATCTCGAGCCCGGCCATCGACTTCCACGTGACCGACACCTACTTCATCGTCGCCCACTTCCACTACACCGTGTTCGGGACAGTCGTGTTCGCGATGTTCGCCGGCTACTACTTCTGGTGGCCCAAGCTCACCGGACGCTTCCTCGACGAACGCCTCGGAAAACTCCACTTCTGGATGCTCTTCGTCGGCTTCCACACGACTTTCCTCGTGCAGCACCTCCTGGGCATCCAGGGCATGGCTCGCCGGTATGCCGATTACCTCCCGGAAGAGGGCTTCCAGGTCGGCAACATTGTGTCGACGGTGGGGTCAGTGCTCCTGGGGGCCTCGATGATCCCGTTCCTCTACAACGTCTGGAAGACCTGGCGTTCCGCGCCGCTCGTCACCGTCGATGACGCCTGGGGTTACGGCGCCTCGCTCGAATGGTCGACCTCGTGCCCGCCGCCGAGGCACAACTTCGACCGCATGCCGAGGATCCGCTCCGAGCGGCCGACCTTCGACGAGCGTCACCCGCTCCCCCGGTCGCCCCTTGGGTCTCCCTAGGCTCTAGAGGTACTGGCCGGTGTTTTCGATCGTGTGGATCGACCGACCCGGTTCGGTGCCGTCCTTGGTGTTGATGAGGGTGCGGATGTAGACGATCCGTTCCCCCTTCTTGCCCGAGATCCGCGCCCAGTCGTCGGGGTTGGTCGTGTTGGGCAGGTCTTCGTTTTCCTTGAACTCGTCGACACACGAGCTCAACACGTGCTCGACGCGCAGACCCTTGCGGCCGGTCTGGAGGAACTCCTTGATGGCGTTCTTCTTCGCCCGGTCGACGACGTTCTGGATCATCGCCCCGGAGTTGAAGTCCTTGAAGTAGAGGATCTCCTTGTCGCCACCGGCATACGTCACCTCGAGGAAGCGGTTTTCCTCGCTCTCGGAATACATCCGCTCGACGGCGGCCTGGATCATCGCGGCGACGGTGCGTTGGCGGTCACCCTCGTGCTCTCGGACGTCGTCGTCGTGCAGCGGCAAGTCGACGGTGAGGTACTTGCTGAAGATGTCGCGGGCAGCCTCCGCGTCGGGACGCTCGATCTTGATCTTGGCGTCCAGGCGTCCCGGCCGCAGGATCGGCGGGATCGATCATGTCCTCGCGGTTGGAGGCACCGATGACGATGACGTTTTCGAGCCGCTCGACACCGTCGATCTCGGACAGGAGTTGGGGGACGATCGTCGTCTCGACGTCACTGGACACACCGGAGCCACGAGTCCGGAAGAGAGAATCCATCTCGTCGAAGAACACCACGACCGGGGTGCCGTCGGACGCCTTCTCCCGGGCCCGCTGGAAGATCAACCGGATATGCCGCTCGGTCTCGCCGACGTACTTGTTGAGCAGCTCCGGGCCCTTGATGTTGAGGAAGTAGCTCTTCTCGACGGGCCGGCCGGTGCGCTCGGCGACCTTGCGGGCCAGCGACGCAGCGACGGCCTTGGCGATAAGGGTCTTGCCGCATCCCGGCGGTCCGTAGAGCAGAACCCCTTTGGGGGCCTTGAGGTGATGCTCCTTGTAAAGCTCGGGGTGCAGATAGGGCAGCTCGACAGCGTCGCGGATCGCCTCGATCTGGCTCGCCAGGCCGCCGATGTCCTCGTAGGCGATGTCTGGCACCTCTTCGAGCACGAGGTCCTGGACCTCGGCCTTGGGCACCCGTTCGAAGACGAAACCCGAGCGTGGGTCGACAGTGAGGGCGTCACCGACCCGGATGTGTTCCCCGATGAGGGAGGTGGCGCGGCGGCATACGCGCTCTTCGTCGGCATGGGCGACCACAAGGACCCGGTCGTCCTCGAGAATCTCCTTGACCAGGACGACCTCGCCGACCCTTTCGTAGCCGCACACCGCGACGATGTTGAGGGCTTCGTTGAGCATCACCTCTCGTCCGGCTGCAACGGCGTCACCGGCGAGAGAGGGGCTCACCGCAACGCGCATCTTGCGACCAGCGGTGAGGATGTCGGCGGTGCCGTCGCCGGTCACCTCGAGGACGACGCCATAGCCATTGGGTGGCTGGGCCAACCGGTCGACCTCGGCCCGCAGGTTGACGATCTGAGCCCGGGCGTCCTTGAGCGTGCGCGACAGCCGGTCGTTCTGTGCCGACAGCGTCGTCAGGGACGTCTGCTGGGCCGCAAGCCGATGCTCAAGCTCCCGGACTCGGGCAGGGTCAGCCCGGTGCTGGCTGCGCAGGGCGTCGAGCTCGGCCCGCAGGCGCTCTTCCGCCGCCGATGCATCCTCGGGACGCACGGAGTCGTCCGTCGCGTCTGTCGTCATGAGAGCACCTCTTTCGTCCGCTCTCCCCGACCCTAACTCGGAGTGACGCTCCGACGGGCTCGGCGCACCTTCTTGTCCGAGATCGTCCGCTCGCCCAATGCCTCGGGCGTCCAGGCCGTGTCCGGGACGGCCAGCGCTCCCTCGCGCGCATGACCTGCGGGTATGCCGTGTCCGCTCGCCTCCGTGCTCGAGGTGCCCGACGCGCCCGTCGTGCCCGACCCGGCCTCGCTCTCCCCGTAGGCACCCTTCGCCGGACGACGGGTCCGTCGAGGGGCTGCCACCCCCGTGGCCAGCCGGCGTGAGGTGACGAGGAAACCGGTGTGCCCGTGCATGCGGTGCTGGGGACGCACAGCCAAGCCCTCACAGTGCCAGCCTCGGACCAGTGACTCCCACGCGGAGGGCTCGGTGAAACCGCCGTGCTCGCGCAGGGCCTCGGCGATCCGCGACAACTGCGTCGTCGTCGCGACGTAACACGTGAGGACTCCGCCTGGGCGGAGTGCAGCCGCGACTGCGGTGAGGCATTCCCACGGGGCGAGCATGTCCAGGACGACCCGGTCGACACTGCCCTCCTCGACCTCGTCTCCGAGGCTGTCGGCGAGATCACCGATGACGACTCGCCAGGACGGGTGGTCGGGCCCGAGGAAGGCCCGGACGTTGCCCTGAGCGATCGCCGCGAAGTCTTCCCGCCGCTCGAACGAGATCAGCTCGCCTCGTTCGCCGATCGCTCGCAGCAGCGACATCGACAGGGCGCCCGATCCCACCCCTGCCTCGACGACCCGCGCGCCGGGATGGATATCCCCCATCGTCACGATCTGACCGGCGTCCTTGGGATAGACGACCGCCGCGCCGCGAGGCATCGACATGACGTAGTCGGCAAGCAGAGGGCGCAGGGCGAGGTATTCCACTCCGGCCGTGTTGAGCACGACGCTGCCCTCACGAGCGCCGATGAGGCTGTCGTGGAGCAGCCGACCTTGGTGTGTGTGGAACTCCCGTCCAGACTCCAAGGTGATCGTGTGGAGTCTGCCCTTGGAGTCGGTGAGCTGCACGCGATCACCCGGCACGAAGGCCCCTCGCCGAGCCTGCGCTCCCGTGGCCGCACCAGCGCCGACGCCTGCGATCGGCTCGAGAGACTCCTGGGCCGTGGGGGTGTCGCCGTCGGTCGTCGCCTCGCTGGTCATGTCGGGAGAGTCTAGGTGCGCTGGCCTGGCGTCATCCGCCGGACAACTCTGGCCTCGACGTCGTAACGGCTCTGGACGGCGGCGCCCACCCTGAAGAACCGCCGCCGCAGCGCCCCCGACACCTCGATCACATCGCCTTCGGCGAGGCGCAGGGCAGCACGACGGGTCGCAGCCGACCAGCAGGACACGTCGATGACGTCGACCGTGGGCCCGGTCGGCGTCCGGCGTCGCTCGCGAGGCACCACCAGGCGCAACGAGACGACCTCGTCGCCACTGGGCAGCTCCCGCAGTGTCGGAGGGGCCGGGACGTGACCGACGAGGCGGACGTCATTGGTCGGGGTGTCCATCGGCGGAGGTGATGGTGCGGGGCTGTCCGTCACCCTGGTGGCTGGGTGTCTCGGCATGAGGATCTCCTGAAGGATCGCGGGTCGATGGCGCCAACGTGATCCTCTGCCGCGAGCCTTGCCCCTGTGACCGCGTGAACTATCTCTGGTGATCGTGGGGTTCCGTCGTGGCGGGTTGTGGACAGAGCCAGGCCGCAGGCCGACACCTCGCTCCTCGGCTGCCCGAGCGGGAGTCAGGGCGCAGGCGCGATGAGGGAGCGTTCCACGTCGGCGATGCTCACGGTGCCGAGCACCCGGTGGGCTTGGTCGACTGCCAACACATCGGCCATGCCGGGAAGGTCGGCACCATCACCGGCCAAGCGCTGGACCACCGAGGTCGCATCTCCGGACGGGTCCGTGACGACGACCCACGCCTGCGGCACACCCAGCCCGAGCTCGCTCGCCGACACCGCCTGGAGGTCGGCTTCGGGCAAGTCCAGGAGCTTGGCCGTGTCGATGACCGCGACGGGCCGGCCGAGCGGGTCGATGAGCACGGCATACTGCGCCGCGGGGGTTGCGACCAAGCCAGCAGCGACGCTCGCGGCCGAGGCGCTCATGGGCAGAGCGACGACCGGGCGCAGCACCTGCTGCAGGCGCAACCGGCCCACCGCCGAGCGGGTCCTCCCCACAGCGATTGCCGTGCTGGCACCTCGCCAGAGGAATGATCCGATGAGCAGCACCCAGATGACCGTCACGGTGTCGGGAGCCCGTTGGGAGAGCAGCGGCTCGAGGATCGCAAACCAGGCGCCGACGACGATTGTGACGATCCGGCCGGCCCAGCCGGCGACGATCATGCCCGTCGACCGGCTCCCGGTGGCCCCCCACACGGCGGCTTCGACGAGAGCCCCGCCGTCGAGCGGCAGCCCAGGCAGGAGGTTGAAAATCGCGACGAAGGCATTCGCGAAGGTGAGCGCGCCGGCCAGAAGACTCGGGATGGGGGCCTCCAGGGCTTGCCAGAGTCCCCATCCGAGCACGGCGAGAAGGACGTTGCCGAGCGGTCCGGCGAGCGCGATGACCGCAGACGATTTCGCGGTGAGGGTCGCTGACGAAAAGACGGTGTGCCCGCCCCAGAGGTTGGCGACGATCCGGTTGACCGGCGCCCCGAAGGCCCGAGCCGCCAGCGCGTGCCCGGCCTCGTGCACGAGGATCGAGACGAGCAGCAGGAGCGCGTATGCCGCAGCCACGGCATACCCGACGGGGGGGCGCAGACCGAATCGGGAGCCGAAGGTGACGATGATGACGACAGCGATGACGCCCCACGACTTCGCGAGATAGACCGGTATGCCGCCCACCCGGCCGAGGAGCCAGCCGTGGTCGGCATCGGTCGCGCTCATGCGTCCAGACCCTACGTCATCGGGGGATACTGGACCGACTGTCCAGACTCCAAGAGGAACCTCGTGACTGACGTGCCCCAGATCCGCCCCGACTCTACGGCGGACCTGACCGCTGCCCTTTCCTCTCGCATCCTCCTGCTCGACGGCGCGATGGGCACGATGGTGCAGCGGCATGAGCTCACCGAGGCCGACTACCGCGGCGAGCGGTTCGCCGACTGGCGCAGTGACCTGCGGGGCAACAACGATCTGTTGAGCCTGACCCGCCCGGACGTCATCCGCGGCATCCACCGCGCCTACCTCGACGCCGGCGCAGACCTCGTCGAGACCAACACCTTCAACGCGCAGCGGATCTCGCTCGGCGACTACGGCATGAGCGAGCTCGCCTACGAACTCAACGTCGCCGCTGCCCGACTCGCCCGGGACGAGTGTGACGCCGCGACCGCGCGCACGCCGCAGAAGCCGCGCTATGTCGCCGGAGCACTCGGCCCCACCACGCGGACGGCCTCGATCTCTCCCGATGTCAACGACCCCGGCGCCCGGAATATCACCTTCGACGCCCTCGTCCAGGCCTACCTCGAGCAAGCCAATGGCCTCGTCGACGGCGGTGCGGACGTGCTGCTCATCGAGACCGTGTTTGACACCCTCAACGCCAAGGCCGCCATTTTTGCCGTCGAGACACTCTTCGAGGAGCGCGGACGCCGCTGGCCCGTCATCATTTCCGGCACCATCACGGACGCCTCCGGCCGCACTCTGTCAGGGCAGACAACGGAGGCCTTCTGGAACTCGGTCCGCCACGCCCGCCCGCTGGCGATCGGTCTCAACTGCGCCCTCGGGGCCGACGAGATGCGGCCCTACGTCGCCGAACTGTCCCGGATCGCCGACACCTTCGTGTCCTGCTACCCCAACGCCGGCCTGCCCAACGCCTTCGGCGAATATGACGAGACGCCGGCCCAGATGGCCAAGGTTGTCGGCGAGTTCGCTCGCGCCGGACTGGTCAACCTCCTCGGCGGTTGCTGTGGCACCTCCCCCGACCACATCGGCGCCTTCGCCGACGCCGTCGACGGTATGCCGCCCCGCGTCGTCCCGGGGGTGCCCGCCGCCACCCGTCTGTCGGGCCTCGAGCCACTGACGATCGACCAGACGTCGCTGTTCGTCAACGTCGGCGAGCGCACGAATATCACCGGCTCGGCCCGCTTCCGCAACCTCATCAAGGCAGGCGACTACGACACCGCCCTCGCGGTCGCTCGCCAGCAAGTCGAGTCCGGGGCCCAGATCATCGACGTCAACATGGACGAGGGGATGATCGACGGGGTCGCGGCCATGGATCGCTTCCTCAAGCTCGTCGCGACCGAGCCGGACATCTCCCGGGTGCCGATCATGGTCGACTCCTCGAAATGGGAGGTCATCGAGGCCGGTCTCAAGTGCCTCCAGGGCAAGGCGATCGTCAACTCGATCTCGATGAAGGAAGGCGTTGCCGCCTTCGTCGACCACGCCCGCCTCTGCCGCAAATACGGCGCAGCCGTCGTCGTCATGGCCTTCGACGAACAGGGTCAGGCCGACACGCTCGAGCGACGCCGGGAGATCAGCCAGACGGCATACCGGATCCTCGTCGACGACGTCGGGATGGACCCCGCCGACATCATCATCGACCCCAACATCTTCGCCGTGGCGACGGGGATCGACGAGCACGTCGCGCTATGGGCTGGACTTTATCCAGGCCACACGCCTGGATCAAGGCCAACCTGCCGGGGGCTCTGGTCTCCGGGGGCGTCTCCAATGTCTCCTTCTCTTTCCGGGGCAACAACCCGGTGCGAGAGGCCATCCACGCGGTCTTCCTCTATCACGCGGTGGCCGCCGGTATGGACATGGGCATTGTCAACGCCGGAGCGCTCGTCGGTTACGACGACATCGACCCCGACCTGTGCGACCGCATCGAAGATGTCGTCCTGGCCCGCCGCGACGACGCTACCGAGCGGCTGCTCGAGATCGCCGACCGGTTCAATGCAGCCGGGGCTCGCCAGGAGGCTCCCGACGAGCAGTGGCGATCCCTGCCGGTCCGGGAGCGGATCACGCATGCCCTCGTCAATGGCCTCGACCAGCACGTCGAAGCCGACACCGAGGAGCTCCGGGCCCACTTGGAGGCTTCGGGCGGTCGCCCGATCGACGTCATCGAGGGGCCGCTCATGGCCGGCATGAACGTCGTCGGCGACCTCTTCGGCGCGGGGAAGATGTTTCTCCCCCAGGTCGTGAAGTCGGCTCGGGTCATGAAACGCGCGGTCGGCTATCTCATCCCGTTCATCGAGGCGGAGAAGGCGGCCACCGGCGACACCTCGGATCGCTCCAACGGCACGATCGTCATGGCGACCGTCAAGGGCGACGTCCACGACATCGGCAAGAACATCGTCGGCGTCGTCCTGCAGTGCAACAACTACACGGTCATCGACCTCGGGGTCATGGTGCCGGCGCAGCGGATCCTCGACGCCGCGCGCGAGCACGACGCCGACATCATCGGACTCTCCGGCCTCATCACCCCGAGCCTCGAAGAGATGAGTTCCTTCGCCGCCGAACTCGGAGCGGCTCGGTCTCACCCTCCCCCTCCTCATCGGCGGTGCCACGACCTCCAAGGCCCACACGGCCGTCAAGGTCGCTCCCCGCACCCCCGGCCCGGTCGTCTGGGTCAAGGACGCCTCCCGGTCGGTCCCGGTCGTGGCCGCCCTCCTCTCGGACGAGCAGCGCCCGGATTTCCTCGCCGGCGTCGCCGAGGACTACGCGAGCGATCCGGGACGCGGTATGCGGCCCGCCAGGGTGAGCGACCGCTCGTGCCGATTGACAGCCGCCCGCGCGGGCGGCGCCCGAGTTCGACTGGGCGGCATACCAGCCGGTGCGCCCCGCCATCCTTGCCGGCAGGCGCTCGACCCCTCCCCTTCGCCAGGACGATGCCCCCACCCCGGCCGTCGGCACCGCGCCGGGGACCTTCGTCTTCGACGCCTATCCCGTCAGCGACCTGCGTCGACTACATCGACTGGACATCCCTTCTTCGGGGCGTGGGAGTTGCGCGGTCGCTTTCCCGACTTACTCCACAACCCGGCCTCGGCGGAGGCCGCCAGTGCGCTGTATGCCGATGCCCAGGCGATGCTCGACCGCATCGAGGCCGAGCAGTGGCTGCGCCCCCCGCGGCGTCTTCGGGCTCTGGCCGGCCCACTCGACGGGTGACGACCTCGAGATCTACGCCGACGAGAGTCGCGTCGACGACGCGCGCCACGGTCCACCACCTGCGCCAGCAAGGGCAGCACCGGGCGGGGATCCCGCACCGGTCCCTCGCCGACTTCGTGGCACCCGTCGGGACCGAGGTGGACTACATGGGCGGGTTTGCTGTCACTGCGGGCCTGGAGCTGCCCGAGCGGGTGGCTGCCTTCAAGGACCGCCCATGACGACTACTCGGCCATCCTGCTTGAGTCGCTCGCCGACCGGCTCGCCGAAGCTTTCGCCGAGCGGCTCCACGAGCGCGTGCGGCGCGAGTTCTGGGGCTACGCCCCCGACGAGACGCTCGACAACGACGACGCTCATCGCCGAGGCCTACGCCGGCATCCGGCCCGCCCCCGGCTATCCCGCCTGCCCTGACCACACCGAGAAGGCCGCCGCTCTGGGATCTGCTCGACGTGCCTACAGCGCGACGGGCATGCGTGCTCACCGAGTCGATGGCGATGTGGCCCGGCGCCTCGGTCGTCTGGGTGGTACTTCGCCGCACCGCACGCGCAGTACTTCGTCGTCGGCCGGCTCGGGCGCGATCAGGTCGAGCGAGTATGCCGTCCGCAAGGGATGGACCCTCGCCGAGGCCGAGCGTTGGCTTGTCACCCAACCTCGGGTACGAACCCGAGGACTGACCGGCCATGGTTGCCGCGCTGTCGCCGAGCCGCGCCTCAGACTTCAAGAACTGCCCGATGTTGTATCGCTTCCGGGTCATCGACCGGTTGCCCTCCCTGCCGAGCCCGGCCGCCGCGCGGGGGACCCTGGTCCACGCCGTCCTGGAGCGATTGTTCGACCTGCCCGCGCCCGAGCGCACCCCTGCCGCGGCCGCGGGTCTCGTCCCAGTCCAGTGGCAGCGACTGGTCGAGGAGGAACCCGAGCTCCGGACCGTTGTCGACCAGGACGCCGACGGTGCGCCGGACGAGTGGTATGCCCAGGCGGTGGCCCTCATCGAACGGTGGTTCACCCTCGAAGACCCCACAGCGCTCGAGCCCGCCGAACGCGAGCTCTACGTCGAGGCTGAGGTGGACGGCCTCGTGTTGCGCGGCTACGTCGATCGTCTCGACGTCGCCCCCGATGGACAGCTTCGGGTCGTGGACTACAAGACGGGGCGGTCCCCCTCGGAGCTGTTCGAACGCTCCAGCCTCTTCCAGATGAAGTTCTACGCCCTGGTCCTCTGGCGGTCCCGGGGCGTCGTGCCGACCCTGCTCCAGCTCGTCTACCTCGGCAACGGTGAGATCGTCCGCTATGCCCCCGATGAGGCTGACCTGCGCGCCACCGAGCGCAACGTCAAGGCCCTGTGGGCGGCGATCCAGCGAGCGGCAGAGACGGGCGACTGGCGTCCGAGGGTGTCCAAGCTCTGCGACTGGTGCGACTACCGCGATCTGTGCCCTGCCTGGGGTGGCACCCCGCCGCCGCTGCCCGCTGACGCCAGCAGCCGCGCGGTCGACCCTCAGGTCGTCGGCCGCCCCACGCCGGCAGACGACTGAGCACGGGGGTCCCGGTGGCGCAGACAGGAGGTGAGGTCCATGAGGTCCTCGAGCGTGCGACCCTCCAGCGTCGCCACCTGCACCGTGCCGGGCCATTCGGGCACAGACACGATGTGCGGCACGACGATCGTCGGCACGCCGGCTGCGACCGCTGACCGGGCCCCGGTGAAGGAATCTTCGATCGCGATGCAGTCGCCCGGATGGGCACCGAGTGCGGCGGCTGCTCGGAGATAGGGCTCCGGATGCGGCTTGCCATGAGCGACGTCGTCGCCGCTGACCACTGCGTGGATGAGCCCCGGCCCGGCAGCGTCGACGAGGAGGCGCGCCAGCACGGCATACGACATCGTCACGAGGGCACTGGGCACCCCGGCGGCCCCGACCGCAGCGAGGAGTTCGCGGGCGCCCGCTCGCCAGGGCACCTCCTGCGCGAGGCGCTCTGCCACCCCGGCCACGAGGCGGGCGACGACGGCTTCGGGGCTCAGAGTCACCGGAGTGTGGTCGATGATGTATGCCGCTGAGTCCAGCAGGGCGCTGCCGACGAGTTCGTGGGCGTGGTCGAGCGACCATTGGCCACCGAAAGACTCGACGAGGGCAAACTCCTCCGCGATCCAGTAGTGCTCAGAATCGACGAGAGTCCCGTCCATGTCCCAGAGGACTGCGGCGGGCAACAGCGGCGGCATACGGGAGTGTCCTTCGTGTCGGTGGGTCGGTTCGTGCAGCGGTGGCGTCGCTCCACCTTACGTGCGACGTAGGGTGGCCTTAGGCCACGTCCCATCCCGCTAGGAGTTCGCCTCGTGGAATCCGTCCCGGTGCAGCCGCTGCGCGACCCGGTGCTCATCGCTGCCTTCGAGGGATGGAACGACGCCGGCGAGGCTGCCTCGAGCGCGCTGCGCCATCTCGTGGCCACGTGGGGCGCGGTGGAGGTGGCCGACATCGATCCGGAGGACTATTACGACTTCCAGGTCAACCGTCCGCAGGCCGCGGTCGTCGACGGCGAGCGGGTCGTGACCTGGCCGACGACCCGGGTCCTCATCGCGCGTCTGCCGCACGCCTCCCATGACGTCGTCCTCGTCGACGGGATCGAACCATCCACTCGCTGGCGCAGCTACACCCGCGAGGTCCTCGACATCGCGCACGACCTCGGAGTCCAGGCAATCGTCACCCTCGGCGCCTATCTCGCCAACGTCCCCCACACGCGACCGATCCCCGTGACGATGACGGCCGACACCGCTGGCGCCCGCGACCGCTGGGGCGCCGAGAGCAGCGACTACGAAGGACCGACTGGGATCGTCGGCGTCATCGGGTATGCCGCCTCCCTGGCCGGTCTGGACGCCGTGGCCTGCTGGGCGGCGATCCCCTACTACGCCGGTGGACCGCCCTCGCCGAAGGCATCGGCCGCGCTGGTCACGCAGGTGTCGACCCTGCTCGGGGTGGCGATCCCGTGCGACGACCTGGACAGCGCCGGGCGGGAATGGGTCAGCGGGGTCGACGAGCTGGCCGAGTCTGACGAGGAGATCGCCGACTACGTCTTCACCTTGGAGGAGCAGTCGGACTCCGCGGAGCTCATCGAGGGCAGCGGCGACGCGCTGGCGCGCGAGTTCGAGCAATACCTGCGACGGCGCGACGAGAGCTAACTCGCTCTCCGCACGACCTGCGTCCTACAGCCGCACGCCCAGGAGCCGGTCGATGGTGCGAGCTGCGAGACCTGGTGACGCGAGATCCGCCGAGTGATCTTCGGAGAGGGCCGTGAGGACCCACTCGTCCATCGCCCGCAACGCGGTGGGCGTGTCCAGATCGTCGGCGACGGCGTCGCGGACATCGCGGATCAACTGGTCGGTCGATGGCCCGCCGTTGCGTGACAGGGCGGCACGCCACTGATCGAGCCGCTGCTGGGCACGAGTCAGGTCCTCGTCGGTCCATTCCCATTCGGTGCGGTAGTGGTGGTCGAGCAGTGCGAGACGGATGGCCATCGGGTCGACGCCATCGCCGCGCAGTTTCGACACGAGGACGAGGTTGCCGCGGGACTTGCTCATCTTCTCGCCGTCCAGGCCGACCATGGCCTGGTGGACATAGGCCTGCGCGAACGCGCGCGTCCCGCTGAGCAAGCGCCCTTGGGCGGCGCTCATCTCATGGTGGGGGAAGAGCAGATCCGTGCCCCCACCTTGCACGGTGAAGGGCAGATCAAGGTGTTCCAGTGCGATGACCGTGCACTCGATGTGCCAACCGGGTCGGCCGTCACCGAGCGACCCGCCATCCCACGAGGGCTCGTCGAGCCGGGCGCCACGCCACAGGAGCGGGTCGAGGGCGTCCCGCTTGCCCGGCCGCTCGGGATCCCCGCCCCGCTCGGCGAAGAGCGCGAGCATGTCAGCCCGGGTCTCGTTGGCGATCGACCCCACACCCGGTGCCTGCGACAGGTCGAGGTAGATGTCTTCCGACGAGCATCCGTCCACCGGGAGCCGGTATGCCGCGCCAGCCTCCTCCAACCTCTGGACCGCCTTGACGATGGCGCCGATGGTCTCGGTCACCCCGAGGTAGTGGTCCGGTGCGATCACCCCGAGGGCGGTCATGTCCTCACGGAAGAGCGCGGTCTCACGATCGGCCAACACCTCCCAATCAAGGCCGTCGCGGACGGCCCGAGCCAGTAGCGGGTCGTCGACGTCGGTGACGTTCTGCACGTAAGTGACCTCGTGACCGGAGTCGCGCAACGCACGCCCGAGCACGTCGAAGGTCACGTAGGTCGCGGCATGACCCATGTGGGTGGCGTCGTAGGGGGTGATCCCACAGACGTAGAGACCCGCGACCGGTCCGGGAGTCAGCGTGACGAGCCGCTCCGTCGCCGAGTCGAAAACACGAATCGGCCCGTTGACGCCGGGGATGGACGGGATGGCAGGTGATGGCCAAGAGTGCACCCGGCGAGCCTAACCGTCCCCCAGGGGCACCGCGCACTCCCCTCAGATCGCGGGCCACGGGATCGAGGGCCAATGCCGGCTCGGTCGTGGGTGCCGGCCCGTGCGCAGGAGGTCGGCGACACGGCCCAGGAGAGCCGCGACGTCCGCGCTGGGCAGGACCTCGCGGAGGTCCCGGGTGAGATCGTCGGCCTCGTCGGTCAACCTCGACTCCAACACGGTGAGGACATCGAGGTCTCGCTGCCGCAGTGCCTTGCCCGCCCATCCCCACAGGACGGTCCGCAGCTTCGGTTCGGTGTTGAATGTCAGTCCGTGATCGAAGCCCCACAGGCGGCCAGCGCCGTCTCGGACGAGGTGCGAGCCCTTGCGGTCGGCCTGGTTGGTGATCGCGTCGAGGACGGCGACGTCACGCATGTCGTCGCGATCTTCGTGCAGCACGCTCACCTCAGCGCCATCCGGCAGGTGACCGTCGACGACGTGCAGCCACCCCGACGGGACCTCCCCGACCGGGGCCAGCGCCACGGGCGAGGACAGATCGGACGACGCAGTATCGGGCGAGTCGAGCGGCGATCCGATCCACAGTTGGACGGTGCCCACCCCCAGCGGACCCTCGCGCACGACGGTGGGTGGCACGGCGGCATACCCCGTCGCCATCGCCACGAGGTATGCCGCGTATTCGCGCCCTGCGAGGGTGCCGGTCGGGAAGTCCCACAGAGGTTGCTCGCCACGGATCGGCTTGTAGATCACCCAGAGCCCGTCGACGATCCCGACGATGGCGACATTGGAAGCGCCGGAAAGCTGCCCGACGATGTGCAAGTCCCCCGACGCCAGCCGTGCGACCGTCTGGGCGTGCTCGGCAGGCGTCGCCGGCCCGACCTGCGACCCAGGGGCGGGCGGAGGCGTCTGGTCTGCGGTCAGCGCCGGTATCCGTTGGCGCGGGGGCAGACATGGCCGGTGACGTCCAAGGGAAGACCGCAGAACGGACACGGGGGTCGCCCCGAGGCGATGACCCGCTGGCAGCGGCGGGCGAAGGCCCGGGCCGACTGTGCGGTCAAGGTCACCCGGAGGGCGTCTCCGCTGGCTGGCGCATCGCCGTCATCGTCGTCGGGGCGCGCCTCGAGCACGAGGGTGAGGCGGCGTGGGTCCCAGGAGAGCGAGAGCATCCGCACGCGGAATTCGTCCTCGATCGGTGTGTCCAGGGGGCCGTCGTCGACGAGGGCGGCGGCCCACTCCCCCGTGGGTTCGGCACCGATCTGGAGTTCGTCGATGACGTCGAGGATCCGGTCGGCGAGGATCGTCAGCTGTTCCTTCTCGCACGACACGCTGATCAACCGTCGGCCGGAGCGAGCCTGGAGGAAGAAGGTGCGCTGACCGGGGGGGCCGACCGTCCCGGCGACGAATCGCGCCGGAGGGTCGAAATCGTGGACCGGGGCCATGACGAAAACTTAGCCCGCCCCGCCGCCGACGACCGCATCGCCGTCGGAGGGGGTATGCCGCGGCACGAGGCTCCCGAGGGTCCCGTCGGTGTCGTTCACCCGCAGGACGAAGGGACGAGCGGCGGTGTAGCGCACGGCCGAGAGGGAGGCCGGGTCGACGACGAAACGCTGGAACGAGTCCAGATGGGCTCCCGCGGCGTCGGCGAGGATCGCCTTGATGACGTCGGCGTGGGAGCAGGCGACCCAGACACTGCCGGGTCCGTGTTCGGCGGCCATCTCGGCATCGATCTCGCGGATGGCAACGACGGCCCGCGACGCCATCGACGCGATCGACTCCCCCGGCAGGTCACCGTCGGGGAAGACCGCTGCGCTCGGCTGGTTCTGCACCACGCTCCACAGCGGCTCGGCCGCGAGTTCGGCGAGCGGGCGGCCTGACCATGCGCCGTAACGGCACTCGGCGAGTCCTGCGTGGGTGGTCACGTCTGGCCCGCCGTCTGGCAGTTCCGCCGCGATCGCTGTGGCCGTCTCGACGCACCGCGGCAACGGCGACGAGACGAGCCGGCGGACCGGCATACCGGCCTCAAGCAATCGCCGCCCGACAGCGGTGGCAGCGGCCCGCCCAACGTCGTCGAGCACGACTCCCGGAGACCAGCCGGCGAGGATCCCGTCGGCGTTTGCGGTGGTCCGACCATGGCGGACAAGCAGCACTGTGGGCACCCGCCTACGCTACCGGCGAGGCTCCCACATGCCCCTCTGGATCCATGGTCTGATGCTCGCTGTGATCGTTGACCAAGCCATGTATGTCGATGGGGTCCGGCTGTCGCCGGGTGACCTCAGTGACGAGTTGGCGTCGCTGCGCGCGAGCGCCTCCGGCTTCATTTGGATCGGGCTGAAAGACCCGACCGATGAGGAGTTCGAGCTCGTCAACCGCGAACTAGGGCTGCACCCGTTGGCCGTCGAAGACGCGATCACCGGCAATCAACGCGCGAAGATCGACTCCTACGAGGGCAGCCTCCTCGCCGTGCTCAAGACCCTGCGCTATGTCGAGCGCACCTCCGACATCGAGACCGGCGAGGTCATGGTCTTCGTCGGCGACCGGTTCGTCGTCACGGTCCGTCGAGGCGAGGCCAACCCGCTCGACCACGTGCGCCGCCGGCTCGAAGCCGACCCGGCCCAGCTGCGTTTCGGTCCCCTCGCGGTGCTTCACGCGGTCATGGACAGCGTCGTCGACAACTACGAGCGCATCGACCGCTTCATTGCCGAGGACCTCACCCAGATCGAGCAGCAGGTTTTCGGCGACAACGACGCCGACGCGACGTCGATCTACCGCCTCAAACGAGAGGTGCTCGAGTTCCGGCGAGCCGCACTCCCCCTCGCCGAGGCGATGCGGCGCTTTCCGTTCCTCAACTATGTCGGCAAGGGCGAAAAGAAGATCCTGCCGTTCTTCCGCGACGTCGAGGACCACCTCGCGCGGACCAACGACCATGTCGAGTCCTACGACCGGCTGTTGTCTGAGATCCTCAACGCCCACCTCACCCAGGTGACGGTGCAGCAGAACGAGGACATGCGCCGGATCTCGGCGTGGGTCGCGATGGCGGCGGTGCCGACGATGATCGCCGGCATCTACGGCATGAACTTCCGCTACATGCCTGAGCTTGAGGCCACGTTCACGATCGGTGACTTCGAGGTCTACTACGGATATTTCCTCATCATGGCGATCATGATCTCGGCGAGCCTGGGGCTCTACATCTACTTCCGCAGGCACAAGTGGATCTAGTGCCGCTCTAGGTGGCGCTGAGGGCACCGGTCAGGAGCGCTCCAGCGATGGCGAGACCGAAGACGACCCGGTAGATGACGAAAGACTGCAGGGAGTTGGTTGCGACGAACTTCAGCAACCAGGCGATCGAGGCGTAGGCCACGGCGAACGCGACCACCATCCCCACCGCCATTTGTCCGACGCCGAGGGTGGACATGTCGGTCGTGACGGTCTCGTAGAGGCCTGCTGCCGTGAGCGCTGGGATTGCCAGGAAGAAGGACAGCCGTGTCGCGGTGACTCGGTCGATCCCGCGGAAGAGCCCGGCCGAAATCGTTGCGCCGGAGCGGCTCACGCCCGGGATGAGTGAAAAGCACTGGACGAGGCCGATGCTCAGGCCGTCCTTCCACGTCACCGTGGATTCGCCGCGTTCGGCGCCCTCGCGGACGAGCTTGGCGTGGCGCGTCTCGGCGAGCACCATGACGACGCTCCAGAGGATGAGGGCCGCAGCGACGACCCACAGGCTGCGCAGCGGACCCGCAATGACCTTGCGGAGAGCGAACCCCACGAGCGCGACGGGGATCGACCCGATGATGACGGCCCACGCCAGCTGGTAGTCAGGGTGCGCGCGAGCGTCCTCCGACCTCAGCCCCCGCACCCACGCACCGGCGAAGCGGACGATGTCCCGCCAGAAGTAGATGAGGGTCGCCGCGATCGCCCCGAGCTGGATCAAGGCGGTGTATGCCGTGATGGCCGGATCGTCCACCGTGAGCCCGAGCATCTTCTCGGCGACCGTGAGGTGGCCGGTCGAAGAGACGGGGAGGTATTCGGTGAGTCCCTCGACGATGCCGAGGATGATGGCGGCGGGGTAGGTCAGGTCAGACACAAACGGTCACCCTAGCCCTGTCTCGGCGAGGACCTCCGCCATGACGCGGAGGGTGGCACGTCGTCGCTCGAGGCTGGGGGCGGTCGCGGCGACCGACAGCGTCGTGACGCCGGCGGCGGCATACGCGGGAAGGCGGTCGCGGATCTGGTCGCGCGAACCGATGAGAGCGGTCGCGTCGAGGAAGGCCCGTGGCACGGCCGCAGCGGCGTCGCGCGCCCGGCCGTCGAGGTAGAGGTCTTGGATCAGGGCAGCTTCCTTCTCGAAGCCCATCCGGCAAGCGAGTTGGTTGTAGAAGTTCTTCTCCCGTGAGCCCATCCCCCCGATGTAGAGCGCGGCGTAGGCGCTCACCGCGGCATACCCGTAGTCGCGGTCAGACTCGGTCTCGCACAGGACGACCGGCACGGTCGGCACGATGTCAAAGCCCGCGAGTGGATCGGTCGGCGTGCCTCGTCCACCGCGGACGGCCCCCGCGCGCAGGGATGCCAGGAGCTCGCCGGAGTGCTCGGGGCTGAAGAAGATCGCGAGCCAGCCGTCGGCGATCTCGCCGGTGAGCTCGAGATTCTTCGGGCCGACTGCGGCGAGGTAGACGGGGATGGCATCCCCGCGTGCGGGACGAACCGTGAGTTTGAGGGCCTTGCCCGGGCCGTCGGGAAGGGGCAGCGTGAAGTGGCGGCCGGCATACGCGACGGTCTCTCGCCGCAGAGCCATCCGGACGATGTCGACGTATTCACGCGTCCGGGCCAGGGGTCGGTCGAAGCGCACCCCGTGCCACCCCTCGCTCACTTGGGGGCCGCTCACGCCCAAGCCGAGGTGGAAACGGCCGCCGGAGAGCGAGTCGAGGGTCGCTGCCGTCATCGCGGTCATGGCGGGGGTGCGCGCGGGGATCTGCAGCACGGCCGACCCGAGCCCGATCTGCGTTGTTTGTGCCCCGACCCAGGAGAGGATCGTCGGTGCGTCGGAGCCATAGGCCTCCGCGACCCACGCCACGGCGTAGCCGAGGCGGTCAGCCTCCTGCGCGAGGACGAGATTGTCCGGACCGTTGCCGGCGCCCCAGTAGCCGAGGTTGATTGCCAGTCGCATAGGTGCAGGTTAGGGCCGCGCAGCGGCGCGGACTACGGTACGAGGCATGCGACACACGCGGCTGGGACGGAGCGGACTGCAGGTGTCGTCCCTCGGGCTCGGGACCCGCTTGTGGGGGTCTGGTGTCGATGAGGAAGTGGCGCGCGATCTCGTGACCGCGTTCGTCGAAGCGGGCGGCACGTTGCTCGACTCGTCGCCGTCCTACGGCCACGGGGCTGCCGAGTCATGGCTCGGGTCTTTCGTCGGGTCGGTGGCGGCGCGGGCCGACCTCACGCTCATGACGCGGGTGGGTGTCGTCCGCCGCGGTGAGCACACCGTCGTCGACGGCTCTCGGGCGGCGGTGCTGTCGGGTCTCGAGGAGTCGCTGCGTCGCCTCCGCACCGACTATGTCGACCTTCTTCTCACGCAAGCCTGGGACCCGCATGTGCCCATCGAGGAGACCTTGGAGGCGCTGGAGTATGCCGTCCGCTCGGGCAAGGCGCGATATGTCGGTGTTGGCAATCACGCCGGGTGGCAACTCGCGCGCGCCGCGACTATCCAGGAGGGCCGTCGGATGCCGCTCGTCGCAGCCTCGACGGAATACTCCCTCGTGGATCGGCTTGCGGAGTTGGAGTTGCTGCCCGCTGCACAATCGCTCGGTGTCGGGGTCATCGCATGGGGCCGCTTGGCCGTGGGGTGCTCACCGGGAAGTACCGCAGCGCATCACCGATGGCGACATCCGGTCGCGCAGGTCTTCCGGCCCGCTATCTCGATTCGCACGCGTTCGGAGTCGCCGACGCGGTGGTCACCGCGGCACGGGGAATGCAGGTCAGCCCGGCCGAGGTGGCGCTGGCATGGACGCGAGACGCTCCCGGCGTCGCGGCCGTCGTCGTGGGCGCGCGGTCCGTCGCGCATGTGCGCGCGGCGATCGCCAGCCAGAGCCTTGTGTTGCCCGCCGAGATCAGAGCGGCGCTGACGGACGTCTCAGACTGAGTTAGTCCTCGTCCTCGTCATCGTCTTCTTCGTCTTCTTCCTCGTCAACGTCGTCGTCTTCTTCTTCGTCATCGACGTCGTCATCGTCATCATCTGAGTCGTCGTCGCTGTCTTCATAGACGACGTCCTCGTCGTCGAGCCCGGAGTAGACCCCGTCGTCATCGACATCGTCGGTGCCGTCGTCGTCGAGATCTCCGTAGACCGCGAGCGGGGTGGCGACCTCGGTGGCGAGGAACAGGGCCTCGTCGTAGTCGTCGAACGCCTCGGCGAGCGCCTCCGCGGCCGAGATCACCGCAGCGTCGTCGGGATCGCGGCGGTCGGCGGCGACCTCGAGGTGTCGCTCGAGAGCGGAGACGAGCTGAGCGAGGGCGGCGCGCGGGTCGGCGATCATGGGCATGACGGTAGCCGGTCTAGGTCACGAAATGGGTTGCGGGGTTACACCCGACCGAGGAAGTCGCGCAGGACGCGGGCTCCAAAGCGCAGCGACTCGATCGGCACGCGCTCGTCGATGCCGTGGAACATCGGGGCGAAGTCCAGATCGGCCGGCAAACGCAGGGGGGCGAAGCCGTATCCGGCAATTCCCAAGCGGTGCAACGATTTGTTGTCGGTGCCGCCGGAGAGGCAATAGGGCAGGACGGTCGCCGACGGGTCTTCGGCGAGCAGCGACTGTTTCATGGCCTCGACGATCGAGCCTGAGAAGGAGGCGTCGAGGGAGATGTCCCGGTGCGCGACTTCGACCTCGACGTGGTCGCCGGCCAGGGCGCGGATCGTGTCCAGCAGAGCGTCCTCGTGTCCGGGGAGGAACCGGCAATCGAGTGCGGCCGTGGCTGTTTGCGGGATGACGTTGTGCTTGTAGCCCGCTGAGAGCATCGTGACGTTGGCGGTGTCCTGCAGCGTGCCTCGGACAAAACCGGCAGCGCCACCGAGGTGAGCCAAGAGGTCGTCAGGGGCGATCTCCGGTGAGTCCGCGGCATACCCGACTCCCGTGACCTCGGAGAGGCCGTCGAGGAGCGAGCGGACCGAGGCGATGTATTCCTTGGGCCACACGTGGGCGTCGATGCGCGCGAGAGCCTGCGCGAGGCGGACGATGGCGTTGGCGTCGGTGGGCACCGATCCGTGCCCGGCGCGGCCGTGGGCGTGCAGCCGCAACCAGAGGATGCCCTTTTCGGCGGTCTGGAGTAGGTAGGCGCGGACAGGTGCGCCGGTATGCCGCGAGGGCACCGTCACGCTGTAACCGCCGACTTCACTGATCGCCTCGGTGGCTCCCTCGAACCACTCGGGGTGATTGTCGACGACCCACCGTGAACCCCACACTCCCCCGGCCTCCTCGTCGGCGAAGAAGGCGAAGGTCGTGGTGCGGGCGGGCTTTTGGCCAGTGCGAGCGAAGTCACGGATGCAGGCGAGCATCATCGCGTCCATGTCCTTCATGTCGACCGCACCACGGCCCCAGATGCAGCCGTCGCGCTCCTCGGCCGCGAAAGGCTCGACCTGCCAGTCCGGTGCGTGGGCCGGCACAACGTCGGTGTGCCCGTGGACGACGAGTCCTGGGCGGCTCGGGTCGACTCCCTCGATCCGCACCATCAGCGAGGCCCGGCCGGGCTGACTTTCGACGAGCACCGGATCGAGACCAACCTCCTGCAACCGCCCAACGAGATAGTCGGCGGCCTCCCGCTCCCCCGGGTCGGCATGGTCGCCGTAGTTGACCGAAGGGATGCGGATGAGGTCCGCGCAGAGTTCGGCGACCTCGTCCTCGGGCCGGACTCGCGGGCTGGAATCTGCCGTCATGAGCATCAACCTAACCCGGGTCGCGTTGTCGAGCCCATGGCTCGCGCACGAGCATCCACACCGGGATGCCGGTTCGTCGCCTCGGCGCCGAGCGTGCTATCGTTCCGGCTCGCGAGGGCACGCGAAAGCGGCCCGAGCAGACACCTCGTCCGGGTGGCGGAATGGCAGACGCGCTAGCTTGAGGTGCTAGTGCCCTAACGGGCATGGGGGTTCAAGTCCCCCTCCGGACACCGTGTGATGACGCTCCTATTGGCTGTCAAGCTGTCAAGCCGGTAGGAGCGTCGTCGCTTGCGTTGCGAGCCATTCTCGGTAGGTCGCGGCGAGGGCGACGTTGTGAAGGCTCGTCTAGACAAGACGCGACCCGTCGTCGTCCTCACGCGGAGACGGCGCGAGCCGCCATGACCAGAGTGACGGTCGCCCCATCACGTCAACCGTCACAGGCCTCTCCAGTGAAGTCCCCCTTGGCCCCGCCAATGGACTCGACCACGACAGCGCCATCGCCCTCGACAATGTGGTCACGATTCCCGCCCAATTGCTCGGCAGGACAATCGGATTCCTGACTGAAGCCGAGGAACACAGCTCGCTCGGGCGATCGTGCTTGCCTACGACTTGGACATCCCTCTCCTCGCCGACACCTAGCCCTTGGGACGCCACACCAATCCGCTAGCGGTGCTCACAGACAGGAGCTGGTGCAGGAGCAGAGACGGCGACGACGCCTGCGTCAAGGACGCCCCGCGAACTTTCAAAGGAACTCGGAGTCAGCGACTGGGCTATCCGGCAGTGGCTCCGGGAATGGGGTTGGCAGACGTGCCGACACCCGTTGGCACCTCACCCCTGAGCGAGCGGCTGACGTGCGTCAGCGGTTCGGGGCCTGAAGCCGACGGTCGAGGAGTTCAGGGCAGCTGTCGGCGGAACCACCGAGAGCAGAGGCGTGCAGGGTGGTGCTGCGGTGGTTGCACCGCAGCGAGCGGCACCTGTCCTAGCGGTGCTCAGCCCGGCTGAAGTAGACGAGCCCCGACTGGGTCGATCCGAGCAGCTCAGGCACGGTGACCAGCACAAACCCACGTGCCTGCAAGGCCGCGATGATCCCCGGGGTCGCGTCCACCGTGCTCGGGTGGATGTCGTGCATGAGCACGATCGAGCCGGGCCGCACAGCCGACAGCACCCGTTGGGTCGTGATCGCCGCCGAGCGGTGACGCCAGTCCTCAGAGTCCACGTCCCACCGGATGATCGGCATCCCCAACGCGCGGGTCCGGTCGTCGAACGCACCGTACGGCGGCCGCATGATCGTCGGCGCCGACCCCACGACACTGGCGACGGCCGCATTGGTCGTGTCGAGCTCGCTGCGCAATTCGGCGTGCGTGAGCCGGCGCATGTCGCGGTGGCTCCACGTGTGGTTGCCGAGAGCCATCCCCAGTTCGACTTCCCGACGCACGACATCGGGGTATGCCGTGACCGACCGACCCAGCACAAAGAAGGTCGCCTTCGCGTTGGCAGCCGTCAGGGCGTCAAGAAGCCGCGGGGTGTGAATGCTCGGGCCGTCGTCATAGGTCAACGCCACACATGCGGCAACCGCGCAGTCGACGGGGCCGCGGCCAACGGGAGGCGCGGGGGAAGGCCCAGGGACGGGCGGTGTCGGGGTCGCGGCCGGCGAGGTGACTGCCTCAGCGGCTGGGACCGGGGATGGCGCCGCCCCTGCCGGCACGGCATACGGTCGATTCTCGGCGAGGACAGCGAGCACCCGCAGCCCCTCCTGCGAGAGCGCAGGCCTCACCTGGAGGGCGGGGAGCGCAACCTCCGCCACATCCGCCCCCACTGCAAGGGACAGCGTCAGGTCCCCGCCCGCCGTCAGAAGCGCTCCCCCCAAGGCTGCCTGAGCTCCGCTTCGATCGATGCTCTTGTCGGGGTATGCCGTCCGCACGGCCGCCATGACTGCGTCCGCGAGCTGCCCGCGGGCTGACTCCGTGATTAGGTCGTCGCCAGCCCACGCCACCCCGCCCGGGACCTCGGCATAGAACGTCGCCACCGTGGTCTGTGTCGGACCGGCACCGAACCGCTGCACCCGCATGCTCACCGCAACGACCGAGCCGACGGCCTGCACCACCTCGCCATCGATCGACAACTCCGGCGGCTGGAGACCACCTGCCACGGTTTCGCGGAGGAACTGCCGCTCCTGCTGCGCTGTCCACTCTTCGAGCATGGTGCTCAGGGCATCGGCGCCTGGGACGCGCGGCCAACTGATGCTGACCGGGCGGCTGACGTCGATCGCGACGTGTCGCTCCATGGCGACACCCGGCAGCTCCATGCCTCCGCGGGGCGAGCTGACGCCACGATCACCCTTGTCAATCCCCCGTGCCGCGAGCACGGCATACCCACGTGACTCGCCGTGATCAACCTGGCCAACCGACGGCACGAGAAGCGCCGCGACACCAGCAATAGATGCCACGAGGATGACGCGCCGCCATGACTGCACGATGACACAGCGTAGGCACAGCACGTCCCTAGAAGCGGGACGTGGGGACCTCGACACACGTCCTTAGGTGTCCTACCCGGCTGGGGTGCCCTTCAACCGCAGCAGGGTGCTCTTTCCAAACATCGACTCGATGAGGTCGGTGGCGACTTCGGCGGTCTTGTTGGCCTGGTCGCACGCCGGATTGAGTTCCATGACGTCAAGGGACGCAAGCAGCCCGGTGTCGGCGATCATCTCCATGCACAGCTGCGCCTCGCGGTAGGTCGGGCCACCGAGCACCGTCGTGCCGACACCCGGCGCAATTTCCGGGTCGAGGAAGTCGACGTCGAAGCTCACGTGCAGGTGGGTGTCGGCGTCGAGGTCCGCCAGGGCCTTGCGCATCGTCCTGCGCATTCCGGCTTCGTCGATCTGGCGCATGTCGAAGACCGTCATGCCATCCTCATGGACCAGGCGCTTCTCGTCGGCGTCGACCGAGCGGATCCCCACTTGGCGAACGACGTCGCCCTCGATGGCGGGCCGGTGACCCCCGATGCCGGTCAACGCGTCCGGCCCCATGCCGCGCAGGATGGCGACCGGCATACCGTGGATGTTCCCTGTCGGTGTGGTGCGCAGAGTGTTGAAATCGGCGTGCGCGTCGAGCCAGAGGACCCGCAGTTTCTTGCCTGTCTCGCGGCAGTGGCGGGCAACCGCGCTGATCGACCCGATCGCGAGGCAGTGGTCACCACCGAGCAATACCGGCAGGTGGCCGGCACCGAGCGACGCGTAGACCGCCTCGTGGACTGCTTCGTTCCACTCGACGACCTCGGCGAGGTGTCGATAGCCGTCGACGGGAGGCAGCCACGGATTGGGCGGGCCGGCGAGATTGCCGAGGTCGTGGACCTCGAGGCCAACCTCGACGAGGCCTTCGTGGATAGCGGCCACCCGCATGGCCTCGGGACCCATCGAGGAGCCGCGGTGTGCCGCGCCGACGTCGGTGGGGGCGCCGATGAGATCGACGATCTTCGTGGGGATAGTCACGGAAGGTCATCCTCACACGTCCGCGGGCGTGGGACGAACCGCCGTCAGCGCGGCGCGCGCAAGGCCCACATCGCGACCGCACTCGCCGCCGCGACGTTGAGCGAGTCGACTCCCCCGGCCATCGGGATGCGGACTTCGAGGTCACAGGCCGCGACCGTATGCCGCGACAGCCCATCTCCCTCGGTGCCCAGGACCATCGCGAGTCGCTCGGGTGGATTGGCTGCCAGCGCGTCCAGGTCCACGGCACGCTCCCCCAGGGCGAATGCCGCCACCGTAAAGCCTTGAGCCCGAAGACTTTCGATCCCGTCGGGCCACTGCGGGATCCGTGTCCACGGCACTTGGAACACCGTGCCCATCGACACCCGGATCGCGCGGCGATAGAGCGGATCGGCACACCGCGGAGTCACGAGCACGGCGTCGACGCCCAGTGCTGCGGCGCTCCTGAAGGCGGCTCCGACATTGGTGTGGTCGACGATGTCCTCAAGGATCACGACACGCCGGGCCACGCGGACCACCTGCTCGACGCTCGGCAGCACGGGCCGTGCCATAGCCGCCAACGCCCCCCGGTGCACGTGGAATCCGGTGACGGCCTCCAGGGCGTCGTGTTCACCGACGAAGACGGGGATGCCGTCCTCCTCGGCCTGCGCCACGACGTCGGCGAGGTCGGTCAGCCACCGCGGTGCCATAAGCAGGGAACGCACTCGGTGACCCGCTGCCAGGGCGCGCCGGATGACCTTCTCGGACTCCGCGATGTAGATGCCGAGGTCTGGCTCGGCTCGACGGCGCAGCGCCACGTCGGTGAGCCCGACATAGTCGGCCAAGCGCGGGTCGTCCGCGTGCTCGACCCGGACGATCATGAGCACATCACGACCACCACACCATCTTGGCGATCGCCACGAGACCGACGATGACAATGATCGCACGTAGGACCGGGGCTGGCAGCCGCCGCCCGATGCGGGCGCCGAGCAGGCCGCCGATGAGCGAACCGACCGCGACGAGGGCCACCGCTCCCCACCAAATGTGCTCCCGCGCAAAGAAGACGAACGCCAGCGCAGCCACGAGATTGACCGCTGTGACGAGGACGTTCTTCAACCCGGTGAGACGCTGGATCGACTCGCGGGAGAGCGCCGAAAACAGCCCCATCAGCAAGACACCCTGCGCCGCACCGAAATAGCCGCCGTAGACCCCGCCAAGGAAGACCCCGCTCTGAAGCGCGAACTGACGGCGGGGCGGCATACCCGACTCGCTCCCGCCGGCAGCGGCCTGTCGTGCGGCTCGAGCCTGCAACCGAGGGCCGACGAGGACGAGGACGAGCGCGAGGGTGATGAGCACCGGGACGACGGTGCGGAAGGCGGCCGCTGGCAGCACCAAAAGCAGGGCCGCCCCGACTGTCGATCCCACGACCGACAGCGGCAGCAGGCGACGCAGCATTGGCGTCGCGCCGGTCAACTCGCGCCGGTAGCCCCAGCTCGCGCTGAGACCGCCAGCGACAAGACCGACGTTGTTGCTCACGTTGGCCGCCAGGGGCGGCAGCCCCAGGAAGACCAGGGTCGGGAAGGTGATGAGGGTGCCGGAGCCGACCATCGAGTTGATGGTGCCAGCGCCGATGCCCGCGATGACGATGAGCAGGGCGTCGATCGCGGTCACCGGCTCACCCTACTCAGCCGGCGGGCTGCTCCCCTTCGGCGCGAGGCGTGCGCCACGCCTCGACGGTCTCTTCCGGAGCGCGGCTGGTGCGCTCGATCGGCGGGTATGCCGTTGGCGCGACCGGAGTGCGCGCCGCGGCAGGCTCGCTAGGCGCGGCGGCGGACGGCATACCCTGCCCTGCCGCCGGAGCGGTCCCCGGGGCACCTGCTGCGCCACCGAGGGCCGAGGAGATGCCGCGTAGGGCATCAGTCAGCTCGGAGGGAATGATCCACATCTTGTTGGCGTCCCCGCGGGCCATCTGCGGCAGGACCTGGAGGTACTGGTAGGCGAGCAACTCTTGGGTCGGCTGGCCACGGTGAATGGCCTCGAAGACCTCTTCGATCGCCTGCGCTTGACCGCGGGCTTCCAGGACACGGGCCTGAGCAGAACCCTCGGCGCGGAGGATCTGGGACTCCTTCTCACCCTGAGCGGTAAGGATCGCCGACTGCTTGGTGGCCTCGGCGGTGAGGATCGCGGCACGCTTGTCGCGCTCGGCGCGCATCTGCTTTTCCATCGAGTCCTGCACCGAGTGCGGCGGGTCGATCGCCTTGAGCTCGACACGATTGACGCGGATGCCCCAGCGTCCCGTCTCCTGGTCGAGCACGCCACGCAGCTGACCGTTGATCTGGTCGCGCGAGGTCAGCGTCTCTTCGAGGTCGAGGGATCCGATGACGTTACGGAGCGTCGTCACGGTGAGCTGCTCGATGCCCTGGATGAAGTTGGCGATCTCGTAGACCGCCGACTTGGCGTCGGTCACCGTGTAGTAGATGACGGTGTCGATCGACACGACGAGGTTGTCCGACGTGATGACCGGCTGCGGCGGGAAAGTGACGACCTGCTCGCGCAAGTCGATCGTGGCCCGCGGCTTGTCGATAAACGGCACGAGGATGTGCATGCCGTCATCGAGGGTGCGGGAGTAGCTCCCGAGTCGTTCGATGATGACGGCCGTCTGCTGCGGGACGATCCGCACCGTGCGATAGAGCGCGGTGATGACAAAGAGCAGCAAGGCTCCGAGAACGACGAAAGTGACGATATTGCCCGGCATGGTTCCTCCGAGGGTGGGCGGGGTGGTGGACAGGTGGTCACATGGACAGCGCGTCGGGTGGGTCCCAGACGTCGCTCTGTGGTGGCCGCATCGCGGCGCTCGGACCTGCCGGCTGGCCAGCAGGCTCGGGGTGGTCACGCGGAAAATCAGCGGGGGCTGATCGCTGCTGTGCGGTGGCCAGGTGGGGACGGATCAACTCCCCGATCTCGACGTCCTGGGCACCGCCTCGCCGCGGGTCATCGACATCGCCAACGCCTACGTTGAGCACTCTGGCCCCGAACTGCCGTGCGATCTCGTCAAGGTGATCGCGCAGCTGGTGTTGCACGCGAGCCTTCTCTCGCTCTGCGTCATCGACGGTGATCGTGCCGAGCACTGCCCGAAGGAGGGTGATCGCAGCCTGGGTGATGGTCTCGGTCTGATTAACCGTCGAGTAGGCCGCCGCAACCGGGTCGACGGTCTGGATGGTGACCCTGGCCCGCACCTGCACCAGCAGGTGGTCCACGAAGATCACGGGCTGGTCGAGCTCGATGGCGCGTTGGCTGACATCGACGAGCGCTTTCTTGCGCTCGAAGATCGGTGCCCGATGGTGGAGGCCAGGCGGGAGCGTGCGGTGGTATTTGCCGAGGCGCTCGACGAGGAGGACCCGGTTAACGGGCACGATGAGGATTGACTGGAGAAGGAACATGGCAAGCGCCATGATCCCCACGAGCACGGTGATGCCGTGGTTGGACATCAGTGCTCGGCCCCCTTCCCCTGACAGCCCATGATCAGCGCGACTGGTCTTCCAAGGCCGCCGCTCGGGTGACGACAGCTGTGGCGCCGTCGATCCGGCATACCGAGACGTGTTCGCCCGGGGCGAAGACCTCACCCGACTCACTGCGTGCGCTCCAGACCTCACCGCCGATGTTGACCCGACCGGCTGCCACGGTGACCATCTCGGTCACCTGAGCCGGCTGACCGACGAGCGCGTGGACTCCCATGGACCCGCGGCCACGACGGCTGCGGAAGTGCCGACGGGCATAGGGCCGCACGAAACCGAGACCGAGCACTGCCGTGACCGCGGCGACGATGACTTGCACGGTGACAGGCGCTCCGACAGCCGCAGCGGCCGAGCCTCCAAGCGCTCCCCCAGCAAGCATGAGGAACGTGAAGTCGACGGTGACCGTCTCGACGACGCCGAGCACCAGGGCGATCCCGAGCCACACCAACGCCGCGTTGCCGTCCAGCACCATGGCCTCCCCAACTCGACCGAATATGTCCCTTCACCATACGACGGATGGGGTGACTAAATGGTGCCCTCCATCTCGGCAGAGCGTGCCGACCACCGGTGACCGTGGCGTTCGACGACGAGTGGGAGCCCGAAAGCCGCAGAGAGGTTGTCGGCCGTCAGGGTGATTTCGAGCGGGCCAGCCGCGACGACCCGACCCTGGCGCAGCAGCAGGACGTCGGTGAACCCGGGCGGGATCTCCTCGACGTGGTGAGTGACGACGACCATGGCCGGCGCCGAGACATTGCGCGCGAAGGAGCCCAGCCGCGCAACGAGGTCCTCACGGCCGCCCAGGTCGAGGCCAGCTGCCGGCTCGTCGAGGAGCATGAGCTCCGGGTCAGTCATAAGGGCTCGCGCGATCTGGACGCGCTTGCGCTCCCCCTCGCTCAAGGTGCCGTAGCGCCGATCCGCGAGGTGCTCGGCACCCAGCGCCAGCAGCAATTCCATGGCGCGGACGTAGTCAGCCGTGTCGTACTGCTCCCGCCAGCGCCCCACGATCCCGTATGCCGCGGTGACCACGACATTGCCGACGATCTCGCTCTCGGGGATGCGCTCGGCCATCGCCGAGCTCGCGAGGCCGACGCGTGGCCGCACCTCGAAGACGTCGACAGCTCCGAGCCGATCCCCGAGGATCCGCACCGTGCCGGTCGTGGGATGCATCCGGGCTGCCGCCAGTTGCAGGAGCGTCGTCTTGCCTGCCCCGTTGGGTCCGAGGACGACCCAGCGCTCGCCCTCCTCGACCTCCCAGGAAACGTCATCGAGGAGGCGCGTCTTGCCGCGCACCACGCTGACGCCCGAGAAGGCCAGGACATCGCTCATGGCTGAAACCCTAGTTGAGACAACGCGGCAGATAGACACCGGCGTGCCGGGAGGTGGTCGGTTTGTCCGGTGTGACTCGCACTCGGATGCCGCTCGTTAGGGTCGTGTGTATGCCGTCCCTGCCCGTGGCCGCCGCCCTTGCCCTCCACGGCACCCATGCGCTCGCTGCTGCCGCCTCCCGACGGGAAGACCTCGTGCGGTCAGCCTGGCGTGCGTCACGGCCGCGAGGCGTCGAGTTGCTCGACGACGGCGAGTGGTTTCAGGAGTGGGCCGACGCCGGCGAGACGGTCTTGTTCGTCGCGCTGCCGCGTCCGGGCAAGATCGTCGGACTGCCCCCAGCTCTGCACCCCGATGTCATGACAGCAGCCATCAACGATGGAGAGGTCCTGCTGGGGGGCACCGGGGGCGGGCTCGCGACCTGCCGGATCACTGAGTTCGGGCCGAGCGGCGACCGGGGCCGGCTCCTGACGTGGACGGCATACCCCGCTGGGGTCATCCCGCGCCATGTCGTCGAGGCGACCGACCTCGCGGCCCTGTCACGCGGACTGGTCACCGCGATCTCCGAGACCTCCCGGCGCTTGGACGCACTCGGCGGAGCACCATGGCGACCGGCCGACACGCTGCCAGCGGACCCGCTCGCCCGAGCCCTGCCGGTCCCCCAGGAGACACCGCCGCCCGTGATCCTCGCCCTTGACCGGGCGGCGAGAGTGGTGGAGATAACCCGCGCGGGCCTAGCCGCGGAGGAGTCCGGTGCTGCCCTCGATGCCGCGACGTCGCGTGAGCGTGCCACCCTCCTGCGGGGGTTGTTGTCTGCGGCGCAGGACACCATCGTCGCGGCGACGAACGTCGCGACGATGGTGATGGCCGGCTGGCGACCGCTCTGACCGCCGGAACCGCGCCTAACCGAGGACCGAGCGGTAGACCGCCATCGTCTTGTCTCCGATGCTGGCCCACGAGAAGTTGTCGACTGCCCGCTGACGACCTGCGAGCCCGAAGCGGCGAGCGCGGTCGCGGTCGCTGAGCGCGGTGGCGAGGGCGGCGGCCAGATCGGCGACGAAGGCGTCCGGGGCGACCGGCGTCCCGCTGCCGTCCTGGACCTGCACGATGGGCACAAGCCACCCGGTCTCACCGTCTACGACGACTTCCGGGATGCCACCAGTGGCCGTCGCGACGACAGGGAGGTTGCAGGCCATCGCCTCGAGATTGACGATCCCGAGCGGTTCGTAGACCGACGGGCACGCGAACACCGTCGCGGCGGACAGCAACGCGATGACCTCCGCGCGCGGCAGCATCTCCGGGATCCACACGACCCCGTCCCGACTCTCGCGCAGCGTGGCGATCAGGTCTTCGACCTCGCGCAAGATCTCTGGGGTGTCAGGGGCGCCGGCGCACAACACTAACTGGACCTCGGGGGGCAGCTGCGCCATCGCGCGCAGAAGGTAAGGCAGGCCCTTCTGACGGGTGATCCGCCCGACGAAGATCACCGTCGGCCGATCGGGGTCGACGCCGTGACGGCGCACCACGTCGGGGGTGTCGACCGGTGACCACAGCTGCGAGTCGATGCCGTTATGGACGACGACGACCTTGTCCGGGTCGAGCGAGGGGTAGGACCGGAGGATGTCGTTGCGCATCCCGGCGCTCACCGCGATGACCGCCGCGGCCCCTTCGTAGGCCGCTCGCTCGGCGAACGACGACACGCGGTAGCCGCCGCCGAGTTGCTCGGCTTTCCACGGGCGCATGGGTTCGAGGCTGTGGGCGGTGACGATGTGGGGGGCTCCCGCGAGCAACCCACCGAGGTGCCCACCGAGGTTGGCATACCACGTGTGTGAGTGGACGATATCTGCCCCCGCGCAGTCCGCCGCGATCTGGACGTCGACTCCGAGGGTCTGCAGGGCGGCGTTCGCGGTGGCCAGCTGCGGCAGATCGGGGTATGCCGTCGTGTCTGGTTCGTCTCGTGGCGCGCCGAAGCAGCGGACCTGGACCTCGACGTCGCCACGATCCCGGAGGGCCCTCACGAGTTCGGCAACATGAACACCAGCCCCTCCGTAGATGGCCGGCGGGTATTCCTTGGAAATGATGTCGATGCGCACACCATGAGACTAGTGCGAAGGTCCTCGACAGGGTGGGGTGCTTTCGCTCTAGGGTGGTGACATGGCACGTCGTCGGAGCAACCCCAAGGTCCTGGCCATCGTCCTCGCCGGCGGCGAGGGTAAGCGGCTGATGCCGCTGACTCGAGACCGCGCCAAACCCGCGGTGCCTTTCGGCGGCATCTACCGTCTTGTCGATTTCGCCCTGTCCAACGTCGTCAACTCGGGCTACCTCAAGATCGTCGTGCTAACGCAATACAAATCGCACAGCCTCGACAAGCACGTCACCAAGACGTGGCGGATGTCGACGATGCTCGGCAACTACGTCGCGCCGGTGCCCGCGCAGCAGCGGGTCGACAAGAACTGGTACCTCGGCAGCGCCGACGCGATCTTCCAGTCCCTCAACCTCATCGACGACGAGCGGCCCGAGATCGTCGTCGTCGTCGGCGCCGACCACGTCTACCGCATGGACTTCTCCCAGATGGTGGAGCAGCACATCGAGACCGGTGCGGGGATCACCGTCGGCGGCGATCCGCCAGCCGATCCACATGGCTGACCAGTTCGGCGTCATCGAGCTCGACGACGATGACCCCCGCAAGATCGCGGCCTTCCGCGAGAAGCCGTCAGACCCCAAGGGCCTGCCTGACGCCCCGCACGAGGTGCTGGCCTCGATGGGCAACTACGTCTTCACGACGGACGCCCTCGTCCAGGCAGTCACCGAAGACCACGATCTCGAAGGCAGCAAGCACGACATGGGCGGCGACATCGTGCCGCGCTTCGTCGCCCAGGGCGATGCCTTCGTCTACGACTTCAAGGACAACGAGGTGCCCGGGGCCACCGAGCGCGACCGCGGCTACTGGCGCGACGTCGGGACCCTGGATTCCTACTACGACGCCCACATGGACCTCATCTCGGTCCACCCGATCTTCAACCTCTACAACTACGACTGGATGATCTACACGAACGCTCCGGCCTACCCACCGGCCAAGTTCGTCCACGGCTCGCACGACCGGGTCGGTGAGGCTCTCTCCTCGGCGGTCTCCCCCGGTGTCGTCATCTCCGGTGCCCAGGTCAACCATTCGGTCCTGTCCCCGCGGGTCAAGGTACACAGCTACGCGACGATCGCCGACAGTGTGTTGCTCGACAGCGTCGAAGTCGGCCGGTATGCCGTGATCCGCCGAGCGATCATCGACAAGGGCGTCACCGTGCCCGAGTACTGTCACATCGGCGTTGACCACGACCACGACCGCGCGCGTGGTTTCCACGTCACCGAAGGCGGCGTGACCGTGGTCGGCAAAGGACAGCACGTCCCCCTATGACGGCCTCCGCCGCGGTCGGCGACCCGCGACCACCGCGAGTCGCCGTCCAGGTCGCTCCTCAGCACGCGCCGTATGCCGCGTTACGGGACGCCGTGGTGACCCTGGAGGACCTCGGCGTCGATGTCGTCCTGACGTGGGATCACTTCTTCCCGCTCTCCGGCGACCCTGACGGCCTGCATTTCGAGTGCTGGAGTGTGCTGGCGGCGTGGGCGGAAGTGACTGAGCGAGTCGAGCTCGGGCCGCTCGTGGCCTGCAATAGCTACCGCAATCCCGACTTGCATGCCGATATCGCCCGCACGATCGACCACATCAGCGAGGGACGCCTGATCTTTGGCATCGGCGCAGGATGGTTCGAGCGCGACTACGACGATTACGGCTACGAGTTCGGCACCCCCGGCACCCGGCTCGATGCCCTCGCGCAGGACCTGCCGCGGATCCGCGCTCGGTGGGACCGGCTCAACCCGCCGCCCGTGCGGCGCATCCCGGTCATGGTCGGCGGCGGGGGTGAGCGCAAAACGCTGCGGATCACCGCCGAGCACGCCGACATCTGGCACGGCTTCGGCGACCCGGACGTCATCGCTCACAAGCATCAGGTCCTCGACGCGTGGTGCGCTCAGGTAGGCCGCGATCCCCGGGAGATCGAGCGATCAGCGGGTGTGGCCTTCACTCCCGCCCGCCACCCAGAAGTCGCCACCCTCGACTACGCCGCGCAGGCGCAAGCACTCTTCGACGTCGGGACGAGGCTGCTGACGCTGAGCCTGACGACGCCGCCCTACGACCTCGGGCCCGTGCGTGATGTGGTGGCCTGGCGTGATGAGATCCTCGCCCGACGGGACCAACCAGCTCACTAACCTGGGTGGGTGACCGCCGCTTTCGCCACGCTTCACGTCATCCTCACCGGTCGTGACCGCCCGGGTGTGACCAGCCGCCTGTTTTCCTCGCTCGACCGGGCCGGCTGCGACGTCCTGGACCTTGAGCAAATCGTCGTCGGCGACCATCTCACCCTGGCAGCCCTCCTCGGGCCGAGTGCCAGCCGCGATCCTGCGCAGGCGCCCGGTGCCTCGTCGTGGTTGGCCGACGTGATGCGGTCAGTCCACGAGGTCGCCGCAGAGCTCGACATGCAGGTGGCGGTGCGAGACGGTGCCGGAGAATCCACCGAGCGAGCGAGCGGCCGGGCCCACGTCGTCGTCCTCGGTCATCCGCTCCCGGCGGCGGCCATCGCGGCCATCGCTGATCGGGTGGCCGCGCATGGGGCCAATATCGATCGGATCCGACGCCTGTCCTCCTATCCCGTGACCACCGTCGAACTCGACGTCTCCGGGGCGGATGTCGGACGGCTGCGCGAGGAGCTCGCCCACACAGCCGCGACCCTCGAGCTCGACATCGCCGTTGCCGCAGCCGGATTGGCTCGACTCGGCGCCCGCCTCGTCGTCATGGACGTCGACTCGACGTTCATCCAGCAGGAGGTCATCGAGCTCCTCGCCGCCAAGTGCGGGCGTGAGGCGGAGGTCGCAGCCGTGACCGAGCGCGCCATGCGGGGTGAGCTCGACTTCGCCGAATCGTTGCGTGAGCGAGTGGCGGTCCTGGCCGGACTCGACGCCTCCGTGCTCGACGAGGTCCGGCAAGAGATCGTGCTCACCCCTGGAGCGCGCACGCTCGTGCGGACCCTCAAGCGACTCGGCGACACGATCGCCCTCGTGTCAGGTGGCTTTATCGAGATCGTCGGTCCGCTCGCCGAGGAGCTCGGTATTGACCACGCGGTTGCCAATCGTCTTGAGGTCCACGACGGCGAGCTGACTGGACGGGTCACCGGGGACATCGTCGACCGGGAGGGCAAGGCTCGGGCGTTGCGGGCGTTCGCCGCGCAGGCCGAGCTCCCGCTGAGCCGGACCGTGGCCATCGGCGACGGCGCCAACGACCTCGACATGCTCGCGGCTGCCGGTCTGGGCATCGCGTTCAATGCCAAGCCGGTCGTCCGGCAGCAGGCCGACACGAGCGTGACCGTGCCCTATCTCGACTCGGTGCTCTTCCTCCTGGGCATCAGCCGCGAGGACATTGAGGAAGCCGACGCGCTGGACGGCATACCCACTCCTGCCCCGGCCCTGCCGAGGTAATGTCGCTCGCGGTCTAGCAGCCCATCATGTGGACGCCGCCATCGACGTGGACGATCTCGCCCGTCGTCGCCGGGAACCAGTCGGACAGGAGGGCGATGCAGGCCTTGGCCGTCGGCACCGGATCGGACACCTGCCAGCCAAGGGGGGCCCGCTCGTCCCACTGCGCCTCGAAGACCTCGAATCCGGGGATCGACTTGGCAGCGGTCGTGCGCACGGGGCCAGCCGCAACGAGATTGCACCGGATGCCGCGCGGCCCGAAGTCGCGGGCGCAATAGCGATTGGTCGACTCGAAGGCAGCCTTGGCCACACCCATCCAGTCGTAGACCGGCCAGGCATAGCGAGCGTCGAAGGTGAGCCCGACGATCGATCCGCCCGGGCCCATGAGCGGGGCTGCCGCGACGGCGAGGGCCTTCAGACTGTAGGCGCTCACCTGAATCGCCGTGCTCACGTCCTCCCACGTCGCGTCGAGGAAGGTGAATGCCCCCTGGGGTGCGAAACCGATCGAGTGCAATGCCCCGTCGACGTGATCGGTGTGCTCACGCAGCCGGTCGGCCAGGGTGTCGAGATGCTCCTGGTTGGACACGTCGAGCTCGACGACGACCGGGGTCGTGGGCAACCGTCGGGAGATCGTCTGGGTGATCTTCATCGTCCGGCCGAACGACGTGAGGATCACGGTCGCCCCCTGCTCCTGGGCGAGTTTGGCCACGTGGAAGGCGATCGAACTGTCCATGAGGACCCCGGTCACGAGCAAAGTCTTGCCGTCGAGCAGGCCCATCTGATTCTCCTGGGGTGGGTCGAAGGTGCGGGTGGGGACGAGTGGGGTGGGAGCGTCAGTGGCCCATGCCGAGGCCACCGTCGACGGGGACGACGGCCCCCGAGATGTATGCCGCTGCGTCAGAGGCCAGGAAGACGACCGCTGCCGCGACCTCCTCCGGGGCGGCGAAGCGCCCCGCAGGGATGGCAGCTCGGTATGCCGCCTTGCGCTCCTCGGGGAGCTCGGCGGTCATATCCGTGTCGATAAAGCCGGGAGCAACCACGTTGGCGGTGATTCCGCGACCGCCGAGTTCGCGCGTTATCGACCGCGCCATGCCCACGAGCCCCGCCTTGCTCGCGGCGTAGTTGGCCTGCCCCGGTGAGCCATAGAGACCCACGACGCTTGAGATGAAGATCATCCGGCCGCGTCGCAGCCGGATCATCCCTTTGCTGGCCCTACGCGCGCACCTGAAGGCCCCCGCCAGATTGGTGTCGATGACCGAGTCGAACTCCTCGTCCGACATCCGCAACAGCAGTTGGTCCTGCGTGACGCCGGCGTTGGCGACGAGCACCTCGACGGGACCACCCAGCATTTCCTCGGCCGCGGCGAAAGCACCGTCGACCGACGACGAGTCGGTGACGTCGCACGCCACGGCCTGCAGCCCTTCCGGTGCCTCCCCAGACCGGCTCGTCACGACGACTCGTGCCCCCGCGGCCACGAAGGCACGCGCGATGGCCAGGCCAATGCCTCGGTTGCCACCCGTCACCAGCACCGTGCGACCCGAGTCGGTCACTGTCTGTCCTCTCGTCGGTCGGTCGAAGTCTCCTGACGGTAACGGTTACCGGCGCGTATGCCGCGCAGGGGCGTGTCCCTGCGCGGCATACGCGCGTATCGTGAAGGGGTGAAGTGGCGCCAGAAGGGCCCCGAGCCGGTCGTACACACCGTGACGACCGCTCCGATGTCACTCGCCGACGACAGTGACATGCGGATGCGCCGCTACCTCATCACGATGGGGATCCGCACGTCGTGCTTCCTCCTCGCCGTGGTGTTCGAGGGCTGGCTGCGGTGGGTGTTCGTGGCCGGCGCGGCAGGACTGCCCTATATCGCCGTCGTCCTGGCCAACGCCGTCGGACCGAGGTGGGGTGCGCGGATCTCCGGGGCCGATCGCTTCACCGGTGAGGTCGACGGTCTCGGGCCAGGCGTGACCATTCCCCACGGCGTCAGGCACGAGCCGCACGTCCACTGACCGACCCGGGCCGGTTCCCTCACCCGCCGATGGCGGACATGGGCCGATCGGGCTGGGCGAAGCCAGGGCTGCCGATCCCATGTGCCGCCTGTTTGCGCCATATCTCTGCGCTGATGAGTCGCGCGAGGTCCTCATCCGTGGCTCCGTCGCGCAGCGGGGTGCGCAGGTCGATCTCGCTCCGCGCAAAGAGACAGTTGCGGACCTGACCGTCGGCGGTCAGCCGCACCCGGTCGCAGGCCGAGCAGAAGGGAGCGGTGACACTGGGGATGATGCCGACGGTGCCGGGGCCTCCGTCGACGAGGAAGACCTCGGCGGGGTCGCTCCCCCGAGGCGCGGCCACTGGCGTGAGAGTGAAGCGTGTCGACAGTCGCGCGTGGATCTCCTCCCCGGTGATCATCTGGCCCCGATCCCAGGCGTGCTGGGCATCGAGAGGCATGTGCTCGATAAACCGAAGCGCATAGTCCCGCGCCAGACACCAGGCCAGCAGGTCGGGTAGCTGGTCGTCGTTGATGCCCCGCATCGCGATGGCGTTGACCTTGATGGGGCTCAGCCCCACCGATTGAGCTGCCTGCAAACCACGGTCCACATCGGCGAATCGCGGCCGACGAGTCATGACAGTGAAGGTTTCGGCATCGACGGTGTCGAGGGAGACGTTCACGCGGTCGAGCCCGGCCTCGGCCAGAGCCTGCGCAAGCCGATCGAGGCCGACCCCATTGGTCGTCATCGCGATCTTCGGGCGAGGGTCGAGGGCTGCAAACCCGCCCACAAGGTCGACCAGCCCGCGCCGGAGCAGCGGCTCACCCCCGGTGAGCCTGACCTCCCGCACCCCCATCTGCACGAACACCCCGACCACGCGCAGCATCTCCTCGTCACTGAGGATGTCGCGGTGCGGGAGCCACGGCAGACCCTGAACCGGCATGCAGTAGGTGCATCGGAGGTTGCAGCGGTCGGTCAGGGAGACTCGGAGATCACGCGCGACCCGACCGAACCCGTCCGCCAACGGGTGCGGACCGTCGGGCCGCACGCGCGGATCTGGGAGGCGAGTCACGGTCGAGACTCTATGCCGGGTACGGTGAAGCGGTGTTCAGGGCAGTCTTCACGCGGCGGATCCTCGGTGCCATCGCCTTTGCGATCGTGTTCGGATTTGCCTGCTTCCTCCTCGGGCAGTGGCAGCTGTCCCGCTATGAAGCTAAAGACGCTCGAGCCAGCGCGGTCGAGGCCAACTACGGCGCTCATGCAGTGCCGCTGGCCGACGTCCTCCCGTCACCGACCACCGTCCTGCCCGAGCACAAGGTGTGGTCAAAGGTCACGGTGACCGGCCGGTATGCCGGCGAGCACAGCTATGTCGTCCGCGGACGCACCCTCAGCGGGTCGGTGGGGATCGAGGTGGTCGTGCCCCTCGTTGTGCAGACCGCATCGGGTCCAGCAATACTCATGGTTGACCGTGGGTGGGTCCGGTTGAGCGACTCCGCGGCGACGATCCCCGACTATCCCGGCGCTCCCACGGGCGAGGTCACCGTCACCGGCTGGCTCAAGCCTGGCGAGGACGACAGGGGACGGGACTTGCCCAAGGGCCAGTTGGCGAGTGTCGACCTCGCCACGGTCACGTCGGAGCTGGGTGGTGCCGTCTACCCGGCATACCTTGTGCTCGATCACGAGACCACCCCCTCGGGGTCCACGCCGCCGCGCCCGACCCCGCTCGAGGCCCCCTCGGCCGATCGCGGACCGCACTTCGCGTATGCGCTGCAATGGTGGCTGACGGCCCTGCTCGGCGTGGCATTCGTCGTCTACCTCTACCGCTCGCGACCCGGTGCGGTGGCGGCCCGCGAGGCCAAGGCCACCGAGGTCCCGGCCAAGAGAGTGCGGATCTGGGACGAAGAAGACGGTTAGGCGGGGCCAGAGCAGCCTCAGCCCCGTGAGGTGGACGTCCGCTCGTCGAAATACTGCGTTCGATAGAGATCGGCGTAGAGGCCCCCAGCCTCCAAGAGTTCGGTATGCCGCCCGCGCTCGACGATGCGTCCGTCGTCGACAACGAGGATGAGGTCTGCGCCACGGACGGTCGAGAGCCGGTGGGCGATGACAAATGCCGTGCGACCGTCGAGGGCCACGTCGAGGGCACGTTGCACCGCGACCTCCGACTCACTGTCGAGGTGAGCAGTCGCCTCGTCGAGGATGACCACAGCAGGACCCTTGAGCAGCAGGCGAGCGATCGCCAGTCGCTGCTTTTCCCCGCCGGAGAGCCGGTGCCCCCGGTCTCCCACGACGGTGTCCAGCCCCGATGGCAGCGATTCGACAAGGGGCCACACCTGGGCGGCCTTGAGGGCCGTGCGCATGTGCTCTTCAGTCGCCGACGGATTGGCGTAGGCGAGGTTGCCGCGGATCGTGTCGTGGAACAGGTGCGCCTCCTGAGTGACCATGCCCACGGTCTCGTGGAGGGAGGTGAGCCGAGCGGTGGTCACATCGACGCCGCCGATCCGCACGACTCCCGAGGTGGCGTCGTAGAGCCGCGCCACGAGAGACGTGATGGTCGTCTTGCCGGCTCCGCTCGGCCCGACGAGGGCCACGAGTTGACCCGGAGCCACGGTGAAGGAGATGCCCTTGAGGACCGGGCCTCCCCCGGCGCGGTCACCCGAGGCGTCCGATTCGAGCGACCGCAACGACACCTCGTCCGCCGAGGGGTAGGCAAATGTGACGTCGTCGAACTCGACGCCGACGGCGCCCGCGGGAAGGTCGACCGCGTCTGGAGTTTCCGCGACGAGGGGTTGGAGGTCGAGCACTTCGAAGACCCGCTCGAATGACACGAGGGCCGTCATGATGTCGACTCGCACGCCCGACAGCGCGGTGAGGGGGCCGTAGAGCCGTCCGAGGAGGGCGGCCAGGGCGAGCAGCGCCCCGACCGTCAGCGACCCGGAGACCGCCATGACGCCACCGAAGCCGTAGACCATGGCCGTGGCCAGGGCGGCGACGAGTGAGAGGGCGACGACAAAGATCGTGCGGTTCATGGCGATCTGGACACCGGTGTCGCGGACGGTGGCGGCGCGGGCGGCATACTCGCGCTCCTCCCGAGCGGGCGTGCCGAAGAGCTTGACCAGCAGAGCCCCGGCGACGTTGAAGCGTTCGGTCATCCGGCTGCCGAGGTCGGCATTGGCAGTCATCTGCCGACTCATGAGCGCGGAGAGCCGCTTGCCCATCAGCCTGGCGGGGACGAGGAAGAAGGGGACGAGGAGCAGAGCGCCGAGGGTGAGCTGCCAGGACAGCGTGGCCATGGCGGCGATGATGAGGACGAGGGAGACCGCATTGCTCACCACCGACGAGAGCACCGAAGTGAACGCCTGCTGGGCACCGATGACGTCGGAGTTGAGGCGACTCACGAGGGAGCCGGTCTGGGCGCGGGTGAAGAAGGCGATCGGCTGACGGAGCACGTGGGCAAAGACGGCAGTCCGCAGGTCGAAGATGAGCCCCTCGCCGATCCGCGAGGAGAACCACCGTTGCGCGACGTCCAGGAGGGCGCTCGCGATGGACAGTAGTGCCACATAGACGGCCAACCGCACGACGACAGACGAGTCCTGCGGGATCACGCCGTGATCGACGATGTCCTTCAGCAGCAACGGCACCGCGACGACCACCGCAGAGTCCACGACGACCAGGGTGAGGAAGGCGGCGATGAGGCGGGAGTAGGGCCGGGCATAGCCGATGACCCGACGAGTCGTGTCCCCACGGAGTTGCACCTCCAGGACCGAGTCGTCGCGCACCATGGTGCGCATGACGCTGTGACCGCCGCGCTGACTCACGGTCGGCGAGCCGTCCCGCCGGCCGCCATGGCGTGCAGGAGGAGCCCTTGAGCCGTGCGCTCGTGGACGAGTTGCTCGTCCGGGGTGGCGGTCAGCGCAGCACGCAAGAGCGGTTTCAGAGCTCCGAGTGCAGGCTTGGGCGCCGCGAGCAACGCGGCGACGAAATCGTCGGTGGCGGCTTCCAGGTCAGCTCGCGGGACCGACAGGGAGGCCAGACCCAAGGCGACCGCCTCGGAGGCTCCAATGGCGCGGCCGGTCGCGCAGATCTCAAGGGCTCGGCCGTATCCCACGGCCTGGACGAGGGTCGACGTGCCGCCGAGATCGGGGATCAACCCGAGGGCGATCTCCTTCATGGCCAACTGCACGTCGTCGGCGACCACTCGCACATCTGCCGCGAGTGCCAGCTGGAAGCCCGCTCCAATGGCGTGGCCTTGGATGGCGGCGACGACGACGGGACGGATCTGCCGCCACAGGGAAAACCCGTCCTGGAATGGTCCGATCATTTCCGTCATGGCCTCGGCGCTGGCCGCTGCGGCGGCGAGCATGTCGGGCTCACCCGGCATACCACCGGGCAGCAACAGAGCTCGGTTGAGGCCGGCGGAGAACGCCCTCCCCTCGGCGCGCAGGACGACCACTCGGACGTCGTCGGTGACGGCGCGGGCCGTCGCGGCGAGTGCGGCCCACAACGACGGTGTCTGGGCGTTGAGCTGAGTGGGATTGCACAGCGTCACGGTGAGCACGGGGCCGGCGAGGTCGCAGCGCAGCCCTGGATGAGTCGGGAAGGTCACCTCTGCAGCGTAACCGCGGCCGACCACAGCGCCGTGCGCCCTCCGGGGTCGGTCGTCACGGCATACCACGTCCCCTGGAACGTGCGGATGGTGGTGATCTTCCCCGGCGGAGGTGGGACTTCGCGCACCACGCCTGACGCGGTGACCACCATCGCGCGCGTGCGCTGATCACTGGGGGCAACGACGAGCCAGCCGTCCTCGATGGCCTGGGGCGGCGGCATACTCGCGCCGTCGGCGATGGTGAAGTCCGGCAGCCCGACCACGGCGTCAGAGCGATTGCCGGTGAGCCGCCAGGCCGCCAGCCTGTCGGCCGACACCCCGACGACCAGACAGTCGCGGGTCCCACATCCGACGTTGAGTGCCTCGCCGCGGGACCCTGGCATGTCGACCGACTCCCAGCCGTCGTTGCCATCGCGAGAGACCCAGGCGGCGGGGCGCTGGGCGACCCCGTCGCCCAGGTCGACCACCGAGCCCACGACGACAGCGGCGGGGCCTCGTGCAGCACCGGCGCGAGGCCCCACCAGGAGGGTGGAAGTGCTCGCCAATGGGGTCCCTTGAGGGTCCTGGCGGATCCATTCCCGCCCCACAGGCAGCCAGATGTCGGCGTCCAGACCCGCCCCCTTGCTCTCCCAACTTCCGAGGAGCATCGGTCCGGCATCCGTGGGGATGACCCCGAGCTGCTCACCGGCGCCCCAGCCGCCGAATGTCGAAAATACCTGCTCCTGCTCGCGCAACCCGCTTCCGTCGCCCCGCCAGACGCTCCACCGGACGTTGGAGTGCGCACCGCCTCGAGCCCCACCGACCGCGACGAGACCACCCTCTCGGGTCGCCTCGATGGACAGCCACGTGGCTTCCTCCCCGTAGGGACTGGCTGCGATGACGGGAAGAGCGATGGGACCCGAGCTCGTCAGGGCCACGAGCCCGGGCGCGCCGGTGGACTCGGGTGCCTCGGGTGACTGACTAGCGCGGGTGCCCACGAGCACACCGCCCTGGTATGCCGTGAGCGTCACCGGTGAGTGCCCGGCCGGGAGCCCGACGGGTGTCCACGTGATCGTCGCAGACGTTGTCATTGTGGCGGGAGGTGGGGAGGTCGACGAGTCCGGTGCGACGCACGCGCCGAGCGCGACGCTGAGGCATCCGAGCCAGCAGGTCCCGATGAGGAGGGCGCTGACGGCGCTGACGGCGCTGCGGGCGCTGACGGAGCTGCGGCGCCATCGCCTGCCCGTCGAGGACGCCATGGCGCTCAGTATGCGCGCGCCACCCCACGGGTGCACCCCAAATTGAGTCGGTGACCTCGGGCACGCAAGGATGGGCGCAGTAGCCCCCGAAAGAAGGAGCCCCGGTGAGCACGGTCAAGCGTCACAAGATCCATCTCAGCGAGAACGAGATGCCGACTCGCTGGTACAACATCCTCCACGATCTGCCCACGCCGCCGCCGCCATACCTGCACCCCGGGACTGGGCAGCCGGTGGGCCCTGACGACCTGAGCGCCCTCTTCCCGATGGACCTCATCGCCCAAGAAATGGCGACCGAGCAATACATCGACATCCCGCCGGAGGTCCTGGACGTCTACCGGCTGTGGCGCCCGTCGCCCCTCTACCGAGCACACCGTTTGGAGGCGGCGCTCGGCACGCCAGCGCACATCTACTACAAGTACGAGGGGGTCTCGCCGGCGGGCTCACACAAGCCCAATACTTCTGTGCCGCAAGCTTTTTACAACGCCAAGGCGGGCATCAAGAAGCTGACGACCGAGACCGGCGCCGGGCAGTGGGGCACGTCGCTCGCCTTCGCGTGCGCACAGTTCGGCCTGGAGTGCGAGGTCTGGCAGGTCAAGGCGTCCTACGACGGCAAGCCATATCGCCGGCTCATGATCGAGACCCTCGGAGGCACCGTGCACCCGTCGCCGTCCGACCTCACGGCGGCTGGCCGTGCGATCCTCGCCGAGCACCCGGACTCCCCCGGCTCGCTCGGCATCGCGATCAGCGAAGCCGTGGAGGTTGCCGCCCAGGACCCGACGATCAACTACGCCCTCGGCTCGGTCCTCAACCACGTGCTCATGCACCAGACGATCATCGGTGAGGAGGCGCTCAAGCAGTTCGCCAAGATTGAGGTCACTCCCGACCTCGTCATCGGCTGCACCGGCGGTGGCTCCAACTTCGCCGGCCTCGCTTTCCCCTTCCTGCGCGAGAAGCTGGCCGGCAAGATGTCGCCCGTCCTCCGCGGCGTTGAGCCGGCCTCCTGCCCTTCGCTGACCCAGGGCACCTACGCCTACGACTTCGGCGACACCGCTGGCATGACGCCGCTGATGAAGATGCACACCCTCGGGCACGACTTCATTCCCGACCCGATCCACGCCGGGGGGTTGCGTTACCACGGGATGAGCCCGCTGCTGTCGCACATCTACGAGTCGGGTCTCATGGAAGCAGTCGCACGCAAGCAGAAGGAATGCTTCGACGCCGGAGTCCTCTTCGCCCGGTCCGAGGGCATCATCCCTGCACCCGAAGCAACCCACGCGATTGCCGAGGTCGTCTCCGAGGCTCGGGCGTGCATCGAGTCCGGGGAGGAGAAGGTCATCGTCATGGTGCTCTCCGGCCACGGTCACCTTGATCTGCCGGCCTACGGCGCCTACCTCGACGGATCGATGACCGACCACTCCTATGAGGAGTCCGAGATTCGCGACGCCGTCGCGGAAGCCCTGACGCGCCTCCCAGCAATTCCCGGACAGTAGGGTCCTCCGTCGCCTGGGGCACCGCAGCCGCGGAGGGGTCGAGACGCAGCCAACATGAAACTCCTGCCCGATGAACTTTACGTTTCTCCCGGTCAGGGTCGCGTTCGACCATTTACGGCCGCCTGAAGTGCACGGATAGCCTCACCGACCACACCCTTGTTGAGCCGTCCTTCGGCGAGAGGCCCGGCGCCATCTGTGCCCAATGCTGGTAGGAGGCTGAGCGCGTTGGCCACGTCGGGACTCATTAGCTCGACCTGCTTTTGGACCTCGGCGAGAACTTCCACGTCGGCGCCTTGACCGTCGGGCGACTCCCGGGCCAAGATGCGCGCCTTGACGGCATATCCGGCGGCACCGAGTGCGTGGGCACCCATGTGCGCGACCGCGGCAGCCTGTTCGGCAGAGTAGGCTGCCGCCGTCGCAGCCGGAGTGGGGGCCTCTCGAGCGCCGGCTCCGGCGGCACCTCCACGCCGTCGAACGGCATCGGCCACCGCAACTCCTCCCCGGGCGAAAGCGCGTGTCTGATCGATTGCCGCGCGCACCCGCGAGTCGTCCGGCGAGGCATCCTCAAAGATGGCCAGGACTGAGGCGGCACAATCGGCCGCCCACCAAGCCACGACTCGGCGATCCTCAAGGCTCAATGTCTGCGGGGATCCGCTCATCCCGTGACAGTAGCGGTCACGAGGGAACGCACTCGGAAGACCTCACTGAGGAGGCCGGGGCTCACATGGGCCGAGTTCTGCACACTACCCCGCAAACGGGCGAGTCATGCCGACGGCGTTGTCCATGAGGCCCTGATACAGGGTCTCTATGAGGTCGGCCGCGGTGACTCAGGTGACCTCGTGGTCGGCGATAACGGCGGCGTGCGCTAGAGGGATCAGGGTGTGGGACTCGCCGGTGCCGGCCGGGTCGATGAGCGCGAGGTTCCTCTTCGCGGCGATCCACTCCAGAGAAGTAGATAGCTCCGAGGCCCACACCTGCCCCGCGCCACGGAACCGCTTAGCCGGGCGCCCGACCCGCGCTCCTAGCTTGCACGGGAGTCGGCGGCAGCGTCGTTGCTTGGCCGGTCCATGCGCATGAGGTAGTGCAGGGGATCGTCGATCGGGTTTTCAGGCGCGCATGCGCCAGCGCCCACCCGCCTGAAGCCCACCTTCTCCAGCGCTCGCCAGGAGGCCGTGTTGGCGGCGACCACGCTGACCAGGATCGCGGGCGACTGAGGCAGGTCGCGCCTGGTGCGCTCGACCATCGCAGCCAACATCGCTGAGCCCGTCCCCTGGCCTCGGGCCCCACCGAGGAGGTAGTCGAGGGTAGCCGCGCCCTCGGGGACGTTGCCGAGCAGCCGGAAGTCGCGGAGGTTCTCCTCGCAATCCGCCACTAGAGATCGCTGCACGAGCCCAACGGGGTAGCCGTGATGCAGGGCAATCCAGTCTTCGTTCGGCTCACCGCCGTCAATGCTTGGGCCGAAATCCCGCTCCAGGGCCTCTTCGGACCACTCGTGCATCCACCACCGTTCGACCTCTGGCTGACTCGGCCATCCCGAGACCAAGGGGAAGTCGTCCCGAGTCAATCGGCGGAAGTCCCAAGCGTCCACGAACCCATGCTCCGCTGGTCTGGCGCGAGGGCGCAACCCCTCTCGCCTGCGGGGCGTCGCCCGACGAGTGTTCAGGTGGCTGATCGCACACGACCACGGGCGCAGCCTCCTTCATCACTCCCTGCACCTCGGCAACGTGATGGGTGCCCTGGCCCTCGGGTCGGAGGGGTAGTGACCTGCGGAGATGGAGTGCTCCACATCCTGCGCGACTGCTGAATGGCAGGCAGAGGCGTGCGGAGCATGCACGAGTTCGTGCAAGCTCCGCTGCATCTCAACACCACCACGTAAGTCGATCGCTGGCGACAGTACTTGCCGATAACGATCTGTCACACTGATGATTGCGTCCTGATTAGTACTGGTGTACTATTGAGGCATGGCAAGCGAGGCATCGGAGCGGGCGGGGTCAGGGTTGGCCCTCGACGCTGTCGTGCGCACCGATGACGCTGTCGATGGCGGTCATGGTGGTGGTGCTGGGTCGGTGGGTGTGGTGGGTGAGTTTGTGTCGTGGTTGGCGGGGGTGGATGGCGCTGGCCTGGCTGATGACGTGCGGGTGGATCTGATCGGGGTGTTGGAGGCGGTGAAGGGGGCGGCGGCTGCGGCGCAGGCGCGGGTGACTGCCCGGTTTGCGCACTCGCAGCGGGCTGTGCATGTGGCGCGGGGCGGGAAGGTCAGTGAAGCTGCCCGCAGTGTCGGGTCGCAGGTGGCGTTGGCTCGTCGTGACAGTCCGTCACGGGGTGATCAGCATGTCGGGTTTGCTCGTGCTCTGGTGCAGGAGATGCCCGCGACGTTGGCGGCGTTGACCTCCGGTGTGATCAGTGAATACCGGGCCGCCCTGGTGGTGCGGGAGACTGCCTGCTTGACCCGGGAGCAGCGGGGATTGGTGGATGCGCGGTTGGCTCCGGATTTGGCGTTGTTGGGCAACCGGTCTTTGGCTGCTGCGGCGCGGCGGGTCGCTGCCGAGGTGGACGCGGCTGCGGTGGTGGCCCGGATGGACCGGGCGGTGGCGTCGCGGCGGGTCACGGTGCGTCCGGCGCCGGATGGGATGGCGTGGTTGACGTTCCTGGCCCCGTTGACCGACGCTGTCGGGGCGTATGCCGCCCTGGACCGCCTCGCCAAGACCACCCACGCCACCACGACGACCTCTCCTGCCCCCCCCGCAGACACCTCACCCGACGCCGTCTCCACCGCGGACGCTGTGGCGGAGGTCGTCGCGGATTCGCGGACCCGGGGGCAGCTCATGGTTGACCTGGGATTGGACCGCATCCTCGGCCGCACCCCCGGCACCCTCGGGACGGGCGGCACTCCCGGCACGGGCGGCACGAGCGGCACGACCGGTACGGGCGGTATGAGCGGTATGAGCGGTATGAGCGGTGTCACGGGTGGCAGCGGCTTTGGTGGGCGGGTTGATGTTGAGGTGTGCCTGGTGATGACCCCGGACACGCTGCTGGCCGGGGGCAGCGATCCAGCTCACCTGCCTGGGTATGGCCCGATCCCCGCACCGGTCGCTCGGGCTGTGGTCGCTGACGCGGACCGGGTATGGATCAGACGCCTGTTCACGAGCCCGACCGGTCGGGACCTGGTCGGGTTGGACTCCCGGCGCCGGTTCTTCGATTGTGGTCTTCGACGGGTGCTGGGGGGTATCAGATGGTCTGTGTAAGGGGGCGGTCTCTATCTGAAGGAGATTGACTGTGAGCATGACCAAGGCGAAGAAGAGTGATGGGCGGGAGTCTGAGGCTCGCCGGCTGCGTCGTGAGTTGTTCACCGACGAGATGCTGGACCAGCTGATGGCTGCCACCGACGAGCGTGGCCTGAGGTTCCCCCCGAAGCGTGGAGGCATCGACAATGAGGATTGCGATGTCAGAGAAGAGAATGAGGTACGACCGGGAGTTCCGTGAGGGGGCTGTGCGGATCGTCGAGGAGACCAAGAAGCCGATCGCTGCCAGGTCGCGCGCGACCTGGGCGTGAACGAGGGAACGCTGGGTAACTGGGTTGCCAACGCGCCCGCGAGGAGCGCGAGGGCCGCGGCGAACTGTCGCCCGGCGGACTGTGGATGAGTTGAAGCGGCTGCGCGCGGAGAACGCCGAGTTGCGGATGGAGCGTGATGTCCTCAAGCGATCCGTGGTCCTGTGGGTGAAGGAGGCGACGAAGTGAGCGTGGCACGCTTCGTGGTCGACCAGAGGACCAAGTACGCAGGTGCCCGTCGCGTTCACCTGTGCCTCGTGCTGGGGCTGTCGATCTCGTGGTTCTACAAGTGGTGGCATCGAGCCGCTATCGCTAACGCGCCTGTACACCAAGCGGGACCTGCGCCGGGACACCATCGACCGGGCGGTGAAGGTCATGTTCGACAAGCACCGCGGGTTGCACGGCTCGCCGAGGCTGGTGCTCGGACTTGCGCGATGACGGGTGGACGCGTCAGCGAGAAGACGGTCGCGAACTCGATGCGCCGGCAAGGGTCTGATCGCCCGGAAGATCAAGCGCCGCAATGGATTAACGCAAGCAGGACAAGTCGAAGGTACCGTTCCCGGACCTGATCCGGCGCGACTTCACCGCGGACGCCCCGAACCGGCGCTGGGTCGGGGATATCACCGAGATCCCGACCGCGGCCGGGAAGCTGTACCTGGCCACCGTGATCGACCTGTTTTCCCGCCGGCTGCTCGGGGCCGCGACCACGCGCTGCACCCGGACGCGGAACTGGCCAAGGCCGCGATCACCATGGCCGTGACCGTCCGCGGCGGGAGGGACGCGATCTGGCGGGAGGAGGAATCCGAGCGGGTCATCTTCCACAGCGGACCGCGGCAGCGACCTATACGGCGGATCTGTTCACCACGCGCCTGCCGCAGAGCTCGGGATCCGCCAGTCCATGGGCCGGGTCGGGCTCGTGTTTCGATAATAGCTGCCGCGGAGGCGTTTTTCTCCAGCCTGGAGTGGGAAGTTCTCTCCCGCAACGAGTTCCAAAGCACCACCGAGGCCGCTACAGTGGTTATCGGACTGGTGCTGGAACTTCTACAACACCGACCCGCCGCCACAGCGCCGCATGCGATGATGTCACCTGTCGACTACGAAAACGCTGCCCTCACCCCGAGAGCAGCCGCCTAAGAGACAACCTCCACGATTCGGGGGGAACCACACCTGTCGCTGACCGGCGAAGGCGGGTTCCTGCCGGAGATGATCAAGGCGGTCCTTGAGCGCGGGATGGAGGCGGAGCTGACCGGCCACCTGGGGTATGAGAAAGGCGACCCGGCCGGGAACGGCTCGGGCAACTCCCGCAACGGGACGACGCCGAAGACGGTCGGCACCGAGGTCGGCGATATCGCCTTGGACCAGCCGCGGGACCGGAACTCGACGTTCGCGTCGTCGCTGGTGCCCAAGGGCGCCCGCCGCCTGGGCGGGCTGGAGGACATGATCATTTCCTTGTACGCCGGCGGGATGACGATCCGCGACATCCAGCACCACCTCGCCGCGACGCTGGGCACCGACCTCTCGCACGAGACGATCAGCAAGGTCACCGACGCCGTCGCCGAGGAGGTCACCGCGTGGCAAACCCGCCCGTTGGAGGCGTTCTACCCGGTGATCTACCTCGACGCGTTGGTGGTCAAGATCCGCGACGGAGCACACGTGTCCAACCGGGCCGCGCACATCGCGGTCGGGGTCGACATGGACGGGGTCAAGCACGTTCTGGGGATCTGGGTCCAGGCCACCGAGGGCGCGAAGTTCTGGGCGTCGGTGTGCGCCGAGCTGGCCAACCGCGGCGTCAAGGACGTCCTGATCGTCTGCTGTGACGGGCTGACCGGCTTCCCCGAGGCGATCGAGGCGACCTGGGCCCGCGCGATGGTCCAAACCTGCGTGGTGCACCTGATCCGGGCCTCGATGCGGTTCGTGTCCTACAGCGACCGCAAGGCCGTCGCTGCGCTGCTCAAGCCGATCTACACCGCCGCGAACGAGGACGCCGCGCTGATCGCGCTGGCCACCTTCGCCGACTCCAACCTCGGCAAGAAGTACCCCGCCGCCCTCGCCTCGTGGGAGAACGCCTGGAACCGGTTCACCCCGTTCCTGGCGTTCGGGCCCGCGCTGCGCAAGGTCATCTACACGACCAACTCGATCGAGTCGTTGAACTACCAACTGCGCAAGATCATCAAGAACCGCGGCCACTTCCCGGGCGACGCCGCCGCGATCAAGCTGCTCTGGCTGGCCATCCGCAACATCGAGGACAAGAGAGCCCGCGAACGCGCCAAAGAGGCCGGACTACCCAAGGGCCACCCCCGCAAGGCCCCCAGCAAACTCGTCGAAGGCTCCGTCATCCAAGGCTGGAAAGCCGCCCTCGGCGAACTCGCCCTCATCTACCCCGACCGCATCAACCCCCACCTCTAAACCCCCACGACCACCCTACTTACACAGACAACTTGACACCCTCGCACCCCCTGGTGCGATGCCCCGATCACCGCTGCCGACCACACCCACCCCGCCCACCACGGCGGGCTGAGGTTCCCCCCGAAGCGTGGAGGCATCGAGCAATGAGGAGTTGCGATGTCAGAGAAGCGAATGAAGTACGACCGGGAGTTCCGTGAGGGAGCTGTCCGGATCGTCGAAGAGACCAAGAAGCCGATCGCGCCAGGTCGCCCGCGATCTCGGCGTGAACGAGGGCACGCTGGGCAACTGGGTCGCAACGTGCCCGCGCTGAGCGCGAGGGCCGCGGCGAGCTGTCCGCAGGCGGACTGTCGATGAGCTGAAGCGCCTGCGCGCGGAGGTCGCCGAGCTGCGGATGGAGCGTGATGTCCTCAAGCGATCCGTGGTCCTGTGGGTGAAGGAGGCGACGAAGTGAGCGTGGCACGCTTCATCGCCGACCAGAGGACCAACTACGCCGGTGCCTGTCGCGCTGACCTGTGCCCTGCTGGGGATCTCGATCTCGTGGTTCTACAAGTGGTGGCAGCGGGCCCTCTCGCCGTCGCGCCTGTACACCACGCGGGACCTGCGCCGGGACACCATCGACCGGGCGGTGAAGGTCATGTTCGTCAAGCACCGCGGCCTGCACGGCTCGCCGCGGCTGGTCGCAGGACCTGCGCGAGGATGGGTGGGTCGTGTCGCGAGAAGACGGTCGCGAAGTCGATGCGTCGGCGAGGGTCTGATCGCGCGAAAGATCAAGCGCCGCAACGGATTAACCAAGCAGGACAAGACCAAGGCGCCGTTCCCGGACCTGATCAACCGGGACTTCACCGCGGCCGAGCCGAACCAGCGGTGGGTTGGTGACATCACCGAGATCCCCACCGCCGGCCGGCGAAGCTGTACCTGGCCACCGTGATCGACCTGTTCAGCCGCCGCCTGATCGGGGCGGCGACCTCGCGCCACCCCAACGCCGAGCTCGCCAAGGCCGCGATCACGATGGCCGTGACCGTGCGCGGCGGCAAGGCCGCGATCTGGCGGGAAGAGGAGTCCGAGCGGGTCATCTTTCACACGGATAGAGGATCGACCTACACTGCCGATCTGTTCACCAAGACCTGCACAGACCTCGGCATCCGCCAGTCCTTGGGCAGAGTGGGCTCGTGTTTCGACAACAGCGCCGCGGAGGCGTTCTTCTCCACCCTGGAGTGGGAAGTCCTCTCACGCAACGAGTTCGAGACCACCACCGAGGCCGCGACCGCGGTCATGGACTGGTGCTGGAACTTCTACAACACCACCCGCCGGCACAGCTCCGCTGCGATGATGTCACCCATCGCCTACGAGACCGCGGCCCTCACCCCGAGAGAGCCGCTTAAAAGAAGCCCTCCACGATTCGGGGGGAACCACAGGCTGACCACTGTGGCTAACGGCGCTGGCCTGTGCCAACGATGCAACAACACCAAAGAAGCCCCCGGCTGGCACGCCCAGGTCACCCACACCGGGCTACCCGACCCCACCCCAGCCCCGTCGCCCCAGCCCGCCCCCTCGTCCCAGCCAGCCCCCTCATCCCAGCCAGCCCCGTCGTGCCAGTCAGCCCCGTCGTGCCAGTCAGCCCCGTCGTGCCAGTCAGACCCCTCGCCTGCGGAATCTGCGAAACCCGGGGACAGCAGGGGTCCTGGCCTGCCCGTCGAGAGCTCACGTCTAACAGCTCACCGAGAAGAACTCGTCACCAGAACCAGTGCGGCGTCCGGGATCGACCACCCACACACGACGATCCTGACCACCCCGACCGGGCACACCTACACATCCGTGGCACCACCCATCCTCGGCTGGGGCACCACCACACCACTTCCAGCAGCACCCAGCCAGAGAGCCAACGAGTCGCCCAACGACACGCATACCGGCGATTCGCCCGACGAAATGCTTGACGATTCGCCCGGCGAAAGGCCCACCGACGCCGCACTACTCAGCCCCCTCGAACGACACCTCACCCGACTCCTCGCCGCCGCCTGACGAAAAAGTGGCTCAACCCCTGCCCGACGGATTCTCGAGCGGCGACCAGGTCGTGGAGGGTTCGCGCCCGCAGAGTCGGCTTGAGGTGCGCCTGCAGCTATTTGACCAAGTCCAGCACCATCGTCTGGCGTGGCCACGGTCCGAGCCCGGCCGCACGCTCACTGGCGGCCACCGCGCGCAGGCCCGGTCCCCAGTCGCTTTCGGGGAGCACCCGCCACCCCAGCCGCGCGTAATACGGCGCGTTCCAGGGAACGTCGGTAAAGGTCCGCAGCGTCATCCGCGAGAAGCCGCGGCCCACCGCGTGGTGCGCGGCGTGCGACAGCAACAACGCTCCCGTATGCCGTCCCGCGTGCTCGGGCAGGACACTTACTTGCCCGACGTGAGGGCACCCGTCGGCCAGCTCCACCCTGACGAAGCCGATCTGCTGGTCCGTGCCGTCAACGGCCACGAATAGCCACCCGGCGTCATGCGCCGCGTCGAACACCGAGGCATCGGGAGCCGGAGCGTCCGCAACGACGTCCATGCCCAACCCGCGGAAAGCAGCGTCCCCTGACGTCTCGATCACACCGAGCTGCGGCAGGTCCGCGTCGGTCGAGTCCCGGATGAACACCGGCGGGAGGTATGAGCGCTCTCGCATGGCCCGGTCGCGGCGAAGGTCAACCACTTTGACGACGGCTACCGGCACGCCGGCGGCCGCCCAAGCCAGCCACCCCGGCCCGCCGAGGCGAGTCACGGCATACCGACCGATCAACCACGACGAGACGCAGAGTCCCAGCAGCGCACTCCAGCCCACGACGTTGAGCTGGGCCGTGCGGAAGGGGCCGCGACGGAGCCGGTAGCAGATCTCGCCGACGCGGCCACACGCGGTCAACGGCTCGTAGTCGGCATACCCGCGGCGCATGTGCTACCTCCGAGCCCAGCGTCTCACGCCAAGGCGACGAGATCCTTGTAGTCCGGACCCCACAGGTCCTCGACCCCGTCCGGCAGGAGGAGGACTCGCTCGGGCTCCAAGGCGTCGACAGCGCCCTCGTCGTGGGTCACGAGCACGACAGCGCCCTTGTAGCTGCGCAGCGCCCCCAGGATCTCGTGCGCGGGAGGCCGGGTCGAGGTTGTTGGTCGGCTCGTCTGAGCAGCAGCACATTGGCCGACTGGACACGACGAGCATCGCCAGCGACAGCCGCGTCTTCTCGCCACCGGAGAGCACGCGCGCGGGCTTGTCGACGTCGTCGCCGGCAAAGAGGAAGGACCCGAGCACCTTGCGGACCTCGGTCTCCCCGAGGTCCGGCGCGGCCGACTTCATGTTGGCGAGCACCGTGCGCGTCGACGTCGAGGTTCTCGTGCTCCTGCGCGTAGTAGCCGAGCTTGAGACCGTGACCGGGCTCGACCTGCCCGGTGTCAGGGGCGTCCACGCCCGCCGAGGATCCGCAGCAGAGTCGTCTTGCCCGCGCCGTTGAGGCCGAGGACGACTACCCGCGATCCACGGTCGATCGCCAGGTCGACGTCGGTGAAGATCTCCAGCGACCCGTAGGACCGCGACAGCCCCGACGCCATGCAGCGGAGTCTTGCCGCACGGGAGCCGGGTCGGGGAAGCGCAACTTGGCCACCCGGTCGTGCGCCCGCTCCCCCTCGATGCCAGCCAAGCAGGCGCTCTGCGCGCCGGGCCATGTTCTGAGCAGCCGTCGCCTTGGTCGCCTTGGCGCGCATCTTGTCGGCCTGTGCCAAGCAGGGCCGACGCCTTCTTCTCGGCGTTGAGCGCGCTCGCGCTTCCGGCGGCGCTCGTCGGTCTCACGCTGCTGCGAGGTAGGGCTTCCAGCCCGACGTTGTAGATGTCGAGCGTGGCGCGGTTGGCGTCGAGGTGGAAGACCCGGTTGACGACCGCGTCAAGCAGGCCACCGTCGTGGCTGATGACGATGAGGCCGCCCTTGTAGCGACGTGAGGTAGTCGCGCAGCCAAACGATCGAGTCGGCGTCAAGGTGGTTGGTCGGCTCGTCGAGCAGCAGACGTGTCGGCTCCAGAGAACAGGATCCGCGACAGCTCGACCCGTGCGGCGCTGGCCACCGGACAAGGTCTCGAGCGGTTGAGTCAGTGACCCGCTCGGGCAGCCCCAGCGACGACGGCGATGGCGCGCGGCCTCGGACTCCGCGGCATACCCGCCTTGCGGCGACTGAACTCCGCGTCGAGCGCGGGCGTAGCGCGCGCATGGCGCGCTCGTCGCAGACGCTCGTCGGTCCGGCGCGCCATCCGCGACTCGGCGAGCCGCAGCGCACGCACCGTCTCGTCGAGCCCACGCGCGGAGAGGATCCGGTCGCGCGCGAGCACGTGCAGGTCGCCCGTGCGCGGGTCCTGCGGGCAGGTAACCCACCGCACCGCGTGCGCGTGACCGAGCCTCCAGACGGCAAGCCCTCGCCCGCCAGCACCTTGGTCAGGGTCGTCTTGCCGGCACCGTTGCGACCGACGAGCCCGATGCGGTCGCCGGCCGAGACCCGGAAAGACACCGGCTCGATGAGCAGGCGCGCGCCAATACGCAACTCCACCTCGGTGGCGACGATCACGGCATACCCCAGGTCTAGACAAGGTGCGCCGACGACGGCGGACGGGTGGGACAGGTTCAGCGGACGACCCATTCTGCCACTGTCACCGCGAGACCTGAGCCGCGGCACCGTCCCGCAGCCGTCCCGTAGCCGTGCCGCAACACGTGCCACGACACCGCAAACGTGCGGGAAGGCAATCGGGGTCGTGAACGTTAAGGTGGGTGCGTGACACGGCGGACCACGCCGGCCAAGGCATGACGGAGGGTCAATGTCGTTCAATGACAACGTCCAACTCGACACTTCCCAGGTCGAGTCTGGCGGCCGAGGCGGCGGTGGCTTCGGTGGCGGAGGCGGGAGCTTCCCCGGCGGGATCCAGGTCGGCGGTGGGATCGGCGGCCTCATCATCCTCATCCTCATGCTGATCTTCGGCGGCGGGTTGACCGGGGGCAGCAACACCCAGATCCCCGACGGCACGACGACCGGACAGTCGAGCCCGCTCGACCCGAGCCAGGTCTCGGCTGCCGGCACTCAGAACGCCGACTTCGCCAAGTGCAAGACGGGCGCGGACGCCAACCGAGACGACCAGTGCCTTGTCATCGCGACGGTCAACAGCGTCCAGGCGTATTGGTCCCAGCTGCTTCCGCAATACGGCAAGCAGTACCCGCCCGCCAAGACCGTGCTCTACAACGGCACAACGCAGTCGGGATGTGGCACCGCCTCCAACCAGGTTGGCCCGTTCTACTGCCCGCTGGACAGCAAGGTCTACATCGACGCCTCCTTCTTCCAGGAGCTCTCCAGCCGCTTCGGCGCCGACGGTGGCAACCTCGCCAAGGAATACGTCGTGGCCCACGAATACGGCCACCACATCCAAAACGTCCTCGGCCTGCTCAACCGGGCTCAGCAGGACCCGCAAGGCCCGCAGTCGGGTGCTGTCCGGGTCGAGTTGATGGCCGACTGCCTAGCCGGGACATGGGTCAAGCACGCAACCGAGACCAAGGACGCCAACGGTGTCCCCTACCTCAAGCCGATTACCGAAGCTGACATCAAGTCGGCTCTCTCGGCGGCCTCTGCTGTTGGTGATGACCGGATCCAAGAAGCGACCCAAGGACGGGTCACGCCCGAGAACTGGACCCATGGCTCGGCCGAGTCGCGCCAGCGGTGGTTCATGACCGGCTACCAGACCGGCGACATCAACCAGTGCAACACGTTCGGGGTCTCGCGGGTCTGATCCGCGGCCTCCGCCGACACGCACAAGGGCGGCCATCCTGCGAGGATGGCCGCCCTTGGCGCGTCGGCGTTGGCGACGAAGCGCTCAGACGGCAGCACCGCGGTAGAACCGGCGACCGCTGATATCACGCACCGTGATCTCGACATAGATCGGCTTGTCGAGAGGGCAGCCAGGTCTCGAGATGCTTTTCGTCGTCGGCGTAGGTTTCGGAGAACGAATCCACCATCCGGGCGAGGCCCTTGACGATGACCGACCAGGCTTCGTCGCCCGAGCGACCGTCTGCCTCGACAGCCACGGCAGCGTTGATCACGAGTTCGGTCAGCTTCGTGCCGGGCGCTGTGCGCATGAGCAGGGCGCCGTTGTCGACGAGGAAGTTGATCGGGAAGATGTCGGGCTCGCCTTGGACCGCCACGGCTAGCCGGCCGAAGCGCTCACGGTCGAGGATTTCCGAGCACTCGTCGGTGGACATCTGCTCGATACGGAAGTCGTCGCTCATGGCCACCATCCTAGGAGTCAGTCCGTGTCAGACAGAAGCCCTTGTCCGGGTCAATCACCGTTGCGCCGGTCACCCACACCGCTCGGGCGCGCCACAGCGCACGCCGCAGGACCTGGGCATCCGGGTCAGGCAGATCCGGGAGCTCCCGCCGGGGCAGTGACCGCAGTGGAGCGAGTGAGGCGTCGGCCAAGACTTCGGCGCACAGCGTCCGGTCTCCGCCGGTCACGAGGCCAGCCGGTATGCCGCGTCCGTCGGCCAGGAGGAGACGGCTGGCGTGCCCCGCCACGGCCTCGACCAACTCGGCGGCTTGATTGGCGCGGCGACGGGCAAACCGCTGTTGCGACCAGCCACCGGCAGCCGTGCGGCCCTGGACGCGGCGACGCCCCGCCTTGGACGCGACAAGGGCGGCACCGTGGGCCAGCCCCACGGCATACCCGCCTCGGCGCACGAGGATCAGGCCGACGGGGTCCCACGCCCATTCCTCGGCCGCGATCACCTGGTCACCGGACGGGGAGCGCAACTCGTGCCGGTGTGTGGCGGTCGTCAGCGTCCACCCACGGCGAAGGGCGACCTGGTCGGCCCACCATGGGGGGAAGGCCGACGGCGCGATCTCCTGTCGGCCAGAGGACGTCAGAAGGTTGAATCCCAACGCGCGCAACTGTTCCCTACCGTCGTCGGTGATCTTGTCGGGACCCCACGGCGGCATCCACACCCAGTTGATGCGGTGACTCACGACCAGTCCGTCGAGGGCCTGCGCGGTCTGATCCTCGATAACGTCCGTCAGCGGACATGCCGCCGACGTGAGCGTCATGTCGATGATGGCGTGCTGAGCAGAATCCACGGTGATGCCGTAGACGAGACCGAGATCGACGACGTTGATCCCGAGTTCAGGGTCGACGACATCGCGCATGGCCTCCTCGAGGTCGGCGACGTTGGCGGGCACAGGTCCGGCGGTCATGGGGTGTCCTTGCTGGCGGCTTTAGTGGTGTCGGCAGGGCTGGCTGCAGTGAGGTCGACGCCTCGTCGAGCAAGAGCATCGGCGAGAGCGCTCCACCCGAGGAGAGCGCACTTGACCCGCGCGGGGTATTGCGAGACCCCGGCGAAGGCGACTCCGTCACCGATGACGTCCTCGTCTCCGTGGAGCTGCCCGCGCGAGGTGAGCATGTCTTTCATGGCCTGGTATGCGGTGCGGGCATGATCGATCGTCGCTCCGGTGAGTTCCTCGGCGAGGACTGACATCGACGCCACTGAGATCGAGCACCCTTGGGCGTCATACGAGATGTCCTTCAGCGACGCGGCGCTGTCGGAGCCGCCCAGCGTGACGCGGAGCGTCACCTCGTCGCCGCACGACGGGTTGACGTGGTGCACCTCTGCGTCGAAAGGCTCTCGCAGGCCCGACCCGATGGGTCGCTTCGAGTGGTCGAGGATGATCTGTTGGTAGAGGTCCACTCAGCGCTCCTGCAGCCCGAAGATGACCGGGACCCGGTCGAGCGCCTCAAGGAGGGCGTCGACCTCGCCGGGCGTCGAATATGGTGCGAAGCTCGCGCGGGTCGTCGCCGTGACGCCGAGAGCCCGGTGCAGGGGCCACGCGCAGTGGTGCCCGACGCGCACGGCGACGCCGGCGTCGTCGAGGACCTGACCGACGTCGTGGGCGTGGACCCCTTCGACGACGAACGCCACCACGGCGCCCTGGTCCGCGGGGTCGTCCGGACCGAGGACGCGCACCCACGGCCGCGCGAGCAGTCCCGCCCGAAGGCGTTGCGCCAGCGCGATCTCGTGGCGGTGGACCCGCTCCATCCCGAGGTGCGACGAGGAAGTCACAGGCAGCTGCGAGCCCGACGGCCTGGGCAGCCATCGGCACGCCGGCCTCGAACTTTTGCGGCACGGGGGCGTATGTCGACGATTCCATCGTGACGATCTCGATCATCGACCCGCCCGTGAGAAAGACCGGCATCTCTTCGAGGATCTCCCGCCTCCCCCACAGCACCCCGATCCCCATGGGGCCTTCCATCTTGTGGCCGGAGAAGGCGAGCAGGTCGACTCCCAACTCCTTCACGTCGATCGGCAGGTGCGGCACTGATTGGCACGCGTCGAGGACCACGAGGGCGCCCACGGCATGAGCCCGCGCGGTGAGCTCGGCGACGGGGTTGACGACGCCGAGGACGTTGGAGACGTGGGTGAAGGACAGCACCTTCGTCGCGGACGTGAGCACCTCGTCGAGCGTGCCCAGGTCGAGAGTCCCGTCGGAGGCCACGGGGATCCACCGGAGGGTCGCGCCGGTGCGTCGGCAGAGCTCCTGCCAGGGCACGAGATTGGCATGGTGTTCCATCTGCGTGATGAGCACCTCATCACCCGGCCCGAGGGTGAATCGTCCCGACGTGCCGCCCCCGCCGCCACCGTGGACGGCGTTGGAGAAGGCATAGGCGACGAGGTTGAGAGCTTCCGTCGCGTTCCGCGTGAAGACGATCTCCTCGGCCGGGGCACCGATGAAGCGCGCCACGGTATGCCGCGCCGCCTCGTAGGCGTCGGTGCCCTCCTCGGCGAGTTGGTGAGCACCGCGGTGCACGGCGGAGTTGATGCGCTCGTAAAAGTCACGTTCGGCGTCGAGCACTTGCCGGGGCTTGTGCGAGGTCGCCCCGGAGTCGAGGTAGATCAGCGGTTTGCCGCCGCGGACCGTGCGGCTCAGGATCGGAAAGCCTGCTGCGGATCTCGGCGAGCTCGGCCGCCGAGAAGCCACCCGACGTGAGGGTGCCGTCACCCTCGCCGGAGACAACCGTCCCCGTGGGGTGAGTCGCGCCGAGGATTGCGGTCACGGCATACCCCTCATGCTGACGGCGTGAGGTAGCGGTCGTAGCCCTCGGCCTCGAGGCGGTCGGCGAGCTCGGCTTGCCCACTCTCGACGATCCGACCGTCGATGAAGACGTGGACGAAGTCGGGGCGGATGTATTGGAGGATCCGCGTGTAGTGGGTGATGAGGACGATGCCCATGTCGGATGCCTCCTTGGCCCGGTTGACGCCCTCGGCTCACGACGCGCAGGGCATCGACGTCGAGCCCGGAGTCGGTCTCGTCGAGCACGAGCGATCTTCGGGCCGGAGCAGCTCAAGCTGCAGCACCTCGTGGCGCTTCTTCTCCCCGCCGGAGAAGCCCTCGTTGACATTGCGTTCGGCGAACGGCCGAGTCCATCTTGAGTTCGTCCATCGCGAGCCTGGACGTCCTTGACCCACGTGCGCAGCTTGGGCGCCTCGACCGTCGATGGCGGTCTTCGCGGTGCGCAGGAAGTTGCTCACGGTGACGCCGGGGATCTCAACGGGGTATTGCATCGCGAGGAAGAGCCCGGCGCGGGCTCGCTCGTCGACGCTCATCTCGAGGACGTCTTCACCGTCGAGCGTGATCGACCCGTTGGTGACGTGGTACTTCGGGTGTCCGGCGACGGAATACGCCGAGCGTCGACTTGCCCGACCCGTTGGGGCCCATGATCGCGTGGGTCTCGCCCGAGCGGACCGTGAGGTCGACGCCCCGAAGGATCTCCTTGGGACCGTCGTCGGTCGTCGACACTCACCGTGCAGGTCGCGGATCTCCAGAACGGTCATGAGGTTGGTTCTCCTGTGCTGAGGTCGGCAGTGGTTGACGATGTACAACGGCGTCGTCGCCCAGTCGCACGGCATACGACCGGGACGGGGGTGACGGCGGGGGGGCAGGACGGCACGCCCGTGCGGCAGGTTGAACCGCGAGCCGTGCAGCCAGCACTCGAGCGTCGCAGCCCACGACGTCTCCTTCGGAGAGGGAGACCTGGCCGTGTGTGCAGGTGTCACCGACAGCGTGCACCTCGCGCTCGGCGAGGCGCACGATCGGCGACGAGATGATCGCCGACCTGGGCTTGGACAGCTCGCCCGATGACGGGAGTTCGGAGAGGTCGCAGACGTATTCGTCGACGGCCGTGTGCCCTGGTCATCTCAGACCTCCGGCGTCGCGTATGCCGTCGTCGCGCGAGCTCCCGCTCGACAGCCTGGGTCAGGTGGCCCTGGACCTCGGCGACGGGGATCTTGGCGATGATGTCGGCGAAGAAGCCGCGGACGACGAGTCGTCGGGCCTCCGCTTCGGGGATGCCGCGCGCCTGGCAGGTAGAAGAGCTGCTCGTCGTCGAATCGGCCGGTGGCAGCGGCGTGTCCGGCTCCGCGGATCTGTCCGGTCTCGATCTCGAGGTTGGGCACGGAGTCGGCGCGCGCCCCTTCGGTGAGCACGAGGTTGCGGTTGATCTCGTAGGTCTGGGTGCCCTCGGCGCCGGCCCGGATGAGGACGTCGCCGACCCACACCGGCGTGGGCGCCGTCGCCCTGCAGGGCGCCCTTGTATTCGACGTTGGCTGCGTGCAGTGCGGAGCGTCGTGGTCGACGAAGAGTCGGTGCTCAAGGTGCTGCCCGGCGTCGGCGAAGTAGAGCGCCGAAGCCCTCGAAGGTGCCGCCGGGGCCGGCGTACGTGCGCGTTGGTGTGCAGCCGCACGAGCGTCGCCACCGAGGGTGACCGCGATGTGCCGCACGCGTCGCGTCGCGGCCGACGACGACGTCGTGCTCGCCCGAGGTGGATCGCGGTCGTCGTCCCACTCCTGGCACGCTCACCAGGGTGAGCGAGGCACCCGTCACCGACGAGGACCGAGAGGACCTCGCTGTATGCCGTGTCGCCGGACGTGCTCAAAGAGCACCGTCGCGTGCGCGCGGTCGCCGAACCCGCAGGACGATGTGGCTGAGCGCTCGGCTCCCGTCGCCCTGACGGCGGATCCGCACCGGCGAGACGAGTTCGACGTCGGCGGGGATGTCGATGAGCGCGTGGCGGCCGGAGACTGTGACACGGCGATCGCCGCCGGACGGTGCACCGGGCGCCGGCAACCCGAGCGCCTGAGCGTCACCAGAGTCGACGCGGCGGATCTCGACGCGATCGTCGCCGTCGGACGTCCCACTCGAGTGCCCCGTCGGCCGGGTGCGCGTCGAGGAGCGCGGTCAACGGCGCCATCGGGGTGAAGCGCCATTCCTCCTCACGTCCGGTGGGCAGCGGAAAGTCGGCCGGATCGGTCGAGCGGCGCCGTTCGGCGCGCGATTGGTCGGGCACGAACGGCATACCGTGCGTGTGGGACGACGCCCCGGGAGGCGTGAGGCGTGAGGGGCGTTCAAGCAGCGGCATCAGCCGACCGCTCCTTCCATCTGCAGCTCGATGAGCCGGTTGAGCTCGAGGGCGTATTCCATCGGCAACTCGCGGGCGATGGGCTCGACGAAGCCGCGGACGATCATCGCCATCGCCTCGTCTTCGGCCATGCCGCGGGACATGAGGTAGAACAGCTGGTCGTCGCTGACCTTCGAGACCGTCGCCTCGTGACCCATCTGGACGTCGTCCTCGCGGACGTCGACGTAGGGGTAGGTGTCACTGCGGCTGATCGTGTCGACGAGAAGGGCGTCGCAGCGGACGGTCGACTTGGACCCGTGGGCACCCTCGTTGATCTGGATGAGGCCGCGATACGACGTGCGCCCACCGCCGCGGGCGACCGACTTCGACACGATCGAGCTCGACGTGTCAGGGGCAGCGTGAACCATCTTGGCGCCGGCGTCCTGGTGCTGTCCCTCGCCCGCGAAGGCGATCGACAGAGTCTCCCCCTTGGCGTGCCGGCCGAGGAGATAGACGGCGGGGTACTTCATCGTCACCTTGGAACCGATGTTGCCGTCGACCCACTCCATCGTTGCGCCCTCGTCGCAGGTGGCGCGCTTGGTCACGAGGTTGTAGACGTTGTTGGACCAGTTCTGGATCGTGGTGTAACGCACGCGGGCGTTCTTCTTCACGATGATCTCGACGACCGCCGAGTGGAGGCTGTCGGACTTGTAGATCGGTGCCGTGCAGCCTTCGACGTAGTGCACGTAGGAGCCTTCGTCGGCGATGATGAGCGTCCGCTCGAACTGGCCCATGTTTTCGGTGTTGATCCGGAAGTAGGCCTGGAGCGGGATGTCGACATGGACCCCCTTGGGCACGTAGATGAACGACCCGCCCGACCACACTGCCGTGTTGAGCGAGGCGAACTTGTTGTCGCCGGCCGGGATCACCGTCGTGAAGTACTCCTGGAACAGCTCGGGGTATTCCCTCAGCCCGGTGTCGGTGTCGACGAAGATGACGCCCTTGTCCTCCAAGTCCTCGCGGATCTGGTGGTAGACGACCTCGGACTCGTATTGCGCCGCGACACCGGCGATGAGGCGCTGCTTCTCGGCTTCCGGGATCCCGAGCCGGTCGTAGGTGTTCTTGATGTCTTCGGGGAGGTCGTCCCACGACGTGGCTTGCTTCTCCGTCGAGCGGACGAAGTACTTGATGTTGTCGAAGTGGATCCCGGTGAGGTCACTGCCCCAGGTGGGCATCGGCTTGCGATCGAAGAGTTTGCAGCGATCGCAGCCGCAGGTCGAGCATCCACTGAGGCTCGTCCTTGAGCGCCGAAATGTCGCGCACGACGTCCTCGGACAGGCCACGTCGGGCGGTGGCACCAGCAGTGTCCTTGTCGGACCAGCCGTACTCGTAGCGACCGATGCCTTCCAGGCTCGGGTTGAGCTGCTCGATGTCGGTGCTCATGCGAGAAGGCCTTTCGGTGAGGACGACGTGGACGGACTGGCCGACGCGTGGATCTCGCCGGGCTCGGACACGGGGGCCGTGGGGACAAAGGTGGTGCACACATGCTGGCCAGCGGCCAGGGTCGAGAGGCGTTGGACGTGGACGCCGAGCAGCCGGGAAAATGCGTCGGTCTCCGCTTGGCACAGCTCCGGGAACTCCGTTGCGACGTGCCTGACCGGGCAGTGACCTTGACACACCTGGATGCCAGTCAGGCCACCAACGGCGACCGGACGAGCGGTGGCGGCAAATCCGTCGCGAGACAGCGCGTCGACGAGCGCCTGGGCCTTCGCGGTCGGTGTGCTGTCGACGGCCGCGAGCTGGCCGGCATACCGGCTCTTGAGGCGTTCGGCGCGTCGGCGGGCGAACTCAGCGACGGCTTCTCCCCGGCTCGCTCGCGCAGATAGCGCAGGACATCGACCGCGAGGTCGTCGTAGTCGTCGGGCAGCGAGTCCAGGCCCGCCGGTGCGGCAACCCACTGCCGAGCCGGCCGACCACGTCCGCGCGGAGTGGACGAGCTCGAAGGACGACTCCCGCTCGACGATGGCTCCATCGGCCTCAAGGGCATCGAGGTGGCGGCGCACCGCTGCCGGCGTGAGCGCCAACTCGCGACCGAGCGCTGACGCGCTGATGGGTCCGCGCGCCGTGATCGCCGCGAGGACGCGATCGCGCGTCCCTCGCTCCGATCCGGCCGCCTGGATATTCACAACATCAGTATGCCCTAATTCAAGACACCGGCCAACTCGCCCTCGGCTGTCGGGTATGGGAGTCGGGCAGGGGACTCGGGCACCGCTGTCGGGCACCGCTGTCGGGCACGGCATACACTCCCAGGCGTGTCCGTGGCTCCCGGTTCGACCTCCCCCGTCACCCTCGTCGACCTTCGGAGGGCCTTCGGCCCAGTCCTCGCGTGCGACGGCCTGACCTGGCACGCACCCCGTGGGCACGTCACCGCCATCCTCGGCCCCAACGGTGCTGGTAAGACGACCGCGATCGAGTGTGCCGTGGGCCTGCAACGCCCGGACTCAGGCGTTGTCCATGTGCTCGGCCGCGACCCCTGGCACGCCCCTGCCGAGCACCGCGCCCGAGTCGGTGTAATGCTCCAGTCCGGAGGCATCCCCAACGGGAGCAAGCCCCTCGCGCTGCTGCGGCACCTCGCGGCGCTGTATGCCGCCCCGGTCAGCCCCGCCGACCTCGCCTCCCGTCTGGGGATCGATGCCTTCGCGGGCACGACGGTCCGCCGCCTGTCCGGTGGCCAGAAGCAGCGGCTCGCGCTTGCCGCAGCGCTCGTCGGACGACCCGAGGTCGTCTTCCTCGACGAACCCACCGCCGGGCTCGATCCGCACGGTCGCCTCGACGTCTACGACCTGCTCCGGGAGGTCAAGGAGGAGGGGACGACGATCGTCGTCACGACCCACTCCTTCGAGGAGGCTGCGGCGCTGGCCGATCATCTCGTCGTCATCAGTGGTGGCCGTGCCGTCGCCGAAGGCAGCCCTGCCGACGTCGTCGGTGATTCGACCCTTGAGAAGGTCTATTTCGGTTTGACCCGGAAGGCGTCGGCATGAGCGCCCCTGCCCCCACCGCCGCGCGGGTGCGCGCGCAGTCGATCTTTGAGCTGCGCACCCTCCTCGCCAACGGCGAGCAACTCCTCGTGTCATTGGTCTTGCCGCTCGGGGCGCTGCTCGGCCTCGCCTTGACGACCTTCCCTTCCCTCGGTGAGGGCCGCCGCATCGACGTGGCCGTCCCCGGTGTGCTCGCACTGTGCGTGATCTCGGCTTCTTTCACCGCCCAAGCGATCGCCACCGGATTCGACCGCCGGTATGCCGTGCTCCGCCTCCTCGGGACCACTCCCCTCGGTCGCGACGGCCTCCTGTGGGGCAAATCCCTCGCGACGCTCGGGGTCGAACTCATCCAATGGCTCGTCATCGGCGGGGTGGGTCTCGCTCTGGGCTGGCGTCCCTCGCTGATCGGGATCGCGTATGCCGTGCTGTGGCTCATCCTCGGCACGTGGGCCTTCGTGGCCCTCGCCCTCCTCCTCGCCGGGGCGGTCCGCGCCGAAGGTGTCCTGGCGATCGCCAACCTCGTCTGGGTGCTGCTGCTCGTCCTCGGCGGCGTCATCGTCCCCCGGGCCAGTGTCAGCGGCGTCGGAGGCACCCTCATGGGGTGGTTGCCCTCGGCTGCCTTAGCAGACGGATTGCGCGGCGCGCTCGTTGACGGTGCGCTGCTGTGGCCCGCGGTCGGCGTGCTCGTCGTGTGGGCGGTGGCTGCGACAGCCTTGGCGCGGCGCACCTTCCGCTGGTCGGACTGACTGGAAGGCCCGGTCCGCCTTGCGGACCCGGCGTCCGGGCCGGACGCGGGGCGGCATACCCTTGAGGACGTGGCTGCACCCGTCCTGCGTGCGACCTGGGTCCGTCCGATCCTCGTCGCCAACCTCGTCGCCCAGATCCTCATCATCGTCACCGGCGGTGTCGTCCGTCTGACGGGCAGTGGTCTGGGGTGTCCCGACTGGCCGACGTGCGCGGAGGGATCGCTCACACCCGTGGCAACGCAGGCCGAGGGGATCCACAAGTTCATCGAGTTCGGCAACCGCACGCTCACGGGTGTCCTCGTCGTCATCGCGCTGCTGGCGCTCTGGGCGGTGCACACCCACTATCCGCGCCGGCGCGGGATGGTCCGGCTGGCGTGGTTCGTCCTGGCTGTGATCGCAGCCCAGGCCGTCGTCGGTGGCATCACGGTGTGGACCGGCCTCAACCCCGTGATCGTGGCCTTCCACTTCCTGGCCTCCATCGTGCTCGTCGCCGCCGCAACGGCGTTGCTTCGAGGGGCCGATGACGGCGCCGAGCCCGCGGCACGGGAGCAGGTCGTCCACCCGTGGGCCGTGCGCCTGGGCTGGACGGCCTACGCGATCGGCTTCGCCGTCATGGTGCTCGGCACCATCGTCACCGGGTCAGGGCCCCACTCCGGCGACGCCAAGGCGCCCGCGCGCACAGGATTCGACCCGCGCCTGGTCTCGTGGTTGCACGCCGACGTCGTGATGCTCTTTATCGGCCTCGCGCTCGCGACCCTCGTCGCCATCCGGCTCGGGCAGACCTCGGGCGCTCCTGCCGAGATCTCCCGGGCACGGCATACCTGGCACATGGTGCTCGTCATCACGGCAATCCAGGGAGTCCTGGGCTACGTCCAGTTCTTCACCGGCCTCCCCGCGGTGATCGTCGGCACCCACATGCTCGGCGCTGCCCTGCTCGCGATGGCGCTGACCAACGGCACGCTCAATCTCTACCGAAACCCGGTGTGAGAGCACGGATCTGTCGCAACGTCACCTCACCGTAAGCGCTAGGTCCACCACGACGGATCGACTCCGGACCTAGAGTCTGGACATGCCGAGCATCCTCGTCGTGGAGGACGACGCCATCGTCAGCGAGATCCTGTGCGACTACCTCACGAGGGCAGGCTTTGTCGTCGCCTCCGTCGCTGACGGCCCCTCAGCAGTGCGTTCGGCGCGTGACCAGCCGCCCGATCTCGTCGTGCTCGACCGGATGCTTCCGGGACTGGACGGCCTCGAGGTGCTGCGGATCCTCCGTGCCAGCCGGGGGGACCTTCCGATCGTGCTCCTCACGGCTCGCAGCGAGGAGCAGGACCGCGTGCTCGGGCTCGAGGTCGGCGCGGACGACTATGTGAGCAAGCCCTTTTCGCCACGCGAGCTCGTCCTGCGTATCCAGTCGATCCTGAGGCGAGCCCACGTCGCTCATCACGTGCCGTCGACACCGATCCGCGATGGTGAGCTCACGCTCGATCCGCTCGCGCGGCAAGTCCACCGCGGGAACGTGGAGATCATCCTGACCGCGCGAGAGTTTGATCTCCTGACCCATTTCATGGCTCACCCCGGTCGGGCCTTTTCGCGTGAGGAATTGCTGCGCCAGGTGTGGGGATGGGAGTTCGGGGACGAGTCGACCGTCACGGTGCACGTCCGCCGTCTGCGGGAGAAGGTCGAGCAGGACCCGAGTATGCCGCTGCGCATTGTGACGGTGTGGGGAGTCGGCTATCGGTGGGTGAGTCACGCATGACCCCGGGCACCGAGGCCATCGTTATCGCAGCCGCGACCACGGCCGCCGTGGGTGGTTTGGGCTCGTATGCCGGGTGGCTTCTCGCCAGGAGAAGTGTTCCGGGGGCGGTGCATCGCGGCGCCTTTGGTGGTCAACCTCGCGGTCGCAGCCGGGATCCTCGCCTCGGCGCGGGCCATGTTCATTTCGAAGCATGACCTCGCGATGGTCCTGCTTGTCGTCGGTGCCGCCACACCCGTCGCCGTTGCGTTCGGGCTCGTTCTGGCGCGACGCGTGCACGCCCTCGAGCAGCAGCGAGCCTTGGTGTTGGCGCGGGAACGCTCCGAGCGCGAGCGGGATCTCCAGGTCGAATCCCAACGCCGGGAACTCGTGGCGTGGGCCTCACACGATTTGCGGACCCCGCTCGCGGGTGTCGCTGCCCTCGCCGAAGCCATCGAAGACCGGATCGACGGCGACCCCCAGGAGCACGCGCGACGGATCCGGCACGAGGTCACCCGGATGACTGCTCTGGTCGACGATCTGCTCGCCCTATCGCGGATCACGTCAGGGTCGTGGGTGCCTGCGCCCGACGTCGTCAGCATCGCTGACCTGCTCTCAGATTCGGTCGCCTCGCTCACGCCCCAGGCCCGCACCCGTGGCGTCATCCTCCGAGGAGGTGCCACCGGACCCGTGACGGCCTTGGTGGACCCTCGCGAGATCGGTCGGGTCATCGACAATCTCATCGGGAATGCGATCCATGCGACCCCGGCCGGCGGCACCGTCGACGTTCAGGCCGCCGTCGTCGACCAGGCCGCCGTGATCAGCGTCGCTGACTCCTGCGGCGGGCTCTCCCCCGACGTGCAGGCCCGAATGTTCGAAGCATGGTGGCGCGCTGATGCCGCGAGAAGCCCCCGCACCGGCGGCAGTGGATTGGGCTTGGCTGTCGTCTACGGCATCGTCGTTGCGCACCACGGAAGCGTGACCGTGACATCGACCGAGCGCGGCTGTTGCGTCGTCGTGACGATGCCCATGGGGCAGGCCTAACCAGCCGGGATGAAGCTCTCATCGAGCGTCCATGGGGGCAAAGGGCAGATTGACGATGAGCCACTCCTGGGCGGCCTTGTCCCACCGCAGCACGATCGCCAGTCCAACGAGGATGAACAGCACTCCAACTGCGCGGCGGAACACCCCATGGGTATCGGCGGCCCATCCGAGCCGCGCCGCCAGGCGGCGTCCCGCGAGGGCAATCGCCAGGAGAGTTCCACACAGTCCGCAGATGTAGGCAGCCAACAGCATCAGGCCGCGCGCGGGGGACGCCGGAAGGACCGTGACGACGACGTAGCCGTACATCGGGCTGCATGAGGAGAAGACCGGACCGAGTGCTGCCCCGGTGAACAAGTCCCCCCGCCACCCCGTCCCGAGCACGTGCCGCGCGCAAGCGTGCGTCACTGCGCCCCTGCACGTCTAGACGGGCCGTCAGCCGCTCCCACAGCGCAGGGAATGTGCCGATGACGCCCAAGAGGATGAGAATCCCACCCGAGAGCGCAGCCCACGCGGCCGCCGGGATGTCGATGAGGGAGGTCGTCGCCTTGAGCAGGAGGGTGAAGACACCGATCGATGCCCCGAGCGCTCCGGTGATGACTAGAGCCCGGCGCGCAGTCTTGCCGGCTGCGCCGCCGACGATCACCGGCAGCAGCGGGAGGACGCACGGGAGCGAGTGTCGTCAGCGCTCCCGCGACGACGGCTCCGATCAGAGCAACCATCAGCCGAGTTGAGACTTGATCGCGTTTCCGTCTTTGGACCCCGACCACTTCTTGACCAGGGTGCCGGCAGGGTCGACCTGCACGAAGGTGTGTTGCTGCGTGATGCCGTACTTCTTGCGCAGGTCTGTCATCGAGTCGAAGTCGACCTTCACGACCGTGATGCCGTCAGGGACACCAGCATTGGTCAGCGCTGCGTCGCTCGCTCGGCAGTCAGGGCACCACGGGGCGTGAAAGAACAGCACCACGGCTCCTGAGGTTGGCGGCGCAGACCGGTGTTGCTCGTAGGTCACGTAAGAACCGGAGACCATCGACGGGCCCGAGGGGGCTCCGCTCGTGCCCTGCGGCGAGGCTGAGCCTGACGCTGATGTCGTCGGCACGCTCGTCGGCACGGTCGCCGGCGCCAAGGTGGAGCTCGCGGTGGTTTGGGCGGTCGAGGCAGGAGGCCAAGGAGCCGATCACGACGAGCAGGAGGGCCGCAGCGGCGGCGGCGCCGGAGCGAGGACTGAGGGTGCGTGCGTGTCATGGCCCCATCCTTCAGGGGGACACGGGCATGCCGGGTTGCGCAATCCTTACGACCTGCTGACGCTCCACTGTCCTGCCCCGGCGCCATACTGGGGCATGGCCGACTCTTCTCCCATCTCTTATCTGCCCGTGCCCGGACCGGACGAGGTGCCCGAGGCGGTCAGCGCCCTCTGGTCCAAGGCGCAGGAGGCGTTCGGTTTCGTCCCCAACGTCTTTCGCGCCCAAGCGGTCAACGGCGAGCAGTTCCTCGCGTGGTGGCGCTACTTCAACCTCCTGGTCAACAAGGAGGGCTACCTCAGCCTCGCCGAGCGGGAGCTGCTGGCCGTCGTGGTGTCGTCCATCAATCGCTGCACCTATTGCGCGGTGAGCCACGGCGCGGCTCTGCGGGTGCTCCTCGACGATGCCCCGACCGCCGATCTCGTAGGGGTCAACTGGCGCCAGGCGCCGCTGTCTCCGAGGCATGAGGCCATGGCTCGGTATGCCGAGCTCCTCACGCTGCATCCCGAGCAGGTGGGTCGGGATGATCTGGAGACACTGCGCGAGGCTGGCCTTGACGACCACGAGATTGTGGAACTCGTCCAGATCGTCGGGATGTTCAACATGACCAATCGGGTCAGCTCGGCCCTGGGGATGGTGCCCAACGTCGAGTACTTCGACCAGGGGCGACCCGCACGCGGCCCGTCAGCGGGCTAGACCCGGCAGGGGGAAGTAGAGGAGCGGGTCGATCGCCACGGCGACGAAGAGCACCGTGAGATAGGTGATCGAATAGTGGAACAGGCGCATCGGTCGCAACTGCGTCTGCGGTGAGCCGATCACGGCGTGGCGGTGCAGACGGTGAGCCTCGGCGAGGAAGAGCCCACCGGACACAACCGCCCCCACGGCATACACCCAGCCCATGGGGGCGACCGGGATGAGCGCGAGCGAAACCAGGACCATGACCCACGAATAGATGAGGATGTGCCGCGCCACGACCACGAACTTCTCGACGACAGGGAGCATCGGCACCGACGCCGCGGCGTAGTCGTCCTTGAACTTCATCGACAGCGGCCAGTAGTGCGGCGGCGTCCAGAAGAAGATGACGAGGAACAGGATCCACGCCGCCCAGGACACCGAGTTGGTCACCGCCGACCAGCCGATGAGCACGGGCATACACCCCGCGGCGCCGCCCCAGACGATGTTCTGCGGGGTGCGCCGTTTGAGGACGACGCTGTAGATGCCGACGTAGAAGGCGAAGGCCGCAAACGCAAGGCCGGCGCTGAGCCAGTTGACGAGGAGGCCGAGCACGAGCGTCGCGAGGACACACAGGGCGATCCCGAAGATCACGGCTGCCCGCGTCGAGATCGTCCCAGTCACGAGTGGCCGGGAGGCCGTGCGGTTCATCATCGCGTCGATGTCGCGGTCGATGACACAGTTGAGCGTGTTGGCCGCCGCCGCTGACAGGGTGCCCCCGACGAGGGTCGCGAGGATCAACGACAGCGGAGGTATGCCGCGCGCGGCGAGGAACATGACCGGCACGGTCGTGATGAGCAGGAGCTCGATGATGCGAGGCTTGGTGAGGGCGACGTACTGCCCGATGGTGAACCAGATGCCGCGGCCCGCGGATCCCGGGTTCGAGGCAAGCTCGGCGCGGGGATCGACTGCGGTCACAGCAGGCGAGTCTACCTGTGCCGGTGCAACTCCTGACACGGCCGGGACCGATTGCTGCCCGTCCGACTAGGCTCGACCCGATCGGGCACGCTGTCCTTGGTCAGCGTGATGCCCGTGGCCCTGAACGCCAGAACCTCGCCCAAGGAGCTCCTCGGTGACATCGACACCGTCCGCAGACACCGCCCTTCTCGCCACCCGCGACCGGCACCTCCCCCGTCCCGTCGCGAGTGAGGTGGGGTGGACCGACCTCGACGTCCGCGCCGTCGACACCGCTCGCGTGCTTGCCGCCGACGCGGTCCAGAAGGTCGGCAACGGTCACCCGGGCACGGCCATGTCGCTGGCCCCTGCGGCATACCTGCTGTATCAGAACGTCATGCGTCCACGACCCCGCCGACCCCCTGTGGCTCGGCCGGGACCGGTTTCGTCCTGTCGGCGGGCCACTCGAGCCTCACGCAATACATCGAGCTCTATCTGTCGGGCTACGGCCTGACGATGGACGATCTCGACGGCGCTGCGCACGTGGGGATCCAAGACCCCCGGCCACCCCGAGGTGCACCACACGGCCGGCGTGGAGATCACGACCGGGCCCGCTGGGCTCGGGTCTGGCGTCAGCCGTCGGGATGGCGATGGCCCAGCGGCGCCAGCGCGGGCTGTTCGACCCCGACGCTCCTGCGGGCGCGAGCGTCTTCGACCACCATGGTCTATGTCGTCTGCGGCGACGGCGACATCCAGGAAGGCGTTTCCCACGAGGCCAGCGCCCTCGCCGGACACCAGGAACTCGGCAACCTCATCGTCATCTACGACCAAAACCAGATCTCGATCGAAGACGACACCCAGATCGCCTTCTCCGAGGACGTCGGTGCGCGCTACCGCGCCTACGGCTGGGACGTGCACACCGTCGACTGGCGCCAGGATGCCGCTGACGGCAAGGGTGGGCGGACCTACGTCGAGGACATCGACGCCCTGTATGCCGCGATCGAGGCCGGCAAGGCCAGCCACCGACAAGCCCACTCTCGTCATCCTCCGCACGATCATTGCCTGGCCCGCGCCGACAAAGCAGGACACCGGCAAGTCTCACGGATCCGCTCTCGGCGCCGAGGAGGTCGCGGCAGTCAAGAGCCTTCTCGGATTCGACCCCGAGGCATCATTCCCCGAAGAGCCGGATGTGCTCTCGCACGCCCGCCAGGTGACCCGACGCGGTGCCGAGGCCGCGCCGGGAGTGGGACCGCCGGTATGCCGCGTGGCGCGAGGCCCAGCCCGACCGTGCGCAGCTGCTCGACCGCATCGCCGCAGGTCACCTGCCCGCCGGCCTCGAAGCCGCCCTGCCGACCTGGGAGGCCGACCCCAAGGGGATCGCCACCAGGGCCGCTAGCGGCAAGGTGCTCTCCGCCGTCGCCAGCATCATGCCCGAACTCTGGGGTGGTTCGGCGGACCTTGCCGAGAGCAACAACACGACGATGGCCGGCGAATCGTCGTTCATCCCCGAGGGCAAGCAGACCCGCGAATGGCAGGGCAATCCTGTACGGGCGCACCCTTCACTTCGGCATCCGCGAGTTCGGGATGGGCGCCATCCTCAACGGCATCGCCCTCGAAGGGCTCACCCGCCCCTACGGCGGCACCTTCCTGGTGTTCTCCGACTACATGCGCGCCGCCGTCCGTCTCGCCTGCATCCAGCAACTGCCGGTGACCTTCGTCTGGACGCACGACTCGATCGGCCTCGGTGAGGACGGCCCGACGCATCAGCCCATCGAACACCTCGCTGCCCTGCGAGCCATTCCCGGGCTGTCGGTCGTCCGGCCCGCAGACGCCAACGAAACGGCATACGCGTGGCTCGAGACCCTGCGTCGCGGGCGTCCGGTCGGGCTCGCGCTGAGCCGTCAGGCCCTGCCGGTCATCGACCGGGCCGAAGCCGCACCAGCGAGCGGCGTCGGCGCGGGGGGCTATGTCCTCCTCGAAGCGCCGGGCATTGGCGCGCTCGCTCCCGCCAAGGGCTCGGTCTCCGGCACGAAGGCCAGCAAGGCCGCCAAGAAGGCCCGCAGGGCCGCTCCCGACGTCATCCTCATCGCAACCGGCTCCGAAGTCACCCTCGCGATCCAAGCCCGGACCGCGTTGCTGGACAAGGGAATCCGCGCGAGGGTCGTGTCGATGCCCTGTCGAGAGTGGTTCGACGAGCAGTCCGCCGACTACCGCGAGTCCGTGCTTCCTGCTGCGGTCACGGCCCGCGTCAGCATCGAGGCCGGCGTGCATCAGGGGTGGCGTGAGGTCGTCGGCGACGCTGGCGTGTGCGTGAGCATCGACCACTTCGGCGCCTCCGCCGACGGCGACCGACTCATGCGCGAGTTCGGATTCACGGTCGAGCACGTCGTCGCTGCCGCGCGGACGGCCCGCAAGAATGCCCGCCGCCTCCAGAAGGCCCGCGCATGAGCCACCCGTCTCAACCGTCACAGGCGTCACAGGCGTCACAGGTGGCCCAGCCACTCGCCGACCTTGCCGCTCAGGGTGTGTCGATCTGGCTCGATGACCTGTCACGGTCACGCCTCGGCACCGGTGGACTCGCCCAGCTCATCGCCGATTCGCACGTCACCGGTGTCACGACCAATCCGTCGATCTTTCGCGCGGCCATCACGAGCGGCGAGCGACTACGACGGGCAGGTGGGCGAGCTCCGGGCCGCACGGCGCAGCGCCGACGAGGCGGTCTTCGCTCTCACGACCCGCGACGTCCGCGATGCCTGCGACCTTTTTGCCGACGTAGCGGCAGCCACCGACGGGGTCGATGGCCGAGTCTCAATCGAGGTCGACCCGCGCCTGGCGCGGGACACAGCCGCGACCATCGCCCAGGCCCGAGCGCTCCACGCAGCGGTCGGTCGCGGCAACGTCCTCATCAAGATTCCGGCGACGGTCGAGGGCCTGCCCGCGATCACCGCAGTCCTCGCTGAGGGGATCAGCGTCAACGTCACGCTGATCTTCGCCCTCGAGCGCTACCGCGCGGTCATGCACGCCTTCCTCGAAGGCCTCGAAAGGGCCCGTGAGGCCGGCCACGACGTGCGGCGAATCCACTCGGTCGCTTCCTTCTTCGTCTCCCGCGTCGACACCGAGGTCGACGCTCGCCTGGCCGCCATCGGGACGCCCGAGGCCGAGGCGCTCAAGGGCACGGCGGCGCTCGCCAACGCCCGGCTTGCCTACCAGGCCTACGAGGAGACCTTCTCGACGCCGCGGTGGCAGAGCTTGGCCGACGACGGAGCCCACCCGCAGCGGCCGCTGTGGGCCTCGACCGGAGTCAAGGACCCGGCATACCCCGACACGATGTACGTGACCGAGTTGGTCGCACCTGGCTGTGTCACCACGATGCCGGAGAAGACCCTCCTCGCGGTCGCCGACCACGGCCGCGTCACCGGCGACACGATCACCGGCACGTATGCCGCCTCACGTCAGGTCCTCGACGACCTCGACGCGGTCGGCGTCTCCTACATCGAGGTCGTGCAGGAGCTCGAAACGGTGGGCGTGGCGAAGTTCGAGCAGGCGTGGGAGTCGCTCCTGGCCGATGTCGCCGAAGCTCTCAAGGCACGGGCATGAGACCGGCCCGCGTCGCCCCGGGGGTCAACCCGCTGCGCGACCCCCTCGACCGTCGGCTCCCCCGCATCGCCGGCCCGTGCGCCGTTGTCCTCTTCGGGGTCACCGGCGACCTGGCCCGCAAGAAGCTCATGCCGGCGATCTACGACCTCGCCAACCGTGGTCTGCTGCCGCCAGGCTTCTCGCTCGTCGGCTTCGCCCGCCGCGACTGGGCGGATCAGGACTTCGGGCAGATCGTCCACGACGCCGTTCGGCAGTACGCCCGGACCCCGTTCCGGGAGGACGTCTGGCAGTCACCTCGCCGAGGGCATTCCGGTTCGTCCCGGGCACCTTCGACGACGACGACGCCTTCGACCAGCTGGCGGACCACCGTCCATGAGCTCGACGGAAGCACGCGGCACGGGCGGCAACCACGCGTTCTACCTCTCGATCCCCCCGGGGTTCTTTGCCCAGGTCTGCCAGCAGCTCGACCGATCCGGCTTGGCGACCCCGTCAGGGGATGGGTGGCGGCGGGTCGTCATCGAGAAGCCGTTCGGTCACGACCTCGAGTCGGCCCGCGAGCTCAACGCGATCGTCGGATCGGTCTTCCCGCCGGACTCGGTGTTCCGCATCGACCACTACCTCGGCAAGGAGACCGTCCAGAACCTTCTGGCGCTGCGCTTCGCCAACCAGCTGTTCGAGCCGGTCTGGAACGCTCACTACGTCGACCACGTCCAGATCACGATGGCCGAGGACATCGGCATCGGCGGCCGGGCGGGCTATTACGACGGCATCGGCGCCGCCCGCGACGTCATCCAGAACCACCTGCTCCAGCTCCTGGCTCTCACGGCCATGGAGGAGCCGGCGTCCTTCGACGCCGACTCACCTGCGCTCGGAGAAGGAGAAGGTCTCTGGCCGCAGTCCGCGTCCCGCGGGACCATCGGACGGCACACGGCTCGCGGCCAGTATGCCGCGGGCTGGCAGGGCAGCCGAGGAGGTCATCGGCTATCTCGCAGGAGGACGGAGTCGAGCCTGGACTCCACCACGGAGACGTATGCCGCGGTGCGCCTCGACATCGACGACCCGCCGCTGGGCTGGCGTGCCGTTCTATCTCCGCACCGGCAAGCGCCTGGGCAAACGGGTGACGCGAGATCGCCGTGGTCTTCAAGAAGGCCCCACATCTGCCCTTCGAAGACACCGCGACCGAGGAGCTCGGCCAGAACGCGCATCGTCATCCGAGTCCAGCCCGACGAGGGCGTGACCATCCGCTTCGGCGCCAAGGTGCCCGGGGCACACATGGAGGTCCGCGACGTGACGATGGACTTCGGCTACGGCAATGCCTTCACCGAATCCTCGCCGGAGGCCTACGAACGGCTCATCCTCGACGTCCTCCTCGGCGAGCCGCCGCTCTTCCCCCGCCACGAAGAGGTGGAGCTGTCGTGGAAGATCCTCGACCCGATCGAGGCGTGGTGGGCCGCGCACGGCACACCGGAGCAGTATGAATCCGGCGGCTGGGGACCCAGTTCCAGCGACGAGATGCTCGCTCGCGACGGCCGTGTCTGGAGGATGCCGTGATCATCGACCTGCCCGACACCTCGACGACAGCGCTGTCCCGGAAACTCGTCCAGCTCCGCAACGAGGTCGGGGCGATGGCACTCGGACGGGTGCTCACGCTCATCATTTCGGTCGCCGCCGCCGACGCCGACGAGGTCATCGAGATCGCCACGGAAGCCAGTCGGCAGCATCCTTGTCGCATCCTCGTCGTCGTCACGGGATCGAAACGGGGAGGGCCCCGCCTCGACGGTCAGATTCGCCTCGGCGGCGACGCCGGAGCGAGTGAGGTGGTCGTCCTGACCCTCGCCGGGACGCTCACGGCCCACAGTCATAGCGTCGTCCTGCCCTTGCTGCTGCCCGACTCCCCCGTCGTGGCGTGGTGGCCCCGACAGGCGCCTGCGGACCTTCGTGACGACCCCATCGCCCGGATCGCGCAGCGTCGCATCACCGACGCTGCCGAAGCTCCCCGGCCTTCGGCAGCTCTCGCGCGACGTGCGGAAACCTACCGCCCTGGCGACACCGACCTCGCGTGGACGCGAGTCACCTTGTGGCGAGGGCTGCTGGCTGCCGCTCTCGATGGCCCGCCGTTCGAGAAGGTCACCGCAGCGGTCGTCGCCGGCGCGCCCGACTCCCCCTCGACCGACCTCCTTGCGGGCTGGCTCGCGATGGCGCTCAAGATCCCGGTCACTCGCGAACGCATGCCCGAGGGCAGCGGCATCCGCAGCGTCCGCCTCGACCGCGCCAGCGGTCCCATCGACGTGGTGAGACCGGGCGACTACGTCGCGACGATGACGCAGCCTGGCCAACCCGAACGTCGGGTCAGCCTGAGACGGCGTCGCGACGCCGAATGCCTCGCTGACGAACTCCGTCGGCTCGACGCAGACGAGATCTACGAGGAGGTGCTCGTCAAGGGCGTCCCGAGCCTGACGATGCGCCGCACCAGCACGGCGCCTCGGGGCTCAACCCAAGCCAGCCAGTCTGAGCGGCACGCAGAACGCTTGCGTCGCAATCGATCTGCACAACTGGCGACCGAAACACCACCACCTGCTCCACCGCCCCGAGCACAGGAATAGTCATGACCGAGCCCCCGTCTGCTGATCTGTCTGTCGTCGTGCACCGCGATGAGGCGGTGCTCGCGCAGGCGGTGGGCGCCCGGTTGTGCCTCGCGATCGCCGATGCCCAAGCGCGTCGAGGGTGCGCGCAGATCGTCTTGACGGGCGGCAGCATGGGGTCGGCTCTTCTTGCTGCAATCCCGGGCAGCGGCCTGGTCGACCTCGTCGAGTGGTCCGCGGTCGACCTGTGGTGGGGCGACGAGCGTTACCTGCCCTCGGGTGACCCCGACCGTAATGAGACCCAGAACCGGGCCGCGCTGCTGGACTCACTCCCGCTCGACCCGCTCCGGGTGCACTCCGTGGCCGGCCCCGACACGAGCGTCGACGCGGCGGCGAGTGCGACGGCATACGGGCTCGCGCTGCGCGACAGCGGCCCCGACCTATTCGATGTCGTCCTGTTGGGTGTGGGGCCAGACGCGCACGTCGCGTCGCTCTTTCCGCATCACGTCGCGCAGCGTCAGAGTGACGACGCGTTCGCGGTCCTCGGTGCGCCCAAGCCCCCCGCCACGCGGGTGACGATGAGTTTCAACCGACTCTGCCGGGCTCGCGAGGTCTGGCTCGTCGTGTCGGGGGCCGACAAGGCTGACGCGGTATGCCGTGCCCTCACCCCCGGCGTCTATCGCTGGGACGTGCCGGCGGCCGGGGTCTGCGGGGTCGAAGCGACCCGCTGGCTCGTCGATCAGGACGCTGCGGCGCTGGTGGCGCCGCGCTGACTACTGGATGAGACCGCGCTGGCGCAGGGTCGAGAGCGCCTCGTCGAGGATCGCCTGGCCGTCCGCGTCACTCCGACGCTCCTTGACGTAAGCCAAGTGGGTTTTGTAAGGCTCGACCTTCGGCGGTGCCGGCGGGTTGGCCTGGTCCTGGCCGGCCGGGAGCCCACAGCGGGGGCAGTCCCAGTGCTCCGGCACGACCATCCCCTGCTCCCGGGCAAAGCTCGGCCGGGTCTCGTGGCCGTTGGTGCACCAATATGAAACCGTCACCCGCGGTGCCGACTCACCTCGTTCGGCCTCGCCCATCGGGCCGGCGCCGACTCGACTGCCTCTGATCGCGTTCCCGCTTGCCATGTGGTGTCCTGCGTCCTTTCAGGCCGCGATGAAGCGCTCGAGGAGGCCCAGACCGACGATCGCCGCAAACCACACGACCGCGACCGCAATGGTGAACCTGCTGAGATTGCGCTCCGCAACAGTGGATCCGCCGAGGGAGGACGACATCCCGCCCCCGAACATGTCGGAGAGCCCGCCGCCCTTGCCCTTATGCATGAGGATCAGCAGCGTGAGGAAAAGGCTCGAAATGACAAGCAGCACCTGGAGGGCGACCTTGACCGCAGACACGAGGTAGTGCTCTCTTTCTCAACGATGAATCTCAACGATGGTTCTCACACGTGGCGCAAGGCCTTGATGGGCCAACCGCCAGGATACCTGCCCCGGTGGCCTCACGCCGACCACCGGAGCACCCCTGACTCACGACGGCGCCGTGGCGATGCGGTCGAGCACGGCGTGGGCGATCTCGTCGGGGTGTGTCTCCGGGAGCCAATGCCCGGCAGCCAGCTCGACGAAGCGGTAGTCCCCGCTGACGTGTCGGGCCGTGCGCTCCGCAGCCCCTCGGCCGAGGGCGAAGTCCTCGCTGCCCCACACGTAGGTCGTGGGGACACGCACGGTATGCCGGTCACTCCCGCCGATCGATGCTGTTCGGGCCGTCCCGGTGACCGCCCGGCGTGGTCGGCGAAGCGCTGCTCGATACCACGCCATCGGGCCAGTCAGGTCGTGCGGCCGAGCAAACCGGCGCGCGTAGTGATCTGCGAAGACGGGCGGCATACCGGTCTTCTCGAGGCGGCGGGCGAACCCGCGTGCCAGCAGCCGCTCTGGGAGCCAAGGCACTTGAAACGCGAGCATGTACCAGCTCCGGCGCGCCTGATCGAGGGTGCGCAGGGCCCACTCGAACGCATCGGGGTGCGGCGTCGACACGACCGTGAGGCTGGCCACCCGGTCGGGATGCCGCATCGCGCATTGCCAGGACACCGCTGCTCCCCAGTCGTGCCCGACGACGTGAGCGCGAGGCAGGCCGGCGCTGTCGAGGAGGGCGACGACGTCACCGACAAGGTGCCGCATGGCATACGCGTCGACCCGGGGAGGGCGCGCACCCGGCGAGTAGCCGCGTTGGTCGGGCGCCAGCGTCCGGACGCCACCTGCGTGCAGGCGGTCTGTGACCAAGGACCAACTCGTCGCGTCTTGCGGGAAGCCATGCAGCAAGACGACGGGTATGCCGCCGGGCGGCCCGGCGTCGAGGACGTCGAAGGTCAGCCCCTCATGCACGAAGCGGTCCACGGAAGTGACGCTACCTCCCGTGGACCGCTTGACGAGGTGCTGGGATCAGCCGGTGACGTGATCCTTAAAGCGGCAGATCGCCGCGAACTCGCCGGCCTCAAGTGCCGCGCCGCCGACGAGGGCGCCGTCGACGTCCTCCTGCGCCATGATCGAGGCGACATTGCTGGACTTGACCGAACCGCCGTAGAGCACCCGGACACCGTCGGCCAGGTCGCCGCTGTAGAGGTCGGCGAGCAAGGTGCGGATCGCGCTGCAGACTTCCTGAGCGTCCTCTGGTGTCGCGACCTCACCCGTGCCGATGGCCCAGATGGGCTCGTAGGCGATGACGATCGAGCGAGCCTGCTCGGCCGGGATGCCATCGAGATTCTTCGTCAACTGGCCGACGACGTGCTCGACCTGCCCGCCGACCTTACGGACGTCGAGGCCCTCGCCGCAGCACAGGATCGGCGTGAGGCCGTGGCGGTAGGCCGCCTTGACCTTGGCGTTGACAACTTCGTCGGTCTCCTGGTGGTATTCGCGACGCTCACTGTGGCCGATGGCGACGTAGGTGCAGCCGAGCTTGGAGAGGAAGGCACCGGAGATCTCGCCGGTGTAGGCACCGGAGTCGTGCGTCGAGAGGTCTTGGGCGCCATAGCGGATCTGGAGCTTGTCACCGTCGACGAGCGTCTGCACTGACCGCAGATCGGTGAACGGCGGCAAGACCGCCACCTCGACGGCGGCGAAGTCGTGCTTGCCGTCGCGCAGGGTCCAGTCGAGCTTCTGGACGAGATGGGTGGCCTGGAGATGGTCGAGGTTCATCTTCCAGTTGCCCGCCAAGAGCGGGATCCGGCCAGAGGTGCTCACGCGTTGGTCCCTTCGCTGAGGATCGAAATGCCGGGGAGGTCCTTGCCTTCGAGGTATTCGAGGCTGGCACCCCCGCCGGTGGAGATGTGTCCGAACTGATCGTCGGTAAAGCCCAGTTGCCGCACAGCCGCGGCCGAGTCGCCGCCGCCGACGACCGTGAGGCCACCGGCCTCGGTGGCTTCGACGAGAGCCGCAGCGACAGCCTGAGTGCCCGCGGCATACGGAGCCATCTCGAAGGCGCCCATGGGTCCGTTCCAGAAGACGGTCTTGGCGTCTCGGATCGCGGCGGCGTAGATCTCGGCGGACTTGGGGCCGATGTCCAGACCCATCCGGTCAGAGGGTATGCCGTCCGCCGGGACCACATCGTAGGCGGCGTCAGCCGAGAACGCTTCTGCGGCAACGACATCCACCGGGAGCACAATCTCGACGCCCTTGGCCTTGGCCTCGGTGAGGTAGTCCTTGCACGTCTGGATGTTGTCCGGGTCGAGCAGGCTCTTGCCGACCTCGTGGCCTTCAGCGGCGAGGAAAGTGAAGGCCATGCCACCACCGATGACGAGCCGATCAGCCGTCTTCATGAGGTTGGCAATGACCGCGAGCTTGTCGGCGACCTTGGCGCCCCCGAGCACGACGGCATACGGACGAGCCGGGTCTTCGGTGAGTCGCTTGAGGACCTTGACCTCCGCGGCCACGAGGCCACCCATCGCCGACGGGAGCAACTGCGCGACGTCGTAGACCGACGCCTGCTTGCGGTGGACGACGCCGAAGCCGTCCGAGACATAGGCGTCGGCAAGGGTCGCGAGCGCGCGGGCAAAGGCTTGCCGCTCCCCCTCGTCCTTGCTCGTCTCGCCAGCGTTGAAGCGGATGTTCTCGAGCAAGGCGACATCGCCGTCCTCGAGCGCGGCAACAACCGCGCGGGCCGACTCTCCCACCGTGTCGGTGGCGAAGGCGACCGGGCGGCCCACGACCTCACTCATCCGGTCGACGACCGGTGCGAGCGAGTACTTCTCCTCCGGGGCACCCTTGGGGCGCCCGAGGTGGGCGCACACGATGACGCGTGCGCCCGCCTCGGACAGGGCTTGGATGGTCGGAGCCGAGGCGCGGATCCGGCCGTCGTCGGTGATCTTGCGATCAGCGTCGAGCGGGACGTTGAGATCCGAGCGGACGAGCACGCGCTTGCCACGCAGGTCGCCCAAGTCGGCAATGGTCTTCACGGCACCAACCTCCTGGAAAGGATCCGACGGATCAGAGCTTGCCGCCGACGAGGACACAGAGGTCCACGAGGCGGTTGCTGTAACCCCATTCGTTGTCGTACCAGCCGACGACCTTGACCTGGTTGCCGATGACCTTCGTCAGGCCCGAGTCGAAGATGCAGGACGCGGGGTCGGTCTCGATGTCCTTGGAGACGATCGGGTCGGTGGTGTAGACGAGCTTGCCCTTCATCGGGCCTTCGGCCGCAGCCTTGACGATTGCGTTGACCTCTTCGACGGTCGTGTCGCGGCCGGCCTCGAAGGTGAGGTCAGTGGCCGAACCCGTCGGTGTGGGGACGCGCAGCGCGTAGCCGTCGAGCTTGCCCTTGAGCTCGGGCAACACCAGAGCGACAGCCTTGGCGGCGCCGGTCGAGGTGGGGACGATGTTGAGGGCGGCGGCGCGGGCGCGGCGGAGGTCCTTGTGGGGAGCGTCGAGGAGGTTCTGGTCCTGCGTGTAGGCGTGGATCGTCGTCATGAGCCCCTTGACGATGCCGATCGTGTCGTTGAGCGCCTTGGCCATGGGGGCAAGACAGTTTGTCGTGCACGAGGCGTTGGAGATGATCGTGTGCTTGGCCGAGTCGTACAGGTCGTCGTTGACGCCCATGACGACGGTGATGTCCTCGTTGGACGCGGGGGCCGAGATGATGACCTTCTTGGCGCCGCCGTCGATGTGGGCCTTGGCCTTGGTCGCGTCGGTGAAGAAGCCGGTCGACTCGATGACGATGTCGGCGCCGACGCTCGCCCAGTCGAGCTTCGCGGGGTCGCGCTCGGCCCAGGCAGCCATCTTCTTGCCGCCCGCGGTGATCGACTCGTCGTCATAGGTGACCTCGCCCGGGAAGCGGCCGAGGATCGAGTCGTACTTGAGCAGGTGGGCGAGGGTCTTGTTGTCTGTGAGGTCGTTGACGGCCACGACTTCGATGTCGGCGCCCGACTGCGACAACGGCGCGGTAGAAGTTGCGCCCGATGCGGCCGAAGCCGTTAATGCCAACCTTGACGGTCACTGTGATCAAACCTTCCGACGGAGATCGTGGACATGCCCACGGGCAGCGTCCCGACGTCCCGACGGCCGTCTCTGGCAGCCCGTGGTACTGCCGTCAACCCTAGTCGTCAACGACCACCCTCACCTACGCGTACTCGGGGGTATCCCGAGTTTCGGGACCAACGTCCTGCCGATAGCGGGGGCAGCGTGTCGCGGCCATTTCGAGCACACCACGAACGGCCTACGGCTGCGCGAACGGAAGGTGAACGCACTCTCGGACGGCGTGCTCAGCCGTCGAGCATATCTGGCGTGAGATTGGCATCGGTGCCGGGAATGTCCCGGTCCTGGGCGACCTTGTCGGCCATCGCAAGCAATCGACGGATCCGGCCGGCAACGGCGTCCTTGGTCATCGGCGGGACCGCGAGTTGGCCCAGTTCTTCGAGGGACGCCTGCTTGTGCTGCAGCCGCAACACACCGGCTTCTCGCAGATGGTCCGGAACCTCGTCGCCAAGGATCTCCAGAGCGCGCTCGACGCGGGCCCCGGCGGCGACCGCGGCGCGAGCCGAGCGACGGAGGTTGGCGTCATCGAAGTTGGCGAGGCGATTGGCCGTCGCCCGCACCTCTCGCCGCATCCGACGCTCTTCCCACGCGAGAACGGCGTCGTGGGCACCAAGACGGGTCAAGAGCGCGGCGATGGCATCGCCGTCGCGGATGACGACGCGGTCGACTCCACGGACTTCGCGAGCCTTGGCCGGCACACCGAGCCGACGGGCGGCCCCCACGAGAGCCAGCGCCGCCTCTGGGCCCGGGCAGGTGACCTCGAGGGCACTTGATCTGCCGGGCTCGGTGAGCGATCCGTGTGCGAGGAAGGCCCCTCGCCAGGCCGCCTCGGCATCGCAGGCGCTGGCTGAGACAACTTTGGGTGGGAGACCGCGCACTGGCCGACCTCGGCCATCGACGAGTCCAGTCTGGCGGGCGAGGGTGGCGCCCTCTTCCACGACGCGCACGACATAGCGGCTGCCTCGCCGGAGGCCTCCAGAGGTCATCACGAGGACATCGGATCGATGACCATAAACCTCGGCGATGTCCCTGCGCAGGCGGCGGGCGGCATTGGCCGTGTCGAGTTCAGCCTCGACCACGATGTGGCCGCCGACGATGTGGAGCCCTCCGGCGAATCGAATGAGCGCCGAGACCTCTGCTTTACGGCAACACGGCTTGGTGATGGAGAGCCGCGAGAGTTCGTCCTTGACTCTCGACGTCATCGCCATGGTCTTCCCTACCCTCTTGCCAGCCTCGTGCCTCGATGCGACCGCACGTGTCGCCGCCCCCTCGGACGTGACGGATGCGCGCGTCAGCCTAACTGATGACAGCGCGATGCTCAGCCCGATCGGTCAGCCGAAGATGTCACGGTAGGCCGCCGCCAACCGTAGGGCGTCGTGCTGCCCCGAGTGGCGCATCGCGGCCACGGGCATGAGGACGAGGGTGGCCCCCAGGTCGCCGGCAGCGGCCCGGACGGAGGCTTCGTCCTCGATCGACGACGGATCTGCCAAGACGATGTCGAGCCTCAGGTCCGGGGCGTGCTGCCCGAGCGACGCGAGCAGATCGACGGCGCGGAAGCCCTTGGTCTCTCCCCGACCATGATCGAGGTTGAGGTTGAGCAGGCGTCGGGCCGAGGTGTCGACCAGCGCTTCCCGCAACTGCGGGACGAGGACATGCGGAAGGACCGAGGTGAACCATGAGCCCGGTCCAAGGATGACCCAGTCGGCCGACCTGATGGCCTCGATCGACTCCGTGCAGGTCGTGGGGTCTGCCGGGCGCAGCCTGACGGCATCCACCCGACCGGGGGTCGCCGCGACCACGTGCTGCCCCCTCACCGTGAAGGTGACGTCGGGGTATGCCGGGTCGTGGCCGAGGATGTCAGCCTCGATCCTCAGGGGCTTGCTCGCCATCGGCAACACCCGCCCGCGGGCGTGCAGGAGAGTGCCCACGAGGTCAAGACCCTCGACGGGGTCATCAAGCAGGTCCCACAGAGCGACGATGAGGAGATTGCCGAGGGCATGGCCGGCCAGCGGCCCGTCGCCCCCGAAGCGGTGCTGCAGGACGTTGGCCCAGGTCAGGCCCCACGCGCTGTCCTCACACAGGGCCGCGAGTGCCATCCGCAGGTCCCCGGGTGGCAGGACGTCGAATTCGCTGCGCAGTCGACCCGAGGACCCACCGTCGTCGGCGACGGTGACAATTGCCGTGACATGGTCGGTGATGAGCTTGAGCGCGGCGAGGGACACGGCCAGCCCGTGTCCGCCGCCGAGTGAGACGACGCGCCGACCCGTCATTCCCGTCCTAGGTCTCGGTGGACGACGAAGGGGTCGATCGTCGGGTCCTCGGTGAGGCGCGCGGCGAGCGCTTCAGCCATGGCGACAGAGCGGTGCTTGCCACCGGTGCAGCCGACCGCGACGGTGGCGTACCGGCGACCTTCCCGCTGATATCCGGCAGTCACCGCGTCGAGGAGGCGGGTGGCGAGGTCGAGGACCTCTTGGGCGCCCTCCTGCCCCAACACAAAGGCGGCGACGTCGGCGTCCTTGCCATTGTGCGCACGGAGTTCGGGCACCCAAAACGGGTTGGGCAGGAAGCGCATGTCCATGACGAAGTCAGCGTCCAAGGGGACGCCGTACTTGAAGCCGAACGACATGACCGCAAGCCGGGTCCGAGAGCTGAGACTGGCATGGAGCATCGAGGCGATCTTGGCGCTCAGCTGGTGGACGTTGAGGCCTGAAGTGTCGACGAGCAGGTCGGCGCTGGCGCGCAGTTCGGACATGAGCTCGCGTTCGGCGGTGATCCCGTCGAGCAACCGCCCATTGCCCTGCATCGGGTGCGGTCGCCGCACGCTCTCGAAGCGCCGGACGAGGGCCTCGTCGGTCGCGTCGAGGAAGACCACCACCGGAGGGGAGGAGCTCGAGCGCAGCTCGGCGAGAATCTCCGACAGGGTGGTGGACAGTCCTCGGCTCCGGGCGTCGATCACCGCAGCCACGCGCCGGGGTCCTCCGGACTCACGCGTGCGCAGTGACTGGACGTGGCTCAACAGTTGGGCCGGAAGGTTGTCGACGACAAACCACCCGAGGTCTTCGAGCACCTTGGCAGCCGTCGAGCGCCCTGCCCCGCTCATGCCCGTGATGATGAGCATCGGCGCGTCGAGGGGCTCGCGATCGCGGGCCACGATGCCCTCGGCAGTCTCGTAGGGCGCGGTCGCGCTCTCACCCGCGTCGGACGGCATACCGGTCACGGACACTCCCTCCAAGGTCGGCTCATCGATGGCGGTCGCAGGCGGTCAGTCGTCGAGGACTTCGCCGGTAGTCACGTTAACGCTCACCGGACGGTCGGACGATGCCTGCCCCTCCCGCAGCGTCGAAACAATCGTCCTCGCGAGTGTCGCACCGATGCCTGGCACGGTGATGAGGTCCTCTTCTGATGCCGCCCGCAGCCGTTTGACCGATCCAAACGCCTTGAGCAGCAGCGCTCTTCGTGCCGGACCAAGACCAGGTATGCCGTCCAGCACCGACGTCGTCATCGCCGTGGATCGCCGCTGCCGGTGGAAGGTCACCGCGAAGCGGTGCGCCTCGTCACGCACCCGCTGCAACAGATAGAGCCCCTCGCTGGCCCGCGGCAGGATGACCGGGTAGTCCTGTCCTGGCACCCAGACCTCTTCGAGCCGTTTGGCAAGACCCACCACGGCCACGTCGCGAATGCCCAACTCCGCGAGCACGGCCGCGGCCACATTGACCTGTGGGAGACCGCCGTCGACGACGAGCAGGTTGGGCGGATAGGCGAACTTGCGCGGCTTGTCAGTCGGACCCTCCGCCACCTCGTCAGTGTTCTGGGACGAGTCGGCAGCGGCACGCAGTCGGGTGAAGCGCCGGGTCAGCACCTCCCGCATCGCGGCGGTGTCGTCGCTGCCCGGACCTGGGTCAGCCGAGCCTGCCCGGGCATCCGTTGGGGCACTTTCGCCCCGCACGACGAAGCGGCGGTATTCCCCGGACCTGGCCAGGCCATCCTCGAAAACGACCATCGAGGCAACAACCTGGGTGCCTTGGACATGGCTGACGTCAAAACACTCGATCCGCAGCGGGGCCTCCCCCAGACCGAGCGCCTCCTGCAACTCGCCGAGGGCTTGACTGCGGGCGGTGAGGTCCCCGGCACGCGTGAGCTTGTGCCGTTGGAGGGATTGCTCGGCATTGCGGCGCACCGTCTCCATCAGCGCGCGTTTGTCACCCCGCTGGGGAGTCCTCAGGTCGACCGATGCGCCGCGACGCTCGGTGAGCCACGCCCGGAAGGCGGCCGCGTCTGGCGGCAGGACAGGGACGAGGACCTCACGCGGCACGAGGTCCGGGGAGGCATCGCCGTAGACCTGCTGCAGCAGGTGCTCGACGAGGGCGGCCGGCTCTTCGTGCTCCTTGTCTACGACCCAGCCACGCTGACCTCGGACGCGGCCACCTCGGACATGGAACACCTGGACAGCCGCCTCGAGTTCGTCGTCGGCGAGGGCGAAAACGTCCGCGTCAGTGGCGTCGCCGAGGACGACCGCGTTCTTGTCGAGCGCCTTGGTCAAGGCGGTGAGGTCGTCGCGGAGCTTCGCCGCCCGCTCGAAGTCGAGCGCTGATGCGGCCGCGCGCATCTCCTGCTCGGTCCGGCGCACGAAACGCGTCGTGTTGCCACCCATGAAGTCGCAGAAGTCCAGGGCGATCTCACGATGTTCCGTCGCCGAGACCCGACCGATGCACGGAGCCGAGCACTTGTCGATATAGCCCAGCAGACAGGGCCGCCCGCTCTGCGCCGCCCGCTTGAACACGCCAGAGCTGCACGTGCGCATCGGGAAGACGCGAAGGATCAGGTCGAGGGTTTCCCGGATCGCCCAGGCGTGGGAGTAGGGGCCGAAGTAGCGGGTGCCCTTCTTCTTCGCGCCACGCATGACGAGTGCGCGTGGGAACTCGTCCCCGAGGGTGACTGCGAGGAATGGGTAGGACTTGTCGTCCCGGTAACGGATGTTGAAGCGCGGGTCGTACTCCTTGATCCAGGAGTACTCCAACTGAAGGGCCTCGACCTCGTTGGCGACGACCGTCCACTCGACGCTCGCCGCCGTCCGCACCATCCGGGCGGTGCGGGGGTGGAGGGCACCGACGTCCTGGAAGTACGACGAGAGGCGCGGCCGCAGCGACTTGGCCTTGCCGACGTAGATGACTCGACCGTGCGGGTCGCGGAAGCGATACACCCCAGGGTCGGTCGGGATCGACCCTGGGGCAGGGCGATACGACACCGGAGTAGCCACCCGATCACTCTACGAGCGACCGGGGACACCGACGAATGTCAGCCGATCGTCACAGCCTCGCCGGCATCGGTGACCGTCTTGGCCGCAAGCGCGACCTTCGCGGGGCCACCGACCGGGGCACCCGATGACGCGTCGAACATGCTGTCGTGGCAGGCGCAGATGATCTTGTTGTTTTGCACCGCAGACACCTGACACCCCTGGTGGGTGCACACCGAACTGAACGCCTTGAACGAGCCGGCCGTCGGTTGGGTCACGACCAGACCTGAGAGGATCTTGCCGCCGCCGACCGGGATCTCCGACTTCTTGACTAACGTCTTCGCTCCAGCGGAGGTGGCGCCGGCGACGGGCGTTGTCGTGCTGGTGCTCGAACACCCCACGAGCGAGACGGCAGCGGCACCGGCGCCGACCACGGCACCGTGGCGCAGGACGGAGCGGCGATCGAGGGATTCGGACACGAGTGCCTCCAGGGGTCAGACAAGGCGGGTCGAGGGGCGTTGTCAGTATGCCGTGCGCACCTGGGACCGCGCTGTGAACGGCATACCTCCGGCTCCTGATGCCGCCTGATCTGCCCCGAAGTGTGGCCCACGGCATAACGACACGGGAACAACCCGGCGGCGGGTGGGGACATCCTCGCCGACTACCCGTACTCTTTCGCCCTAGCTCCGCGGACGTCGCGGGTGTCCGGAGGATGCGCCGGAAGCAGAAGAAATTTCACAGGAGGAACTGTGCAGCAGCGTTCCATGATCCGCCTCGGCGTGCCCCTTGCGGTGGCCGCCCTGGCGCTGTCCGCGTGTGGCAGCCGTACCGACTCGGGCGCCGCCTCGACGGCTGGCTCGGGCACCAAGACCGTCAAGATCGGTGTCATCGCCCCCCTCTCGGGCAACCTGTCCGCGCTCGGCCTGGGCATCAAGAACTCGGTCGACCTCGCCATCAAGCAGGCCAACGAGTCCAACGCCGTCCCCGGCTGGAAGTTCGAGCTCCTCCCCCTCGACGACGAGGCCAAGGCCGAGGTCGGCAAGAACGCGGCGACGAAGATCTCCTCGGACGACGCGGTCATCGGTGTCGTCGGCACCCTGAACTCCTCGGTTGCCCAGCAGACCCAGCCGGTGCTTGACGCAGCCAAGATCGCCCAGGTCGCGCCCGCCAACACCAACCCGACGCTGACCCAGGGCGCCGACGCCGCAGCCAAGAAGCGGCCGTACGCGAACTACTTCCGCACCTGCACCACCGACGCGGTCCAGGGCCCGTTCGCGGCTCAGTTCCTCATCGGCCAGGGCATCAAGAAGGTCGCGACGATCCACGACAAGAAGACCTACGGTCAGGGGCTTGTCGACGCCTTCACGGTTGAGTTCAAGAAGGGTGGCGGCGAGGTTGTCGCTGCCGAGACCATCGGTGAAAACGACAAGGACTTCTCGACGGTCATCTCCAAGATCAAGCCGTCTGCTCCTGGCGCGATCTACTACGGCGGCGAATACCCGCAGGCCGGCCCCCTCTCGCAGCAGATGAAGGCCCAGGGTCTGTCGATCCCCCTCATGGGTGGCGACGGCATCTTCGACCCGAAGTACATCGAGCTTGCGGGTGCGACCGCCACGGGTGACCTCGCCACCTCCGTCGGCGCCCCCACGGAGAGCACCGAAGCGGGCAAGAAGTTCCTTGACCAGTACAAGGCTGCCGGGTTTGCCGAGCCGGCCGCGGCTTACGGTGGCTACGCCTACGACGCCGCGAAGGCGATCATCGAGGGCGCCAAGTCCTCGCTGAAGGACGCCAAGGACGTCAAGTCCGCTCGTGCGGCCACCCTCGCCGCGATCGGCAAGGTCTCGTTCGACGGCGTCACCGGCAAGGTCGCCTTCGACGAGTTCGGCGACACGACCTCCAAGATCCTCACGGTCTACAAGGTCGACGCCGGCAAGTGGGCCCCGTCGAAGACGGACACCTTCAAGTAAGTCGTCAGCCGAGTGGGGTGGCCCCAGGCCACCCCACCCCTGACAGCAGAAACCTGATCGACACGCAGGGGCGGGCCTCGCGCCCGCCCCTGCGTGCTGCCACACTCGCCCCACGCATCAACCTGCCCACTCCAGCCTGACTAGCTCCGGGTGACCCCCGAGGCTGCTGGCTCCTCACATCTGCACGGAGGTGTCCATGGACCTGTTCTTCCAGCAGCTTCTCAACGGCCTGACCCTCGGCTCGCTCTACGCCCTCATTGCGGTCGGCTACACCGTCGTATACGGCATCGTCCAGCTCATCAACTTCGCCCACGGCGAAGTATTCATGATCGGCGCCTTCGGAGCGCTGGCGACCTGGACAGTGCTCTTCAAGGGCACGACCGCGATCTGGGTGCTGCCGATCATGATCGTGGGTGCCGTCGCCATCGCGGTCACCGTCGCAGTGGTGATGGAGCGCGTCGCCTATCGACCACTGCGCAACGCACCCCGGCTCGCGCCACTCATCACCGCCATCGGGATTTCGGTCTTCCTCCAGGAGGCCGTGCGGCTGTTCTACCCCGGCGCCAAGAGTGCGATCCCGTTCCCGCAGATCGAGTTCGTGACGGGTGCAGCCCTGACGGTCGGCCCCCTGACCGTGCGACGTTCCGCGATGTTCACCATTGGCGCGCTCATCGTGTGTGCCGCAGCGCTGTGGTACTTCATCAACCGCACGAAGCTCGGTCGAGGGATGCTCGCCGTGTCTCAGGACAAGGACACCGCACGGCTCATGGGCATCAACGTGGACCGGATCGTCGCGGTCGCCTTCGCTCTTGGTGCCGCGCTTGCTGGTGTCGCCGGGGTGGCCCAGGGTCTTCAGAACAACAACATCGACTTCTTCATGGGCTTCCTCGCCGGCCTCAAGGCGTTCACCGCAGCCGTCCTCGGTGGGATCGGCAACATCATGGGCGCCGTCGTCGGCGGCCTGGTCCTGGGCATCGTCGAAGCCATGGCCGTGCAGTTCATCCCCGGCACCTTCGGTGGGTCGCCGTGGAAGGACGTGTGGGCCTTCGCGCTGCTCATCATCGTCCTCGTGTTCCGTCCCCAGGGCATCCTCGGCGCCAAGACGGTGGACCGCGCATGAGCCAGTCACCAGCCCCCGTGTCCTCGGAGTCGCCGGTCGACCTGCCGCGCACTGCTGTCGACAACCCCCGCCCGAGCCCCCAGTGGTGGCTCACCGTCGCCGGCGCGATCCTGCTCATCGTCGGCAGCCTGTTGTCGTGGTCGCACCTGCCCGGTCTGCTCGGTGACCTGTCGTTCGACTTCGCGCCAGGTGGCCTGCAGATCCTCATGATCATCGGTGCCGGCATCGCGCTCTTCTTGCTCGTGCTGCGCAGCGGATTGGTGCCTCAGCTCGATCCGCTGCTGGACTCCGCCCGAGGCCTGAAGGCTTTGTCTGTCACCGCGACTGGCTTCATGGGGCTGGCGACAACCCTCGTCGCCCTTCAGGCGCCCGGCGGTCTGGCGGACGCCAACCCCGGTCTCTATGTCGCACTCGCCGGCGCCATCGCGATGGCCGTCGGTTCGTGGCAGATGAAGTCCGACCCGATGGTCGACCCGATCACCGTGCGCCTGCCGTCGTGGGTCGAGATCCTCGTGATCGTCGCGCTCATGGCGATCGTGCTCTTCGGAGCGGCATACGCCCTCGGTCAGGATGACGGCTCCGTTTTCTGTCTGCTGCTGATCTTCATCGCGGGCACCGCGGTGGCGCTGCACCGAGCGGGTCTGTTCGCGTGGGTGGGCGTCATCGCGGCCCGTCACCGTCGGGTGCTCATGCTCGGTGCCTTCGCCGTGGCGTTCCTCTTCCCGTTCACTCAGGACGGCTCGGACGCCAACATGTCGATCGCCACCCAGGTGCTCATCTTCGCGACGACGGCGCTCGGTCTGAACATCGTCGTCGGTCTCGCCGGCCTGCTCGACCTCGGCTACATCGCCTTCCTCGGTGCCGGTGCCTATGTGTCGGCGATGATGTCGCACTCGGCGTTCGCCCACATCGGGTGGAAGCCGCCGTTCCTCGTCGTCATGCTCATCGGCGCGATTGTCAGCTCGATCCTCGGCCTGATCATCGGCTCCCCCACCCTGCGGGTGTCCGGTGACTATCTCGCGATCGTCACGCTGGCTTTCGGTGAGATCTTCCGTCTGGCGGTCAACAACCTCGACGGCAACAACGGGCCGAGGCTGACAAACGGGCCCAACGGCATCCCGGGTATCCCGGATCTGGAGTTCGGGTCGTTCAATTTCGGTGACACCCACGAGGTCATGGGCATCACCCTCGGGCGGTTTGCGAACTACTACTTCCTCATGCTCGTCGTCGCCGCCATCATCATCACGGTCTTCACGCGGCTCAACAACAGCCGAATCGGCCGTGGCTGGGTGGCGATCCGCGAGGACGAGAAGGCTGCTGAGGCGATGGGCGTCAACACCTTCGCCCTCAAGCTCTTCGCCTTCGCTGGTGGGGCATTCCTTGCGGGCATGGCAGGCACGATCAAGGCGCACCAGGACGTCTCGGTCACACCCGACCAGTACATCTTCCTCGAGTCAGCCTTCCTGCTTGCCGCGATCGTCCTCGGTGGGATGGGTTCGGTTGCTGGCGTGCTCGTCGGTGCGACAGTCCTCAAGCTCCTCCCGGAGAAGCTGCGCTTCGTGGCCGACTACCGCCTGCTGACCTTCGGTTTGCTCCTCGTCATCATGATGCGGGTGCGGCCAGAAGGGCTGGTCCCCAGTCGACGGCGGAGTCTGGAGTTCCACGCCGACGACCAGGAGTTGGCAGAGCGCATCGAAGAAGCACACCTCGAGAGCGTCATCGACCCGCATGCGGCGGAGGGGAAGGCATGAGCGTCCACACGATGGAAGACGCACCTGCGGCCAAGAGCTTCGGTGCACCCGTCCTCGAGGCGACCGGCGTCGTCATGCGGTTTGGTGGCCTCACCGCCGTCAACAACGTCAGCCTGACCGTCCGCGAGGGCCAGATCATGGGGCTCATCGGGCCCAACGGTGCCGGCAAGACGACTTTCTTCAACTGCCTCACAGGGATGTACAAGCCCACCGAAGGCGAGGTGAAGTTCCTCGGGACCGTGTTGCCGCCCAAGCCCCGCGCCGTCGTCAAGGCGGGGATGGCCCGGACGTTCCAGAACATCAGGTTGTTCGGCAACATGACCGCGCTCGAGAACGTCATGGTCGGGCGCTACTGCCGGACCACCGCGATGGCGATGACCTCGATCCTGCGGGGACCGAAGTACCACCGCGAGGAGGCCGAGTCCCGCAAGATCGCGCAGGAGTTGCTCGACTTCGTCGGACTCGGTCACACGAGCGAGCACTTGGCGCGCAACCTTCCCTACGGTGATCAGCGACGTCTCGAGATCGCTCGAGCCCTCGCGACCGACCCGAAGCTCATCCTCCTCGACGAGCCGACGGCGGGGATGAACCCCAAGGAGACGGAGCAGGCCAAGGACCTCATCTTCCGGATCCGGGACATGGGCCTCGCGGTCGTCGTCATCGAACACGACATGCGCTTCATCTTCAGCCTGTGCGATCGGGTCCACTGCCTCGTCCGGGGCGAGACGCTCATCGAAGGCAGCCCCCAGGAGGTGCAGTCCGATCACCGGGTCATCGAGGCCTACATCGGCCGGCCCGATGAGGACGAAGAGGAGCTCGTGGCCGAGGCGCACGCGCACGAGGAGGCCGCGCACCACGGCCCGACGGCCACGACGGCAACGGAGGACCGGGCATGACCATGCTGGAAGTGAAGGACCTTCGTGTTTCCTACGGGAAGATCGAAGCCGTCAAGGGGATCAGCTTCACCGTCGGCCAGGGTGAAGTGGTCTGTCTCATCGGCACGAACGGCGCCGGCAAGACGACCACGCTGCGGACGGTCTCTGGGCTCATCCGCCCCACCTCCGGAGAAGTGTGGTTCGAAGGCAAGCGGATCGACACCGTGCCAGCCCACGAGATCGTCACCCTCGGCTTGGCCCACTCCCCCGAAGGTCGCCGCATCTTCCCGCGCCTGTCCGTGGAGGAAAACCTTCTGCTTGGGGCGTTCTCGCGCAATGACCACCACGGGATCAAGGAGGACCTGGACGCGGCATACGCCCTCTTCCCGATCCTCGGCGAGCGCTCGAAGCAGCCCGCCGGCACCTTCTCCGGTGGCGAGCAGCAGATGCTTGCGATGGGCCGGGCGATGATGAGCCGGCCGAAGCTGCTCATGCTCGACGAACCGTCGATGGGTTTGTCACCGATCATGATGCAGCTGATCATGTCGACGGTGAAGACGCTGCGGGAGCAGGGCACGACGATCCTTCTCGTCGAGCAGAACGCCCGCGCGGCGCTCAAGCTCGCCGACAAGGGGTATGTCCTGGAGGTGGGCCACATCGTGCTCGAGGGCACCGGCAACGACCTGCTCGTGAGCGACGAGGTCCGCAAGGCCTACCTCGGCGAGGAATGACGTCCACACCGCGAAACAGGTGGGTGGGTGACCTTGAGGTCACCCACCCACCTGCCTGTCTGGCCAAGCCGGCCTGACGGTGACTCCGCGCGGGGTCACCTCCCATCGCACGTGCACGTATGCCGCCAGCCGCCCCGCTGAGCCGGCCATGCGTCTCAGGACGGCCGCGCAGGTCTGCACTGTCACGAGCTGACGCGTGACCTACTCGTCCAGCGACGGCATCGTTGGGGGCGCCGGCTTGTGGAGCAAGGCCATGATGCCGCCCGCGAGGGTGCAGGCGGCATCGACCGGCATCCCCTCCAGGCTTCGGTCAGGATCGAGCCGCTCACGCTGGTGCGGCCACGACCGGGGCCGCGGGTTGCTTCTTGGCCCGTGATGCGCCGCGTCCGACGCTGGGGCGGGCGGACGGCATACCGGCTCTCGCCTTGGCCAGGACCGGGGCAAGGAACTGGCCGGTGTAGGAATCCTCCTCGGCCGCAACGCTTTCAGGGGTGCCCTCGGCGACGACTTGGCCGCCGCGGGACCCACCTTCGGGACCGAGGTCGATGACCCAGTCGGCCGACTTGATGACGTCGAGGTTGTGCTCGATGACGATGACGGTGTTGCCCTTGTCGACGAGACCCTGAAGGACCGCTAGGAGCTTGCTGATGTCCTCGAAGTGCAACCCCGTCGTCGGTTCGTCGAGGACATAGATCGTGCGACCCGATGGAGCGCTTCTGGAGTTCGGCGGCGAGCTTGACCCGCTGCGCCTCGCCGCCGGAAAGGGTCGGCGCGGGCTGGCCGAGGCGCACGTAGCCGAGACCGACGTCGACGAGAGTGCGTCAGGTGGCGCGCGATGGCCGGCACCGCCGCGAAGAAGTCGGCGGCCTCCTCGATGGGCATATTGAGGACGTCGGCGATCGTCTTGCCCTTGAAGTGGACGTCGAGGGTCTCTCGGTTGTAGCGGGCCCCGTGACACACCTCGCAGGGGACGTAGACGTCGGGGAGGAAGTTCATCTCGATCTTGATCGTGCCGTCGCCGGAGCAGTTGTCGCAGCGGCCGCCCTTGACGTTGAACGAGAACCGGCCCGGCAGATAGCCGCGGATCTTGGCTTCGGTCGTCTCGGCGAAGAGACTGGCGCATGTGGTCGAAGACCCCGGTGTAGGTCGCCGGGTTTGAGCGCGGGGTGCGACCGATCGGGCTTTGGTCGACGTGGACCACCTTGTCGAGATGCTCGAGACCCGTCACAGACTTGTGTCGGCCAGGCACTTGCCGCGCACCGTTGAGCTTGTTGGCCAGCACGGTGTAGAGGATGTCGTTGACGAGGGTCGACTTGCCGGATCCGGACACTCCGGTCACCGCGACGAGGTTGCCCAGCGGGAATGAGACGTTGACGTCCTTGAGGTTGTTTTCTTTGGCCGCGACGACGCTCACCTCGCGGCCGGCAGTCTGCGGCCGGCGCGTGGAAGGCACGGGGATCGTCTCGCGACCGGAGAGATACTGGCCGGTGATCGAGTCAGGGTGGGCCAGCAGCCCCGCCACTGGCCCGGAATGGACGACGTGGCCCCCGTGCTCACCGGCACCAGGCCCGATGTCGACGACCCAGTCGGCAGTGGCGATGGTGTCCTCGTCGTGCTCGACGACGATGAGGGTGTTGCCGAGGTCGCGCAGTCTGGTCAGGGTGTCGATGAGCCGGTGGTTGTCTCGCTGGTGCAACCCGATCGACGGCTCGTCAAGGACGTAGAGGACCCCGACGAGGCCCGACCCGATCTGGGTGGCGAGCCGGATGCGTTGGGCCTCGCCGCCGGACAGGGTGCCGGCCGGGCGGTCGAGCGAGAGGTAGTCGAGCCCGACGTCGAGGAGGAACCCGAGCCGGGCGCCGATCTCTTTGACCACCCGCTCGGCGATCTGGCGCCTCCCGCGTCGGTGAACGACACGCCCGCGCAGGAAGTCGGCGCACTCGTTGATAGCAAGGGCGCAGACCTCGGAAATGTTGAGGCCCGCCGACGTGGACGGCGAGGATCTCGGGCTTGAGGCGAGCTCCGCGGCATACCGGGCATGGCACTTGCGCGCATGTAGCCCTCGTAGCGTTCGCGACTCCAGTCGGAGTCGGTCTCTGAGTGCCGACGCTTGATGAAGGGCACGACGCCTTCGAAGCCGGTCGTATAGGAGCGGTCCCGGCCGTAGCGGTTGCGGTATTTCACGTGGACCTTGTAGTTCTTGCCGTGCAGGAGAGCCTCTTTGGCTCGCTCTGGCAGGCTCCGCCACGGGGTGTCCAACGGAGAACTTGAGGTCTTCGGCCATCGCTTGCATGATCCGCTGGAAGTATTCGGCCGAGCCGGAGCCACTCCCCCACGGAGCGATGGCGCCTTGGGCCAGGGAGAGGTCCTCGTCCGGCACACACAAGCTCGGGATCGACCTCGAGCTCCGTGCCCAAGCCCACGCAGGATGGGCAGGCCCCGAAGGGAGAGTTGAAGGAGAACGACCGCGGCTCGATCTCGTCGATCGTCAGCGGGTGGTCGTTAGGGCAGGCCATCTTCTCCGAGAAGCGGCGGGTCGCGCTCGGGATCGTGATCCGGGCGGTCGACGAAATCGATGAGCACGATGCCGCCGGCCAGCACGAGGGCGGTCTCGATGGAGTCGGTGAGCCGGCGTTTGGCGCCTGTGTCGTCGCCTTTGGCCACGAGCCGGTCGATGACGACTTCGATCGTGTGCTTGATCTGCTTTTCGAGCTTGGGTGGCTCAGTGAGCGAGACGACGTCACCGTCGACCCGGGCGCGCGAGAAGCCCTTGGTCTGCAGTTCAGCGAAGAGGTCGACGAACTCCCCCTTGCGGCCCTGGACCACGGGCGCGAGCACCTGGAACCGGGTGCGCTCGGGCAACTCCATGAGCCGATCGACAATCTGCTGCGGGCTCTGCCGGGTGATCGGCTCCTGACAGACTGGGCAGTGCGGCCGACCGACCCGGGCGAAGAGCAGCCGGAGATAGTCGTAGACCTCGGTGATCGTGCCGACCGTCGAGCGAGGGTTGCGGTTGGTCGACTTCTGGTCAATCGACACCGCCGGTGAGAGGCCCTCGATGAAGTCGACGTCCGGCTTGTCCATCTGTCCGAGGAACTGCCTGGCATAGGCGGACAACGACTCGACATAGCGCCGCTGCCCCTCGGCGAAGATCGTGTCGAAAGCCAACGACGACTTGCCCGAACCGGACAGACCCGTAAAACAGATGAGGCTGTCTCGGGGCAACTCGACGGAGATGTCCTTGAGGTTGTGCTCACGCGCTCCACGGACGACGAGAGTGTCGTGGGAGTGACGCGCGGAGCGCAGGAGCGCGACGTCGGCGGCGGTGGCCGCGCGGGAGGCACGCGAGGGCGAAGCTGGCACCAGGACAGCCTAAGTGCCACCTCTGACACCCTTCGACACACGCAGTCAACCGTCGCCTCGGCGCCACCGGCGAGCCCCCGCCAGGTAGCGTGCCACCATGACGCACTCGTGGGACGACGTGGCGCACGCCACTGCTGCCCTCATCGACACCGTGGAGTCGCTGCCCGAGGGAGCGCAGTTCGAGCCGTCGCTGTGCGCCGGGTGGACTCGCGGTCACGTCCTGACTCACCTCGCGCGCAACGCCGAGGCCCTGGGCAACCTCGTGACGTGGGCCGTCACGAAGGTCGAGACGCCGATGTATGCCAGCGCCGAGGCTCGCAGTGACGCCATCGAAGCCGGATCGCGCCGCTCCATTACGGCGCTACGCGACGACATCCGCAATGCGAGCACCTGGCTGGGTCTCGGCGCGAGGGCGCTGACGCCCGCCGATGACGAGGTCCCGTTGGAGTTGCGGGGCGGCACACCCGAGCGGGCATCAGGGCTGGCCACTCGGCGGTTGCGCGAAGTCGTCTATCACCACGTCGACCTGCTCGCGGGCTACAGCTTCGCCGACGTTTCCGCCTCCGTCGTGGCGTTCTTCCTTGCCGACGAGGTCGCACGCCTCACCGCCGACCCGGCCGCTCCGCCGATGATCCTGCGCACGGACGACGGCGTCGAGTACGTCGTCGGCGACGTCGCGCTGGCCGGCGACCGGACGGCATACGTCCACGGCTCTCGGGCCGCGCTCCTTGGCTGGCTCGCGCGCGGACTCACCGAGGGCCTGTCCTGCGACACCTCTCCCCTGCCCACGCTCCCGTGAGGAGGCGACCATGAGCTCGTATGCCGGTCACGTCACCCCTGGCGGGCCGTCCGCGGTCCGCGAACTACCCGCGCTGACCATCCGCAAGTGCAGCGTCGGCGAGTACGACAACAATGCCTACCTGTTGACGTGCCGGGAGACCGGACACCAACTGCTCATCGACGCGGCGGCACAGCGAGACCGTCTCGAGGCATTCGTGATCGAGGGGTCAGGGCGGCTCGACGGCATCCTGACGACGCACCGTCACCCCGACCACGTCCAGGCGCTCGTCGACATCGCCCAGTGGTCCGGCGCGCCGACCCTGGCGGGCGAGGAGGACGCCGACGCCCTCCCGCTGGCCCCGACGTATCGTCTGGGGCACGGCGACCAGCTGGACGTGGGCGCACTCACCCTCGACGTCATTCACCTCCGCGGCCACACTGAAGGCGGAATCGCGCTTGCATATCCCGACCCCGATGGCTTTGTCCACGTCTTCACCGGCGACTCGCTCTTCCCCGGCGGCGTGGGCAACACGAAGATGCCGGGCCAGAGCTTCGATGCGCTCTATCGCGACGTCGTAGAGCGCATCTTCGACGTCTACGACGACCGGACGTGGATCTACCCCGGCCATGGCAACGACACCGTCCTCGGTCGGGAGCGTCCGCATCTCGAGCAGTGGCGCGCCCGCGGCTGGTGACGGTCTCAGTCTGCCGTCGTCTCGATGAGGTCGATGACGGCGTCGACGATGATGTCGACGGCCTCGTAAGGCGTCATGTGCCCCACCCCGGGCAGCACCCGCAGGTGCGACGACGGGATGAGGTCCCGCAGCGCCTCGGCATACGCGACCGGGATGAGGCGGTCGTGGTCGCCGCTGACGATGTGCGTCGGCACCCGGACGAAGTGCGCGAGCGACTCGGCCTCGTTGTGCTGCGAGATCGCGTAGAAGAAGCGGCCGATCGTCGGCATCTTCGTCCGCTTGATCTGGTCGATTGCGTGCGCGACATCCTCTCGGTCGGCCCCCTGCCCGAAGAGGAGGCGGCCCTGGACGAGGCGCGGCACGAGCAGCCGAGGAGGTATGCCGGGTGCTCGGGATGCGACCGCCATGATCAGCGTTTCCAGGGGGACCGGATCACGACCTTCGATCGACGCCGCCGTCGACGCGAGGACCACGCCGCGCACTCGCTCGGTGAAGGTGCCGTCGTGAATCCCGGCATACGCCATGACCGACATGCCACCCATCGAGTGGCCGACGAGAATGATCGGCCCGCCCGGGGTGGTGGCGTCGATCACCTCGGCGAGGTCGTCGCCGAGGATCCGGACGCTGGGCTCGTGCTCGACGCCCATCGTGGACTTGCCATGACCGCGTTGGTCGTAGGTGACGATCCGGACCGCCAGCTCACGGAGCAGCGCCTCGATGACACGGTGCCAACTGGAGTGGTCCATGCACCACCCGTGCGCGAGCACGACCGTGGGTCCGCTGACGTCTCCACCGTCGACGGCGGTGTCGGGGAGATACTCCTGGGCGAAGAGATTGGCGCCGTAGGAGACCGGGACGCGGTAAGCCTGCCCGATCATGTTGCCTCCAACCGTGCGGGTCACTCCTGAGCCTGCGCCCTACCCGTGAAATCTTCCATCGTGTGGTAGACCCCGATGATGTTGTCGGCGATGAAGTCGCGGACACCGATCGGCACCAGGCCCTTGAGCACCTCGCTGAGGACGACCGTCTTGGGGAGGATGACGAAGGGAGCACCGGCGAGCATCCCCTTCCACGCCTCGTCGACCACGTGCTCGGGCTCGAGGATCGGCAGGAGAGGCGCAGATTTGGCTCCGGCGAACATCCCCGTGTTGACGTAGTAGGGGCACACCGTCGTCACCATGACATGGGCGATCCCGGCCTGCTTGAGTTCCAGCCTCACCGAGTCCGACCAGCCGATGACGGCCCATTTCGACGCGGCATACACGGCCATGCGGGGGTTGGGCGTGAAGCCTGCGGCCGACGAGAGGTTGAGCACCCGGCAGTCGGCGCTGGAGGCGATCATCCCCGGGAGGAACTCCCGCGCGACATACATCGGGGCGAGGGTGTTGACGTCGACGGTGAGCTTGGTGTCCTTGGTCGAGTCGGACTCCCAGAAATAGGTGTTGCCGCGCACCACCCCGGCGTTGTTGACCAGGACATCGACATGGCCGAGGTCGGCCCGCACGGCGTCGGCGCTGACGCGGACGTCATCGAGGTCACTGACGTCGACCACGAAGCCGCTGAGGACGACCTCGTGCTCCGCGGCTGCGTCGGCCAGCTCGGCGAGGGTCTGATTGAGGCGGTCCTCCTGCAGGTCCCAGAGGACGACCTGGGCCGCCCCTTCGGCGATCGCCCGCTCGGCGAAGAGCCGCCCCATGCCCATGGCGGCTCCGGTGATCAGGACGTTCTTCCCCTGGACCGATTTCACGACAGCTCCTCTACTGGCCGGTAACTTCCATCCTGTCAGGCTCGCTCCGCCGTATGGCGGCGCGGGGATGTGGTCTATGTCGCCTTGCGGGCCGCCAAGGCGGCCTCGCGCACCCGAGCGAAGTCCGCGTCGGTGTAGACGCCCTTGACGCCCGAGATCGTCGCGAGCCTCATCCCATGCTTGAGGCCGAGCTGGTAGATCTCCTTGACCTTGGGCCACTCGATACTCCGGCCGACCGTGAAGGTCTCATACCGGCCTTCGAGAGCGAGCACGACGGTCTCGGCCAAGCATGCGTAGGCCACGCCGGGCGGCAGGCCGATGTCGCGCATGTGGACCTCACCGGGCAGGTCGACCTCGCCCGACTCGATGACCAGGACGTCCGGCCGCTTGGCGACGTCCTCGGCCGACATGTCCAGGGGACGCGCGACGTCGGTGATGACACACCCGGGCTTGACCTTCATGATGTCGAGCACCCGGTTGCCGGCCGCCGAGGTGGCCGTGACGATGAGATCCATCTCGGCCAGCGCCTCGCCCGGGTTGCCGGCCACGTGGAGCGACCGCTCGGGGATTCTCCTGCTCGATCTCGTGCTTGATGGCCAGGAGCTTGGCCGTCTCCGGGGAGACGAGCCAGAGTTCGTCTGTCACGAGGGCCAGCAGCCGCGCGCACACCGATCCGATGGCGCCGGTGGCCCCGACGACCATCGCCTTGCCGTGGATTTGACCGTCCTCGCCGAGTTCGGCGATGCCGAGCTTGCGCATGGCATCGTGCGCCGCCCAGAGGGCACCCGACGCGCTGTAGCTGTTACCGGTCGTCACGGGCAGCGGAGCCCGCTTGGCGACCGTGACCCCGGCGTCACCGACGACCTTCGTGAATGCGCCGAGGCCCATGACCTGGGCGCCGAGCTTCTTGGCCAGGTCGGCCGCTTCGAGCAGACGGGAGTAGGTGAACTCCGGGCTGTGGCCGAGCATCTCCTTCGGGGTGCCACCGACGGTGATCGAGCCACCCCTCGGCCTCGGCGCCGGTGGGCGAGGTGATGCCGGTGACGTGGCTGTAGACGAACGGCGGGGCGTAGGCCATCGCCTTTTCGACGACGCCGACCATGCCGGGCACCTTCGTGATCGCGCGCAGCGGCTCGACGTTCTTGAAGTACTGCTGGGACAGCGGGTGGATGACGAACGCAAACCGGCTCTTGCGCTTGTCGCCGTTGGGGCGCAACAACCGCGGGGTGAGTTCGGCCCGTTGGATGAGGTCGAGGAGGTCGTCGTTGTTGAGCTCGCGGGGCTCGGTGTGCAGGGCGGCCGCCATCGCCTCAAAGATCGCCGTCACCGCCATGAAATCGAACGGTTGCGGGGTCGCATCGATGACCAGGTCGACGCCGCGCTTGCCGAGCTCGGCGAGCCTGGCCTCGGAGACGGCGTTGGTGATGACGGTCTTGCCGGACAGGTCTTCGATGCCAAACCGGATGAGTTCGGAGTAGCTGCCGACGATCACGTCGGCGTCCCGAGCGGCCCGGTGCGGCCAACCGGTCGCTCATCCACGCCACCGGCCCGGTGGTGCGTTCCTTGAGCAGGTCAGGCGTGAGCCGCCAGGCCATGACGCCGACCTCGGCCGCCTTCGAGGTGAACGGGTTGACCGCCAGCGATGTCGGCACCCCGACGCGCTTGGTCGGGTCGACGAACTCGATGTTGTCGGTGTATTCGCGCAGGACGGCCACGGCCCGCTCGTGGTGGCTTCCCTCCAGCACGACCGTCCGGGCGTTGCTGAAGTAGCCCGGGTATTCGCGCTGGACGTGACGAATCGCCCACTCCTGCAAAACATTCGCCAACATCGCGCCGTCGCGGACAGGGACTCGGGCGGTCGTGCGGAGCAGATCGTGGATCGCTCTGACGTCGCCCGTGAACAGCCCGGCGGCCGCGGCCTCGCGCACACCGGTCACGGCGATGGCGTCGGACTTGAGCGACCATTGCCAGACGAGGCGCTCGGCCTCCTCGAGGTCACCACTCGTGCCGATCCGGACCAGGCGGAACTTCCGGCCGGCGAAGGTCACGACCTCGTCGAAGTCCCACTCCCCCGACTGCAAGGTGATGTTGACGACGACGAGACGGGTGCGGCGCGGCATACGGCTCATGCCCCTTGGTGCGTGGTGGACGAGGTGGCGGTGCGGTGGGCGGTGGCGGCGGCGAGGAGCGCGCCGACGTGTCGCCCGACTCCCTGGCTGATGTGGTCGGGGTCGGGCACCATGCGGCGGTCGCCCGAGACGCCGACCGCGACCGACCCGTTGTAGCTGAACACGCAAATGCCGAGGGGCTGGTCGCCGGAGGTGGGCACGAAGGCGCACACCGAGTCGACAGGTATGCCGGCAAAGCGCAGTTGGGTGCGCGGTCCGGGGACATTGCTCAACTGGCCGATCGTCTTGCGGGAGAAGAAGTCCGTGATGCCGCGCGCGACCTTCTTGGGGGCTTCGGCGATGACCTTCTGGACGCCGAAGGCAACGATCGGCTCGGCGCTGTTCTTGAGTCGCGTCGTGCGTTCGTGCACCTCGGCGATGAGTGCAGCCGGGTCCTCGATCCCGAGCGGCATCGAAAACAGCACGACGGCAAAGTGGTTGCCGAGAGTGTCAGGCAGGGTGCCGTCGATCGGCTGGAGCGACACCGGCATCATCCACGCGAGATCGTGGATGTCGTGGACACCCTCGTTCACGGAGGTAGTCGGTGAGCGCCAGGGAGACCGACGCCATGAGGACGTCGTTGACGGTGCCTTCGTATGCCGCGGCAATCGTCTTGATCGCTCCGAGGTCGATGCCCTCGCTCCACGCCACCGACTTGGCTTGATCAGGGTGCCCACTCCAGGCTTCCGCGTCGGCCTTCTCCGACAGCAGGAGCCGCCCGATCTCACGCCACGAGTTGGTCACCTCGTTGTCGGCTGAGCTGTAAGACGTCAACGCATCGAGGAGCTTGACCGGATGTTTGACGAACTCGAAAGCCGTCTCCATGTGGCGGGGCAAGGCCAGCGGGTCGAGCGCGGACAGGACGCCTTGGGTGAGGTCGCGCGCGACCTCACCGCTATGGGCCAGCACGTCGAGGCCATCCTTGACGGTGTGCTCGGCGACATGCAGCACGGCATCGAGGGGTCCGGAGGGTCCGCCGTCCTTGTTGAGGCCGACGACAGTCGGCGTGGCCGCGTCGTCGGCCCCTTCGCAGATCCCGAGGAGCAGTTGGACCAGACGGATGCCGTCACCGAGGCCGTGGTGAAACCGCGTGAGGAAGACCGCCCGGTCGTCGTCGGGGTTGACGATGAGCTGCATGTCCCACAGCGGATGGGCGCGGTCGAAGGGCACCGAGAACTGGCCGGAGATATAGCGCTGCAGGGTCTCGTGGCTCCCGTCGGGCAACTCGACCCGGAAGACGTGACGATCGAGTGAGAAGTCGACATCGTCTTCCCAGGTCCACCGTCGGCGGCCCCCTTTGACGGGGACTTGGCTCATGACGCGGTATTTCGACACGACCCGATCGAAGACGGCTTGCCGCACGAAATCCCACTCAGGAGTGGACGCGAGGGTGAGCAGACCGTGGACGTGCATGAGGTTGTTGCGACGATCCATGAGAAGCCAGGTCAGATCAGCTGCCGCAATGGGAGTGCCCATCCAGATTCCGCCCTTGGTCACGGTCATGGCACTCCCGGCCGAGGGGGCCGCGGAGCACCGGGAAGCCACGTTTCGTTGAGTGTCGCGCACCCACGGACCCGCCTCCCTGGACTCTCGTCCCGAGGGTCGACGTGACCGTCCTCACATCATGTCGCACGTCAACCGGTGATGCCTACTCTTGAGTAATGAGTAACAGCGTCAGGACGCCCAAGACGCGCAAGCACCCTCCAGCGCCCCTGGACCCCGAGCATGTCGTGCGGGCCACCTACGCCCTCGACCGGGCCTACGTGCGCCGACTCACCGATCATGTCGTCACCTCCGGCGGAGGTGAGATGACGGTCGCCTCCCCTGCGACGGGACAACCCATCGGCGTCGTGCCCACGTCGCGGGCAGCGGACGTGGCCGTCGCCTTCGACCTCGCCAGAGACGCCCAGGCGGCGTGGTCACAGACCGCCTTCGACGAGCGGTCACGCATGCTGATGCGGCTGCACGACCTGATCCTCGACCGTCAAGACGAGATCATGGATCTCATCTGTTGGGAATCCGGCAAGGCGCGGATCCACGCCTTCGACGAGCCTCTCCACGTGGCGCTGACCGCCCGCTACTACGCCCGCACGCTCCACAAGCACCTCGGGCCAAAGCGCCGCGACGGTGTCGTCCCGTTCCTCACCCGCATCGACGAACACCGCACCCCCAAGGGGGTGGTGGCGGTGATCTCTCCGTGGAACTACCCGTTCACGATGGCGATGGTCGACGGGCTTGCCGCCATCGCCGCAGGCAACGCTGTCGTCGCCAAGCCAGACCATCACACTCCGCTCAGCGCGCTCCTCGGAGCGGATCTGCTGCGCGAGGCCGGTTTCCCGCCCGGGCTGTGGCAGGTCGTCGTGGGGTCGGGTCGCGAGCTCGGGACCCCGATGATCGAGCGCGCCGACTACGTCTGCTTCACCGGGTCGACCGCGACGGGCAAGCTCATTGCTGCGCAGTGCGCCGAGCGGCTCACCGGGTGCAGCCTCGAACTCGGCGGCAAGAACCCCATCCTCGTGCTCGCCGACGCCGACCTCGACCGGGCGGCCGAGGGCGCCGTGCGGGCGGCCTTCTCCAATGGGGGCCAGCTGTGCGTGTCGACCGAGCGGCTCTATGTCGCCCGCGAGATCTACGACGATTTTGTCGAGAAGTTTGTCGCGCGCACCAGGGCGATGAAACTCGGCAGCAGCCACGGCTGGGGGGTCGACATGGGCTCTCTGATCTCGGCCGATCAACTGCGCATCGTCGACGAGCACGTCCGGGACGCGGTCAAGCACGGCGCGCGGATCCTCGCCGGCGGCAAGGCCCGGCCCGACCTGGGCCCCTACTTCTACGAGCCGACGATCCTCGAAGATGTCACCCCGGCCATGGTCTGCCACGGCGACGAGACCTTCGGTCCCGGTCATCTCGGTCTACCCCTTCGACTCCGAGGACGAGGCCATCGACCTCGCCAACAGCGGCGATTACGGTCTCAATGCCGCGATCTACAGCCGTGACGTGCGGCGGGCGCGCGACCTCGCGACCCGCGTGACGTGCGGCACCGTCAACGTCAACGAGGCCTTCGGCGCGGCCTTCGCGAGCATCGATGCCCCCATGGGCGGCATGCGGTCTTCCGGCATGGGCCGCCGCCAGGGCGCCGAAGGCATCCTCCGCTACACCGAGGTCCAGTCGGTCGCGACGCAATACCTCTTGCGATTCGGCCCGCACTGGGGCCTCACCGACGAGGCCTACGCCAACGCCATGACGGTGGCGGTGAAGTTCCTCAGCTGGCTCGGCCGCGCCTGAGCTCAGCGCCACCCTTACAGGAGCGCGGTCACGGCCTCGCCGAGGGCGGCATACGAGGGCAGGATCGTCGGTCCCCCGGTCGATCCCCTCCTGGATCAGGCCGGTCCCCAAGGCCGTGACGACGACCCACCGTTGGTCTCGCTCGATGATCGCGATGTCGTGTCGGATGCCCGCCAGCATCCCCGTCTTGGACGCACAGTGGACGTCCTCGGGCAGGTATGCCGCGAGCCCGTCGCGGAATTGCTGCTCGCGCATGACTGCCAGGGCCATCGCAGCGCTGCGGTGGTCGACGAGGACCCCCGCGCGCAGCGACGCGAGGATCTCGGCGAGATTCGCTGCCGTGGTCACGTTGTCCCGACCGGCAGCCACCGCTGCCGGGTCCATCATCGGTCGACGGACCTCGGTATGCCGCGCCCGCGCCTTGGTGAGCAGCCGCGACACCCCGCCGTACCCGACCACCCCGAGGATGGCGTTCGTGGCGTCATTGTCCGACAGCGCGATCATGAGCCGCAGGAGTTCGCCGGCGGGCAAGGTCCTCACCGACGGCAGGAGGGACAGCGGGCCACATCCCCCGACGCGCCGCTCCGGGAGCGCAATCGGGAGGTCCCACGGCATACCTGACTCGAGGTAGGCCAGGAGAATCGGCACCTTGACCGTGCTCGCGCCAGGCACCACGCGCGTGGAGTCGTGGTCCCATCGAAAGCCATCCCACCCGCGCACCGCCACGCTCACGTCTCCGGGTGCGGCGGAGACGATGGCGGCGAGGCGGTCGGTGAGCTCGGCGTGGCGCATGAGGGAGAGTATTGCGGCTTCTCCCCATGCCCGTCCTCTACCGTGTCAGGATGACCGGCGACGACCTCGAGGACTACGCCCTAGCCAAGCCCGGCGCCTGGCGCGACACCCCGTGGGACGGAGATGTCGTCGCAAAGGTGGAACACCCTACGCGTCGGCGGCCGGATCCCCGATGACGAAGTGCGGGCGGCACTTGATGAGTCCTACGACGCGATCGTCAGCAAACTCCCCCGCTCGCAACGGCCGCCCCAGGACGCGGGGTAAAGTCAGACGTCCTGCTGATCCGGTGTTGCGTCCCGGAGGAGCACGCACCCCGTCCCGAAAGGCACCCGTCCGTGTCCGTAACCCCGCTCACCTGGGAGATCACGCTCGGTGTCCTCGCGGCGTTCCTCATCGCGGACGTCCTCATCGTGGCCCGGAAGCCGCACACCCCGTCGATGCGGGAGTGCACGGCATACCTCGTCTTCTACATCTCTCTCGCAGTGCTTTTCGGGCTCTTCGTCTGGCGCACCTGGGGCGGCCAGTATGCCGGTGAGTTCTACGCCGGGTGGCTGACGGAATACTCGCTGTCGGTCGACAACCTCTTCGTCTTCCTGCTCATCATGGCGAAGTTCCGGGTGCCCGAGCGGCTGCAACAATCGGCCCTGCTCGTCGGCATCATCATCGCGATCGTCCTGCGCGGCATCTTCATCGCCCTCGGCGCGGCGGTCATCAACTCCTACGCCTGGGTGTTCTACATCTTCGGCGCGTTCCTCATCTACACGGCGGTCAAGCTCGCCCGCGAAGGTGAGAGCGACGACGACGAGTTCGAGGAAAACCGGCTCCTCAAGGTGGTCGAGCGACGGTTCCCCGCGACGAGCGAGTTCCACGGCTCGAAACTGACGATCGTGCAGGGCGGCAAGCGTCTCATCACGCCGATGTTCATCGTCATCCTGGCGCTGGGCACGACGGATCTGCTGTTCGCGCTCGACTCGATCCCGGCGATCTACGGCCTGACCAAAGAGCCCTATCTCGTCCTCACGGCAAACATCTTCGCGCTCATGGGCCTGCGGCAGCTCTACTTCCTCATCGGCGGTCTGCTCAAGCGGCTCGTCTACCTCAGCATCGGCTTGGCTGTCTTGCTGGCCTTCATCGGCGTCAAGCTCATCCTCCACGCCCTCCACGAAAACAACCTGCCGTTCATCAACGGCGGCCAGCCGATCCACAGCGTCCCCGACATCCCGATCTCGGTCTCGCTGGGAGCGATCGTCGCGCATCCTCGGGGTGACGACGGTGGCGAGCTTGCTCAAGTCTTCCCGCGACCGACGCGCCGCGGCTGCGGTGCCGGGCCCGCCTCCGGCCGGCGACGAACACCCCTTCGGCTGACCGCGCTCACGTCGCCGCCCCATCCGCTGGGGTATGCCGCCTCCCCTGCCCCAGCACGAGGGCGCTCGCAGCGATGACGAGCATCATCCCCACGCCTTGGATGGCGTCGAGACGCTGATGCGAGGACGAGGAAGCCGGCGAGCGCTGCCACCGCCGGCTCCAGACTGAGCAGGATGCCGAAGACCTGTTGGCTCAGGCTGCGCAAGGCGAGCAGCTCGAAGGAGTAGGGAACGACGCTCGACAGGATCGCGACGGCAGCACCTTTGACGAGCACCGACCCGTCCCACTGACCGACCGAGCCCAGCCCGAAAGGCGCCACGAACGCCAAGGCGACGACCATGGCGATCGCCAGACCGTCGAGCTGCGGGAAGGCGGCGCCGGTGCGCTGTGACAAGACGACGTAGGCCGCCCAGAAGGCGCCAGCCAGGAGGGCCAGTCCGATCCCGACAAGGTCGAGCTGGGACCACGGCATCGTGAATGCCTCGGAGATCATCACGACGCCCAGAGCGGCGGCAGCGACGGCAAGCGAGATCGCGTCGTCGGCGGGACAGCACGGCCGCGAGGGTGAGCGGGCCGATGAACTCGATCGTCACGGCTACCCCGATGGGCAGCCGGGCTAGCGACGCATAGAACGACCAGTTCATCGCGCCGAGAGCGAGCCCGAAGAGGGCAACGGTCCTCCAGGCCGAGGCGCTGTGGCCCCTGAGGCGCGGTCGCGCCACGAGCCCCAGGACGACCGCTCCGACCCCGAGGCGCAACACCACCGAACCGGCTGCTCCGATGATCGGGACCAGGGTCGCAGCGATCGCGCCCCCGAACTGGACCGAGACGACCGCGGCGAGGACGAGCAGGAGCGGACCGCCAGGAGTATGCCGTGTGGTCACGGTCGACGCAGCGTGATCGCGATCGGCCCACGACCAGCCCCGTCGCCACTGCGCGCGCCGCACCCTGGCGAAGCGTCGGCCGTCCCAGATGGACAGGCGCCACATCCTTGGTCGGCGCATCCCCCACCGAGCGGCTGATGGCCGATCAGCGCCGAGCCGCTCCAGATGCACGAGGGCCGAATCGAGCACATCGGCCGAGACACCGGCTCGCGTCGCGAGGGCCGATCGATCCCCGATGCCGCCGGCTGCCAGGGCGTCGAGCACTCTGGACAACGGCCCCGGGGCGGCTATGGGGTCGGCGGAGGTCACCAGAACAACTTACCGAGCTGGAAGACGACCACCGCGAGCGTCCAGGCCACGGCAAGCTGCATGAGCACGCCGAACGCAGCCCACCGCAGCCCGATCTCGCGGCGCTGCGCTGCCAGTGTCGCAACACAGGGGGTGTAGGCCAGGAGGAAGGCCATGAAGGCGAGGACCGCTGGCACGGTGTGGCCCTCGGACGACGCCTCGAAGTCTCGTCGGATGCTCGACCCAAGGGGGTGTCGGCGCCTTGCTCGGCGTCGGACACGGCATACGTCTGGGCCCACGAGGAGATGACCGCTTCCTTCGCGACGAACCCGGTGACGAGGGCCCCGGTCGCCTGCCACTGGTCGAAGCCGGCGGGCGCGAAGGCCGGTGCCAGCGTGCCCGCCAGGGCGGCATACGCGCTGTCCTCGATGGCGGTCTCGCCGAGTGGGGCGCTGCCTTGGACCGGCACGGCCTGCAGCAGCCACACCACGCACACGGTGGCGACGACAATGCCGCTGGCGGTGCGCAGGAACCCCTTGAGCCGCATCCAGGTGACCGACGTCATCACCCGGATCGTGGGTCGCTGGTATGCCGGGAGGTCGAGCAGGAGGGGCTCGGTGCCCATCGTGCGCCAGAGAGTGCGCCGCAGGGCAAACCCGACGCCGACGATCAGGAGGATCGACAGGAGGTACATCGCGAAGACGACCGTGCCGGCCCACTCCTGGAAGAAGGTCGTCGCGAGCATGACATACACCGTGAGCCGGGCCGAGCACGACGTGAACGGGACGAGCAACGCGGTGAGGATCCGTTGCCGAGCGCCGCCGAGGACCCGCGTGGCGGCGATGGCCGGGACGTTGCAGCCGAAGCCGACGATCAGCGGGAGGAAGGCGCGGCCGGGCAAACCCATGGATCGCATCGGTGCGGTCGGCGACGACAGCGGCCCGGGCCATATAGCCGGAGTCTTCGAGCAGTGCGAGGAGCAGGAACATCAGCGCCATCAAGGGCACGAACGTCAGCAGCATCCCGACGCCGGCGATCACCCCGTGGACGATGAGGCCGTGGACGAGAGTCGGCGCCGCGGCCAGGAGGGAGTTGGCCCCGTCCGTCAACGGTCCGCTGACCCACCGATCCAGCGTGTCCTGCAGTGGCGCAGCGACTGTCGTCGTGATCTGGAAGACGACCCACATGACGGCCATCAGCACGAGCGGACCAGCAAACCGGTGCATGACGACCTCGTCGACCCGGTCGCTCCAGCTCCGCCGCATGTGCGCGTCCCGGGCCACGGCGGCCTCGACGCAGGCATCGATCCAGGCGAACCGCTCGTCGGCCCGGGCCAGCGTGTCGCCGTCGTGCCCCGGGCCGAGAGGACCGGGCAGGGGTGTGGGGGGCGGCGAGGTCTCGCTCGATGGTCTCCGCAAGCCGGTTGAGGCCTCGTGCGCGCTCGAGGATCGAGCGCGACGACGGGCACACCGACGGCCGCTGACAAGCGTTGCTCGTCGACCTGGATCCCGCGACGGGCCGCGACGTCGGTCATCGTGAGGGCGACCACGACCCGCTGGGCGCGTTCGCGGATTTCGGCGAGCAGATAGAGACTGCGGCTCAGGTGGGCCGAGTCGGCGACGAGCACGACGACGTCAGGGCGGTGGTCCTCGTCGGTGACGACGAGGTCACGCGTGAGTTCCTCGTCGGGTGAGGCCGCATCGAGCGAGTAGGCGCCTGGAAGATCCACGAGATCGTATGCCGTGCCGGCACCGCTGGCTGCCGCGGGGCGCCAGGCGCCGCGGCCGACCTCGACCGTGGTGCCCGGCCAATTGCCCATCGTCCGTTTGGCGCCCGTGAGCGCGTTGAAGAGGGTGGACTTGCCGACGTTAGGGGTGCCTGCCAGGGCGATGACCGGAGCTCCGGGCGGGGCGATGCTGCTCCCATCCTCGTGGCAGGACGGGACGGAGCGTGGGCTGCCCGTCGGCACACCTGCCCTGGTGCTCGGGGTGGCACCGGGACTCGGCGGGTTCACGTGTCGCTCGTTCGGCCATGGCGAGCGGGACCGGCGGTGACCGGCTCATCTTCGATCTCGACGACGAGGAGGTCTCGCGCGGTGGAGCGGTCGAGAGCGATGCGCACATCCCCCACCGCGACCACCCGGCCGCCGCCTGGTGTGCGCTGTGTTGCCTCGATGATGGCGCCGAGTCGGATCCCGAGCCGGGCAAGTTGGGCGGTCGTCGCGAGAGTCTCGGTCGCTTCGAGGCGCGCGCGGCGATGCAGCGCCAGGGTGTCGAGGGTGCGGCGAGACGAACTCACGTCGTGATGCTAGCGGCCTGACTTAGGGTCGCCTAACTTGGGGGTGCTAGCTCGTCGCTGCGGTCATTTGGCGGAGTTCCCTTTTGAGGTCCTGGACCTCGTCGCGCAGCCGGGCGGCCAGCTCGAAGTGGAGCTCTTCGGCAGCCTGGTGCATCTGACCGGTCAGTTCATGGATGAGCTGAGCCAACTCAGTCGCGGGCAAACCCGCCGCCTTGATCGCGGCGGAACCCGCCACGCCGGCATCGACAGCCACGGCGGCGCGACCGGACGGCATACCGGAGCCCTTGCCGCGCGAGCGGGACCGACCCGACCCGAGGAGGGTCTCGGTGTCGGCGTCCTCCCGGCCGAGCAGGTCGGTGATGTCCGCGATCCGCTTGCGCAAGGGCTGCGGGTCGATGCCCGCGCTCGGTGTTGTAGGCCACCTGCTTGGCCCGGCGCCGGTTGGTCTCGTCGATCGCGTATTCCATCGACGGCGTGATCTTGTCGGCATACATGTGCACCTGGCCCGTGACGTGCCGGGCGGCGCGACCGATCGTCTGGATGAGCGACCGGGCCGATCGCAGGAACCCCTCCTTGTCGGCGTCGAGGATGCTCACCAGCGACACCTCGGGAAGGTCGAGACCCTCGCGCAGGAGGTTGATGCCGACGAGGACGTCGTACTCGCCCATGCGCAGCTCCCGCAGGAGCTCGATGCGCCGGAGGGTGTCGACCTCCGAGTGCAGATAGCGGACCCGGATCCCCTTGTCCAGGAGGTAGTCGGTGAGGTCCTCGGCCATCTTCTTGGTCAGGGTCGTGACGAGGACCCGTTCGTTGCGCGCAGTGCGCAGGCGGATCTCGTGCATGAGGTCGTCGATTTGCCCCTTGGTCGGCTTGAGCACGATCTCCGGGTCGATGAGGCCGGTCGGGCGGATGATCTGCTCGACCGCCGGCACCGAAGACGTCGCCCTTGCCCAACTCGTAGTCGCCGGGTGTCGCCGACAGGTAGACGGTCTGGTCGATGCGCTCGAGGAACTCCTCCCACTTCAAGGGCCGGTTGTCCATGGCCGAGGGCAGCCGGAAGCCGTGATCGACGAGCATGCGTTTGCGTGACATGTCGCCCTCGTACATGGCGCCGATCTGGGGCACCGTCTGGTGCGACTCGTCGATGACGAGGAGGAAGTCTTCGGGGAAGTAGTCGAGCAGGCAGTTGGGGGCCGACAGGGGGGCGCGGCCGTCGATATGGCGCGAGTAGTTTTCGATGCCCGAGCAGAAGCCGACCTGGCGCATCATCTCGATGTCATAGGTGGTGCGCATCCGAAGTCGTTGCGCCTCAAGGAGCTTGCCCTGCTTCTCGAAGGTCGCCAGCTGGTCGGCGAGCTCGAGTTCGATGCCACTGATGGCCCGCTCCATGCGCTCGGGACCGGCGACATAGTGCGAGGCCGGGAAGACATACATCTCCTGCTCTTCGTGGACGATCTCGCCCGTCAACGGGTGCAGCGTGTAGAGGCGCTCGACCTCGTCGCCGAAAAACTCGATGCGGACCGCGAGCTCCTCGTACATCGGGATGATCTCGACCGTGTCGCCGCGCACCCGGAAGGTGCCCCGCGTGAAGGCGAGGTCGTTGCGCGTGTATTGCATCTCGACGAACCGCCGCAGCAACTGGTCTCGTTCGATCTGCTGGCCGACCTTGAGCCGCACCATCCGGTCGACATACTCCTGCGGCGTGCCGAGGCCGTAGATACACGAGACCGACGCCACGACGATGACGTCGCGACGGGTGAGCAAGGAGTTGGTCGCCGAGTGGCGCAGGCGCTCGACCTCCTCGTTGATCGACGAGTCCTTCTCGATATAGGTGTCCGTCTGCGGGATGTAGGCCTCGGGCTGGTAGTAGTCGTAGTAGCTCACGAAATACTCGACCGCGTTGCGCGGGAACAGCTCTCGGAACTCATTGGCCAGCTGGGCGGCCAGGGTCTTGTTGGGTGCCATGACGAGCGTCGGCCGCTGGACGGCTTCGATGAGCCACGCCGTGGTCGCAGACTTGCCGGTGCCCGTTGCGCCGAGCAGCACGACATCCTTGGCACCGGCCTTGATCCGCCGAGCCAACTCCCCGATCGCCTCCGGCTGGTCGCCGCTGGGCTGGAAGTCCGAGACCACCTCGAACGGGGCGACGCGGCGCTGCAGATCGGTCGTGGGTCGCATCCCCTAACGGTATGCCGTGCCACCGACAGCCCCCGCCACGCGATCAGCGGCGTCCGTGCGGAGGAAGCCGTCAGCGCTGGAGGAGGAACTCTCGGATGATGGCGGCCAACTCCGCCGGTGACTGCGCCGGGAGGCCGTGCGAGCCGCGCGGCACCGTGACGTAGTGACCCTCGGGCAGGGTCGCGGCGAGCGCGCGCGACCACCGATCCCGGACGACGAGATCCCAGGCCCCGCGGACGACGAGGGTCGGCACCCGCACGGTCCTGGCGCGCGCGTCGACGTCACTGCGGAGCGCCTTCTTGAGGGTCCCCCACATCCGGCGAGGGTTGGCCCGGAGGTAATCACGTGTGGCGAGGGCAACGAACGACGGCGGCTCCAGCATCCCGTCGACGAGCAGCCACACCGCCTTGCGCCAGGCCGGGGCGACGTCGGGGTCCGGGGTCGCCGCGACGAGCACTGCCCGGCTGACTCGTTCTGGATTGCGCTGGCAGAGGTAAGTGACGACCTGCCCCCCGAGAGAGTGCCCGACGAAGGCCGCCTCAGGCAGATGGACGGCGTCCATCCAGCCGAGCACGGCGGTGACGAGGGCATCGACGCTGAGGGGTTCGTCGGGTTTGTCGCTGGCGCCGGCGCCCGGCAGGTCAGGGGCGAAGACATGGAAGTCGGCTGCGAGATACGGCAGCAACGGCCGGAAAGAGCGGCTTGACATGCCCAGACCGTGGATGAGCACGAGCGGCGGATGGTCGCGCGGCTCGGCCTCCTCGCGGTAGGCGATCACCCGCCCCCCGACCGCCACCTTGCGCCGCACGAAGGGGACGTCAGCCATGACCGTGCGCCCGCCACCCGGTGTGCTCGATCCAGGCCTGGACCCGCCCGTATGCCGCATCGAACCAGGGCTCCTTCGCCTGCGAATACGCCCGCGTCACGGGGTGGGCAGCCGCGAGCCGCTCCTTGAGGGCGGCATACTCCTCGCGGGCAGCGGGTTCAGCCCGCAGCCAATCCCGGAACGCGAGCGCAAATTCGTAACTCGGAGAACTGATCTCGCGCACGTGGACATGGACGTACTGGCCCGGGTCACATCCCCCGTAGAAGCGCTTTTGCCAGTCAGCCGCGGGCGCATCGCTGGGGTGAGGATGGTCTTGCCCTCGGTCGGGTTGGAGCACGTAGCCGGCCCAGCGCAGGGCCTGCCTGAAGGCAGGGGCGTCAGCAGCGGCCAGCGTGCGCACCCCGACTTGCACGTCGATCACGGGCTTGGCGAGCAGCCCCGGCACACTGGTCGACCCGATGTGCTGCACGTCCACACCTTGCCCAGGCAAGGCGGCCGCCAGTCGGGCCACGACCCTCGCCCCAGCTGCGGCCCACGCAGGGTCAGGGGACACCAGGTGGGTCCGGTCAGGTCGCTTGGCGCGGATGCCGTCCCGGAGGTTCACGGCATACGGGAGCAGGCGCTCCTGCCAAAGTCGGTCGATGGCCGCGGCCGTGTCTTCGCGAGCACCCTCGTTGTCGAGCCACACGTCTGCAGCGGTGCGGCGTTGGGCGTCAGTGGCTTGCGCCGCAATCCGGGCCCGAGCGTCGCGCTCCGGGAGGCCGCGCTGGGCCACGAGACGGTCCAGCCGGGTCGCCTCCGACGCCCCGACGACGATCGTGAGGTGCTCGTGGACCCACAAGCCCTTCTCGACGAGAAGCGGCATGTCATAGACGTCGACGACCGCCTCACTGGGGTGCGTCCGCAGCTCGGCGACCCGCGCGCCGATGGCTGGGCCGGTGATGGCCTCAAGTGCCCGAAGACGCTCGGGGTCCGGGAAGACCAGGGCAGCCAGACCTGCCCGGTCGAGGGCGCCGGCGGGCGTGAGGACGCCTGAGCCGAACTCGGCGGCTATGGCAGCCAAGGCAGGCGTGCCGGGCTCGACGACCTCGCGGGCGACCCGATCGGCATCAATGACCCGGGCGCCGAGCCTGGTCAACTCGGCGGCGACGGTCGACTTGCCGGATCCGATCCCTCCCGTGAGGCCGACGCGCAGCATCTGTCTACCCTATCGACCCTGCTACTTCTCCCCGGTCCGGCGGCGAGCCTCAAGGATCTCGAGGTCTTCCTCCTCAAGCTGGTCGGGGTCGATGTCGGCAGTGCAGTGACGGCATTTCAGGGCGTCGACCGCCACGAACTCCTTGCAGAACGGGCATTCCCGCTGTCCCTGTGCGCGGAAGTTGCCCAGGCCGGCCTTCTTCAGCAGTTTGACGATCCCGAAGAGCACGAGCGCCATGAGCACGAACCCGACGAAATCGGTGAGGAAGGCGCCGTACTTGATCTCGGCATCGTTGACGGTGAACACGAGCTCGGTGAAGTCCGGCTTGCCGAAGACCGCCCCGACGAACTGCATGAGCACATTGCTAGCCAGGCTCTCGACGAGGGCAGCGAAAGCCGCTCCGATGATGAAGCCGAGCGCGAGGTCGAGCATGTTGCCGCCCATCGCGAATGCTCGGAATTCTTTCCACATCTGTCGCATGCGCGCGATTGTCGGGCACGGAGACCCACGTGCGCCACTGGGTGCCGCTCCGTGGACCGTGGGGCAGGTGCACGACGACGGCAGCTCGTGGTGGATACCCCCGTCGCGGAGACCAGGCCGAGCGCACGGCCAGGCGTGATGACGCCCGGGCCGACGCCGAGACGATAGCGCCTAGAGCAGGGGTGCGGGGCCCGGCGGCTCGCGCCGATCCCGATCGACATTGGTGACTCGCGCACCTAAGGTCGCGAACCGACTGGCCACGGTCGACTGGCCCCGTCCCGCGTGGCCCACCCGATTCACCGGACCAGCCCGGAGTCGGCAGCCCGCCACGCCCCTCACCCTGGGCTGGGGGTGACCCCGCTAGCCTTGACAGCCACCGGCCGCCCCTAGGAATTCGGCCGTGGTCCCGTCGAGAAAGATGTATATCTGACAATCGCGCATTCGGCTCGCAGCCTCAATAGAGCCCCCGCGGACCAGACTCTCGGGCGGGACCCCGACATAGTGGAGTGCCCACGCCAGCTGATCCTTCACGGGCGTTGGACCATCGTTGCGACCAACGACGTCGGGTGGACCATTCGATATCACGCCTCGGCTCTCGTTGCTCATGCGCACTAAGGTGACGTCTGCGGGGCCGTCCGCCGCTGGGTGTCCCCTCTCAGCCTGGACTGCAATAACCTGGTCGACCTCAAGGCCGGGCACGTCACCAACGCGTGGCGCCGCTAACAGGACGCCTGGGACCTTGGGTAATGCCACGAGCGCGGTTGGTGTCGCGGGCGCGCCTGCCTGTCCATGTGGGGCACACCCTGCGATGAGAAGAATCCCGATCGACCCTAGAGTTCTGCGCATCATATCGTCCACACCCTAAAAGATGTCGTGCTCGTCGGCTCGGGCCCGCCCCAACGCATAGGCGCCGAATTCGTCGACTGGAGGAACGGCGAGGGAATGCTCTGCCAGCCACCACCGTAATCCTCTACCCGCAACGCATCGAACGTCAATTTTGATGTCGGAGTTCACAGCCGGGCCACCCGGCCAGTATGTCGTTGAGTAACACCACGAGTACGTCGACGGACATCCATCGCCTCGGTATTGTTGTGCGAAATACCTAGGCGAGCTTCCCAATACTGCGTTCATCTCATAGCCGACCTGGGCCCACCCACGACTGTCTCTCGCGGCCACCATAACCCAAGCATCTGTGAAATTTTCCACCGTACCGATACTGGAACAGAGCGAATTTACTCGCGTGACAACATTAGCCCCAGCGCCTCGGAAATACCATTGCGTTACGCCAGGGACGGACGGAAGATAGCCCATGCCATCGAAGTAGTTGCCCCTCGTTCCGCATGAGGCTGACGCCGCTGCAGGGGCAACCGTGAGGTACGCAACCGCCAGGCACATGGCGATACCTGCGGCACAAATACGCATACGCATACGCATACGCATACGCATACGCAACGCGGATGTCCTGGATGAGTCAATGATCCCTATCGACCTGCCAAGGATGCGAGCGTGGCGCTCCCTGCGATGATCGACCACCTCGTCCACTACTCCGACGCCATCAACCTCCAAGGCGACTCCTACCGCCTCAAGAGCCCGCGAGTTCGTCAGCGTTCCGACCCACGTGGGAGCCGAGGAGGGAGAATGACAGCCCAACGAGAGGGGCAATTTCACCCTGACGGCAGGGCGCTTCATCTTCAGCTGACGTTGACCAGGGAGAGGGAACTCAAATCTGACGTCTGATTCCTGACGTCAGGAACCCGGTGGGCGCTGGACCTCCCGGACCGAAGGATTCAACCGGATCATCACGAGTACAGACTGGGACAGCCCTCGAACCAGCAATGCCAGCCCCCTTGGCTCGAACGTGACCTGCCCGCGCGGCATACTGCCGACCATGAGCGACCTGTTCGGCAGCTACCCCTATCGGGACCGTTACCCCACCCTCCGGGCTCTCCCCGAGAGCGGGCGTGATCGGGAGGAGGTCCGTGCTGAACTCGCCGCCATGGCGCAGCAGGAGGCACAGGTCTGGCGGTCAGGTCAGTGCAGCGGCACGATCTACCTCGGCGATACTGACCACTACGACTTCCTCTCCGACGTCTTCGGTCTCTTCGCCCACCAGAACGCGCTACAACGGGATATGTGTCCGAGCGCGACGCGCTTCGAGGGCGAGATCCTCGAAATGGCCCTGGACCTCATGCACGCCGGATCGGTGACTAACACGACCCCTGCCGGCATGGTCACGAGCGGCGGCACCGACAGCATCCTTCACGCAATGCTCTGCTACCGCGAGGAGGCCACCGCCCGCGGCGTCGCCCAGCCGACGATCGTCAAGCCGGAGACCGCTCACCCCGCCTTCACCAAGGCCGCGCATCTGTTCGGCATGGGCCTGACGGTCGTGCCCGTCGATCCGGTCACGACTCGGGTCGACCCCGCTCGGGTGGCTGCCGCCGTCGACGCCGACACCGCCGTCATCGTCGCCTCGGCCGGCAACTACCCCTACGGCACGATCGATCCGATCGCTGACCTCGGACAGGTCGCGCTCGACCACGGCGTGGGCTTGCATGTGGACGGGTGCCTCGGCGGATTCATCCTCCCCTTTGGGGAGATGCTCGGGTATGCCGTGCCGCCTTTCGACTTCCGTGTGCCCGGGGTGACGAGCATCTCCGCCGACACCCACAAGTACGGTTACGGGCTCAAGGGGACATCCACACTTCTGTTCCGCGACAAGGGATTACGCAATCGGTCGTACTTCTTCGTGCCTGACTGGTCAGGGGGGAAGTACTTCTCCCCCGGCATGGCCGGATCGCGGTCGGTCGGCCTGCTTGCGTCAACGTGGGCGTCGATGGTGACTCTCGGTCGGTCGGGATACCTCGACCAAGCACAGGGGATTTTCGTCGTCGCCGAGGCGCTGGTCGAGGTCGTGCGCGGCATACCGGAGTTGCATTTGCTCGGCGACTCGCCTTTCGTCGTCGCCTTCGGCTCCTCGGAGGTCGATATCTACCACGTCAACGATGCGATGAAGGCGCGTGGCTGGCGGTTCAACGGGCTGCAATACCCGGACGCCCTGCACCTCGCGGTGACTGGCCCACAGGTGCAGGCCGGCGTCGTCGAGCGCTTCGGCCGAGACCTCGCCGACGCAGTTGCTTATGCCCGGGAGCGACACGGCACCCCCGCCGCGAGCGCCGCGCTTTACGGCGGTGTCCCCGGTGGCCTGACACCCGCGGCGTCGATGTTCATCACCGCCGTCATGACCCAGATGATGGATGCCCAACAGACGGTGCCGGCGCCGTCATGACGCGTGCCGACGACCTTGTCCTCGTCGTCGACCTCGGCACAGGTGGCCCCAAGGTCGGTCTCGTCACACTCGACGGTCGACTGCGCTGGTCGGGCTTCCGCCCCGTGGAGACGAATCGGTCGGAGGAGGGGCGAGCGACTCAAGACGCCGACCTCTGGTGGCACCTCGTCGTCGAGTTGACCCGCGAAGGGCTCTCCGCCCCCGGAATCGACCCGGCGACGGTGGCTGCTGTGGCCGTCACGGGACAGTGGGGCAGCACCGTCCCGGTCGACGCCCTGGGTATGCCGGTCGGCCCCTGCCGACTCTTCCTCGACACTCGCGGGGCCTCCCACGCGCGCGACCTCATCGGGGGTGTCATGGCCGGTTACCACCCCATCCGCGGAACGACCTGGTTGCGCCGCACGGCCGGTGCGCCCTCCCCCCACGGCGGAGACCCCATCAGTCACATGCTGGCGCTCCAGCGGGACGAGCCCGAACTCACCGCCCGCGCCCGATGGTTTCTCGAACCCGTGGACTACCTCACGATGAGGTTCACCGGCCGAGCCGTCGCCACGCCCAACTCGATGACCGGCGCATGGCTCACCGACACCCGAGATCTGGCGCGGGCGGCATACGACGACGATCTCGTAGCCCGGAGCGGGATCGACCGCGGCCGCCTCCCTCCGCTCGTGCCGACGGCCTCCGTCGTGGGTCCCGTCCTCCCCGAGGTATGCCGTGCGCTCGGCCTCCCCGAGGGGGTCCTGGTGATCGCGGGCACGACGGACCTGTTGTCGGCGACCATCGGCTCAGGCGCCGTCCGCGACGACCAGGCGCACGTCGCAGTGTCGAGCACCGCGTGGATCTCGGCCCCGGTGGCGCGGAAGAAGACCGACATGCTCCACTCGATCGCGACCGTCCCCGGTCTGTGGGACGACCGCTACCTCGTAGCCAACAACCACGAGACCGCGGGGTTGTGCCTCGCCTGGGCGCGGGACTTGTGGGGTGGCACCTACGACGAACTCACCGCTCTGGCGGCCACCTCTCCCGTCGGCTCAAGGGGACTCCTCTTCACGCCCTGGCTGGCCGGCCTGCGCTCACCACAGGACGACCGACATGCCCGTGGCGGCTGGCACAACCTGTCGATCCAGACGACGCGAGCTGACCTGGTGCGGTCCATTTTGGAAGGCGTCGCCTTCAACTCCCGGTGGCTCCTGGAGCACGTCGACCGGTTCGTGGGCCGCCGGATAGACCCCCTTCGGTTTGTGGGTGGGGGGGCCCTGTCGCCCTTGTGGTCCCAGATCCACGCCGACGTGATGGGCCGGAGCATCGAGCAGGTGGCTGACCCGATGGTGGCTCAGCTCCGCGGTGCGGCGTTGACGGTCGCGCTGACCCTCGGTGTCGTCCGTCGCGACGCGGTGCCCGATCTCGTCCCCGTCGCGCGGACTTTCGTGCCCCAGCCAGGCCCGCGGGCGGCATACGACCAGGTTTATCGGGAGTTCCGAGGGTTATATGCCCAGCAGCGGCGGATGTTCCGGCGTCTGAACGGGTGAGCCGTCAGCCCTCGAGCAGCGGGACCGCTCGAGCGGGATAGTCGGTAACCAGGGCATCGACCCCTGCCTCCACGACCCGCACGAGGTCGGGCTCCTCGTTGACCGTCCACGGGACGACTGCGAGCCCCAGTGCGTGAGCGCGATCGACGAACTCGGCGTCGCAGGTCAGATGGTGAGGAGACACCACGTGGGCCCCGACAGCCGCCGCGGCACTCGCAAGATCCCAGCCGTGATCCTCCCACCTCACGGAGCGGACCCATGGGCTCCCCGGGGCATAGGTGTGGCCGACGACGGCCAGCGCCGAGCGGAGCAGGCCCGGGTCGAGTTCCCGGGCGCGGTCGAGGACACCCCAGTCAAACGAGTGGACAAGGCTGCGCTGCGCCAGACCTGCCTCGTGGATGGCGAGGAGGACGCCGTCGACGAGGCGTGGCCGCGACTCGACTTCGACCGGGTCCTCCGGGTCAACCTTGACCTCGACGGTCCACCAGAGGTCGTGCGACGAGCAGGCGTCGAACACTTCGGCGAGCGTCGGGATCCGAGCGCCGGGGTGAGCCCGCTGCTGCGGGAAGGCAGCTAGGGTGCGACTGCCGACATCGACGGTCCGCAGCTGGGCGAGCGTGAGCTCGTCAACTCGGGCGTCGGTGTAATCGACGCCTGTCATGAGGCATTTCTCGGCTTGGAGAGTGGGGTCGTGCCAAACCACCACCTGTCCATCACCGGTGAGCCGGACATCGAGCTCGATCCCCGTCGCACCGGCCTCGATGGCTGCACGAAAGCTGGGGACGGTGTTTTCCGGGGCAAGGCCACGGGCTCCGCGGTGCCCTTGCACCCGGTAGCGGCGCAGGTCGAGACGCGATCGTCCGGTCATGGGGTCACCCTCGGTCAGGCAGACCGGAGGGTCTCCCCCGTCGTCACGTCGAAGAGATGGGCGCCGCTCGGGTCGGCCGTCACGGAGATGACATCGCCGAGCGCGATCCTGGTCCGTTCGTCGAGTTTGACTGTGATGCGATCGGCTTCGTCACCGTTGACGGGGTGGCCGTAGACGAAGGACTCGGACCCCAGGACCTCCACGAGGTCGACGACGAGATCGACACTGCCCGCGGTCCCCTGGGGAACCACCGACCACGCCTCCGGTCGCAACCCGAGGGTGACAGAGCCTCCGGCCCGTCCCGCGAGGGAGCGGTCCAGGGGCACCGGCATACCGTGCAGGTCGGCGACGCCCTCGCGCACCGTCACGTCGCTGAGATAGATCGCCGGCGACCCGATGAAGGAGGCGACGAAGGCGTTGACCGGGTGGTCGTAGAGCCGCTCCGGCGTGTCGACTTGCTGGAGTCTGCCGTCCTTGAGGACGGCGACCCGGTGACCCATCGTCATCGCCTCGACCTGATCGTGGGTGACGTAGACCGTCGTGATCCCGAGGCGCCGCTGGAGCCGGGCGATCTGCGACCGCGTCGAGACCCGGAGCTTGGCGTCGAGATTGGACAAGGGCTCGTCCATGCAGAAGACCTTGGGATTGCGGACGATGGCCCGGCCCATGGCGACCCGCTGACGCTGGCCGCCGGACATCGCGCCAGGTTTGCGGTCGAGGAGCTTGTCGAGTTCGAGGATCTTGGCGGCTTCCGCGACTCGCGCATCGGCGTCGACCTTGCTGACCCCAAAGTTGCGCAAGGCGAAAGCCATGTTCTCGGCCGCAGTCATGTTGGGGTAGAGCGCATAACTCTGGAACACCATGGCGACGTCACGGTCGCGGGGGCGGACGCCCTTCTGGTCATGTCCGTCGATGAAGATCCGTCCACCGTCGATGGGTTCCAGGCCCGCGAGCATCCGCAGGGTCGTCGACTTTCCACACCCCGACGGCCCCACGAGCACGAGGAACTCCCCGTCGGCGATGTCCAACGTGACCTCGTCGACGGCCGGCGGGTCCTGGGCGGTGAACCGGCGGGTCGCCTTGTCGAAGTAGACGGTCGCCACGAGGGCTCCTCCTGGATGGGTTCAGCGAGTGGGTCAGCGGGTGGATCAGCGGGTGGGGCAGAGTGCTTCAGTCGGTGGTCGCGATCGGCGGAGAGGGTATGCCGTGCGCCGCGCGGTCGTGCGGCGCACGGCATACCCGACCTGTCGTCTGTCTGGTCCGTGCGGGACTAGAGCTTCGGCTTGATCTGGCTGTCGATCGCGGCCTGGGTCTCTTTGTCGAGGGCCGCGAAGACGGTCGCGACATCCTGACCCTGGACGACCTGGTCGAGCGCCTTGCCGATCCGAGCGCCACCGCCGGGGACGAGCACGCGGGCGTTGTCCTGGCTGCGGGTCTTGGCCAGCTGTTGCACGGCGACCTTGGCGCGCGGGTTCTTCTCGAGGAAGGCCTTCTCGTCGGCGTTGTCCATCGCGGACTTGCGCACCGGCATGTAGCCCGTTGCCTGGGTGAAGGTCACCGTGCTCTCGGTGTTGGTGAGGAACTCGATGAACTTCACCGCGTTCTTCTTGCGCTCGTCGGACAGCCCCGCCGGGATAGCGACGCCAGCACCACCGGTCGGGCAGGCACCCTCACCGGGCAGGAACGCCGTGCCGAAGTCGAACTTCGCGTTCTTCGTGATGCCACCCAGGGTGCCGGTGGACTGCAGGCACGCAGCAGCGATTCCGGCGCTGAACTCCGCGTCCGGGCTCTTGGAGAACTTCGCCCACTTGTTCTTGGCGAGGTCCTGCAAAAACTGGCCCGCCGCAACGGTCTTGGGATCGGACGCGGTCGCGGTCCATTCCTTCGACAGCTGCCCGCCCATGGACCAGGCCATGTTCTGGAAATACCAGTCGAGGTAGTTGGAGCCGTCGGCGAGCTGGATCGCCACCTTGTCGGCACCGGCAACCGCGGCAAGCTTGGGCGCCCACTCCTTGAACTCTTCCCAGGTCGCCGGGCCCCGGTCGGGCAGGCCCGCGGCGGCCCACATGGTCTTGTTGTAGTAGAACAACGGCGTCGACCGGGCGAACGGGAGTGCGTAGTGCTTGCCGTTGAACTTGTAGTCGTTGTAGAGGGCGTCGACATAGTCGTCGGTCTTGAGCCCGGCCGCGGCGAGGAGGTCATCGAGCGGGGCGAGCTGCTTGTTGAGCGCAAAGTTGAACCACGTCACGTCGGAAGCCACGATGACGTCTGGCAGCTGACCACCGGCGAGGGCGGCGTTGAACTTCTGGGCGACCTCTTCGTAGTTCTTCCCACCGTCGATGAGGGAGACCGTGAAGCCCGGGTTGGCCTTCTGGAAGGCCTCGATCAGCTTGGTCTCGGTGTCCTTGGACGTGCCGGGGTGGTTGCTCCAGAACTGGATGGGTCCCCCAGCGCCGCCGCCGCCGCTTGCGGCCGGCGCACTTCCGCTGCCGGCGCAGGCCGCCAGTCCTGCCGCAACGCCGGCGGCACCGGCCAGTCCGAGGAATCCTCGGCGAGTCAGGTCTTTCATGTGTCGTGCCTCCCGTGGGGATGGGGTGTTCTCGCTCGACCGCGGGCGCGGGCGGACGTCCTAGCTCTTGACTGCTCCGGCCGTGAGGCCCTTGATCATTTGACGTTGAAGGAAAAGGAACAGGATGAGGATCGGCAACACCGTGAGGACGGTGCCGGCCATGACCGGCCCCCAGTTGTTGCCGCCCTCGTTGTTTTGCAGAAGCGTGAGCCCGACCTGCAGCGGCGCGGTCTTCTCGTTGTCACTCATGAGGAAGGGCCAGAGGTATTCGTTCCACTCGTTGACGACCGTGATGAGGGAAAACGCCACGAGGGTGGGCCACGACATTGGCATGACGACGCGCCACAGGAGTTTCATCGGGCCAGCCCCGTCGAGACGAGCGGCCTCGATGATCTCGTGCGGCAGCGAGAGGAACTGGTTGCGCATGAGGAAGGTGCCGAAAGCGACGCCGGCCAGCGGGATGACGATGCCCTGGAACGTATTTCGCCACCCGAGTTGCGCGACCAACGCGTAGTTGGAGATCACCGTGATCTGGTTGGGCACCATGAGCGCCGCGATGACGACGAGAAAGACAAGGTTGCGGCCGGGGAACCGCAGCAGCGACAGGGCGTAGGCGCTGAGCACCCCGAGGGTGATCTTCGCTGCCGCTAGCAGGGCGGTGATGATGAGGGAGTTGCGGAAGTATGCCGGGAACGGGATCGAGGTCACGGTGTCGCGGTAGTTGTCGGCCGTGGCGGGCGACGGCCAGTATTGCGCCGGCCGGACGTAGATGTCCTGGCGCTCCTTGAAGCTGGTGATGAGGATCCAAAACAACGGCACCGCAATGACCAGGACGACAAGGGTCATCGCGACGTAACCCGCAACCGACATGAGCGGCGTGCGGTGGCGGTCGCTCTGGCTGACCTGCTGGTGAGTGCTCACGCCTTCGCCCCCCTGTCCATGACGCGGACTTGGATGAAGGTAATCGTCAGCAGGATGAGGAACATGATCGTCGCGACGGTCGCACCGTATCCGGCCCGCATGTTGACGAAGGTCTCTTGGTAGACCTGGAAGACGAGGGTGGTCGTGCCGGTCCCGACGGGGCCGCCCCGGGTCTGGGCGTAGATGAGGTCGAAAACCTGCACGGAGTTCAGCAGGACGGTAATCGACAGGAAGAAGGTCGTCGGTCGCAACTGCGGCAGGAGGACCCGGCGGAAATGGGTCCAGGGCGACGCCCCGTCGATCTCGGCGGCCTCGTCGAGGTCGATCCGCCGACCCTGCAACGCCGCGAGGTAGATGACGAAGGTGTAGCCGAGGTTTTTCCAGATGTAGGTCGTCGTGACCATGAACAACGCCCAGCCGCTGTCCTGGAAAAAGTCGGGGGTCGTGACCCCGACCCGGGCGAGCAGGTCACGGATGAGGCCGAAACTCGGATCAAACACGAATTGGAAGGCCACGCCGATCGCAGCCCCCGACACGACGAACGGCGCGAAGACGAGCGATCGGACGACGTTGCGCCCCCGGAGCTTTTGATCGAGCAAGAGCGCCAGCGCGAGGCCCAACACCATCGAGATCACGACGCTAGCGAAGGTGAAGATGATCGTGTTGCGCAGGATGATCTGCGTGTCTTCTCGCCCCATCCATTCGACGTAGTTGGCCGTCCCGACGGGAGTCGCCCCCGTCGGGGACGAGATGTTGTAGTCGGTGAAGGACAGCCGGAAGTTGTCGATGAGAGGTCGATAAACGAAGAGCGTGAGCAGCAGGAGATTCGGCAGGAGCAGCACCGCAGCGAGAAGCCACTCTCGACGGTCGGTGCCCGCGCGACGGGGTGGGGTGCCGACAGGGGGCGGCGGTCCTGTCCGGGCTATCGGCCTGCCGACCGTGGAGGACTCCATACCCGACACCGTACGGCCCCGGCGAGTCCCGACCAAGGATCTCGGGCGCCCGTCTGCACGGCGGCGAGCCGAAGGTCACGCCAGCCACGCTTTCCCATAATGCCCGAGCGCCGGGGTTGTCGTCCTGGAAGGCAACACTCCACCGCCCGGGGTATGCCGTGAACGTCGCCTCCGCGGCCGCGCGGCCGACCCAGGTTGCCCAAGACCGCCCGATCCGAGCGAGCCAGCCGCACGAGCACCACCGGAGCCGCAACCGGTCGAGGCGGTCGCTGTGTCTGCCTTTGGCCGGATGTCGGGGTCTCGAAGGTGGTCACCGGCGGAGGATACCGACGAAGGGGCTCCGACCGTGCGGTCGGAGCCCCTTCGTGGTGAGCACCCGGCATACCTGCGACGTATGAGGAAGCAGGTATGCCGGGCGGCATCACGGGCGAATCAGTTGCCCGTCAACTTCTCGCGGAGCGCGGCGAGGGCCTCGTCCGAGGCCAGCGTTCCGGTTGCCGGCGCCGGAGTCGACGGCTGAGGACGAGTACGACGAGGGGACCTCGCCCGAGGCCACGGCGGCCTCGGAGTCGGCCTTGGCAGCCGACTCGACCTGAGCCTTGTGGGCTTCCCAGCGAGCGTGGGCGTCGGCGTACTGCTTCTCCCACTTCTCGCGCTGGGTCTCGAACCCCGGCAGCCACTCGTTGGTCTCGGGGTCGAAGCCCTCGGGGTACTTGTAGTTGCCGGCCTCGTCGTATTCCGCGGCCATGCCGTAGAGCGTCGGGTCGAACTCGCTCGACGCGACCGCCCCGTCGTTGGCCTGCTTGAGGGACAGCGAGATCCGACGACGTTCGAGGTCGATGTCGATGACCTTGACGAAGATGTCGTCACCGACCGTGGCGACCTGCTCGGGCAGTTCGACGTGGCGCTCGGCCAGCTCGGAAATGTGGACCAAGCCCTCGATGCCGTCTTCGACGCGCACGAACGCACCGAAGGGGACGAGCTTGGTGACCTTGCCCGGCACGACCTGACCGATCGCGTGGGTCCGGGCGAAGTGCTGCCACGGGTCTTCCTGGGTGGCCTTGAGCGACAACGAGACACGCTCGCGGTCCATGTCGACGTCGAGCACCTCGACGGTGACCTCGGTGCCGACCTCGACAACCTCGCTCGGGTGGTCGATGTGCTTCCACGACAGCTCGGACACGTGGACGAGACCGTCAACCCCACCGAGGTCGACGAACGCACCGAAGTTGACGATGCTCGACACGACACCCGAACGGACCTGGCCCTTTTGCAGCTCGCGCAGGAAGGTCGTGCGGACCTCGGACTGGGTCTGCTCGAGCCACGCGCGACGCGACAGGACGACGTTGTTGCGGTTCTTGTCCAGCTCGATGATCTTGGCCTCGATCTGCTTGCCGACATACGGCTGCAGGTCGCGGACGCGGCGCATCTCGACGAGGGAGGCGGGGAGGAAGCCACGCAGGCCGATGTCGAGGATGAGACCGCCCTTGACGACCTCGATGACCGTGCCGGTGACGACACCGTCCTCTTCCTTGACCTTCTCGATCGTGCCCCAAGCGCGCTCATACTGGGCGCGCTTCTTGGACAGGATCAGGCGGCCTTCCTTGTCCTCCTTCTGCAGGACCAGGGCCTCGACCTCGTCGCCGACCTTGACGACATCGGCCGGGTCGACGTCGTGCTTGATCGACAACTCGCGGGAGGGGATGACGCCTTCGGTTTTGTAGCCGATGTCGAGCAGGACCTCGTCCCGGTCGACCTTGACGATGCGACCTTCGACGATGTCGCCGTCGTTGAAATCTTTGATCGTGGCGTCAATCGCCGCGAGGATGTCTTCCTCAGAGCCGATGTCGTTGATGGCGATCTGAGGGGCGGTCTGTGCGACCGTGCTGGTGGTCATGTAGTAGGAACTCCGAACGTGGACAGGGACGGTATGCCGCTGGACCGGGTGGCCAGCGGGATGGACAGGGTGCTGCGGGTGATGCTGTCCCGGAGGGCAGCACGAACGAGCGCCCCGAAGGGCACTGGGTCAGCTTACCGGTCGGGCAACGACCCGACCAACCTCGCGAGCAGCCTCCCAGCCGCATCGACGGCACGCGTGAGGGGTGAGGACGCTGCGGCATCCTCACCCCTCGCGTGACTCGATTAGGCCATCGTGGCCCGCCTGCGCCAGGCCAGTGCCCCGGCTCCGGCGAAGCCGAGCCCAGCGAGCAGCAGCCGCAGAAGGTTCTTGCCGCCCTGCCCGTCCACGCCCGCGATCTCGAGTGAGTATGCCGTGAACCCGGCCGCTCCAGCGGGCGCGCCGTAGGCCATCGAGGAGGACTTGGCGCGGGCCGCACCGGCCTCGATCACGGCATACTTCTTGCCGTAGTCGAGCGCGGTGTCCTGACCCGCCTTGACCAGTTGCGAGGTGCCCTCGGTCGAGAGCCGCCCCGCACCGTCGGGGATCTGGGTGGCCCCGTCGACTGCCTTGGACAGGCCGTCGGCCAGCTGCACCGAGCCAGAGGCGGCGGAGTCCAGACCACTGGCCAACCGGCCGGCACCGTCGGAGAGCTGACCCGTGCCGTCGGCGAGCTGGTTTGCTCCCGCAGACAGCTGGCTGAGGCCGTCGAGAAGCGTGGCGCCACCAGCCTGGATCTGGGCGACGCCGTCCTGAAGCCCGTTGATGCCACCGCGCAGCGTGAGGTTGGCCGGGGTGTCGGACACACCGCCGATCCCGCCCTGGACCTGCGCGACGACGCCGCTGACGAGTTGGGTCACGCCCGCGTCGAGCGCCCCGAGTCCCTGGAGGAGCCCGGGCCGGGCCGGGTCGCAGTAGCCCGTGAGTGTCGTGTTGCTCAGGCCGCACTCGACCTTGATCAGCCCGACGACAGCCTCGGACAGCTTGGTCTTGAGTTGGGCCATACCGCCAGAGACCTGAGCGAGCCCGCCGGAAGCCTGTTGGGTATTGGTGGTCATCGAGCCGGCGATCGAGGTGGCGACGCCATCCACCGTGCCCGAGCACACGGGGTCTGCAGCACAGGAGGGCACCGCTTTGATCGAGAGGATCCCGCCCTTGGCTTGGTCGATCGAACCCCCAGGAGCCAGCGCGGCGTCGAGTCCCGCCTTAACCTGGTCGACCCCACCCTTGAGCTGGTCCACCGAGCCGCCCGTCGCGGTCGCCGCCGCGAGACCGGAGCGCACCTGGTCGACGCCGTAGAGCAACGTGTCCGGCGTCGTCGTGCGTGCCGATGCCCGCGCGCAACTGGGCGATGCCGTCATGGAGCGGCTGCGCCTTGGCCGGCAGGCCACCAATGCCGTCGTACATCGCGGTCAGCCCCGCGTCGACCTTCCCCAAGCCGTCCTGGACGGAGGCGAGGCCAGCGATGAGGGCGGGAGCCTTGGCACCCGCCTGGGTCAGCCCGCCAGCCAGTTGGGTGGCACCCGCGTCGAGCTTGCGGGCTCCGGCCGCGAGATCTTCGGCGCCAGGGGCAGCCTGCCCGGTCAAGCCACCGCTGAGTTGGTTCGCGCCATCCCGGAGTTGGACGAGACCGGCGAGGAGCGTGCCTGCGCCATCGCGGAGCTTGAGCAGGTTGGTGTCGATCTGGGTGGCGCCGTCGGTGAGCTTGACGCCGGTCTCGGCGCCGCTCTTGTAGCTGCCCGCGCCGCCCTTGAACGACGGCGACTCGAGGGGGCTGACCGGCAGCGCCGTGATCGAGGCCGGCGGCACAGGCCCGCCGGCGATGTGCGCCTTGTAGCCGAACTCCGCGACCGGCGACCCGATCGGCGGGAAGAGGGTCATCGTGAACGACATCTTCGTGCCGCCGCGGCCGTCACCGGCCATGTTGGCTTCGCCGGAGCTGACGTTCGTGTAGGACGAAGGCAGGACGATCGACAGTGAGCCCACCATCGGGATCGGCACCGACTCGGTGGACGTGACGGTGCCGCCCTTCCCGTCGGCGTAGGTGACGTCGGTCGGTGTGCCCGTGACGTTTTCGACGCGGTAGCGCACTTCCAGGTCACCGGTGGCGCCCGCGACATCGCCCGGGGCGACCTTCTTGCCGTCGAGCAGGTAGGACACTGCGACGGTGAGCGGCAGCTTCTTGGTGAAGGTGCTGACCGTGCGCACCCGCTGGTCACCGGAGACCGAGTAAGTCCCGACCATGGCGCCATCCTTGACGTTGACGCTGCCGAAGCCGTCGAGATTGCGCAAGCCGTCGGTGGAGACCGGGTTGACGACCTCGACGGTGCCCGAGCCCTGGAAGGCAAGCTGCTCGTAGACCCGGGCCACGTCGAGCTTCCCGGTGGCATCGAGATAGGCCTGGACGGTCTCGGTGTTCGACACCGATACCGTGCCGCCATCGGCAGCAACCGCACTGGGCGCGAGGACGAGAGCGGCGACGGTCCCGACCGCAAGTGCGGAGCGCAGACCCGACCGGCCGGTCAGACGCGGGTATGCCGCGAGCGTGGTCGTGTCGTCGGTCGTCATGACCGTCCCTCCCCGAGGATTGCCAGATCGCTGTCATGGTCGTGTTGCGCCGGGGCGGCCACACGGCTCTGCGGCGCACCCTGACCGGCCATGAGCTGCTGTCCCAGAGTCGCGGCGAGGTAGCCGAGCCCGACGCCGACCAGCATCGTCGTGAAGGCTGCGGGCGACTCGGTGAGGAAGGCCGACGGGGCCTCCTTATAGGGCTGCTCGTAGCCGGCGACCATCGCGGCGACACCGAGCAGACCGGCCCAGAGCGGGATCCGTCCGCCGGCGAGCGCGACGACGACTGTCGTCACGAGGATGACGACCACGGCCGCGACCGCCCGACCACTCGGGGCGTCGGGGAGGGCGAGGGCACGCAGCGCGTAGCCGATCCAGGCGACGACCATGCCGATCCCGAGACCGGCGGGGGCACCCCACCACGTCCGGCCAGCGGCGAGGGCGATGACCGCGCCGACGGCGACAGCCAGGACGCCGAGGTGTTGCAACGATTGACCGAGCACGCCGCTCACAAGGATCGCTGCCGCAGCCGCAATCGCGATGATGGCGCCCGTCATGAGCACTTTTCGCATGGAGTCCTTCTCCGCACAGGAATGGATGACTAGTTGTGATCCCCCTCACAACTAGTCAGTGACTGTAACCCGCCGGACACCCGGCGACCAGACCTTGGGCACGAAAAGTTACTCGGCAGTATCCGGACGCCGTCGCCACTGCCGCATGGAGACAATGTCGGGATGGACCCCATTGCCCTCCGTCGCACCGCTGGCAGCGCCGAGACGGTGTCAGCCAACCGTTCCTGGTGGGACGCCGAAGCCGAGGACTATTACGCCGACCACGGGGATTTCCTCGGAGACGCCGACTTCTGTTGGGGACCAGAGGGTCTGCGCGAGGCGACAGCCGGGCTGTTGGGGCCGGTGACCGGCAGGGATGTCCTCGAGATCGGGGCCGGAGCAGCGCAGTGCAGTCGGTGGGTCCACGCCCAGGGTGGGCGCGCCATCGCGACCGACCTCTCCGCCGGGATGCTCCGCCAGGGCGCGCGACTCGACTCGGCGAAACCGACCTCAGCGCGGATCCCGCTGGTGCAGTGCGACGGACGCGAGTTGCCCTTTGCCGACGCGAGTTTCGACGTGGTGTTCACGGCATACGGGGTGGTGCCTTTCGTCGCCGATCCGGGACGGGTTATGCGCGAGGTATGCCGCGTGCTCCGGCCTGGAGGCAGGTTCGTCTTCTCGACGACTCACCCCTTCCGCTGGGCCTTCCCCGACGACCCGGACGAGTCCGGTCTCACGGTGCGCTTCTCGTACTTCGACCGCACCCCGTACGTCGAGCAGACGACAGACGGCACCACCACGTATGCCGAGCACCATCGGACGATCGGTGACCGGGTGCGCGATGTCGTGGGGGCGGGCCTGCGGGTGGTTGATCTCGTCGAGCCGGAATGGCCGGACGGGCACGATCAGGAGTGGGGAGGGTGGTCGCCCCTGCGGGGCCGCCTCATCCCCGGCACCCTCATCATCGTGGCCGAGAAGCCCACCTAACCGATGCCTCCGGTCAGTGGGCGGCGTCGTGCCAGGAGTAGCCCACCCCGACAGACACGTCGAGCGGCACATCCATGGGCACGGCGTGGCCCATCTCGTGACGGACGAGGTCCTCGACCTCAGACCGCTCCCCCGGCCCGATCTCGAGGACGAGTTCGTCGTGGACCTGCAGGAGGATGCGCGAACGCAAGCCACGCTCGCGCAGGGCCCCCGCGACCCGCAGCATGGCCACCTTCATGATGTCGGCGGCCGACCCTTGGATCGGAGCGTTGAGAGCCATCCGCTCGGCCATCTCTCGCCGCTGCCGGTTGTCGCTGGTGAGGTCGGGCAGGTAGCGACGCCGACCGAGCATCGTCGCGGTGTAGCCCGTGCGCCGCGCATCGTCGACGAGGCGATGCAGGTAGTCCCGGACCTCGCCGAAGCGCAGGAAGTATTCGTCCATGAGGGCCTTGGCCTCACCGGTCGAGATCGACAACTGTCGGGACAGGCCGAAAGCCGACAGGCCGTAAGCCAGGCCGTAGGACATGGCCTTGATCTTCGACCGCATCGCAGCGGACACCTCTGAGGGCTCCACCTGGAAGACCTTGCCGCCGACATAGGAGTGGAGGTCCTCCCCCGACCGGAATGCCTCGATCAACCCGTCGTCGCCCGACAGGTGCGCCATGACCCGCATCTCGATCTGCGAATAGTCGGCGGACATGAGGGACTCGAAGCCGTCACCGACGACGAACATCTGGCGGATCCGGCGACCTTCCTCGGTGCGGATCGGCACGTTTTGCAGGTTGGGGTCGGTCGAGGACAAGCGCCCGGTTGCGGCGATCGTCTGCAGATAGGTCGTGTGGATGCGGCCGTCGTCCGCGACCGACTTGAGCAGGCCCTCGACGGTGACGCGCAGCTTCGCCGCGTCACGGTGACGCAGGAGCGCTTCGAGGAAGGGGTGGGGTTCCTTCGCGTAGAGCTCGGCGAGAGACTCGGCATCGGTCGTGTAGCCGGTCTTGATCCGCTTGGTCTTGGGCAGCCCGAGTTGGTCGAAGAGCACCTCTTGGAGCTGCTTAGGTGAGCCGAGGTTGACATCGCGGCGGTCGATGGCGTCCCAGGCGTCTTCCTGGGCCTCACGCACGGCGGCGGCGAAGTCGGCTTCGAGGCTCGTCAACGCCGGCACATCGACCGCGATGCCGACGCGTTCCATCGCGGCGAGGACTCCGACGAGGGGCAACTCGACGTCGCGCAGCAAGGTGGCTTCGTCGATCCGGGCGAGCTCGGCATCGAGCACGTTGGCGAGATCAGCGACGGCGCGGGCCATGAGCATCGCGTCTGTCGCCTCGCCGTCACCGTCGCCGAAATCGAGCAGTCCTTGGCCGCTGGCGGGAGCCTCGGTGCGCAGCTCACGACGGAGCAGTCGCACCGTGAGGTCTGCCAGGTCGTAGCCCCGTTGATCAGGTTTGACAAGGTAGGCCGCCAGCGCGGTGTCGATCGTCAGACCAGCGAGCGTCCACCCCCGGGCGGTCAGACCGTGCAGAGGACCCTTGGCATCGTGCATCGCCTTCGGTCGCGTGGCGTCGGCGAGCCAGGCGGCGACCGCGGCATCGCCCGCCGGGTCGAGGCTGGTGACATCGAGGTATGCCGTGCGCTCGTCGGCGCCCGCGATCGCAATCCCCCGGACGTCGCCAGCTCCGCGCGACCACGAGCCCAGGACCTGGACGCCGACGCGGTGGCCGGGGGCGGCATACCGCTCGAGCCACTCCGGGACGGCCTCACTGGCGAGGATCTCCCCGTCGACCTCCAAAGCTGCCTCGGCCTGGGTGGCGGTCGACTCGTGTTCAGCCAACAGGCGTTCGCGCAGGACGCGGAACTCGAGTGAGTCGAACACCGTGTGCACCAGCTCGCGGTCCCAGGGCGAGCGGGCGAGATCACCGACCGTCAGGTCGACCGGTGCGTCGGTGACGAGCCGGTTGAGCTGGCGATTGCGCAGGACTTGCTCAAGGTGGTCGCGCAGCGCCTGCCCGACCTTGCCACCAATCTGGTCGACATTGGCGACCACCCCCTCCAGACCGCCATAGGCGGTCAGCCATTTGGCTGCGGTCTTGGGCCCCACCCCCGGCACACCGGGCAGGTTGTCGCTCGACTCCCCGACGAGGGCGGCCAGATCGCTGTAGCGGGATGGCGGCACGCCGTATTTGGTTTCGACGGCAGCGGGGGTCATCCGCCAGACCTCGGACACGCCGCGCACGGGATAGAGCAGGGTCACCGTGTCGGACACCAACTGGAAGCAGTCACGATCCCCCGAGCAGATCAGGACGTCCATGCGCGCCTCGGTGGCTTGGGCCGTCAGCGTCGCGATGAGGTCGTCGGCCTCGAAGCCTTCGGCGTGGACGAACCTGATCGACAGTGCGTCGAGGATCTCCTGGATGAGAGAGATCTGCCCTTCGAACTCCCGCGGGGTCGCCGAGCGCGTGGCCTTGTAGTCGGCATACGACTCCGAGCGGAAGGTCTTGCGAGAGACGTCGAAAGCCACCCCGACGTGGGTGGGCTGCTCGTCGCGAAGCATGTTGATGAGCATCGACGTAAAGCCGTAGACGGCATTCGTATGCTGCCCGGTCACCGTCGAGAAGTTCTCGGCGGGGAGGGCGTAGAACGCGCGGTAGGCCAGCGAGTGACCGTCGAGCAGCAGCAGTCTGGACACGTATGGCAGCCTAGGGCCCATGGCCGACACGACCCTCACTCCCGACGCCCCCGCAGCCGTCGACTGGCTCGACGCGGCGTCGATCAATGCCTTCGGGACGGGCGCGCTGCACCAGCGCATGGGGATCGTCGTGACGGAAGCGTCCAGCGCTCGGGTCGTCGGCACGATGCCGGTCGAGGGCAACACTCAGCCATACGGGCTCCTCCACGGTGGTGCCTCTGTCGTGCTCGCCGAGGGGCTCGGATCCATCCTCGCGGTCATCACGGCTGGGCCCGGCCGCGCCGCGGTCGGAGTCGACATCAATGCCACCCACCACCGTCCGGCCATGTCGGGCACGGTGACCGGAGTGGCGACGCCGATCTCGGTCGGTCGCACGATGGGCTCCTACGAGATCGTCATCAGTGACGACCAGGGTCGGCGCGTCTGCACGTGCCGACTCACCTGCGCGCTCCGCGATGCGCCCCCGCAGCAGCGAGGTCAGTGAGCATCGAGGTCAGTGAGCAGCGAGGCGTCCCTGGGTCGCGCGCAGTCGGGCCACCCGGCGCCGGATCATCACCTGATCGAGCGAATAGCGCGAGTTTGGCGCGTCACCGGTGAGCTTGCGACGTAGTGCCGCTGTCGCCGCCACCCGACGGGTCGTCAACGGCGTGAAACCGAGCCGCGCGTAGAACCTGTTGGCGTCGCGCAGCGTGGCTGGCACCGTGCTCGCGATCTGCTCCGCACCCTGACGCTCGGCGTATGCCGCGATCGCCGACAAGAGCGCTTTGGCCGCTCCCTGGCCGCGGGCTTCGCGGACGACGAAAAGTTGCTCGACCGACATGCATGCAACGCCGCTGAACGGATTCAGCGAGCAGTCCATGAGCACGGCATACCCGACGGGAGTGCGGTCGATCAGCGCAATGAAGGCCGTGATGTCCGCACGACCGAGCGCGGTGTGAATGGCCTCGGGGGTGAGCCGACGAGAACCGGCGTCCTTGGGTGACTCGGCTTCCGCGCGAGCAGTGGTCCACAGATCGACAACCGTCGAGGCCAACTCATCGTCGACCTTGCGCACCACGACTGACGGTCGGGACACGACAACCTCCGGTACGTCTCTGACACCTTTGTCGCCGCCCCCTGACGGCGAGACCCGCTGGCCTCTTCCTCCGACTCTAAGGGGTCCGACCCCCCGACCGAAACCCGCATGTGACCCGAGTCAACTGCGGCCCCAGGCTCGTCAGTCACTACGCTGACCAGGTGAGTGGAGCTTTCCCAGGACTGGGCACGGTCATCAACGTCGCCACGGTTGTCGTCGGGGCTCTGCTCGGGATGTGGGTCGGACACCGCCTGCCAGACCGGACCCGATCGGTCGTCACCGATTGCCTCGGGTTGACGACACTCCTGGTCGCCGGCCTGTCGTGCGTCGCTGTCACAGATGCCACCTTGCGCGCTGCAGTCGGACCTGGGGTGCCGGTCCTCGTGGTGCTCGGGTCCCTGGTGGTCGGATCCATCACGGGGTCTGCCCTGCGCCTGAGCGATCGACTCGAAGGCCTCGCCGGTGCACTCCAGGCGCGCCTCGCACGGCATACCTCGGCCGGGCCGGGACAGAGCACGGGCGAGGCGGCAGGAGATGCCGCCGCAGCGGACGGCTCCGAGGCAGGTCACGCCGGCCGGGAACGTTTCATCGAAGGATGGCTGACAGCCTCGTTGCTGTTCTGCGTCGGGCCGCTGACGATCCTCGGGAGCCTGTCCGACGGCCTGGGGCGCGGCATCGACCAGCTCACCCTCAAGGCGGTGCTGGACGGGTTCGCTGCGGTCGCCTTCGCATCCTCGTTTGGCTTCGGGGTGCTCATGTCCGCGCTATCGGTGGCGGTCGTGCAAGGCAGCCTCACGGTGCTCGGGGTCCTCCTCGGGTCACTCCTGCCCGAAGCTCACATCGCGGCTCTGACGGCGACCGGCGGCCTGCTGCTGGTCGGCATCAGCCTCCGTCTGCTGCGCATCCGCGACGTCCCCGTGGCTGACATGTTACCCGCGCTCGTCGTCGCTCCCCTGCTGACGCAACTCATCGTCGCGTTGCGCTGACGGGCGCCTTCACCCTGGGCCCGTCACCCCTTGGCGGGCAGCCCGGCGATGACGAGGTCGGCCACTTCGCGCATCGACAAGCGCCGGTCCATCGCGGTCTTCTGGATCCACCGGAAGGCATCGGGCTCCGACACGCCGAGTTGCGACATGAGCAGACCCTTGGCGCGGTCGACCAGCTTGCGCGTCTCCAACCGGTCGGCGAGGTCGGCGATCTCGGATTCGAGGGTGCGCAGTTGCAGCCACCGGCTGCGCGCGACATCGATGGCCGGCGTGAGATCGGCGACGGTGAACGGCTTGACGACGTAGGCCATGACCCCGGCTTCGGTGGCCCGCTCGACGAGCTCGCGCTGGCTGAAGGCCGTGAGCATGACGACCGGGGCCAGCGACTCCGCGCCGATGATGTCGGCGGCGCTGATGCCGTCGAGGACGGGCATCTTGACGTCCATGAGGACAAGGTCGGGACGGAGCTCGCGCGTGAGCGCAACAGCCTGCTCGCCATCACCGGCTTGTCCGACGACCTCGTAACCGGCCTCGCCGAGCATCTCCGCGAGGTCCATGCGGATGAGCGCTTCGTCTTCGGCGACAACGAGGCGCAACCGAGCCGGCGCCAGCGGCGCGGACGTGTCCGTGGTCATGGGCCAAGAATAGTGCGCCACCCGAAAGGCGCCTGTCGGTCGGTGCCGGGAGCGGGACTTGAACCCGCACGATCTTGCGATCAGAGCATTTTGAGTGCCCCGTGTCTGCCATTCCACCACCCCGGCGAGGTGCGCAGCACAGCATACCCAGTGCGGGCCGCCGCCACTGACCTCCGGTGCGGAGTGACCTAATAGAGGGCGGGGTTGGACGACTTCGCGTGTGGCCGCCGACGCGCAGGACCCGCATCATGTTGGTCGACCCAGGGATCCCCGGTGGAGAGCCCGCCACCATGACGATGAGGTCACCCTCGACGCACCGTCCCTCGGCGACGAGGCTCGCCTCGACCTGGGCAGCCATGTCGTCGGTGTGCGCCACGGCCGGGCCGAGGTAGGTCTCGATCCCCCACACGAGGGCGAGTTGGCTGCGCGTGGCGGGGTTGGACGTAAACGCGAGCATGGGGATCTTCGAACGGAAGCGGGCGAGGCGCTTCGCCGAGTCGCCCGAGGCCGTGAATGTCACGAGGTACTTCGCGTTGATGAGATCGCCGACCTCGTATGCCGCCAGCGTCACCGCCCCGCCGATAGTCCGCGGTGAGCCGGTGAGACTCGCGAGACGCTCGAGCCCGTGCTCCTCGGTGTTTTCGATGATCCGGGCGAGCGTCCGCACGGCGTCGACGGGCCAGGCACCGATGCTGGTCTCCCCCGACAGCATGACCGCGTCGGCACCGTCGAGGACCGCGTTGGCGGCGTCGCTGGCCTCGGCCCGTGTGGGCCGAGAGTTCTCGACCATCGACTCGAGGACCTGGGTGGCGACGATGACCGGCTTGGCCCGGCTGCGGGCCAACTCGACAGCCCGCTTCTGCACGAGCGGCACCTGCTCGAGCGGCAGTTCGACCCCGAGATCACCACGGGCCACCATGAGCCCGTCGAAGACGTCGAGGATCTCGGAAAGGTTGTCGACGGCCTGCGGTTTCTCGATCTTGGCGATGACCGGCAGCCGCACCCCGACCTCGTCCATGATCTCGTGGACGTCGTCGATGTCGGCCGCCGACCGCACGAAGGACAGAGCGACCATGTCGGCCCGCAGGCGCAGCGCCCACCGCAGGTCGTCCTTGTCCTTCTCGGACAGGGCTGGCACGCTGACGGCCACCCCGGGGAGGTTGATGCCCTTGTTGTTGGAGACGATGCCGCCTTCGACGACCACAGTGACGATGTCGGTCTCGGTGACGTCCACGGCGCGCAAGGTGACCTTGCCGTCGTCGACGAGCAGCAGGTCTCCGGCGCGGACGTCTCCGGGCATGCCCTTGAAGGTCGTCGACACCCGATGACGGTCACCGAGGATGTCATCGGTCGTGATCGTGAAGGTGTCGCCGACAGCGAGCTCGATCGGCCCGTCGGCAAACCTGCCGGTGCGGATCTTGGGCCCCTGCAGGTCGACGAGGATGCCCACTGCGTGCCCGGACTCGTCACTGGCCTGACGGACAGCACGGTAGACCAGCTCGTGGGCGGCATGCTCGCCGTGCGAGAGGTTGAGCCGGGCGATGTCCATTCCCGCGGAGATGAGTTCACGGATGCGGCTCGGAGTGGACGTAGCCGGACCCAAGGTGCAGACGATCTTGGCGCGACGCATGGAAAGCAACCCTAGGCCCGCCGCGCGCCCCGCTCGACATCGTGAGCGGGACGCGCCGCGGATCGTCCTAGATCGTGAGCGGCCGGTCGGTCGGGTTGATCGGCCGCGGCAACTGACTGGGTGACCCCATGAGCCAGCTGTCGACGCCGTGTGCGGCTGCCCGCCCCTCGGCGATCGCCCACACGATGAGCGATTGCCCACGGCCGGCGTCACCGGCGACAAAGACGCCCGGGACGCTCGTCATGTATGCCGCATCGCGGACGATAGTGGAGCGCGCGTCAAGCTCGACCCCAAGTTGCTCGACGACACCCTCGCCTTCTGGCCCGAGGAAGCCCATCGCGAGCAGGACCAACTGAGCGGGCAACTCCCGCTCGGTGCCGTCGATCGGTGCAAACCGGCCGTCGACAAACTCCACCTCGGTCAGACGCAGCGCCGCGATGTGGCCGTCGTCATCGCCGACCAGTTCCGTCGTCGACACGGCATACACCCGCTCGCCGCCTTCCTCATGCGCGCTGGCGACGCGGTAGATCATCGGATATGTCGGCCAGGGCTGGCCGGACGCGCGCTCCTCACCGGGCCGCGGCATGATCTCAAGCGACGTGACCGAGCGCGCCCCCTGGCGGAGGGCAGTGCCGATGCAGTCGGCGCCGGTGTCACCTCCACCGATGACGATGACGTCCTTGTCCGTGGCGAGGATCTGGCCCTGCACCTGTTCGCCGAGGGCGACCCGGTTGCCCTGCGGGAGATACTCCATCGCCTGATGAATGCCGCGCAGCTCACGCCCGGGCACGGGCAGGTCACGCGGCACGGTCGCGCCGATGGCGAGGACGACCGCGTCGAACCTAGCTCTGAGTTGCTGTCCCGTGATCTCCGTGCCGACGGCGACCCCGCACCGGAAGCGCGTGCCCTCGGCCTCCATTTGCGAGATCCGGCGGTCCAGGACTGCCTTCTCCATCTTGAACTCGGGAATGCCGTAGCGCAGCAGCCCGCCGGGACGATCGGCCCGCTCGTAGACCGCGACCGTGTGCCCCGCCCGGGTGAGTTGCTGGGCAACCGCAAGCCCAGCCGGGCCCGAGCCGACCACCGCAACAGTCTTGCCGGAGAGGCGTTCTGGCGGCTGGGGGACGACGGTGCCAGCTTCGAAGGCCCGGTCGATCGTCGTGACTTCGACCTGCTTGATCGTCACAGCCGGCTGGTTGATGCCCAGGACACAGGCGGTTTCGCACGGAGCGGGACACAGACGACCGGTGAACTCCGGGAAGTTGTTCGTCGCATGGAGGCGTTCGATCGCCTCGCGCCACTGCCCCTTCCACGCGAGGTCGTTCCACTCAGGGATCAGGTTGCCGAGGGGACAGCCGTTGTGACAGAACGGGATTCCACAATCCATGCACCGCCCCGCCTGACGCCTCAGCTGATCGACATCCTGGGGTTCGTAGACCTCACGCCAGTCTTGGATCCGGACCGGGACGGGGCGACGGGCGGGCAGCTCGCGCGTGCGAGTGGTGAGAAAGCCCTGAGGGTCAGCCATGGGAAGCCTCCATGATCCGGTTCCACACTTCGGTGCCGTCAAGGTCCAGGCCTTCGGCCTGAGCTGCCTCGCGGACATCGAGGACAAGTTGATAGTCACGCGGGAGCACGAGCGTGAAGCGGCTGCGAGCCTGCTCCCAGTCAGCGAGCAGACGCGCGGCGACGGAAGACTCTGTCCATGCATGGTGCGCCTCGAGCATGCGTCGGACGACATCGATGTCGGCGTCGCGCAGCGGCATGAGGTCGACGAGCTCGGAGTTGACGAGTTCGGCCCGCAGGTCAAGGACATAGGCCACACCGCCCGACATGCCTGCCGCGAAGTTGCGCCCGGTCGGCCCGAGGACGAGCACCCGGCCCCCGGTCATGTACTCACAACCGTGATCGCCGACGCCCTCGACGACCGCCGTCGCACCGGAGTTGCGGACGCAGAAGCGCTCTCCGGTGCGGCCGCGCAGATAGATCTCGCCGCTGGTCGCGCCGTATCCGATGACATTGCCGGCGATGACATTGTCTTCGGCCACGATCGGGGAGGCCTTGTCGGGACGGACGACGACCCGGCCCCCGGAGAGGCCCTTGCCGACGTAGTCGTTGCTGTCACCGATGAGGGTGAGGGTGACACCCGCAGGCAGGAACGCGCCGAACGACTGGCCCCCGGACCCGGTGAGGGTGAGCTCGATGGTGCCGTCCGGCAACCCGTGGGGGTGCGACTTGGTCACCGTATGGCCAAGCATCGTGCCCACGGTGCGGTTGACGTTGCGGACCGCGCTCACCCCGCGCACCGGCTCACCGCGGTCGATCGCCGGGGAGGCGATGTCGACCAGGGTGTTGTCGAGGGCCGCCGCCAGCCCGTGGTCCTGGACGACCGACTGGTATGCCGTGCCGCCAGTGGGGTCCTCGACCGCGGCCAGGATCGGGCGCAGGTCGAGCCCGGAGGCCTTCCAGTGCTCGATCGCCGCGTCGGTGACGAGGGAGTCAACCTGTCCGATGGCCTCCTGGAGGGTGCGGAAGCCCAGTGACGCCAGGAGCTCACGCACCTCTTCGGCGATGTACTCGAAGAAGGTCTCGACGAACTCCGGCTTGCCCGAAAAGCGCGCCCGGAGTTCGGGATTCTGTGTCGCGACGCCGACGGGACAGGTGTCGAGGTGGCAGACCCGCATCATGATGCAGCCGCTGACCACCAGAGGGGCGGTCGCGAAGCCGAACTCTTCGGCGCCGAGCAAGGCGGCGATGACGACATCACGGCCGGTCTTGAGTTGCCCGTCGGTCTGGACGACGATGCGGTCGCGCAGGCCGTTGAGGCGCAGGGTCTGCTGGGTTTCGGCGAGCCCGAGCTCCCAGGGAGCACCGGCGTGCTTGAGCGAGGTCAAGGGCGAGGCGCCGGTGCCACCGTCGTGACCGGAGATGAGCACGACGTCGGCGTGGGCCTTGGAGACGCCCGCAGCAACCGTCCCGACGCCGACCTCCGACACGAGCTTGACGTGGATGCGCGCGCTCGGGTTGGCGTTCTTGAGGTCGTGGATCAGCTGGGCGAGGTCTTCGATCGAATAGATGTCGTGGTGCGGCGGCGGGCTGATCAGTCCGACGCCGGGGGTCGAGTGCCGCGTCTTGGCCACCCAGGGGTAGACCTTCTTGCCCGGGAGTTGACCACCCTCGCCTGGCTTGGCGCCTTGGGCCATCTTGATCTGGATGTCATCCGACTCGGTGAGATAGAGGCTCGTGACCCCGAATCGACCCGAGGCGACCTGCTTGATCGCCGACCGGCGGGTCGGGTCGAGGAGCCGGTCGACGTCCTCGCCACCTTCACCGGTGTTGGATTTGCCGCCGAGCCGGTTCATGGCGATCGCCAGGGTCTCGTGCGCCTCGCGGCTGATCGAGCCGTAGCTCATCGCCCCGGTCTGGAACCGCTTGACGATCTCGCTGACCGGCTCGACCTCGTCGATCGAGATCGGCTCTCGCCCGGTGACAGATGAGCCCGCGAAGCTGAAGAGCCCGCGCAAGGTCATGAGGCGCTCGGACTGCTCGTCCACCCGGGCGGTGTACTGCTTGAAGATGTCGTAGCGACGCTGGCGCGTCGAGTGCTGGAGCCGGAAGACGGTGTCGGGGTCGAACAGATGCGGCTCGCCCTCCCGGCGCCACTGGTATTCCCCGCCGACCCACAGGGTCCGGTGGGCCGGGTGGACGCCCTCGAGGGGGTAGGCCAGCGCATGCCGGGCGGCGACTTCGTCGGCAATGACGTCGAGCCCGACGCCGCCGAGCTGGGTCACCGTCCCGGTGAAGTAGCGGTTGACGACGTCCTGCGACAGACCGATCGCCTCGAAGACCTGGGCTCCGCAGTAGGAGGCCACCGTCGAGATGCCCATCTTGGACATGACCTTGAGGACGCCCTTGCCGAGCCCTTTGATGAGGTTTGCGACGGCCTTGTCGGCTGTCACTCCCGTGAGGGCTCCGGAGCGGACGAGTTCTTCGACGCTCTCCATCGCGAGATAGGGGTTGACCGCTGCCGCGCCGTAGCCGACGAGCAGTGCGACGTGGTGGACCTCGCGGACGTCACCGGCCTCGACGATGAGTCCGACCTTGGTGCGGGTCTTCTCCCGGATGAGGTGATGGTGGACCGCCGAAGTCAGGAGCAACGACGGGATGGGTGCGAGGTCGCGCCCCGAGTCACGGTCGGACAGGACGACGAAGCGCACGCCGCGGGCGATCGCTCCGGAGACTTCGGCGCAGAGCACCTCGATCCGCGCGGCCATGGCCGAAGCCCCACCCGACACGTCATAGAGACCGCGCACGACGTGGGTCGCATACCCCGGAAGGTCGCCGTCGGCGTTGATGTGGACGATCTTGGCCAACTCGTCGTTGTCGATGACCGGGAATTTGACGATGACCTTGCGGGCGTGAGCGGGAGTGTCCTCGAGGATGTTGCCCTCGGGCCCGATGACCGTGCCCAGCGAGGTGACGAGCTCTTCGCGGATCGCATCCAACGGCGGATTCGTCACTTGGGCGAACAGCTGGGTGAAGTAGTCGAAGAGCAGGCGCGGCCGACTCGACAACACCGCGATCGGGCTGTCGGTGCCCATGGAGCCGAGCGCCTCTCCGCCGGTCTTGGCCATCGGCGACAGGATGACGCGCAGCTCCTCCTGCGTGTAGCCGAAGGTCTGCTGCCGACGGGCGACGGACTTGGCCGTGTGGACGATGTGTTCGCGGTCGGGCAGGTCGGCGATCCGGATCAGGCCGGCGTGCATCCACTCCTCGTAAGGCGCCGCCGCTGAGAGGTCCGCCTTGATCTCGTCATCCCGGACGATCCGGCCGTGCTCGGTGTCCACGAGGAACATCCGGCCAGGCTGCAGCCGCCCCTTGCGGACCACCCGGGCGGGATCGAGGTCGAGCACGCCCGTCTCGGACGCCAACACGACGAGCCCGTCATCGGTGACCGAGTAGCGCCCGGGGCGCAGGCCGTTACGGTCCAGCACCGCTCCGATGACGGTGCCATCCGTGAAGGTCACACAGGCAGGTCCGTCCCACGGCTCCATGAGGGTCGAGTGGTAGCGGTAGAAGGCCCGGCGCGCGGGATCCATGTCGGTGTGGTTTTCCCACGCCTCGGGGATCATCATGAGCACCGCGTGGGGCAGCGAGCGGCCACTGAGGTGCAGCAACTCGAGCACCTCGTCGAAGGAGGCCGAGTCGGATGCGCCCGGAGTGCAGATCGGGAAGAGGCGGTTGAGGTCGCCGGGAATCGCGTCGGTCGCGAGCATCGACTCACGAGCCCTCATCCAGTTGCGGTTGCCCTTGACAGTGTTGATCTCACCGTTGTGGGCGATGAGCCGGTACGGATGCGCGAGCGGCCACGAGGGGAAGGTGTTGGTCGAGAACCGCGAGTGCACGAGTGCGAGCTCGGTCTCGAAGCGCGGGTCCGACAGGTCTGGGAAGAAGGGCTCAAGCTGGGTGGTCGTCAGCATCCCCTTGTAGACGAGGGTCCGCGACGACAGCGAGGGGAAGTAGACCTCGACCTCTCGCTCGGCGCGCTTGCGCAGGCAGAAGGCGACCCGGTCGAGCTCGAGGCCCGGCCTGGCCACCGAGCGCCGCGCACGAACAACTTGCGCGAAGTGCGGCATACAGGCCTTCGCGCTGATCGCCGACCAACTCCGGGACGATGGGCACCTCACGCCAGCCGAGGACCTGTGAGTCCCTCCTGAGCGGCGATGGCCTCGATCCGAGCGACCGCCGACGGTCCGTGCCTCGCGGGTCGATGGGCAGGTATGCCGCCCCCACGGCATACCGACCCGCATGGCGGAAGTTCCGGTCCCCCGGCGTCCCGCAGTGACCTCGCGCAGGAAGCGGTCGGGGATCTGGGTGAGGATGCCGGCGCCGTCGCCGACCAGGGGGTCCGAGCCGGTGGCGCCGCGGTGGTCGAGGTTGCGCAGCGCCGTCAGCGCGCAGCTCGACGATGTCGTGTCCGGCGGTCGGCCCCGCAGGCGTGGCGACCATCGCGACGCCACATGCGTCGTGCTCGAACTCCCGCCGGTAGAGACCCGATGTCGTCGGGGAGTAGCGGAAAAGGGCATGCGCGGTTGCGTCATGGGTGAGCCTCACCGTCCTGGCACCAGGCGTCACCGATGAGGAGCCGACGTGGAGATGACGGCTGGACGGCGGTGGCCAGCGTGGGCAGGATACCGGACCCGGAAACATCGTCCTACAGTGTGATACGCGTCATTCCGTATGCCGAGACGCTGGCGTCTCGCGTCACTGGTCCGGCAGGGCGGCGCTTGCCTGGACAGACGCAGCGTCCGAGGCGCGGTTCGCCGCGACCGGCGCGGCGTGTAGAGGAACACTGCCGAGCGCCAGGATCGAGCAGCCGAGACCCAGGTGTTGACCCGCAGGCCGAGGATCCGGTTGGCCTCGTCGGTGCGCATCAGCTCGATGAAGAAACGGCCGAGCGGGTAGCCGGCGATCGACGAGCGCGCCGAAGACCTGCCCCGGGCGGAACGTCCGCGCGACGGTCCCAGCCAGACCAGGACGGCCGGCGAGCGAGAGGACACCAGAGCAGCCTCGTAGAGAAAGGTCGGGTGGAACATCACCTTTGACGATGGGATTGCCCTCAGGGTCTGTTACGGCGCGTCCGGCGTGCTGATCCCACTCGTAGATCTGCAAGCCCCCACGGCAGGTCGGTCGGCGAGCCGTAGATCTCGTTGTTGAACCAGTTGCCCAACCTGCCCCAAGGCCTGGGCCACGAGCGTACCCCGGCGCCGCGGCGTCGAGCGAAGTCGGCGGAATGCGACGCCGCGCTCGCCGGCAGCCGATCCAGGCGCCGACGGCAGCCCAAGGCGACGGCACCCCAGATGCCGAGCCCGCCCTCCCAGATCTCGCACGGCGTCCCACGGGTTGCCACCCTCGCCGAAGTAGGCCTGCGGGCGTCGTGATGACGTGGTAGATCCGCCCACCGACGATGCCGAAGGGCACCGCCCACGCGGCGATGTCCAGGACCGAGCCCGGGGGTCGTCGCCCCGGGCGAGCGAGGCGGCGCTGGGCGATCCAGGCGGCGACGACGATGCCGGCGAGGATGGACAGGGCATAGGCGCGGACCGGCAAGCGGGCCGAGATGCCAGCACACGCCGGTCGTCGGGCTGGGGATCTCGGCGACCAGGTCGACAGGTCGACCAGCGTGGCTCAGGGCGGCCAGCGGTCACCGGTGCGCATCGGCCCTTGACTGCGGCCCGGAAGCCGGCGGCAGTCGAGCTCCGCGACATTGCCGTTGAGCTCGCAGTACCGTGTCATTGATCTATGACCGTCGGCGTGCCGGTGACGCCGGCCCTGCTCGGAGCTGGTCACCTCGAGGGCGCTCGATGTGGGCCGTGCATACGTGAGCGACCTGCTGGCACGCCTTCCAGGTGTCCAGGCAGTGCCGGCGATCCCCGACCTGCTGGCGCCAGCGCCCGGAGTTGGGCGTCGGTCCAGCCCGTGCCCTCCTTGCGCCGGCTGGGCGGCATACACCGCGCTCATGTAGTCATAGAACTTGCCCTGGTCCGCGGCGCAGAAGGCGCCGTTGGCGGCCCGGACGGAGGAGTCGTTACGCAGCGTCGACGTCGAGGAAGGTCATCGTGTGGACGACGAGCTTCGACCTGCGTTGGTCTTCGACGAGCTGGGTGACCGCCGAGCCCGTAGGTTGCTTCGAACTGCTTGCACGACCGGGCACTGCGGGTCTTCGTAGACGTCGAGGGTTGGCACACCGGTGGCGTCCGGGTTGACGACCATCGCCTGACCGAAGCCGAGGGCGCCCTTGGGCACGGCCTGCGAGGCGACTGCGGGGGTGGCGCCTGGCGTCGCAGGGGTCGCCCCGCCGGCTGGTGAGTTCGTCGACGACTTGCCGATCCCGATGAACAGCAGCGCGATCACGATGGCCACGGAGACAAGGGCAATCAGACCACCGATAAGGATCCGGTTGGTCGAGCGAGGCGCTGTTGCAGCGAGTTTCTGGGTCGGGTCAGGACGAGACATGGCGACATTCTCCCCCATCACGCCAGCCTTGACCCAACCGACTCACAGTCTGTCGTCGAGCGCAAAAGCCGAGCGCGGGGATCGCACCAGCCAGAGCGCGCCGAGAAGAAGCGCCAGATCTCGGGCAAGTTCCAGCGGGTATGCCGTCCGCCCAGCCTCGATCGTGCCTCCCCCACCGAAGCAACCACAGTCGATCGACAACCCCTGACTCCAGGCCCACGCGATCCCGATGATGAAGGCGATCATGAGCACGGCAGTCACAGCGGCGGCGATGCGGGTAAACAGCCCGAGCACGAGGAGCAGACCGACGATCAGCTCGACTCCCGGGAGGGCATAGCCGACATAGCCCGCGATGTCGTAGGGCAAGAGTTGGTAGGCCCGCACGGCAAAGGCCGACTGTCCGAGGTTGGTCACCTTGAGGGCGCCAGCCACGATGAGGACAACCCCGAGAATGATCCGCACGATCGCGCGGACGAGTTCCCAGCGGCGTTCGGTCACGCCCGACCCTCACGGACGCCTGCGGCCAACTCGCTCGCCAGGGCCCGGACCGCCGGGATGCCACCGTCGTCGAGGGCTCGGACGAGCGCTGATCCGACGATGACGCCGTCGGCATAGCGGGCGACCTCGGCCGCCTGAGCGCGGGTCGAGACCCCCAGCCCGACGCAGATCGGGAGGTCGGTGACCTCGCGCGTGCGAGCAACGACGTCCGCGGCGGCTGAGCCGACCGTGGCCCGGGTGCCCGTCACTCCCATCGTCGATGCGGCATACACGAAGCCGCGGCACGCGCTTGTCGCGACCACCAGACGCTCAGACGTCGAGGAGGGGGCGACGAGGAACACCGGGTCGATGCCATGGCGCGTCGCGGCCACAAGCCAGTCGGCGCCCTCGTCAGGGATGAGGTCAGGCGTGATGACTCCACTCCCGCCGGCAGCCGCGAGCTCGGCGGCGAAGCGGTCGACCCCGCGGCGCAGGACGAGGTTCCAATACGTCATGACGTATGCCGCCGCGCCGGCCCGGACCGCGGTCGCTACCGCGAGAAAGACGTCGTCCACGACAGACCCGTTGGCAAGGGCTTTCTCGGTGGCGCGTTGGATGACCGGGCCGTCGAGCAGGGGGTCGCTGTAGGGGACGCCCACTTCGACGATGTCGACGCCGGCCTCGACGACCGCCTCGATCGCCTCCAGGCTGCCCGCCACGGTGGGAAAACCCACAGGGAGATAGGCGATGAGCGCTGCCCGACCCTCGGCACGACAGGCAGCGAGCACGTGGGCGCCCTGGGTGAGGTTGAGGGTCACGTGGTCACTCATGCCGGGCTCCCCTGCGTCGCGGCGTCGTCCAGCAGTCCGAACCACCTTGCCGCCGTGTGGACGTCCTTGTCACCGCGACCGGAAAGGTTGACGAGCAGGACCGCGTCCGACCCCAGCTCACGCCCGATCACCATGGCCCCGGCGAGTGCGTGGGCGGACTCGATCGCCGGCAGAATGCCCTCGGTGCGGGACAGCAAGCGGAAGGCTTCCATGGCCTCGGTGTCGGTCGCGGAGCGGTATTCGGCTCGCCCGATCTCGTGCAGGTGTGCATGCTCCGGCCCGACGCTCGGGTAGTCCAATCCGGCTGAGACGGAATGGGATTCGATCGTCTGACCGTCGTCATCCTGGAGGACGTAGGTCGCGGCACCGTGCAGGACGCCCCGGCTCCCGCCTGAAAATCGCGCTGCGTGACGGCCGGTCTCGACCCCGTCGCCGCCGGCTTCGACGCCGATGAGCCGCACGGTGGGGTCATCGAGGAACCGGTGGAAGATGCCCATTGCGTTGGAACCGCCACCGACACAGGCGATGACCGCGTCGGGCAGTCGGCCCACCAGATCGAGAACTTGCGCGCGTGCCTCGACTCCGATGATGCGATGGAAGTCGCGCACCATTTCGGGGAATGGGTGGGGGCCGGTCACGGTGCCGAGGACGTAATGCGTGGTCTCGACGTTGGCGACCCAGTCACGCAAGGCCTCGTTCACCGCGTCCTTGAGGGTCTGGCTGCCATTGGTGACTGCCACCACCTCGGCGCCGAGCAGCTGCATGCGAGCGACGTTGAGCGCCTGGCGTTCGGTATCGACCTTGCCCATATAGACGATGCATTCCAGGCCGAGCAGGGCCGCTGCGGTCGCGGTGGCGACGCCGTGTTGACCGGCGCCGGTTTCGGCGATGACCCGGGTCTTGCCCATCCGCGTGGCCAGGAGAGCCTGCCCGAGGACGTTGTTGATCTTGTGGGAGCCGGTGTGGTTGAGGTCTTCGCGTTTGAGCAGCACTCGCGCCCCGCCGCAGTGGGCGGCGAACCGCGGCACCTCGGTGAGAATCGAGGGGCGGCCGGTGTAGGTGCGGTGGAGGCGGTCGAGCTCGCCGATGAACTCCGGGTCGACGAGGGCCTTGCGGCGCACCTCGTCGAGTTGTTCGAGGGCCGGGATGAGTGCTTCTGGGACGAATCGGCCCCCGAAGTCACCGAAGCGTCCAATGCCGGGCGATCCCTGGTGACTCGTCATCGACTGTCCTCCTCCTGCGCACCGGCCCATGCCGCCGCATCTCCACCGACTCGCTCCCCTACGGCCGAGCGGGTCACGCTTGCGAAACTCGCCACTGCCGCAGCGGGATTGCCTCCCGTGACCAAAGCTTCACCCACGAGGACCCCGTCTGCGCCAGCGTTGACGTAGGTCTGCACGTCCGCGACATCGCGGATTCCCGACTCGGCAATGGCGACCACATCTGCGGGGATACCCGCTGCCAGGCGCGCGAACACCGCCCGGTCGACCTCGAGCGTCTTGAGGTTGCGTGCATTGACGCCAATGACGGAGGCACCGCTGGCGACGGCACGGGCTGTTTCTTCCTCGTCGTGGACCTCGACCAGCGCCGTCATCCCGAGAGACCGCGCCTGGTCGTGGAACTCGACGAGCTGCGTGTCCGTCAGCGCGGCGACGATGAGCAGGATGATGTCGGCGCCCCAGGCGCGCGCCTCGAGGATTTGATAGGGGTCGACCATAAAGTCCTTGCGCAAGACCGGAATCTGCACGGCTGCGCGGACCGCGGCCAGGTCGGCCAGGGTGCCGTTGAAGCGCCGCTGCTCGGTCAGGACGCTGATCGCGGTCGCGCCCCCAGCGGCATACGCTGCGGCCAAGGCGGCAGGGTCGGCGATCGGCGCGAGGGAGCCCTTGCTGGGGCTCGCGCGCTTGACCTCCGCGATGACAGCGGTACCCCCTGCGTGTCGGAGTGCACCTTCAGCGTCAAGCGCCGGCGGCTGATCGGCGACTCGCGCGAGCAGGTCTGTCCACGGGGTCGCTTCTTGGCGGACGGCGAGGTCGGCCTTGACGCCTGCGATGATGCTGTCGAGCACGGTAGGTGGAGGGGGCACCGGGCAAATCTAACGTGGTCGGTCTCAGGCGGGCGAAAGCCAGGCCCATCCTGGGATATTGCGCAGCACGGTAAACGCAACGAGTCCCACGATGACCGAGCGGAACGCCCAGCCGCTCGGATCCACCCGCAATGGGGGCCGACCCCGCAGGTGCCACGCGAGGAGCCCGAAGACCCCAACGAGGATCGCGACCAGGACGAGTGGGTTGAACCCGAGCGACCCGAGGACGTCACCGTGCAGCAGGGCGTGCGCTGACCGAAGTCCCCCGCATCCCGGGCAGAAGAAGCCTGTCGTCGCGAGGATGGGGCACGGCAAGAAGCGGCCGGGCTGACTCGGGTCGACGGCATACACGTATGCCGTGGCCGCCAACAGCCCACCCACGCCGAGTGCGCGCCGGCGGCTGAGGCGGCCGACGCGCACTGCGGGTGAGGAGGCAGCGGGCACTAGTTGAGGGCGCCTGACAGCCGCAGGACGAGGCCGATCACCCACAGGACGAGGGCGACAATGCCGAGGATGACGCCGGCCTTGGCCATGCCTTCACCGCTTTGGCGTCCTCCCGACGCTGCGATCTCCGCTTGAGCCTTGCGACCGGTGATGATCGCGATCGGCCCGAGCACGATGCCGAAGCACAAGAACCCCGCGATCCCGCAGATCAAAGAAACCAGGGCGTTGTTGTTCCGAGCGGGCGCACCGCCATAAGGGCCAGGTGCTCCGTAGCCCTGCTGAGGGGGCGGGGCGGGCTGACCGGTGTAACCGCCGTAGGGCGACCCACTGCCGTCGTTGGGGGGCGGTGGGGCTCCGTAACCACCCGGAGGCGGCGGAGGGGGCGGCGGAGGAGGGGTTCCGTAGGACACAGGCGTTCCCTTTCGTCGGGCGAGGTCCACTGCGGTGTGCGACAGCAGCCTAACCACGGGTCGCCGCGCAGGCCCTCATTCACACCGAAAAGAGCAGACCCACGCTCAGGGCTAGCGCCCACGAGGCGCAGACTCCGATGCCGAGCCCCAGCCCGGTCACCGCGAGGCCCTCACCGGTCTGGTACCCCCGTGACGCAGCGATCTCACGCTGTGCCCGCGCTCCTTCGAGGATTGCCACGATCCCCGCCAGTGGACCGAAGCAGAAGAGGCCGAGGATGCCGCTGATGAGGGCGTTGCGCGCGTGGCGGTTCAGCTGTGGCGTCACGTGCATGTGTGCGGATCCGCGCATCGCCAGGACCGGCCGCGAAGGCAGTGGCGGCCGAGCAAGTCGAGTCAAGGCCGCATCGACCGACTCGTCCGGATTCATGAGCGAGTTGTCAGAGGACACGATGCACTCCGTTCCGGGGGGACTCAGGGCTGCCCTGAGGCCGATGCCCGGCACGCTAATCGCGTCGCGACTGGCGCATCGCGAGTTATCCACAGGGCCTCGATGCGGGAGAGCCCCGTGACAGTGTCACGGGGCTCTCCGGATGGGCTGTTGGCCCAGCTCAAGGTCCTGGGTTACTTGGGAACGGTCACGACGTAGGTGTTCATCACCTTGTCGCCCCAGGTTTGGCGCTTCTTGTCCCACAGCGGTGCGAACCAGCCGATGGGCAGGCCACAGATGATCGAGTCGAGGATGTGGGCGATGTCGCGGACGAGGGCCTTGCCCGTGCCGAGGGGTGCACCTTGTGCGTCGACAAGGGTCACTCCGGCGAGCTTTCGGCCGATGGTCTGCCCCTGGCCACCCTTCATCCCACGGTTCCACACCCACACTGCGAGAGCGATGACCACGCCGATGAGCAGGATCGGGATGCTGCCGGAACTCGTCGAGGTCGTCGTTTGTCCGTTGATGGTGACCACGGTGGTCTTGGGCTGACCGATCCAGATGAGGATCGTCCCGGGAAGCGCCAGCCCGTAGTCGACGACAAGGCCGAGCGCGCGCTGCGGCCACTGCGCCAAGGCACCGGGCCCGGGCGTCGGAGCGCCGTAGTCGACCGGCGGCGGGGCGCCATACGGTGCAGCCTGGTAAGGGGCTGGCGGCTGCTGCTGACCATAGGGTGGCTGTGGTGCGCTGTAACCGGATGGGGGCTGGCTGCCGGAGCCCTGACCCGGGACGCCTTCCGGAGGCGGCGGGGGCGCGCCATAACCACCGCCAGGCGGCGGAGGAGGCGGAGGAGGTGGTGTTCCGTAAGACACGGGACGCTTCCTTTCAGTGCACTGGTGGAGCGGCGCGCTGCCCTGCACAGCGGCCGAACGGGCGCGAGGGGCCTCGGCGAGGCCACCTCAGCGTCGCTACTTGCGAGCGACGCTCTTGTCGACGCCAAAGCCGGCCATCGCCAGGACCTTGCCCGCGACGACACCGATCACGGCGACGACGACGCCCGCGATGAACAGCGGCTTTGAAGCGACCACGACGGCCCAGGCCATCATGACGGAGGCGACGAGCAGAATCGCCACGCCCGTCCATGCCGCCGTGCTCTGGCCGTGATTGTCGTGCTGACCGTCGGACATCGATCGTTCTCCTTCACGCGACCGCTCTGTGCGGCTCGGATGCTGTGGGGCACATTGTGTCAGGTCGCGGCCGGCATCGTGGGCCCGGACTCCCCCTCGGTTGCATCGTGTCCCGCGGTGGGATCGTGCCCCTCGGTGAGGTCGTCCCACGCCGTGCGTCGCGTCCCGCGCTCGGCGGCCGGCCTCTCCACCCCAGGGGCGGGCCGCTCGGCTGTCACGATCGCGCCCCTGACTTCCGCCTGGTCGCTGGCCCGCTCGCCCTCGGCCGGCCGGTCGAAGCGAGCGGAAAGGCCTTGCCAGGTGCGCGACGACAGGGACGTGGCGAGCGCCGCGGCGACGAGGACGACCAGACACGCCAACGCCAGCCATGCCCACGGTCCGACCGCAGCGCTGGCACGCACGGTCCCGGTGCGCCCGGCAATCTCAGCCGCACGGCGACCCAAGGCTGCTGCCGGGTCGAGGACCACCGGCACGGTCACCCAGAGGGCACCCAGGCCCGCGAGGACGAGGGCGACGGTGGCGGCATACCGGATGCCGGTGCCTCCCGTGAGGAGCGCGAGGAGGGCAGCACCGACGACGAGGCCGAGCGCGATGGCCGCGGGCACGGCCTGGGCCCCCGTCAAGGTCACCGTGGCGCCACCGAGCACCGCGTCGGTCGTCGTGCCGGACACCCACACCTGCGTCGCCGCGATGAGGAAGAGGGCCAGAGGCGCGAGGACCGCAGCCAGCGAGGCACGCTTGGTCATGAACGGCTGCCTTCCGCAACCGCAAGCGTCCGCATCCCGGCCGACGCCCGGACTGCTCGGATCACTGCGGCCGCTTTGTGGTGGCATTCTTCGTATTCCGCTTGGGGTTGCGAGTCGGCCACGATTCCGGCGCCGGCTTGGACGAAGGCCACTCCGTTTCGGATTAGCGCCGACCGGATCGCAATGGCCATGTCGAGGTCGCCAGCGAAGTCGAGATAGCCGACGACCCCGCCGTAGATCCCGCGCTTGAGACCTTCGAACTCGTCGATCAGGGCCATGGCCCGGGGCTTGGGCGCTCCCGACAGCGTGCCTGCAGGGAAGGTTGCGACGAGCACGTCGTAGGCCGTCTTGTCGTCTCGGAGCTCACCGACGACGGTCGACTCCAGGTGCATGATGTGGCTGTAGCGGCGGATCGTCATGAACTCGACCGTGTCGACAGACCCGGCGCGGCAGACGCGCTGGAGGTCGTTGCGGGACAGATCGACAAGCATCACGTGCTCGGCCCGCTCCTTGGCGTCACCCAGGAGATCGTCGGCCAGCGCGACATCGTGCTCGGGGGTCTTGCCCCTGGGCCGAGACCCGGCGATCGGGTGGGTCATCGCCTGTCGACCGGTCACCTTGATGAGCGCTTCAGGGCTTGAGCCCACGATGTCGTATGCCGTCCCATCGGGGTGGGGCAGGCGCAGGACGTACATGTAGGGGCTCGGGTTGGAGGCCCGCAGAGCTCGGTAGACGTCGATCGGATCGGCCGAGCACTCCATCGAAAAGCGTTGTGACACAACGATTTGAAAGGCGTCCCCGGCTCTGATGGCGTCCTTGCAGCGCTCGACGATGTCGTGATAGTCGGCTTGCGAGTGCGAACTCGTGGTCTCGAGGTCGACCGGCTCGACGACCGCGACGGTCGAGGGCGCCGTCGCGGCGAGTTCGACGCTCATGCGGTCAAGACGCTCGACCGCATCCCGCCAGGCCCACTCGACCCGCTCGTCGGTGTCGTCGTAGTTGACCGCGTTGGCAATGAGCAGGAGCGAGCCGTCGGCGTGGTCGAGCACCGCGAGATCGGTCGCGAGCACCATCGCGAGTTCCGGCAGGTCCGACTCGTCTCGACCCGTGTCGGGCACATGCTCCCAGCGGCGGACGGCGTCGTAGGTGATCGCCCCGACCATGCCGCCAGTCAGTGGCGGCAGGCCGGCGATCCGGGAGGTCGCGAGGGTGGCGACTGTTGCTCGCAAAGCGTCGGTGGGGTCGCCCGAGGTCGGGACCCCCGCCGGCGGTGTGCCGATCCAGAGTGCCTGACCGTCTTTCTCGGTGAGCGTCGCGGCGCTGTGGGCCCCAATGATGGAGTAGCGCGACCACACTCCCCCGTGTTCGGCAGACTCGAGCAAGAAGGTGCCAGGCTTGCCCTGGGACAGCTTGCGGTAGACGCCAAGGGGGGTCTCGCCGTCGGCCAGAAGGCGCCGGACGACCGGGATGACTCGTCGCTCGCGGGCCAGCTCGGTGAAGAGGTCAAGGCTGGGCCACACCTGGCCCCAGCCGAGTTCCGCGTGGATCTCAGCCACGAGGCTCACCTGTGCTGACCGGCAAGGGGCGCGCGTCGAAGCAGGTCCGGTTACCGGTGTGGCACGCGGCGCCGACCTGGTCGACCTTCACGAGGAGCGCATCACCGTCACAGTCCAGCGCGACCGATCGGACGTATTGGACGTGACCGGACGTGTCACCTTTTCGCCAATACTCGGCCCGCGAGCGCGACCAAAAAGTCACTCGGCCACTGCGAAGCGTGCGCGCAAGGGCCTCGTCGTCCATCCAGCCGAGCATGAGGACTTCGCCCGTGTCGTGCTGCTGGACGATGGCTGCCACGAGTCCTCGGGCGTCACGGGTGAGCAGCGCGGCGACATCAGGGCCTAGCGTCGATGTCGATGCACCATCGCGCCCGGCAAGGGGGCCCTTCGTGAACTGTTGGTCTGCGGCAGTGGAGTCTGGCACTCCGCCATTGTGCCGGGTCCCCCCGTGCGTCGTCGTGGCGGACCACGGCAGGCGGCTACCCTGACGGCCGTGGAGGCCTTCGTCGACATCCCGTGGGCCCCCGCCGGCACACCGGGACCGCTCGCGTTCGGCGAGCCCCGCGAGGTCATCGCGGCGAGCGCGCTGGAAGACGTCCGGCAGGCCCTGGATCGCGTTGCTGCAGCCGCCTCCGCCGGCGCCTATTGCGTCGGCTATGTCTCGTATGAAGCCGCACCTGCCTTCGACCCGGCGATGCGCGTGCGCGACGGATCGGGGATGCCATTGCTCTGGTTCGGTATTCACGACGCCCCCCTACCTGCCAGGCGCGAGCCCCGGCCCTATGCGTGCTCGATGTGGGAGCCGGGCACGACCCCCGAGTCGTATGCCTCGTCGGTCGCCTCTGTCCGCGCGGCCATTGCCTGGGGCGAGACCTACCAGGTCAACCACACCATGCGGCTGCGGGCCCGGCTGGCCGGTGACGCCCTCGGAGCGTTCGACGATCTCCGTGACGCGCAAGGGCATGGCTGGTTCGGCTATGTCGACACCGGGGATCACGCCATCGCGTCGGCCTCACCCGAGTTGTTCTTCACCTGGGATGGCTCGACGGTCACGACCCGGCCCATGAAAGGCACACGGGCACGGCATACCGATCCGTCTGCCGATGCGGCAGCCCGACGCGATCTGGAGACCTCGGCCAAGGACCGAGCCGAAAACCTCATGATCGTCGACCTCCTGCGCAACGACGTCGCCCGGGTGTGCGAGCCGGGGTCGGTCGCCGTGCCGGCGCTGTTCGACGTCGAGGATTACCCGACGGTCTGGCAACTCACCTCGACCGTGACCGGGCGCACGCGTCCGGACACCACCCTGACGGACATCTTCGACGCCCTCTTTCCCTGCGGTTCCATCACGGGCGCCCCCAAGGTCAGCACGATGTCCCTCATCGCACAGTTCGAGGATCGCCCCCGAGGGGTCTACTGCGGAGCCGTCGGGGTGGTCTTCCCGGGGGGCGCGGCTGCCTTCAATGTCGCGATCCGCACGCTCGTGGTCGACGAGCAGACCGGCGTTGCGCGCTACGACGTCGGGGGTGGCGTGGTCTGGGACTCCACCGGCACCGACGAGTATGCCGAGGCGCTGGCTAAAGCGCGGGTTCTCGACCCCACCCAGCCGGACGTCGACCTGTATGAGACTGCTCGGATCACCGACGGAAAGGTCTTCCTCGAGGACCGTCACCTCGATCGCATGGCCCACTCGGCCACGTGGTTCGGCCACCCGTTTGACCGGGATCACGCGCGGCAGCTGTGGGCGTCCGTTGGCGACGGCGAGGTCAGGGCCCGTCTCGTGCTGGAGCCGGACGGCCACCTGCGTGTCGAATCGACCCCATGGACGGTGCCGAGCCCACTCACAGCCGTCCTTGCCCGCGAGCCGGTCTGGTCGGGTGACCCATGGCTTCGCCACAAGACCAGCCGCAGGGCCGTCTATGCCGCCGCGGCGGATTTCGCGGCGGCGGCGGGGCACCCGGAGGCGCTGTTGTGGAACGAGCGCGAGGAGATCACCGAGTTCACCGATCGGGAATGTCGTCGTCGACCTGGACGGCGAACTCGTCACACCACCGGTGGCCTGTGGGCTGCTGCCAGGCACCCTCCGGGCCGAGGTCCTCGCCAACGGCGAGGTCAACGAGCGGGTGGTGCGGGTGGCTGACCTTCCCCGGTGCCGCCGGGTGTGGTTGATCAACGGGGTGCGCGGCTGGGTGCCTGTCACCCTCGTCCGGTGACGTGGCGTCAGGACTGGTGCTGCGCCGACCAGGATGCATGCAGGGACGCGTAAACCCCACCTGCCGTGAGCAGTTGGGCGTGCGGCCCACGCTCGACGATGCGCCCGGCATCGACGACGATGACCTCGTCGGCAGCCTCAGCTGTGGACAGGCGATGGGCGATCGCCACCGACGTGCGTCCGCGCGTGGCCCCGTCAATGGCTCGTTGAAGTCTGACTTCGGTCTCGGGGTCGACGGCCGAGGTGGCCTCATCGAGGAGCAGGAGGTCGGGAGCGGCGAGATAGGCCCGCACCAGCGCGACGAGTTGTCGCTCCCCCGCGGACAACGACTCCCCCCGCTGCCCGACGTCGGTCTGGAGGCCAAGGGGCAGCCCGGCCACCCAAGAGTCCAACCCCAGCTCATCCAACACTCGCCAGATGTCGGCCTCGGTGGCGTCGGGACGCCCATAGCGAAGGTTGTCGAGCAGCGTCGCGTCGAAGAGGAAACCCTCCTGGGGCACGAGCACGACCCGTTGGCGCAGGGAGGAGAACCGGATCTCGCGCAGGTCGATGCCATCGAGCGTGACCAATCCTGATGACGGGTCCATGAGGCGCGCGAGGAGTTTGGCCAAGGTCGACTTGCCCGACCCGGTCTCCCCCACGACGGCCACCCTGGTCTTGGGCGCGATGTGCAACGAGACGTCTTGGAGCACCGGCGGGCCTGCAGGATAGGCAAAGGAGACATCCCGGAAGTCCACCGCGATCGGGCCCCGCGGAAGGTCCATCCCCCGCTCGCCCGGATCAGCGACATCGGCCGGCGTGTCGATGATGCCGATGACCCGGCGCCAGCCGGCGACGGCGTTCTGGAGTTCGTTGAGGATCTCGGTCGCCTGCTGGACCGGCATCGTGAAGAGGTTGACGAGGAAGAGGAACGCGAGCAGCTCGCCGAGGCTCAACTTTCCGTTGACGGCCAACACGGTGCCGACGACCAACACGACTGCGGTGGTGAGGCCCGACACGAACTGCCCTGCGGTAAACGCCACGACAGCCCGCACTTGGGCGGCGACCGCGGCCTTGCGATGCGCCTCGATGGCGGTGTCGATCCGCTCCGCGGTGCGCTCCTCGATGGCATACGCGCGAATGGTCGCTGCGCCGACGACAGCTTCGGAGATCGCTCCGAGCAGGGCGCCCACGCGCTCCCGCACGATTGTGTAGGCCCGCCCCACGACCCCCTGGAAGTGGCGGATCAGGAAAAACAGGGGAACGAAGCAGGCCCAGACCACCCCGGCGAGCACCGGGCTGAACCACAGCATGAGCCCGGTCGCGAGCGCGATTTGACCGACGCTGATGACGAGCATCAAACCGCCGAACTGCACAAACGCCGAGATGGTGTCGACGTCGGAGGTCACCCGAGACACCAGGGAGCCGCGCCGCTCGGTATTTTGGGTCAGCATCGACAAGTCGTGGATGTGCCGGAATGCCTTCAGCCGCAGGGCCGCCAGGCCGTTCTCCGACGAGGTGAACAGGCGCACGTTGACGGCATACGCGCTGATCGCCGTGATGACCACTCCACCCATCGCGAGCGCGACCCAAAACCACACCCGGCCCAGATCCGGGCCGCCGGCGGCCAGCAGACCCTCGTCGGTGGTGCGCTGGATGACCAGGGGGACCAGGACGCGCCCCAAGGTCGACAGCAGGGCGAGGGCGAGCGTCACCGCGAGGCCCCGGGTGAGTTCCGGCGACAAAACCGCACCGCGCCGCAGAGTGGCCCACGTGGACAGAGCACTGCCGGACCCGATCCCGGAGTGGTCGACCAGGGGTGCCGCGCCGTGTCGACTCATGGAAGCAGCACCTCCTCCTCCTCGCGCAGAGCTGCATCCCGGGCGTATGCCGTGACGAGACTCGCGTAAGGCGGGCACCGTTCGAGCAACTGGGTGTGGCTGCCGTGGTCGACGACGGTGCCGTCGGCGAGGAAGACCACCTCGTCGGCCAGCGCAATCGTCGCCATCCGGGAGGCGACGACGACCACCGTCATGCCGTCAGCGACCGACCGCAGATCATCGAGGATGGCTTGCTCGACACTCGGGTCGACCGCAGAGGTCGCGTCGTCGAGGAGAAGCAGCTGCGGTGCCCGCACCACGGCCCGCGCGAGAGCGACGCGCTGCCGTTGCCCTCCGGACAGGTTGGCGCCGCGCTCGCCCACCCGAGTGTCGAGGCCGGCCGGCAACGCCCGGATGAAGGCATCGGCATGGGCCACCTGAAGCGCCCGCCAGACGTCGTCATCGGTGTAGGCACCGCCGAGGGTCACGTTGCCGCGCACCGTGTCTTCGAAGAGGAAGGTCTGCTGCGGCACGAGCGCTGCGACCTCAGCGAGGGCACCGTGCCGGAGCGACCTCAGGTCGAGGCCGTCGACAAGCACGGCACCCGAGTCGGGGTCAACGAGCCGGACCATCAGGCCGGCAAGGGTCGACTTGCCCGAGCCCGTGGGACCGACGATCGCCGTCGTGGAGCCGGCCCTGACATCGACGGTGACGCGGGTGAGAACGGTCGACTTCTCGGAGCTGCCGTCGGGTTGCTCGACGTCGTAGGCGAAGTCCACTCCCCGAGCGGCAATGGGGGTAGGGATGCCGTCACGTCGCAGGATGGTGTCGCCGTAATCCATCCGTCCGCGGGATTCCAGCACAGCGGCCACTCGCTCCCAACCGACTACCGCGCGCGGGACTTCACCGAGCACCCAACCGAACGCGCGCACCGGGAAGGACAAGACCGAGAAGAGATAGGCGATCTGCACGACCTCCGCTGCGCTCACCTCACCGCGGGTGGCCTGCCACGCGCCGACGCCGATGACCACCAGGGTGCCGATCGTGGGAATCGACTCGATGGCCGGGTCGAAGGTGCCGCGGGTGCGGCCCACGGCAATATTGGCATCGCGTAGCGCGTGGGTCACGGTCGCGAATCTCGCTGCTTCCTCGTCTTCGCGGCCGAGTGACTTGACGACCAGGGCCGCCTCGAAGCTCTCGTGCGCGACCTCGGACACGTCAGCGCGCAGCTGCTGGGCGCGCGTGACCTGGGGCGACATCCGCCGTTGGAAGACCGCATTGGCACCGAACAGCAGCGGGAAGACCACCATGGCCACCGCCGCTAGCAGTGGGTCGACGATGACCATCTGGACGGCCCCGAAGATGAGCATGACGACGACGCCGAGGGCCATCGGCAGCGGCGCGAAGATGTTCCAGGTCGCCTCCACGTCGGCGTTGGCATTGGACAGCAGTTGCCCGGAGGGGTGCCGGTGGTGCCATCTCAATGGCAAGGTCAGATATTGCCGGGTCACCTTCTGGCGGTAGCTGGCCCCCAGGCCATACATCGCGATGCCGGCCCCGACCCGACGCAAGATGATCCCGCAGACGTTGAGCAGCACGACGCCCGCGATGGTGAGCCCGATCTGCCACAACTGACCGGGAGTCACGCTCCGCACCGCCACCGCAGGCGCAATGACCTCAGCGGTCAGCCGACCGATGACCCACGCCATTGCACCGGTCATGACGCCGTAGAGAGCCGATCCGAGGACCGCGACAGCAAACCAGCGGGGCTGTTCGCGAGCGCCGCGGGCCACCACGCTGACGCCGCGGCGCAGCGTCGAAGGGGTGACGGCAGACATGGGTCCTCAATGCTCGATCTGAGCTCGTCCGAAGCTCGTCCGAAGCTCGTCGGGGCGTGATCCGGGGCGTGATCCGGGGAGTGATCCGGGGAGTGATCCGGGGCGGGTAGGTTGCAGCGCCCAGCTTCTCACGCCTCACCGACGCCCCAGTGACACCCGCCGGTGCCGGGACGCGCCGTACCGTGGCGTGATGGGAACGCACGTCGAGCGGGACACTCGGACCGAAAGTGACAGCAGGGGCACCATCGACGTGCCAGCGGATCGATATTGGGGAGCCCAGACCCAGCGCAGTCTGGAGCACTTCGACATCGGACGGGACCGCTTCGTCTGGGGCAGACCGATGATTCGGGCGTTCGGGATCGTCAAGCAGGCGGCTGCCCAGGCCAACCGCGAGCTCGGGGTGCTCGATCAAGAGGTCGCGCTGTTGATCGAGGCGGCAGCCGCGGAGGTCGCCGCCGGACAGTGGGACGAACACTTCCCGCTCGTCGTCTTCCAGACCGGATCGGGCACCCAAACCAACATGAATGCCAACGAGGTCATCGGCAACCGAGCCGTCGAGCTGGCCGGGGGCGCGCTGGGCTCCAAGTCCCCGGTGCATCCCCATGACCACGTCAACCGCGGACAGTCGTCCAACGACGTCTTCCCCACCGCCATGCACCTTGCCATCGCCTTTGAGCTGGCCGAGCGGCTCTATCCGGCAGTGGACGAGCTTCGGGGCTCACTTGCCGGGAGAGCCGCCCGATTCGGCGACATCGTCATGGTCGGCCGCACCCACCTGCAGGACGCCACCCCGGTCACCCTCGACCAGGTGATCGGCGGGTGGGTGGCGCAACTCGACTTCGCGGTCGAGGGGGTCCGTGCTGCCGACGTTCGCGTGCGTGCCCTCGCGATCGGTGGCACCGCCGTCGGCACCGGACTCAATGCCCACCCTGAGTTCGGACGGCATACCGCTGAGGCGATCTCGTCCATCACCGGGCTGGAGTTCCGGCAGGCAGACGATCTCTTCGCGGCGCTCAGCGCACATGACGCTCTGGTCGAGGTCAGCGGCGCCCTCCGCGTGGTGGCGGTCGCGGCGATGAAGATCGCCAACGACGTGCGCTGGCTCGCGTCCGGGCCACGCAACGGCATCGGCGAGTTGCGGATCCCCGAGAACGAGCCCGGCAGTTCGATCATGCCCGGCAAGGTCAATCCGACTCAGGCGGAAGCGTTGACGATGGTCGTCGCGCGGGTGTTGGGCAATGACACGACGGTGGCTTTCGCCGGCAGTCAGGGCAACTTCCAGCTCAACGTGTTCAAGCCAGTCATGGCTCACGCAGTGCTGGAGTCCGTTCGCTTGCTGGCCGATGCGCTCGGCTCGTTTGCCGTCCACTGCGCCAGTGGCATCGAACCGGATCCGGCGCGCATCCAGGCCAACCTCGACCGCAACCTCATGCTCGTGACGGCGCTGACGCCCCACATCGGCTACGACGAGGCGGCAGCCATCGCCAAGCGGGCGCATCGCGACAGCTCGACGCTCCGGCAGGCGGCGGTCGCGTCCGGAGCAGTCACGGGCGAGGATTTCGACCGGTGGGTCGTGCCCCGGGACATGACTGGTCCGCACGAGGGTTGATCTCGCTCGCTGGAGCAGCGACCAGCCCCTCGGGAATGCCGTTGCGCGGCATCTGTGCGCCCGTGAGACTCAACGGGCCCCGCGACCGCCGAAGTCGACGTCACGGCATACCGGCAGGAGCTTGAGACCGCGCGCGAGCACCTGGCCCGGCTCACCGATCTTGACGCACCGGTCGCGGGGACCCGCCGGGGCCAGCCGGTGAACCTGCGCTGGATCCTCACCCACCTCATCGAGGAATATGCCCGCCACCTCGGCCACCTGGATCTGTTGCGCGAAGCCATCGACGGCCGCACCGGCTCCTGAGGCTGAAACACGAGCGGGACGGCATACCTGCAAGGTATGCCGTCCCGCCTCAGAGGGTTGTGCGAGAAGCGATCAGCCGTCGGTCGGGGCGTTTTCCGCGTCTGACTTTTCGCCCTCAGCGGTGACCGCCGCGAGCGACAGCTTGCCGCGCGGGTCGATCTCCTTGAGCTCGACCTGGACCTTCTGGCCGACCTTGAGGACGTCGTCGACCGAGTCGATCCGCTTGCCACCGACGAGCTTGCGCACCTCGGAGATGTGCAGCAGGCCGTCCTTGCCCGGGCAGCAAGCGAGATGAACGCCCCGAAGGTGGTCGTCTTGACGACGGTGCCCATGAAGCGCTCACCGACCTCCGGCATCTGCGGGTTGGCGATCGCGTTGATCGCCGCGCGGGCAGCCTCGGCCGACGGGCCGTCGACGGCACCGATGAAGACCGTGCCGTCGTCCTCGATCGAGATGTCGGCGCCGGTGTCGTCCTGGATCTGGTTGATCATCTTGCCCTTCGGGCCGATGACCTCGCCGATCTTGTCGACCGGGACCTTGACCGTGATGATCCGCGGAGCGAACTCGCTCATCTCGTCGGGCGCGTCGATCGCCTCGCCCATCACGTCGAGGATGTGCAACCGAGCCTCACGGGCCTGGGTCAGCGCACCGGCGAGCACCGAGGCGGGGATGCCGTCGAGCTTGGTGTCGAGCTGGATGGCGGTGACGAACTCCCGCGTGCCGGCGACCTTGAAGTCCATGTCACCGAAGGCGTCCTCGGCGCCGAGGATGTCGGTCAGCGCGGCATAGCGGACCTCAGTCTCCCCGGCGGCGTTCTCGACGGTGTCGGAGATCAGGCCCATGGCGATGCCGGCGACCGGCGGCGCGCAGCGGCACACCGGCGTTGAGCAGCGACAGCGTCGAGGCACACACCGAACCCATCGAGGTCGAGCCGTTGGAGCCGAGCGCCTCGGACACCTGACGGATCGCGTAGGGGAACTCCTCGCGGGTCGGCAGCACCGGCATCAGCGCGCGCTCGGCGAGAGCGCCGTGCCCGATCTCGCGACGCTTGGGCGAACCCACGCGGCCGGTCTCGCCGGTGGAGAAGGGCGGGAAGTTGTAGTTGTGCATGTAGCGCTTGCGCGTCACCGGCGACAACGTGTCGAGCTGCTGCTCCATCTTGAGCATGTTCAGCGTGGTGACACCCATGATCTGGGTCTCGCCACGCTCGAAGATGGCCGAACCGTGCGTGCGCGGCAGGACGTCGACCTCGGCCGACAGCGCGCGGATGTCGCGCAGGCCGCGGCCGTCGATGCGGACCGAGTCGCGCAGGATCCGCTGGCGGACCAGCTTCTTCTGCACCGAGCGGTATGCCGCAGAGACCTCCTTCTGGCGACCGAAGAACGGGCCCTCGGTCTCGCCGTCACCGACGAGTTTGGCGTGCAGCGCCGACTTGATCTCGTTGAGCTTCTCCTCGCGCTCCTGCTTACCCGCGATGGTCAGGGCAGCGGCCGCCTCGTCGGAGATCTCTGCCTCGACCACGGCATACACGTCGTCCTGGTAGTCCAGGAAGCGCGGGAACTCGATGGTGGCCTTGGCCGCCTTCGACGCGAGCTCGGACTGGGCCTCACACAAGGCCCGGATGAACTTCTTGGACGCCTCGAGCCCCTCGGCGACGACCTCTTCGGTCGGTGCCTGCTGGCCCTGGTGCTTGACGAGGTCCCACGTGGCGTCGGTGGCTTCGGCTTCGACCATCATGATGGCGACGTCGTCACCGACGATGCGGCCGGCCACGACCATGTCGAAGGTCGAGCGCTCGGCGTCGGAGAAGTTGGGGAAGGCGACCCACTGGCCGTCGATGCGCGACACCCGGACGCCACCGAGGGGGCCGGAGAACGGCAGACCGGAGATCTGGGTCGAGGCGCTCGCGGCGTTGATCGCGAGGACGTCGTACTGGTGGTCAGGGTTGAGCGAGTAGACCGTGATGACGATCTGGACCTCGTTGCGCAGGCCCTTGACGAACGACGGGCGCAGCGGCCGGTCGATGAGTCGGCAGGTCAGGATCGCCTCGGTGCTCGGACGGCCTTCGCGACGGAAGAACGAGCCGGGGATCTTGCCGATGGCATACATCCGCTCTTCGACGTCGACCGTCAGCGGGAAGAAGTCGAACTGGTCCTTGGGGGTGCGCCCCGCGGTCGTCGTCGACATGATCATGGTGTCGTCGTCGAGGTAAGCCACGACAGCCCCATCGGCCTGCTTGGCCAGGCGTCCGGTCTCGAACCGGACGGTGCGAGTGCCGAACGACCCGTTGTCGATCGTGGCAACCGCGGCAGTGATTTCTGGACCCTCCATGGGCCCTCCATTTCTTGAGTTCTATTCCAACACCCGGTGCATCGTCGTTGTGCACGGGCTTTCCTTCGTGAGCCGGTCCCCTGAGGGGCTCCGCTCATGCGAAGAGGCGGCCCCCGCGAGGATCCGCGGTGACCGCCTGCTTCGTCGTCTTTATCGGCGCAGCCCGAGCCGCTTGATCAGCGCACGGTAGCGCTCGATGTCGGTGGCCTCGAGGTAGCGCAGCATGCGCTTGCGGCGGCCGACCAGCAGGAGCAAGCCCCGGCGGCTGTGGTGGTCGTGCTTGTGGGTGCGCGAGTGCTCGGTCAGGTCTTGGATGCGTTTGGTGAGCATCGCGATCTGCACCTCGGGGGAACCGGTGTCGCCCTCTTTGGTGGCGTACTCGGTCATGATCGACTGCTTGGTGTCTTTGTCCAACGGCATGAGGTGGGCCGGCTCCTTCGTGGTGTGTTGCGCGGTGCGCCAGGGCAGGTCCACCTGGGCTCTCTCGATCCGCGGCCGGTTTCACGGCACGGACCAGATTACCAGTGGTGGCGGGCAGCGGTTGACAGCGCGCCGATCCCTGTCAATCTCGTGGTTTCGGGACGGTAGGCCTATAAATACCGACCGGTAGGTCGGATACTGCGCTGAAGAGCTCGCAGAGTCCGAGACCACTCGACTCGCGGTCACCCGGCATACCAGAGGTCGAAAGAAGGCGGCGCGACAATGCAACACGTCACTGGCTTGGACCAGATGTTCTTGAGCTACGACACGATGACGACCAACGGCAACATCGGCGGCATCTGCATCTTCGACGACGACGGTCGGGGCGACACACCGGGCGCCCGCCTGGCCTGGTTGCGCGAGCGCGTGGCCGAGCGCCTGCCCACTCTGCCGCCACTGCGTTGGCGTCTGGCACCGTTCGGGATGGACACCTTCTGGGTCGAGTCGACGGTCGATGTCGACTACCACGTCGTCGAAGCCACCCTGCAGGAGCCCCGCGACGAGAAGATGCTGCTGACCTACCTCAAGCGGATCATGGGCGTCCATTTGGACCGGACCCGCCCGATGTGGCGGCTGTATCTCATCGAGGGCCTTCCCAACGGTCAGTACGCCTACCTGTTCAAGGTCCACCACGGCCTGGCCGACGGGAGCGCGATGTGGGAGATCCTCGACCACCTCGCCGACGTCCCCGTCACCAACCCTGAGGTCTCCGCTGTCGAGCCAGAAGGACCGGCCGAGATCGTCGCCGGCGGCATGAAGAACTATCTCGACAAGCCGCTCCAGTTGGCCGCTCTCCAAGCCAACATCGGCAAGTGGCTGGCCGAACGCATCTCCGAGGAGGAAATCGGCGCGGTCCCGGCCATGCTCGCCCGGCTCATCCCCGGCGAGATGGCGTTGCCCTTCGTCGCCTTCGCCAACGCGATCCGCAATCAGCGTGTCCCCGAGATCGCCTCTCAGCGGCCCGTGCTCGTGCCCCCGCCGAGTCCCTTCAACGGCACGACAACCCGCAATGTCGAGATCGCCCTGGTCGACTTCGCTCTCGAGGACCTCCGTCGCGCGGGCAAGGCAGCGGGCGGCACGATCAACGACGCGGTGCTCGCGATCACCGCCGGAGCCCTGCGGACATATATGGAGCGGCATGGCATGAACACCGCCCTCCCGCTGCTTGCCTCGGCGCCCGTATCCTGGCGCACGGGGACGGAGAAGGAGCGCTGGGCCAACCAGATCTGGATGCTCTTCCTTCAGTTGCCGACTCACATCACCGACCCGGTCGAGCGTCTGCATTGGGCCCACAAGTCCGCGACCCTGGCCAAGGACAACTGGGACCGGATGCCACTGCACATGCTCCGTGAAGCCAGCGCCCTCATGCCCGGGGCGATGATGGCGTCGATGGGGCCGATGATGGCGTCGATGCCGGCCGAGATGATGCCTGCGATCTACAACGTCGCCGTCTCCAACGTCAAGGGCCCGCGGGAGCGGCCGACCTTCGGCGGCAACCCGATGGCGCGCTACTTCGTCTTCGGGTTCCTGGCCCCCACGACGGGTCTGCTCGTTGGCGGCCAGAGTCTCGGCGACCGGATGATCTTCTCCCTCACCGCGTGCCGCGACATCGTCACGCACCTTGAGACCCTGCCCAAGCTCTTCCACGACAGCCTCGCGGAGTTGCTCCGGGCGACGAAGTCTGCCCCTGAGGGCGCGGCCACGCCGTAGTCGCCTCGCTGACGAGAGGGCTGGCTTCCTTCGGGGAAACCAGCCCTCTCGCGTGCTGTCGCGGGCAATGCTCCACAAACGCTTCCGTTGCGCACCTGCCTGCCTACACTCAGCGCAAGACGAAGGGAGCGCCCGTGGATCGAGCGACGTCCGTCCGCGCCATCGCGACTCGGTATGCCGCGCGTCGCGGTCCGCTCCTGCCGATCCTGCACGCGGTGCAGGCCGAGCATGGCTCGATCACCGGCTCGGACATCGCCGCCATTGCCGACGTCCTCAACGTTTCGGTCGCCGACGTCCACGGGGTCGTCACCTTCTACAGCGACTTCCGCACCACCCCTGCCCCCACTCACACCATCGCCGTATGCCGCGCGGAGGCCTGCCAGTCCGTCGGGGGCCAGGCCCTCTTCGACGAGACGGTGGCCAGCTTCGCCGGTCGCGGCGACGTCGAGGTCCATGAAGTGTTTTGTCTCGGCAACTGCGCCTTAGGTCCGTCGGGGACGCTCGACGGTCGCCTTTATGGCCGGTTGTCGACCGACCGCGTGGCGGCGCTGACCGAAAGCTGGCAGTCATGACCCGCGTGTATGTGCCATCCGATGCAGCAGCCCTCTCGATGGGGGCCGACGACGTCGCCGAGGCCTTCGCGGCGCTGCCAGACGCCGAAGTCGTCCGCACCGGCAGCCGGGGAATGCTCTGGGCCGAACCCCTCGTCGAACTCGACTCCCCCGCGGGTCGCGTCGGGTTTGCCGCCGTCTCCGGCACCGACGCGGCAGCCATCATCGCGCTGGGAGCCAGCCACCCGGCATACCTCGGCATCGTGGCCGACCACCCATGGCTCGGCCGACAGCAACGAGTGACCACCACCCGACTTGGTGTCGTAGACCCTTCCAGCGCAACCGATTATGAGCGTCATGGGGGCTGGGCTGGACTCCGAACCGCGCTGGCCCTCGAGCCGGGTGAGGTCATCGACGCGGTTATGGAGTCGGGGCTACGGGGCCGCGGTGGCGCCGGCTTCCCGACCGCGGTGAAGTGGCGCACGGTCGCGGGCGCGCCCGACGCGCTGAAGTTTGTCTGCGCCAACGCCGACGAAGGCGATTCGGGCACCTTCGCCGACCGCATGCTCATGGAGGGCGACCCGTTCTCGACGATCGAGGGCATGCTCATCGCAGCGTATGCCGTCGGCGCGACAGAGGGATTCGTCTACATCCGCTCGGAGTACCCGCAGGCGATCCGCGCCATGACCCGTGCCGCGCAGGTGGCCCGCGAAGCCGGATTCCTCGGGCGGGGCATCCTCGGGTCTGGACTCGACTTCGACCTCGAGATCCGGGTCGGCGCCGGCGCCTATATCTGCGGCGAAGAGACGTCGATGCTCAACAGCATCGAAGGCCGTCGCGGCGAGGTCCGCTCCAAGCCCCCGATCCCCGCTCTCAGTGGGTTGTTCGGGCTGCCCACCGTGGTCAACAACCTGCTGACGCTCACCACCGTGCCGGGCATCCTCGCCGACGGGCCGGCGGCGTATGCCGCGCTCGGCACCGACCGCTCGCGCGGGACCCAAGTCTTCCAACTCGCGGGCAATGTCGCCTGCGGCGGGCTGATCGAGACCGGTTTCGGTGTGACTCTGCGCGACCTTGTCGAAAACTACGGCGGCGGCACGCGGTCAGGGCGCCCGGTCCGAGCGGTGCAGGTGGGCGGTCCGCTGGGGGCTTATGTGCCGGCGAGCCAGCTCGATATCCCGCTGGATTACGAGTCGATGGCTGCGGCAGGTTTCATGCTCGGTCACGGCGGCATCGTCGTCTTCGACGACACCGTGGACATGGCCCGGCAGGCGAGGTTTGCGATGGAGTTTTGCGCCACCGAGTCGTGCGGCAAGTGCACCCCCTGCCGCCTGGGCTCACAGCGCGGCGTCGAGACCATCGAGCACGTCATGGCGGGGCGCGACGTCGCCTCGAATCTCGTTCTGCTGCAAGACCTGTGCACGACGATGACGAAGGGCTCGCTGTGCGCAATGGGCGGTTTGACCCCACTGCCCGTCCGCAGCGCGCTGACGCACTTCCCGGAAGATTTCACTGCCACCGCCGCTGCGGCCCGGAGAGGCACGCCATGACCATCGCGCCCGAACGGGACCTTGGCACCCCCGCGGTCCGCTCCGACCAGGCAGGCACGCACGTCGCGGTGACCGTTGACGGCATACCCATCACCGTCCCTGCCGGCACCTCGGTCTTGCGCGCTGCCGCCGAAGCAGGCATCCCGATCCCGCGCGCCTGTGCCACCGAGTCCTTGGCGGCATACGGCTCCTGCCGGCTGTGTCTGGTCGAGGTCGAGGGCGGGCGCGGTGTCCCGGCATCGTGCACGACCCCGTGCGCTAACGGCATGGTCGTGCGCACCGACACCGAGGAGGTGCGGGAGGTGCGGCGGGGCGTCATGGAGCTCTACCTGTCCGACCACCCCGGCAACTGCCCCGGGTGCGCCAACGGCACGTGCGAGGTCGCCCGCCTCGCCGACCAGATCGGGGTCACAGGCAGCCGGTATGCCGGGCCCGTCCAGTCCCAGCGCGACGTGCCGTGCGACGCGTCCAACCCCTACTTCACGTTCGACCCAGCGGCGTGCATCGTCTGCTCCCGCTGCGTCCGGGCCTGCGCAGAAGTGCAAGGGACGTTCGCCTTGACGATCGAGGGACGAGGCTTCGACTCTCGAGTCTCGGCCGGCGGCGCGGATTTCCTTGATTCCGAATGTGTTTCGTGCGGAGCCTGCGTGCAGGCGTGCCCGACGTCCGCGCTTGCCGAGAAGTCGCTCCTCACGCTGGGACCGGCGACCCGCAGCGTCGACACAACCTGCGCCTACTGTGGTGTCGGCTGCTCGTTCCGCACAGAGGTCCAGGGTGAGGGTGCCCACACCCAAGTCGTGCGGATGCTGCCGCTGCGCGCCGGCGGGGCTAACGAAGGGCACTCCTGCGTCAAGGGCCGCTTCGCCGTCGGTTATGCCAGCCACCCCGACCGGCAACTCCAGCCGATGGTGCGCGACCGGATCGACGAGCCCTGGCAGGTGGTGTCGTGGGAGACGGCGATCTCAACCGTCGCTGAGCGCTTCCGCGCGCTCCAGGACGAGCACGGCGCCGGCTCGATCGGCGGCATCTCGTCGTCGAGGTGCACCAACGAAGAGGTCTACGTCGTCCAGAAGATGGTGCGAGCGGCTTTCGGCAACAACAACATCGACACCTGCGCTCGGGTCTGTCACTCCCCCACCGGGTATGGCCTTGGGCAGACCTTCGGCACGTCCGCCGGCACGCAAGACTTTGCCTCGGTCGATTCAGCCGACGTCGTCTTGGTCATCGGCGCCAACCCGACCGACGCCCACCCGGTCTTCGGCTCGCGGCTCAAACGCCGGCTGCGCTCGGGCGCGCGACTCATCGTCGCTGACCCCCGCCGGATCGACCTCGTCCGGTCACCGCACGTCGAGGCGGAGTTTCACCTCCCCGTGCGCCCCGGCACCAACGTCGCCTTCGTTAACGCGATGGCCCATGTCATCGTCACCGAAGGACTGGCCGACGATTCGTTCCTCGCCCAGCGGTGCGAGGACGTCACGGCATACCTTGAGTTCATCGCCGGGCCTGAACACTCACCCGAGGCGACCGAGGCCATCACGGGCATCCCGGCGTCCGACCTTCGGGCCGCCGCGCGCCTCTTCGCGGAAGGCCCCAACTCGGCGATCTACTACGGACTCGGGGTCACCGAACACAGCCAGGGATCGACCATGGTCATGGGGATGGCCAACCTCGCGATGATCACCGGAATGATCGGACGGCCAGGAGTCGGGGTCAACCCGCTGCGCGGGCAGAACAACGTCCAAGGATCGTGCGACATGGGGTCGTTCCCGCACGAGCTCCCGGGCTATCGACATGTGTCGCGGCCGGAGGTGCGGGCGATCTACGAGCAGCTGTGGGGTGTCACGCTCGATGCTGAGCCTGGTCTGCGCATCCCCAACATGTTCGACTCCGCACTGGGCGGGTCGTTCCGGGGGCTGTATGTGCAGGGCGAAGACATCGCGCAATCTGATCCCAATACTCGACACGTCGAGGCTGCGCTGCGGGCGATGGACTGCGTCGTCGTCCACGACCTCTTCCTCAACGAGACGTCCCGCTTTGCCCACGTTTTCCTCCCCGGCACGTCGTTTCTCGAGAAGGACGGCACCTTCACCAATGCCGAGCGCCGGATCAACCGGGTGCGTCCCGCCATGCCGAGCCGGGTCGGCAAGGACGAATGGCAGGTCGTCTGCGAGATTGCGACCGCGATGGGTTATCCCATGGCGTATGCCGCCCCGGCCGACATCATGGCCGAGGTCGCCGCGACGACGCCGACCTTTGCTGGGGTCTCGTTCGCACGACTTGACGAGATGGGGTCGATGCAATGGCCCGTCGTTGACGAGGAGTCGACGGGGACACCGATCATGCACGTCGACGGGTTTGTGCGCGGACGCGGCCGGCTCGTCATCACCGACTACGTGCCGACGACCGAGCGCACCACCCGTCGGTTCCCGCTCGTCCTCACGACTGGGCGCATCCTCAGCCAATACAACGTCGGCGCCCAGACCCGGCGCACCGCCAACTCGGTGTGGCATCCGACGGACGTCCTCGAGATCCATCCTGCTGACGCCGAGCTGCGCGGCATCCGCTCCGGCGACCGGGTCGAGCTTGCCTCCCGAGTGGGAGCCACCCACCTGCCGGCCCTCGTGTCCGATCGCGTGCCCGCCGGTGTGGTCTACACGACCTTCCACCACCCGGTGACCGGCGCCAATGTCGTGACGACCGAAAACTCCGACTGGGCAACGCAGTGCCCCGAGTACAAGGTCACTGCCGTTGAGGTGACTGTTGCGTCAGCGTCGCACGCCAGCCCAGGCACGCGGCATACTCATCCCTCGTGAATGGGGAGATCAAGGACTACCGCCAGCCCATGGTGACCTCACTGGGCATCATCTTCGGCTTCTTGCTCAACTTCCTGGCCGAATGGGGGATCAACAACGGCGAACCGCAGGGCCGGTCGGAATGGCTCGTGCTTGCGGTCGTCGTCGTCGCGCTCGGTCTGATGGCGCTCGTCCTGTTCCTCATCCTGCATCCGACGAAAGGCACGGCCGACCCTGGCCGCTACTACGCGCGGATCCTCCGGCTCTATCTCGGCGCGATCTGCACCGCTTTCCTCGGGCTCGCCCTGGCCGTTCTGCTCTAGCCCGGGCGGCTTACGACCGAATCGACTGACCGGTCAGAAGTTGATCTTACGGCGCATGTACGCGCTGACTTGGGCAAACAACAGGGGCCCTTTCTCTGGTCGGTACAGGGTCGGTACGGGCACCGAAAAAGTGTCAGAAATCGGGGTCTTCGGTGCGAGTGAGCTCGTAGGTCGCGTTACGCAACCGGTCGAACGCTCGATCCGTGGCATGGGAGTAGCGTGCCAGAAGAACGGCCTGAGAGTGGCCGGAAGCTGCCGAGATGGAACCAACCGGGATGCCCGCCTCCATCCACAACGTGATCCGACTGTGCCGCAGGATGTGCCACCCCGTGCCCTCCGGAACGCGCAACTTGGAGGCCGCCAAGACGGACGCGAACAGCCGCTGCATCCGGTGTGGTTCCAGCGGCTGGCCGTCCTCATGCAGGAACAGGAACTCTCCCCGAGCACGACCCTTCGCGCGATCGCGCAACGACTTCGCCAGGGCATCAGCGACCGGAACCATGCGCCCCTTCTTCGGGTCCGCCTTCGTCGGACCAACCACCGCGCCGGTCTTGCGGGACCAGGACAGCAACTGCTGGCGGACGCGCAAGAACCCACGAGGAGAAGACAGCACATCATCGACCGTGAGTCCGGCCAACTCCTGCCGGCGCATCCCCGTAGCAGCCCCCAGGATGAACAGGCCACGTGCCCAATCCGGTGCAGCATCGGCCAGGCGGCGCATCTCAGCATCGGTGAGAACTCGAACTCGCTCTTCCGTCGAGGACTCTGGTCGAGTCCTCGACTGCATCGGGGAACGTGTGATGTGACCCTCTGACTGGGCGTAGCGGAACACCTGGACGAGCAGGTCGAACGCGCCACCAGCCGTGGTCGAGGAGACCGGCCACGAGTCCATCAGCTCGGTGATCTCCGACGACGTGATCTCATCGATCCGCTTGTCCCCGAGCGTGGGCAGCAGGCGCAACCGCAGGTGCCTCTGGTGCTGGTCCAACGTGTTCGGTCGCCACTTCGCAGACCGCTCCGCAACCATCTTGGCGGCCACCTCGCGGAACGTGGGAACCGTCTCGCGGCGCTCCAGTTCCTCGCGCAACGCCAGCTCGCGCAACTGCTTCTCCTCCCAGAACTGGAAGGTTGAATGGTCGAGCAGGGCCCGGTACTCCACCGCCTCATCGCGGTCATGGAACGCCCGGGACCAGGACCGGCCCGTGTACGGGGAGCGGTACTCAACCAGCCAGCGCCGACCCCGACCAGGCTCCTCCTGGATCAGCTTGCCGCCGCGTGTACGCGCGTAACCACCGCGTGTGAGTCGCTTGTACTTCGGTCCCCTGGTCTTCACTCGTGGCTCCGTCTCGGTGTGGTCAGCGTAGAACCAGCGGTCCAACAACTGTGGGCGTGGCGCTTCCCGGGTCATGCTTAGAGAGTGTGTCCGACCGACCCATCATGTGGCCGCAGACACGCTGAACACATGGGGTTCGGAATAGTTATTCCGTCCACGGAATAACTATGCATGTCCCGGCAAGTTCGTGCCGGCCAGGTTCTGAGGCGATTTGAGGCAAACCAGACCGGTCGCACCACGGCAACGGAGCGAACCAGGACGATCCCGAAACGAGAACAACACCAGGACAAGGACTCCACCACCAAGCACGTGGTGATGGAGCGTCACAGGCTGCGAACAGCCAGGTCACACCACGCGAACAGGCCGGGTCAACACCACGAGCACAGGACACAAACCTGCACGCTCGGGAAGGAATGTGGCAAGTTGCGGCCCCGACCCGGGTCTCGCGGCTCCCCCATCTACCACGAAAGAGTCACCCCCAGAGCAACACCACCCACCGCTGCCACGCGGTGGGTCGCCGGTTCGCCCTGGGAGTGACTCTTGGTCCCTACTTGCCGCTACCACGGCCGCCGCTACGCGGCCCACTCGGAGAGTGGAAGGACGGAACGATCAACACAGCCGGAGAACTCGTCGCCCTGACCAGGGCCCACTGAGACTGCTGCATCGAAGACTGGACCGAGTTGGACATCGACAGGACCGCAGACTCCGCCGCCACCCCAATCGACTCGAAGCCCTTGGCCGCTGCCGACATCTCCTCGCGGATCGACAGCACCGCCTCAGCCATCACCTCAGCCATCACCTCCATGAAGGTCGGAGGACGGACCTCCTCCCACTCAGCCAGCGCCCACAAGGCCGAGGGGAAGTCCTGGTCGGACTCATCATGGGCAGTCAGTTCGACCTTCACACCGCGCGCCGCCCAATCCCCATCCTGACGAAGAGCAGCGCGCTCCGCGTCGTCGTACCCGAGCTCGTCCGACAGGGCCGACTCACTGGCCAGCACCAGCAACCCACCCACCAGGGAGGGAAGCTGGCACTGACCATCGTGCAGGCACGTCATCGCTCGTCACTCCGGTCAGGGTTGCCGGACACCTTCGCCAGCTCAACGCCCATCATCCCGGCCAGCAGCACCCACTGCTCGCAGACATCCCTCACGCGATCCAGCAGCGCTCGCTCCACCGAGATACCCCCTGACTCATGCAGGTAGTCCAGCTCGCAGAAGGGGATCATGAACCGGTCGATCAAGCGCACCACCTCCCGGTCGTCACAGCCGTCAGCGATCATGTCATCCACCGACGACATCGCGATCTCCATCATGTGGCAGACCTTGCCCACCGCCCCAGGGGACGGGTCGAGGCCCAGCCGGATGTAGCCCTCCGGCTCCAGCTCGTTTGGCGTGCGCGTCACCTTGGCACCCATCGCGATCACCACCGCTCCGGGTAGTGCACCGGGTTCACCGGCAGGTCACAGCGGCCAGTCACCACCCAGCCGAACATGTCCTCGCTGATCCAGTAGCTGCCCACCAGCGTCCCCGGGGTCTGGTCCAGGGCACCGATCAGCTGGGCACGCCAGCACTGCTCGCGCTCGGACAGGTGGAACGGTTCGCCGGCAGCACGGTCGTTGAACGTGACCCGCATCCCGTTGGGCACGCACGTGTAGCCGGAGGTGCAGGAGTGGACCACGGCATCCACCAGGACTGCCGGGTGGAGCTCATCATCGTTGTTCAGGGGCAGCACCGCGTCGGCGTTCTCGCGCAGGGAAGCGGCACCGTGGGCGAACAGGTTGTCCACGTCTTCGCCGTCCAGTTCGGCCCGCACGCGGTCCAGGACGCGCCGCAGCATGCGGTTCGACGTGCGCGACATCATCTGGTTCATCACCGACTGCTCAGCACCCGTGAGCAGTTCGAACTCGGCCAGCAGTGCCACGCGCTCCGCGCGCATCTCGCGGGCCAGTTCCTCTCGATTGTGGATCATGGGAGTGTTCCCTTTCGTGTTGGTTGGTGTGGAACAAAAGCCGGAGGGAGGGTGCATCCCTCCGGGGTAGTCGGGTCAGAAGTCGTCGGGCTCGGGCTCGCGGAAGTAGAACTCGTACACGTCCTCGTCCGACTTGAACCGGTGAGGCCGGTGCAGGTTGGAGCCCTTGGTCAGCTTCTCGATCAGGTACTCCATCGCCACCAGGTGGGGAGCGTTCGTGCCCCACTCGATCCGGACGGCCAGCCCGTCCTCCGGGAACTCCTCCATCAGGGCATCCATCCAGCTCCTGACCACGAAGCGGTCGGGGTGCCAGTGCTCGGTGCCGTACAGGATCTCCTTCGCCATGTGGGACTCGAACTCGTCAGCCTGGACGATGTACAGGGCATTGGGGCGCTGCACCACCCCTCGCGCTGCGCAGCCGAGAAGGGCCCTGGACTCGGCGGACACGATGGCCATCCTGTCCCGAGCGTGGTTCACCTCGTACTCCCAGGCAGCGTGCCGGTTGCGGTCCTCGTCGGACTCGTGCTCGAAGTCCTGCTGCATGATCGCGCGCTCACCGTCAGACAGCATCGCGATCACCGACCATCATCGTCAGGCCAGCCGACTCCATGTAGGTGTCGATCCGGGACACCAGCGCCAGGTGCGCAGCGGTGTCCATGTCGCCCATCGCCACCAGCTCAGTGAACTCCAGGTCACCGAACATCTCCGCCAGGAACGTTGCCACCAGGCCCACGTCCTTGTTCGCACGCTGCGACCACAGCAGGCCGGCGCACAGCGCCTCCATGTTGACCCGGCACTCCCGCATCACCGGTGCGTCATCGTCCGGGTCGGAGAAGTAGTACTGCGCCGACGCACTCTGTTCGGAGTTCAGCCTGGAGGCCAGGTCACGCGCCGCCGTCAGCACCCCGTGGGTGCGGCGCTTGTTGGTTGTCTTCATCGTCTCGTTCCTCTCGTGTTGGTGTGATAGAGACAAAATCCGGAGGGAGGGTGCGATCCCTCCGGGGTGTTGGTCAGGGCCGGTGCTGCCAGCCGTGGTCGTTGACGTGGTACCGGCAGAAGGTGGACTCCCCCGGCTTCAGCTCGTCGCCGCAGTCCAGGCACACCGGCACGTAGCGCTCCGGGTACTCGGGCTCTTGCGGCTCGCGCAGGTTGTCATCGCTGGGCAGGTGGCCCGTCATCGGGTACATGGTCCACTTCGTCTTCGCCCGGTCGAACGAGCTCATGGTTGCCTTGGTGTCGGTGATCTCGGACATTGGATTCCTCCTGGTTGGTGTGGCGAGTGTTCGCAAATCGGGGTCAGTCCGAGGACTGACCGTGCAGCCGCTTGTTCAGTTCCTCAGCCAGCTGGGCCGTCGATGCCTGGGACAGCGGCGGGTCGATCTCCATCAGGTCAGCAGCAGCGTCCTCGCCGGCCTCACGGACCACCTGGGCCGGGATGCCCAGCGCCTTGGCCATCCGGGCCACCGTCGCCGGGAGCAGGCTCAGCGGAACCCGCGTGTTCCCATCCACGATCCGGTAGCCGACCGAGGCCGCCTGCATGTACGTCCGGGAGATGCCGGACTCCCGGGAGATAGCCGACACCGACCTGGGGTCGTTCTCGATCGCGAGGCGAAGCACCTCGTTGATCGGCTTGTCGATCTGTTCTCTCATCACTTCCTCCTGTATCGCCGTCCATCGGCGTTAGGGACAGTACACCACAAAATCGCACACCCGCGCAACCCCACTGAAGGCAGTTCCCCAAAGAATCTTGCACACACGTGCGCATCTCTGGCAGACTGGCCCTGCCGCGCTACCGAGCCCGAACCGAGTAGCTTTGGGGAGCCGCACAGTACAGACGGCAACGAGACGCTACGGCCAACCCACAAGGGCACCCCGGCAGGGGTGGAAGAACAAGGGCAGAAGACGGAAGCCCTGCGGACACGCCGCTGGATGCACGGGGCCGGAAACCCCGCAGCGCACGTCCTACCGGTCACACGCCACAGGTGACTGGACCGCACGAGTACCAAAGAGGTACCCGCCATGATGTACAACCCGTCTCAGGAGGACTGGTACTACCCGCCCACCGACTGGAACCCCGAGGAGGACTTCGCCTTCGCACCCGCGAACGAGACCGACCCCGAGCCCAGCGCCACCCCCGAGCTCCCCGAGCTCGTCACCGAAATCTGCGACCAGCACGACATCAGCCACGACGATGCCTACGAGCTCCAGCGCGAACTCAGCCACGAGGAGTTCGCCGCCATGGTCCGGGCCTACGCCCACCCGTCCTGGAGCGACCGCCTCATCGCAGACCTCGCCGCCTCCCGCATCGTCCCCAAGGACGCGATCCGGGAAGGCATCCGGTCCTGCCGCGACCACCACACCCTCGCCCTCGACCAGCTCGCCCAGCACGAGACCGTCACCGGCTCGAACGGCGAACGGGCCGCCTGCGGCAAGGGGTGCGACCTCCGCGACTCCGAGAACCCCACCGGAGTCCACCTGGGTCTCACCAAGGAGCACTACCCCGTCGACCTGTACCCCCGACGCACCGCGCCCGGGGCCAAGTACCAGCGGGGCTACCAGGTCAAGCCGGCCACCCCGCTCGTCAAGGAGAACGGCGACAGCGCCAAGTACCTCAGCAACGGCCACCAGCACACCGAGATCGGCATCCCCACCCGGTCCCTCGAAATCCTGGACAACAACCCCAAGGCCACCGTCCTCATCACCGAGGGAGCCCGCAAGGCCCTCGCCGTGGCCCCCAGCGCCGCCGCCGAGGGTGGAGCCGTCGTCTACCTCGCCGGGGTCGAGAACTGGAGGGACTCCGACAACGAGGACAGCGAGCCGCAACTGTGCGCCTCACTGCGCCAGCTCGTCACCCACGGTCGCACCTTCATCATCGGCTACGACTCGGACGCTATGACCAAGAAGGAAGTGCGGCGAGCCGCCAAGGCCCTCCGCAAGGCCATCCTCGACCAGGCCAAGGCCCGGTCCTACAAGGTCAAGGTGCTCTACTCCATCCCGCCCGACCTGGGGGACGGCAAGACCGGCTGGGACGATGCCGTCGCCTACGGCTACTACTGGGACGACATCGTGGCCAACGCCACCACGTCGTTCCCCGGCGTGGACATGCTCGGCATCCGAGGCATGCCCGACGTTCGCCGGGCCCGCGAAGTCGACATCATGGACACCAAGGCCATCGCAGAGTTCGACTGGACCCCGTGGGGAGGCAAGGACCGCTGGAAGTACATCCAGCCCACCGAGGCCGACGTGGCCCGCGCCTGCGCCGACCTCCTCGCAGCTGACTACCGCGTCGCCAAGGTCGGAACCTCCACCAGTCGCTCCCGGACCATCTACCAGTGGACCGGGCACGGCTGGGACAACAAGTGCGCGCTGACCGAGCTCGAACAGGACGTGGACCGGTTCCTCAATGTCCTCCCGTACCTGGTCGACCTGGCGAACCCGCCCGAGCTCACCAAGGAGGTTCCCGTCAAGGATGCCTCCGGCAAGCCCATGAAGGATGCCTCCGGGGAGCCCATCACCCAGACCGTGGACATCGAGGATGCCGCCGACCTCGAACGGGTCAGCAAGCACTTCTACCCGTTCACCAAGGAGCGCACCCGGGTCGCCGTCAGGACGATGGCGATGCGGTCCCCCTCCCTGACCATCAACTCCCGCGACATGGACTCCGACGTGAGCCGTGACCTCATCCCGTTCATGAACGGCGTGTGGGACTGCAAGGAGGACGGGTTCCGGGAGTGGGAGCGGGAAGACCTCATCTCCTGGTCGCTGCCCTGGACCTACAAGGAGGGGGCCACGCACCCGCTGCTCGAACCCGTCCTCTACACCCTGGGCGACGAAGACCAGCGCGACTGGCTGCAGGTCCGGCTCGGGCAGGCCGTCACCGGGCACTATCCCACCGACGACCGGGCCATCATCCTCTACGGCAAGCCCAAGGCCGGCAAGACCCAGCTCGCCGTCATCCTCCACAGGGCTCTCGGTGGTGAGGCTGGGGCCGGCATGCTGGCACCGATGCCGCTGGAGGCCATCTCCGGTGAGGGCAACAACAAGGTGTTCGCTGAGGCGTTCCTGAAGGGCAAGCGCATCCCGTACGTCGATGAGCTCGGTGAGAACTGTGTCTGGGACGTGGAGAAGTGGAAGAACTTCATGTCCCTGGCACCCATGAGTGGACGCGCCCCCGGCGAGACGTTCGAGGACGCGGGCTGGCTCCCCTCCTACTCCCCCATCTTCGCCACCAACCATCTCCCGCGCTTCCGGGGAGAGAGCCAGGGCGATGACGGAGTCTGGCGAAGGGCCTGGATCGTGCCCATGCCCCGCACCTACGTCATCGGGAAGCCTGGTCCCGACGAGACCGAGGCCGACCCCCACCTCATGGCCAAGCTCGCCGCCGACTGGGACGGCTTCATGACCGCCTTCTGGGCCTGGATCATCGAAGGCACCAGCCGGTGGACCAACGGCGGACTGGAGGCGTACGCACCCCCGTTCTCCGTCATGGCAGCCACCGAGGACTGGAAGTTCGCCTCCGACAACTATCGCGAGTGGATGAACGAGCACCTGGTGTTCGACCGCCACCTGTGGGAGGAAGGGCAGGCCAAGGCCAAGAAGGCCGACCCGAGCTACGAGATCAAGCCGTTCCCCGACGTGAAGGCCGGCACCGACGACTTCACCTTCACCACGCTGCGAGACCTCCACGAGTCCTACACCGCCTACCTGGGCAAGGGGAAGACCCCGCCGAGGCTGGAGCGGTTCGGCAAGGAGCTCGCAGCCTCCGTGACCCTGCAGGCAAACGGCTGCCTCTCGGCCCGGGCCTACCGGTCCGACGGGACCAAGCCCAGCGGATACTGGGGGGTGAGGCTCCGCGAGGCCCGCGACGCACGGGTCTACAACGACATCTACTGACCCACCAACCACTGGGGCCCCGGCTACTAGCCGGGGCCCCAGTGTCTTGTGCCCGGACGGACAGGCAGCCGAAAACCCTGCCTGTCCGACAAAACCCCTAGTCAGAGGCCACTTCTACCCCCTTCGGACAGGCACCCCATTTTCTGCCTGTCCGGTAAAACCCCTAGTCAGAGGCCACTTTTACCCCTTCGGACAGGCAGACAGGCAGATTTTGAAAAATAGTGTTCCTACGGGCTTAGACCTTCGAGCCAAGTTCGCCTCCTTGTGGGGAGAGCAAAACCCGAAAAGTGCCCGTCTGCCTGTCCGTCGGCCCAAAAAGGGCCTCTGACTAGGCACTATGTCGGACAGGCAGAACCCGTCCGTGCCTGTCCGTGCCTGTCCGTCCGGGTCACTTGACCCGCCAGGTGGCCTTCGGCTTGCCGTCGGGGCCCAGCCAGGTGAACTTCTCCACCCCCTGGATGGCCTCATCACCGATCAGCTGGGCCTTGGTCACCTCTCCCCGGCGCACGGTGGTGCAGGACCAGGACGTGGCCCGGTCGAGGGTGACGAACGATCCGTCGTCCAGCTCGGCCTGCACTTCGCCGGGGCCGGGGCAACGGGAACCGTCCTCCATGCCGGTGACGGCGAACTGGACCGCACTGGGGCCGGCGCTGTAGCCGGTGACGGTGATCTCGATGCCGTCCACCAGCAGGGTCTCCCCGGGCTGGGCAACGGCGGTGCGACCGGCACAACCGGTCAGGGTCAGGGTGACGGCAGCGGCCACGGCGGCTGCCCGGATTGCATGAACGTTCATGTATCGGGGGTGTGTCATAGCAGGCGCTGTTATCCCTGGGCGGCCCGCCACGCGGGACCGTTACCAAATCGTTACATTCCAAGGGCCCGAAACGGGCTAGTTGGCTGAGGCCGCCGCACAGTGACAAGGGCAAAGAGAAAGGAGCTCTGCCATGAGCGGCCCAACACAGATCGAGGAGACCCGGGATGACACCGGCACTGCCCCGGTCGAGATCGCGCAGCTAGTGCTGCAGAACCCGGACACCGGCGAGGACGAGACCTTCGCCCGCGTGACCGCCAAGAACCGGGTGCGGCTGGACGGCTCCGGCAGCATGTCGGTCTCCCTGGCCTTCGTTGTCGAGGGTGAGGAGACGGGCTCGGACTGGCGCGGCCTGATGCAGGCCCTGATCCGCCGGCATGATCGGATGGTCGGCCTGCTGCGGGCTGAGCGGGCTCGGAACCGCGAGCTGTCCCTGCGGCTGATCCAGGCCGGGGGTGATCCCCGATGACTGAGCGCGTGAACCCGTGGATGCCGTACCCGGCCTTCCCGCCGCTTCCCTACGGCACGCTGCACCCGGCCAACACGCCGGACCCGCTGGTGGAGTTCCTGGACGGCAATGGCGCGGCCAAGTGCCGCCTGTACCGAGTCCTGTCCTCGCAGTCCGATGAGCGCCAGGACGCGGTCTACGCAGCCATCCTCGCCGGCGGCCTCGACGCCGGGCAGTGGGCCGTGCTGGCCTACCCGGCCAGCCTCGTGGTCCACCCGATCGTCCGCTTCTTCGGTCAATCGAAGCAACAGGACCATGTCGAATCCGTCAAACGGTCGATCGCCTGGGCGAATCTGGGCGAGGACTCCTTGGCACTCTGGTCCCGAGTCGATGACGCCTACCCGCAGATCGTCTCTTCCAGCGCCTGGACCAGCGGAGCGGTCGATTCCCTCGGCCTCGGCTGGGACCCCGGAGACCTCCGGGCCCAGGTGGCCCGTTGGCTCGGGCGCTACGAGGAACTGCGGTCCCTGGCCGAGGGCACCATCTCCGTCGAGGCCCGGACTGCGGTGACAGAGCTGGGGGCCGCCGCGCTGCCCCAGACCCAACCCAGTCTGCCAACTGACCGGCGCCGCACAGTGGAAAGGTGGGGGACCCGCCCCGTCAGAGGGCGAGCTCCAGCAGTTCCTCCCCTACCTTTGGTGCTGTGTCGGGGTTCTCACCAGGAACCTTGACCACAGCATGACCCCTCGTCCACCCTTCCTGCACTGCATCTTGAAACGGAGCATGCCTGTGAACTCACCCACCTGGCGTATCGGTGCCAAGCCGATCGCAGCCGCACTGGCGGGCTCGATCCTGGTCTTCGGCCTGGTCCAGGCCCCCCATGCCGACGCCCTTCCCGGACCGGGCTCGATCCCGATCACCATCACCAACGACACCGGCAGCGACCAGCCTGTCCACGTCTACATCACCGCCGTCGACAACACCGACCCCGACGGCGTGGACAACCTCGGCTACGTGGACGCCGACGGCCGCTACCACACCTGGCCCAAGGTCACCGGCCCGACCGCTGTCGCAGCTCCGGACGTCTCCATCCCGGCCCCGGCCACCGGCGAGTCGATGACGCTGCACATCCCGGACAACGTCTCGGGACGCATCTACTACGCCATCGGCGAGAAGATGACCTTCAAGCTGGTGGGCACCACCGCCGGCACCGGACTGGTACAGCCGGCCCCCTGGGCTCCCGGCGATGACTCGGCCACCCAGAAGTTCGACTGGGCCGAGTTCACGTTGAACAGCCAGTCCCAGCGCTACACCGGCCTGTGGCTCAACTCCACCCAGGTCGACCAGGTCGGCCTGTCGGCCAAGGTCGAGACCTGGAACGCCGACGGGGAGCACCGCTACACCGGTGAGTTCGTCCCCGGTGGCTACCAGAAGACCGTCGACGCCCTGACCGCCGACCCGGCGTGGGCCAAGACCGTCATTCGTGACGACAGCGGCAACGTGCTGCGCATCCTGGCTCCCAGCCATGCTGCGACGGCTGGACTGTTCCCGAAGACCTACCTGGATGCCTACATCACCAGGTCGTGGGACCAGTACAAGGCCGCCGACTACGTGGTCCAGCCCTTCAGCGACCAGCCGACCCTGAAGTACATCGGGCGGGTCGGCGGCGATGGCATCATGCGGTTCACCACCGCGGATGGCAAGCCGCTGATCGGCGACGACAACCAGCAAGTTGCCTACGCCAAGCCGAGCACCACTGCGGTGCTGGGCTGTGACGGCGAGCTCAACGGGCTGAACCGCCCGTTCCTGCTCAACGACCGCTTCTGGGGCCCCACCGGCCGCACCCTCTGTTCCGACATCAACAGGGGCGTGATGGATCATGGCGGCATCCACCCGATCGCCGACACCTCGGCCTTCTACAAGAACACCGAGGGACTCAACCGCTATGCCCAGCTACTGCACCAGTACATGGACCGCAGCCGGGCCTACGCCTTCGCCTTCGACGACGTCGGTGGCCACGAGTCCCTGGTCTACGCCCCCCAGCCGACCAAGGCGGCCATCACCCTGCTGCCGCTGAACGACCCGTCCTCGGCCTCGACGCCCACGCCGGAGCCCACCCCGACGCCCACTCCGACCCCGACGCCGGAGCCGACGCCGGAGCCCACTCCGACGCCGACGCCTGCCCCCGTGCCGGGGACGCAGGTGCTCAGCGTGACCATCCCCTCGGGTCACCCGGGGTACGCCACGCTGAACCTCGCCAGCGGCACCAAGCCGGGAACGGTCACGGTCGCAGTGGAGGGAGGCACCTCTTCCAAGGTCTCCGTGAACGGAGCGGGTGACACCCGGGTCGATCTCAACGGCCCCGTGGGGACTCGCAAGGTGACGGTCTCCTCGACCGCAGCGCTGGGGGTCGCCAGCCTGACCCTGCCGGGTGCTCCGAGCACGGGGCCGACCCCGACGCCCACTCCGACCCCGACGCCGGAGCCCACTCCGACGCCGACCATCAAGACGACCACCACGCTCGACACGGCGACCATGAAGATCATCTGGGGGCGCTTCTCCGACAAGCACCCCGGCTACGCCACCCTCACCATGGGTGCCGGTACCAAGCCGGGCATCCTGACCATCCGGGTGGATGGCAAGGATGTCTCGAAGGCTGCGATCAACGGCCCCGGGGAGGTGCGAGTGAACCTGCCGGGAACCGCTGGCACCGTCCACAAGGTGACTGTCGTCTCCTCCGCGAACATGGGTCCGGTCAGCCTGACGCTGCCGAACCCCTGATCCTCTCCCGACACTGAGAAGGTGCCCCGGACCGATCGGTCCGGGGCACCTTTTTTGTTCCTGTCCATCAAGGCCAAACGCTCTTGCTTACCTGGCATGTGTGGGTTGTTGGGCCTGATGATGGGTGTTAGCATCTTGCCCTGTGAACAAAGTACTTGTGCTGGCTCCCCATGCAGATGATGAAACCCTTGGTGTCGGAGGGACGATGTCGCGGCACCTCGGCGCCGGCGACGAGGTCCATGTCGCCATCGTGTCAGGGCCGGGGGCTGGCGGTTGCCACCCCTTCATGGACTCGTCGGTCTTCGAGACCGTTCGGAGCGAGGCCCGCCTGGCGATGGAGTCCCTGGGCGTCAACAGCCTGCAGTTCGGTGACCTCCCTGCCGTGACCTACCCACAGGAGCCGGCGTGGCAGGTGAACAAGCACGTACACCAGCTCATCGAGCAGGTCCGACCTGACGTCCTCTACGTCCCCTTCCCCTATGACCTGCACAACGACCATCGCGCGCTGTTCCATGCTGCGAGCGTGGCGTGGAGGCCCTCCAGCGAGCTGGGGCGTGGCATCAAGCGTGTGCTGGCCTACGAGGTCCAGTCCGAGACCCACTGGAATGCTCCCTACCTGGAGCCGGGGTTCACCCCCAACATCTGGATCGAGCTGACCGATGAGCAGCTCCACGCCAAGCTGGCCGCGCTGTCCCACTACGAGTCCCAGATGCGACCCTTCCCCGACGCACGGTCCCTGGAAGCGATCGAGCACCTCGCGCGCTGGCGCGGCTCCCAGCAGGGCATGCACGCTGCCGAGGGGTTCGTCTTGGTGAAGGAGACCCGGTGAGCACCGACATCCGCGATGACCTCTCCGGGCTGCGTGCCGACCTGGACGAGATGGCCAGGACTCGCAAGCAGGGCCCCTACGAGCGGTGGGGCAAGCGTGTCCTCGACATCGCTGTCGCACTGCCCATCGCCGCGCTCGCTGCCCCTGTCCTGGGCATCGCCGCGGTGGCGGTGAAGGTGGAGAGCCCAGGACCGATCCTGTTCCGGCAGGTCCGGGTGGGCAAGGGAGCTCGCGAGTTCACCATCTACAAGATGCGCACGATGATCCATGGCAACACCGCTGGCGGTCAGGTCCTGGCCGGCAACCCGGACGTGACCCGGGTCGGTGCCGTGCTGCGGCGACTGAAGCTGGACGAGCTCCCCCAAGTCGTCAACGTCCTGGCCGGCCAGATGAGCCTCGTCGGCCCGCGACCCTGCCTGGCCTCCACCGCGGCCGAGGCTGACGAGAACGGCCGTCGTCGCTTCCTGGTCACTCCCGGACTGACCGGCCTTGCCCAGGTGAACGGCAACGTCCACCTGTCCTGGCCGCAGCGCTGGGAGCTGGACCGCCGCTACGTCGACTCGGTCAACCTGCGCTCGGACCTGACGATCCTGGGCCGGACGGTCTCCATCGTGTTGGGTGGGGAGAAACTCCCGGTGGAGAAGAACCTCCGACACGATGGCCTGACCCGGAAGGAAGCCGGGTGAGGGCGGCACTGATCGGGAGCGTCGACTCGTCCCTGGTGGCACTGGAGCACCTGGCTGGATCAGCGCTCGAACTGGTCGGGGTGGCTGGGTTCGAGCCCCAGGACACGTCCAGGGTGTCCGGCTGGTCGGACCTGCGGACGGCCTGCGAGTCCGATGGCATCGAGTACGTCCCGTTCACCAAGGTGAACGACGAGACGATGGTCGAGTGGCTCAGGGGGCTGGACCTCGACTTCCTCTTCGTGGTTGGTCTCTCCCAGCTCATCAGCGAGGAGGTGATCTCCAGTGCGCGGGTCGGCTGCGTGGGCTACCACCCCACCCAGCTTCCGCTGGGACGTGGCCGCGCCCCCGTGGCATGGGTGACCCTCGGACAGGCGCCGGGTGCCTCGACCCTGTTCGAGATCATGCCGGGAGCCGACGAGGGCGGCATCCTGGAGCAGGTCCGCTTCGACGTCGCAGATGACTGGGACGCCGGCGATGTGAGTGCGGAGTGCTCGCGCACGCTGGGGGTCGCTCTCGACCGACTCGTCCCGAGGCTGGCGGCGGGCTGGTGGGTGCCGGCCCCCCAGGACGAGAGCCGGGCCACCTGGATCGGCAAGCGCGTCGCCCAGGACGGACTGATCGACTGGACTCGTTCGGCGCAGGAGGTCAACCGGCTCATCCGCGCTGCCGCGGCGCCCCACCCCGGGGCCTACTGCTACAACGCCGGTCGCCGTCTCCAGGTCCCCCGGTCGCTGGGCCCGGTGGAACAGCCGCGGCATCGCGGCGTGGTCGGCAAGGTCCTGCACGGCGACGGGGAGTCCTACCTGGTCCAGTGCGGTGACGGCGTGGTCGGTGTGGTCATCACCGACGAGGACGGCAACCACGTCCAGCTGCGCGAGGGTGCCATGCTGCGCACTCGTGTGGAGGACGAGCTGTTCGCGCTGCGCGGCCGCCTCGACGAGCTGGAGCGCAAAGTCGAAGGACTGCTCGGATCGTGAACGCCAGGACCATCACAGCCACCATGAAGGGCCCACTCATCAGGTTCTCTGAGCCGGTGGCCGACATGGACGAGGCGTACCGGGTCGCGGGGCATCTCCTGTCCGAGGACGAGTCGTTGGTGCCCCAGGGCCCTGACTCGTGTGCCGTGGGACGGGGCACCTCGGGCCACGTTGCGGCCATGGTGGTGGGCGGGATGACCTACCGCGAAGCGGCCCAATCGGCCGGGATCTCCCCGGAGAGGGCACGGCAGCTCACCGCTCCCTATCTGAACACCGCCGCGAAGCGTTGGCGTCGTGAGGCGATGGAGCGCCGGCGCCACGAGCAGGCGCTCCAGAAGGCCGTGGACTACGCGCAGCAGCACCCCGGTGCCTCGATCGCCAGGATCGTCAACTCGGTGCGCAGCGGGTTGAGCGCCCAAGACGTCATCGGGGCCATCGGCACGCAGGAATCCTTCTCGCGTCCGATGAGGGCCTCGTCACGAGCGGCAGCCAAGTTCGGCGAGGAGCAGTGCCTGGATGCCCTGCGTCGTGCCGCCGCGGTGGATGGCGGGTCGTCTCCCCAGCCACTGTCGGCGGTGAGGTATTCCACCCTGAGGAGGGCCGAAGACCCCAGTCCCCAGACGGTGATGCTGCGCTTCGGCTCCTGGAGCGCAGCGTGCGTCCGTGCCGGTGTCCCCGATGGGAACAACGGTGTCCACCGCAGGACCCAGCGCCGCCTCTGGACTGATGACCAGCTGTACCAGTTCGTTCGGGCCTTCTTCTCCGAGGCTGGGCCAGCAGGAACCCCTGCCAACTACGAGGAGTGGCGCAAGACTGCTCGTCTCGCCCTGGACGGAGCCAAGGCCAACGAGCCGACCAGGGCGCCTTCCCTGGTCACGCTGCGCAGCCGACTCGGGGCCTGGTCAAGGATTCGGTCCATCGCCATGGGTGGGGATTGACCAGACAGGCGACAGGTTTCTGATGAGACCCATGTCACCGCACAACCGTATGATGATGTCGGGTCATCGGGGCATTCAGGTCCCTCACTCAACACTGAACTTCGGAGGTACCCACACATGGCCGCACACGACCACGACGAGCTGATCGAGGGCCCGGAGCTGGACGCTCCCAAGAGGAAGTGGGGTCCCATCAAGATCGCACTGGTCTCGATGTCGGGGCTGCTGGCGATCGTGCTGGTCGTCATGGCGGCCTACGCCGGCACGGTGGTGCACACGGTCGCCACGGAGATGAAGCACGAGGACCTACTTCCCGCCGGCCCGGCACCCACTGGCCTGGCCCACAACGACCAGGGGACCAACGGCGACGGCCAGAAGAAGAACGGTCAGCTCCCGAACGAGTCCGGCCCAGACCAGGGCACCAACAGCCAGAGCCCCACCAGCACTGATCCGGCCGACCAGGAGTACAGCGGCCAGGGCCCCATCCCCACCGGTGAGCCGGGGAACCAGCCGGACATGACAGTGAGTCCCTCCGACGGCAAGGCGCAGAACATCCTGCTCATCGGTGCGGACGCGGCGACAGGCGGTGTCTCCCGGTCCGACGTCATCATCCTCGCCCACATCTCCGCCGACCAGAAGCGCGTGGACCTGATCCACTTCCCGCGTGACTACTACGTCAAGGTTCCTGGCCACGGCTACACCAAGATCAACCACTCCTACGCCTACGGCGGCTCCCCATTGCTGGTGCACACCATCCAGGGAGCCACCGGCGTGAAGATCGACCACGTTGCGAAGACTGACTTCGAGGGCTACTCCCGCACCATCGACACCATCGGTGGCATCGACGTGACCATCAACGAGTCCTCGCCGGCCAAGAACGGTTACCCCGCCTACACCAAGGGCCAGGTGGTCCACATGAGCGGCCAGGAGGCCCTGTTCTACGTCCGCGAGCGCAAGGCCCTCAACCAGGGCGACATTGGTCGCGGGCAGCGCCAGATGGACGTCCTGGTCGCCATCGCAGCGAAGGTGGCCAGCCCGGAGAAGATCACCAACCCCGTCGAGATGAACCGTTCGCTCGGGGCCGTGGCCTCCAATCTGACCACCGACCGCAGCTTCGGCGTCGAGCAGATCGCATCGCTGGCCTACTCGCTACGCAACGTGCGATCCACCGGAGGGGTCCACTCCTGGACCGCTCCCTGGAGCGGGGCATCCATGAAGTCGGGGATGAGCGTGGTCGACCCCAGCTGGCCCCAGGTGGAGATCCTCAGCAAGGCGCTGAAGCAGGACACGATGTCGGGCTACAGTGACCCCGTCTCCCCCAAGAGGGGCTACTGACCCGGAACCCTGCAAGGAGTGTGGACCCATGGAACCGGACTCCCTCCGCGAGCGGTCCGCGCATGGCATCCCAGGTGTCCCGACGTCCTCGACTTCACTCGGCCGCCGGCGGCACCGGCAACGACTCACGCAGTCGTGTGGCCGGGCTGAACATAACCTTGGTGCGGGCCGGGCTGACCACACGCTCACCAGTGGCGGGGTTGCGGACCAGTCGTTCTGGGACCGGCTCCGTGACGAAGGACCCGAGGCCACTGATATGGACCCGACCCTCGTCCACGAGTCCGCGTGTGATGGTCTTGACGACCTCGTCGACGACGGCACGGGCCTGGATCTTGCTGTCGAGGATCAGTGCGACCTGGTCTACGATGTGACTTCGATTCATGCTGCTCTCCTGTGGATGTAGGTCCACGCTACCCCATGAAGCCCGTTCCACGACAGGTAGACACGGGCCGCCATCTGTTGTTATGCCCCGCCACACCGGGTGTAGTTCACTGGTTCAGAAGGGTGCACGGTGATATGGTGTCAACGTGTCGAACCCGCTCCGCATCCTGTGTGTCTGCACCGGTAACATCTGCCGCTCCCCTGCCATCGAGATCATGCTCCGTGATGGGCTCGAAGAGGGCTTCGAGGTGTTCTCTCGCGGGACGCGGGCACTGGTGGGCAATCCGGTGGACCCGACGATGGCGATGCTCCTCGCCGACGATGGCCACGATCCCTCCAGCTTCGTCGCAGCACGGCTGAACCCGAGACTGGATGTGACGGGGACCGACCTTGTCCTGACCGCCACCAGAGACCATCGCTCCCTGGTCGTGGAGCGCGCCCCGGCAGCCTGGAAGAAGACGTTCACCCTGCTGGAGTTCGCCAGGCTGGTCGCCAGGAATCCCGACCATCCGACCGGGGCAACCGCCCCGGAACGGATGAGGGAGCTGGTCTCCATGGTGGGAGATCGCCGAGGTCACGGCGCCGGCGAGGACGATGACGTGGTGGACCCCTACCGATTGGGGCCGGAAGTGTTCCAGGCCAGCCACGCCCAGATCAGGTCAGGCGTGGACGCGATCCTGGCAGCTCTGTCTCCGACGCCACGTCAGGGCTGACCGAGCAGGTGTCAGGGCCTTTCGCTGCGCAGGACCTCCACGACGCTTGCTGCCAGCCGTAGTGCGGCCCCCACCAGTGCGGTCAGGCAGGCCGCGGTGGTGGCAGCGATGAAGCTGGTGGCGGCCATGCCGACGGCCAACGCCACCACGACGGAGACCAACGCCACCACCGACTGTGCGAGGTACTTGTTGCGCACCAGCATCACCGCGTTGAACAGGTAGGTCGGAACGCCCATGGCGGCAGCAAGGGCCAGCATGGCGACGTCGAGACGACCCATCCTGAAATCAGGACCGTAGACCCATGACAGGATCGCCGGACCGGCCACGACGGCCGCCGCCGCACCAGCCAGTCCAAGCACCGTCCACTTGATGCTGCTGCGCACCACGGTGCCGGTGGTGCCGGTGCCGTTCTCATGGTCACGCCTCAGCCGGGGGATGGAGACCGTCTGGAGGGAAGCACCCACCAAGCTGGCGAACACCACGAGGTAGGAGGCTCCGGAGTACACGCCCACCGCGTCGGCACCTCCGCCGGCCTGGGCCACCCAGACCGGCGTGTAGATCAACAGCGAGACCAGCAGCTGTGTCGCCATGATCGGTGACGCAGCAGAGGCGATGTCCTTCCACCTCTCAGGCCGCGTCCCGGCAGGCTCGGGTGATGCCGGCAACCCGTTGGTCATCGCCAGCCCGATGGCCAACGTCAGGGCGCTGCCGATGGCAGAGGCGATGACTCCCCACTCGATACGGCCGCTGACCCACAGGCCGAGCGCCGCGCCGATGACCGTCATGGCCGGGTTGGCCACCATGAGCAGCCCCAGCTGCATCATCCGCTCATGGAACTGGATGCGGGCGTAGACGATGTCGAGGACCGAGTCAGCCACCTTCAGCATGCCCATGGCCATGATGAGCAGGGGGCTGAACCCCATCAGCGTTCCGACGAGCGTCAGCACGCCGACGCCGACCGCGCAGCCTGCCACCCGGAGGATGACGAAGTCCTGGTAGGGATGGCGGCGCGACAGGGTCAGGTAGACGTTACGCAGCCCGAACTGGGCCACCACGAACAACGGCGTGGCGATCGCCAGCAGGCCGGAGTATGCGCCCACCGCAGCCGTGCCACCGGAGCGGGCGAACAGCCAGACCAGCAGCCACTGGGACGCGGCTCCCCCGAAGGAGCCGGCCATCACCAGGAGCGAGGGCAGCCGCCCGGATGCCCTCATCGGGACTCGGACCGGTGCTGGCCCAGCCGAGACAGCACGACCCTGCGTGCCAGCTTGACGGGGATGAGCATGCGGCGGCCTTGGCGTACTGGGCCGGGGAAAAGATCCGGTCGCGACGGAAGCGCCGGACGGTGTCGTACTCGCCCCTGGCCATCTTCTTCAGCTGGGCCGACAGCCCTGAAGCACCGAAGGCGGCCTTGTGGCGCGCACAGAGACCCTCAGGGAGGTAGGCGGCCTTCCCCGCCGCCACGGCCCGGCCCCAGACCTCGTAGTCCTCGCAGTAGTTCCGGCCGGGAGTGAACCTGATCGGAAGGGAGGCGTCCAGGATCACCGATGAGGTGGAGAAGGGGTTACCGCGGACCAGGCGGTCGATCGTGATGCTGACAGGCCGGATCGAGCCGTCCACGACGGGGAAGGGCTCCCGACGGTTCAGCGTGACCATGTCGCACCCGACGATGCTCACCCCCGGCTCCAGGAGCTCGGACTGCCGTTCGAGCTTGGAGGGGTGCCAGGTGTCGTCGGAGTCGCAGAAGGCGACCCACCGGGCCCCGTTGGCCACAGCATGGTCCCAGCCGACGTTGCGCGCGACCCCGGGGCCGCTGTTGACCTCCTGCCCGAGGAAGGTCACCCCCTTCGACCCGCACAGCTTCCGGGCCGCTTCCCTCTGGGAGAGGTCAGGGGAGGCGTCGTCGACGACGATGACCTCCTGGGCAGGCTGGCTCTGGGCAAGCACCGAGTCCAGCGTCTGCTCCAGTGACTCGGCCGCGTTGTAGTGCGGGATGACCACCGAGATGGCCGGCGTGCTGGTCACACGGACTCCTTCAGGTAGGTGCTGCGTGCCTTGGCCATGTACTCGTCAGGGTCGAGCTGCCAGTGCCCGAAGGGGTGTTCGAGGGTCTTCGAGGCCACCGACCAGTCACCTCCACGAGTGGGCAGGACCAGGGAGGGGTCCAGCCCGATGTCGGAAGCGAAGTCGCGGCACTTGGCGTGGTGGCCGACGATCACGAAGGGGGTGCCCACCAGGTAGGAGACGATCCCACCGTGGAGGCGCTGGGTCCACACGGCCCCGGAACCGGCCAGGAACCTGATCACGCCGTCGACCCCGAGGTGACGGTAGGAGTGGACCTCCACGGCGCCGAGCCCCGCTTCGCGCAGGCCCCCGGCCACCTCGTTGCTGAGGCCCTCGTCCCCCAACTCGTGGTGGTGGTTGAGGGCCAGCACGTTCACCGGGATGTCTCGACCGCCCAGCCCGTCGAGGACCTGCCCGGTGAACTCCGCGGCACTGGTCCCGGAGGCGTCCGAAGGGCAGATGGTGAGCCCGCGGGCCGTGTCGGGGTTGTGGCGGGGCACCTCGCCGACCAGCGCGGCCAGGTCACCCCCGACGGTGACGCCTCCTCCCAGGCGCTGCGCCGAGGCCGTGTCGCGCACGATGACGCGATCGAAGTGGGAGAGGAAGTCCAGGACCTCCTGGCCGTCAGCGGGGTCGTCGAAAGGGCCGACAGAGACCCCGAGGGCCTCGAAACGACGTCGACCCACCAGCTTGCGCCGCAACGACTGCACACCGGAGACGCTCTGCAGGACCGAGCCCCCGCACAGGGCGAAGGTGTCAGCCCAGGCAGCGCCGAGGGTGCCGGTGGCCAACCGTGTGGCCGATCCGATCCGGCCCAGGTCGCCGTAGGGCCTGTGGAGACCCATCGGGGCGAACGTGCGGACGCTGGCACCGGGCCAGAGCTTGCCGGCGTTCTCGGTGACCACCTGCCGGAACAGGTCGTCACCGAAGTTGGCCATGCCGTAGTAGCCCAGGACCTGGACTCGCCTGCTCATCGGCTCACGAACCTTCCTTGCGGGAACTGGCCCGACTTGATCGACTGGACGAACTCCCAGATCGCATCCGCGGCGTGGGCGTAGGTCATCTCCTCCAGCGCCGGCAGGTTGCGAGCACCCTGGGTTGCCGCCTGGACGCACGCCGCGGCAAGCGCGTCGGGATCATTCGGCTTGGCGAGGTAGGCACCAGGGATGTCCTGGACCCCCTTCACGTCGTAGCCGGCCGTCGGCAGACCCATTCCGACGGCCTCCAGTGCCACCCTCGGCAGGCCCTCCCACAGCGCGGTCTGGACCAGCGCATGGGCCTTCTCGAAGTACGGCACCGGATCGGCGTGTCCGACGCGATGGATGTACTCGGCAGCGATCAGCTTCTCGAAGGCGGGGTGACGATCCAGCTCGCCCTTGCCCAGCATGGTGACGCGGGGGTGCACCCCTCGCTCCAGGAGCAAGTGGACCAGCGAGACCACGTCCAGAGGGTTCTTACGCGCGGTGAACTCCCCGCACCAGACCAGCCTCATGACGTCCCCCTCGTCCCAGCGCTCGATCCGGCGACGCGCGAACCGCTCGACGTCCAGGCCCACACCGTTGGCGAGACGGAGCCGGGGAAGGGACGGCGCGTGGGCGCGGAACCAGTCCTCGTCGGCCTGGTTGATGAGGATCGCGCCTGCGGTCCGGCGGAGCAGGGCCTTCTCCACGGCCCGGTAGGGGAGGCTGCGCAGGTTCTCGTCGTTCCAGTGCAGGCCGTGGGCGAAATAGACCACCGGGGCCGAGACCCGGGCCGCGCGCACCAACATGGACGCGGTCGCGGTGTTGGTCACCACGACATCGACACCCTCGCTCTCCACCCAGTCGCGCAGCCCGGACAGCGCCTTGCGATTGGACGGGTGGGGATTGCGGGTCAACCCCTCGATGATCGTCTGGTCGGAGAACTTCTTGGAGGCATCGCCGGCCGCGGTCACGACCCTGGCCCCCTGCTCCCGCCAGCGGTCCACGATCTCGACGAAGAAGGCGTCCAGGGTGTGTCCGATGCTGGTCAGCAGCCCGATGGTGATCGGCTTGCGACGCTTGATCGGGGCAGCAGGGACTCCGACGACGGTGACCGAGTCGTCCACCGACCTGACCACCGTGGCACCCATGCCGACCGTGGCCCCTCGGCCGACGGTGACCCCCTGGATGATGTCGGCGCCTGCGCCGACCAGGGCCTCCGACCCCACGCGGACGTTGCCCGAGATGCAGGCAGACGGGTTGAGGCTGGAGTAGTCCCCCAGCGACGAGTCGTGGCCGACGACCACCCCCTGGTTGATGTGGACGCTGCGCCCGGTGGTGACGTTGGTGTCCAGCGCGACGTGGTCGGAGACCACCGTCCCCGGGCCGAGCACCACGCCCTGCCCGAGACAGCTATTGGGGTGGACCACGGTCATCGGCTCATGCTGGCCCTCGAACATCGCATCGACCTTGCGCCGGGCGCTGCCGCTGCCGATGCCGATGACGTAGCGATGACGCCCCGGGTTCGACCCGAGCCAGTCGGTGACCGTGCCGAGGTAAGGCACGCCCGGGAAGCAGGAGGTCAGCTGGTCGAGGTTCTCCTGGGTGGGGTTGTCGTCCAGGACGCCGGCGATGAGGCCGGCCGGCTCACCGGCAGCGGCGAGCGTGTCCACGACGACGTTCAGCGTGTGGCGACCAGCGCCACCGAGTCCCACCACGACGATGGGCAGCTTGTCCTGCACGAGGTTCTCCTTCTCGGTCATCGGGTCTCCAGGGGTGTGTCGATGGACGGGGGCTTCGGTCGGGCGATGGGCCGCTTGTTGTGCACGGGGTTGTCCGTCTTGGTCATCGGGTCTCCAGGAACGTGTTGATGGACTGGTGGATTCGATCGAGGTCTGCGTCGGTGAGGGCAGAGCCCGAGGGGAGCGTCACCCCGCGGGAGAACAGGTCCGCGCTGATCCCGCCGGCGGGGTACTCGTCATGGGTGAAGTAGTCCAGCCCACGGTGGACCGGCTGGAGGTGCATGGGCTTCCACAGGGGCCGGGTCTCGATGTCGTCACCGGCCAGTGAGCCGATCAGGTCAGCAGACTGCCAGCCGGCGGTGGAGGGGTCCACCAGAATCGAGGTGAGCCAGCAGGAGTCCTCGCGGTCGTCCCCGCCGTCGAAAATCTCGACACCGTTCACGCCGGAGAACAGGCCACGGTAGAACTCGCGGACCTGTCGGCGCCGCCCCATCATCTCGGGGAGCCTGGACAGCTGGGCGCGACCCAGCCCGGCGAGCAGGTTGGAGAGCCGGTAGTTGTACCCGATCTCGGTGTGCTCGTAGTGCAGGACGGGTTCGCGGGCCTGGGTGGACAGCTTGCGGACGTGCTGGGCGAGTTCCTCGTCGTCGGTCAGGTACATGCCACCACCGCTGGTGGTCATGATCTTGTTCCCGTTGAAGGAGACCGCCGCGGAGGTGCCGAAGGAACCCGCCGGACGACCTCCCAGGGTGGCACCCATGCCCTCGGCGGCATCGGAGACGACCGGGATCGAGCGATCGCCGGCGATGGCGTTGATGCGGTCGTAGTCGGCCAGCTTGCCCAGCAGGTCGACAGGCATGACGGCTGCGACGCGCTGGCCCTTGTCGGCCAGGGAGTCCAGCGCAACCTCCAACAGGCCGGGGTCCATGTTGCCGGTCTGGTCGCAGTCGACCAGGACCGGGACGGCTCGCGCGTGGATGATCGAGTTCACCGTGGCCGCGAAGGTCATGGTGGAGGTGACCACCCTGTCCCCCGGCTTGACGCCGAGGACCAGCAGGGACAGGTGGAGGGCGGCGGTGCAGCTGGACAGGCCGACGGCATGGCGACGATGGCAGTAGGTGGCAACCTCGGCCTCGAAGGCATCCAGCTCGGGGCCGGCGGAGGTGATGTAGTTGGTCTCGAAGGCACGAGCCAGCGCTGACTTCTCGGCCGGACCGACGTCAGGCGGGGAGAGGAAGATTCGGGTCACGATACGACTTTCGGGGAGAGGGTTTCGGTGGTCTGGAGCCCTGCGGCGGTCTGCGCGGGGCGATGCGACGCCGGGGTGGCCCCGGAGTGGTGATGGGCGTTCTTGGCAGAGGCGACGAGCTCGTCGTGCATGGCGTCGACCTTCTCGGGGGACCGGGGCTCCACCATGACGTGGGAGATCATCGGGTGGGTGCGCGGCTGGGTCTCGTCACCGTGATCGAACAGGACCTCGTGCATCTTCTCGCCGGGGCGCAGCCCGGTGAAGACGATCTCGATCTTCTTGCCCGAGCGGTGGGCCAGGTACTTGGCCACGTCCTGGATCTTGACCGGCTCACCCATGTCGAGGACCATCACCTCACCGTCGTTGCCGATGGCACCGGCCTGGATGACCAGCTCGCATGCCTCGGGGATGGTCATGAAGAAGCGGGTCACCTCGGGGTCGGTGACGGTGATGGGCCCGCCCTTCTCGATCTGCTGGGTGAAGGTGTGCAACATCGAGCCACGCGAGCCCAACACGTTGCCGAAGCGAACCGAGATGTAGCGCCCGGGGCGGTTCTGGCCGTACCAGGCCGTCAGGTACTCAGCACACCGCTTTGTCTTGCCCAGGATCGAGCTGGGGTCGGCCGCCTTGTCGGTGGAGATGTTGACGAAGGTCTCCACCCCGTAGCGGTCAGCCGCTTCGAGGACGTTGCGGGTCCCGATCACGTTCGTCTTCCAGCCCTCCTCGGGGTACTGCTCCAGCAGCGGCAGGTGCTTCAGCGCAGCGGCGTGGAACACGACCTCGGGACGGTGCTCGCCGAAGATGACGTCCAGGGCCTGGGGGTCGCGGATGTCGACCAGGACGACGTCGGGGGTGTCCAGCAGGGCCTTGCCGTAGACCTTCAGCTGCGTGGCGTGCAGGCCGCCCTCGTCCCGGTCCACGATGACGAGCCGCTCAGGGCCGAAGTTGTGCAGCTGGCGGACCAGCTCCGAACCGATGGAGCCCCCACCCCCGGTCACCAGGACCCGCTTGTTCTTGACGTAGGAGGAGACCTGGCCGATGTTGGTCTCGATCTGGCGGCGGCCCAGCAGGTCGTTCACGTCGATGTCGCGCACGTCGGTCAGCGACAGCCTGCCGCCGAAGATGTCGCGGATGGCCGGCACGATCTTCATCTCGATCCCGGCCTTGCGGGTGGTGGCCTCGATGCTGCTGACCAGGGTGGGGGTGGCGAGGGTCACCGCGAGGATGACGGCCTCGACCTCCTTGTCCCTGATCACGTCGGACAGGGTGGTCCCGTTGCCGAGCACTCGCTGTCCCTCCAGCACCAACGATGCCTTGCGCGGGTCGTCGTCGATGAATCCGATCGCCCGGTAGGGGGAGTCGGTGTGGGTGCGCAGCAGCCTGGCCACCTGTGCCCCGGAGTCACCGGCGCCGTAGATCAGGGCCCGCTTGCCCTGCGACCGCGCCTGGCGCTCACGCTGGCGCCGGGATCGAAGCATCAACCGCGGCAGCAGCATGAACACCGGAGCACTCAGCGGGGCCACGACGGCGAGCGCATAGGGGAAGGGGGCTCCCGGCTCGTACCTGCCGGTCATCGACAACCCCAGGTAGGCCAGCCCGGCCAGGCAGGCCACGACGGCCCAGTTGAAGCCGAGACCGGTGACCTCGTCGAACGACCCGGTGCGCCAGCGGCCCAGGTACATCTTGGAGTAGGTGCCGACAACGGCCTGCAGGAAGCAGGCGATCACGGCGTAGGCGAGGATCGGGCTGAACGGGATGCCATACACGAGGCCGCGGTAGTAGCCGGCGAAGGCCACCGTTGTGGCCAGGAGCCAACTGAGGCAGTCCCACAGCAGGAAGCCCCACTTGGTGCGGTTGAGCAGGTCGGTCACGATACTTCTTTCCGAAGGGGGTCAGATGATGGAGTGGTAGGGCATGAGGTCGTCGTAGGCGAGGATGTGTGCCGCATAGTAGGCGAGGGTCATGGCCCCCAGCCCGATGTTGTGGATGGATGACCGGGGGCGTTGCGCCAGGCACAACGGCACCAGCACGACCAGGAACAGCTTGAAGTAGGCGCTCATCCGGAACAGGACCACCGCCTGGGTTCCCACGATCATGAAGCCGATGCCCAGGAGCACCCACATCGCGTACCGTGTCACCTCAGGGTCCTGGCTGCCGCGGGAGACCCAGAAGGCGTACAGGGCGAGGGCCGCGGTCAAGGCCAGCTGGAGCCAGGCGCCCAGTCCCGTCTCCGATCCTTCCAGGATGTAGGCGCCGTAGCGAGAGTTCATGGTGGAGACGAGGGGTGCCAGGAAGGTCAGACCTCCCAGCGCCAGGACCCCGGCGCCCAGGACCACCATGACCACCTGCTTCATGGTCGGCTTCCACCTCTGGGTCAGGTAGAGGATGACGGCCGCGAGGAGCGCGGTGATGTGGAAGGAAGCGGCCACCAGGCTCAGCACGACGTAGACCCACCGCCGGCGGGGCAGGTAGGTGATCGCCAGCATCAGGAAGGCCATGGCCATGGACTGGCGCACCATGTTGAACGAGGACAGGTAGAACGCCAGGCCGATCCACAACACCCAGCTGAGGACCACACGGTCGCCCATGATCCGCCTGATGGCCAACCAGGACGGCACCACTGTGAGGATCGAGCAGATCGTGAAGAAGACAGCCGGCTCATCGGTGAAGGTCTTGATGGCCAGCTGCAACAGCACGAAGCCAGGTTCCTGCGTGGCCGTGGCCAACGTGTACCCCCAGTCATACGGGTTGACCCGGTTGAAGATCACCCGGTACGTGCCGTAGTCGGTACCCGTGGCGTAACGCAGGCCGCCCATCGCGACCAGCGGTACCAGAGCCAGCAGGTAGAAGGGATTCCACCCCGTTCGCGCACCCCCGTTCCCGGCCACCAGGGCACCCTGGCGACGAAACGCAGCAAGGTAGGTGCCGGCCGTCACCAGGGCGATGCTCAGACCGAGGACGGCGAAGTAGGGGCTCATGCGGGCCTTTCAGGACCAGCAGGGGCTGGCCGAAGCGTTATCGGGAGCTGTGTACGCTGAGACGGTATCAGTCTCACAAGGGGATTGCCAAACAAACCACGCATGGTCACAAGGGCATTTCTGGTGTGGCGCTGTGACAATCCGATGATAGTGTGTAGCATACTGAACGTCATCCGAAGGCACAGCAGGAACACCTGCGCATCGCCACCCCAACGACCCGAAAGGCTCACATGAGCACCAGTGACTCGGCTGCCCTGGCCCACCCCTCCTTGACGGAGCCGAAGCCGCGGAAGTCCCTGGATGCCCGTTACGCGGCCACCCTCCTCAAGCACTGGAGGAGCATCCTCGCCCTCACCCTGGTGGGAGCCATCGCCGGTGTGGGGATGACCTTCCTGATCATCCCGCAGTACACCTCCACCTCACGACTTTTCTTCGTCGTCCAGAACGGCAAGACCGCCACCGACCTGAATGCCGGCTCCACCTACGCGGAGCGACAGGTCGCCAGCTTCGCCCGGTTGACCAAGGAGCCGCTGGTCATCGACTCCGTTCGTCGCCAGACCGGGTTCGGGGGAAGCACCGCCCAGCTGCAGCGCAAGGTCTCCACCAAGGTCGAACCGGACACCGTGATGCTGACCATCTCGGTCAGTGACCCCGACCCGCAGCAGGCGGCCCTGCTGGCCAACTCGCTGGCCAATGAGCTCGCTTCCACCGTGCGCGACATCACTCCCAAGTCGGAGGGTGCCGACACCATCAAGGCGACGGTGACGACCCAGGCGTCCCCGGCCAGCAGCCCCTCCTCTCCCAGCCAACTCCAGTACGCGCTGGTGGGCGCGATGATCGGCGCGCTGCTCTCGTCCCTGCTGTGGCTGGGGCGCGAGACCTTCAACTCCCGCCTGCGCGACGGTGAGGACCTGGCCCGGATCACCGACACGTCCCTGATCGGGGAGATCCCCTTCGCACGGGACATGGGTGAGCACGACACCCTGGCGGTTGCCGCCAACAGCGAGACCCCGATGGCCGAGGCGATGCGCACCATGGTGGCCAAGATGCGCTTCTCCCTGCGCAAGCGGGATTCGGCCAACGTCGTCCTGGTGACCTCCTCGATTCCGGCCGAGGGCAAGTCCACCCTGTCCGCCAACATCGCCGCGGCAATGTCGGAGAGCGGCTGGAACACCCTGCTGGTCGACTGCGACCTTCGCCGCCCCAGCGTGGCCGAGTACCTCGGCCTGAATGCCTACTCCGGCCTGACCAGCGTCCTGATCGGCGATGCCAAGATCGAGGACGTGATCCAGCACATCCCCGGCAGCGACATGGACATCATCCCATCAGGCCCCGTCCCGCCCAACGTCACCGAGCTGATCAGCTCTGATGAGATGGCGGCCTTCATCAAGAAGGCCGGGGAGACGTATGAGTACATCATCCTGGACACTCCGCCCGTGCTTCCTGTCGCCGACTCGCTCACCCTGTCCGAGTACGCCGACGCCGTGGTGGTCGTCTCCAACGCCCAGGGGACCCGCACCCACCAGCTTCGCAAGGCCATCGAATCCCTGGACGCAGTCAACGCCAACGTCATCGGTGTGGCCATCAACAAGATGAAGGCCACCAAGGGCACCTACTACGGCCAGTACACCTACCACCGCTACGACCAGGAAGCCAGCACCGAGAGCGCGCCCCGTCGTTCTGCGGCCAAGCCCTCCCGCGCACGGAAGCACTCCCACAACAGGGTCTCCGGCGACGGGACCATCGCACTGTGACAGACATGGACGTGGGCCCGGCGATGGATGACCTCCTCGCCGCGTACCGCGAACACTCCGAGGCGCTCACCCGCAAGGGATCGTCATCACGGGCGTCGGCGCAGGCACTGGCCGACAGCCTGCGTGATGCCGTCACAGCTGGTTCCAGCATTGACGAGGCAGCACTGGTGACTGGTATGGACATCGAGACGGTCAACGATCTCCTCGACAACCACCCGTGCCCGTCATGCTCCTACATGGTCGGGCGTGCTGCCCCGCTGTGCCTCCAGCGCCACGAAGGGCACGCCCTGGTGATCGCTGCCCTGTCATCCACAGGGGCCGCGCTCAACGCAGCCGAGAAGGACATGCTGGCAGAGCTGGCATCGGTGTCAGCAACGGCCAACGGCCCTCGTCCGGAGTGGTCCATGCGCCGGCTGGCATCAGCACGACTGACGACCCTGGTGGACCACCTGCACACCACTCGCCGGGTGAAGTGGCAGGACCTGGCTTCCGCCACCGGGCTCAGCGTGGCAGCGCTCCGCCAGCGCGTATCGCGCCATTCAGGACTCTGAAGAAGGGAGCGGCCGCCCCGTCTGGAAGTGACCAACACCCCCACGACACCTGAGGCCACCCGTACTGCGACCGCATCTGAGCCCAGGAGGTTCTGCCATGTCCACACCCACATCGCCCCACGAGGCTCTCGTGGCACAGTTCAGCCGGGACCTTCGCGCGGCCGACCCTGCCTCGCTGGCAGTGCGCCTCGTCCGCGCCCAAGGCCAGCGCGTGAACGTCGCACTGGAACAAGCGCTCACTCTCCTGACAGATGAGCGTCCGCTTGTGATCGACACGCTCTACCAGAGCAGCATCGAGAACACGGGCCTGTGGCCCAGTCATCTGGCTCAGAGGCTCAGCACAGCCCGGGCCGTCCTCATCGACAGCCCCTCGCTGATCGTGTGCAAAAGTTGCACATGTGCAGTTTCTGCACATACCATCGGAGCATGACCGACCACGACAATGACGAGGGTGTGCTGGACGTTCTGTACCACGAGGCATACGACGTCCTCGGGGCTGCCGACATCAGTACCCCCGACCAGGCTGTCACGAGCCTGACCCGAGCCCTGGAAGCCGTCACGGCAGCCCGGGACGAGGCGCTGGCCCAGGCCGTGGCCGCCGGCTCCTCGATGCGCAGCGTCGCCGAGCTGGCCGGCATCGCGCCCAACAGCGTGAGCAACCGTCTCGCTCGTTCAGCCTCCCTCGGCCCCTATGCCGAGGGCAGCCGGGTCACCGCTTCCGGGATCGCCCGAGCCCGTCACGACACCACCCAACACCAGGGCGAGCCGATGCGCTTCGTCCGCCGGACCAGCGAGGAGAGCTGACCATGACCGACCCGAACTACACCCACCTGGCCTTCCTGCTCGACTCCTCCGGGTCGATGCACTCGATCAAGTCCGATGTCGAGGGCGGCTTCAACGCCTTCATCACCGAGCAGCGCTCAGAGCCGGGACGCTGCACCGTCTCCCTGTCGGACTTCTCCGGCTACTCCCACCACGGCCACTTCGCCGGCGGGCTCCTGACGACCGCCAATCCGGTCGGCCAGCACCTGGTCGAGCCCCAGCTGGACTACCGCCAGCTCTACGTCGGCAAGGACATCTCCGAGGTGCCTGAGCTCATGATCTCCCCGCGGGGCAACACGGCCCTGCTGGACTCCATCGCGCGGATGATCACCGAGACCGGTTCCTGGCTGGCCGCGATGCCGGAGGACCAGCGCCCCGGCCTGGTGATCTTCGGCATCATGACCGATGGCTGACGAGAACGCCTCCCGCGAGATGAACCACGCCGCGATCAAGGCGCTGATCAACGAGCAGGAGACCAAGTACAACTGGGTCTTCAACTACCTCGGCGCGAACCAGGATGCCATCGAGGAGGGGGCCAAGATGGGCATCGGCGCGGACATGGCTGCGACCTACGCCGGCGGCAACGCCAAGGGCGCGATGACGGCGGTCTCGGCCTCGGTCGCCGGGATGCGTACCGCCAGTTCGCTGGGGGCCAGCTACCACTCGGTGCGGGCGGCCGGGGCCTATGACGAGGGCACCCGGGAGTCCCTGCTGAAGGGCGACCCCGAGGCCAAGTGAGCCGAGCATGAGGGCCCCGGACGAATCGTCCGGGGCCCTCATGCTGTCAGGGTCAGTTCTCGGGGCTACCGGCCCGCTCCACGTAGGGGCGAGCCCGCTCGATCTGGGCCTGCATCGCGTCCAGCGTGGTGTTGATCGAGTCGTTGGCGGCGATCCGGAAGGCATCCCACTCGTCGAGGGCGGTGGTGATGTTGTCGAAGGCCAGCTGCCAGCTTCTCGGCCGGGATGGCAGCCTCGGCGGCCTGCTTCTGGATGGCCAGGCCCTGGGTCTTCAGCCGCTCGGCGTTGGCGACCATCATGTCGCCGGTCACCGTGTTCAGCGCCTCGATCTGGTTCAGGACCAGCTTCTGGCGATCGAGGGCCTCCGACGTGATCACGGCGGTCTTCAGGACGCCGATGGTCGTGGTGGTCGCGTTGTCGCAGGCCCGGCCCAGCTCCTTGTTCGTCTTCTGCAGCAGGCTCAACGCCATGTAGTTCTGCATGGAGGCGGCCAGGCTCGTGACCAGGGCCTGACGGCGCTGGCGCACCGCGAACAGGGCCTCGGCCTCCAGGGCCTGGGCCGTCTCCTCCTGGCCGGCGAACCTCACCTCGGCGATCTTGTCGACGAGCAGCTCGTCCAGCTGGGCGGC
>JBAOHD010000009.1:0-4870 GCA_037046615.1 Dermatophilaceae bacterium
ATGGCCTTGGTCGTGTTGCCGACCGCGTCGAGGTCGGTGAGGATCCGGGCGCCGGCGGCGTCGATGTCGTGCGACATCTCCGCGATGCCCTGGGCGTTGTCCGACACCGGGCCGAAGGTGTCCATGGCGACGATGACGCCGACCGTGGTCAGCAGGCCACAGCCGGCGAGGGCGATGAAGAACAGCGCCAGCGACGCCGACACCGCCGCCGAGGATGAAGGCGCCGTAGACCGCGGCACCGATGATGACCGCGGTGTAGACCGCCGACTCGAAGCCGACGCCGATGCCGGACAGGACGACGGTGGCCGGGCCGGTGAGCGAGGTGCGGGCGACGTCATTGGTCGGGCGGGCGTGGGTGCCGGTGAAGTGGCCGGTGAGCCACAGGATGACGCCGGCCAGGACGATGCCGAGGATGCACCGCCAGGGTGGCGCGGATGCGCAGCCCGTCGACGAGGACGACGGCCTGACCGGCGGCGTTGGTGCCCATGACGGCCTGCGGCAGGTAGACGAACGCCGCGATGAGCGACAGGACGGCGGAGATGACGGCCGAGATGTAGAAGCCCCGGTTGATGGCGGTGAGGCCGTTCTCGTTGCCCTTCACCTTGGTGATGTAGACGCCGATGATCGCCGTGATCGCGCCGATGGCCGGGACGATGAGCGGGAAGACGAGGCCCTGTGACGCCGAGGGCCACCGAGCCGAGGATGAGCGCGGCGACGAGGGTGACGGCATACGACTCGAAGAGGTCGGCCGCCATGCCGGCGCAGTCACCGACGTTGTCACCGACGTTGTCGGCGATGGTCGCGGCGTTGCGGGGGTCGTCCTCGGGGATGCCCGCCTCGACCTTGCCGACGAGGTCGGCGCCGACGTCGGCAGCCTTGGTGAAGATGCCGCCGCCGACACGCATGAACATCGCGAGCAGCGCAGCGCCGAAGCCGAAGCCTTCGAGGACCTTGGGGGCGTCACCCTTGTAGAGCAGGACGACGAGCGAGGCACCGAGCAGGCCGAGGCCCGACGGTGGCCATGCCGACGACGCCACCGGTGCGGAAGGCGATCCGCATCCCGCCCTCGCGGTCACCCTCACGGGCGGCGGAGGCGACCCGGACGTTGGCCTTGACCGCGAGGGACATGCCGAGGTAGCCGATGGCCGCCGAGAAGAGCGCGCCGACGACGAAGAAGATCGACCGGCCGATCTTGACGCCCATGTCCGCCGGGAGGAGGAACAGCAGCAGGAAAACGAGGACGACGAACGGCACGAGCGTCTTGAACTGCCGGGAGAGGTAGGCCTGTGCCCCCTCCTCGACCGCCGCACCGATTTCTTGCATCCGTGGGGTGCCGGGGTCGGCCGCCAGGACCTGCCCCCGGAACATCGCGCCCATCGCGAGGGCGATGAGCGAAATGACGAGAACCACAATCACGAGAGTCAGGTTGAGGCCCTCGAGGGCCAACTGACTCGCTGCAGGGCTGATGGCTTGCATCGAGTTCCTCCTTGACGCCGCCACCGGCGGCGCACGGGGTCGGCGCCGAGCGGGGCTCGGCGGAGGCACGTCCGTGTGTCCGGGCTGAGGCTACCGGGCGATGGCAGCTGTGTGCGCCCGGTAGAGGACCCATTCCGGGTGTGACGCGGACAACAGCCAGATCTGCAAACGCTTACATCACCAGGATGCTCAAGAGCTGACGCCCAGCTGACGCGCCGGTGGACTCTGGGTAACGCGCCGGCAAGCCGGGCGACGACGAGATCGCAGCCTCCCGGCGAGCAGCCGCGAACCCCTGATCTGACCGGCATCCAGGGTGGACACGGTTGACCGCTCCAGCTTCGCATGCACCTGGAGCCGCGCGGAGCGGCCCTAGGCTGGCTTCTCAGATCAGGTCCACGACCCACGCAGGGGGCATCTCCCATGATGCAGACCAATCACGGCCGCACCGCGCGTGTCCTGCTCGCCCTGCTGATGTGTGCCCTCGCCGTCCTGCCCGCCTCGAGCTGCACCCGTGGCGGATCCGTGTCCGACCCCACCGAGCGCACGCTCACGGGGTCCGGGCCGCGCGCCAAAGCGCTCGACCTGGGGAGCAGCACCTAGTGTCACCCAGCGACCCTCTCGCCGCGGCATACCTGCGTCGTCTTGGCCTCAACCCGGAGGCCGTCACGACGGCCGGGCCGAGCGCCGGTGGCCTGCGGGCCCTCCACCGGGCCCATGTCGAGCGGGTGCCCTACGAAACAGTCTGGATCGCGCTCGGCCGCACCGTCGGGATTGAGCCGCGGGAGTCGGCTGCGCGGATTTCGGCCGGTTGGGGCGGCTACTGCTATCACCTCAATGGCGCGTTCGGCTGGCTGCTCACCGAGCTGGGGTATGCCGTGACGCACCACCGCGGCGGCGTCCACCAAAGTGCCCAGGAGCCTGCGCCGGGCGCATCCGGCAACCACGTCGCGCTGACCGTCCAGGTCGACGGTCAGCGCTGGCTGGTCGACGTCGGCCTTGGCGACGGGCTGTGGGAGCCGCTGCCGTTGGAGTCAGGGACATGGCTGCAGGGGGAGCCTGACGGGCCGACACGTTTTGTCCTGCGCCGGTCGGAGGTGGAGGTGCCGGGATGGCGCCTCGACCATGACCCACGGGTCGAATCGTTCGCGGGGATGGACTTCGTCGAGTCCGCGAGCGAACCAGGGTTGGCCGAGTTCGGGGCGATGCACGAGGTGCTGTCGACCGACCCCGCCTCGATGTTTGTGCGCTGGGTCGTCGTCGTGCGGCGGGAGGCTCACACGATCACGCGACTGCGCAACTGCGTCCTGAGCGTTGTCAATATCACCGGCTCGCGGACCGAGGTCATCCGCGACGGCGACCAGTGGTGGCTGCACGGTCGAGACTCTCGGATGGTGCCCACGCGAGGAAGCCGGGGGGCCGACCCCGGCGGAGCGAGTGGCGCTGTGGGAGCGGCTTGAGGCAGGTCAGCGGGCCTGGGAAGCTCGCGTCCACCGGCCGTGATAACGAGCTTGGTGGCTAGTGCGACAGCTCGGAGATTTCGAACACTTTGTCCAGGCCGGTGATCACGAGGACCTTGTGGACCCGGTCGCGAGCGCCGGTCAATCGGAGCTCGCCACCTTGGGACCGCAGCAACTTGAGCCGACCGACCAGGACGCCGAGACCGGTCGAGTCGAGGAAGTCGACGTCGGTCAGGTCGACGACGATGTCGCGGTGACCGCGCTGGATGAGCTCGTCGAGGTGACGGCGCAGCGCTGGTGCAGTGGACACGTCAACCTCACCGACAGCACGCAGGACGACGGTGTCGTCGAGCGTCTCGGAGGACAGTGCCAGATGCACGAAACTACCTTCCCGTCAGTAACCTGTGTGCGAACGGTACCTCCCGACCATACGGTTGGCACAATGCCCCCGCCAAGATTGACCCGCGCGTCGGACCCCAGCGAGCCTGCGGGCGACGACTCCGGGGCGCCATCAGCCGTGACGGGTCGGGCTGGCGCGAGTCCCGATCACCTCCTGCAGCGCCTCAGCGTCGGCGCTCGAGCCGATCGTCTCCGCCACCGTCATCACGTGCCGGCGCGCGAGGCCGAACTCACCGCCTTCCCCGCATGGGTTGCCCCACCTGTCGCGGCGGCTTGGTGGCAGTCGGGCATCACGCAGTTGTGGAGTCACCAGGCCGAAGCCGCCGAGGCCGTGCATCGCGGCGAGCATGTCGTGATCTCCACCGGGACGGCCTCGGGCAAATCCCTGGGATATCTCGTCCCGGTCCTGTCCGACCTCATCGACGGCACCGCTGCCCCGACCGGCCGCGGCGCCACTGCTCTTTACCTCGCGCCGACCAAGGCTCTCGCCCACGACCAGCGCAGCCGGATCGAGGGCCTCGCGATCCCGGGGCTGCGCGCCGCGGCATACGACGGCGACACGCCTCCTGAGGAGCGTCGATGGATCCGGGACCACGCGGCATACGTGCTCACCAACCCGGACCTCCTGCACCACTCCCTCCTGCCGGGGCACGAGCGATGGGCGCCGTTTTTGCGCGCGCTGAAGTATGTCGTCGTCGACGAATGTCACGCCTATCGCGGAGTCTTTGGGTCACACGTCGCGCTCGTGCTGCGGCGGCTGCGGCGGGTCGCCGCCCGCTATCGGGACACGCCGACGTTCGTCCTCGCCTCGGCGACGATCGCGGAGCCCGCCGCCCACGCCACCCGACTGGTGGGTATGCCGGTGCGCGCGGTCACCCGCGACGGGTCGCCTCGAGCTGGGGTGACCATCGGACTCTGGGAGCCGCCGATGATCAAGGGGGACTCAACCGGCGGCAACTCACCTGTCGACTCACCCGGCGAGCACCGCCGCAGCGCCGTGGCGGAGGCGGGTGACCTGCTCGCGGACCTCGTCGAGGCGGGCGTCCACACGGTGGCGTTCACGCGCTCGCGGGTCGGTGCTGAAGTGGTGGCGGCGTCGGCTGCGAGCCGACTCGCCGACCGCGGGATCGCACCCGGGCTCGTCGCGGCATACCGCGGTGGCTATCTGCCCGAGGAGCGCCGGGTCCTCGAGGCAGATCTGCGGTCCGGTCGGCTGCGCGGACTCGCGGCGACGACGGCCTTGGAACTCGGGATCGACATCAGCGGTCTCGACGCGGTGATCGTCGCGGGCTGGCCGGGGACCCTCGCGTCGTTCTGGCAGCAGATCGGGCGGGCGGGGAGGGCGGGGCGCGAGTCGCTGGCGATCTTCGTCGCCGCCGATGATCCCCTCGACAGCTACCTCGTCCACCACCCGTCGGCACTGTTCGAGCGGCCGGTCGAGACGACTGTCGTCGACCCGGACAATCCCTACGTGCTGGCGCCGCACCTCGCCGCGGCTGCCGCCGAGTTCGGGCTCACCGAGGATGATGTGCCGCTGT
>JBAOHD010000010.1:0-7368 GCA_037046615.1 Dermatophilaceae bacterium
GAGGCTCACCAGATTGAGAGCGCGGTATGCCGTGTCTCTCGCCTGCGCGAGGTCGGCCCCACGTGCGACGACATTGAGCACCCGACCACCGGCCGAGACGAGCAGACCGTCGTCGTTCAGCCGCGTGCCGGCGTGCAGCACGTGGGCGCCGTCGATCGACTCGACCTCGTCGACGCCGTCGATAGGGTCACCGAGCCGCGGTGCAGCCGGATAACCCGCAGCGGCCTCGACGACGACAACGACGGCCTCGGCCCGGTGGTGCAGGTCGTCGAATGCGGCCAACCGACCGGTCGCCGCGGCATACAGGAGCGTGCCCAAGGGGGTGACGAGACGGGCAAGCGACGCCTGCCCGTCGGGGTCTCCGAAGCGGCAGTTGAACTCGACCACCCGCGGTCCTCGGGAGGTCATCGCCAGGCCGACGTAGAGCGTGCCCACGAAGGGCGTGCCGCGGCGGCGCATCTCGTCGATGACCGGCTGAGCCACCGTGTCGATGATGTCCTGAGCCAGTCGGGGCGAGGTCCACGGCAACGGCGAATAGGCGCCCATCCCACCGGTATCGGGCCCCTCGTCACCATCGGCGACGCGCTTGAAGTCCTGCGCGGGCGCGAGTGCGCGCACCTCGGTGCCGTCGCAAATGCAAAACACCGACACCTCGGGTCCGTCGAGGAACTCCTCGACGACGACCTGGCCTCCCGGCTTGTCCAGACAAGCGAGCCCGTGCGCCAGCGCCTCGGCGCGGTCGGTGGTGACGACCACGCCCTTGCCGGCCGCAAGCCCGTCGTCCTTGACGACATACGGGAAGCCCAGCGCGTCGAGAGCCAACTCGATCTCAGCTCCGGTCGTGCCCACGTGCGCGAGCGCCGTCGGCACCCCGGCGGTTGCCATGACGTCTTTGGCGAAGGCTTTACTGCCCTCGAGCCGCGCCGCGGACGCATCCGGGCCGTAGACGGCATACCCCGCCGCGCGGAGCGCGTCACCCACGCCCGCGACGAGGGGCGCTTCGGGACCGACGACGACGAGATCGACGGTATGCCGCGCAGCCAGGGCGAGCACAGCCGCTGCATCGGTGAGGTCGGGAAGGGGCTCGCACGGGGCGATCGCGGCGATCCCAGGGTTGCCCGGGGCGGCGATCACCGTCTCGACACCGGGGTCCGCGGACAAGCCGAGCACGAGTGCGTGCTCGCGGGCGCCGGAACCGATGACGAGGACCTTCACGTGCTCAGCCTAACCGGGTGAGGCCCGCCGACCCGGGGCAGGAGTCCCCCTGCTCCAGGGCTCCTGCGGGGGACGTCCCCCGCACGAGGACGTCCCCACAAGAAGTCGCGGTGTCCTCGGGCTGCAGGGGGTGACGCCCGAGGACACCGCGAGACAGCGGTCGAGCAGGGAGGTGAGCCCACTCGGACAACGCTGGACGGCGCGGTGGCCGTGCAGATCCACGATGGCACATCCACCGTGAGTGAGCGCCCCCCGGACGCGTCGGGTCTGCGACAATGTCGGATAACCGCCATGGAGGGATCGCATGGGTAGCGATGAGTCGGGGACGATCGACCGTCCCGTCGGGACGGCATACGGCCTGGGTCCTCAACCTGGGGACTCCTTCGGTGCGTTCGATGTCTCCGTGCCGACCCGCGACATCACGGCGCTGAGTTCGGCATTCGCCAGCGGCGGCTACGCCTCGGCCGAGGTCGAGGAGATCATCGGCCGGAGCTATTTGCAGCTCATCCGGCACCCCGAGCCGCACCGCAGCCACCTGCTCGAGGCCGGCTGCGACGAGGCCACGACGGACGCCATCCTCAGCGTCTTGAGCCGACGCCGATTCCTCCAGGTCGAGCCGGGCGGCGACATCACCCTCACCCCACCCGATCTCGCGCTCCGCGAGCATGCCCTGAGACTCGAGCGCGCCGCCGCTGACGTCTTGTCGACGACCGGTGAGATCACGAGGATCTATGCCAACGCCCGCACCCAGCACGGTCACGGATCGGCCGAAGGTGTCCGGGTGCTCTACTCCGTCGCCGACGTGGCGATGGCCGCGGCCGAGGTGGTGGCCGCGTCAAACGTCGAGATCCTCACGATGCGAGCCCCGACACTGCGGCTGCTCGCGCTCGCCGCCGTCTCACCGGAAGCGCAGGACTCGCTGAGCCGCAACGCCCGCGGCGTCAAGGTGCCGATGCGGACGATCTATGACATTCGCCTCCTCCAGATCCCGAATGCCCTCGACATCGTGAGCTCGCGGCGGGCGTCGGAGGAGCAACGATCGCTCACCAACCTGCCTTTCTCCGCAACGATCGGCGACACGACCGCAGTCATCGACCTGTCGTTCCCCGGGCGCACCGGCCCGATGGGGCTGTTCTTCGCCGCCCCCGAGCTGGCCACGGTCGCGCGCGACCTCGCACAACGGTTGTGGGAGATGTCATCTCCGGTCAGTAAGTCGGCCGGCGCGACCGAACTCGACGACCGCGAGCGCCGGGTGTTGGCCCTGCTCGTGGCCGGTCTCAGCGATGCGGCCATCGCGCGACAGGTCGGCGTCTCCCAACGCACCATCGAACGCCGGGTTTCGGCACTCATGGAGCGGCTCGGCGCCTCGTCCCGCTTCCAGGCCGGCGTGCTCGCCCGCGACCGGGGGTGGATCTGAGGTCCCGGCGACCTCGATTAGACTTGTCCGTTCCATGCCGCGGTCATGCGGTGGGTCGAGGTCGATGCCGACGGAAGCAGGCAGCACACGTGTCACGAGTGGATGAGACGAGCACTCCGTCTCCCACGGTGGTCGCCCACGACCTCGCCGGCGACCACGCTGGTGACCTCGCCGACGAGATCGCAGTCGAGCAGGCCCACGTCGATGCCGTCTATGCCGAGCTCGCGAAGGCTTCCGAGCGCGCCCGGCTCGTCGCCGTCGAGGGCTTGGCACGGGGCCGCACCGAACGCACCGGGGAGGCCCGCGACGAGGAGATGACCGGGCTTTTCGAGCGTGACGCCCTCGTCTTCCACGCCGCCCGGCGCCAACACGCCCTCGACACGCAATATGAAGGACTCGTCTTCGGACGGCTCGACCTCGAGCACCCCCCGACCACACCGGCACCGGGCCGCGAGATCCGCTACATCGGCCGGCTCGGCATCCGGGATGACGACTACGAGCCGCTGGTCATCGACTGGCGCGCCCCCGCCGCCGCGCCCTTCTATCGCGCCACGCCTGTCGAACCCTTCGGAGTCCTCCGCCGCAGGGTCCTGCGCTGCCGGGGCCAGCGCGTCGTCGGCATCGAAGACGACCTCATGGTGCCCGAAGCCCCCGACGATCTCGTCGTCGTCGGCGACGGTGCCCTCATGGCAGCTCTCACCCGCACCCGTGGGCCACGGATGCGTGACATCGTCGCCACCATCCAGCGCCACCAGGATGAGGCGATCCGGGCGCCAGCGCGGGGCGTCACCGAGATCACGGGTGGGCCAGGCACCGGCAAGACGGTCGTGGCGCTGCACCGAGCGGCATACCTGTTGTATTCGGACCGGCGGCGCTATGAAGCCGGCGGCATCCTCGTCGTCGGGCCGTCGGGGGCCTACACGGCATACATCGAACGTGTCCTGCCTTCCCTCGGGGAAGAGAGCGTGAGCCTGCGCGCGGTCGGTGACCTTGTCGACGCGGTGACTACCGAGCGGCTCGACTCCCCCGAGGTCGCCGCGATCAAGGGCTCCCTGCGCATCCGGCAGGTGCTCGCCCGCGCAGCCCATGACCTCGTGCCCGACGCTCCGGACGTGCTGCGCGTATTCGTCAGCGGGTATGCCGTCCGCCTCGACGCCGACACGCTCGACCGGGTCAGGACGCAGGTCTTGCGCACTCACCCGCGCAACCTCGCGACCGAGGCGGTCACCCACGCGCTGGCCGAGGCGGCATACCGTCAAGCCGGGGACGCCGAGCGCGACGACTTCCTCCCGCGCTTCAAGGATCACCCTGACGTCGAGGCCTTCGTCGGCGCCTGGTGGCCCCAGGTCGACCCGCGCGAGGCCCTCCTGTGGCTGGCCGACCCCGAGCGGCTGCGCCGGTATGCCGCCGGCGTCCTCTCGGCTGCCGAGCAAGAGCTGCTCGCCGGAGCCTTTGCCGACACCCTCGATCGCGGGACGTGGACGGTCGCCGATGTCGGCCTCATCGACGACCTTGCTGCGCGCGTCGGCCCAATCCAGGAACCGCCCGCCGAGGAACGCGGGTTCTACGAGATCGACGAGTTGGACGACCTCGAGGCCGCCCAGCTCTCGGCGGCCTGGCGACCGGCAGCCGTGCTCCCGGCATACGAGACGACTCCTGCTGACGCGCGCGACCGGCTGCTCGCAGGGAAGATCGGAGCCGTCGACACCTACGCCCACGTCCTCGTCGACGAGGCCCAAGACCTCTCCCCGATGCAGTGGCGGATGCTCGGCCGGCGCGGGCGTCATGCCTCGTGGACAGTCGTCGGCGACGCCGCGCAGAGTGCCTGGCCCGACGCGCGGGAAAGCGCGACGGCGCGCGAGGGCGCCTTCGGAGATCAACCGCACCGGGTCTTCCACATGACGACCAACTACCGCAACGCCCGCGAGATCTTCGCCCTCGCCGCCGACTACATCCGGCGCCACGTGCCCGACGCCGACATCCCAGAGGCAGTCCGCGAGACCGGGGTCGAGCCCCGCCAGATCCGGGTCGCGGCGGGCGCGGACATCGTCGCCGCGGCTGTCGATGCGGTCCGTGCACTCCTGGACGCGGTCGACGGCTCCGTCGCTGTCATCACCCCGAGCCGGTATGCCGGTCCGCTCGCCTCCCGTTGCGACGTCGATGTCGCGGCCTCGGACCGAGGTCGCCTCACGCTGATCGACCCGCTCGCGGCCAAGGGCCTCGAATGGGACGCCTGCGTCGTCCTGGACCCAGACGAGATCGTGCGATCGTGCGCTGGCGGAGCCCGCACGCTCTACGTGGCCCTCACGCGGGCCGCGCATCGTATGTCCGTTATCGCCCGGTAGGTCCGTACGCGGCCGAGTGTCCCCAGAAATGTGACGCCAGACATCGGGAATCCGGCCCGGGGAGTCCCGGAGTCCGCATAACCTGGGTTTCGCGGACCGCATGCGAGGGGCGGTGCGACCAGAGCGCTTCTCTTCCAAGCGCACGGTTTCATACGAATGGGGACAGCACACATGGGTACTGCCGGTTCACTCTTCTCACGTCGCGGGCATCGGCGGACGCGCCGAGGGCTTGCCAGCGTTGCGACCACCGCGCTGATTGCCGGGCTGCTCGGGGCAGCCGGGATGGTCGCTGGGGCTTCCACGGCCAGCGCCACCAACCCTGGTTTCCTCCCGCAGACAGCCTTTGCTATCGACGGGAACCCGGGGGTATCAGATGGTCTGTGTAAGGGGGCGGTCTCTATCTGAAGGAGATTGACTGTGAGCATGACCAAGGCGAAGAAGAGTGATGGGCGGGAGTCTGAGGCTCGCCGGCTGCGTCGTGAGTTGTTCACCGACGAGATGCTGGACCAGCTGATGGCTGCCACCGACGAGCGTGGCCTGTCGCTGACCGGCGAAGGCGGGTTCCTGCCGGAGATGATCAAGGCGGTCCTTGAGCGCGGGATGGAGGCGGAGCTGACCGGCCACCTGGGGTATGAGAAAGGCGACCCGGCCGGGAACGGCTCGGGCAACTCCCGCAACGGGACGACGCCGAAGACGGTCGGCACCGAGGTCGGCGATATCGCCTTGGACCAGCCGCGGGACCGGAACTCGACGTTCGCGTCGTCGCTGGTGCCCAAGGGCGCCCGCCGCCTGGGCGGGCTGGAGGACATGATCATTTCCTTGTACGCCGGCGGGATGACGATCCGCGACATCCAGCACCACCTCGCCGCGACGCTGGGCACCGACCTCTCGCACGAGACGATCAGCAAGGTCACCGACGCCGTCGCCGAGGAGGTCACCGCGTGGCAAACCCGCCCGTTGGAGGCGTTCTACCCGGTGATCTACCTCGACGCGTTGGTGGTCAAGATCCGCGACGGAGCACACGTGTCCAACCGGGCCGCGCACATCGCGGTCGGGGTCGACATGGACGGGGTCAAGCACGTTCTGGGGATCTGGGTCCAGGCCACCGAGGGCGCGAAGTTCTGGGCGTCGGTGTGCGCCGAGCTGGCCAACCGCGGCGTCAAGGACGTCCTGATCGTCTGCTGTGACGGGCTGACCGGCTTCCCCGAGGCGATCGAGGCGACCTGGGCCCGCGCGATGGTCCAAACCTGCGTGGTGCACCTGATCCGGGCCTCGATGCGGTTCGTGTCCTACAGCGACCGCAAGGCCGTCGCTGCGCTGCTCAAGCCGATCTACACCGCCGCGAACGAGGACGCCGCGCTGATCGCGCTGGCCACCTTCGCCGACTCCAACCTCGGCAAGAAGTACCCCGCCGCCCTCGCCTCGTGGGAGAACGCCTGGGACCGGTTCACCCCGTTCCTGGCGTTCGGGCCCGCGCTGCGCAAGGTCATCTACACGACCAACTCGATCGAGTCGTTGAACTACCAACTGCGCAAGATCATCAAGAACCGCGGCCACTTCCCGGGCGACGCCGCCGCGATCAAGCTGCTCTGGCTGGCCATCCGCAACATCGAGGACAAGAGAGCCCGCGAACGCGCCAAAGAGGCCGGACTACCCAAGGGCCACCCCCGCAAGGCCCCCAGCAAACTCGTCGAAGGCTCCGTCATCCAAGGCTGGAAAGCCGCCCTCGGCGAACTCGCCCTCATCTACCCCGACCGCATCAACCCCCACCTCTAAACCCCCACGACCACCCTACTTACACAGACAACTTGACACCCTCGGGAACCCCGTCCGGGGCCAACGACTTCGAGAACCCCTATGGGCCGGGGACCACCCCGGGGTGGGTACAAGACCACGGGTCTGTACTACGTCAAGCGGAACATCGACATGGGACTCACGTCTGGGTGCAACATCACCGGTGACAACGTTGCCGTCTCCGGGACGAAGGTCTCTGACGGCCCGATCTGGCCGGTCTCGACGTCGGGCCCAGACCCCAATGGCAAGACGGACCTGGACTATATCGACGTGGCCGCCGAGAAGGTTGACGTCAACGGTGACATCGAAGACATCCTCTACGTGGGCTACATGAAGTGCGGCGGCGAAGGCACGTGGCAGTCGGTCCTCTACCTCGACGACGGGGACAACCTGGCACCCAGCCAGGGCGACACCAACGGGGACTACCTTTTCGTCTTCGACTTCAACCCCTCGACGGGTGCGGTCACCGTGAACATGTACCAGATGATCAACGGAACCTGGACCAAGGTGACCCCGCCTGCGGGCACTGTGGACGGTAAAGCCGCCGGCAACTACGGCGAAGTGGCCATCAACCTCACGACCCTCAAAATCCAGCAA
>JBAOHD010000011.1:0-8633 GCA_037046615.1 Dermatophilaceae bacterium
TCCTAGCGATGAGAAGGTGGAAGCACGCTCACTCTAGGAAACCTCACAGCCAGGAGCCCGACTCCACCGAATCCAGACCGGGTCACCTGGGCAATGCGTCATCCCCAGCACGCACAATGCCAACCCATGCCGTCAGACCGCTTAGCTGGAAGCAGAATTCAGCATCCAAGGGAAGCCCGGAACTGTCACGAATCTCCCGCAGATTGCTCCCAACTCGTAGGACACTTGCTCAATCCAGTCCAGCAAGCCACCCGGATCAGGTCCGCTCGCCACCACCCAAATAGCCCGCACCGTTGTTCCAACAGCCAACAGCAGCACAAGCACGCCAATCACCGCAACCAAATCCTCGGCGTCTTTAGTCGATCGGTTGGACGAAACCTTCGATGGACGCGTCAAGGGTTCAAGGGGAACCCTAGTTCGCGACCCCGTTTGGGTGAACCCTGCTTTGGTAGCACCACCTCGCTCATCAGTTTCACGCGTCATCGGACCGGTGCCGGCACCTCGCCATCGCATTCCATCTAGACCCCCATCCGCAGCTGTCATGCCCGCTGGGACAAACCAGCGCTCGGCCAATGCTGCTCCCGGCTCTCGCGGCTCCCCCTCCTCGGAAGTCACCTCATGACCAGCTAGACCACCCGCAGCAGTCGCTGGCGCCTGGTCAGACCTTGGTCCCAGGCCTTTCACCCAGATCGGGCGTTCGGTACGCCTCCTCCTTTTGATGGTCCAGGAGGAAGGAGCCGTTCCTCGCCACTAGACCCGTGAAAGGGCCGTAGATCGAATCCAAGCAGTGCACAAGCCTCAACCAATTCCGGAGCCTCAACCGTTCCTCGCCGTGCTGCGATCTTTAGGAGCGACACCAATCGCCTAGAAAGCGTCGACGAGTCGCTCATTATTCTAATCAACCGCGAACTATCAGGAGCATCCAAATCCGATTGAGTTAGTGGAAGCCCATCCATAGCCCCAACCGCTCCCCACACGTCCGGAGATGCTGTGGCAATCGTAACTAGGATAACAAGCGCAGAAAACTCATCCATGCGAGGCCCAAATCCAGACCCGCTTTCTAGTCGAGATCGAGGCTGATAGCCCACCAAACCCCCTTCCGACCCTACCGGCAGGACGTCCAGTCCAGGAACGAACATCCCATCGTAATCAACGAGCGCCATAGTGCCATTCGGCCGTACCACTATATTTCCATGCTGAAGATCGCCATGAGACACCCTTCGTAAGCGAAGCTCGCTTAATACATTGAGCCAAGACTTTAACAGGTCATCCAAAGCATCTTGATTGTTGAGATTGGATCTCAAGAAAGCGTCAAGCATCTCACCGTCTACCCATTCCTGCACGATCGCTGGGAACCACCGCCACTCACACGTGCCACTCGGTCGAACTCGCACAGCTCTGGAATAGACCGATGTCTGCAACAGACAACTCCGAGAATCCGCCTCCGGAGAAACCACATCTGCCGACTTCGGCACCGTGCTTGAGATGTGCTGAGCGACCCGTACATACCGATCTATACGCCTCGGTGCATCCCTGGTGAACAACTTCAGCGCAGCGCTGCGTCCTTCCCATTTGTCCGCTCGGAACACCACCCCATGCGCTCCCGCTCTACCGTCAGGCCGACCGAAGCCGCTTTGACGGACATACGGCGCCAACTTTCTAAGGACGTTGTGCATCGAACTTGGGTCCATCTCCCAAGAAATAAGTGCCTCCTCATAGTCGAGAAGACCTGGCCACTTTCGATTACCGTCCAATTCAAGATCCACCCGTTGAATGCTCGATTACAAGCAACGTCAAATCATCATCTAGCTCCGGTGGCCCGAAATTAGTGACATCTTTCGCGATGACTTGCCGCAGATCAACCCCAGCAGTCGGCATACTCTTTAAGAGGGAAACCAAATCTATGACTATGGACGGATCATCTACTCGACCCACAAACCACTTTGCAATAGCATCGGAAGCTAGGATCAGAACGCCCCCAGGGGCGAGATCGAAGACCGACCTGCTCAGATCGAAGTGAGCACCGACCTCCGACCCGATCAAATTTGGGTAGTTTGAAAACTCGTCAACCGCCAAAATAGGGAACGTTGAGGCGGAGTCCCTTGAGAAGGATCCGACGACGGAATCACCGACGGCAATAGCCTCGACCCGCAATGTGCCACAAGCAAGAGGTGCACCCGGACTGCCCACGATAGGGCGAATCCTGACTGCGACCAAAGTAGAGTTGGAACCACGCTCCAGCCATTTATTTTCAACGATGAAGTCAACGGGAGACCCATTTGCCAATGGATTGAAGTCAGCCCTAAGGGCGTCAACCGCGTCTTATGATCCCCCGATCGGACATGTCAAACCAGGAGGATGAAACGCCCTCCGTCAACCTCCGAGCCCACTGCTTAGCGAACACATCCGAACTCGCCCCATCAGCCACAGCAGCCACCAGTTCGGGAGCGCCACCTATCGGGGATACTGCAATGAATGCATCCGCTGACTCCTCCACTGTGCATCCGGGATAACCGTCCATCCACGCGTAACACTCGAATCATCGACGGTGAACCGACGTCGAGTGAGTGCCGATATCCAGGAAATCAATCAGTGATGCTGCGTCGGCATTCAGCAAGAATCCCCTGGACCCTGTTTTGACGTCGTATCCCCGGTCGTTCGCTTCTTTGACCATGAAGTCAGGTAGCAAGCTCGACATTTCATATAGGTCGACGATTCGATGGTCTGAGACGCTAGGAGGCGTACTCGGATAGCTCAACTGCATGGCCGCCAGGCCCTTCCCAGTGTTTGCGAGCACGCAATTCATTGTCAGCACCGAGTTACTCGTCGTTGCCAATTCTTGAAGCTCTCTAACGTTGTCTACAGGGCTTGGACCGACCCATGCACCATCTGTGAGATTCAGGATGGTAGGGGGAAACGCACTGACATGTTCCGACATCCATGATGCCAATTGTGACCCTGCAGCCCCAAATGCCGCAGACATGACAGTCTTTCCGCGGCGACTTGCTATCGGGTCGATCCATATCGGCTTTCGAACGGTTATCGAATATGTCGAACCATCGGTCCGCTCCTTTGACCGTTCAACGAGATCGATTCGCCTGTATGTGTCTTTTAATTCACTAACGCTAACCACATCCTGCGGTAGCAGACTTTCAACATCTTTCCCGTCGTCGCCCAAGCCGTAGCCAAGCACGCTCATGTAGAAGTAGTTTCTCATACCAGACTCGCTAACTGCCTCCGCCACAAGTAGATATAACAAGTCGTTCAGAGTGTCCGCCACCATCGTCTTCTTCTGGGGGCCGTCTTTCGCTATCCGGTGGTTCATCGAATGAGAGCAGTCTACCAATATGCAAAAGTAGGCAGGATTCGAAGTGCCTATCACGGTGTCGAGAGCGCTTTCTTTGCGAATGGGATTTGAAACCGCAGGATCCGCGTTGGAGAGTGTGGATTCGGAGACTGGTGTTAGCCCAGATGATGACTGGAGCTTGTCGGCAATGTGGTCCTCCGCCTCGATGGGGTCCGGCGCGATGGATGCCAACGCCACCTGGTAGATGGCGGCTACCAAGGGAGCAACGGCTTGAGGGCTATCCAAGTCGACTTCTGGAGAGATCAAGAGAGCGTTTCCCAGGAGAAAGGTGAATCCGCGGGCTTCCGGTAGCGATAAATCCGTTCCTGGTAGCACGAACGCGTATAGTGGGGACGGCGCTACGTTTGGCATAGTGCAACTCGTGCTCTACCCATGTGGATGCGATGGCTGATGAACTAACGATCGCGACGAAAACGTCGCACTTCTCAATGCTGATGGCAGCGGATTCGACCCAAGAAGATCCGGCCAAGTTCCGAGGGAGGTAGTCCGCCTGGACGCCGCTCTTCGAGAGTTCGAGCGCTATGGACTCAACAAGTGTCCGCTGGTGCACAGAATGGCTTAGGAAGACGCGTGCCATCAGGCCTCAGATTTCATATAGCTGGCATCAGCGATTGCTGGCTCAAGTCTGGCAATAATTCGATTCTTTTCGAATTTCTCATAGTCCGTAGCGACCTGACCCAAATGAGGTGTCGCGAATACCGTAGTCCATTCGAGCCCACGACGCACGGTCGGGGAATCCACATACGAATGATACGGCGTGCTTCTCCTCTCGGACCTGCGGTAGCGACACCCTCGACGCTCTGGAGTTTGCCGCATGAGGTTGCCTTGTCCGGGAGGAAGGTCTCGGAAGGCAGCCTTCGAGATTTGTGCGGATTGGGAGCGAGCGAAGAAGGCAGGACAATTTCTCACGTTGCGCATGGTCGACCGAGGGAGCTAGCATGTGGAACGCTTGGGTTCGGTGGTGTTGAGCGCAGCGAGGACTTGGGCTACTTGGCCCTTGTAGAAGGCGCCCAAGGTTTGGCCCATCGCTGGGTCGACGTCGGGGTGCCACTGCTCGACCCATTGCACCACCTCGTCGAGGGCTACGACCAGCGGGATCAGGCGCTCGTCCGACCAACCGTCGGCGGTCTGGCGTTGGACGAGGAGCGTCGCCAGCGCCTGAGCCATCTGGGCATCGTCGAAACCGGCCCACGCCAGCACCAGGCTGGTCTTGTCGTTGCCACCATCACGATCGGCCCCGGCCACCGACGTGAACCGCTCCTTGGGCACGTCCAGCTTTCCGCGCTGACGCCAGTACGAAGTTTTCAAGAAGTCGCCCGACCCGTACTTGGGCGGCACCGCAATTCGGCCCACCTCTTCGCCACGGTCCTCCGCACGTTGGAGTTCCCAGGTGCGCTCCCACTCCGCCCGCTTGGCCAGTCCTGCCGGCTTGTACCGGGCAGCGGCCTGAGCGGGCACGTGCTGGTCGGCGACCAGGTCGGCCACGATCGCCAGCGGGTCGATGTCGACCGCACCGGCCCACAGGCGTGCCACCTCCATCCACGTCTCATCCGCTGCCATGCGGTCGGCCAGCTGGCCGAGTGTTCGCGCCTTGGCGGCGCCGCCCTCAAACCACAGCTCGGGCGCCTCCAACCGATCGAGCAACCAGTCGCGGAACGCTTCGGTTTGCAGCTTGTCCCACGGCTCGCGGTTCCAGCGGCGCTTGTTCTCCGGCCGCTCCACCAGTCCGACGTTGCGGTCGGTCTCGATCAGCTCGATGCGCTGGTTGACCAGTTCGGCGTACCAGTCGGGCCAGTGGGCGGGCGGCTCGGTGATTGGTACACCACCAAAGTCGGCGAACCAGCGAGTCGCCAGGTCACCCGCCTCGACTTTCCGAGCCATCACGATCTCGAAGGCCCGCTCCCCGAGCGCCAACGGCGGCACCGCGCCGCCGTTCGGCACAGTCAACGGCTGATCGGTGAGGCCGTAGAGGTGAAGGCAGTGCCAGTCGAGCTCCTCCTGGGCCGAGACCATCTCGGCCAAGCAAGCGGTCGGCCTCAGCGTGAGCCTCGGCGAGGCGGTCTCGAGTGGGTGGGGCGCTGTCGGCCACGGCCAACGGCTGGCACGACGCCAGCTCCTGGGCCAGGTCGTCCAGCCGACGACCTCGATCGATGGGTCGAGGACCCATCGCTAGAGGGAATTGCTTGAGCTTGGTGCCGTCGAACTCGTAAAAGTCCTCAAACGGCACACTCGTTTGGCGCGCCCCTTTCGTGTCGACGGACGAGCCCTTGTTGTGGAAGGTCTGCTTCATCCAGAAGCATGCAACCGACGAGTTGAGCAGCGCCAGCAGGCCGAGGTGATCGTCCTCCGTGGCGCTCTCGCCCAGCTTGATGACCGGCGCAGTCCGGTTGAACACCTTGCCGCCCCGGTCGAGAACGAAATGGTTGTGGGTTGCAACGAAGGCGAAAGTAACAGTGAGCGGCGTTCTGAACCTCTGGGCGAAGAACATGGAGTACTCCCACCAGTTCAGCTTCCGCTCGATTTGGGATTTCCCGTAGGCCACGCGGTCGGACATTTGACGTTTCCAAGGCCAAACGAGCTTTTGGGAGCGAGGGTCGTCTCTTGCGTCCAGCGATTCGCGGTCGTATGGCCATAGCGCGATCTCCGGGTTACCGATACTCCAATTCCTGACGTCCTCCCCAGCGACAAAAGGCCGGGCCAATTCTGCAGGGACACCCATACGGGCAATCCGCCTGCCCACCAGAAAGACATCGTCCTCCCTTGTGACGGCGCCGAAGCCAACCACCTCCAAGACGGTTCCGAACCGAACGCAACCCGCTTCAATGCCGACCTTCAACTCAGCAGCACCGCCCCCACTTATCGACCACGGGTGAGTGGCGAAGCGACTTCGACTTGTATCTGCGACGGTGACAAAGTCGCTCTCGCTACCTGGCAGATCAACCTGATCGACGATGGCCGACCAGACCAAACCGTGAGCTGGGTCCTTGGGCGTCGACGGCTCTCCCCTGATGCCCATCACCGTCCGAACCGTGTCCGCAACCGGCACTTGATGACGACCAAGAAGGATCACAGTGGGGGTTCCGTGACCAGGAACGTAGGCACCAGAGGTGTCGATCACACTGGTGAGGTCCCACGTGGGCATGAAGTCTTCAATCAGCTTCTTGCCGAACTCTCGTTTCATGAACGAGTTCGCTGTCAGCATTCCAACTTGCCCCACTGAGCGCCCATCACTTGAGTTGGCTCTCGCTGCGAGCTCGACGAAAAGTTGCGTGAATGGCACGGCCAACGAATAGCTGCGGTGGCAGACCTTCTTGTACTTCAACCGGTACTGGGCGTTGAGGGCTTTATCCTTCGGCGTGATGTATGGCGGGTTGCCGACAACCGCCGAATACCGCTGGTTAAACGTGCGGGCGAGAGCAGCGGCGTCTTCGGTGGCGTAGACGAACGGCTGATTGGCCGCTCCCCCATCGCCAACAGAGTTGTCGGGGTTGCGACCGGCGGCCTCGAGGCCGGGCAGGCCTTGCGGCGCCGCAGCGCCGTCGCTGCCACCTGAGCGATCGACCAGGCCGACCTCCTCCATGCCCGGGAGGGACTGCTTGGCGGCGCCCCAGAGCAGTGAGTCGCCAACGGCCACGTTGATGTTGAAGTCGGGTGCATCCACCAGCCTGTGGATGCCACAGCGCTGGAGTGCGGCCACCAACAGCCGGAAACGCGCGATGGCGGCGGCGAACGGGTTGACGTCCACGCCCCACACGGCGTCGAGCGCCCGTTGGGATACCTGGCGGACATCGTCGGCTGGCATGGCCTCGGCCCAGGCGTCGGCGAGGCGGTCGAACGCACCCAGCAGGAAGTGGCCCGACCCACAGGTGGGATCGATCAGCTTGGTGTCGGCCAACCCGGTGGTCTCAATGGCTGGTGTGAGCGTGCGGTCGAGGATGAACTCTTCGACGAACACCGGCGTCTGTAGCAGGGCATAGGTCTTCTTGGCGTGCTCGGACAGGTCTTGGTAGAGGTCGCCAAGAAAGCGGGTGTCGAGGGTGGGGTCGGTGAAGTCGGCCACCAGGCTGCCGTCATCATCCACCTTGCGAAACCAGTCGAGCAGGTCGGTGCAGGCGTCGGCCGACGGGTCGAGCTGCCACAGGGGGCTGTGCTTCGTGCCCAGCACGCCGTCGAGGCCGGGGAGCGCACGCTGCGCTGGTGAAGGTGTCGTGCAGGTAGTCGCGGTCGGACGCGTGCGGGTTGGCGCCGAAGAAGTCGCGCTGGGCCAGCCGGGCCTCCTCTCCCCTGGCGGCCACCCCGGCGATGCGGGCGTCGTCGATGAGGTTGTTGTCTTCGACGAAGCGCACGAACACGCAGGCCAGCAGCCAGCCGACCGCCACCTGATTGACCAGGTCGTCGGCCCAGGCGGTAAACGTCCAACCGGTGCGTTGGGCGTCGAAGGCCGCCTGATACTGCGCCTCGACCCGGGTGTGGATCGCCTCGTCATGATGGACCCGTTCGGTGAGGTCGGCGATCAGCGGCTTGAGGCGACCCTGAAGGTCGCGCAGCAGGTTGCTGGACTGGATCATGCGGGGGTGGTCATGAGGCTTGTGATGCTCCTGCCCGGTGGGCGTTGGTGAGCCAGGTGTTGGGTGAGGTCGAGCCACTCGTCGTTGGCCTGCACCGGCACGGGGACACCGTCGACGGAGGGGCGGGCCTCGGAGGTGCCGCCGAGGACCACCAGCCAGAGCAGCCGAAGGTTGGAGTCGGTGGAATTGGCCGCCTCGCGCAGGCGGTCGAGCGGGGCAGGCGGCGCCGCGGCGCCGTGGCGTACGAGCGCCCCGGGGAACCATGCCAGACACGCGCTGCGTGTCTGGTGACCTCGACGATGGTGGCCTCCACCGCCGGGCGGGCAAGGGCTTCCAGCTTCACCCAGTGCGAGCCGTCGACATCGTCGGCGGCGACGAGATTGTCCCAATTGACGCCCCGACGTTGGGCCTCGGCGTGCAGCGCCGCCATGAACGTGGCCTCGAGGTTGATGGTGGTGAGGCCGTTCTCGCCGGTTTGGAACCGGGCCAGGCCGCGCTGGGCGGAGGTCAGACGGTTCTTGGGCACGCGCAGTGCCAGAAATCCGCCGCACTGCTGCGACCGTGCGAGCGCCTCGTCGACCTCGGACGCGGCCCGGTCCTCGGGCGTGATCTCAACCCGATCCATGGGGCGGCCCGCTGCGGTGCTCATGCGGGACTGGCCCCGGGTGAACGTGCTGAGGCCGCCCGGCGAGTCGGGT
>JBAOHD010000012.1:0-179365 GCA_037046615.1 Dermatophilaceae bacterium
ATCAACGGCCGCCTCGAACACCTCCGCGGCAGTGCTCTTGGGTTCCGCAACCTCACCAACTACATCGCCAGGAGCCTGCTCGAGACCGGCGGGTTCAGACCCCGTCTACACCCTCGACTGGGATGAGCCCCATAACGTCGGGGCAGGGAATGGCGTGGAGACATAACGCGACGTTTATGTTTCATACAAAGCGCGTTTGTGAGTCTTCGCTGCATCTCGACAAAAGCTGTCGAAATGCATCGAAGATTGCGTGTCCGCGGACGAGGTACTTTCCACAATCGATGGGATCAAGCCGAGTCGTGCAAGTTCCACGGCGGAGGATCTCCGCCCAGTGGTCCCTCGTGCCCGCTCGAATTTGCTGGTGGGTGTGCAACGGCACCGCCCTGCCTAGCAGCTTGCGCTGCCAATCGATCCTGCAGCGTGCCGGCGGCCGCCCCCGGCCGTTTTGCGGCAGCGCAACCAAGTCAACCGGCAGACTCCTCGAGGAAAGCCCGGATTACCGTGAGCACAGCATTGCGCTGTCGCGGTGTGAGGCTGTCTACCCCGTCAGGCAAGTCTTCTGAGAAGGGACGTAGACGTATCCGCCCACTTGCCTCGTAGGCCAGATCTAGGCTGACGCCAGCTAGCGCCGCGATTGCGTCTAGCGTCTCCTTGCGCGGCTCTGACCTATAGGTGCCGGCTCGAATGTGATTGATCTGGCTGTAGGTGATCGACAGCCCCAAGCGGCCCGCTACCTCACCGAGCCCCCTACCGCTGGACACCTTGTGCTTAACCATCGCTGCGTCCAGCAGGTCAGCCAGCGAGGTGCTCAAACCCGTTCCCGTGCTCTTATCCACCCTCCCAGTCTCCGAGAGCTTGGGGTGACGTATGATGCCTGCATCACACGTCAGGAGATCACATGGTCCTACGCTCCGCCTCGTACCGGCTTCGGCCCTGGGTCAGGGATCCCGTGCGCGGGATAGTGAGGGGAGGACTGATTGTCCGGTTGGAAGCTCGGTGGTCCGAACTGTCGCCAACATCCTGGGAGGTGAGCCGTCGTCCGGTCGCCGTGCACTACCAAGCCAGAGTGGCGGCGGCCGGGCTGCCCCGAGAAGGAGATGTCTGGTACGTCCACATGGGCATACAGACACACCTAGTGCACTCATCCGAAATCGGGGACGAGGTCCCGGAGGACCCCGCAAGGACCGAGCGGCGAGTCAGCCCGTTGGATCCTCCCCGCCCATGAAGTGGGTCACCAGGGCGTCGCGGCCGGCCGTGGTCACAACGCCTGCTTCCTCATCCCACTCGTCAAGACACAGCTCGATCTGGGCCACGAGCACCAGATCGGCAACCTCAACATCGAGATGGCAGGCTAAGTCGTCCAACCTGTACACGGCCTCGTCCACGGCACTCTCCTCAGCGTAGGCTCGTGCCATGATACGGCTCACTAGCGGAGTCAAGACACAACGAGGCCAGCGTGCACAACGATCTGACTCCTGACGACATCGCGTTCGTTGACGAATTGGTCAAGCGGGCCAGCTCAGCGGCGCAGAAGGCGTTCAGAGGACGCAACGTGAGGATAACCAAGGGGTCGCCGGGAGACTTTGCATCCCTACTAGACACAAGCAACGAGAAACTAATTGCGCGCAGCCTTCTGAAGCGCTTCCCCGTGGATGGCGTCATAGGGGAAGAGGATGGTCAGTATTCCCACGGAAATAGCACTTGGATAATCGACCCCCTCGACGGTACGGGGAACTTCCTTGCTGGCCTGCCACTCTTCGGTGTCACGATCTCCCGATGGAACGGGGATGTCCCTCAATATAGCTGGATCTCCCAGGGGTTTACCGGGGCGACTTTGACAGTAATTGGCGATAACTCGGTCGTGAATGAACTGGGAGAACCAGTTTCATCACCAACTCAACGACCTCGGCTTGGGACAGCTGCACTTTGGCTGGGCTATCCTGAGAACGCTGCTTCCACGATGCCTGGGAAGCTCCGACAAGCGCTCAGGGACCATGGAGCGTATCGAGTCATGGAGAATTGGTGTCCCGTCGCCGATCTCTTCTTGCTCGCCTCTGGGGGCCTGGATTGCGTTGTGGGCTACAATTGCCGTGGAACCGAACTTGCGGCCATCTTCCACGCCGCGGCCGCGTTGGACTTCTCCATAACGACCTTTGGAGAACGCGTTGTCCCTGGCCTGGGGAAACCGACAACGTTCATGATCAGTCCCAAGGAGCTCCAAAGCGGCCTTGCGCAGGAGCTCCTCCCGATCTTTGCGTCCGATCGATAGCTCTAGTAGTTAGTCTCCATCCAAGATCTCCTGGAGCACCTCGATTAGGCGTCCCAAGCCGACCGGCGAGATAAGTCCATGCCCGTGATCATATTCCTCTTCACTTAGACGCGACAGAGCGAGCAGCTCAATGTCGTGCCGGGCCAGGCCCAACTCTGGCAAAGCCTCACTCAGCGCCAACCACTCGCTCACAGTTCGTCTCCACCTTCGTCAAGCGCGGACGCGATATCTCTCGCGACTCCTTGCGCTCGGATGAGGTCCGCACAGTATCCGGCGTCAATAAGACCATTCGCTGCTAAGAGGGCCGCCTCTAAACCGGGCCGATGTTCATGGCGAAGATAGGCATTCCTGCCTGCGTCCGCAAGAAGGTAGTGAATAGTGGCCAAAGCCATCACCTGAAGAGACGTGTACGCCGGCTCTCGTATATGTCTCACACAGGCGTCGAAGAATTTGGTGCACCCTGGGAGGCCATCGTCCATGTACCCGCCACTACCAAGCACTTGATCCCCGTAGTAGATCCTGTTATACCCCATGTGGAAACCTCTGGCTTCCGCGTCAACATCCATTTCCTGAACGAAGTCCCTTAGAGGTGCCGGGTCGTTGTGGTGCAATGCCAACCCAACTGCAATTGCTCGACGGATGAAAGGGCTCTTCTCCGAATTGAGGAGATCGCGCAACGCGCCGAGTCTTTCAGCCGGAGCGATGGCTGGAAGCAGGTTTGCGGCCTGCTGACGCGCCATGAGCACGGCAGAGTCGTTGGGGTCCAGGCGTATCGTAGTCCATAGGTTGCGCTCAATCTGCTGGGCGATGAGGCCCTCTGGCGGACGGACACCTCGACACATGGCGAGGATCTCGCGAAGAAACCTGATGACCTCATCCGGGAACGGCACACTCAAGATGGCGGCGCCCTGATCGGAGGAATGGTCGTGCCCTGAAAGCACGCGGCAGGCATGCCGAGCGAGCAGATACTCATAGAAGGACTTATGGGCAAAGCGCGAATATCCGGTGTGTTCATTGACGATCAAGAACGTTCGTCGCTCCAGACAGTTGCGCACAGCCGTAGGATTCTTTCCCTCTATGCGCTGTGGAACGGTCTTGACGCACCAGTCTGTCACCAGATCCGTGATGCTTTTGCGGTCCGCGACTAAGTCGGTGAGTTCGAATTGTGAGAACGACTTGCTCTCAACGGTTGCCGTCTTAAAGATCAAAGCCGCGACATCCTCCGCCAGAGCGCGCTTCTCTCGCCATTCGAGGGGCTCGACGCTCGTCGGTCCACTTAGATCTGCCTTCTGACTTTCACGCCTCAACCACGCAGCTATGTATTCCTCATAAATGCTAGCTGTTAGGAAGTCGGTCCCGTGAAGGTTTAGACGGCTGAGAATGTCATGGCTGGCAGGGCACTCATTATCCTCTGCTCGCGGATGCGACTCCAGGTCACTGAACAGGACCGCGGTGGTTAGGCGAAGGAGGAGAATCCGTCGCACGAGATCCCGCAGTTTTGGATGATCGGCCAAGATGCGAGTTATGTGATCAGCGAGTCGCGGTCGCTGCCTGGTCCGGCAAAACTGCTCCACGTACGGTTCGACGTGACTTTGGAATTCCAAGGGTTGGATCGCTGCGAGAGAGAGAAAGCGCGTGTAGAGGTGCGACGAGTGAACATAGAGATCGAAGAATGCCTCGCGACACGTCACTAATGTAGGAAAGGTCATGGCCAATTCGAGATCCGACGGTTGGGCCGCGGCCTCCGTCCTAGGACCGCTCGCGAATGGCAATTCGTCCAATCCGTCCAAGATGAAGACGAAACCGCGGCCGTGTTCAATACCGGACACCCAAGCCTCGTCAGCTTGATCAAGAGGCGGGGGAAGGAGGTCCCTCAGAGACCGACTCTCGTTCACACGTAGGGCATTCAAGCGAATAAGCACGGGTAGAGGTGTACTCTTTTCCCACAGCAGAGCCGCCTGGGCGAGGCGAGCGAAGACCATGAATGCCGTGACGCTCTTCCCGGTTCCTGGCTCTCCGATCAAAAGAAGCGATCTTCTTGCTTGAAGTTCAGCAGCGCTGTAGTCGACCGTGGAGCCCTGTGCAACCGGGCGCTTTAGCGAAGCCTGGTCGATGAACTGGTTCGCTTCGCTCCATAGGTAGGGTGTAGGCACATATGCGCACCTTGCGGTTAGTCGCTCCTCCATAGTCCCGCCTGTGGCGTCCGACGGAAGCTCCGGCATCTCGCGCATTACGCTATCGAAAGTGTCGGAAACGTAGGATCGATATAACTCCCTCTGGAAGTGCTCCCAGGAGCGTTGCCTCCAGAAATGAAATCCTACGACGCCTACGAGGGCTAGCACGGTCAGCAGCGCCAGCCAACCCCGCACCGATTCCCACTGGGGGATGATTTGGCCCAATGCTAGTACCAGCCCCAGGGCTATCGCCAAGGACGCCACCAGCGCAGATGGGCGGGTACGCTTCACTCCGTCTCCTCACCACGGTCTGATCTAGGAGTGTAGCTTGTTCGAAATGATCCTCGACTGCGACCCCGGCCACGACGACGCGGTTGCCCTGCTTCTCGCGCTAGGTCACCCGCGCTCCGAGCTGCGGCTTGTCTCGTGCGTGGCCGGCAATCAAGATGTGGGAAAGACGTGGTTGAGCGCGCGCAGAGTCTGCGGTCTAGCTGGGTCCCGCGTTCCTGTCGTAGCTGGAGCATCTCAACCAATGAGCGGACCGCTCATAACAGCTGCTGCCATTCACGGTGAATCGGGATTGGACGGTCCAGATCTAGAAGGCTATGACGTCGCGATTGATACACGCGATGCAGTCGACGCAATGATCGAAGTGCTTCGCGATGCGGTGAATGGAGTAACCATAGTTGCCACAGGACCCTTGACAAATGTCGCCCAACTTCTCTTGCGCGGCAAGCACCTTGACGCTATCGAACGGATCATATTTATGGGCGGGTCCACCGAACGGGGCAATTGGGCTCCTTATTCAGAGTTCAACATGCTTGTCGATCCTGAGGCCGCCGATGTGGTCATGAACTCTGGAATTCCGACCACGATGGTCGGGCTCAACGTCACTCATCAAGCCTTAGTAACCCCAGAGGTCGTCAGCCGATTCAGTCGGTTGGGCGATCCTATCGGGCTTACGTGCGTGCATTGGATGACATACTTCGAGGAAGCCTACAGGACGGTTTTCGGTTTCAAATACCCTCCGCTCCACGACGTTGTGGCCGTGGCTGCTGCGATCAATCCGGACTTGTTGACCACGGCCCACTATAGAGTTGAGGTTGAGAAGATCGGCGAGTTCACCCGCGGAGCTACGGTAGTCGATATTCATGATCGCTGGGGAGCCGAGCCCAATGTTCACGTGGCGACCGGTTTGAATGTAGCCGGGTTGTGGGAGACCATGCTGGAGGGTATTTCACGTCTTCCCCTTGCTTAGATTGGCGCCAGGGCTTCTTCGTCTCACTAGGGCGGTCAGTGGTAGGCACCAGGAGCCTCGCTATCCTCAAGCCCGCTTGTGGAGGGCGTACGCGAGTCCGAGTTGCTGCTTGTCGTTGAGGGAAGTTTCGAAGTGGCGGTATCGGGCGCGGTCCTGGGCGGTGGGACGCTTCCCGCGCCAGGTGGGTGAGAGGTCGAGGTGGGCGTGGGCGACGTGGACCCATTGCCAGGTCAGGGCGAGGTCGTAGCTGCTGTCGTGGCTTCCGGGTCGGCAGTTGCGGGCCCATTCGTCGAACCAGCGGCTCATCCCGAGTCGGTGGCGGATCCTGGCTTCGAGTGCTCTGTAATGGTCGCGTTCGACGTCCTGGATCGCGCGCCAGATCCGGGCTTCCCACTCGTCGGCGGTGACAAGCATGCTTGCCGAGCACGCTCGGGCGCATCGCACTCCCATCGGTCCGGGCATGCCGAGGGCTTCAGCGGCCGCGGACCAGGACTTCACATCGGGATGCAACCGGGCCAGCGACAGGGACGCGAAGAGCCGCACCGTGGCCTCGCTCGAGTCGAACGCTCCATCGAGGTGTTCGAGGTGTTGCCGGTGCGGGATGACTTGGGGAATGACGAGCAGGTTGATCGGCATACGCGCTCCAACGGTTCTGGGGGTGTCGAGGTGGTGAGAGAGGCGCCGGTGCGGTGCCCGCGCGGCCATGACGAGGCGTGTGAGGGTCGGGGTCATGACGGTGCGGTCGGCGAGCCACCCGAGCGGCCCATCGTTCGTGGTCGGAGTGAACTCGGTCCACGGCGTCAGACGGCTGGCAGCGGTGTCGACGTCTGGGGCGGCGAGGATCGCGTCCGCACCGCCCAGAGCCTCGCCGCGGAGCTTGGGGTCGCTGGGCGGGCGCAGGCCCCAGCGGGGCCCTCGGACCCCGGTGCGCTCTGCGGCGACGGCGGCGAGGTCGGAGACCCAGGGGGCGAGGGGCTTGGCGCAGGGCTGGCCGGCGAGGTGGAGCAGGAGGGTGGTCAGGTGCCGAACGTCCGTCAGGTAGGCCGCGGGCTTGGCCGGCTGCCCGAGGACAGCCACGGGTTCACCTGCGAGGGCCGCGTCGATCCGCGCCTGGGTAGCAAGGACAGCCGGAGTGGCTAGCTGCGCGGGGAGGGTCGTGAGGTCGTGGTGGCACTGCTTCAGCGGTCCTTGCCCTACTGGGTTCCCGCAGACAGGGGCAGCGCCGACGCTGCGGAGGTGGGAGTGGCGTTGGTCGCGGAACGGCCGCCCACAGCCCCGGCATTCGGCGACGAGGACGAGCCGGTGGTGGGTGCAGGCTGTGACGAGGAGGAGCCGCCACGCGCTCTTCCAGGTGCCGCTGTCGGCGAGGCAGGCCGGGCAGATCTGCGTGCCGTGGGCGGGGGTCCAGCCGCGGGCGGCGACTTGTCGGTAGGAGTGCCGGTCGGTTGGGTCGAGCCCGGTGAGGTCGAGGGCGGTGCCGTCGAAGGAGGCGAGGGTGGCGGCATACACACTGTCCTCGTCGACGCGTGCGAGGGCTGCCAGTCGGGTGAGGGCCTCTGGTGACGGCGCGAGGGTGAGGTACCGAGTGCCGGCTCGTCCACGGCCGGTGGCGGCGAGGAGTTGGGCGGTTGTGAGGCCATTGGCGTCGGCGAGGTGCTCGAGCCAGGACTCGATCGACTCGCCGGGCCGGGGAGGAATGGAGATCGGCAGGGCGGTGGTCATGGCCGGTCTGGTGAAGGTGTGCGCGACCCCCAGGCCCTGTCGTCCGGCAGGAGATCCTGGGGGTCACTTCCCGTTCCCTCGCAAGGGTGGGCCTCGATAAACAGGCTACGGGTCACGGACGTCACCCGTCATCGACTGTCGCCGCACAGCGCGAGAGCGACGCCCTCGACGGTGTCGATGTCGGAGGCACGGATAGTTGCCGTGACGTGTTGCCGGTTTCGAGCGCCCAGGTGAAGCCGTCAGGGTCGAGCCCGCCTGTCGGCTCAGCGCAGCCGGCCTGGCGGACGGCTTCGCGAGCGGCGGCGTTGAGGTCCTCGAACATCGGGTCCCAGACGGAGCGCACCGTGCTTGGGCAGCCGTGGGCGTCGAGAAGGCGCCTCATCAGGGTGGCTGCGTCCCGTGGACCTTCGACGACGGTTGCGCCGAGGACCCGACGTTCGGGCAGGCCCATGACGAGCAGGATGACGTTGTGCTCGCCGTCTGGGAGCCAGACGAGGTTCGGGTAGAGCTGCCAGTCGCTCATGCGATCCTCCTCGCGTTCTTGAAAGGCTCGCGGATCCGGTAGGTGTCGGGGCGGCCGTTGCGGTAGGCACGGCCACCGGCGATGCCGGTGTAGAGGGAGAGTGCGGCGAGATCGCGGCATTCGAGCGCGACGGGGCAGTCGTCGCAGACGGCGGCAGGGCCGATGAGGATGCGGGCACGGTCGGCGACAGTTTGGGCGGTGAGGTATGCCGTCTCCCAGGCAGCCCAGCGTTGCGTGAGTTCTTTGCAGTTGCCCTCGCCGAGTTTCCAGGCGATGTCGCGGGCGAGGACATCCCGGCTGATCCCTCTCATGGCAGCTCCGGCGCGTCATTGGTCCGGCACTGGTCTTGAATCCAACGCTCACGGAGATCATCGATGACGGAGGGGTAGAGGGCGTCGGGGGTGAAGGTGAGGCCTTCCAGCCCTGCGGCCAAGGCCGTGGCGGTGTCTGTCGTGCACAGGCCTATCGGGAGCCCATCGTGGGTCACCACCCAGGTCTGGTCTGGCAGGGGTGAGGCCCGGTTCTTGGTAGCGGTGAGCCATTCCTCGACCAGCAGCCGGAGCTCTTCGTAGTAGTGCTGGTAGTGGACGTGATCGATGTCTGAGAGGCGCGTGCTGTCGATCGCGGTGAGCATCTGGGCTGTGCGCTGGTGCAGGTTCTCGAGAGCGGGGTTGTCGATGGGTGTCATCCGTATCTCCTAGTGATCGCGGCCCAGGTGGCCTGTGTGGCCGGGATGGTGATGACGTCGGCGTCGGCGAGCAACTGTTGCCCGGCTCGGTAGAGCGCGAGGCGGGCCTCTGGGTCGATGGCGGCGTCGAAGGCGCGCACGTGCCGGTCAGGGACGAGGGTGAACGGGCCCGTCCACATTGGCCCGCGGGTGAAGCGCGTCCAGATCCAGCCCAGTGCCAAGACCCGGGGCGCGTGCCCGTCGATCTCCGGCAGGTGCCTCACCTGGACGGCCAGCCGGGGCAGCGTGATGACGGGGCGCAGGATGTCGCGGCGGCGCTGGTAGTCCACGAGACCCTGGTTGATGAGGACCGTGACCGCGTCGCCGAGGAGTTGGGCGTCCGTGTGGTTGATGCCGCGGCCGAGGCGTATGCCGTCCAGCAGTCGGCTGGTGTCGGTGTCGATCGTGCCGAAGGCGAAGGCGGCCCGGCTGGACGAGCACGAGCCTCCGTGGGTTTGGGTGAGCATCATGTGCAGCGCGAGGGCGCCGTGCCAGCGGGTGCGCCAGTCGGCGGGGTCGGGAAGCCCGTCGTCGTCGGGATGCGGCAGCAATGCGGGGACGTGGTCAGGGCGCACGCCGTGCCGGACAGCGAGGTGCTCAAGCTGGGTGAGCAGCCAGCGCAGGCGGCCGCTGTCGGTGGCGTTGAACCCCGCGAGGATCGGTTGTCGTTGGGGCGCGGGCGGACGCTGCGGAAGGTACTTGCGTGGATGGCGAGCCGACTGCCCGCGCCGGCGCGTGTGACCTTCCCGGGAGAGCTGGTCGTGGCTGCGGGTGGAGTGCAGGGCTGGGGAGGCGCTGGCCAGGATCGTGGCGACCGTGGCGGGGTCTGCACAAGGGAAGGCGCCCCACGCCCGAGCGGCTGCCTGGTCGACCAGTGGGAGGGATGCGTGGCGGAAGGGCCAGGTGTCGTCGATTGTCTGAGCGATGAGGGCGCACAGGCGGCGGAACCGGCCGAGCCGGACGCGGGCGCTGTGATGGGTGATGGAGGCCTCGGCCAGCTCGATGAGCTCGTGGACGAGGACGCGGAGATCCCGCGGCGTGTCCACGCTCGTCGCTGCCGGTGCTGCGGTCACGGGCTCGAGTAGGACGTTGCAGTGCCGGCACATGGGTGACAGCGCGGTCTGCCAAAGCAACTCGCGGCGCCCGGTGCGGGGCGTGCAGTGCGGGCAGATCCAGTCGGCGGAGAAGTGCAGGCGCCAGCCGCCGCGGTGGGTGACGCCTTGACCGCGAACGGTAGGCGGGTAGCGATCCATCGTCAGCTGCGCCACGGCGATGGGCTCTAGCCCCGCGAGTGAGGCGACGGTGGCGATCTCGTGCTGGGGGACGCCGACGTCATGACGGTGGGACGGCAGGACACGGCTCGGGGGCAGGCCGTTGGCGTCGGCGAGGCGGGCGGCATACGAGGTGAGAGCTTCACCGGTCGCAGGGACGGGGCGGACCGGGAGGACCACGGTCATGACTGGCGCTTCTTCTTGGCAGTCTGGTCGAGCTGGCCGTCCACCGAGCGTTCGCTGAGTTTGATCGCGTCGAGGTCGTTGTGGGTGATGATGCTGCGCCGGTCGTGGACCGCGTCCAGGACCGAGCCGGCGACCAGCTTGGCGACCTCGCCGACGTAGCCTTGGGTGCGGCGCCAGATGTGCTGCGCCAGTCGGTTGACGAACAGATCTGGCGGCGCTCCGGGGATGTGCTGCAGGGGCTCGTGGCCGGCGGTGGCGAGTAGCCCTTGCCATGCGGCCTTCTTCTCGATGGTGCTGATCTGGAAGGCGTCGACGGTCATCGTGGTCAGGCGGGCGCGGATCTGCGGGTCGTCAAGGATGGCGGTGCCGTGCAGGTCCGCGCCGACGAGGATGACGGTGCCGTTGTTGATCTCGCCGAGCTCGGTGTTGAGGAACTTGATGTAGTCCAAGACCGCCCGGCCTTGGGCGCTGGTAGAGCGCAGCATGTGGGCGTCGTCGAGGATGACGGCGCGCACTCCGTGCATCCGCAGCGCGTGGAGCACCCGCGTGGTGGTCGTGCGGGCGAGGCCTTCGGGTGGGTAGCCGAGGTACAGCAGAATGAGCGCGTTGATCTCCTTGATCGAGCTGGACGACATCAAGGTCACGTAGACCACCGGCACCCAGTCCGCGATCACCCCGGGCTGCGGCGACCAGGTCGGGCGCGCGGACGTGACCTGGTCGCCCAGGACGGAGCGGTGCAGCCCGAACCCCCAGTGCTTCAGCAGGGTCGATTTGCCGGCGGAGAACGGCGCCGTGACAGCGACCATCGGCATCGCTCCCGGCGGTCGGAGCCGGTTCGTGGCCACGATGTCATCGAGGTGGGTCTGCACGGCCCGCATCGGTTGCGAGACCACGACGGTCGAGTTCATCGCCACGGTCAACCGGCGGAAGTAGTCGTCCCGCGAGTCTCGCGGCAGCGCCTCGTACTCGACGATGGACAGCGGGTCGGGCCACTCGGGCGCCGGTGTCGTCGCTTGGCGGTGCCAGTCGTGTGCGTCCATCTCAGACCATCTCTCGGTAGTCGGGCCAGGCCTCGTCGTCGACCTCCCGGGCCTGTCCTGGCGCAGCTTCGTCGGCCGGCCCGGCAGCCAACGACCTAACGAACGGCAAGCGGAGAACGCCGTGGCGCGACTCCTCCAGGGCTCGCGTGGCTGCTGCGGCCTCGGCATGGTCGAGGAGAGCCTTCTCGTGCCGCAGGCGGGCCGCCGTGAGCTTGGTTCGCCACTCGGCCATGTCAGAGGCCGCGGTGATTTGGGTGAGCTCGTCGATGAGTTCGAGCATGACTTTTCGTTTGGACAGGGCCTTGTTACCGCCTCGTTCGCGCATCAGTCGTCGCGCCTCGTCGACGACGACGTCGGTGAGGGGCGCGTGCACGAGGTGGGACTCGCGCCATTCCAGTTGGTGCACGCGGTCGGTGAACGGATGGCGGATCCACAGGTGTTGTCGTTCCCGGTGGTCGTAGAGGAAGGGAATTCGGTCGTCGCCGGCCCGGAACGTCCCAGGTCTCACCTGGCGGAGTTCGTCGAGGATGTCGCCGTCGTAGGTCAGGCCGCGGTACTCGACGCCGGCGTTGCCGATCTTGAGCCAGCGTTTGGGGAGGAATTGGTAGATGAGGTCGGGTCGCTGCGGAACGACGAGGTTCCCGGCAGCCGGCAGCAGCATGTCGAAGCGTTCGAGCGGGGTGAAGTGACCCGCTTCCATCCTGGGCAGGCGTATGCCGTCGTGCGGGGACCGGTGATAGTCAAGGGCGATGAACCGATGGAGGTGCTCCTCGAGCTCGCGCGCTGTCAGCAGGGGCTTGTCGGCGATCATGACCGTGCGACCGCGTTCGGTGACTCGCCGGCCCTTGAATCCGGGGATCTGCTGGCAGGCGCGCTGAAGGCTCTCGTGCCAGCGCTCAACATGCGAATTGTCCAAGGGGCGGCTTCCACGCGAAGGGAGTAGGTCCACTCCGAAGTCAGTGAGTAGGGCGCGGAATTCGGCGGACAAGAAGATGGCGCCGTTGTCGGCTCGGACTGACATGGGAGTTACCGCGGGTTTGATGTGCTCGCCCCGGATGGCCCGGCTGGTGTTGGGTCTTGGCGACCGGTGGGCGTAAATGGGTCGCCCGTCGAAGTCGAGACTGACCGGGAGGCCGCACCAACGGAAGCTGTCGACCGTCACGTCGTCGTCTCCCTCGACGAGCATGGACATGGGGCGCATGGCGTCGTAGAGGCAGAGGCTCGCTTCGAACGAGGTGGCGCTTCGGGGTACCACGCGTAGTGCGACGATCACTCGGGTGGGCACGGAGATGACGGTGATGACCTCAACCGAGTGGACACGCCCGGTGAGTGGGTCTATGACGAAGCCGTCCCACCTGGTGACGTCCACCGCCAGATGGCCGGGGTGGACCGCGGGATAGCTGCGCCTGCCCGAGCTCTTGCGGAGGTCCTTGCCTCGGTTCTGACGGGTGGTGTTGCCGATGGCTCTCATGCGGGCCGAGAGATACTCCTGGAGCAACCTCTGAGGCAAGTGAACATCCGTGATCCCCTGCTGCTTCAGCTGGACGCGGATCTGCCGCTCGACTTCCTTCTGGTTGTCGATGCTGATGTCCCCGTCGTAGCGCGAGAAGGTCTCCTCCGCGATACGAAGGAATCTCGAGTCGAGGGCCTCAAAGCCTTGGATGCCTTTGGTCTTGCGACCGTCGACCAGCCCTCGAAGGCCCTCGCGCTGCCAGGCTTTGACCCAGAGTCGAACCGTGCTCTCCGAGACGGACTCCGAGATAAGGTCACCGGCCTGGACTCGTCGCATGACGACTCGGTCAGCGCTTCGCTCCACCGACAGTTGCCGTGCCATCCGTCGAATCCGAAAGGTCAGGCTGACGTCGTAGCCATCACCGAAAGGATGGAACGGCTCACCGGGTCTGGCGAAGTCAGCGAGCCCGTCGCGGTATCCGGTGAGGATCTCCAACACGACTTCAAGTCGTGCCAGGGCCTCCAGACGGACGGCCAGGGGAAGGCTGCTCCACCACGGCTCAAGCGCGAGATGCACTCCTTGGACGCCTGTTTCGTCCGTCTCGCGGGCCTCGAGTTGGTCCCAGCTGACCTCCTGTTCATCCCCGACGACGGTCTTGACACGAATGCCGTAGCGCTCGATGGAGAGAACGAGGACCGGGCCGTTGGGCATGAGTAGCCGCATGCCCTTGGCGATGAGGACCTCTTGGCTCACGCCGGGGCCTCGGCTCGTGGTCGCGACACTGAAGTCGAGCGACTCAGCTGTCTGTCGAGATCGCAGAGCAGGTCGCCGCGCCAGACGGCGTGCCACATGCACGCAGTGAACTGCCGTCCCTTGTCGTCCCCATCGAGGACCGCGCCGATGGTGCTGATCCGGGTATCGCGCAGCAGCATCCCCAACGTCGTGGCGTAGTCCGCGGGCTCGCGTCGGAATCCGTGCAGCCACATCAGGTTTGCTCGACGAACTCGGGTGAGGCCCGCGAAGACCTCGTAGTGCCACCCCATGGTTGGGCAGGCGGAGGCCGTGAGCTGAGACTTGATCCTGAAGTCCTCGTCCTGGCGGCGCGCCGCCCGAACGTCCCAGACGGTAACCACACCCTCGCTATCCACGCTCAGCAGGTCCGGGGTGTGTTCCATGCGACGCCGTGCTCGCTTCGCAGGCAGTCGCAGCCGCATCGGCTGGGAGACCAGCCAGGTGACGTCCCTACGCCGGTCGAGTTCGCGGAGCAGATCATGCTCAAGCCCCGACTCGAGCCTGATGTGTTCCCCCGTGGTGGTCGAGTAGGCGTAAACCGGAACGTGCCGGGAGTTGGCCTTCGAATGGGGCGTTCGAACGCTCCGCATGGAACGCAGCTCCGGCAGTCGCTTGCCATTCCAGGCTTGGACGCCACCGCCGACGTCGAACCACCACTCCACCGGATCGTCCGTGAGGACCACAGGGGCTGGCTGCCGACGGGCAGGCGAAATAGACTTGGGCACGCGGCGGCACCTTCGTTTCTGCGAAAGATTCATCGGGGCCGTCCACGGGGCACCTCCGTCGCAACCGGATGGTGCCCCACTTCGTTGGCCCAGACTCACCGTAGAGTCCCCGGCCCCCACCTGTCGACATGGGGAGGGTTCACGTCGGGCGATCGATTATTTCGTTCCATCCGCTATCCACAGGGCGAGGTCGTCTCCTAGACATCTAGTGCCCTGACCTGCAGGAACGCAATAATCGATGGTCCCATCGATGTCGGGATCGCTGCCCAGGAGGGAACTCCGCCATGAAGAGTTTTGGTCTCAGTGCCGACGAGTTCGCTGATCTCCTAGGGGGACTAGGGAGCGACGCCAAGTGCCTCAACCCGGACTGCAACGCAAGGCTGACCTACCGCGCGACTCGACGAGGCAGGCAAGCCCTCTACTGCGACGAGGTATGCCGCCGCTCCACGTGGCGCGCGAAGGAAAAGCTCAAGGCCAAACTGAAAGCAGTGCTTGAGAGCCACGAGATGCGTGAACGGCCGGCCACAGGCCAACGTCTACGAGCCGCCGAGGCTCAACTCCGGTGGCTCCTCGCGCGTTATCCCAGTGATCAATTCCAGGAAGACGGTGGCGTCGAAGCGGTGGACGACGACCATCCGCCGCTCGCCGTCATCTTCGCGCGGATGGACGATGACTGGACGGAGGAAGCTCTCCAGGAAGCCAGCCGGTACGACGCCCGAATGCGTGTGAAGTACATGAATCGACGGAGTAGGCCGATCCCAGTCACACCCACCCCAGAGGCGAGGCGCCGAGCCGCGATCGCACGTGAGCAACGCCTCGAGGTCGAGCGCCTCGTACTCACCCTCAACTCTTAGTTCCGCGCCACGACGAAGCTCTCGAGGTGTGGCTGTCGGTCCCGTCAAGCAGACTGGCCCAAGCAGCCCGGGTCGAGACAGTAAGGGGGTGAGCAGAGATGTCAGCCGTCGCATCGAGCGCTAGCACGGAGTTACTGCAGTACTTCCACGACCTTCTCGCCTCACACTTCGGTGACCTGCGCGATGCTCGCGCCAAGCTCGACCCCAGCTCACCGGTATTCGCGTTGGAGCACGATCTCTCCTCAGACGACCTCGAACTACTCAAGGGAGGGGTCCGCGAGGCGATCAAGAGCCACTACATCACGCGTTATCAGAAGACCTGGCTGCCATTCGTGGTCTACGCCGCGGAGGTGGGGTATGGCTACGCCGGTGACGAGTACTGGACCACGTTCTCCTCACTGACGCCCCGCTGGGCGAGCCAAGAGCGAGCGATCCTCCGTGAGTGGTTCGTTCGTTTTCACGGTCAGTTCGGGGGCGCCCGCCCATCGGGCGCGTGGGCCAACCAGTTCACGATCATCTCTTGGCCGATCACCCACGCCGTGCTGCCGACCTACCTTCAGCGCCACCTCGTGCAGTTGCTGTTCGAGTTCAGCGGCGCGCTCACCTCAGAGTTGCTCGACGACCCTGAGGCGCTGGGCATCCGGCTGGCCCGTCGTGCGTCGAATTACCCTGACCGCTTCCGCATTCTCTGCCAGAACACCACGCTCGTCGGCCAAGTCGCCGTCGCGCTGCTCTCCGGCGACAACGAACCGACACCGTACCTGTCCGCATCGACGCTGGCGCGCATCATTGACGGACTCTCAGAGGAGTCGCAGGCGCGCCACTGGCTGAAGTCCGCGAGGACCTCTGCGCGTCGCGTTCGTGGCTTCAGTCCTGGGGAGCGTGCACCAGTCGCCGCAACCAGTTCGAAGAACCTGCCCCGAGCGACCGACCCGCGCCTCTTCCTTCGCTACGACGAGGGGTGGAAGGCCTTCGCTGAGCTTCCGGACCTCGCCGGGGTTGGAGCGAGCAGGCCAGACATTTACACGCAACTGCGCATATCCCGCGCGACGGTGAACGGAGGGGCGCGGCCGATTCCCCCGAGCGGATTGCTGTACCCGGGGCAGGACGTGAGACTCGCCCGCTGGCCCAGTCCGGACAGACCGTTCCTGCAGCTAGATGGAGGCGACGCTGCCGTCAACGGCATCTTGGCAGCGCAGTGCGTCATCACAAAGGGACCGTGGTGGCTGTTTCGTCGCCAGGGCCCCGGCCTCGCACTTGAGGTCAAAGGCAAGTTCGTCCGACCCGGACACCGCTATGTGCTTATTGGTAGGGACACTCTCGGTGCTCCGGTGGTGTCATGGTGTACCGAGTTACCCATCGGCACCAGCGGCGTTCAGGCCTATGACTGCGAAGTGCCGCCGCAACTCAGCCAGAGCGAAGAAGCGGCACTCCTGACGGCCGGGCTATCTGTCACCTCGCACGTTGCGATCCGGCCCGTGGGCATCGTGGCGAGCGCTTGGGACGGTGAAGGTGAGGTCGAGTGGCTCGCGGGAGAGCCGGCCATGCTCGGCATCCACTCCGACCTGGTCCCAAACCGAGCCCGCGTCGAGATCGCTGACAGCGTCTACTTCCTTGAGTGGACTGCGGGCGAGGCCGAACTGCTCTTCACGCTCGAAGGCCTCCCCGTAGGCGCCCACGAACTCAGGGTGACCCTGCTCGGCGAGAGTGAGCGCCAACTCGCTTCCGGTGCCTTGTTGATCACCATCCGTGACCCCCAGGTCCGCCCTGAGGGCGCCTCGATCGGCGAGGGAATCCGCCTGCTCGCTACCCCGAACCGGCCGACGATGGCTGAGCTTTGGGACGAGCGGGCCGTCATCACCATCGACGGCCCAGCCGACATCGAAGCCGACCTTAGGGTCTCCCTGTTCGACGAGCGTGCACAGTCACTTGCGGGACTGCGGCGTTCGGTGCGGTTTCCGCTTGAGGAGGCTGACTGGCGCCACCTGGCCAAGTCTCTGAGGACTGATCAGCGCTTCACCGATGTCTACGACAGCGCCGAGTCCTGCGTCGTCTCGGTCGTGCGGGACGGCGTCGGGTTTGCGACTTTGACCTGCGAGCGGGGATTCCGGCCGCTCCGGTGGCGCTTCGCTCGCAGTCACGACGGAGGAGTACTGGCGACCCTGATCGATCGCACGGATGGCGGCACAACAAGCCTCGACTTCTACGACGTAGACGCTCCGCTGACCGCCATGCGGAAAGATCCTGCGGAGACGCTCACCGTGCCGCCGCGTGGCGGTCTGGCCGTCGCGACGGCGGGCGATGCGGTGGCCGCCGCGATTCTCCCCACCGAGCCGAACGCCATGCTGCGGATGCCCAGGGAGAGCCCAGCCGTCGCGGCGACGTCGAACTCGCCCCGTGAGGTGCTGAGGCTGGCCGAAGGTCACCAACGGTGGCTGGATGCCGAACTCCCTGCCGATGCATTCGCCAGATACCAGCAGCAGTCCGTTGGCGATGCCATCGCCCGAGCCATCGGAACGCTCATCGGTGGCAGCTACTGGGCAGCCATTGAGCGGAAGCTGTCCGGAGCGCGAGATGCCTCCGACTATCTCGATGACATGAAGGGCGCGGTGGGCATTTCCACCGAGCACAGGGCGATAGCGTCGACCATCGCCTATCGCTTGTACAAGTGGCTCAAGCCCGAGGAATTGCTCCTCGGGTTCCACGAGGCCATCTCGCCGCACCTGGCCGGCTACGGCCTCAAAGGACGGCCTTCGGTGGCGCGCTTTCTTCTCATGCTCGCCGGGAGGCCCGGCTATGTCACCGAGTGGGAACCCAACGAAGCGGCCTTCATCCTCGAACGAGTGCTTCTTTCCCCGGTGCTCTACCGCGCAGCTCGCTTCGCGGTACTCGGCACGCGCGCACTCAATGACGCCAAAGGCGTTGAGAGGAGCTTCTGATGAAACTCACCAAGCAGACCGCAGATACCGCGTCATATCTCGCCGTCGAGACACTCGGTCTCGATCCCGACGCCGTCGGACTGACGTCCACCGAGGGTGTAGCCGTCTCCCTCCGCCGGGCCGCTTCGTTCATGTGTCCGACCAGCCCCGGGAGGCTCGTTGACGCTGTTCTCGGCGCCCTGAGGCCCCTGGACGGGGATGACCTACAGCGAGACGAGGTCGTCGAGTTGCTCGACCTGTTGGTGTCATCGGGTGACTTGCTGGAGTTGCGGCACGAGAGCGGTCGATCGACACGCTTACTGTTCCTCGCGCCGCCGTCCTTCATCGAGCGCGTGCCAGGAACCTACTTACTCATGGGTGTGCGGCCGTTCGGCGCACCCTTGATCAGCGACGAGTTGGCGGGCGCAATCGAGTACGAGGGTCACACCCGGCTCTTGACGTTGGAGCCCGCCGACTACGAGAAGGAACTGCGCGCGCGTGGATTGCAGCAGGTGCCGAAGAAGCGATGGATTGCCAGCCCCAGCGTAGAGGCGCCAGCCGACCTGATTAAGCAGCACCGTTCCCGCCTGAACGTCGCGGCCGATGCTGGTGAGCTTGAGGGCCTCCAACTGCTCGATCCTGCGACGAAGGTGCGCTACTACCGAGGACGTTGGCGAACGCCTGCAGCAACCGATACCGGTGACTTCCTGGCTCGTCGGCCGCAGGCGTACGGCGCTGACCTGTGGTGCCTGGTCCGGTGCGAGGCTGGCGTACCGATGCGCATCCTGGAGTTTCCGGTGGCTGATCCGGTCGTCCCTGGCCGCGACGAGGCCTGGCGTTACCAGGCGGCGATCGACGCCCTGCGCGGCACGCCTCAGGAGTTCCGCATCAGGCGAGGTGCTCGCCCCAGCGACGACGCGATCCTTGACTTCTTCTCGCCGCTCCCCGGATTCGCTGAGCGCTATGTGCAGTTCGCGGGACTCGCCCTGGGGAAGTCCACCGGCTCCCTGTTCTCGTTCCGGCTGCCCCCTGAGGCATTGGACGACGTGACCAAATTCCTGACTGACATGCTTTGGATGACCTACCAGGAGGACAGCAGTGGCGACTAATGCCCCCACCATCGGGGAGACGATCGATGAGATCCAAGCCGCCCTGCGCGACTACATCGAGGCGACTTACCACGTCGGCCACCCGACGGTCATTGAGCAGCGACGACACCTGCTGACTTCGGAAGGCGTGCTGTTCAAGGCCCCGTACATTGAGAGCACGCCGCGCTACAAGACGAACCGACGGTTCGGTGAACTCGATGTCGACCCACAGATCCACGCCTTGTTCGGGATGCTCACCCAGAAGATGGGCGGTCTCGACCGGCTGCTTTACGACCCGCCCTACACCCACCAAGCCGAGGCGTTGGAGTGGACGTCGCGGGATGGCAAGAGCCTGGCCATCACGACAGGTACCGGTTCGGGAAAGACCGAGTCGTTCTTGCTCCCCATGCTCGCCAAGCTGGCGACGGAGGCGGCGCATCGACCAACGCATTTTACCGCTCCGGCCGTTCGGGCCTTGATCCTCTACCCGATGAACGCACTGGTGAACGACCAACTCGGTCGTCTCCGCCTGCTCCTTGGCGACCCGCGCGTGACGACGCAGTTCAACGCCTGGGCCGGGCGACCGGCGCGGTTCGCTCGCTACACAAGCCGCACGCTCTACCCGGGCGTCCGGACCGTCAAGAAGGACCAGCAGCGGCTCGGCTCGATCGAGGATTTCTATCTGCTCCTGATTGACCAGGCTGCTGACCCGAGCGCGCCGGGGCACGCGCAGGCGAAGGCCCTCAAGGCAAAGCTGGAGCAGCGGGGCAAGTGGCCCGCTAAGCCCGACCTAAAGAAGTGGTTCGGGCCGAAGGGTTCGCGCTGGAAGGACCCCAAGACCGACGAGTTCATCCGCGCCGTTATGCAGCCGAGTGACCCAGAACTGCTGACTCGGCACGAGGTGCTGGCAGCGCCACCGGACGTGCTCATAACCAACTATTCAATGTTGGAGTACATGCTCATGCGGCCGCTGGAGCGGCCAGTGTTCGACCACACGCGCCAGTGGCTGGCTGACAACCCCGAAGAGAAGTTTCTTCTGGTGGTCGATGAAGCGCACCTCTATCGGGGGGCCGCTGGTGCCGAGGTGGCGCTGCTGCTGCGCCGGCTCCGCTCGAGGCTCGGGATCACCCCGGACAGGCTGCAAGTCATCACCACCAGCGCCTCCTTTACAACCCCGGAGTACGCGCGCGGCTTTGCCGCCCAGCTGACCGGCAAAGACCCTAACGACTTCCGTACCGTAACCAGCCAGTGGGCCCCTCGCGGCGGCGCTGCTGCGGGGTCGGCAGCCGATGCCGCCTTGCTCGCGGGAGTCCCGCTCGAGGACTTCTACGCGGTCGACTCAGACGCCGAGCGTGCGGCTGCCGTGGCCGGTCTGCTCAATGAGCGTGGCGTCGCTAACCACGACCAAGGCATCGGCGTGCTGCTTGACATGGCGCTGAGTTCGTACGGCCCGATGAATCTGCTCGTCAACGAAACGATGCAGAAGGCGCAGCCGATCAGTGAGCTGGGCCGGGTGATCTTCCCGGGCGTCGATGCGGGGCAGGCGGACAAGGCCGTGACCACGCTGGTCGCGCTCGGCAGCGCTGCCCGAAAGACTTCCGATGAGGCGGGGCTACTCCCGTGCCGCGTACACGCCTTCTTCCGGGGTCTACCTGGACTATGGGCATGCATCGATCCGGAGTGCGCTGCGGTCGACCGCAGCGAGTTGCCACCTGGCCCCGGCCCTATCGGCAAGCTCTACCCCCAGCCCCAAGCCACCTGCGACTGCAGTGCTCGGGTGTTCGAGTTCTACACGTGCCGTCACTGCGGCTCCGCCTACGCCCGGGCATACACCGACAACCTGCAGGACCCGGACTTTTTGTGGCATGAGCCGGGCGGTGCGTTCCAGACCACTAGTGGTTCGATCCCCGAACTGTTTCCGCTGGACCTCCTCCTCGAGGAGCCCTCGGCGGGCCAGGTGGAGGTCGCCGAGATCGATCTCGTGACTGGTCGACTCCGGACCGACCATCCGCCAACGCGTCGTCGTGTCGTGTTCCTCCCGAAGCTCCGAGCAGGCGAAACCGTCACCAGCGACGACGATGATGACGACACCGACGATCAGGCCGAAGCGAACGGCGAGTTCAAGCCATGCGGGGTCTGCGGCCAGATGGCTGGCTTCGGACGCTCCTCGGTTCAAGACCACCAAACGAAGGGCGATCAACCGTTCCAAGCCCTGGTGACCCGGCAGATCGAGGTCCAGCCGCCGAGCGCTCCCTATTCAGACTTCGCCCCGCTCCGGGGTCGCAAGGTGCTGGCGTTCTCCGACTCGCGGCAGGTCGCCGCTCGTCTGGCGCCGAACCTGCAGGCCTACTCCATGCGCGACGTGATTCGCCCGCTGATCCTCAAGGGCTGGACCGATCTCGCCGCCCAGCCCGGCATTGGCACGCAGCTCAGCCTGGAGCGCCTTTACCTGGCGGTCATGGTTGGCGCTAAGCAGCTCAAGGTGCGACTGCGCCCTGAGCTGCGACAGGCCGAGTCCCTTCACGTCGCACGGGACGTAGGCAAAGCTGTCGATAAGGGCGCTCTGAGGGGCGATGTCGCTGCCACGATGGAACTGCTCATGCTCACGGCCCAGCCGCCTCAGGCCTTGCTGCGCGCCATGTACGCCACGCTGACGGACAAGTACTACGGCCTGACATCGCTCGGCCTGGCATCGCTGCGCGAGAAGGCCAGCCTGACGGACGAACTCCTCGCCAATCTGCCCGTCATTCCGGTCGTGGCGACCACAGACGAAGAGCGGCTGGCGCTCCTTCGGATGTGGCTGGCGCAGTGGTCCACCCCGGCACGCGGCATCTGGTTCCCGGGGATGACCCAGGAATGGTGGCGTCAGAAGCGCGGCGTCAAGCCGCACTCGGGCAAGTTCCAGACGGTCGAGCGGTGGCTCGACACCCCGGCGGCTAAGAAGGTCTTCAAGGACTCGTGGCTGCCGACGATCCTGCCGACGTTCTGCGAGCTGCAGGGCAACAAGTACCGGTTGCTAGCGGGCAATGTGGCGCTGGATATCGGAGGACTGTGGGGCTACTGCGAGCGATGCAGATTCACGCAGCGCCCGTTTCCTAGATCCACCAAGTGCGTGAGCTGTGGCGCCGACAAGGTGCGCACGCTCGATCCCGAGACGGACGAGGTCTTCCAAGCGCGCAAGGGCTACTACCGGGAGAGCGCTGAGCGCGCCCTAAAGACCCCTGGCAAGCCGATCATGAGCATCATTGCTGCCGAGCACACGGCACAGCTCAACGCGGCGCAGTCCGACGCGGTCTTTTCCCGTGCGGAGGAGTACGAGCTTCTGTTCCAGGACGTCAACGTCGGATTGCCTCGACCGGGCGAGCAGGAGCGAGCGGCTATCGATGTGCTCTCATGCACGACGACGATGGAGGTCGGTATCGACATCGGCAGCCTGTCCGGTGTCGCACTCCGCAACATGCCGCCGTCGCGGGCCAACTACCAGCAGCGAGCTGGTCGGGCCGGGCGTCGTGGCAACGCGGTCGCTACCGTCGTCGCGTTCGGCAGTGCCGATACCCACGATGACCACTACTTCCGCAATCCAGATCTCATGATTCGCGGCGAGGTGGACGACCCGATCCTGACGTTGGACAACGACGAGATCGCCCGTCGTCATGTCATCGCGTACCTGCTCCAGCGCTACAACCAGGCGCGGCTGCCGCAGATTGACCCCGAAGACCAGCCGCAGCTCTTCGAGGTGCTCGGCACGGTGCGGAGCTTCGTCGGCACGACGTCGCCGCTCAACCGCGCCGACTTCGAGGAGTGGCTGACCCAGAATGAGTCCGATCTCAGCCGGGATGTGGACACTTGGCTGCCCTCGGAGCTCAAGCCCGAGGATCGCCAGACGATCCTCGAGGAGTTGGTCAGTAAGACCCTCAGTGAGATCGACAAGGCCCTTGATTTGGAGCCTGACGGCAAGCTCCCGGAGCCGGAGGAAGGCGACGCAGCTCCTGCTGACGACGAAGTGGAAGGGGGCGACTCAGGCGAGGACGGCGCGGAGCTTCCTAGCGAGCCTCGCAGTCAGACAAACCTTCTCGATCGCCTGCTCTACAAGGGCGTCCTACCGCGATACGCCTTCCCAACGGATGTCGTCGCCTTCCACGTCTTCGATCGCGACAAGTCTGAGCCGTTCCACACCGAGTTCCGGTACGCCCCGAGCCAAGGACTGCCCATCGCGCTCAGCCAATATGCGCCTGGCAAGGTCGTCTGGATCGACAACAAGGAGTGGACCTCCGGGGCGATCTACGCTCCGATGCACAAGGAACGCTTCCAGGCATGGCGCGACAAGTGGCTGTACTTCGAGTGTCAGGTCTGCCACTACGCCAAGCACTTCCCTTACGACCAGGCAGAGCGCGGTGAGGAGCGTGACTGTCCCGCGTGCGGGGCGGTCGACAAGTTCGGCAAGGCGATGAACTGGATGCGCCCGCCTGGCTTCGCTCACCGTGCCAACGACGAGCCCGGCACCAGCCCAGATGATGCACCCGCAAACAGCTACGCGACGCGCGCCAAGTTGGTGGCGGAAGGTCCCGAGGAGGAAGAGGCGTGGGATCACGTCACTGACCGTCTGGAGCAGACCTACCGCCGCGACACCCTTCTGGTCACCAACACAGGTCCTCGCAGCGAGGGCTATACCTACTGCACCCGGTGCGGTCTCATCGAGCCGACCAAGGGGGCAACCGGTGTCGTGTCTGGAACACACCCCAAGCCCTACCCGGACGAGCGCGAGCCGGACTGCCCGGGCTCGGCCTCGACGCGCGGACTGGTGCTGGGCACCGACTTCATCTCGGACGTGCTTCTCGTCCGCTTCAAGGTCGATGCGCCGCTCACTCTGCGCCCGGAACTGCTCTCGACTCAGGTGGCGCTACGGACGATCGCCGAAGCCCTCACCATCGCGGCGACCGGCGAACTCGACGTGGACGCGAGCGAGTTGCAGGCCGAGTATCGGCCAGCGTTGACCCCGGCCGGCAACCATGGGCTTGAGGCGGAGATCTATCTATACGACACGCTGGCAGGTGGCGCGGGCTTCACGCGTCGTGTGCACGGGTATGGACTCTCGATCTTCAAGAAGGCGCTGGAGCGCCTGGAGACCTGCCCGGCGGACTGTGATGCCTCCTGCTACCGGTGCCTGCGAAGCTTCCGGAACCGCTTCGAGCACGGGCTGCTGGACCGCAGAGTCGGGGCGGCCCTCCTGCGGTACGTGCTCGACGGCACGACGCCGAGCCTCGACGACGTTCGGGTGAGTCAGTCGATCGACAAACTGCTCGCGGACCTCGACAGCCGCAATATCAACGGCCTCCAGTTCCTGAAGAACGAACCCGTTGATATCGATGGCCTGGGCACAATCACGGCACCGCTGTTGGCCCGCGGCAAGGGCAAGGATCGCATCTTCTACATCCAGAGTCCGCTCACGCGGGACCTGCCGCCCACGCAGGAACTCTGGGACGCCAAGGAACTCGGCGGCGTACCGGTGTACCCGGTTGATGACCTGGTCGTGATGCGCAACCTGCCCGTGGCGAGCCAGCAGGTACTCAAGTGGCTGAGTTGACTGAGCCGAAGGTGCTTGAGACGGGGGTCGTCTCGGGGCGAGCACTCCTCCGCGATGCGCCCGCGATGTGGAGCTATTCGTCGCTCAAGGACGTTGAGGGGTGCCCTCGTCGTTACTGTCGGCAACGCTCCAAAGTGAGGCCGATCCGACGCTCGAAATCGAGGCCACCGGTTCGTGTTTCTTAGTGTGCCGTGTCTTGGGTCTTGATGCTGGGCAGGGTGTCTATCCCGCGGTTGCGTAGCCGGTAGCTGGCGCCTTTGAGGGTGAGGACGTCGGCGTGGTGAACGATCCGGTCGATCATTGCGGCGGCGACGGCTTGGTCGCCGAACACGCCGCCCCAACCGCTGAAGGGCAGGTTGCTGGTGAGGATCAGCGAGGCGTGTTCGTAGCGGGATGAGACGAGTTGGAAGAAGAGGTTCGCGGCGTCTTGATCGAAGGGCAGGTAGCCGACCTCGTCGATGATGATCAGCCCGTAGCGGCGCAGCCTGGCGAGCTCTTGTGGGAGCCGTCCGCCGCGGTGGGTGTCGGTGAGTCGGGTGACCCAGTCGGTCGCGGTCGCGAACAGCACTCGGTGGCCGTGGTGCGCGGCGGCGATGCCCAGTCCAGTGGCCAGATGGGTTTTCCCGGTGCCGGGCGGTCCGAGCAGGACGACGTTGCGTGCTTCGGTCAGGAACCCACCGGATGCCAGCGATGCGACCTGCTGGCGGACCGCGGGTTGAGCGTCCCAGTCGAACTCCTCGATCGTCTTGCGCGCTGCGAACCCGGCCGCGCGGATCCGCAGTGAGGCACCGGAGGCGTTGCGGGCAGCGACCTCACGGTCCAGGACAGCGGCCAGGTACTCCTCGTGGGTCCAGCCGGCGTCGCGGGCGTGGTCGGCCAACCGTCCGGCGGCTTCGGTGATCCGTGGTGCTTTCAACGCGCTGGCGAGGTAGGTCAGCTGTTTGAGAGCCTGCGCCCCGTCGGTCTTCGCCTTGGTCGCCATCACGCCACCTCACCATCAGTCAGGGTCCCGTCGATGAGGCCGAACGCGCGGTCGTAGTCGGCCAGGTCCCGACCCAGATCGTCGTCGGCAGCGACCGGGGTTGGCGGTCGTTGGAACTGTTCGCGCAGCACCTTGGCGGCTGCGACGTGGGCGGGGTCGGTGAGTGTCATGCCGCGTGCCCAAACCCGGTCGTGGGTGGCGACGAGACGTCCTTGGTGGCGGACCTCGACTGTGGACAGGTCCGCGGTCACGTCAACGAACCTGCCAATCACGGCAGGGTCGACGGAATAGTCGTTGCTGTCGATGCGGACGTAGTAGTCGCGTCCCAGCCGGACCCGGTTAACCCAACCCACCGCCGGTGGCACGGGCGGCAGCGGGAGCATCGCGGCCCTGTCGGCGTCCAGCAGGTCGACTGGGCGGACCTTGATCGTGCGCACGACCCGGGCGTTGGCGATCGTGAGCCACTGGCCGAACTGGATGTTGAAGTCGGCCGGGGACGCGAACTCGCGGCCGGGCATGAAGGACGTCTCGTAGTAGCCGTTCCTGCGTTCGACCACGCCCTTGGATTCCGGGTCATTAGCCTTGAGCCGCTGCAGTGTGGTGGCCAACGTTCCGGTGAACGCGCTCACGCCTTCGGCATGCCGCTTCCCGCGACCGACGCCCGTCTCGTTGTCCCAGATCAACCGACGCGGCACTCGTCCCAGCAACTGGAGCAGCATCCACATACCCAGCAGCAGATCGGCCGTCGTCCGGGTCGGGATCATCTGACCAACCATGAACCGCGAGTGCGCGGCGGTGATCACCAAGACCGGGAGCAGCGTCCTGGATCCGTCCTCGAGCGGGATCTCCTTCGGCGGGAACCACAAGTCGCACTGCGCCGCGTCCCCAGGCAGCCAGATCAACCGGTCCGAGGGGTCAACCCGACAATGATCAGGCCGCAACTGTCGGACATTGTCGCGGAACCACGTGATCGACCCCGTCCAGCCGACCCGCTCAGCGATCACCGTCGCCGGCATGTCCGGCGTCTTGGCCAACAGCTGCCGCACCGCCGCCTCGAACGGCGCGAACGACGTCGCCACCGACGGCCGCTCGTACTTCGGCGGACCGCCCGAGGCCAGCGCGCGTGCGACCGTCGACCGTCCGATGCCCAAGTCCCGCGCGACCTGGCGCTGGGGAACACCATCCGCGACCAGCCGACGAATCAAAGCCCAATCCTCCACAGAGATCACCCATCCAATCTGTCTGGGTGGCCTCGTTTTCGACCGTCGCTATGGCCTCGTTTTCAAGCGTCGTCGACAGTTACGCACTCTCCCGCGCGGACTATCCGGATCTCTGGGAGAACCATGGCTATCCACGCCTGCCGATTCCAGCAGCGATCCGGGGCGATGTTGTCCATGGGGCGCTGGAAATCATCGTCAAGGCACTGGTCAAGGCGGGATGCAGTTCAACTCGCTCAGCCGAGGCCGTGGCGGTCCTACGGGAACTCGGCGGCTACACGAAGGTCGCCGAAGACGTACTCGCCATGCAGTTGGCACGGTTCGACGGAAACCCGCGCCTGGCCAGCGACCGGCGCGATCACCTCACCCGCCAGATCACGGATTGGGTGCCGCAAGCGCGTGAGCAGATTCAGACCTATCTGAACCGAATGGAACTCCGCCCGTCGGCTGCAACTGGGGCGGGTGCGCCCCCGAGCGACCCGGCAGTGCGCTATCCGGCGCGAGCTGGTGATCACCCGGAGAAGGAACTGGTGTCTGAGTCAATTCGACTGAAGGGACGTATCGATCTGCTCAGCCTCGATGCCGACGGCGCCCAGATCACCGACTTTAAGACAGGCGCAGAAGACCCAGCGCATCAGGATCAGCTTCAGCTTTATGCCCTCCTCTGGCACGAGGACACCCTCGTCAACCCGGACGGTCTCGCGGTGGCCAAGCTTGTCGCGGCGTATCCAAGCCATGACGTCGAGACGGCGGTCCCGACGACCGAGCAACTAACCCAGCTCCGTACCCGAGTGGCGACCAGGATCGAGGCGGCAGATGCTGCCGCGACTGACGATCCTCCGGTGGCCATCATGGGCGACCACTGTGGCTTGTGCAGTGTCCGTGGGCTATGCGATAGCTACTGGGCCACCTCCGCCACCGTGACGGCCACGGCGGCGGAAGAGACTTGGTACGACCTCGCGGGAACCGTCGTGCGTGAGCACGGCGTCAAAAGCTTCGTGCTCCGAGAGGCGAGGACCAACACGGAAGTGCTGGTACGGACGCCGACGCCGTCATATGCCGTCCCGATGGATCGGGATATCCGAATCCTCGGTGCTCGCCGAGTGGCGGATCCAGACGAAAAAGAAGCGCTAATCGCCGCGGTGGCCAGCGTCTCTGAGATTCTCGTACTGGACGAGTAGGGCCCCTACGCCTGGCGGACACCGTTTCGCGGCATGCCATTCGGCAACGCCTCTTCGTCGCTGGGCATGGGCACCCGCGCGCCGTGCCGAACGGGGCGCACTAGGCGGTTCGCTCGCATCGACTCCTGGACGTGTTCCTGCGCCGCACGCCGTCGGGCCCAGCGCTCGAACCACCACCTCGCCACCGCCTCGCCGTTGTCAGCGGGCTCGGGGTCGAGCAGGTATGTCGGCTCCTCATCCACACCCAGCGAGTAGTCACGGACGTTCTCGACCAGCGGCACGCCGTACAGGATGCGCTCACGGCCATGCTTCAGCAGTTCGTTCGTCGGCCAGCCGAGTGCCGCGAGGCCAAGCCTCACCTTGCGCAGTCGCGGGCTGACGCCTTCGCCAAACAGGCTGTTGACGCGGACGAGACCACCACTGTGCTCGCAGAGCCGCACAAGCGCGTCGACCGTGGCGCCAGAGAAATGCGACGTCCCAAACGAGCGCGAACGCCCAAGCTCGTAGAAGCCCATCCGCGAGTCCTCGGCGCCACCCATCGTTGAGGCGGGCCAGAACAATCGGTTGTACTGGCTGGAGCCTGTCCCATAGAGAGACGTGGTGCCTACGAATGACAATCGGGCTTCGCGGATGATCGGCCGCCCAGCCATGGCCGAGGCGATCTCGCTGGGGCGCGTGTACTTCCTCCGGTAGGCAGCCAGTACGGTGGGAGAGACTGCCATGGAGCCGACGAGCTTGCCCGCGGCCAACGCGTTATACGGCGCGACGGCACCGCAGACCGTTAGGTCCGCGATAACCGTTCCTACCCGCTCGCCACGAGCCCGCCTGGCCAGTCGCCCGATCTGCGTCCGGGCCTTGGGGTCCGCCAGCGCCCTCTTGAGTCCTTCCACGGTGGCCGTGGCGCCGAAGTAGCCCCCAACCAGTGCCTGGATCTCGAGTGTCTCGGCGAGTAGCGCCGACCGTTTCGACCGGAACAGATGGGTCTCAGCTCGCTCCACCCATGCATCCGTCTCGATGCTGCGGACTTCGCGAACCACGCCCGCTCGGTGGTGCTTCGCGCGGTGCCGCTCGGCATCCGCCTTGAGGCGAGCAACCACATCCGGCGAGGGCTTCTTGAGGTCACCTGGTTGCAGCACGCCGTCACGCAGGAGGTCGTCAACATAGATCTCATCGCGCTGCGTCGCGATACGACGAGCCAGCCACTGCGCCACCTCGGCCGTCGGCTCCGCCTCGATCGTTCCGACGAACTGCTGGGTGTCCCATCCCATCCAGTTGTCGCGCTCGGCGATCTGGACCACCGGGCTGGAGATCGCGGCAAGCCCGATCACCGCGTGGTACTCGGTAGCAGCGTCCCGGATCAGGATTGGCATGGAGCGGCCGGGCACGGTCGAGTAGGCGTTCGACCATGTGTGGCGGAAGTATCGCCAGATGTCGTGGAGCTTGAAGCCGGTCAGTTCGCAGATGCTGGCACTGTCCACGACCTGCACATACGGCTGGATGGTGTCGGTCGCCTCAGGGCGCTCGGTGAGAGCGTCGGCTAGTTCGCGGCCGTCGCGCATCAGGTTGAAGACCGACACCAGATTGCTGTCGTGCTGATGGCTGCGCTCCATGCTGCTCACGAAGCGTCGCACGCTCGGCTGCCGCAGCTGGGCGTCGCGACGCAAGTGTTCTTGACTGCGGATGCGGGCCTTCTCAGAATCCCGATCCGCGTGCGCGTCAGGTGGGCTGAGAAGCGGGCCGTATTTGTCGACCTGAACCGTCCAGCCCTGGTCGACGAGGTCGATGACCGTGTGGGCAGCGGCCGCCAGGGTCGGCGTGTTGTAGAGGTCCCGCAGTCCCGCTGCCGTAAACCAGAAGGTGTGGTCGAGCGGCGTATCGTGATCGAACCGAGCGCGGGCTAGCAGGGTGCACAGGCTCATGAAGCCACGGCGCTCCGTTGGGGTGGCGCCCGCGGGCAGAGTGAGAGGAACGTACTTCGCGTCTCCGGTCATGACTTCTGGAGCATCCGTCCGTAGGTGCTGCTCCATGCGTGGATGAGGTCATCGAGTGGCCGTCCGGCCCGCTCCAACTGCACCGCACTTCGCGCGAATGACAGCAGGAACAGTTCGAGCGAGGTGCGGAGTGCGGCTGCCGCCTCGCCCTCAATGGCCTGCAGCGGCTGGTAAAGCGCCGCGAAGGCCGGGTGGTCGGCGTTCATGGTGAGGTCGAGTGTGCGATCGGCCAGGGCCGAGCGAAACATCGCCTCCATAGGCAGCGCCTCGGACCCCAACCGATACTGGATCGCACCGGTGCGGCCTGGTGACGGGATCACAGGCAGGTCGGGGTCGGCTGCCGCCGCGATCCGGCACGAGGCCTCGGCGGCTGCCTGGAACTTCACCTCCTCAAACGCCTGACGCACCCGGGAGTTGAGCATCCGGGCGATGGATTCCAACTCCGGCTCGATGGCCTCGCGAAGCGTCGCCGAGGGCCGGATACCTTGCTTGTTGATCGTGATGCCAAAGTGCTCATCGAGGCTGGGATCGAACTCGATCTCGCACCGCCACCAGTCGTCGTAGTTCTCCTTGCGTTTGCCCCCCATCAGGTACCAGCCACTAGCGATCTCTCTTCCGGCGCGCAGAATCGAGACGCCCCCACCGCCAACGATGCCGATCCGACGCTTGGTGACATTGTCGAGGTGGTGCCAGCGCTCGACCGGGAGTATGGCGCAGCGGACAGTGACGATAGCCGTGCGGCGGTCGGCGGCCTCCAACTCGTAGTGGAGGTCGTCGAAGGCGAGGCGCGCCGATGCTCCCTCGATGTCGGTGGTCAGCAGGGTGGGGTCGACGGCTTCGACGGGAGTCCCGTTGATAGTTAGGCGCAGGCCCGATGCAATGAAGCGTCGGTACATCCGCCCAAGCTCACGGTGCAGCGATCGCTCCAGCCAGATCAGACGCCTGTACTCGATCCGGTCGCACTGCATCCAGCGCACGCGGCAGCCGGACGCAGTGGCACTCAAGGGTCCACGGTGGGCGAGTAGTGCCTGGTCACTCCCTGCCGCGATTGCATCCACATCGAGAGCGACTGTGCGCTCATATCCGCTATTCCGCCACGCGGTGACCTCGATGCGACGTGCTTGGCTGAGACTCGCCGCAGGGAGACCCATGCCGAACCGCCCGAACGATTGGCGGGAGTCGAAGCGGGATGAGCCGCCGAACCGGAGGCATAGCTCCAACTCGGCCTTCGACATGCCGCAGCCGTTGTCCTCGACGACGATCTCGTGTAGCGCATCCGCTCCGTCGCGACTAATCGATATGGCCACTTCGGTGGCCGACGCCTGCATCGAGTTGTCGACCAGTTCCGCGAGCGCGGTCGAGATGCTGAGGTAACCGGACTCACGCACGGCCCGAATGAAGTTGGAGGAGACCAAGAGGTCGTCGACTCGAGGCGCGTGTCGGCTCATGGTCCTCCTCAGGCCTGGCTCTATTGGTTCAGAGTAGCTCCCTGAAGTCCCAGGCGCCACCCTTCCAGGTCACGCCGGTGGAGTGACTCGCGGGCGAGCGGAAACCGTCACGGTGATCCGCTTGGTCTTGGCTGGTTCAGTGAGGTCCACTCCTTGCCCGCTCCTCAAGACGAGTCGGACCGTTGGGCGAACAGAACCCACCGCCATGACGTACGGATCGGCTGCGGCGAGCCACAACAGCTTTCCGGTTCTTTGCAGGTCTACCGCGATTTCATGTCGGTTCGTGACCACTGTGAACTGGCGATCCGTGACTGCCGACGACTCGACCATGTCACCCTCCAGCGCATGAGGCATGGGCGACGACGACTTCAACGAGTTGATGCCGAGCACCTGCAGGGTGGCGATCTGTTCGCCTTCGAGGCGCGTCAGGATCGCCTGGATCTCATCGGGGGTCTGGATCGCGGCCATAAGCCCATACTTGTGCACCCAAGCCTAGCCACTGCACTCCAAGGAACAACTCAGAACGCCACCGGGCGCCGAGCCCTGACGGCCAACGACGGTAGTAGCCGAGCGCCCGACTGAGTAAACCCAAGGTTCTCACCGGGCATGCAGTGGACGGGGGTGCCGGCGGCACTTGAGGGGGAACTTAAAGTTCATCAGGCAAGAGTTCAATCTTGACTGCATCTCGACAAAAGCGCCTTAGAACGGTTGGGCCATGTTGGTGAACCGGCTGTAGTGGCCCTGGAACGCCACGACAATCGTGTCGGTCGGGCCGTTTCTGTGCTTGGCGACGATCAGGTCGGCCTCACCCGCCCGGGGTGACTCACGCTCATACGCCTCGTCGCGGTGCAGCAGGATGACCATGTCGGCGTCTTGCTCGATCGAGTTGTGGACTGCGATGCCGTTGGCGATGAAGTTGTGCCCTCCGACAACCGTGGCGTCGAAGACCTCCTCCACACCGTCGGCCTCGACCGACACGACCTCGTCCCACAGGACGTCGTTCACGGCATACAGCTCGAGTTCGGCCGAGTCGAGCACCGCGGCCACGCGCCCGAGCCGCTCCCGTGACGGCGCGTGCCGATAGAGCGCGGTCCCGTTATAGGACACCCCGAGCGCCGACTGGAACTCCCGCGTCGTCATCCCGCGCTCGGACATGACCGATCGCACGGTGTCCCACACCTCGACCGGCACGGTGTCGACATTCGTGTTGGCCGTGACCCCCCGCACGATCGACAGCAGGCGCTCGGCCGCGTCCCCGCGCGCACCATGCACCCCGATCTCCTGCAAGAACCGACGCTGGCTGTCGACGCCCGAAATATCCAACGTGTAGCCGGGCCGGTAGCCCTGCTTGCGCACCGTCCGCAGCCGCGTCGAAATCCCAAACCGAAGCAGCAACCGCGACAGGTCATCGACGAGCCGCCGCGACGTCGACGCGTAATACACCCGCCCGCCGCGCCCGGACCGGTTGACCGTGACCGATCCGTCGGTCGACCAGATGTGCCGCAAGAACACCGCGATCTGCCGCTTCGAAGCATAAAAAACGCGCTCCGGCACAAATTTCTCGTGGCTCCGCAATCCAAAGAGGCCCAACCCGTCAAGCCACGCCGCGATCGGGTTACGGACACCATGCGTGAGCCGATAGGGCGCGCGCAGACGCAGCGAAGTCACCCGCGCGGCGGCATACTCGTCGCGCACCGCGACCACGCCGAAGAGCAGTGCCGCCTTCGTCACCACCCGTAGGTTGGCCTCATCGACCGACGCGTAGCGCAGCGGCTGCCGCTTGACGAACGACCCGTCGCCAAGCAGGTGCGCGAGCAGCACGATTTTGTCGTCCTCCCACGGCTCGAAACGCTCAGGGGCAGGGGTATGCCGTGGCACCGCCACGCGCGACCCGGTGCGCAGCTCGCGCAGCGGAGCCCACCCGGCATACGTGAGGAAGGGGTGGTTGTCGGTGGCGCGGATCTCCTTACCCGACGCCAAGGTCAGCCGCCAGACCGGTCGCACCCCCGTCGAGAACACATGGGTTAGGTGGCGGCGCACGTAGCGCAGCGACTCGTCGAGCGACCACACGGGCACGTCGCGAGCGCCTGCGGCATACAGCTCGCCCATTGTCGTCTCCGCACCGGTGTCGGCGCGCAAGACGCGGGTGTCCGCGGTCAAACACCCCGACTCACGTAGATCCGACATTTGGGGGCGCTTGTCGGTGCGCTGCTCGGGGCCACGGTTGAGCTGCGAGATGGCGATGACCGGCACCTCGAGCTCCTTGGCCAGCAGCTTCAAGGCCCGCGAAAACTCCGACACCTCCTGCTGCCGGCTCTCCACGCGCTTCCCAGACGACATCAGCTGCAAATAGTCGATGACGACGAGCTTGAGGTTGTTGCGCTGCTTGAGCCGCCGACACTTGGCGCGGATCTCCATCAGCGACATGTTGGGCGAGTCGTCGATAAACAGCGGCGCGTCCGACACGCGGCCCATCGTCTTGGCCAGGCGCTGCCAGTCGTCGTCGCGCATCGTGCCTTTACGCATGTGCTGCAACTGAATCTGCGCCTCGGCCGACAGCAGACGCATGGTGATCTCGGTCTTGCTCATTTCGAGCGAGAAGACGACCGACGCCATTTTGTGCTTGATCGCCGCCGTCCGCGCGATATCGAGCCCGAGCGTCGATTTGCCCATCGCGGGTCTGGCCGCCAGCACGATCATCTGCCCGGGGTGCAACCCATTGGTCAACGCATCCAGATCGGTGAAACCCGTTGGCACGCCAGTCATTTCGCCAGACTTGCCGGAGGCGACCTCGATCTCGTCGACGGTCATCTCGATGATGTCGCCGAGCCGGTGGTAGTCCTCCCCGCCCCGCTTGTCGGCCACGGCATACACCTCGGCCTGCGCGGCGTTGACGATGTCCTCGACATCCCCGCCGCCCTGCGCATACCCGAGTTGCACGATCTTCGTGCCCGCCTCGACGAGCCGCCGCAGCACCGCGCGCTCGGCGACGATCTGCGCGTAATACCCCGCATTCGCCGCGGTCGGCACCGAGGAGATGAGTTGGTGCAGGTATGCCGTGCCGCCCACCCGCGGCAGCGACCCCCGCTTGGTCAGCTCGTCGGCGACGGTCACCGCATCGGCCGGCTCGCCGCGTCCATAGAGATCCAGGACAGCGTCGAAAATGATCTCGTGCGCCGGCCGATAGAAGTCAGGCCCGCGCAGTGTCGCGACGACGTCGGCGATCGCGTCCTTGCTCAGCAGCATCCCCCCGAGCACCGACTGCTCGGCCGCGACGTCCTGCGGCGGCAGACGATCCTCCGGCGGCCCCTCGGAAGCACCCGGGAACAACTGCTGGATCGACACGCTGCCCGACCTGACCTTCCTCCGACGCCGCACGTGTGGCCCGCACCCCGAGCCCTACGTCGCCATCAGAGCACCCACCACTGACAGCCTCCCCACGCTATGGGCCCGCCCGAGGCGCCTCAACCGACCCCTGTGGACCTCGAGTGGACAACGTGTGGGAAACGCCCGAGACCACTGTGCACAGGGTGGGGACAACGTGGGGACAAGAGGGTACTTTCCGCCAGATGTGGCCGCATCTCACGCCTTAAGCCTCATCCATCTGTGTGGACAAGAGAAGTTTCCGGGCGTGTCCACCGCCCGGGCTTGGTCGCTCGCTGATCCGTCTCGCGGCAGACGTGAAAGGGCAGGAGCGCAGGCTTCCGGGGCCGCCAACTCGCCACACCTGCCCTTTCACCCTCGCGAACCCACCACACCTGCCCTCCACGGTCGCGGGTGCGCCTCCACCCCGATCCGGTATGCCGTGCGCCTGGCGCGGTGGCGACGGCCCGGCATACGCTCGCCCGATGTGCCGCAACATCCGCCCCCTGCACAACTTCGAGCCCCCCGCCACGCGTGAGGAGATCGCGGCCGCCGCGCTGCAATACGTCCGCAAGATCGCCGGCACGACCGCCCCGAGCCAGGCCAATCGCGCGGCCTTCGACGAGGCCGTCGCCGCCGTCGCCGTCGCGACCGACACCCTCCTCGCGCACCTCACGACCTCGGCCGCGCCCAAGGACCGCGCCGTCGAAGCCGCAAAAGCCCGCGCCCGCAACGCCGCCCGCTTCGGCACCGCCTGACTTCAGCCCCAGCTCAGCCCCACCGCCCGCTCTCGATGCGCGGCAGGTCCGTGACCGGCCGGGTCCACTCATAGATCCACGCCCGCTCCCCGACGCCAGAGCCAGCACGAGCACCAGCAGCACCACACGCAAGACCAGCACGAGCAGGTATGCCGTCCACCAAGACCCGCCGATACATCCCCGGATCGCCGGTCTCGGCATCGGCGGCCACCTCTTCGTAGGCATCGAACGCCGCCAGGGCCTCCTGCAGCCACCCGACACCCGAGCCCCTGACCACCCGCACGAGGTCGCACTCGATCGCCGCTCCGGCCTCCCGCTCACCCCGCAGCGCCGGCCAGTCGAGCACCGCTGCCGGATAGGCGCCGACGTCAAACAGCCACCCCGGCACCCGCAGCCCCCGCCCCACTGTCACAACCGGCGGCAACTCGGCGCCGCCATAGGTCGGCATGCCTTCGCGCAACGTCCCGTAGACGAGCATGAGGTCGACGTCAGTCACGTCGGCCGACACTAGCCTGGAGCTCCCATGCCCGAGCCACCAGCGCCGCCACCAGCGCCACCCGCCGACGAGCCACCAGCCCCGCACGCTGCCCTCATCGACGCGATCCACCGCGCCCTCTCGGCCCACGCCGACCCCACCCGCGCGGTCGGCCAGCAGCGCTACATGAAGTCGACCCTCCCCTACCTCGGCCTCACCACCCCCGTCCTGCGCTCGACGATGCGCGCCCTCGTGCGCGACCCGGCATACGCCCTCACGAGCCGACCCGCGTGGGAGGCGACGATCCGCGCACTCTGGGACGGTGCCACGCATCGCGAACACTGGTATGCCGCGCTCGTCCTCGCGCGCCACCCTCGCTCCCGCGCGTGGCGAGACCTCGACGCCCTCCCGCTGTATCGATACCTGATCACGAAGGGGGCGTGGTGGGATGTCGTCGACGAGACGGCCACCCACCTCGTGCGCGACCTGCTCGACGAGCACCCGAGCCCCACACTCGACGCCACCCTGCGTGAGTGGGCGCACGACGACAACCGCTGGATCCGCCGGTCGGCGATCATCTGCCAGGTCGGGCGCGGCCCGCGCACCGACACATCGCTGCTCACCGACGCGATCACCCCGAGCATCGCCGACCGAGACTTCTTCGCCCGCAAGGCAATCGGATGGGCGCTGCGCGACTACGCCCGCACCAACCCCGACTGGGTGCGGGCGTTCGTCGACCGTCGCCCCGACCTATCGGGCCTCTCGCGTCGCGAAGCCCTCAAGCATCTCGGCCCGCTCGACGCATGAGCGCCGACTCATGAGCGCACGCGCGCGCACCGACAACCCCAGCCCGCGCCGCCCCACGACGACCGGCCGCGAGATCGTCGGACTCGCCGTGCCGGCCTTCCTCGCCCTCGTCGCCGAACCCCTCTACCTGCTGGCCGACTCGGCCATCGTCGGCCACCTCGGCACGATCCCCCTGGCCGGGCTCGGCGTCGCCGCGTCGGTCTTGCTCTCAGCGACCGGCCTGTTCATCTTCCTCGCCTACGCCACGACCGCCAGCGTCGCCCGAGCCATCGGCGCCAGCGATCGCCACCACGCCCTGAGCCTCGGGCTTGACGGCCTGTGGCTGTCGCTGGCCATCGGCTCGGTCGTCGCCGGCGTCGTCGCCGCAGCCGCCGACCCCCTCTCAGCCGCCTTCGGGGCCAGCGAAGCCGCCCACGCGCAAGCGGTGACCTACCTGCGGATCTCGGCGGCCGGCATACCGGGCATGTTCCTCACCCTCGCCGCGACCGGCACCCTCCGCGGCCTCCTCGACACCCGCACTCCGCTCGTCGCGACCGTCATCGGGCTCTCAACCAATGTCGCCCTCAATGTCGCCCTCGTTCACGGCCTGCACTGGGGCATCGCCGGCTCCGCGTGGGGCACGACGATCGCCCACACCGGCATCGCGGCCGCCCTCACCGCCGTCGTCGTCCGCCACGCCCGCGCCGCCGATGTCGCCCTCAAGCCCCACCCCGCGCGCGTCCTCGCCGCGGCCCGCGACGGCATACCCCTTGTCATCCGCACCGTCGCACTCCGGGCCGTCCTGCTCCTATCGGTCTGGGCCGCAGCACATTTGGGCGACGCTCCGCTTGCCGCTCACCAAGTCGTCGCGACCATCTGGAGCGTCCTGGCCTTCGCGGTCGACGCCCTCGCGATCGCCGCGCAAGCGATCGTCGGCCGTGATCTCGGCGCCGGCAACCTCCCCGCCGCGCGCGCCGCGATCCGCACGATGCTCCGGTGGGGCGTCGGCTACGGCGTCCTGCTCGGTGGCCTCCTCGCGCTCGCGGCCGGCCCGATCACGGCGCTCGTCACCCCTGACCCCGCCGTCCAGCGGTATGCCGTGCCCGCCCTCCTCGTCGCGGCCGCCGGCCAGCTCGTCGCTGGCTATGTCTTCGTTGCCGACGGCGTCCTCATGGGCGCTGGCGACTTCCGCTACCTCGCCCGAGCCATGGTCGTCTCGCTCACGGCGTACCTGCCGCTGGCCGCCCTCGTGCGAATGCGCGGCGTCTGGGGCGACCCCGGCGCCACCCTCGTCATGCTGTGGGGCGCTTTCCTCGTCTTCATGACCGTGCGAGCGCTCACCCTCTGGTGGCGTCTGCGCACCGACGTCTGGGCCACCGCCCGCTGACCCGCACGCCCGCTTTTCGCACGGCACAGGGCAGGTATGCCGGTTGGCGCTGAGTCAAAGGGCCTGTATGCCGGTTGGCGCTGGGTCAAAGGGCAGGTATGCAGGCTTCGAGGGCTCGGAAGCCGGCATACGTGCCCTTCCACTCGGCGGGGCAGCCGGGTCAGCGGGGGCAACGGGGTCAGCGGGTCAACGGGTCAGGGGTCAGCGGGTCAGGGGTCAGCGGGTCAGGGGTCAGTGAGGCCAGACACGACGAAGGCCGGGTCGCCTGACGCGGCCCGGCCTTCTGGCCTAGCAAAACTCAACCAGCGTGACCCGATTTACGCGGGCACGACCTCGAAAGCAACCTTGGCCTGCACCTCGGGGTGCAAACGCACGAGCGCCTCGTAGGTGCCGATCGTCTTGATGTGACCAGGCACCTCGATCTTGCGACGGTCGAGCTCCGGGCCACCGGCAGCCTTGACGGCAGCCGCGATGTCGCCACCGCTGACCGCGCCAAACAGGCGCCCGCCCTTGCCCGCCTTGGCAGCGACCGTGACGGCCTTGCCCTCGAGCGAACCCTTGACCGCCTTGGCGTCGTCGAGCGACTTGATCGCGCGAGCCTCACGGCCCTTGACGAGCGCGTCGACCTGCTTCTGGCCGCCAGCGGTCCACGTGGTGGCCAGCTTGCGGGGGAACAGGTAGTTGCGTGCGTAGCCGTCCTTGACGTCGACGACGTCACCGGCCGTGCCGAGGCCGCTGACCTCGTGCGTGAGAATGACCTTCATCTCCAGTGTCTCCTCGTCCAGATGTGACAGTCAGTGACTGGTATGCCGGTCAGCGCGCCGACGACGAGTACGGCAACAAGGCCATCTCGCGGGCGTTCTTGACGGCGTTGGCGATGAGGCGCTGTTCTTGCACCGACACGCCGGTGACGCGGCGGGCGCGGATCTTGCCTCGGTCAGAGATGAACTTGCGCAGCAGCGCAGCGTCCTTGTAGTCGATGTTTTCGACCTTGGCCATCTTGAGCGGGTTGGCCTTCTTCTTCGGCTTCCGCGGAGCGGGCTTAGCCATGTGGGTGTCTCCTTGCAGACAAATGCGTGTGTCGTGAAGTTCGTGCTGGGCGCGAAGCGCCCGGGTGAGGGACCGAGGTGACGACGCGTCGTCAGCCCAGGTCGGCTCGTCGGCTCGAGGTCGGCTCGAGGTCAGCCTTAGAAGGGAGGCTCGTCGTAGGACGGCGCCTGGCCGCCCCAGCCACCCTGCTGGCCACCGACGGGACCGGCGCCACCTTGGCCACCGAACCCGCCCTGGCCGGCATAGCCGCCCTGACCCTGGCCCTGGCCACCGGCCGGACCGGTCGCCCACGGGTCGGCCTCAGGCGCGGCATACCCGCCACCCTGACCGCCCTGGCCACCGAAGCCGCCGCCGGAGCCCTGGCCGCGCTGGGTGCGCGCGACCTTGGCCGTGGCATAACGCAGCGACGGGCCCACCTCGTCGACGTCGAGCTCGACGACGGTGCGCTTCTCGCCTTCCTTGGTCTCGTAGGACCGGCTCTTGAGCCGACCCGTCACGATGACCCGGGTGCCCCGGGCAAGCGACTCGGCAACGTTTTCGGCCGCGTCCCGCCAGACCGAGCAACGCATGAAGAGGGTTTCCCCGTCCTTCCATTCGTTGCTCTGACGGTCGAACGCGCGCGGCGTCGAGGCCACGGTGAAGTTGGCGACGGCCGCCCCCGAAGGGGTAAACCGCAGCTCGGGGTCACCGGTGATGTTGCCGACGATGGTGATGACGGTGTCGCCTGCCATGGGATGTCCTCAATTCCCTCGTGAGATGCCTCGTGGTGCTGGATGCCAGGGAGCTGGTGACCGTGAGGTCAGGCGCCCGGGCGCAGCAGCTTGGTGCGCATGACCGACTCGTTGAGGTTGAGCTGACGGTCCAGCTCAAGAGCCGTCGCCGGCTCAGCGGTCATGCGGATGACGGCGTAGATGCCCTCGGACTTCTTCTTGATGTCGTAGGCAAGACGACGACGGCCCCAGATGTCGACGTTGTCGACACTGCCACCGTCCTTCTTCACGACGGTCAGCAACTTGTCGAGTGACGGCGCAACGGTGCGGTCGTCGAGCTCGGGGTCGAGGATGACCATGAGTTCGTATTGACGCATGCGGTGACCCACCTCCTCTGGTCTCGGCGGTCACGGTCTTTCCGTGACAGGAGGGTGTGCATGTGTCTGCCTGTCGGCACTCTGCCCGATCAGTGGGCCCGCATGGGCGGGTTGTCCACAGCTGCTGCCCTGGCCACCGAGGGTGGTGGATGACAGCGACGATCAGCGGTATGCCGGAGGCGAACCTCCCAAGCATACGTCACCGCCGCAGTGGCCCACCGCCGCAGACCGTGGGCCTCGTCCCGCCGAGATGGCGGCGGGACGCGGCGGGGTCGCGGACGCTGGACCTACCGGAAGCGGACGACGAGGGAGTCCGCGGCGTCGGCGAGCGGGCCCGCGAGGGGGTCGACCTCACCATCGGCCTCGGTGTAGGGCCCGTCGACATCCGGCCCGTCGACATCGTCGTCGGAGACGTCGACATCGTCGTCGGTGAAAACGGGCGGACGGCGGGCGGCGCGGCGCCACGCGGCATACCCGAGCCAGCAGACCGCGACGAGGCGGGTGAAGAGCGTGAGGGCATACCAGCCGGCGGGCAGGCCGCGGTCGGCGACCGAGTCGGAGGCGAGGTAGAGCCAGACCGCGCCGAAGTGGAGAGCTTCGGCGCCGGCCCACCAGAGGTGGTCGCGCCAGGGCAAGCCGACGAGCGCGACGAGAGGGACGAGCCAAAGCGAGGCCTGGACCGGGAAGCTCGCGCCGGTCACGAGGACGATCCCGACCATGACGAGGGCGACTTCGGCGATGGCCGGGCGGCGGCGGGCGCTCAGGGCGAAGGTCGCACCGGCGAGGATCGCGAGCACCCATCCGGCGACCGCCAGGGCGGTCACCGCGACCGGGGGCAGTGCCGAGCCGGCCAGCAGGGGCAAGACCCAGGGCGATCCGAGGCCCGCGCCGGCGTCTCGCCACGCCGTGAGCGCAGCGATGGCGCCGGCGGGATTGCGAACTGCGACAACGGCATACACCGCTGCGGCGGTGACCACCGCGAGGCCGGCCATGCGCAGTGCCGTCCGCGTGCGCCCGGCACGGGCGGCGACGAAGAGGACTGCGAGGACGATGAGGATCGGGTAGCTGCGGGCGGCGACGGCCAGCCCGAGCAGGACACCGGCCCACCCGACCCGCGTGCGTGACCACGCGTAGAGGCCGGCGGCGGCGAGCGCGACCCCGAGGATGTCCGGCGCGACGACGGTCGTGAGGGCGACGACCGGTGAGAGCGCGACGTGACTGGCGCGCAAGGGGATCCGCCGGAGTGAGCCGGCCGTCCACCACGTGAGGAGAGCGACGAGGACGGCCGCGAGCACCGCCCAGATCCCGAAAAACCAGCGGGCCTGATCGTCCGGCGACCCAAACGGGATGAGCCCTCCGGTCACCGTGAGCACGAGTGCGGTGAGCGGCGGTTGCGCAGGGGTCGGGGCGCCGGCTGCGCCCGTCAGGAAAGCACCGACCCCGGCCCCGAGGTCCGCCGCCGCGAACGTGGCCGGGAGGTCGGAGAAGCACATGTGGAAGAACTGGTCGGGCGTGCGCCAGCCGCCTTCGATGCAATAGCCGCGCTGCCAGACGCCCAGGGCCATCGGGAGCGCGGACGCTGCGACGAGCCATGTGCCGATGGTGCGCCAGCCGCGGGCCGACGGGACGGCATACCGGCCGAGGGGTCCTCCGGCGACGTGGGACGCGGAGGAGACGACCGGGTCGGTGACCGACGGCGCGCGGTCGCCGAGGTGCGGCGGGTGCGTGGGGCGCGAGCTCACACCCGAGAGCGTATGCCGGTCACGCCGCCGGCGCGGGAGCCGGCGCTGGAGCCGGCGCGGGGGCGCTCGGAGCCGGCTTGTTGCCTGGCTGGGTCGGGGCGCTCGTCGGCGCCGGCGGGGCCGTCGTCGGTGCGGGCGGGCTGCTCGGCGGCGGGGGCGACTTCGTGGGCTTGATCGTCGGCTCCGGCACAGGCGTGGGCTCGGGCGCCGGCTCGGGCGTGGGAGCCTCCGTCGTGACGTCGGGGGCGCTCGTCGTTGGAGCTGGCCCTGCCGGCGCCCGCGTCGGCGCCTTGTCGTCGCCGATGCCGGCGCGCTTGGGGAAGTCGATGACCTTTTCCCCGTCGAGCGCGGCCTTCATGAAGTCGAGCCACATCGACAGCGGAGGCCCGTTGCTCGCGACCTCGCTCATCCCGCCGACGTTAGTCAACGGTTGCGGCACGCCGTCGACGTCCTTGAACATCGCGACCGCGGTCGACAGTTGCGGGGTAAACCCGGCAAACCACACCGACTTGCGCTCCTCGGAGGTGCCGGTCTTGCCGGCCGAAGGTCGACCCAACTGGCTTGCCCGCGAACCAGATCCACCGTTGGTCGTGACGGCCTGCATCGCGTCGATGGTGTCGGCGGCGACCTCCTTGGAGAACCCGTCGGCGAGGTTGGGGGCGGCGGTGTAGTCGACGCCGATCGCCGGGGAAGTCGCCTTCTTGACCAGGTAGGGGGCGGCGCGGCGACCTTCGGCGGCGATCGTGGCGTAGGCGTTGGCGATGTCGATGACCCGCGGCGAGGCGGTGCCCAGGACGTTGGTGATCTCGGTGCCCAGGCCGAGGGTGTCGGCCGGCATCCCCGCCGCGATGGCAGCGTCCTTGGTCGCCGTGGGCCCCACCTTGGCGTTGAGGCGGATGTATGCCGTGTTGATCGACGACGCGGTCGCCTTGCGCAGGTCGACGGTGCCGAAAGACTGGTTGTTGTAGTTTTCGAGGCGGGTGATGCCCAGACTGGCGTCGCGCATCGGGCTGCTGCCGTCGAAGGTCGTGCGCGTCGAAATCCCTTGCTGGAGAGCCGCGATGAGGGTAAACGGCTTGAACGTCGACCCCGCCGGGATCTTGGCGTCGGTCGCCGACGAGAACTGGCGCGTCTGGTAGTCGGCGCCGCCATACATCGCCACGACCGCGCCGTCGCCCGGCCGCACGGCGACGAGACCGGCATACACGTTCTCGGCCTTGGTCTTGGGCATGGACTTGTCGACCGCGGCGATGGCAGCGTCCTGGGCCTTCTTGTTGATCGTCGTCGTGATCCGCAGGCCACCGCGGTCGATGTCCTCGGCCGAGAGTTGGAGCTTGCTCGTGAGCTCGCGGCGGACCGCGACCGCGATGTAACCGGTCGGGCCGGACAGGCTCCGCGAGGGCGCCTTCGCCTGGACCTGCGGCATCGTCGCGGCCGAGCGGTCAGCCGCGCTGAGCCACCCCTGCGACACCATTCCGTCGAGGACATACGTGTGGCGGTTGGCGAGGTTGGCTTGCTGCTTGGCGCCGAGGGCCGGGTCGAACAGCGACGGGGCGTTCATGACACTGGCGAGGACCGCGCCCTCGGCGACAGTGAGTTGGCTGACGTCCTTGTTGAAGTAGGCCTTCGAGGCGGTCTGGATGCCGTAGGCACCGCGGCCGAAGTAGATCGTGTTGAGATAACCCTCGAGGATCTCGTCCTTGGACTTGTCCTTGTCGATCTTGATCGCGATGACCATCTCGCGCAGCTTGCGGTCGAGGGTGCGGTCTTGGGTGAGGAAGTAGTTCTTGACGTATTGCTGCGTGATCGTCGAGCCACCGCCCTGCACGTCCGCGCCCTTGAGCGCCTGCCACACCGAGCGCGCGATGCCGCTCGGCGACACACCACTGTTGGTGTAGAAGTCGCGATCTTCAGCGGCGATGACCGCCTTGCGGACATGCTCGGGCACCTGGGCCAGGGGGACCGACTCACGGTTGAGTTCGGCGATCCGGGCCATCTCGGTTTTGCCGTCGTCGTAGTAGACGATCGTCGTCTGGGCGTCGGCGAGTTCGTTGGGATTGGGCACCTGGATCGCCGCGACGGCCACCCCGATCGCCGCGAGCCCGAAGAGGAAGAGGCCACCGAGGATCCACGGGATGCGCTTGAGCCACACCTTGCGCCAGGAGCCGGCCGGCCCCTCCTTGCGAGAGCCGTCGGACGTGCCGCTGCCGCTGCCACCGCCATTGCCGTTGCGCGGCGGCCGCCCGGAGCCGTCGGCTCGGCCGGCTCGGCCTGCGGCAGTGCGCACGGAGCGCCGCGTGGGCTGCGGCGGATGCTGGCCTGAAGTGGTGCTCACGAGTCTCCCGGGGAGTGCGGACGGCGCGGCATACGTCGTGGTTTCGCGAGGCGCCGCGGATCGAGCGAGATTTCAAGTATGCGCACGTATGCCGCACACGACCGAATCGGGTTGTGGCCGCCGGGACCCTCACTCGGGTCGTGGTGCCCCGATCAGCAGACCGGTGGCCAAGCCCGCACCCGGGCTCACCGCGGCGGGTGGGGTCAGCGGATGACGATGACCGGGTTCTGGGCCGGGTCGAGCCACCGGACCGTATTGACCAGTTCTGAGTAGTTCGTCAGGCCAATGCATCCCGCGGTGTAGCTGCCTGGTGGCGAATAGTGGAGGAAGATCGCGCTCGAACTCCCTGGACCGCTGGTCTTCCGCGGGTCGTAGTAGTTGTGGGCTACCACGACCGCCTGACGATAGAAGCCCTTGTCGCGGTAGAAGGAAAGGTCTTCAGAGTCCGGATAGGAGCCTGAACAATTCTCATACCAGCGGTTGAACAGATCGGGCCGTCCGATCGTGAACGCGTCATTACCCAGCCACCACGAACACGCCGTGATCGTCCGGTAGGACATCGCCGTCCCTGGGTTGCCCTCTCCGAACGCAAACGGCAGGGAGTAGGTCCCGGCTGGTGTTGTGTAGGAACCCACGACGCGCACGCTTCCCGCGCGCACTCCGTTCTTGCCGAATCGGACATCTGTGTTGGTGTCGCCGACCTGTGCCCACGACGAGCCGTCCCATTGATAGCGAGCCCACGTGCCGTCGAAGGTGCCCGTCGACCCGCCCGTCAACGTCGCGACCAAGACCTGGCGGCTCTGCGTGTGGTGGACGCTCGTCCCTGGTGCGTTGCCGACTTGAACAGGGGGTGCGGGACTCGGTGCGGGCGCTGGCTTGGGAGTCGCCGGGGGTGGCGATGACCTCGGTTTCGTCGTGGTCGTCGGCGCAGCCTTGATCAGAGAGGGCGTGGGATTGGGCCGAGCAGTGCTGACTGGCGCAGCAGTCGCGCTCGGGCTCGGAGGGCTCGTCGACCGCGCCGCAAGCACCGGGCTCGGCGATGTGGCGTCGGGCGTCTGCGCCGTGACAGCCGGGAGGGAAATCACCGACCGGTCCGGAAGTGACGTGTCTTGACTTTGATTGTCGGGGGAGCTCAATGCCCACATCGTGACTGCCGCGAGGATCGCTGTTAAACCGCCAATGCCCCCGATGACTGGAACCCAGCGCCTGGGCTGAAGAATTCGACGACGACCAGCGCGAGCTTCTTCCATGGCAATCCCCCCGGACCGTGCCTTACATCCTTTTCACGCTATTACACATCGCCTCGGTCCGACCATGTCCACGATCACTTCGATCATTGGTCCTTGACTTGGGCTAACGAGATGCGTGACGTCGGCCGTCGGATCCGCTCAGCCACGCGGCATCCGCGTGAGCAGAGGTCTCGCGTAGCCGTCATCGTGGATCCAGGCGGCCCCCTGCGTCGGCGGGGGCACTCCCTGTGGCACGCGACACATCGCGGCGACATGTGCGTGCGATGTATCGGAACGATATATCTGGTGCTACAGTCGCGCCTGGCGGTCACGGCATACGCAACCGATGTGCACGGTCCGCCCCGAGAAGGCACACCCGGCAGGAGAAGGAGGGACCCGATGTCACGACGCGCTGACCTGCTCGACTTCGCGGTCCTCGGGCTCCTGCACGAGACCCCGATGCATGGTTACGAGCTGCGCAAGCGACTCAACAGTGCCCTCGGCGCCTTCCGGGCGTTGTCCTATGGCTCGCTCTATCCATGTCTGCGGGAGTCTGCTCGGCAAGGGGTGGATCCGCGAGACAGTCGGGGGCGGCCCGACGGTCCGGCTCGGGGCAGCACCGCGGGCGCGGATCGTCTATGAGTTGACGGCCGACGGCAAGGAACGCTTCCAGGACGATGGCGGACAACGGCGGGGCCGGCATCGTGGGAGGACGAGGAGTTCGACGTTCACTTCGCGTTCTTCGCACGCACGCCCAGCCGAGGTGCGGCTGCGGATCCTCGAAGGACGGCGGTCGCGGCTCGAGGAGCGGCTGGCCAACATCCGCGACGGCCTCGGTCCGCAACCGCGAGCGCATGGACATGCTATACCGCGGCGCTCCAACGGCACGGCGAGGACTCCGACCGAGCGCGAGGTGCGCTGGCTCGAGGAGCTCATCACGGCCGAACGCAAGATCCGCGACTAGACCAGCCAGACGAGCCAGACCAGCCAGACCAGCCAGACCAGCACGGCATACGGAACTTTCAGCACGGCATACAGCACGACCTCACAACCACCCCGGCACTTGCCGGCAAACAACCGAAAAAGCCTGGGGCACACCGTGTTCCCACAGCTTGATGAATCAAGGAGCACCCTCATGGGATCTGTGCGCGTCGCCATCGTCGGCGTCGGCAACTGCGCGAGCTCGCTCGTGCAGGGCGTGGACGTACTACCGCAACGCCGACGCGGCGTCGACGGTCGTGCCGGGCCTGATGCACGTGCAAGTTCGGCCCCTACCACGTGTGCTGACGTGAAGTTTGTCGCGGCGTTCGACGTCGACGACAAGAAGGTCGGCAAGGACCTGTCCGAGGCGATCAACGCCTCGGAGAACAACACGATCAAGATCTGCGACGTGCCCGACGCTCGGGGTCGAGGTGCAGCGGGGCCACACCCTATGACGGGCTCGGCAAGTACTACCGCCTGACTCGATCGACGAGTCGGCGGCGGAGCCGGTCGACATCGTCGCGGCGCTCAAGGAGTCCGAGGCCGACGTGCTCGTGTCCTACCTGCCGGTGGGCTCGGAGGAGGCCGACAAGTTCTACGCGCAGTGCGCGATCGATGCGGGCGTGGCCTTCGTCAACGCGCTGCCGGTGTTCATCGCGAGCGACCCGGAGTGGGCGGCGAAGTTCGAGGCAGGCCGGCGTGCCGATCATCGGCGACGACATCAAGAGCCAGGTCGGCGCGACGATCACGCACCGGGTCATGGCCAAGCTGTTCGAAGACCGTGGCGTCACGCTGGACCGCACCTACCAGCTCAACGTCGGCGGCAACATGGACTTCAAGAACATGCTCGAGCGCGAGCGTCTGGAGTCCAAGAAGGTCTCCAAGACCCAGGTCGGTGACGCTCGAACCTCGAGCGGCGAGCTGGCCGGCATCAGTACCGCCGACCGCAACGTGCACATCGGCCCGTCGGACTACGTCGCCTGGCTGGACGACCGCAAGTGGGCATACGTCCGCCTTGGAGGGTCGCGCGTTCGGTGACGTGCCGCTCAACCTGGAATACAAGCTCGAGGTCTGGGACTCCCCCAACTCGGCCGGCATCATCATCGACGCCATCCGCGCGGCGAAGATCGCCAAGGACCGTGGCATCGGTGGCCCGCTCATCTCGGCGTCGTCCTACCTCATGAAGTCCCCGCCCGTGCAGCGCCCGGACGACCTGGGCCGCGTCGAAGCTCGAGGCCTTCATCGCGGGGACCGAAGAGCGCTGACATGTGGGCGGCTGACGAGGAGTGAGGGAGCGTCAGCGACCGAGCCCCGCAGGAAGCGCCCGATCGAGGTCACGGCTGACGAGGAGTGAGGGAGCGTCAGCGACCGAGCCCCGCAGGAAGCGCCCGACCACCAAGCACGAGGTATGCCGTCCGCTCACCCGAGCGGGCGGCATACCCACGTCTGGAGGCTCGCGCACAGCCCGAGACGCCTGCGGGTGAAACGTCAAAGGGCACGAATGCCGGGTTGGGACGGGTCAAAGGGCAGGTCTGCATGCTTCGCAGGCGCCCATGCCGGCATACCTGCCCTTTCACCCTGGCGAACCCAGGCGACACGCCGAGCACGGCGCCGGACCAGCACGAGGTATGCCGTCCGCTGACCTGAGCGGGCGGCATACCCACGTCTGGAGGCTCGCGCACAGCCCGAGACGCCTGCGGGTGAAACGTCAAAGGGCACGAATGCCGGGTTGAGACGGGTCAAAGGGCAGGTCTGCATGCTTCGCAGGCGCCCATGCCGGCATACCTGCCCTTTCACCCTGGCAATCACGGGCGACCACGGCCCGACCAGAAGCACCGGGACTACGGCCAGTTGTAGCTATCGTTGGCCTGCTCGCCGCTCGTGGAGTTCACGCAGGACACCGTGACGGACCCGGTCTCGCCGTAGAAGGACTGCCCGATCACGGTCGTGTTGGTCTGGAACGTTTCGACTCCGAAGATTGTGCCGACAGAGTTCTTGAAGGTGCACGTCATCGTGCCCTGGTCCCAGAGCGTCGACGTGACCTGGACGTAGCGACATGACGCACCCGGCGGGCACTCGTAGGTCGACGAGGGCGCTGTCCCGCACTGACCCGCCTGGCACGTGCTCGAGGATGCCGTGAGGGTCACCGTCGGCGGCACCTTCGCGGGCGTCGTGTAGGTCGCGCTGACGGGTGCCGCGTCACCGGCCACCGAACTCGCGGTCACGGTGACGGACAGCTGCGTGGCATAGGGCACGTTGTTGAACTTGCAGCTCGACTGGTTTTGCGCGGGGACACACTGGCCGCCAGTTGAGTTCACTGAGACGGTCACTGGTCGCCCGTCCTCGCGGATCTGCCACGTGAAGGTGACGTCGTAGGAACTGCCCTGCTTCTTGGCATCGATCGCACCCATGACGACCGGGAGCGTCGGACCGTAGGGCTGGAACTGGGCGCTGGCGCCCGACCAATCCGAGCAGGTGCCGGCGTCGGTGCAACCGCGGATCGACAGGGTTTGCGCGGTCGTGTTGTCGAGGTTGAGGTTGCCGCTAAACGAGCAGTCGCCCGAGCACGGGACCGCGCCCGCGCCACCGGCGGTGGTGCGCCATTCGACCGATGTCCAGCGGCCGGCCCGGGGCCGCCCCAGCGACCAGGACGCCGACGCGTCGCGGTTGGCGGCCGGGGTGCTGACGGCCGGCGGGTTGGGCTGCTCGGGGATGCCGACGAGCCGGACCGGGTCGGACTGCACGCCAGGCGCGGAGTCCTTGCCGCCGCCATTGGTCGCGACGACCGAATATTGCACCTCGCGGCCGTCATAAGCCAGGGAGTCGTTGACCGCGTTGGGTTGCCCCGCCGAGACAGTCGCCAGCACGGTCGACCCTCCCCCGCCAAGCTGGCGGTAGACCGTGTAGCTGACGATCGGCGGACCGTTGGGGTCGGTGTCAGGCCAACTGATCCGCAGGGAGCCCGTGTCGTCGCCGGGTGTCGGGGTCGGCGGCACGACGGTCGGCTTGCCGACGGTCGCCGGTGTGCCGACGGACTGCGCCTTGAAGAACGGCCCGTAAGGACCCCACCCGGCGTCATTGTGCGCCTGCACGCGGTAGTTGTATTGGTCGTTGTTGACCAGTCCGGAGATCGACGTCGAGGTGCCGCCACCGGTGACGTCGAAGTCACCCCCGCCAGGGCCACCGGTCGTCGACACCACCTGCACCCGGTAGATGTCGATGCGGCTGCCTTGGTTGACCGGTGGCGCCCACGTGACACTCATCGTCCGGTCCCCCGGAGTGGTGCCGGTGATGGTCACGGCCTCAGGGGTGCGGTCGGGCGTGGCCTCCGGCGATGGCCCGCCGGGGTCCGACCAGTCGGCGGCATTGCGGGCGCGCACCGTGAAGCGATAGGGCACGCCATTGGTGAGCCCCCCGACAGTGCACGGCGAGGACTCGCAGCGCTGCGACCCTCCGGCCCAGCCCACTTCGTATTCGAGGACCGGCAGGCCACCGTCATAGGCCGGTGGCAACCACGACACCCGGGCCGTGCCGCCCTGGATCCGGTCGGCGACGGCATCCACTGCTTGCGGCGGGGTCGGCCGCGACAGCACCGACACGGTGACGGTGCCAGTCGCGATCCGGTCGGGCCCGTCGGAGACTTCGACCGCGAGCACCGTCACGCCGGTGGCGTCTCGGGTCGCCGACACGTCGAGCAGGCAGTTGCGCGGTGTGCCACTGACGCCAGACCCACTGCCACCGGACACCCGCGCGCCGACGATCTCGCAGTGGAGCGAGCCAAAGGGGCTGTCGAGATACTGCGCGATGTTGACCGTCTGGGTCTGCCCGGCGATGAGCCCCTCGACGCGGGCCGGTCGCACCACGGCGGGCGGAGGCGGCGGGGGCGCGTCCGGCGACGCCGCCGCGGCCGGGTCGACGCGCAGACTGATGACCCTTACCTGGAGCGGGAACTTCTGCTCCTGCCCATCGACCCCGATGTATGCCGTGCCGCGGCTCCCGTGGAGCGCATCAGCCGCTGCCAGGAGTTCGACCTGACGCCCACCGGTGCCCTTCTGGGTCAGCGAAACCTTGTCGGCCGGTTGCTCCCACTCGGCACGGTATTTCACCGAGTCGGGCGACAGCCCCGACGGGAACCACGCCGAGCACAACCGCGGGATGTCGACGAGGCGCGGTTGGCCCTCGGCGATGACGGTGACCTCCCACTGCGGGCACCGCAGCAGGGGCGTGAGCGGGCCGATCTGCACCGGCACGACGACGTATGCCGTGCGCGGCGCCACGTCGTCGGGGCCGGTCGAGTCCGTCACCTCGAGCATGATCGCGGCCGGGCCGACATAGCCACCGGAGGCGACCAACGTCAGTTCCGTCGGACTGGTGACGGTTGCCGTCAGATTGCCTGCGGGAGAAGCAGATACCGTGTCTGGGGTGGTGACCGACACGGCTCGGCCCCGCGGGTCGAGGATGTAGTCGCCGAGCTTGATCGAGAGCGTCGCGTCCTTGTCCATGAGCACGGTCTTGTCGGGCGCGGCATACGGGATGTCGCTGCCGTTGGCCGGCACGTAGATGACCGCCATCGCGCGGCCACCGTCGCCGTCTTCGACGATGTAGGGGATCGCGCGGGGGTGGTCGGCGAAGATGACCCGGATGCCGTCGCGCTCGATCGTCGCCCCATCGCCGACATCGACGACCTTGAGGGCGGTGCGCTCGGTCTCGAGGTCCTTGTCGTTGTCGAGCACCTTGACGAGCGTCGTCGTCGGAGCTGGCGCACCGGGCGCACCGACGGCACCTGGCGCTCCCGGCCCGGCTGCGGGCGCGGTGCCCTGATCGGTGACAGCCTCCACCCGGGCAACGTCATCGACGGCCGTCGGCGGGTTGTTGTAACCCTTGCGTCCGCGGACCGTGATGGCAGCGCGCGACGGGTCGAACAGGCCACCGTTGATGCCGTAGACGAGCACGGCCGGCTGACCCTCGTCAGGCACGGTGACCTTGAAGCTTGCGTCACCCTCCCGCACGAACGCGGCCACCGCAGCGGGGTCGTTGATCGTCGCCGGGTCTTCGACGGCCACCTCGGCGTTGCGCGGGATGAGGTCGTTTGCGGTGACGTCGATCGTCACGGTGCGCCCGGGTGCGGCGACGACGTCGTCGGCCACGGCGACCGGCGGTTGCGGAGCGCCCGGCTGGACGATGCCGAGTCGCACGAGGCCTTCACCGGTCTTGCCGAAGCGGTCGGTCACGGCATACCGGAGCACCTCGGTGCCCGACGAGGTGGGGTAAGCCTCGTAGCGGATCGTCGACCCGCCGAAACCGGTCACCCGACCGAGGCGGAGGCTGACCGGCCCACCGGACTCGCCGACGATGCCCGAGACATAGGTGAGGTCGCCGTCTGGGTCGATCCCACTTGTCGGCACGGTGATCGTCAGCGCCTCGCCCGCCGTCACCGACGCCGCGAAGCTGCGCGCGGTCGGCGGCTGATTGGGCGTCTGGGGAGTCGGCAGCGGCTTGACGGTCACCGTGACACGCCCGGTCACCGACCGCTCCGGCATCCCTTCGGGGTATGCCGCGTATTCCACGGTCGCGACCGCGTCGGCGGTGATCGCCTCGGGGTCCGGGCGGTAGCGCAGGACCTGACCGCTGGGGTAGACCTGCCCCTTGCCGGAGACGACCTTGACGGTGCCGGGGGTGAGCTTGAGCGGGACACCGTCGGCCATCGAGTCGTTGTCGAGGGCGGGGATGCTCACGACGTCACCCCAGCGGACGGTGGCTTGGTCGTCGACGACATTGGGCATGACCGCGGCTGGCGGTGAGGGCTTTTGGACGACCGAGACCTCGCCGGCGGCGGTGCGGGTGCCGTCGCTGATCGTGTAGACGACAACGCCGCGTCGCTCGGACGCGCCCGCGGTCAAGGGTGCCGTCGATTGGACGCGAAGCCATCGGCCTTGGACGACCCACGCGCGCACCCAGGACTCGGTCGTGACGACCGACTGGATGACCAGGACATCCGAGCGGGGGCTGTAGTCGTTGACGAGGACGTCCGTCACCGCAGGCGCTTGGTCGCGCACCGTGACAGCGTCGGGGGCGGCCACCGGCGGCGCATCGTCGGTCGGCGGCGCGAGCACGTCGACCCGGAAGCGGCCGCGCGCCGACGCCGGAGCCGACCTGCGCGGCATACGTGAGCAAGTGACTGCCGGGAGCTGGCCCCGGTGACGGTGATCGACGCCGGTGTCTCGAGGTTGGTGTCGACGGTCAGTGAGGCCGGTCGGGCCGCGGACGTCGGCGGCCAGGCGCATGACGGGCAGTCCGGGTCGGACGGGTCGGCACCGGGGATGTCGTTGCCGAGCGGCTGGACCTGCACCGGCTTGCCCACGACGGCGCGGACGACGTCGGCCTGAGTCGACCGGAGCGACGGCCCGGTTCGGTGTCAGTCCGAGGACCGACGTGACGGTGACCTTGGAGTCGGCTGCGACCGCCGCGGCCGTCGTCGACGCGGTATTTCACATCGACACGGGCCCGGTTCTGGTTCGGTGCGACTGATCGCGAGCGCGCCCGCGCCGTCGACCGACGACGCCATGGGTCAAGGGCCTCGACCGACGACGGGGTCGCTCTCGGCGTCGCGCCAGTCGGCCAACGACGCCGACCGAGCGACCCGGCTCGCCCACGACGACCGGCGTATGCTTGGTGGCTCGTGATCGCCGACCTGACCTTGCGCAGGATGTAGGCGGCGGTGTTGACCGGTGTCGTCGACGATCGGCCACCGTCACCGGTCGCGGTGGAGCGACCCTCGGGGCCGGCGTTGCCGTTGTTGACGCCGGTAGGTGAAGATGGGCGACGGTCGCGGTCGGCTCGTCCGGGACCGAGATCGACGATCGTCTGGCCGTCGACGGCGACGGTGGCTCACGAGCAGGCCTGCGCACGTCGGGGGTCGGACACGTCACCCGGGGCGATGGCGAGGACCGGCGCCGAGGCTGTCGGTGTCGTTGTCGAGGACGTAGCAGCGTCGAGGTGCGACCGGGGCGCACCTTGAACTCGTCGGCCTTGGCCTCCGGCGGCTTCTTGACGACCTGGTCGTCGAGCTGGTTGGGGTCGGGCTTGGTGTTGTCATTGCCCGAGCGCAGGCGGCGGGATGACCGAGGTCCAGTCGTCGATCTTGACCGGCTTGTCGGAGTCGACGTCGAAGACGGCACCGCTGTCGAGGTCGTTGAGGACGACGAGACCGCGGTTGACCCGCAACCGGACCCCGTCGACCCGAGTGCCGGTGCCGCGGGTGTCGAGGGCGAGCGCCTCGACGGGAGCGTCGGTGCACGAACGGCCGTAATAGGTCTGGCCCTCCCCGGCCCAGGCGGCGTGGACGCACCGACCGACGCGGACGGGGGCGGCCGGGATCTGCGTCGCCGATGCAGCGGCACCCGGCAGGATCACCTCGCCGCCAGGGGGCAGGTCACCCCGGAGGACGACCTGCGTCAGCCCCCGGGGGCCGGCGATGGCGACCGTGTCGGCGTCAGGGCCTGGTTGTTGCACGAGCGCGGTGTATGCCGCCCCGGTGCCGCCGCCGGTCAAGCCGAGTCGCTGGGTGACATCGACGGGCGCGGCGAGGCCGTCGGCTCTGACAAGCCCGGTGGCTGGGTCGAAGACGACCCACCGGTCACCGACAACGGTGAGCTGCACGGCGGCTGCGGTGAACCCGAGGTCTCGGACCTTTGCCTCGGCGAAACCCCCGGTCGGCACGGGGCTGACGACCGCGAGTTGCCCGGAGGAGGCGGACACGGCATACACCGTGCCGTCGACCGATACCGCGACCGTGGCGCCGGCACCGAGGGTGGCGACCGGAGCCACCGTGCTCGCGAGCTTGTCGAGCGACGTCACCCCGACCGCCGAGTCGACTCGCTGGACCCGCAACTTGCCGGTCGCCGGGTCGATCGTCGCGATCGACCCGCCGCGCAGGTCGATCGTGGCTGCCGCGCCACCGGGTTGGCCGGGGACGGGGCTCGGGAGGGTGAGCACCGAGGACTCCTGCAGGAGTCCCGTGCGGACGTTGATCGGCGTGGCCTGGTTGGTCGCCTTGACGATGCCGATGACGGCGGCGCCGTCCTGGACGATGTCGAGCCCCGTGTTGTCGGGCGAGGTCGCGGCGACCGCGGCGTCGAGTTGGCCGGCCGGTTTGTTGATGCGTCCGAAGCGCGACTGTGCCGAGGTGGTGACCCACACGCCGCCGTCGTTGAGCTCGGCCTTGCGCAGGGTCTCACCTTCGGCGCGGGTCGCGAGCCACGTGAGCAGGAGCGCCAGGACGACGATGACAACGGTCGAGATGACACCGACACGTCGGGATCGGAGGGCGATCATCGAGACCCTCCTGTGGGCAACGATCGGGTGCGGCTGCGCGCGATCGTGCGCGCCAGGCGGCGAGCTCGGAGCGCGAGGGCAGCGGCGTCGGCGGTGGCTCGGGTGCGGGCTCGCGTCGCGAGTGGCTTGCGCAGCGATCGCAGAGACCATGCGGCGCGAATGCGGTCACGGCGTCGGCCGGTCGCTCGGAGGGCAGCCGTCGCGGCGGCGCTCGCGGCCCAGTCCTCGGCGACCGCTTCCGGGGAAGGGTGGAGCCGGGCGAAGACGTGGCTGTCGGTGGATCGAGCGAGCGTGGAGAGATCGGGTATGCCGCCCGCCGCGGGTGCGGGGATGGTGCCCGCGGTGCCTACAGGGATGGCGCCCGCCGGGGCGCCGATGACGGCTGCTGCGGTCGGCGGTCCGATGAGAGCCTGCAGCGCTCGCGCCTGCGCTGGCCGAGTCGCATTGGGCGGCAACGGGATCCGACGGTCCCGCGCAGCGTCGACGAGCTCGGCCCACGCGCCGGCAGCCTGGTCGGCGGGCGTGCCCGAGGTGCGCCGACGCGAGCGGCGGCGGCGCTTGAGCAGGGAAACCACGGCATACCAGAGGCCGAGCGCGAGCAGCGGTGGGCCGAGACGGGTGAGGATCCACCGCAGCCAGTCCGGCCAGGTCGCAGGGTCGAAGATCGACGCCCCCTGGCCGGGCTTGTTGGTGCCGGCGGCGTTCTGGACCTGGTCGGGGCCCTGGAGGATGCTCGGCGGGTTGTTGGCCGCGGGGGGTGGGACGACGGCCCCGGTCTTCTTCTCTTCGGTGCGCTGGTCCTGCTGGCTGGGCTTCTTCGTGCGGTCGGGGACGAGCTGGGTTGGGAGGATGTCCTGCCAGGTGCCGTCGGCGCGCTGGACTTGCACCCAGGCCCGCACGTCCTTGCCCTTGACGATGCCGGTGGCGTCGGGGAGCGCGCCGAGGACGACCCGGGCGGGCACACCGATCCGCGCCGCGATGAGGGCCAGCGTCGCGGCATACTGCTCGTCGTTGCCGGCCAACTGCGGCGCCTTGACGAACCGGGTGACGCGCGAGAGCGAGTGCCCTGGCAGGAAGGCGTTCTGGAAGTCGTTGGGCGGCCCGCCGTCGGTGTAGGCGCCGGTGCCGCGCAGCACCGCCGCGGCCGACAGGAGCTTGCGCCACGGGTCGGTGTCGCGGCCGGTCCACTGGTCGATGCGGGCGTCGAGGAAGGCCAGGGGCTGGGTGTCGCCGGTCGAGGTCGTCGCGAGGGCGACGTCGGCGGGGAGTTCGGCGCCGGCGGCGGGCAGGTATGCCGTGAGCGCGTAGCTGTCGCCGGGACCGAGGCGGGCCGGGATGAGGCCGGTGCTTGTGCCGACGTTGAAACGCAGATCGTCGTGGAGGACCTGGGCGCGCGGTCCTTCGAAGTGGATCTCGCTCACGAGCCCGACCGTGGGCAGCCACACGTCCTGCCAGCCGCCCTCGGGGATCTCGACGCGGACGGGGACGGCCTCGGCGGCGCCCGCCGCCGGGCTGACGCCGAGCTGCTGCCCGACGCGGCGGAAGGCGTTGGTGGCGGTGGCGGTGGTCGCGGTGCCTGCGGCGGTGGCGCCGCGACCGGCGACCGCCACCGGAGCCGCGCCGGCGCCCCAGACGGCGCCGTCGTAGCTGTCGAGCGTCGCGATCCGCACCGGCGTCCCGGCGGGCAACCCGGTGACGGTCAGGAGCGTGCGGTCGAAGAGGGCGGCAGAGTTGGGTTCGGTGAATCGGCGGTAGCCGGCCAGCGGGCTGGGGAACTGCGCGACGTCGAAGGGCGGCTCGAGGGCTGTGCGCCACACCGTGCGCGCGGCGCTGTCCGCTCCGGGCAACCGGGGTCCGACGACGAGCGCGCCGCCGAGGGCGAGGGCGAGCAGGACGCCGGCGGTGATCGCGCGGGTCGTCCGACCGGCGCCACTTTGGAGGGCGGGGCGGCCGCGGGCGGCGCGGGCCGCGGCATACCCGATGGCGATGAGGGCAAACCCGCCGCCGAGGAGCGCGAGCGAGGCGGGGGTCATCGTGCCGAGGAGGATCGACAGCACGAGTAGAGGCGGTGGGGACGACGAGCGCGCGCATCGCCCCGGGCCAGCGACGGGCGATGCCGTATGCCGTGGCGCCCCCCACGAGCCCGAAGGCCCACGGGAAGGGCGGTGAGCGGACCCCCGGGGTCGACCGGCGGCAGCGTCGTGAGGAGGTCCTTCCACCCGGTGACCGCGGTGCGGGCGATCGTCGACAGGCCGCGGGTGGAGGCCCCTTCACCGGAGGCGATGGGAGCGCCGACGAGGAGGTAAGTGACGACGACGGCGAGGGCGGCGAAGACTCCGGGCAGGCGCAGCGCTGCCGTGACGTGCGAGATCGCGAGGCCGAGGAGCACCCCGAGGACGGCGACGGCAAGCCATTGCCAGCCGAAATAGGTCGTGCGGAAGCCGACGAGCGCGATCGTCACGAGCGCGCCGCACCCGGCGAGGTCGACGAGGTGGTCTCGGGTCGGGCGGAGGCGCGCCAGCAGGGGGGTCGCCGGGGCCTGGTTGGCTCCCGATCTGGCGCTCTGCTCAGCGGCGCGTCGGCCGGCTCGGGTGCTCATCGGAGGCGTCGCGGTCGTCATGCCGCCACCCCTGTCGCGAGCGCGGCACGAAGGCTGCGCAGCGCGTCGATCGTCAGCACGCGCAGTCCGCCGGCGCGACGCACGGACCGGGTGGCGTGGGGGTCGACGACGATGACGACGAAGCTCACCTCGGGTCCGAAGTGGGAGGTCGCGCGTTGGATGTCGCGGAAGTCGCGGAACGGCCCGGTCACGACGAAACACACCGACGTGTCAGGCGCGAGCGCGGCGGCCGTCGCGACCATGGCGGAGATCTCGTATGCCGTGGCCTCCACCCGCGCCAAGGTGTCGAGGGTGCGCTGCGGGGTGCCCTTGGAGACGGCATACGGGCCGCTGACGACGGTCGCGTCCTGGTCGTCGCGGAAGCAGCGCACCGCGATGGAGCCAGCGACCGAGAGGGCGGTCTCGAGGTCACGGACCTCGGGGAGGGCGCCGCCGGGGACCGGGACGGTGCGGCTGGCGGTGATCTCGCCGATGGCCTCGGAGCCGCCGCGGTAGGAGGCCGCGTCGGGGTCGACGACGACGCAGACATGGGAGCGGCGGGTGTCGAGGAACTGGCGCACGAGCAGGCGGCCGGCCTTGGCCGACGAGCGCCAGTGGATATAGCGGCGGTCGTCGCCGGGTTGGTAGTCGCGCAGGGCGTGGAAGGCGAGGTCGGACATCGACTGTTCTTCGGTGACCGAGCCTTCGAGGTCGCGCAGGAGGCCGGCGCCGAGGCTGTCGAGGGCGACCGTGCGGGGGTGGACGAAGAGTTCGGTGACCTCGGTCCAGTTGACGGTGCGGCGGATGAGGCCGAGCGGGTCACCCTGGATCGTGCTCGCCGGCCCAACGGGGATGACCCCGCGGCGATGGGTGGGGACGACGAAGAGTTCCTCGTGCTCGGTGCCCGAGCCCAGTGGCGGGAGGACGAAGCGGGCGGCGCTCTGGCCGACCGGCAACTCGACGAGGATCGGCAGGACCGGCACCGAGCCGGTGTTGCCGACGATGATGCGGCCGGTTGCGGGGTCGCCGACGACGACCCGGTCGGGGTTGACCTCGGCGTCGATGGTCACGCGGGTGCGGCCGATGGCCAGCAGCAGGCAGGCGAGCAGCAGGACGAAGGCGGCACCGGCGACCATGAGCAGCTCGGTCCAGCCGTAGCGCACGCCGACCCACCACGCGATGAGGGCGCCGGCGAGGACGGACCAGCCGAGGGGCGAGACCCACCGGAAGACCTGCGTCACCGGCTCGAGCCGGCGGGTCACCGGGGCCAGGGCCTCGCTGGCGCGCCGGGCGACGTCGGTGACGGTGGCGCGTGCCCTGGCCGCCTTGGCTGCCGTGGCGGCGAGGGTGGACGTGGCGGCCCCGCGCGCACGGGGGCGCCCCGGCATACGCGCTCGTATGCCGGTCTCTCCCCCCGTGCCCCGTGCCATGGCTAGTGGGCGCGCCGTTCGGGCGGGCTGACCGACGCGAGGATCTCCTCGATGATCCCGTCGACGGTTGCGCCGGCAAACTGCGCCTCGGCTTCGAGGAGCACGCGGTGACCGAGGACGGGCGGCGCGAGGGTCGTGATGTCTTCGGGGACGACCTCGGTGCGGCCATGGGACGCCGCCCACGTCTTGGCGCACCGGACAAAGGCGAGCGCGCCACGCATCGACAGGCCCAGGCGCAGGCTCGGGTGCGAGCGGGTCGCCTCAGCGAGGCGCACGACGTAGCCGAGGAGGGCTTCGTCGACGTGGACCCGATCGGCCAGGGCCGCCATCCCCGTGACGACCTGGGCGGTGACGACCGGCGTCACCGCGGAGGAGCGGTCGCGGGTCGCGGCGTCGGCGAGCACGCGGACGGACGACGTCGTAGTCGGGGTAGCCGAGGCTCGTCTTCATGAGGAAACGGTCGAGCTGGGCCTCGGGCAGGCGGTAGGTGCCGGCCTGCTCGATCGGGTTTTGCGTCGCGATGACCATGAACGGTGTCGCCGACGGAGTGGGGGACGCCGTCGACCGTGACCCGGCCTTCCTCCATGACCTCGAGCAGCGCCGACTGGGTCTTGGGGCTCGCGCGGTTGATCTCATCGGCCAGGACGATCGTCGCGAAAATCGGGCCCTGGTGGAACTCGAAGCGGCGGGTTTCCGGGTCGAAGATCGTCACGCCGGTGACGTCGCTCGGCAGCAGGTCAGGGGTGAACTGGATGCGGCCGTGCGTGCCCTGGACACTTGCGGCGAGCGCGCGAGCCAGCTGGGTCTTGCCGGTGCCGGGGACGTCTTCGAGCAGGAGATGACCCTCGGACAGCAGGCAGGTCAACGCGAGACGGGTGACGTGTTCCTTGCCGAGGATGGCCTTCTGGACGTTGGCGACGAGAGAGTCGAACGTCTGCGCAAACCACGCGACCTGGTCGGGGGACACCTCTCCATGAGCGGCGCCTCCCACGGTGGTGGCCGTCGGGGGCACGCCGTAGGGCGTCTCGGTCATCGGTGGTTCCTTCGCCTCTAGACGGTCTGGTCGACTCGGCAGAAGGCGCGCTGCTGACCGTGACTGTGGCGGTCCCCCCGCGCACGTGCCGACCTGATCACGCTCAACCCCCTGGTTGTCCGGACCTAGCGTGCTTGGTCGGCCGTGTCAGGTCAAGCTGAGTCCATCCCCTGGGTCACCAGAGCCGGTATGTCATGTTTGTCCCGACCTGCGGGCCCTATTGGGCGGTCGCACAGACGGCGAGGGACGCCGGGCTCATCTGGCCGTTGCGGACGACCGTCACGACCGCACACACGGGCGTGCCGGCAGCGACGGGGGCGTCGTAGCGGCGGGTCGAGAGGGTGGTCGGCGAGGCCGCGATCGCCTCGGCTGGCCGTGGGGCCGAGCTTGACCTGGAAGGTGTCCTTCGGACTCGGTTGCACGTAGTTCCACGTGAAACGTACGGCGCCTGGCTGTGCCTCGGCGACGACCGATGGTGCCTCGAACACCGCTTCCCCGATGCCGGAGTCGTCGCCGGTGGGGGCGACCGTCGTGGTGGGCTTGACCGGCGTCGTCGGGGTGCCGGTGCTGCGCGTCGCGAGGAAGGCACCACCGAGCGCCGCGGCGACGATCAGACCCCCGACGACCAGCACGAGCCGTGATCGTGAGCCGGACGCGGGCGGCATACCGGCTGGCTGCTCGGTCTGCGGAGGTGACCAGGCTGGCGCCGACGGGTCGACCCGCAGCGGCTGCACGGGGGTGGCCGACTCGATATCGCGCTCAATATCGCGCTCGGGCGCCGGAGGCGTGAGGTCGCGCGGCCGCGCAGGCGCGGGCACGGGAGGAAGGCCGGCGCCTGGCGCTGTCGGGCGGGGCAGGAGCTGGCGGCGCGGATGCCGTGGGGCCGGATCCCCGGGAGCCGGGGAGCGAGAGCGGGTGGTGCCGGTGCGACGGGCGCCTGGGCTTGGACTCGCTGCGGACCCTTGACGTGGGTGTGGTCCTCCGCCCCTGCCCCTGGGGCCACCTCGCCAGGGCGAGCTGTGAGGCGGGTGCGTCCCCGGTCGTCGAGGACGAGGATCTGGGTGCGCGGCAGGTGAAGCTCTTGCTCGACGGCCTGGAGTTCGAGGGCGAACGCCATGGCGCTGGCCGGCCGGTGCGCGGGGTCCTTGGCCATGGCGTTGGCCAGGACCCGCTCGACCGAGGGCGGCACGTCGGGCCGGCCGGTCGTCGGCACGGGCATGGTGCGGATCCGCGGCATGAGCGCGTATGCCGTGTTGTCCTGACCCGGCACCTCGAAGGGCGAGCGCCCGGCGAGCAGCTGCCAGAGGGTCGCGGCGAGGGAGTAGACGTCGGAGCGAGCGTCGCCGTCACTCTCGGCATAGACGACCTCAGGGGGCGACCAGGGCACCGAGACCCCGATCTCCTCACGGCCGGACACCCCGTGGATCGCCGCGTCGGCGTGGGTGCGCAGACCGCGACCGGCGATCCCGAAGTCGGTCAGACCCGGTGCGCCGTAAGCACTCACGAGGACGTTGGCCGGCTTGATGTCGCGGTGGATGATGGCCGCCTGGTGGGCGGTCTCGACGGCGCTCGCGAGTTGGATGCCGATCCGCAGGACATCCCCGACGGCGAACCGCTCGGTGCGTGAGCGCTGCGCGAGGTTGGGCGGCGGGTAGTACTTCATGACCAGGTAGGGGCGCCCGTCGGCCGAGGTGCCGGCCCGGAAGACCTGGACGATGTAGGGATGGTCGCCCAGTTGGGCCATCGTGTCGGCCTCGGCGAGGAACTCCGCCCGCACCCGGTCGCTGAGCGACCCGGCCTTGAGGACCTTGACCGCGACCGGCATCCGCGGGCTCTGTTGCTCGTAGAGGTAGACGTCGGCGTAACCGCCCGACCCGAGCGGCTGGACATAGACGAGCCCGGGGATCTGCGGAGGTGCGTTCATCAGCCGACCTCGAAGGTGAAGGTGACCTCGTCGGCGAGCGCGACGATCGCGCCCGGCTCGAGCACCTGCTGGTCGTGACCGACCAGGCGGACCGGGCCGCGGCCCGGCAGCGTCACTGTTGTGCCGTTGGTCGTGCCGAGGTCGCGGACCATGACGTGCCAGCCTTCGAGGATCACCTCGAGGTGGTTGCGGGACACGTCGCGCAGGGGACTTGCCACCTTGACGACGTGCGGGCGCGACGCCAACGGGGTCGCCGGATCGACGCTCGGGGCGCGCCCCATGAGCACGCCGCGGTCGAGGGTGACGACGTCGCCGGTCGACAGCCGCAGGACCCCGAGGGTCGGGCGAGGGGTCGAGAACGGTTCTTGGGTCGGCACGGGGCGCCCGCAGGTGCGGCAGGTCGCCTGGTGAGGTGGGCTCACGTGCCCGGCCGGACACAGGACGGCCAGGACGCTCACGGTGTTGACCGAGGGAGCCTGGGCGCCGCCGAGGAGCGCGCTGCGGTCGACGGTCGCGTCGAAGGCGTCGGGGTCGTCGGACGCGTCGGGCGGGCTGGAGTATGCCGGGTATGCCGGTGCGCTGCCCGGTGCGGGGGGCGCCGGCTGTGGCGCGGGGGCCGGGGTCGGGACTGGCGCGGGGGTCGGGGCTGGCTGGGGCGTCGGGGACGGCTCCCATGCCGGAGCGGGGCCCGACGGTGACGTGGGTGTGGGCTCAGCGGTCGGCACAGGCACTGTGACACCCGCGGCTGATGGCTCGGGCGGGACAGGCACGTTCGGTGCCGGGATCGGCGGGAGCGATACCGGATGGGCAGGGTCGACGGGCGCTTCGACTCCGCTCTTGCGGGCAAACCGTGACACGACCCGTGGTCGCGGCGCCTCACCACCCGGCGCCTGGCTGGCTACCGCTTCACCACCTGCCGCCTCGCCGGCTGTGGATATAGCACCAGAGGCCGCCGAGGGCGCAGCTGGCGCTCCTGGCGGCGGGGCGGTCGGGGCGACGGGAGGCATCAAGGAGGGGGGCGGAGGGGGCTCGGGGCGGTCGCCCGCCCTCATCAGCTCGCTCGATGACCCGGACGACCCGGACGACCCGGACTCGATGGATTCCGCGGACTCAATGGGTTCGGCGGACTCGATGGGTTCCGCGGGCTGGATGAGTTCGACGGGCTGAATGGACTCGGTGGGCTGGACGACCTGCTCGCGGGCCGGTAGCGCATGACCACTGGACAGCGATGACGGGTCCTTCGGAGCTGGCGTCGGCGCTGGCATCGGCGCTGCCACGGCGAAGTCGGGCAGCTCGGCGACGAAATCGGGTGCAGGAGGCGGCGGAGCGGCAGCGACCGACGGCGGCGGCAGCGGTGCGGCATACGGGGTCACGGTGCGGGTGGGCACCGGAGGCGCCGACGGCACCCATCCCCCCACGGCCCGGCTCGGGACGATGACCGGCCCCGCGGCCGGCGTTGAGGGGGGAGGCGCCGAGACCGGCGCCGCTGGGGTCTCCCACGGCAGGTGGTCGATCGGCCCTCCCGCCGCGGGGGGAGACGGGACGGCATACGGGGTGACTGTGGGCGCAGGCGGTGCAGCGGGCGTTGTGGGCGTTGTGGGCGTAGGCGGTGCTGTCGGTGCAATGGCGACGGGAGGCGCGGCGGCGGGTGCTGGACTCGCTGTCGGGCCGGCCGGCGCCAGGGGCAGGAGGACGACGGCAGCGACATCGGTGAGGGTGACGTCGGCCCAGTCGTGGGGGGCGACGGGACGCACCTCCCGGCGACGCCCGGCGACGAGGGCGTCGGCAAACGCGCCCTTGGCCACGACGATGCGCACCCCCGCACCGACGAGATGGGCCGCGGCGACCGACGGCGGGCCACCATTGCGACCCAGGGCGCTGAGCGCGTCGTCGAAGCGCCCGCTGTCGACCGCGGCGCGCAGGTGAGGGAGGCGGACGTCGGCGGCGTCAAGCTCGGCGAAGATCGACATGCCGGCACCGGCGACGACGACCCATCCGGGCGGGACGTGGGGCGCCTGGAGCACGGCGCCGGTCATGACGTGACCCCTCGAGGCACCGTGTCCTCGTCCACCTCAGCCGCGGGGTATGTCGGCAACTCGACGACGATGACCGTGACGTTGTCGCGGCCGCCGTTGTCGACAGCGCGGGCGACGAGTGTCTCTGCGCAATGTTGGGCATCGAGGCCGGCGCCGAGGATCGCGCGGATCTCGTCGTCTCCGACCTCATTGGTCAGACCGTCGGAGCACACGACGAAACGCTCCCCCGGGCACGGCGGGAAGACCCATGTGTCGACCTGCGGGAGGATCTCGCGACCGAGCGACCGGGTGACCGTATGCCGCAGCGGATGACGCAACGCTTCGGCGGGGGTGATGAATCCGGCGTCGACGAGTTCCTGCACCTCGGAGTGGTCGACGGTCACCTGCGACAAGGTGCCGTCGATGTAGCGGTAGACCCGGGAGTCGCCGAGATTGAGCACCGCCCAGTGCAGCGAGCCACCGGCCGCGACGAGCGCGACGCCGGTGAGGGTCGTGGCCATGCCGGTCTGCCCCGGGTCGCGGGCCGCGGAGCTGAGGATGCGTCGGTTGGCGACGTCGACTTGGGCGACGAGATCGGCCAAGCGCAGGTCGTCACGGTCGGCGAGTTCACCGAGGGCACTCACCGTGAGGCCACTCGCAACCTCACCGGCCGCATGACCACCCATCCCGTCGGCGACGACGAAGACGCCCCCACGCGCGAAGGCCGAGTCCTCGTTGTGCTCACGCACACGCCCGACGTCGGTCGCGACACCCACGCGAAGGTCCAACCCACTCGCCGACATCCCGCGTCCTTCCGTCAGTTGTCACCCACCAGCAGAGGGTAGGCCGTCCGCTCCCCCTCGCGCTGCGAGGTCGCCACCCTGTCCCGACTGGCGGGCAGTCCACCACTCGCGGAGGCGGTCTGCCGCCGCCTCCTTCCCGATCGGGCCTTCGTCGAGGCGCACGGTCAACAGGTAGGAGTAGGCCTGCCCGAGGACGGGACCCGGCTTGATCCCGAGGATGGCCGCGATCTCGTGACCGTCGAGTTCGGGGCGGACGGCGGCGAGTTCCTCCTCAGCGGCCAGGCGGGCGATCCGCAGCTCGAGGGCGTCGTAGGTGCGGGCCAGCCGCGCGGCCTTGCGGGCATTCCGCGTCGTGCAATCGCTGCGGGTGAGCAGGTGCAGCCGTTCGAGGAGGGGGCCCGCGTCGGTGACATAGCGCCGCACCGCCGAATCGGTCCACTGCCCATCGCCATAACCGTGGAAGCGCAAATGCAGCTCGACGAGCCGCGCCACCGCCTTCACAGTGTCCTTATCGAACCGCAACTCCCGCAACCGTTTTGCGACCATGCGCGCGCCGACGAGCTCGTGGTGGTGGAAGGACACGCCCCCACCGGGTTCGAACCGCCGGGTGGCCGGCTTGCCGATGTCGTGCAAGAGGGCAGCCAGGCGCAGCACGAGGTCGGGTCGGGTCACGACGGGGTATGCCGCACCTTCGCCGCTGCCCTCGCCCCCGCCCTTGCCTTCCCCCTCGCCCTTGCCAGAGGCAGACGCCGCCGACGCCCCACCCGACGCGACGAGGCCAGCGCGGGACGCAGGCGTCGAGCCTTCCAGAGCGATGGCCTGCTCCAAGACGGTGAGCGAGTGGTCATAGACGTCCTTGTGCCGGTGGTGCTCGTCGACCTCGAGCCGCAGCGCGGCCAACTCGGGCAGGAAGACGTCGGCCACGCCCGTGTCGACGAGCAGTGCCAACCCGTCAGCGGGCGCGGGGGCGAGGACGAGCTTGACGAACTCGTCGCGGATCCGCTCGGCCGAGACCATCGCCAGTGTTTCGGCCCGCTCGGTCATCGCCACCCGCACCGACTCGTCGACGATGAAGCCGAGCTGCGCGGTGAAGCGGGCCGCGCGCATCATCCGCAATGGGTCGTCGGCAAAGGACTCCACCGCGGTCGCCGGGGTCCGCAGCCGGTGGGCGGCGAGATCGGCGAGCCCCCCGTGGAGGTCGACGAACTCGAGGCTCGGGAGCCGCAAAGCCATAGCGTTGACGGTGAAGTCCCGCCGCACGAGGTCGTCGGCGAGGTTCGTGCCGAAGGCGACCTCCGGCTTGCGGCTGGCCCGGTCGTAGACGTCGGTGCGATAGGTCGTGACCTCGATCATGGCCGTGCCCTTGCGCAGCCCGATCGTGCCGAAGTCCCGCCCGATCTCCCAGTGCGTGTCGGCCCACCCAGCGATGACCGCGAGGGTTTCGTCGGGGGTCGCGTCAGTCGTGAAGTCGAGGTCCGGGGAAGTCCGCCCGAGGAAGGCATCCCGCACCGGCCCACCGACGAGGGCCAGTTCGTGACCGGCCGCCTCGAAGCGCTCCCCCAGCTCCCGCAGGAGGGGGATGACCGGCGCGAGCGCCGCGACAGCCGCCCGGAGCAGGCTCGCCTCCTGCGCCTGAGACGGGGCGGCGCCCTCGGGCGATCCGGTGCGCGCGTTCCCAGCCATAGGGGTCAAGGGTAGTCACGCCAACCGCGCTCGGATGCCGCACCTCACCACCATTCCTCACCACCTCACCCCGCCCGCACCTCACCACCGCGGCACGACCCGCCTCGACACGGCGCCCGAGCACACGGCATACCCGATGGTGTGTGCCCGAGCACCTCGACGGTGCGAGTCAGCGCGGCCCGGACGACGGCCCTGGTTAGAGTGGAAGCGTGACCCACCCTCCCGCGCCTTCGACGATCCACGGCAGGCACCTGCCCTGGGTCGAGGAGCGGTCGGCAGGCGGGGTCATCATCGACATCCACGAAGGGGCCGCGCGCACGGCCGCCATCGCGCGCCGCAATCGCGCCGGCCGGGTCGAATGGTGCCTGCCCAAGGGGCACATCGAGCCGGGTGAGACGCTCCCCGAGACGGCGGTCCGCGAGGTCGCCGAGGAGACCGGGATCGTCGGGCGGGTCCTGGCCGAGCTCGGCACGATCGACTATTGGTTCGCCGCCGGCGACAAGCGGGTGCACAAGTTCGTCCACCACTACCTCCTCGAGGCCACGGGTGGCGAGTTGACGATCGACAACGACCCTGACCGCGAGGCCATTGACGTCTCGTGGTTTTGGCTCGACGAGGTCCACCAGCACCTGACCTTCCCCAACGAGCGGCGCATCGCCAAGATGGCCTGGGAGCGTCTAGCGGGCACGGCGTGACCCGCGGGAGGGCTGTCCTGGGCGGCGGGAGCGCTGGCTCCCGCAGTCGGGGCGCCCGACGGGCCGTCATCACCGCCCTCGCGAGCACGCTCGTCGTGGTCTTGTGGCTCGTCGTCGGCGCGTCGCCAGATTTCGGTATGCCGTCCGCCTCCGCGAGTGCGCTGCTGGGCTCATCCCCTCGTCAAGGCAGTGTCACGGCGAGGCATCATGCCTCGCTCTCGACGGTCGCCACGCCCTTTGCCCAGCCCGGCACTCTCGTCCTGACGTCCGTGTCACCAGCCGTCGCCGGACCCACCACCCCGGTCGTGGTGACCGGCACGATCCGATCGGTCGAGGGGGAAGCCTTCGCCAACCCCACCGTCCGGGTCGTCCGAGGCCGCTCGTCGGTGACGACGCAGGACGCACTCGACGCGTGGGTGGCCAGCGGAGACCCCACCGCGGGCTCCGAGATCGGGCGCGTGTCCGTGCCGGGAGTGGTGGCGCCAGGGGCTCCCCTCACCTTCTCGGTCACGCTCTCCCCCGACTCGGTGCGCCTGACTCGGGCCTATGGTGCGGTCCCCATCGTCATCGACGTGCAGTCCAACGACGGCCAGACGCGGGGTCTGATCCGCACCTTCGTCGGCTGGCAGCGGGCCCCTGAATACACGCCGATCTCGCTCGCCACCGTCGTGCCCATCACCCTTGACCCCGACCCCGCGCTCCAGGCACTTGACCCCGCGGTGCGCGGCCAGGCGTGGATCGCTGCGGTCGGGTCGGCGTCGCGGCTCGCACGACTTGTCACGGCCGCTGGGCGGGGCGGCATACCCCTGTCGTATGCCGTCGACCCCGCGATCCTCGGTCCCCTCAAGGTCGCCGGGAAGTCCGGCGCGCAAGAGTGGGGTGTCGGCCGATCTCCTCCCACCGGCGGGCGGCCCGGCGGCACCGATCCCGCCGCCGGCCGCCTGCGCCCTCGTCGCCGTCACCGCCATCCTCACCGCCGACTCCGGTGTCGCCGGCTGTGGCGGGGCCGCAGCCGTCCGTGGCGGTGTCGGCGCCACCGACGACACCGACGACACCGGCGACCGCGCCCGATCCGGCGACGACACCCAGCGAGGTGGGCGCGCGGGCCAGCTTCCTCGCGGCCTTGGCGGCTGCCACCGCTGGCCAACGGGTGTATGCGCTGCCCGAGAGCGACTTCGACCTTGCGGCGCTTCGGCCGGGGGACACCGGATCGGCTCTCGTCGGCCAGGCGCTCTTGCCCGCCACCCGCCTCACGACAGCGTTGCCTGCAGCCTTGCCGGCAACCTCGCCTGCAGGGACGGCCGGCGCGCTTCCTCGGTTGGCCTGGCCCGTCGACGGCGTGCTCACCGAGGGTCTCGACGAGCGTCTGCGGGCGGCATACCGCACCGGGCCCGATGTCCTCCTGCTCGTCCGCGGCGACCACCCGCACGGGCGAGCTCACCCCCGAGGGTGCGGCGCGGACCGCAGCGGGGACTCCCGTGGCCCGCTGGGATGATCGCCTGAGTGACATCGCCGCCCACGCCGGTGACCCACTGCTCACCGCAGAAGTCCTCCAGCGATTCGCCGCGCAGTCGGCCGTCCTGCTGGCCGAGCGGCCGTCGATCCGCCGTGATGCCGTCGTCGCCCTGCCTCGCGGGCTGGACCCGGACGCGGCTGCCCTCTCACGTTTCCTGCAGGACGTCCGCACGATCCCCTGGCTCACGCCCGTCGGCCTCGATGCGGTGGCTGACCCACGGAGCCGGGTCGACGACCCCGATTGCGACCGCACCGCCGACCGGTGCGTCGAGAGCGGTTTCCGGGCAACGTCCGGGGCAGCATCCGGGGCAGCGTCCGGTGACAGGTCCGAGACCACGTCCGGAGCCCCATCGGGCGCAGTGGCTCCGACGGTGCTCACTGACGGCGTCCTGCCCGCGATCACCGAGCGCCAGGCAGCCTTGGTGGCCTACCGAGTCGCGCAGCCGAACACAGTCGGTGATGTCACGACGACTGACCGGTGGGTCGACATTGCCCTCACCCTCACCTCGGTGCGCTGGCGGACCAATCCGACGGGTTTCCGGGAGTTGCTCCAGGGTCTCGACGGTGAGGTCGCAGCCGTTTCAGCTGGCCTGGGGATCGTCCCACAGACCGCCAATTTCCTTGCCGACGAAGGTATTTTGCTCATCACGGTCGCCAACGACCTCGACCTCCCGGTGGCTGACATCACCGTCCATCTCGCCCCGACCAACGCGCGGATGGCGGTGTCTGAACCGATCACCCCGATCTCGATCGCAGCTCGGAGCAAGGCGACGGTGCCGGTGCGGATGATCGCTGTCGCTCAGGGACTCGTCCCGATCGATGCCTGGCTCACCGGACCTGACGGGGCCCGGGTCGGATCCTCGACGACGATCCAGGTCCGGGCCGCCCCGCCCGGCGCCTGGCTCTACGTCGTCGCGGGTGCGGGCCTGCTCGCCTTGCTCATCGTCGGTGCATGGCGATCCCTGCGCCGGCCCAGTCGGGTGCCCGACTCGGTCGTCCTCGATCCCGGTCGAGGTCCAGCCCGAACCCCCGCTCGAACCCCCGCTCGAGGACCCGCTCGAGGACCCGCTTGAGGACCCGCTCGAGGCGGAAGGGCGCGGACGGCATCCGGAATCTCCCGATCCACCCGAGGCACGCGAGGCGCACTCCACCGGAGACCAGCCCTCCTGAGGCTGCGCGTCACGCCGGTTTCGACCACCGATTTGCATAGGATCAGACGGTGAGCGCCGCTGTCGAGCGCTCGTCAGCCGGGCACCGGGGAGACGGCACAGGTCCGACCGTGCGTCCACAGGGGACTCCCATGGTGCGCGGCGACCACAGGAGGAGATCGCGTGCTCGCCATCGGACCCGGTTCTACCCTCGCGGGCCGGTATGCCGTCCGCGAGCGTCGCGCTGTCGGCCCTGGCTGGGAGCGCTGGTCCGCGCTCGACCTCACGCTCGACCGGGAGGTCGTCCTCCTCACCTTCCCCCGGGACAGCCCGCATGCCGACGCCACGCTTGATGCTGCCCGGCGTGCTGCGTCCGCGACTGACCCCCGGCTGACTCAAGTCCTCGACGCGAGCGGCCCGGCCTCGCCGCCATCCGGTGCGGGTGGACCTGCATGACAGGCGCACCCCAGCCCGTCGTCTGCGATCCACTACATCGTCGAATCCCCCCACCCCGGGGCCCGGTCGCTGCGGTCGATCATCGCCGATGGCCCCATCCCCGACGACGAGGCTCGACGCATCGCCGGCGAGGTCGCCATGGCACTCACCGAAGCGGGCCGGATCGGCCTCCATCACGGCGACCTTTCGCTCGGGTCGGTCCTGATCGACCCGCAGGGCGCCGTGATCGTCCGCGGGATGGCCACGGAAGCGGCCCTGCGCGGGCTGGATACCACCGGCGACGACGTCACCACCGCGGACGCCCGGGCGATCGTGGCCCTGCTCTATGCCGCCCTCACGACGCGGTGGCCTTTGACCTCTCACGATGCCGCGCGTCGTCTGCCGATGACGGATGAGTCTGGCGTGGGCTGGCGGGAGCGTGGCTGAGAGCGGGGGTGCGGGCTCCGGTGTGTCTGCCGATGGCACCCGCGCAGGCGAGCACGGCGGCGATCGCACCTGAGGACGACGCTCCGGCCCCGCGGATCAGTGGCGTCCTGGTCCCTGCGAGCGAGCTCGTCCCCGGGGTCTCTCCCGCCCTCGACGCAGCCATCGATGAGGTCCTCGGTCCCGAGGCCCGCCCGATGCGGCCCCAGGACGTCGCGGCGATGCTCAAACCGTGGTCGCCCTACCCGCTGGTCGATCTCCACTCGGACCTGCGTCGCGAGAGCCCGATCGACCCCCTGTCAGTGCGGACCGACCGCACCGGTGTCTCGCTCGTCCCCTCCGCCCACTCCGCCGGCCTTCGCGTCCTGCACCCACCTCTCGCTCATCCGCCTGCACCGTCTGAGTCCACGGTCTCCCCTGCCTCCCCGACCTCACCTGACTCGCCTGCCGCCCCGACCTCACCTGGCTCCCCGGTTCCCTCTGCCGCCTCCCTCGCCTCCCTCCCTTGCCTCCCCTGCCTCGCCTGCCACGTCTGGGTGTCTGGGGTGTCTGCGGCGCGAGCGGCGACCCGGCCACACCGGCCACACCGGCCGAGACGGTCTTCGAGGATGCCGCGATCAGCCAGGTGCTCTCTCGGGAGCCCACCAGCACGTCGACCGCCGATCCGCTCCTGCCCGACCTGGGCGCCCCGACCCGCAAAGAGTCACGCCTCGCCCTCGGAATCATCGGCGGGCTCGTCCTCCTCCTCGCGCTTCTGGGCATCTGGGGTGTGTCCCGCATGGGCTCGGGAGCGAGCACCGTCCTCCCCCAGGCGACCTCCCGTGCGCTCGTCCGGCGCATCCAACACATCTGACACACCGTCCAGCACACCCGCCACCGGATCGACACCCGACGCGACGACGGCCGGCTCGGCCCTCACCCCTGTCCCGGTGACGGCGGGCACGGCATACGAGCCCCAGAACGGCGGCTCGGTCGCCTCGAAGACCGCCGTGCGTGCCTATGACGGCAAACTCGACACGCTTTGGGTGAGCAATGCGTGGTACCAGACCGACAAGTTCGGGGGCTTGCCCATCCCCGGGCTCGGCCTGGTCCTCGACGTCGGGCAGCCCACCCCCCTGCGCCAGGTCACCGTGACGGTGCCGACCGCCCAGGACTTCACGGTCAGCGTCGGCGGCGCCCCGACCCCCGAGGGAGCGACCGTCATCGGCTCAGTGACCGGCCAGAGCGGGCCGCACACGTTCAGCGTGCCGGAGGGCACGGCCGACGCTCGTTATGTCATCGTCTACGTCACTCGACTCGGCGCCGAGGGCCAGCGGTTCCGAGCCCAGGTCGCCGAAGTGGCGATCGCCCGCTGAGCCACACGGCATACCCTGATCGCACCCACCTCGAAGGAGCCCGCACATCGTGACCGACGCCCGTGAGCCGAGCGACGCCGATCTGCAGGCCGACGACAGCCTCCTGGACGACCTCACCGAGGTCGACGCCGAGGCCGCGCCTTATCGGCGACGAGGTCGCGGCGACCCGGGCCGACAGCACACGGCCGGGGCTGCGACCCACGCGCCGGGGCTGGGTCGCCATGGGTGCAGCGGCAGGCGTCATCGCCGTCATCGGCGCCGTGGGAGCGATCAGCCTGCGCACCACCGGCACCTCCAGCACCCCGGGGGCGCCAGCTGCAGGGAGCGCCGTCGCGTCTGGAATGCCTTCTGGCAGTGGCGGTTTGCCGGCACTGCACATCGAGATGAGCGGCCGGGCCTACACCGCCGCCACCCTCGCGACCGCGGCGCAGTCACTCCTCGACGCGCCGGGGCCGGCTCTGGGCATCCCCGCGGTCGAGTCGCCGGCGATCGGCCCCATCGGCACCCCCATCGGCATGCGCTCGTGCCTCGACACCCTCGGGGAAGGCGACGCCGAACGCGTCGCCGCGGACATTGCGCTCCTTGACGGCCAGCCGGCCGCCGTCATCGTCGTCGTGGATGCGGGGATCAAGCAGGTGTATGCCGTGGGCCGCGCCTGCACCAAGGGCGACCCGGCGATCATCACCGGCCCGTTGCCGATGAACTGAAGCCACCGGCACCGGGCGCGGGACGTGTCCGGCCGAGCGGGAATATATTGATAACCGTCCATGTATTCTCCATCGGACGATCACTGCACCTCAGGAGCCTTCATGACCAACCTCGCCGGCATCTCCTTTGTCACGCCGACCGTTGTCGCACCCTCGGTGGACCCCGCGCCCGCGACGGACGGCGCGGCGACGGATGCCGAGTCCCCCGACGTGCGCGAGGTGATCATCATCGGTTCGGGCCCGGCTGGTTACACCGCCGCGGTGTATGCCGCCCGCGCCGGCCTGCGGCCCCTGCTCTTCGAGGGGGCCGTCACCGCCGGCGGCGCGCTCATGAACACGACCGAGGTCGAAAACTTCCCCGGCTTCCGGGACGGGATCATGGGTCCGGACCTCATGGACAACATGCGGGCGCAGGCCGAACGCTTCGGCACCGAGTTCATCACCGACGACGTCGTGTCGGTCTCCCTCGACGGCCCCGTCAAGACGGTGACCGATGGGGAAGGCAGCACGTATGCCGCCCGCGCGGTGATCCTCGCCATGGGGTCGGCATACCGGGAGTTGGGTCTGCCCGACGAGAAGCGGCTCTCCGGCCACGGGGTGTCGTGGTGCGCGACGTGCGACGGGTTCTTCTTCCGCGACCAGGACATCGCAGTGGTCGGCGGGGGCGACTCGGCGGTCGAGGAGGCGACCTTCCTCACGAAGTTCGCGCGCTCGGTGACGATCATTCACCGCCGTGACGAGCTGCGCGCGAGCAAGATCATGGCGGCCCGCGCCCTCAGCAACGACAAGATCCGGTTTGCGTGGAACTCCCAGGTCACGGCGATCCACGGCGACGCGAAGGTCTCCGGCGTGACGCTGACCGACACGGTGACCGGTGCAGACGCGGGAGCTGCGCGATCACGGGGTTGTTCGTCGCGATCGGCCACGACCCGCGCAACGAGCTCGTCCAGGGCGTCATCGACCTCGACGCCGAGGGCTATGTCCTCGTCGACGGCCGCACCACCCGCACCAACGTCGCCGGGGTGTTTGCCTGCGGCGACCTCGTCGACCACACCTACCGTCAGGCCATCACGGCCGCCGGTTCCGGCTGCGCCGCGGCGCTCGACGCCGAGCACTACCTCACCGCCCTCGCCGACGAGGCATGACCGACGCTGTCGGTGGCTCACGGCATACTCGCTGTCATCTCTTCCGAAAGGACCACTTCATGGGTGCCATCCCCGCCACGACCGACGCGACCTTCGACACCGATGTCCTCGCCAGCACTAAGCCGGTGCTCGTCGACTTCTGGGCGGCGTGGTGCGGCCCCTGCAAGCAGATCGCGCCGATCCTCGAGGAGATCTACGCCGAGCACGGCGCCAAGCTCGAGATCCGCAAGCTCGACTCCGACGCCAACCCCGGCTCGACGATGCGCTTCGGTGTGACCGGTTTGCCGACCCTGGCGTTGTTCGTCGACGGAGAGATCGTCAAGTCCATTGTCGGTGCCAAGCCCAAGCGAGTGCTGCTCAAGGAGCTCGAGCCCTGGCTTGGGTGACCCATTTGTCTTAGGCCAATCCGGCGGAGAGTTCAGGTTGGATCCTGAACTCTCCGCCGGATTGCTGTTGTCCTGTGCGTCGTCCCGGGTCAGGTGGTCGCGTCAGGTGGTCGCGTCAGGCTCGGCGGTGTGCTGTGCGGTCCCGACCGGTGGGGACGGTCGCAACCCTCGCAGCGACCCGACGATCCGCTCGACTGCACGTTCGACGTCTTCGAGCCACCCGACGCTCGAGCGAAGGTCTAGGCGCATGCGCGGGTATGCCGGGTGGTCTCGCACTGTCTCAAACCCGACGGCCTCAAGGAATCCGACCGGCACGACACAGCCGTGCCGGCGTGCGGCGGCTGGCGTGACGGCGAAGGCTTCGATCGCGCGGTAGCCGTGCTGGAGGGCGTCCTTGCATGCGGTTTGGACGAGGACTCGGCCGAGCCCTTGACCGGCATACCGCCGTCGCACTCGGATTGCGAGCAGCGCGAGAGCGTCCTCGCTGACCGGCGCCGTGGGGAAGGCGAACGTCCGCGGCGCGCAGCCGGGTGGCGCGAAGGTGAGGTAGCCGGCACAGTCCCCGTCGATGCAAACAACGCGCCCGGGTGCTCCCCATGACCGGGTGACCTCGTCGATCCAGGCTGACTTATGACCGGCGCCGTCGGTGGGGGCTACACCGGGAGTGTCCACCCGTAGGGAGCCGACCGGGCCGTGCTCCCAGAACAGGCAGGCATCACAGTCTCCGGGCAGATTGGCGGCATCCGCGGGGGTGATCGGGCGAACCTCACGGCCCACACGGCGCCGGGGCCGACTGCCGTCGTCGCTCACTGTCGGTCTATCCGCGACGATCCACGCCGAGCACGTCGACGATCCGGTGCAGGTCGTCGACGGAGGCGAACTCGATGGTGATCTTGCCCTTGCGCTGGCCGAGCGAAATGGCCACCCGCGTGTCGAAGTGGTCACCCAAACGTGCCGCGAGATCGTCGAGTTGCGGGCGTCGATTGCCCGGTCGGGGTGCCTTGCGGGCGGCGGCCTTCGTCTCTGCCATGCCGATGGCCACGATCTCCTCGACCGACCGCACCGACAGGCCTTCGGCCACAATGCGCTGAGCCAGGCGCTCCATGGCCGCCCCGTCGGACAAACCGAGCAGCGCACGCGCATGACCCGCACTGAGGACCCCCGCCGCAACCCGCCGTGCCACGATCGGCGGGAGCTTGAGCAGACGCAGCGTATTGGTCACCTGGGGACGTGAGCGGCCAATCCGTGTGGCGAGCTGCTCCTGCGTGCACCCGAAATCGTCGAGCAGCTGTTGGTATGCCGCGGCCTCCTCGAGCGGGTTGAGTTGGCTGCGGTGGAGGTTTTCCAGGAGCGCGTCCCGGAGAAGGTCGTCGTCAGCCGTGGCCTTGATGATGGCTGGGACAACCGCCAGACCGGCTGCCTGTGCCGCTCGCCACCGGCGCTCGCCCATGATGAGTTCGTAACGGACCTCGACGCGCGCTGACGTGTCACCGGGGCCGTCCTCGGAGCTGCCCTCGGAGCTGCCCTGGGTGTCCTGCTCGCGGGCGTCCGCGAGTTCAGCCTCGGGGATCGGACGGACGACGACCGGCTGGAGGATCCCGATCTCCCGCACCGAGTGGACGAGTTCGGCCATGTCGTCTTCGTCGAAGACCGTGCGGGGCTGGCGTGGGTTGGGCCGGATCGATCGCACGTCGAGTTCGGCGAAGGTCGCGCCCGGGACCGGGGCCAGTGCGCTCAGGCCACTGAGGTCGGCGGAGTCCGCGGAGCTCGCAGAGTCGGCTGCCTTTCCGGCTGCCGATCTCAGCTCGCCGGCGCCACTGGCTTTGGCGTCCGCTGCATCGGTGGGGTGGGCAAAACCGGCTGAGGTCTGGTCTTGGTCACGGAAGAAGACGTCGACCGGACGACCCCCCGCAGGCCCGGTCGGGATCAGTGCGCCGAGTCCACGGCCGAGTGCCCTGCGCTTGTCGCTCATTGCTGCGGTCCTTCGGGGGTGGGGGCCGACTGCTGGGCGCCGGCGTCGGCGATTTGGCTCGCGGCCTCGAGGTAGGCCAGCGCTCCGCTGTTGAGGGGGTCGTAGGTCATGACGGTTTGCCCGAAACTCGGCGCCTCCGAGACCCGGACGCTGCGTGGGATTGTCGTGCGCAGCGTCTGCTCGGGGAAGTGGGTGCGGACATCTTCGGCCACCTGGGCCGAGAGTCGGGTCCGCCCGTCGAACATCGTCAGGAGGATCGTCGAGACGGTGAGCGCAGGGTTGAGGTGAGTGCGGATCAGCTCGATGTTGCGCAGCAACTGCGACAGCCCTTCGAGGGCGTAGTACTCGCATTGGATCGGGATGAAGACTTCTTGCGCCGCGACGAACGCGTTGATCGTCAGCAACCCCAGGCTCGGCGGGCAATCGATGAAGACATAGTCGTATGCCGTCTCCGCCAGAAGCGCGGCGAGTGCTCTGGCCAAGCGGGTCTCTCGGGCGACGAGAGAGACGAGTTCGATCTCCGCGCCGGCGAGGTCGATGGTCGACGGGACACAGAAAAGGTTGGGCACATGCGGGGACTCACGGACGATCTCGCGCAACGGCATACCGTCGACGAGCGCGTCGTAGACCGAGGTGATGCCGGAGCGGTGCTCCACGCCGAGAGCGGTGCTGGCGTTCCCCTGTGGGTCTAGGTCAACGACCAGGACAGTCAATCCCGATTGGGCGAGCGCGGCTGCCACGTTGACAGCAGTCGTCGTCTTGCCGACTCCACCCTTCTGATTGGCGACGGTGAGGACTCTCGTCCGCCTGGGCTTGGGGAAGATCCGCCCGGTGAGGGTGATCCGACGTTGCGTATCGACAGCGAGGGCACGAGCCAAAGGGGTGTCATCGTCGGCGACGGGCATACTCGCCGCCAACTCAGCCCGAAGCTGGTCAGTGGAGGGCGCCTCGACGCTCGCCGCGGCCGCTGCGGCGTCATCTGGTTCGCTCTGCGGCTGGGATGTTTCACGTGAAACTGTGTCGGAGTCGACGCTTGGCACACTTTCAGCGTCACCGGCCGAGCCAATCTCGGCGTCGGTTTCACGTGAAACATGTGCCCTGTGAGAATGGGTGGGGTCGCCGTCGGCGGGGGCGTCACCGGCGTTGAGCCCGGTTTCACGTGAAACGTCCGTGTCGTCATCCTGGTCTTCGGCGACGTGCGTGGAGCCATGAATATGGTTGTCGGCGCCTGTTTCACGTGAAACCTCACTCGGCCACCCAAGGTGCTTGGGCGCGGCCTGTGCGGCGTCAGGCCATCCCAAGCCGTGGTGGTGGAGTGAGACGTTCATTGGGAAATCCAATCACAGCGTTCATGGGCGGCGGGGTCGTCATCCACAGCAACCATCGGGGCGAAGACGAGTCAGACACCCATGTGTACAGCCTCGGCTCGGGAGCACCCAATCGCAGGCGCCGTGGGCAGCTTGCCAGGTCCCAGGTGATCCGTCCCCGACTGTCCGGCTTCGGCCCACCTGACTCTGTCAGACCGTCCCGACTCGGCGTCCAGACTCGGCGTCCAGACTCGGCTGAGAGAGGCCAGCGGGGACGTTACCGACGTGGGCGGGGACGTTACCGACGTGGGCGGGGACGTTACCGAGGTCGGCGCGGGCGGCCCGTCGCTGCTGGGCCCCGCCTCGTGGGACGATGCCTCCCCGAGACAGGTGGGGCCGGAGTGAAGACGATCCGCACCACAAGGGTCGGGTGTTCGACAACGCCTTCACCGCATCGCACGACCTCCGCCGAATCGACCCGACCGGGGAGTGAGCGTTGGAGCTTCGGCAGGTCCTCAGTGAGTTCCTGGGCCGCGCTCTCCCCCTTGAGCGCGAGCATCTGTCCGCCCCGTGGCAGAAATGGCACGGCCCACCGGCCGAGCTTGTCCAGCCGTGCGACTGCTCGCGCCGTGACGTAATCCACCTCGAGCTCGCCGTCAAGCGCCTCTGCACGCGCTTCGTGCAGAGTCACATTGTCCAAACCGAGATCGGCCACCGTCCGCTCGAGCCACACGATCCGGCGATGAAGTGGCTCAACAAGATGGACCGTCAGGTCCGGACGCATCAAAGCCAGCACCAGACCGGGCAAGCCGGCGCCACTGCCGAGGTCTGCTACTGAGGTCCCGTGCGCAAGCAGTGGTGACACGAGACCGCAGTTGACGACGTGGCGGTCCCACAATCTGGGGCCTTCGCGTGGACCGATGAGACCGTGCGAAATGCCGGTGTCCGCCAAAAGGGCGACATAGCGTTCTGCCAGGGCTCGCTGATCACCGAAGAGGGCTTCTGCCTCGTGAGGGGTGGGAGGAACGAGAGGGGCCGGAGGGGCGGGACTGGCCTCTGGCGAGGCCTGGCCGTGCCGACGTTCGTGCCGCCCGGATCGATCCCCCGGACCGCCGCGCCCCGCAGCATCGGAGTGTGTCACTGGCGCGGGCTTTCCGACTGGCACGTCTTGGGCTCGGTCCACGCCATGTCGCCCTAGCACGCCTTGCTCTCCGTCCACACCCTGCCTCCTTCGCACGCCTTGCTCTGCGACCCCGCCCTGCCGACCTCGCATGCCTTGCGTCCCTGGTGGGCCCTGCCCGGCTTGCTCGGATTGGCCAACTTCCCCTCCCAGCGCTCTGTGCTCGCCGTGCCTGCCCCGCCAGCCCTCGACGCCCTGGAGCGCCTCGCCAACCCGTGGGCCTCGGGTCGAAGCTGCGCGCCGGCGGTCGCTGGAGTGCGAGTCTGTGCCAGCGGCGGGCACGCCAACATCCTTCTCAACCCCCGACGACACCCTGGCCGTCGACTCACGCTCCTGCTGGTCCGTCACGTGCAGCCTTCCTGAGTCCGTGAGCCCATCTCCTCGTGCACTGTTTCACGTGAAACCTAAGCCACGACGACACCTGCCGGGACACAACGGTCTCCGGCGCGTGGTCCTCCTAGTGGTCTTTCCTGGGTCTTCGGCGCATAGTTCTCCCTCGGGCGCGTGGTTCTCCTAGTGGTCTTTTCTGGGTCTTCGGCGCGTGGTTCTCCCGTGTCCGGCAAGCTCACTCACCCCTCGATGAGGTGCCCACAGCACAGCACACCGACACCGAGGCCCGCCCAGAGCGGCATACGGGCACGGGGGGCCCACTCGCCCCACGGTCGTGCCCTCGCAGCCGAATCTCCGTGCAGCGCAGCGTTGTCGCACCCACGGTGGACTCCCGGCGGCAGGCTGACGACCCAGGGATCTGCACGCGAGTGGAGCGCGGTGCGCACAATCGCCATGAGGTTTCACGTGAAACATGGGACTCATGGCTCTCGGCGCCCACCGGGCCAACCCGCCGATGCTCGCCCAGGATCAACCACCTCGAGCTTGGATATAGGGCGGTCGCGGTGGCTCGACTAGTTGCGGACAACAGCCACCGAGACGTCGAGCGAGCCACATCAGCGGAGGGTCCGGGGCTGAAAAAGCAACCATCCCGGGGCGATGACTCACCCCGGGACGGCAGTTGCGGACTATCCGCGGCGATCAGCGAGCGGGCGAGATCACGATGTGACGGTGAGGCTCGACACCTTCAGACTCCGACATCAAGCCTGCTGCAGTGACCTCGTCGTGGACCACCTTGCGCTCGAAGGCGCTCATGTTCGCCAATGCCTTCGACTGGCCGGTCTCCCGAACCTCGGCGATCGCGGCCTGTGCGAGAGCGACCAGAGCGGTCCGACGGGCGGCACGATGGCCAGCCACGTCGAGCATGAGTCGGCTGCGCTCACCCGTCGCTGTCTGGACCGCCAGCCGCGTCAACTCCTGCAGGGCTTCCAGGACCCGTCCGTCAGGCCCGACGAGTCGACGCGGAACGCGGCCTTCCTCCGAGTCGACGATGGCGACGGCGGCACGGTCGCCGTCGATGTCCACGTCGATGTCACCGTCCAGGTCGGCGATGTCGAGGAGTCGTTCGAGGAAGTCGGCTGCGACCTCGCCTTCCTTCTCCAGCAGCGCCACTCGCTGACTCGACCGGGGCCGCTTTCCGGCCTGTCGCTGGGCGACACCGTCTCCGGAGTCGTCGCCTTCGCCATCGTCATCGACGTCGTCATCCTCGTCGGAGTCGTCATCGGAGTCGTCGCCGTCGCCAACATCGGTCGCGAGGTCGGCCGCCACCGGGGCTGGCACATCCTCGTCGCCGTCGATCTCGGCCACGTGGCCGTCGACGACCACCTCACCGGCTTCCGGGACGATGCCTGCGGCCTCAGCGGCGGCCTCATCCATGGCGTCATTTGCGCCGGCGAGCTCCTCGAGCTGGTCGGTGCCCTGGCCCTGCGTATCGCTCATTTTGGTCTCCTCTTGCCTCGACCGTCCGCCGCGCTCGGCAGCCACGATCGGATCTCATGGGTTCTGGGGGCGGGCGTCGGGTGCGTATGCCGTCCGTCCGCCGTGACGCTCAGGCTGGGCCGGTGCCTTTCGGGTGTCCAGCCGGGCCACCTGAGCCCGCTGTGCCACCCGGGCCACCTGAGCCCGCTGTGCCACCGGGACCAGCTCCAGGGTCCTTGGCCGCGCCGCCCGGCTGCGGCTTGGGCATCGCGGTCTTCTTTGCGCGCTTGGCGCTCTTGGGTTGCTGCCGCTGCCGGGTCACGGGGGCGTCGCTGACGCCGCTCCCGTCGACTGCAGCACCGTCACCGTCAGCCGCGCCCTTGCCATCTCGGTCAAACCCGGGGATCGAGAAGGGCGTGACGAGCTTGCCCTTGCGCGCCTGCCGCTCGTGCAGCGCCCGCTCTGCCTCGGATCCCGGAGCCGGCATCTTCCGGATGACATAGAACTGCTGGCCCATCGACCACAGGTTGGTCGTCAGCCAGTAGAGCAGCACACCGATCGGGAAGTTGATGCCAGACAACGCGAAGAACAGCGGCATCAGATACAAGATGATGTTCTGCTGCTTCATATACGGGTTGTCCATGGCCGACGCCGGCAGGTTCTTGCGCATGAGCTGCCGCTGCGTCGTGAAGGTCGTCGCCGACATGAGCACGATGAGCACGACCGTGACGATCTTCGTGGCCAGGTCGGTCGAGTTCATGAACGACGATGAGAACGGCGCGCCAAAGATGTTGGACGTCTCGATCTGCCGCGCGATGTCAGGCGTGATCGGCCCGATCGGAGCATGGTTGCCCTCGGCAATGCCCTTGAGGTTGTTGAGTACGGTGAAGAGCGCGAAGAAGAACGGCGACTGCAACAGGATCGGCAGACACGACGACAGCGGGTTGGTGCCGGACTTCTTATAGAGGTCCATCGTCTCCTGAGTCATCGCCTGTCGCGACTCAGGGTCGGTCTTGCCCTTGTACTTCGCCTGGATCTTCTGCATCTCCGGCTGGATGAGTTGCATCTTCCGGGACGCATGGATCTGCTTGACGAACAACGGGATGAGCACGATCCGGACGACGACCGTGAGCCCGACGATCGACAACGCCCACGCCCAGCCACCGCCGATCCCGAGCAGGGTCCACAGCTTGTGCCACGCCAGCATGACCCACGCTTCGCCGACGGTCAGCGGCGAGAGAATGGTGTTGAAGAAATCTCCCACGGTTTGCCTCTACTCCTGTGGTGAGACGGTCGTCTCAGCTCGGGTGGTGGGACCGGAGTCTCACCGATGGCGGTCAGCGTGCGGTCCACTCCAGGCGGAGTATGCCGTGCGCTGACCGGATGGTCAGGTGGCGGCCCGCTCGGGGACCGGGATGGTTGGCAACTCGGCAACCAGAGTGCTCGCCGAGTCGGCAACCGAAGAAGGCGCCGACGGGGCCACAGCAGTATCGGTAGCGGTACCTCCAGAGGTACCACCAGACCTACCGGCCGAAGTGTCGGCAGAGTCGTTGGCCCGTTCGTGAGAGGCGCTGGTCCCGCGCTCAGGAACGTGGTCGACGCCGCCGGGGTTCCACGGGTGGCACCGCGCCAGGCGCCGCGCCGCGAGCCACGTGCCCTTGATCGGCCCGAAGCGCACCAGGGCGGTCACGGCATACGCCGAGCACGAGGGATAAAACCGGCATGACGGCGGCAGCATCGGCGACACGGCGAGCTGATAGATCCGCACGATCACGAGCAGGGGCACGGCGGCGACCTTCTGCCACGTCCACGGCCCCCGCAGCCCAGGCCCGAGCAGTCGCGCGAGCCCCGAGCTCCCAGAAGGTCCCAGAGGTCCCAGGGATCCCCGAGGTCCCCGCGCTGTCCGACGGCCCGGAGTTCATCTGGCACCTCCGGCCGCGACCCGCACCGACCGGGCGAGCAGGCGGCTGGCTTCGGCTTCGAGCTCGGCGAATGTCGCCCAAGCGGCAGCCGGGAGGGCCCGGACGACGACGTCGACGCCAGCGGGTATGCCGTTGAGCTGGGCCGCCGCGATCGACGCGCAGTCGACGGGTCACGCGGTTGCGGCCAACGGCGTTTCCGACGGCTTTGGACACGACAAAGCCGACCCGGGGCGCACGGTGGCGCTCCGGGTCGGTCATCGCAGCATGGATCACGAGGAAAGTCCCGCCACTGCGGGCACCTCGTGGACCGCGCACTGCCGCCCGGAACTGCGCGGCGTCACGCAGTCGATGCCGTGCCGGCAGCACACGATGCTCAGGCAGTGAGTTCGGCGCGGCCCTTGCGGCGGCGGCCGGCGATGATCGCCCGGCCCGCGCGGGTGCTCATGCGCTCGCGGAAGCCGTGGGTCTTGGCGCGGCGACGAGTGTTGGGCTGGAAGGTGCGCTTGCTCACGGTCAATCTCCGTCAGGCTGGGCAGGCACGCTCGGCGCGCTGCGGTGGTCGGCAGGTCACATCAGAGGCAGCCAGACTGCATCTGCAGCGCTGGTATGCCGGTCGCAATCGGAGGCCCGCGGTGGAGGGTGATCGGGTGAGTTTGCTTGAGAGCACCTCACCCAGCCACCACGCCACGGGCATGCGAAAACGACCGGAAGCTCGGTCAAGGGTAAGGCCGGGCCAGACCAGGGTCAAACTCGCGCCTGCCGTCAGGCTCCGCCCAGGGTCCCCGTTGCGACTTCCCCGACCGCCAGGCGCTCCCTCATCCTCGATCTCCTCAGCGTGAAACCGGGCAGTGTGACCGATGAATGTGTCGAACCGGCGGCGACACGCCGACGATCGGTGTAATGTCTGATCCCGCTACCGACCCACCCGGAAGTGCACCGCCCGCAGCACGCTTTCGCGACCTGCCAGCAGTCCATGCACAGGCTGTGGATAAAGCTGTGGACGACGTGTACGCTGACGCGGTCCAGTGGCGCCATCTGGCGGGACGACGTGCTCATGAGCGCGTGAGTGCGGGACGAGGGGGTATGCCGGTGTCGGACACCGAACTCGACCTCGTCGACGTCTGGCACCGCACCCTGCGAGCCCTCGACCTGGCCGAGATGACCCCGAGTCAGCGCGCCCTTGTCGGGCTGGCACGCCTGGCCGGAGTCCTCGAGCACACGGCCCTCATCGAAGTCCCCAACGACTTCACCAAGACGATCATCGAGCACCGGGTCACCGACATGGTCGTCAAGGCCCTGTCCGAGGAGCTCGGTCGAGAGATCCGGCTTGCGGTCACCGTCAATGACACGCTCGAGCCGCCGCCACCCCACATTGACGACCCCACCGACGGGGGCGGCTCTTCTGGGTCGCTCGCTCCGGTCGCGATGTCGTCGGGAGCGTCGAGCGCACCGACGCTGACCTCATCGACCTCGCCGACTTCGGCAACCGCGCTGATGCTCCCACCAGCAACGGATCGGGCCCGTCCAACCGATTCGCGGTCGACGATGTCCGCCTCGACGCGGCCCGCACCGAGCGTTTCCACGCGCACGGGGGCGGACGGCATACCGCGTCGGTCACCGACATCAACAGCCGACGCGACGGCGACGACAGCGCCCGCACCCGGCTCAACCCGAAGTACACCTTCGAGACCTTCGTCGCCGGCTCGAGCAACCGGTTCGCGCACGCCGCTGCCAATGCGGTGGCCGAGGCGCCCGCCAAGAGCTACAACCCGCTGTTCATCTACGGCTCGTCGGGTCTGGGCAAGACGCACCTGCTGCACGCGATCGGGCACTATGCGCGACACCTCTACCCGCACGTCCGGGTGCGCTACGTCAGCTCGGAAGAGTTCACCAACGACTTCATCAACTCGATCCGCGACGACCGCACGAGCCGCTTCCAGAGCATGTACCGCGAGGTCGACGTCCTGCTCATCGACGACATCCAGTTCCTCGCCGGCAAGGAGCAGACGCAGGAGGAGTTTTTCCACACCTTCAACGCGCTGCACAACGCGAGCAAGCAGGTCGTCATCACCTCCGACGTCGGGCCCAAGGATTTGCAGGGCTTCGAGGAGCGGTTGCGCAGTCGATTCGACTGGGGCCTGATCACCGACGTCCAGGTGCCTGACCTCGAGACCCGCATCGCGATCCTGCGCAAGAAGGCCGCCCAGGAGCGGATGAGCGCCCCGGACGACGTCCTCGAATACATCGCGACGATGGTGACGACCAACATCCGCGAGCTCGAAGGGGCGCTCATCCGGGTGACGGCCTTCGCCAACCTCAACCGGCAGTCGGTGACGATGCCGCTGGCCGAGGTCGTCCTCAAGGATCTCGTGCCTGACCAGCCGGTGCAGATCACCGCCTTGACGATCCAGCGTGAGACCGCCGAATACTTCGCCCTCACGGTCGATGACCTGTGCAGCTCGTCGCGCTCGCGACAGCTCGTGACCGCCCGGCAGATCGCGATGTATCTGTGCCGCGAGCTCACCGAGCTCTCGCTGCCCAAGATCGGGCAGCTCTTCGGCGGCCGCGACCACACGACTGTCATGCACGCCGACCGCAAGATCCGCGAGCTCATGGGCGAGCGCCGCGCGATCTACAACCAGGTCACCGAGCTCACCGCCCGCATCCGCCAGCGCTCCCGCTGACGCCGGCTCGGGCGCTGGCTCGGGCGCAGGACCCTCGTCCCACACTTCTCCCCGAGTTATCCCCAGGAGGCTGTGGATAGCTGTGGACAGCCACTGTCCAATCGTGGACGACAGGTGCACAACCGAGGTATGCCGTGTGGCCAGTTTCCGTCCGTCCCCACCACCCCGGCGCGATCCACCATGGCGCGCACACGGCATACACAGGGATGTCTGGGGGCTGACCTGCGCGGATGGCGGTTATCCACACGATCCACACCACCTATGACGACGATGACCTATATGAGAGAAGGGGTTTGGGCCCCAATCACAGCCTGAGGCTGTCTCCAGGTCCGTCCAACCGTTAGGGTCTAAGTCCCCGGCACTGTGTTGTCGTGCGATGACGAGTGGAGAACGACCGTGAAGTTTCGGATTGAGCGTGAGGTCCTGGCTGACGCTGTGACGTGGGTGGCCCGTGGGTTGCCGTCTCGGCCGTCTGCTCCCGTGCTGGCCGGCGTCCTCGTCGAGGCCGACCGCGCCGGCACGATCACGCTCTCGGGCTTCGACTACGAGGTCTCCGCGCGGGTCACCGTGCCGGCCGACGTCGACGAAGACGGCACCGTCCTGGTCATGGGCCGGCTGCTCGCCGAGATCTCCCGCAATCTCCCGCCGCGTCCGGTCGAGATCGCGACCGAAGGCAACAAGGTCGCCGTCACGTGTGGATCGAGCCGATTCAGCCTCCTGCAGATGCCCGCCGCCGACTACCCCACGTTGCCGCTCGGCCCCCGAGCCGTCCGGTTCGATCGAAGGTGACGTCTTCACCCACGCCGTCCAGCAGGTCGCGATCGCGGCCGACCGCGGTGACACCCTGCCGATCCTCACCGGCGTGCGCATGCAGATCGACGGCGACAAGGTCACCCTCCTCGCGACCGACCGCTACCGCCTCGCGATGCGCGAGCTCACGTGGCACCCCGGGTCGAGCGATGCGGCATACACCGCTCTGATCCCCGCGCGCACCCTGTCCGACACCGCCAAGTCCTTGGGCGCCTCCGGCTCGGTCGAGCTCGCGCTCGGGCGCAACGCCGGCGGCGACGGGCTCATCGGCTTCGAGGCGGGCCAGCGGCGCGCGACAACGCGGCTGCTCGACGGCGAATACCCCAAGGTCACATCGATCTTCCCGACGCATGTCGACATCGAGGCGGTCATCGAGACCGGAGCCCTCGTCGAGGCGGTCAAGCGGGTGGCCCTGGTGGCCGAGCGCAACACCCCCGTGCGGCTGCGTTTCAGCGACGGCCAGGTCGCAATCGAGGCCGGCACGGGCGACGACGCCCAGGCCTCCGAGGCCGTCGAGTGCGCGCTGACCGGCGATGACATCGAGATCGCCTTCAACCCGCACTACCTGCTCGATGGGCTGGGCGTCCTCGGCACGGCATACACCCGGATGTCGTTCACGCAGCCCGGGCGGCCCGCGGTCATCGCGGGTCAGGCCGAGGCCGACGGCGAGCCGGACCTGTCCTACCGCTACGTGCTCATGCCGGTGCGCTTCGCCAGCTGAGATCCGGGTATGCCGTCACAGAAGATGCCGTGATCGCAGGCGGCACGCGGTGGTCGCCGTCGCGGCTTGGGGCATAGCCTGAGCGCGGCGCGACGTCGGTCGTGATCGGACAACAGTGACCCTGGCCCGACGAGGGCGGCGGGTGGAAGGCAGACATCATGCAGCTGGGTCTCATCGGGCTGGGCAAGATGGGCGGCAACATGCGCGAGCGCATCCGCCGCGCCGGGCACGAGGTCGTGGGCTATGACCGCAATCCCGAGGTCTCCGATGTCGCCGACCTCGACGGGCTTGTCGCGGCGCTGTCCGCTCCCCGCGTCGTGTGGGTCATGGTGCCGGCCGGTGCGCCGACGAGCAGCACCGTTGCGACACTCGCCGACAAGCTCTCGCCCGGCGACCTCGTCATCGACGGCGGCAACTCTCGCTTCACTGACGACTTCGTCAATGCAAAGTTGTTGGGGGAGAAGGGGATTGGTTACGTCGATTGTGGGGTGAGTGGCGGCATCTGGGGCCTGGACAACGGGTATGGCCTCATGGCCGGTGGCGCAGCAGCCGACATCGAGCGGGCCATGCCGATCTTCGATGCACTGCGGCCCGAGGGCGAGCGCGAGCTCGGTTTCGTCCACGCCGGCGACGTCGGTGCGGGCCACTACGCGAAAATGGTCCACAACGGCATCGAATACGCCCTCATGCATGCCTATGGCGAGGGCTACGAGCTGCTCATGGCCAAGGACATCGTCAAAGACGTGCCCGGATGCTTCAAGGCGTGGAGCCGAGGCACCGTCGTCCGGTCGTGGCTGCTCGACCTGCTCGTCGCCGCGCTCGACGACAATCCCACGCTCGAGGGCGTTTCCGACTACACCGCGGACTCGGGCGAGGGACGGTGGACGGTCGAGGAAGCGATCGCCAACGCGGTGCCGATGCCAGTCATCGCCGCTTCGCTCTTTGCCCGCTTCGGCTCGCGTCAAGAGGTCAGCCCTGCGCTGCAAGCCGTCGCCGCTCTGCGCGGCCAGTTCGGCGGGCACGCGGTCATGACGACCGCCGACGGTGACGCGCTCCGGCGCGGCGAGGCTCCTTCGGGGCACTGAAGTCCGGGGCACTGAAGTCCGGGGCACTGACCTTCGGGGCGCTGAACTCCGGGTCACCGCAAGACTCGGGCATGATCGTCGGGTGCACGTCCGTCACCTCCAGCTCGTCGACTTCCGCTCGTATGCCGCGGTCGACGTCGCGCTCGAGCCCGGCGTCACGACGATCATGGGCCTCAACGGCCAAGGCAAGACCAACCTCGTCGAGGCGATCGGGTATGCCGCCACGCTCGGCAGCCATCGGGTCGCGACCGACCAGCCCCTCGTGCGCTTCGGTGCCAGCCAGGCGGTGATCCGCGTCGCCGTCGTCCGTCACGGCCGCGAAACCCTCGTCGAACTCGAACTCACCCCCGGCCGGGCCAATCGTGCCCGTCTCAACAAATCGCCGCTGCCCCGCACGCGGGACGTGCTCGGCACCCTCCGCACCGTCTTGTTCGCCCCCGAAGACCTCGCGCTGGTCAAGGGCGACCCCGCCGGCCGCCGCGCCTTCCTCGATGACCTCCTCGTCGCACGCCAACCCCGCTGGGCCGCGGTCCGCAGCGACTACGACCGGATCCTCAAACAACGCAACGCCCTCCTGAAGTCGGCTGCGCCAGTCCTCCGGCACGGGACCCGACGCCGGTATGCCGCCCCGCCGCGCCCCCCAGCTGACGTCGTGCCGGGACGAGGTCGGCGTGGCGGACGGTGGGACCTCGGCCGCGCTGCTTGACGACCCGTTGGCCTCCGCACTGCACACCCTCGACGTGTGGGACCACCACCTTGCCGAAGTCGGGGCCCAACTGCTCTACGCCCGGCTGCGCCTCCTGCGCGACCTCGGACCGTTCCTGCACACGGCATACCAGCAGGTCAGCGCCGGGGTGAGCGACGCGAAGGCGACCTATCGAGCAAGCCTGCGTGACGATGCTGCGTCCGCGATCGCGGCCGGTGAGGTGCCCGAGATCGAGGCGCTGCGGGTCGAGTTGCTCGCGACGTTCGCCGCGCAACGCACTGCCGAGATCGAGCGGGGTGTCACGTTGGTCGGACCGCACCGCGACGACGTCGTGCTGACGTTGGGGCCGCTGCCTGCCAAGGGCTACGCGAGCCACGGCGAGTCGTGGTCGGTCGCGCTGGGACTCAAGCTCGCGGCATACCAACTTTTGCGGCGTGACCTCGGCGAAGATCCCGTGCTCGTCCTCGACGATGTCTTCGCCGAGCTCGACGTCGAGCGCCGCGAGCGCCTCGCCGACCTCGTCGCCGACTGTGAACAGGTGCTCGTCACCGCGGCGGTCGGAGCGGATGTGCCCGAGCGCCTGCGCGCCAGTGGCACGACGTATGCCGTCACCCTCGGGGAGGCTGCCCGTGTCGAGTGATCGGCCGCACCCGCGCAGCCCGAGCGCCGGCCGGGACCGCGCGCAGGTCGAGGGCGTGGGGTCGACCGGCCCCGATGCCGTTCCCGCCGATGCGCGCGATGCAGGGGGCGCAGAAGATGCAGGGGGCGCCGGGGTTGCCGGTGGTGCCGGTGGGGCAGTCGATGCCACGCAGGCGGTGGAGGCGGTGGAGGCTGTGGAGGCCGAGCGCGATGCCCTGGCGCGGGCGCGAAAGGCAGCGCGTGACAAGGGGTTCCGGCCCGGGATGAAGCCGACGAAACGGCGCCTCCCCCCGATCCAGCAGAGCCGTTCGGGGTCGGCCGCCGATGCCCGCGACCCGAGTCTGCTCGGTGACCAGCTCGACCGGCTTCTCGACGATCGCGGGTGGGTTGCTGACGTCACGGTTGGCGGGGTCATCGGCCGGTGGGCGGAGATCGTCGGTCCTGACATCGCAGCCCACGTCACGCCGGTGACCTTCGACGGCACGATCCTTGCGGTCAAGGCTGACTCGACGGCGTGGGCCACCCAGATGCGGCTGCTCACCTCACAGGTCCTCGGCCGGATCGACGCTGAAGTCGGCCCGGGCATCGTCACCGAACTCATCGTCCATGGACCGGCTGCCCCGTCGTGGGTCAAGGGCAAGTTCCGCGTCAAAGGCCGCGGCCCCCGAGACACCTACGGCTGACCTCATCGGACGACCGCCACGCGATCTGTCGGCCCTCTACACCTTCGGAGCCCGGACCCCCATGCCGCGTGTCAGCCCCGCCACCACCTGAAAAGATCGCGATCCTGTCGACAAGTATCGCGATACTGACACTTGGGTGGTGGTGCAGCATGCGCCAAGTGCGACTATCGCGATATGTCGTCGCATGATCGCGATCTTGGCGGGCAGGGTCCTGATTTCGGCGCACAGGGTCCTGATTTCGGCGCGCAGGATCGCGATACTGCATCGCAGGAGGCTTCCAGCAAAGATCGCGATAGGCGCCGCCCTTCCGTCGAGCGCACCGCCGTCCCGCACCCGAAGGAGTCGTCGATGTCCCGAGCTGATGTCCTCATCACCGCTGACGAGCTCGCTGCCCTCCTTGGCGTGGCGTCCACGGCTGCCACCAGCCCGCAGGCGTCAGGCACCCCACCGCCGGTGCTGCTCGATGTGCGCTGGCGCCTCGGAGAACCTCACGGTGCGGGCGCTCAGCGGTATGCCGCGGCGCACCTTCCCGGCGCGTGTTTCCTCGACCTCGAGAAGGTGCTCACCCGGCATACCGGAGATCCGCGAGACGGCCGCCACCCCCTCCCCGATCCGGCCGACCTCGACGCCGCACTCCGCGCATTAGGCGTGACCCCAGGCATCCGGGTCGTCGTCTACGACGAAGCCGGCTCCTTCGCCGCGGGCCGCGCCTGGTGGGTGTTGCGGTGGGCCGGTCATGACGTGCGGGTCCTCGACGGGGGCATCGAGGCGTGGATCGCCCACGGGTATGCCGTGTCCTCGGACCCCGAGGCGCCTGCCGCGCCGCTGCCGTCACCGATCCCAGCATCCACGGACATATCCACACCGAGATCCACAGACATATCCACAGCAAAATCCACAGCGCCGTCCCGTGTCCCGGCGGGAGCCCATTACCTGACGCTTCCCCTGCTGTCGGCGGACGACGCGGCGGCGATCCCGGTCGCGGGAGGGGTCCTGGTCGATGTGCGCGCCCCCGAGCGCTTCGCAGGCGAGACCGAACCCCTCGACCCGGTTGCCGGCCACATCCCCGGTGCGATCAATCTGCCGGTCTCGGGCCTCTTCGCGTCAGCGGCCGATCCGCACCCCGGTGCTCTTCCGCCCGAATCCACCCTCCGCCACCGCCTCGCCCCGCTCATCGAGGCAGTCGCCGCCGGACGCCCCATCGGGGTCTATTGCGGCTCGGGGGTCTCGGCTGCGCAGGCCGTGCTCGCGCTCGCGACCCTCGGGATCGAGGCTCCCCTGTATGCCGGGTCGTGGTCGGCCTGGTCCAACGACCCCTCCCGTCCTGTCGCCACTGGCCCTGCCGCGGGCTCAGAGATCGGTCCAGGGCCCAGAGACGAGCCCGGACCCGGGCTCAGAGAGCGGTCCTGAGGCCAGCCCTGCAGCCGGCCCGGTGCCGCCAGCCCTAACCTGAGCTCTCGGTCATCCACAGAGACCTCCAGTTATCCACCGAAGTTATCCACAGGGTTGGGGACAACTTCCGTGACGACGGGGCAGACCTGCGGCCGATCGAGGCAGCACCGGCGGCCAGTTCCCCGCGTCCATGGCCCGTCACTCTTCCCCGCGTTCCTCTCCCCGGAACGATGGTGGTCGCCCATGTCGACCAAGCCGCACGCTACCCACGTCAGAGCCATGCGGGCACGGCCCACTCACCACGGCCGCGCACCCTCGGCAGATGAGTTGCAGCAGCGCAGCGGGTCAGGCACGAGGCGTCACAAAGGAGTAGGCGTTGACGACGATCACTGTCGCACCCTCGGGCGAGGTCATTTACCTCGACCCGGGCGAGACGGTGCTCGGTGGCCTCTACAAGGCCGGCTACGCCTACACCATCGGATGCCGTCGCGGTGGCTGCGCGCATCTGCAAGGTCGACCTCATCGATGGCGCCGTTCGACTACACCGTCACCGTCGCCGACACCGTCCTCACCGCCGACCGAACGCACCGACCGGCACCTGCCTGAGCTGCCGGGCCGTGCCGACCGAGGATGTCACGATCGCTATGCGCGGTGAAGACGCTCCGGCTCATCAACCCGCTCCTGCGCTCGATCAACGAGCGCGCACGCCAGCGCGCCGAAGCCCTCAAGGCCTCGACCGCCGCGGTTCCCGCAGCAGTTCTCACTACGAGCAGCGACACCAGCACCGCCACAATCAGCACAGTCAAGGAGTGAGTCGATGGGCAGTCATGCGGATGGGCTACGCCCACGTCCGGGTCACCGACCTGGAACGAGGCCAAGCAGCACTACGCCAACACGATGGGCCTCTACGAGACCCTGAGCCAGGACGGCAAGGTCTACTACAAGGGCTGGGACGAGTGGGACCACCACTCGGTCGTCATCGAAGAGGGCGGCGTCGGCCTCGTGAAGTTCGGCTTCAAGGTCGAAAAGCCCGAAGACATCGACGTCATCGAGCAGAAGGCCGCGGCCTTCGGGGTCACGACCGAGCGCATGTCGGCCGGTGAAAACCCCGAGGTGTCCGACGGTCTGCGCATCTTCGCCCCGTCCGAGCACGTCCTCGAGGTCTACCACGCCCAGACCCTCATCGGAGTCGAGACCGGCACCCACAACCCCGACGCCTTCCCGCGTCACCTCGTCGGCATCGGCGTCCCGGCGCTCGACCACGCGCTGATCCTCACGCCCGACGTGCGACTCATGGAAAACATGTTCAAGGAGCTCTTCGGCTACTTCCCGACCGAGCGCGTCCAGACCGACCTCAACGACGACGACGCCCACTTCATCGCCAGCTGGATGACCAACAACAACCAGATCCACCAGATCGCCGTGCCTCGAGGGCGAAGCCGGCAAGCTTCACCACTTCGCCTTCAAGCTCGGTGACTGGCACGAGGTCGGCCGCGCTGCGGACCTCATGGCGATGGATGACGTGCCGATCGACATCGGCCCCACCCGCCACGGCATCACCCGCGGCCAGACGGTCTACTTCTTCGACCCGTCCGGCAACCGCAACGAGGTCTTCGCCGGCGGCTACCCGGCATACCCGGACCGCCCGGTCACGAAGTGGACCCCGGACGCGCTCGGCAAGGGCATCTTCTACCACGCTCGCGAGCTCAACGAGCGCTTCACCTCGCGTCTACACCTGATCGGTCCCGCACATTCGGCGGCGACGGATGACCCCCTGGCCCGTCGCCGCCGAAGCTCCACCTGACGCGCGGCCACTCTCCCGCCGCTGCGCCTGATCCTCACCGCTTCATCTCGCCATGCCGTCATGCCCGTATGCCGGACCCGCACCACTCCGCACAGTCCGCACCTCACGCTCACCGCAAGGACCTTCATGACCGATCTCGTGCGCACGACCAGAGCCCTCACGTATGCCGGGGCACGGGTCGCGCTCGACGCGGCCCTCGCGCAGGCGGCCGAAATCGGCGGTGCCTTCAATATCGCTGTGAGCGACGCGGCCGGCGGGCTGCTCGCGTTTGCTCGCATGGATGGCGCCTTCGCCCTGTCGGGCGGGATCGCGCAGGACAAGGCCTTCACGGTGGCTGGCTTCAACGGCATCCCCACCGATGTGTTCTACGACGCGATCAAGGACGAGGACGCCGTCCGCGAGGGGATCGGTCAGCGCGGGCGGGTCGCCGCCTTTGGCGGAGGCGTGCCGATCGTCGTCGACGGTCACCTCGTCGGCGCGGTCGGTGCCTCCGGTGGCTCGGCCGAGCAGGACAAGTCCGTAGCTCAAGCGGGCGCTGATGCCGTGGCCGCAGGCGTCACGACACCCTCGGCCGGTGCAGCACACTCTGGAAAGGCCACCCCGTGACCCCCTTCATGATCCGCGTCGCCGAACTCGTGGGGATGCCCGAGGACGACCTCGCCGAGGCCGCCGACGACCTCGCCCCCATGCCGGTGACCCGCATCAGCCAGCGCATCGCCACGAGCACCGGCGCTGACCGACAGGTCGCCATCCGCGCACTGGCCGAGCAACTCGTGTGCGAGGCCAACGCGGTCATGTCCTACCAGAGCCACCACAGCGACGACCTGTTGTCGCTCTACGACGAGACCCTCCCGTCCGAGCTCGCCTTCAACGTCACCTACCGCAACCGGGCGGCGCGGGTGTCGACGACCTTCGAGGACGGCACGGCATACGGGCGACTCGTCGGAGACGGCTTCGACACCGAGCTGCCTCACGAACTCGAGGGACCGGACTCCCTCCCCGACCTGCTCATCCGGCTCCTCGTGGAGTCCGGGCTCCCGCACCACGACGTGCGGGTCTGACACCCAAGCCTGACCGACCCCAACCAAAGGAGACGACGGTGCAATTCGAACTGCGCACCCAGGTCATCGAGCCGCAGCGCAAGACCTTCCAACACCTCATCGATCGCTATGGCGATCGGCCGGCGTCGCGCTACGAAGAGGGCACGATTGACCTCCAGGCGACCGCCAACTACCACTACCGACCGCTGTGGGGACCGGATAAGGAGATCTACGACCCGGCATACAGCGTCCTGCGGCTCACCGATGCCTACTCCTTCGTCGACCCGCGGCAGTACTACTACGCCCCCTACGTCACCTCGCGCGCCGACATGCACGAGGCGTTCGGGTCGACGCTGACCTACCTCGACAAGCGCGGCCTCTTCGCCCGACTGCCCGAGGAGTGGGGCCAGCTCATCGAGGGCGTCGTCCTGCCGCTGCGTCACTACGAGGCCGCCGCGCAGATGATCGGCGCGCACGCCGCCCGGTTCGGGTGGGGCACGACGATCACCCAGGCCGCGGCATACTCGGCCTTCGACCGGATCGGCAACGCGCAGATCCTCAGCCGCGCGGGCATCTCCTTCGGTGGCGGCAGCGCCTCCCCCCTGGACGCTGCGAAGTCGACGTGGCTCGACGACGAGGCCTTCCAGCCGATGCGCAAGCATGTCGAGCTCATGCTCGTCGAAAAGGACTGGGGCAAGGGGATCGTCGCGCTCGACGTCACCGACCAGCTCGTCTACGCGCTGCTCTATACCCACCTCGACGAGGCCGCTCTCATGGGCGGCGCCGGCTCGTATTCGCTGGTGGCGCAGCACCTTTCGGGCTGGTTCACCGATCAGCGCAAGTGGGTCGACGCGCTCTACAAGGCGTGGCTGGCCGACCCCGAGCAGGGCGCGACCAACGCCGACCACCTCAGCGAGATCGTCAGCAGCGCCCTCGCGTCGGCGCAGTCTGCTCTCGCTCCCATCGCGGCCAAGGCCGACGGTCTCGTCGGCGCCGACTGCACCGCTGCGCTCGCGGCAGCCGTCGATGCGGCCCGCGCCCACTTCAGCTCGCTCGGCATCACCATCACGGAGGCCTGACATGACCGCGACACCCCTGCCCGCCACCGACCGTCCCGTCGGCGTCGACATCCAAGAAAGCGAAGGCAACCGCGCGGTCATCGAAGCCATCGAGGCCGACAACCCCGACTGCACGGTGCGCTACATGCCCGGCATGGTCCGGGTGCAATCCCCCGGCAAGCTCGTCATCCGCCGCGAATCGGTGGAAGAGCGACTCGGGCGCGAGTGGGAAACCCACGAGTTCCAGCTCGCCATCATCTCCTACTTCGGCCACATCAAAGACTGGGACGATGACGAAATCCTCATCGCCTGGGACCGCTGAGCCCACGAACCGGCATACGAGAGAAGGCTTTTCACGATGACGATCGCACCCGGGGCGCCCAAGGCTCCCAAGAAGCTGTCCATGAAGGCGCGTTACTCCGCGCTCACCCGTGACCTCGACTGGGACCCGAGTTATGTCACCCAAGACGAGATGTTCCCCTACACGACCTTCGAGGGGATCACGATCCACGACTGGAGCAAGTGGGAGGACCCCTTCCGCCTGACCGTGGACGCCTACACGAAGTACCAGGCCGAGAAGGACAAGCGGCTGTATGCCGTGCTCGACGGCTTCGCGCAGAGCCAGGGTCACCTGTCGCTGACCGACGCGAGCTACCTCAACGCGATGAAGCTCTTCCTCCAGGGCGTCTCGCCGCTGGAATACCAGGCGCACCGCAACTTCGCCTACCTCGCGCGGCACCTCAACGGTCCCGGGCCGCGGTTTGCCTCGCTGTGCCAGAGCCTCGACGAGATCCGCCACGCCCAGACCGAAATCCACACGCTGTCCAACTACAACAAGTACTACAGCGGGTTCCACAGCTACCTGCACATGCACGACCGGGTGTGGTACCTCTCGGTGCCGAAGTCGTTCTTCGACGACGCCCTGTCGGCCGGCCCGTTCGAGTTCCTCATCGCGATCGGCTTCTCGTTCGAATACCTGCTGACCAACCTGCTCTTCGTGCCGTTCATGTCTGGCGCGTCGTTCAACGGTGACCTGCCGACGATGACCTTCGGCTTCTCGGCGCAGTCCGACGAGTCGCGGCACATGACGCTCGGCCTCGAGGCGATCAAGTTCCTCCTCGAGCAGGACGAGAAGAACGTCCCGATCGTCCAGCACTGGATCAACAAGTGGTTCTGGCGCGGTTACCGCGTCACCGCGCTCGTGGCCCAGATGCTCGACTACATGCTGCCTCGCAAGGTCATGAGCTGGAAGGAAGCCTTCGAGCTCTACTTCGAGCAGCAGATGATGAACGGCCTCTTCCAGGACCTCGCGTTCTACGGCATCACCCCGCCGCTGCACGTCGACAAGGCGATCCAGGAGAAGGACTACCTCTCGCACCAGGCTTACTGGATCCTCTACCAGTTCAGCCACGCGGCCGCCTTCACGACCTCGATCCCGACCGACGAGCACATGGACTGGCTCGAGGCGCAATACCCCGACACCTTCCCCGTCTACCGGACGCTGTGGGAGAAGGAGAAGAAGAACGTCGCCAATGGTGGGCGCCACTTCATCCGGGGTCTGCCGCAACTGTGCCAGGTGTGCCAGATCCCCATGGGCTTCACCGAGATGGACGAGCCCTTCGTCCAGTGTCAGCGCGAGTCGATCTATGAGGGCGAGCGCTACAACTTCTGCTCCGACGGGTGCAAATACATCTTCGACCACGAGCCGGTGAAGTTCCGTCAGGCCTGGTTGCCGGTGCACCAGATCTACCAGGGCAACTGCGGCGCAGCCGATCTGCCCGGCGTCCTGCAGTGGTACAAGATGCAGCCCGGCGACGGCGGCGAATACCTCGGCTCCGTCGACAACGAAAACTGGAAGAAGTGGCACGACATGGCCGAGCAGACGGGAGGCAACTGATCATGACGTTGCAGGACACCCTCACCGACGTCCCCGCGATCAAGAGCATCGGCGACTACGACTTCCCGTCGCGCTCCGCCCAATCGCTCTACGGTGACGACCAGCTCATCCACGTGTGGTGGAAGGGCAACCCGTGGTTCGTCGCGGCCGCGACCTTCCGCGCGCCGAAGGCGATGAGCTGGGGCGACTTCTGGAACGCTCTCTTCGTGCCCTATCACGAGGAGGACCCGGACTTCGACGCCGCCGGCGGCTGGGAGCAGTTCGACTGGGTCTTCTGCGGTGAGCACCAGACGCCGACCGCCGAGGACACCCTCGAAGGCCTCGGTGCCACCCACAAGGGCGTCATCCAGTTCACGAGCCGCTGAGTCTCGGCCTGATCGGCCAGAACACGCGAGGGGTATGCCGGGTGCGCCAGGTGCGCACCCGGCATACCCGCCTGGTAGTTGTTAAAGCATTGTGCGAGAGGGATGTTCATGACTGACACGATCAGCCACCGGATCACGATCGAGCCGATCGGGCGGATCATCATGTGCCGGGAGGACCAGCCCATCCTCGACGCGGCGCTGCGGGCTGGCGTGTGGCTGCCGCACTCGTGCACTCATGGCACCTGCGCGACCTGCAAGTGCGACCTCGTGGATGGCGAGGTCGAGCATGGCGAGGCAAGTTCGTTCGCGCTCATGGACTTTGAACGCACCGAAGGCAAGCTGCTCACGTGCTGTGCCAGACCTCGCTCGGACCTCACCATCGAGGCCGATATCGACATCGACGAAGACATCGAGATGTTTGCGGTGTCGGACTTCACGGCAGTGCTCGTCGACAAGACCGAGATCGCGCGCGACACCGTGCGCCTGGTCATCGAACTCGATCGGGATATCGCCTTCAATGCAGGCCAGTACCTCAAGTTTGCCGTCCCGGCCCGTGACGGTATGCCGTCCGTCGACCGCACATGGTCGATCGCCTCTCCGCCGACGGAGACCCGTCGGCTGGAGTTCCACGTGCGCCTCGTGCCGGGCGGGCGGGGCACCGAGGGGTGGGTGTGGGCCGATCTCGAGGTGGGCCAGCCGCTCGCGGTGAGTGGCCCCTACGGCCGCTTCGTCCTGCACACGAGCGAGGACCGGCACGCGATCATGGTCGGCGGCGGCACGGGGCTCGCGCCGCTCAAGGCGATGATCCGCCACGGCCTGGAAAACGACGCCTACGAAGGCGAGATCACTCTCTATCAGGGCGGCCGGAGCCGGGAGTGGCTCTACGACGTCGACTTCTTCACCGAGCTCGCCGACGAATACGACCAGTTCACCTACCGTCCCTGTCTGTCGGAGGAGACCGCCGACCAGGTGGCCGCCGACGGTGGCGACCCCACGGCATACGGCTATGGCATGGTGACCGACGTCATTGCCGCCGACCACGCGAGCCTGTCGGGCTGCAAGGGCTACCTCTGTGGGCCGCCGGTCATGGTCGAGGCAGCGCTCAAGACCCTCATGGGCAAGCGGCTCTTCCCCCGCGACATCTACCGCGAGGAGTTCTTCAACGAGGGCGACAAGGGCGGCGGCGTGGCCAGCCCGCTCATCAAGCGCTGACGTCTAGCCAGGCGCACGTCGTCTGGCCTGGACACGAGAGAGGACTCCACCGGGGGTGGATTCCTCTCTCGTGATGCGAAGCAACTCGGGTGATGAGGATCTGATCGGGCCGAGTGGGGCCGTTGGGTCAGGCGGTGCGGATGCTCTCGCGGCGCTGCCGGTTGTTCATCGGCTCGCGGCGTTCGGAGGCCTCGTTGAGCTGTGCCACGAGGGCGGCGCTCACTTCGTTGAGGGCGGCGCGCTCGTCTCCGAGCGACGAGGTGGCGACCATCCGAGGCATCCCGTGGACCCACACCTCGAGGGGTCGTCTTGGTGTCGGCTGAGCCGCGGTCCTTGATGCTCACCTCGGCCTCGACGGGGGCCGAGAGTCGCGCGAGCCGGTTGACCACCTGGCGGAGCGTGTCGGCGAGCAGGGTGCGGTCGTCCTGGGTGTAGCCGCCGCCGAGAGCGATGTCGTCCGCGGTGAAGGGCAGGGTCGTGGTGCTCGTGATGGTGGGGTTCGCGGTCTGATCGGTCACTGGCTCTCCTCCATGGCAAGGGCGGGGTGCACGTGGTCCGGGGTGTCGGGGGTCGCGTGGCCGAAGCCGGGCTGCTGCTCGGCCGGGACTGCGGAGCGGGCTGGGTCGCGCTCGTCGAGCTCGGTCGCGCCCGGGGTGGGCAGCTGGTCGGTCTCGCTGAGCTGGCCGTGGCCGCTGCGGTTGAGGCGTGCGTCGACGGGTCGTGACATCGGGCTGTCCTTTCGTCGGGAATTGCGACATGCGCGCGGGAACTGCGACAGGCGCGGGGAGAAACGAATGCGGCCGGTGTCACGTGGACGCCGGCCGCACTCGGTCGATCTTGGGATGAGCGGGATCCGCCCGGTGGGACCGTGGTGCGGTCCGAGGATTGCGTCAGTTGTCGAAGGAGTCCTTGACCTTCTCGCCGGCCTGGCGGAGGTCAGCCTCGCTCTGCTCCATGCGGCCCTCGGCCTCAAGGCGCTCGTTGTCCGTCACCTTGCCGGTGGCTTCCTTGGCCTTGCCGACCAGGTCGTCCTTCATGTTCTCAAGCTTGTCGCCGATGCTCATCGTCTTCTCCTTGGGTGAGGCTACGAGAGGCGCTCACGGTGACCGCCTAAGTTGAACAATACCTCCACAACTCTTAGATAGTCAAGTCAACTCTCGACAAACCTTGTTCACACCGGGTCCGCGTACGCGCGCACGGCTTCGCGCGGGTCACCACGGTCGGGCACGCGCGCCGACTCGGGCCTGGGCCGGCGCACCGACTCGATGACGATGGGCACCGAGATGTAGAGGCCGAAAGCGCCGAAGAGGCTCGCCGCCCAATAGGACCCGAGGCCATAGCGCCACGCCCCGAGCGCCAGCCCGACGACGATGCCTGCCTGCGACAGCAGGATGAAGGGCACCATGAATCGACGCACGCGCCGCCCCACCGGCGTCGTCTGCGTCTGGTCGCCGGAAGGCACCCACTCCTCGGCGTGATGTCGCAGCAGGTCGAGGACGCACAGCAGGTGCGCGAAGCTGTAGATCACCTGGATCCGCAAAACCTCGGGACGCCACCGCCCGACACTGATGCTCGGCATGATGACGAGCCACATCAGCACGGCGCCGAGCAACGGCAGCACGTGCGCGGGGGTGACGGCATACGGCATACCCCACAGCATGGCGAGGGCGGGCACCGGGGCGAGCACGGCGACGATCGCGGTCGTGACGTAGAAGAGGAAGCCGGCCCAGTAACACAGCCGCTGGCGCCACGAGAAGCGGCCGTGCCGGAAGTCAGGATCGGTGACCAGGCGCAGGGTCCCCTCGCACCAGCGGTACTGCTGGCCGATGAAGCGATCGATATCGGCGGGGCACGTGCCCTTGCTCAGCAGGAGCGGCACATAGCGCAGCCTCCAGCCGACCCCACTGAGCCGCAGACTCGTGAAGATGTCCTCGCTGTGCGAGATCTGCGGGAAGCCTCCGACGGCGTCAAGCGCCGACCGTCGGTAGATCGCCGACGTCCCGACGCAGATGGCCGCCCCGATGACATCTCGCGAGGGCTGGAGGAAGCGGAAGAAGAACTCCTGGGTCGCGCCAGCGGTGCGCTCGAGCCAGCCCATCGTCGGGGACGTGTCGAAATATTGCGGCGTCTGGACGATCGCGACCTGCGGGTCGCCGAGATAGGGCACGGTATGACGCAGGAAATCGTGCCGCGGCACAAAGTCGGCATCGAGGACAAGGATTGCGTCGCCGGAACTGTGCCGGAACCCATATTGGATATTGCCCGCCTTGTGCCATCGCGAGGTATGCCGCGCGAGATAACGGAATCCGTAGCGCTGCGCCACGTCCCGCACGTCGTCTCGCGACGAGTCGTCGAGGACGAACACGCTAAGCGCGCCGGGATAGTCCAGTGCCGCGACGTGGCGAAAACCGTGAGCCAGGACTTCCAGGGGCTCACCGCACGAGGGGAGGAATACGTCGATGGAAGGCCACCTCGGCGGGTCGTAACCCGTGATGAGTCGTCGGTGCGACCGCTCGGTGACCACACGTCGATATGTTGATAGCCGCAGGGAGATCGCCTGCTCGATCCCCCACAACAGCACGGGGACGAAGAACACCCACGCCCACGGCGACGTCGACGCGAAACCGCCCACGCTCAGCGCGACGCCGACATAAACCGCCGCCGATAGCGCAAAGAGCCACCGGTGTTGTGGCGCGGACACGTAGGAAAAGCTCTCAAACCGCCCCGGGGGCGTCGGCAGCAGTGCCCCGGTCTGTGGCGATCTTCCGCGGGCGCGACGCATCGCCCCACCCCCCCATCACGATTGCCGCCCTGCGCATCAGGACGACCCCACGCACACGCCGGGACACCACCCCTGCCGTCAGAGGTGAATGCCGACGATGACGTCCGACGAGCGGCGTCGTCCATCCCCCTGAGCAGTCATTTCCCCTGTCCCGCAGCAGGAAATGTCTGTGATTACGTCACCGCATATTGACGCTAGCAGCGCGAGGCGGGTGGCCCGCAGAGTCGCATTAACCCTGATCAATCCGATCAATCGCGATCAATCCTGGTCAATCCCGATCACGACGAAGCGAGCGGGGCCCCGAGTTGTCGGCTCAACGCCAATGACGCGGTCCGCACGGCCGGGCCCAGGCGATCAAGGTCGACCTGGGTCGTCGTCCCGGTGACCGAGATCGCCCCGACGACTCCTGCAGGGCCGAAGAGGGGCGCTGCGACGCACGACACCCCGACCGACGACTCCTCCCGGTCGAAGGCCAGTCCTTCGGCCCTGATCGTCGCCAACTCCGCCGCAAGTGCCCCCGGGGTGATGATCGTCCGGGGCGTATGCCGCGACAGCCCGGCCTCGACGCGCGCCCGCACGACCGCCGCGGGCGCGAAGGCGAGCATCGCCTTGCCCACACCGGTCGCGTGGGCCGGCAACCGGCCCCCGGTGCGGGAGGCGAGCGGCATACCGCGTCCGCCGAGAATCTCGACGTAGACGACGTCGACCCCGTCGAGGACCGCCAGGTGGACGCGATGGCCAGTGGCGGCGCGGAGGTCCTCCATGAAGGGGATCGCCGCTTCCCGCAGCGTGCGGTGGCGTGGCACGAGCTCGCCGAGCTCGAAGCAGCGCAGCCCGAGCCGGTAGCCGCCCCCGATCGTGTCGAGGAGGCGCTCGGCGACGAGCTCACGGGCGAGCCTGTGGACGGTCGTCTTCGGCAGGCCGGTATGCCGCACGAGCGCGGCCAGCGACAGGGTCGGGGTCGCGGCGGTGAAGGCCCCGAGGATCACCGACGCGCGACCGATGACCGACGCGGGGGACTCCGGCGGGATCGGGGTCGAGCGACGAGTGTTCCGCTCAGTGGAACGCATGGGTTGAGTCAAGCGCCCACTCTGGCGCATTGTCCATTCCACCAGCGACGACGGGAGGTGACCCACCGGTGAGCGCGACCCCGCCCGAGCCGCACCGGCAGCCGATCGAGGAGCCCTGGTGCGTGACGACCCCCAAGCGCCCGACCGACGACCACGCCGCCGGTGAGTGGCTCAAGTCGGTCGGCACCGCCCTGGACGTCCTCGAGTGTTTCGCCGCCGACTCCGAGCTCGGCGTCTCGGACATCGCCCGCCGCCTGGGCATCGCGAAGTCGACCGCGCACCGCCTCCTGACGACCCTCGTCACCAGCGTCCGCAAAGCTGCCGTTGCCGTTGGCATCGTAGGGGTAAGCTCCCACCACCGGTGTTGCCCAGATCTTGGAACTGCCGCCCCATGTGCGGGTGGCGCCGCAAGAGAAGGTTGCACCGGCTGTGCTCACCAGCCCTGTGCAGAACTGACTGTTGGAGTTGTTCCAACCCAGTTCACAGCCTTCGCCCCAACGATCGTCGTTGAAGCCGGCGACACCTTGGTCGGCGCGGTTGCGCACGAAGTAGGTGACACCCAGCTGCGGCTGTCATGGGCCTGCATGCTCACGTAGGTCACGAAGTTCACCGTGGCGCTCACCCGACGCTGGTAACCAGCATCAGGATTGCTGAACTCCCACTGGTAGGCCGTAGCACCCGCAACGGTGGTGCTGCGGATCTTGGCCTGCAGGCCCAGGTTGAACACACCGCACACGTTGTAGGGCGAAGCGGTCCAGGGGCGCGCAGGTCCGATGGGCAGGTTGATCTCATGACCCACCGAGTAGGCAGGGGTCAGCGGAGGAGTGTTGGGGCTCTGGGTGGTGAACTGGCCGTTGTCGCGCATGATCACGCGGTCCAACTTATCCAGCACCTGCCATGAACCGGTACCCTGCGAGCAGCAGATGCCATCACCGAAGCTGTCGAACAGGAAGAAGAACCACTTGGTGTTGCCGCCGGTTACGGGCAGGCAGATGGTGGTGGTGCTCTGGTTGTTCGGGATCACGTAGGGTCCGCCACTGGCCACGGGGATGTTGCCAGGCTCGTAGATGATCCAGGTGGTCTGTCCGGGGTTGTTGTCGGTGGTCACCCGCACTTTCACGGTCTGTCCGTTGGCCTGGTAGGCGCTGCTGGCCAGATCGTTGGAGGGGATGTCATCGGCCACACCATTGGGCAGGTCGGTGTTCACGTTCAGCACATGGTTACCTGTGGAGGTCACCAAGGGCAGCGTCAGTGTCACGCTATCACCGAAAGCCAAAGCAGGTCCGCTCCAGTTGTAGACGTACTCTGTGAGGGCGTCTTCCTTCACGGTGATCTGCACGTTGGTCAGGGTGGCCTCACCCAGGTTCTTCAGCTTCACCACAGGTTGGAACTGGGTGTCGCAGATGGTGCCTGAGGGCGAAAGCACTGCACTGATGCTGGCGTCGTTGATGCCTGGCTTCTCCACGTTGAGGGTGAAGGTGCCTTGCACGCCGGGTCCGCCGGTGTTGAACACCACCAAGCGGTAGTCCGTTGCCGGGGTCACGTTCAGGATGGTCAAGCCGCTGGCGTTGCCGTTGGCCACTTCGCTGAAGGCATCCAGCCCATCGCAGAGGCCGCTGTGCAGGGCCCACTTGAGGTTGCTGGCGGTACCTGCGGTCAGGGTCATACGGATCTTGCTGTTCACCCCGCTGTTGAAGGTGTACCAGAGGCCCTGCACCGGCTCAGCACCGGAGTTGCCCGTGGGTCCATCAACATAAGCGCAGGTGTTGTCGTCGGTGATCGGGGTACCGAAGCCCACGTACGGCAGCGGGTTCAGGTCCGTGGCACCAGCGCACATGTCGTTCGCTACGCTAGGCGAGCACTGTGCATCACAAGTGGTCGTAAGTGTATACAAGCCAGTGGCGCCCGTTACGCCGCTCACGGCGATGTAGATCACGTCACCGCTGTTGGCCTTCACCTTCAGGTCGGCACCGGGCGCGCAACCAGGGCTGTCATCGGCACCGCCAACGCACACCAGGTTGCTGCAATCCGGAGCAGCCGTCGCCTTGAAGGCGTTCAGGCGCACATCGACGCCAGGGTTGCAGACCGAGAAGGTCACGTCCTCGTTGGCAGCGGCGGTGTAAACGAACCAGTTCGTCGGACCCACACTGGCAGCGCCGTTGAAGGCACAGGCCGAGGGAGGCAACGTGTTGGCACCGACAAGGTTGCCGGTCTGGCTGTCGAAAGCAACCAATGGTCTGTGCGGCGGAACAGGTAGTGTTCACCGGAGGACAGATCGATGCGGAAGCTCTGACTGCGCGCTGCAGTTCCCTTCTGCATCGGCAAGGATGTAGTAGGTGCCGGCCGTAGGCAGCACGATCCCTTGTGTTCCCGGTGCGGCGAACTCAGTGATACAGGTCCAACCTGCCGTATTGCAGGCACCGGCCAACTTGTAGAAGTAATCCACCGGACCACCCGTGTTGCTCAGCACCTCGAAGGTGTAGCCACCGGCCACTGGCGCATTGAACTGGAAGATCTTCTCCAGACCCGGCGTGGGTTGGCCGCACTGAACGATGTTCCACTGTCCGACACCGCTCAAGTTCACCGTTGTTGGGGCGAAGCAGTTCAGTACGGGAGCAGTGCTGCAATCGATCAAGGTGTTGAAGGTCTTCACCGGACTGTTCGCACCGTATCCGTTGCTCGAGTTGTTGCAGTCCTGCCGCACATAAACGTCATAGGCTGTGCCAGAGGCCAGGCCGCTGAGCGCCGTGGGGGAGGTTGCACCAAGGATCACGGTGCCGCCAATACCAGCAGCGTTCGCTGTGCCTGGGACGAAGCCGGACAGACCATATTCCACGATATAGCTGCCCGTGCAACCTGCGCAGTTCCAGGTAACTGAACCACCACTGGTGGTCAAGCTGCCGACCGCAACGCCCGTAGGCACGCGACAAGGAGGCGGAGTTGTGCAGGAGACCGTTGCCTCCCAACCCGCATCCGTGACAGTGAAATCAGAACGGAACCGGAAGGTGAGGCAACCGCTCAGGTCGGTCGAGGTGAATGGACCAGGCATCGCAACGCCATAATATCCACCTGCAGGATAGCCGCTCAGCGTTGCCGGATTTCCGGAGCTGATGAGCGGAGCCGAGATGTTCGGTCCATCATAGACGTACAGCGCATCGTACGTGTCCTCGGTCGCGAACGCGCTGAAGGTCACGGTAACGATATCCTGAGGTGTGGTGGCACAGATGGTGGTGGTCACATCCTCATCCACATCGTAATCCAACGAAGCTCCTCCGGTGTCGAAGAAGTTGTCGCCGCAGCTCGGTGGTGTGGCGAAGGCTACTGCAGTGCTATTGCTGCTGTAGATGCCACCTCCGCAGTCATGGCGCACAACCACTTCATAGCTCTGTCCGGATGTAAGACCGGTGACCGTGAAGGGTGAGCTCGTGGTCGTGTAGACCGTTCCGCCATTGGCTGTGTTGTCCACACCAGGAGTGAATCCCACCGGACCGACCTCAATGTAGAAGGGAGTGCCACAGAACAAGCAGTTCCAGCTCACATCCACCGAGTTGGGCGCAATGTTCGAAACGTTGATCGCGGAAGGCGTGGCACAGGGGTCCGGCGCTACGCAAGACACCAGTGCTTCCCAACCCGCGTTCTGTCCTGAACCATCCGAGAGGAAGTGGAAGGTCAGGCAGCCGCTGATGTCGCTTGAGGTGAAGGGGCCAGGATCGTGGCGCCCGTCCATCCGCCAGCAGCAAAGCCGGCCAGGTTGATGGAGGCTCCAGAGCTGATCAAGGGTGACGTAGGGGTGGGGCCGTCGTAAACGTAGAGGGCATCGAAGTCCTCTTCCAGATCGAACGCACTGAAGGTCACGCGCGCCTGGGTGTTCAGCGGATCGTTAGAGCACACCTTGACGTAGTTGTTCTCGTCAGCGCTGTAGGGGTTTGCGGCGGTGCCACTGTCCGTGTAGGTGTCGCCGCAGGTCAAGGGTTGTGGGCAGGTCACGTTCACGCAGAGCGTACCATCGCCGTTGTAGCTGCCGAAATTCGCGGCGCACTGGCTGGCGGTAAGCTCGCTGCAGGATCCGTCCAAGGCGCAACAGGCACCTGTGGGAACAGGCAGGTCGGTGATCAACAACTGGTAGTCCGTCAGGCTGCTACCACAGGGAATGTTGTTGAAGATCGCATTGGTCGTTGCGAACACCGCGTAGGTGCCTGCAGGCAGCAATTGCGATAGCGTGGCCGTGGAGCAAGGGGCCGCAGTGACGGTCAAACCGACCTGGACACCAGGACAACCGGCCGAGATATCAAGCATGACCAACTGCGAACCGAATTGGGCCTTGAGGTCGAACTGGATGTTCCGCTCGCTGGTCAGCGTGAAGGTGTAGTAGTCGATGTCACGCAAGTTGCATTCCCCGTAAACATGTCCGCTGACCAAGTAGGTGCTCAATGGGATCATGCTGTTCAATGGCAGTGCTTCTCCCAACAAACAGGCGGAGTTGTCCGCCGATCCGCAAGGTTCAGCTTCCACCAGGTCGGGTGTTCCAGTGAATGTGCATGTGCCCGTAGGAGCGGTGCTCTGGAACACGCATATGTTGAACTCGTTGTTCCCAGAACCTCCGGCGAAGGCGTGCCCGATGCGCATCCAGTATTGCTGCCCGATGGTCAGCTGTTTCTGCACAGTCAGCGTCTGTCCGGCGCCACCGGCGAAGGTGCAGCACACCTGGGAGAGCAGACTGCAATCCACACCAGTTAGCAGTTCGATCGTGGGGTAGTAGGCCGGAGCACCAGCGGCCGGAGCCACCTGAATGGTGCCGAAACTACTGGTGGCCACGAAGCTGAACCAAACATCAGCATTGGTGGTCGCGCCTGCGCTCACCGAGCACGACGGCGTGTCCATGGTGCCATTGGCCGAGCTTCCCAATACGGGTGTGCACGAGGCGCCCATGGTCAGGGCCACTGCCCCGACGCACTTGTCGTTCAGGATGATCTTGCCTTTCTGTGCCCCCCCGCAGGCGGCCGTAGGACCAGATCCGCAATCGGGTAGCACGTAGAAATCGTAACGTGCAAGGGACAGCCCGCCCAACGTGTAGGGATTGGTGCTGCTCGTTACGAACGTGCCCGTACCCGGGGTGAAGCCTTCAGGTCCATACTCGATCTGCCAGCTCAGTGCGGAAGGCGAGTTGTTGTCCGTCCAGAAGAGCGAGGCAGAGGTGCTGCTCAGCGCTGTGGAGCCCAGGCCGGTCGTGGGCAAGCAGGTCGGTGCAGGCTGCACGTTCACCGTGTAGTCCTCCACTTCGCCAAAGGCTGATACACCGCATGGGGTGGTATTGGTGGGGGCACTGCTGTTATCCTGCAGGCGGATACGCATGCGGGTGTTGCCCGTTGGAAGGACGCCCGGCAGGGTGACGTTGCCCGTGATCACGGTGGCTGTTCCAACGCAGGTGGGGCAGAAGGTGCTTACCGCTTCGGTGAAGTACAGCTCGGCCGGGTCGGCGAACACGCCGTCCTGATCCGTATCGATCCATACGTAAACACGATCATCGGTCGCATAGGCACTGGCCACACCGATGGTGATGGGCGTGCTCTGGCCTAGGAACAAGCAGGTGCTGAGCGCTGAGAAGTTCTCATAGCCCGTGGTGCCCGTAGAGTTGTTGTTGATGCTTCCGAACGTCACATTGGAAAGGCGCTCGAAGGTGCCATTGGTGCCGCTGGCCGTGCAGTAGTTCGGTGTGAAGGAGACCGGAGTGCCGTAAGCGCTCTGCCCGAGGATGAGACCGCAGTCGGCTCTTACATAAGCCTGATAGGGAAGACCCAGGGTCAGGCCAGGGATGGTCACGTTGGTGACTCCGACGGTGATCACGGTGCCAGTGCCAGGGGTGAATCCGGTGGGGCCGTATTCCACAAGCCAAGTCGTTTCAGCACAACCGAGCGTCCAGCTCAAGCTGGCCGTTGTCGGGGTTACACCCGTTACGGTCAGTGCTGAAGGTTGTGGGCAGGGGGCCGCTGTGGTAACGTTTATCACATAGTCCTCCGTTTCGCCCCAGCCATAGTTCGCGCAAGGATCGATCGTGTTCCCCGCGGTCGCATAGGAAAGTCGCACGCGCATGCGGTGGAGGCCCAAAGGAGGGTTGCAAGCCAAAGCGATTGGGAAAGAGGCCGAGCCGAACGCTGTTCCAATGTTCGTGGCCGTGAAACCGACACGTTCTCCTGGGGTCGTGAAGACACCGTCATCGTTGTAGTCGATCCAGACCGCAACTCCCTGGTCGGCGAAGCTGCCAATGGTGACGGTCACATTGTAATTGCTTCCGGCCTGCAGGTTGGCAGTGTAGTTAGGAAGCCCGTTGAAGAACGTGAAGGCCGGGTTCACGGGAGTGCTGCCGCTATTGTTGGCCAGCGTGGTCCCACCGATCACCACATTGCTGATCAGGTCACCGTCGGTTTTCCCGGTGGTGTACGTCGGGTTGCAGTAGGCACCACAATACGCCGTGGCCGTTGTCATGTCAATGAACACGGGCGTGCTCGTTCCAGTGCCGCCGCCACTGCACGAGACCTGGCAGCGGTAGTATTTCGCGGTCGTTTGGCTCGTCACTTGCGTGACCGCCGTGCCCAGGTTCGTTACCCCTAGCGTGAACGCGGCATCATCCGCGCTCTGCCATTGGTAGGTGATACCGACCAATGCCGTCGGGTTCTGCAGGCTCAGGGTGAAGTTGCCACCTGAGCATGCCAGTGCGGTGGAGCTGAGCGTATTTCCCGGCGCAGGAGTTCCGGTGCAGCTGGGCACCAGTTGAATGGCCGTTCGGAACGCGCTTGCTGCCAAGCTGGATACCCCTGCAGTGGGTGCGATCGTGCTGTTGTAGCGTCTGCTGGTCGTCAGCGCCGCTCCTGTCGAATTCCCGTTCGCGGTCGCGAAAATTGGACCAGCGTGGCCAACGTTGTCGGTGCGAACGACCAATAGCTGCAGGTTGCCCGCTGCGGTCGTGTAGGCGAACGGAGTGGATAGTACCACGCCATCGAAGCCGGCAGCCGTCCAAGCCATGGTTCCGGAGTAGACCGGCGTATACCCTGCCAGGCTATAGGTGCCCGTTGTTAGGGTTGCTGAGGCTGTGGTCTTTAGGTAAAGCGCAACGTTGCCATAACTGTTGATGGTCGGCGTTACGCTCAACGTGGTCATGTTGAAGTTGATCCGCGCGATCGTCATATTCTGGTTGATCTCGGATGCCAGGAATATGTGTTCGCTCACGTGATAACTGCTTGACCCCATAGGCACATTCGCAGTCGTGCTTGGATTCGCAACGATGTTCACTGTGGTCTGTGCGAACGATCCAGGGGTCATAAGCAACAGCACGATCAGCGGGAACAGCTGGTGCAAGGACCGGGACCAGGATGACCGGTGGTCGGTCCGCTCGAGCCCTACCTCCCGCGTTCGCGGGCTTGTTTGTAGTTGGTTCATGTGTTCGGGTTTGGATGGATGAATGAACGAGACGGCTCCGGGCCATCATCCGAGCGTAAAGCGCACGTGTAGAGGGTAACACGTCACTCGATAAGGTGCGCCTGACCGGTATGGCCAGGAGGTGATATGAAGCGTGAGAGAGAAAGGGGGGTCAGTCGTTCACTTCGAACATGGGAGAGGAGGTTGGTTTGGTGTTGTGCCGTTAAGCTATCGAGATCTCCGCATATCCAACAAGCAGAAAATCTTCTTCAACCCAGGCAACCAATTGGTTCACAGGCTGATAACCCGCGCCGATCAAGCCGTTGAACGCAAAAAGCCCCCGGCCATTGGCCGGGGGCTTTCGCATGCGTTGTTGATCGGACGTTCTCTTAGAGCACGGTGAGGCGCTTGAGGGAAGTGCGATCGTTGATGGTGATGTTGACCATGTAGACCCCGGCAGCGAGACCGCCATCGAGGTTGAGCACGGTGTTGAACAGGCTGCCGCTGTTGGCATACTGCTGTGCCACCACCTTCTTGCCGAAGGCGTCGTAGATGTCCACCGCGATGCGCTGATCGGCGTCGGTGATGCCGTCGATGCGCAGGTTCACGATGCCGTCACGCACGGGGTTCGGCCAGAGCTCGATGTTCTCCGTGGTAGCCGCAGCGTCCATGCGACCTGCACCTTGTCCCGGACCCGCCGCGATGGTGAGGTTGCAGGTGGTGCCGCAGAAGCCACGCCACACACCGGCCACTTGGGTCTCCACCGTTACCTGGTAGGTGTTACCGGCCAACAAGGGGTTGGTGGTCCATGCCAGGGGGCAGATGTAGGTAGCGGTGTAGATGTCGCGGACATAGGCACCTGGACCGGTAAAGCGGAAGTGGTAGGCGAACTGCTGATCACCAGGGTCCGCATAGCTGCCGTTGCCGTTGGCATCGTAGGGGAAGGCCCCCACCACCGGTGTCGCCCAGATCTTGGAACTGCCGCCCCATGTGCGGGTGGCGCCGCAGGAGAAGGTTGAACCGGCCGTGCTCACGAGCCCTGTGCAGAACTGACTGTTGGAGTTGTTCCAACCCAGCTCACAGCCTTCGCCCCAACGATCGTCGTTGAACCCGGCGGCACCCTGATCGGCGCGGTTGCGCACGAAGTAGGTCACGCCCAAGCTCGGTGGCATGGCCTGCATGCTCGCGTCCAGGTCACGAAGTTCACCGTGGCGCTCACCCGACGCTGGTAACCAGCATCAGGGTTGCTGAACTCCCACTGGTAGCTCGTAGCACCCGCAACGGTGGTGCTGCGGATCTTGGCCTGCAGGCCCAGGTTGAACACACCGCACACGTTGTAGGGCGAAGCGGTCCAGGGGCGAGCAGGTCCGATGGGCAGGTTGATCTCATGACCCACCGAGTAGGCAGGGGTCAACGGTGGAGTGTTGGGGCTCTGGGTGGTGAACTGGCCGTTGTCGCGCAGGATCACGCGGTCCAACTTATCCAGCACCTGCCATGAACCGGTACCCTGCGAGCAGCAGATGCCATCACCGAAGCTGTCGAACAGGAAGAAGAACCACTTGGTGTTGCTGCCGGTTACGGGCAGGCAGATCGTGGTGGTGCTCTGGTTGTTCGGGATCACGTAGGGTCCGCCACTGGCCACGGGGATGTTGCCGGGCTCGTAGATGATCCAGGTGGTCTGTCCGGGGTTGTTGTCGGTGGTCACCCGCACTTTCACGGTCTGTCCGTTGGCCTGGTAGGCGCTGCTGGCCAGATCGTTGGAGGGGATGTCATCGGCCACACCGTTGGGCAGGTCGGTGTTCACGTTCAGCGTATGGTTACCTGTGGAGGTCACCAAGGGCAGTGTCAGTTGCACGCTATCACCGAAGGCCAGCGCAGGTCCGCTCCAGTTGTAGACGTACTCTGTGAGCGCGTCCTCCTTCACGGTGATCTGCACGCTGGTCAGGGTGGCCTCACCCAGGTTCTTCAGCTTCACCACAGGTTGGAACTGGGTGTCGCAGATGCAGTGCCTGAAGGGCTGAAAGCACTGCACTGATGCTGGCGTCGTTGATGCCTGGCTTCTCCACGTTGAGGGTGAAGGTGCCTTGCACGCCGGGTCCGCCGGTGTTGAACACCACCAAGCGGTAGTCCGTTGCCGGGGTCACGTTCAGGATGGTCAAGCCGCTGGCGTTGCCGTTGGCCACTTCGCTGAAGGCATCCAGCCCATCGCAGAGGCCGCTGTGCAGGGCCCACTTGAGGTTGCTGGCGGTACCTGCGGTCAGGGTCATGCGCAACTTGCTGTTCACACCGCTGTTGAAGGTGTACCAGAGGCCCTGCACCGGCTCAGCACCGGAGTTGCCCGTGGGTCCATCCACATAAGCGCAAGTGTTGTCGTCGGTGATCGGCGTTCCGAAGCCCACGTACGGCAGCGGGTTCAGGTCCGTGGCACCAGCGCACATGTCGTTCGCAACGCTGGGTGAGCACTGTGCATCGCATACGGTGGAAATGGTGTAGAGCCCACTGGCGTTGGTGACCCCCTTCACTGCCAGGTAGATCACTTCACCTGCGTTGGCCTTCACCTTCAGGTCGGCACCGGGCGCGCAACCAGGGCTGTCGTCGGCACCGCCCACACAGACCAAGTTGTTGCAATCAGGAGACGCAGTAGCCTTGAAGGCCTGAAGACGGACATCGTATGCCGGATTGCAGACCGAGAAGGTGACGTCTTCGTTCGAAGCCGCTGTGTAAGCGAACCAGTTGGTACCTCCCGTTGCAGCAGCACCGTTGAAAGCACAGGCCGTGGAAGGCAGTGAGTTGGCACCCGTGATGTAGCCGTTCAGTACACCGAAGCAACCGATCGGAAGCGCCGTGGCACAGGTGAAGTTGTCGGAGACCGGCAGGATGTTGATCTGGCAGTCCTCGCTTTCACCCGTGGTGAAGGTCGTGCACGCATTGGTGGCACCGTTCGCTCCGGTACTTCTGGCGCGTACCCGCATGCCCGTGAGGCCGAGATTCGCCGTAAGCGGAATGGTCGATTCGTAGCGGTACCGGTGGTTCCAGTGGTCGCCACTTGGGTCCATTCACTTGCATCGAAGCTTCCGCTGTGGTCGTAGTCGATCCAAACGGAGACGATGGCCGACGTAGCCGTGGTGCGGCTGAACGTGTAGCCCTGACCTTGAACGAGAGGATCCGGTGGTGCTCGGTCCGCCACCCGCATAGTTCAGGTAGAACGGTGTCGCAGGGATGCAACCGGTGGTGTTGTTCAAGGTGGTCCCGAAGGTCACGTTGGTAATGCACGGAGCTCCGCCACCAACAGGGATGCAGTAGCAGTCCTGGAAGGCGTTCTGCGTGACCGCTACCGTTTGCGTGACAACCGTACCGCACAGGTCAGTGACCGTCACGGTATAGGTTCCGACAGCGCTGACCGCCTGGGTCTGAGCCGTGCCCGAGGGAGCATTGCTCGGACTGAACCACTGGTAGGTGTACGGCGATCCACCACCGGTCGGTGTGGCGGTAAGTGTTACTGGGCTTCCAGCGCAGAAGGCGGGGGCAGCAGGGGTGATCACTACCGCGCTCATAGGACTGGTCACAGGGGTGATTCGTCCTCGTAGCCGTGCTCGAGCAACCTCCTGTGGTCACCGTCACGTTGTACGTGCCCGGTGCGTTCACCGTAATGGCAGGCGTGGTCTCGGTGGTGCTCCACAGATAGCTCGGTGCAGCGCTCGGGATCGCATTGGCGATGCTCTGTGCAATGGCCTGGGCCTGCGTGTCATCGATCAACGCTCCGCCTGCGCCTGCGTAGAGCGCGTAGTAGAAGCGCGATACACCGCTGAGGCTTTGGATCAAGTGCAGGTTGTCATCCGTAGTGGCACCCATGGACTGGGTGACCGTGTTCGGCGTTGGGATCAGGAACAACTGGTTCACCGAAGGGTCGGTGGCACCGAAGGTGCGCTTCAGGAACACCGAGTAGGTGATGCCGTTGCCCGTCACCGAGAAGGTGGACAGTTGCTGTGTACCCGTACCGCCAGTACCAAGGCTGCCCGTGATGCTCAAGCTTGTCAAGCCGTTGATGTCGCCTGCCCACAGGAACATGGTAGGAGCGGTACCGCAGACATGTGGAACCGATCTTCAACGTGAAGTAGCGTCCATCGGCGCCCAAGTTGGCGTTGCTGATCACCGCGTTGTTCGAATAGGTGATCGCCGTGGCCAGGTTCGTGTTCAACCGGTTGCCCGTGTTGTACATGTCGTTGCATCCGTCAGCGATGGTGGTCCCGGTCAAACCATTGGTGAAACCACTTGGGGTCGGGATGGTCGCCAGAATGCTCGCGCTGTTCACGTTGAACGAGGCCATCACATCCGTGAGGTTCGTGCTCGATGCGGTCAGCACCAGCGATCCACCGGGGCACAGCTGCGTGGTGGCAGGTGTGATCACAACGGGCGGCAGTGCCTTCACCACCACAACCGTAGTGGCCGGTACGCTTGCGCAACCGCTACCTGTAGCCGTGAACGTGTAGGTGCCGCTCGCTGCAGCCGTGGGACTTGCAATGCTCGGGTTCTGTGATGTGGACGAGAAACTGTTCGGTCCGGTCCAGCTGAAGGACGTGCCGTTCGTGGTGCCGATCAGGTTCAGTGGCTGACCGACGCACACCGGGCTGTTGCTCGAGGCACTTGCCGTGGGTAGCGGGGTCGCGGTCACTGCGATCGGGGTCGTGGTCACGAAGTTGCTCGCGGCATCCGTGACCGTGAGCGAGTAGCTGCCGGTGGCCGTGGCCGTGTAGGTAGGCGTGGTGGCCACCGTGTTCACCCCATCGCTCCAAGCGTAGGTATAGGGTGGGCAACCGTTCAGCACCGTGCTGTTCAACGTTACCGATGAACCCTGACAGAAGGTGGCAGGGCCACCCAGGCCGGAGCTTGCGAACAGCGGCAGACCATTGTTCAAGGTCACAGTGACCGTTCCGGTGTTCGTGCAACCCAAGGCGCTCGTTGCTGTCACCGTGTAGGTGGTGGTTGCCGTAACAGCGGTCGCCACTGGGTTCTGTATCGTCGTGTTGCTCAGGAAGGTGGCGGGTGCCCAGGAGTAGCCGCTCACAGCGGGGGGCGTATAGGAGAATGACCTGCCCGTTGGTCAAACTTGCCGTATTGAAACTGTACTGCTGAGCGCTCGTTGAGCTCAACTGGATACCAACGGTGGCGTTGACGGCCGCATCGTAGATTAACGTCACCCCAGAGCACATCATTGTACACAAAGTAGATGGCACCTGTGGCCAGGTCCAGCTGAACTTGGAAGGTGATGTTGTTCGTACCGGCCGTTACCGCGTTGTGTGCAACGTTGTTCCACTGTACGATGTACAGGTTGCCGACCGTCTGGGTAAGGATCGATGCACCGCCTTGGATGTCCAGATCGTCCCACCATGGTGCCAGGAACACGTTGCTGCCGTTGGTTGTGCTGGGGAGCGCCGCGTTCGTCAGCGCAACATCACCCGTGGTGACCCCTAGCATGAATACACCGTTCATGCCCACACGTCCGGTGGTGTAGGAAACACCGTTAAAGCCGAAAGCAGGGAAAGTGATGTTGTGCTCGCTATCGTCGCTCACGGTTCCTACGGAAGTACCGGTTGAACTGATGTCAGTGAATGTGGCTCCGCTTGAGCCCACGACCATAAGTCCGGGCACGGTGGCCAACGCGTTCAGCTGCGAATTGGTGCCGGAACAGATCGTGGCCGGGGTGGCGGTCACACTGGCGATGACCGGTTGTGCGTTACCGGTGACCGATACGGTAGCCGGGAGACTTGGGCAACCGGCCGCAGAGGTCGCAACGAAGGTGTAGGTGCCGTTACCAGCCGCGGTCAGTGACGCGATCGTTGGGTTCTGCTGGGTGCTGCTGAAGCTGTTCGGACCGCTCCAGCTGAAGGTGGTACCGATGTCCGTCGTGCCGGTCAACGACAACGCGCTGCCGATGCACACTGGCGTTACCGCGCTGGCAGCTGCTGTGGGCGTCGGGTTCAAGCTCACCGTGACCGTGTTGCTCGTGGCCGTCTGGCTGGCGAGGTCCGTAATGGTGACCGTGTAGGTATCCCGGTGCCGTGGCCGTATAGTTCGCCGTCGTGGCTACGGTGTTGGTGCCATCGCTCCAATCATAGGTATAGGACGGGCAGCCACCCGTGATCGTGCTGGTCAGCACCACCGAACCTCCCGTGCAGATGTTCGTGGGGCCACCGGCCGCAATGCTCACACTAGGAGGAGTGGGTGCGTTCACGCTGACCGTAACTGAACCCGTGGTGGAACAGCCATTGCTGGCCGAAACGCTTACCGTGTAGGTCTCCGTGGTCGACATGAACGAAGCCAAGGGGTTCGCGATGGTCGGATCGTCCAAGTAGGTCGAAGGTGACCAGGAATAACCGGTGAGCGTGGCAGGCGTGAAGGAGATTGACTTGGCCATCGGTCAAGCTCGCTGTATTGAGGCTGTATTGAGCTGCGCTGGTACTGCTGAACTGAACGCCAACGGTGGCGTTGGCGGCCGCATCATAGGTCACGTTGCCCCAAAGCACGTCAGGGTACACGAAGTAGACCGCTCCGGACACCAGGTCCAGTTGGATCTGGAAGGTGATGTTGTTGGTGCCGGCAGTGACGGCATTGTGCGCCACGTTGTTCCATTGAACGATGAACGTGTGTACCCACGGTCTCGGTCAGGATGGACGCTCCACCTTGGATGTCCAGGTCATCCCACCAGGGGGCCAGGAAGACGTTGCCGGCAGTGATCCCGGTCGTCGGAATGGCCAGGTTGCCGAGGGCCACTTCACCGGCGGTAGCGCCAAAGACAAGTGCACCGTTCATGCCTACGCGTGCATCATTGTAGGTCACGCCATCGAAGGTGAAGCCAGGCAGGGTGATGTTGTGCTCGGTATCGTCACCCACTACACCAACGGAAGTGCCGGTGGTGCTGATGTCGATGAATAGCCGCTCCTCCCGAACCGATCAGGTAAGGCGTCACACTGGCCACAACGTTCAACTGCGAGGAACCGCCGGAGCACAAGGTGGTCGGTGCAGCCGTCACACTGCTGATCGTGGGTCCGGGGTTCACGGACACTACGGCGACCGCTGGAGCGGAAGGGCAACCGTTGTTGGTGGTCACCAAGGTGTACGATCCGGCACCGGCCAAGGGCAAAGCGGCAATGGTCGGATCCTGCTGCGTGCTGGTGAAGCCACCAGGGCCCGTCCAACTGTAGGTGGAACCACCCAAATTGTCCGTACCGGTCAAGTTCAAGGCATCGCCAACGCACAACGGGCTGTTGCTGCCCGCGGTGGCCACAGGTGTCGGGATCAACGTGATGGTGATCGGGTTACTGGTACCCACTTGGCTCTGGGAATCGGTCACGGTCAGCGTGTACGTTCCAGCAGCAGTGGCTGTGTAGTTCGCCGTCGTGGCGACCGTGTTCACACCATCGCTCCAGGCGTAGGTCAGCGGCGCGCAACCATCGATCACCGCGCTGTTCAACACAACGGAACCTCCGTCGCAGAAGGTGGTCGGTCCGGCAGCAGCGATGGTCACGGTAGGTGCTGCGGGCGATCCGATCGTAACGGTCACGGTGCCGTCCGTCGTGCAGCCATTGTCGCTTGTCACTGTAACGGTGTAGACCGTGGTAGCGCTCACCGCGGTGGCCAAGGGGTTCGCGATGGTCGCGTCATCCAGGAAAGTGGTCGGGGTCCAGGCATAGGACGTGATCGTGCCTTGGTTGGTGTTCGTGTAGCCTGGATTGAAGGTGCCGATGGTCTGGGGGGTCGAAACCGAGGAACCGACCCAATCGGCAGCTGTATTACTATCAAGCGCTGCCGTGCGTACAGGCCCCGCTGGACCACCGGAGGCACTAGGTACACCCGCGCCGCTCCAATCCGATGCCGTAACGCCGCTTGCGGCATTGAAAACGTTCGTATTGATCGAAACGGCGTCGATCACCGTCGAACCTGCATCTTTCAATACAACCCCGAAAGCTCCACCCGTCGAGTACTGGTTGGAGGCTCCTTGCGTGTTGAAGAACAGGTTGGCCGGTACGTCCGTGCCAGTGCCCATGTGGATCACGAGCACACCGTTCGGTGGGATCACCGTTCCGCTCGGGAAGGTGAGGCTATGCAGCGGGGTGGCGGCATTGTTCTGGTAATCCTGAACGATCCAACCGCTGATATCGGCTGGAACGATGCTCGTATTGTTCAGTTCGATCAAGTCATCACCTACGCCTACCGTGGCCGGGTAGGGCGAGGTCGCTCCAACACCTGCTGCGGAACAGCGTGACCTCTGTGATGCGAACGAAAGGAAGAGCGGCGACCGCCGTAACGTTCAGCTGCGAATTGCCACCCGCGCAGATGGTGGATGGCGTGGCGGTCACGCTGGCCACGGTCGGTGAAGGATTGACCACCACCGTTACGCTCGAAGGTGCGGATGAACAACCCGCAGCGGATGCGGTGAAGGTGTAGGTGCCTGCCGTGGCGTTGGTCACGTTCGGAATGCTGGGGGACTGCGCGGAGCTCGTGTAGCCACCGGGTCCGGTCCAGCTGAACGCCGGTGCCGAATGTCGGTGGTGCCGGTCAGGTTCAAGCGCTGTGGCCGACGCAGACGGGGCTGTTGCTGCTGGCCGTGGCGGTCGGTGCAGGGTTGACCGTAACGCTGATCGCGTTGCTGGTCGCAACTTGGTTGTCCGCATCCGTGACCGTTACGGTGTATGAACCGCTGGTCGTGGCACTGTATGTGGCAGCCGTACCCACGGTGTTCACACCATCGCTCCATGCATATGTGAAGGGTTGGCAACCATCCACTACGGTGCTTGTCAACAGCACCGAGCCACCACCACAGAAGGTCGTGGCGCCTCCCGCGGCTATGGTCACGGAGGGAGGAAGGCCTACGCCCACGGTTACAGTGACATTGGCGGTCGTTGTGCAGCCATTGTCACTCGAAACAACAACTGAATAGGGTGTGGTAGCGGTCACATTCGACGCCAAGGGGTTGGCGATGGTGGGATCGTTCAAGAGTGCGGAGGGGGTCCAGGCATAACCCGACACCAGGCCACTGTTCGGATTGGTGTAGCCGGGGTTGAAGGTGCCGATGGTCTGAGGGGTCGAAACCGAGGAACCGATCCAGTCCGCAGCTGTATTGCTATCCAGCGTTGCCGTGCGGACAGGCCCAGCAGGACCACCGGACGCGCTTGTTACACCAGCGCCGCTCCAATCCGATGCCGTAACGCCGCTCGCGGCATTGAATACGTTCGTATTGATGGAAATGGCGTCGATCACCGTCGAACCTGCATCCTTCAGTACAACACCGAAAGCCTCACCCGTCGAGTACTGGTTGGAGGTTCCTTGCGTGTTGAAGAACAGGTTGGCCGGTACATCCGTGCCGGTGCCGATGTGGATCACGAGCACACCGTTCGCTGGGATCACCGTTCCGCTGGGGAAGGTGAAGCTATGCAGCGGGGTCGCAGCATTGTTCTCATAATCCTGAATCAATCCAACCGCTGATGTTGGCCGGAACGCCGCTCGTGTTGTTAAGCTCGATCAGGTCGTCACCGAGGCCAACGGTCGCTGGGTAAGGTGAGGTCGCACCAACACCTGTGCGGAACAGCGTGACTTCTGTGAATCCGCACATAGGGCACGACGGCAACCGCATCAACGTTCAGCTGCGAGTTGCCACCCGAGCAGATGGTGCTCGGTGTGGCCGTGATGCTGTTGACGAGCGGGCCGACGTTCACCGTAACGCTTGTGGTCGCGATCGTGGAGGAACAGCCGGCAGCGGTCACGGTCAGGCTGTACGTACCCCCTTCCTGAGCGGTGATGGCAGCGATGGTGGGGTTCTGTAGACCGCTTGTGAAGCCGTTCGGACCCGTCCAGCTGAAGTTCGTGCCAATGTCCGTGGTGCCCGTGAGGTTCAGGGCATCGCCCACGCAAAGCGGACCGTTGCTGCTCGCCGAGGCGGTCGGAATGGGGTTCACTGCCAGGGTGAATTCCGGGGAAACGTTCGTCAAGCCACTGAACGAGCACAGGGTGGTCACCGTGTAGAAGGTGGTCTGCGTCAACGCTCCCGTGCTCTGTGAAGGGTTCGTACCCAGGTTCGTATACGGACCGCCGGATACGGTGGAGAAGGCCCACTGGTAGATGAAGCCCACATCAGTGCTTCCGTTGTCGAAGTTCAAGGTGGTGCCGGTGTTGCCTGTGCACAGCACGGCCGTTCCGGTGATGGAGCCTGCAGCTGGCGTACCTGTGCAAAGTGCCAGTGGTGTAAAGGTGCCTTCGTCAGCACCCAGGTCTGGTGTGGAGGCGTTGCGGGTATCGCCATCGTAGTCCGTTGTTACACCAGCAATTGGAACGCCCGTGCCTTCCACCTGCGTGGCGATGCTCGGGTCGATGTGCAGGAATTGGGCGCTGCTGCCTACGATGCTCAAGAAGGGCGGGTTCTCTGTGGATGAGTTGGTTTCACGAGGGGCAACGCGCGTCTTGAACGCTGAAACCGTCTGGTCATCGTTCGTTCCGTCGCGGAAGATCAGGTTGTTCGTCCCGGGCGCACCTGCGTAGAACAGGTTGTTGTTCGAGGCAGCCGTATAGTTGGCCAGGCCCACTGCCTGAACGCCAGTAGGCCACAGCATACCCTGTACCACCTGCCGGTGTCGAATTGTTCACCAGGATGTTGTTCCGCAGGGTGAGTGCACCCGATGTTGCCGTGGCGGAGTTCGTTGCATACAGCGCAGCCGTGCTGAAGGTCGCTCCGGTGGAAGAGGCATCCAAATGCACCGTATTGTAGTGAAAGTTGAAGTTGGCCGTGGTCGACGTACCTACGATGTTGATGCCTCGAACACTTGGCGCTGTTGTGGATACAGCGTTCGGAGCACGCAGATCGCCGATCAGGTTGTCTGAACACGTTCGCGGTTCCCGAGGTCATGGTGCTCGTAAGGAGGAAGCCGGATACGGTCGGGGCAGCGTTCGAGCTCTGAATGTCGTAGATCTTATTGTTGCTTGCCGTCGGCGAACTTGCGGCCAGGTTGATCCCCGCTATAGTGGTGCCACCGGTGGACAGGTTGTGAATGAGGTTCCCGGACGCATTGCTGTGTACCAGCTACCGAGTTTGCGTACAGCCCATACACGATACCCGTACCGTTGTGCAGGAGGGTGTGCACCGTGTTGTTATTGTAGGTCTCGTTCACCGGCGAGGTGATCTCGTAGATCCCATAGAGCGCACTAGTGCCTGAGGTCTTCAGGCATTGAAGGTTGCTCACGGTATTGTTACTGATATTGATCGTCCCGGTCGAGGCCTGAATGCCATACATGGTACTGGTCGCACCGGTACCGTCAATGCTCATGTTAGACACGGTGTTCCCCGTCACGTTCACATTCAATCCAGTGACGCTGCTACTGACGAAGATGCCGATGGTGGTACCGCCAGTGGTGCCCGTACGCGTAACGTTGCTCACCGTGTTGTTCTGCACATTCGCGGTATAAGCCGTGGTGCTTCCCGTGAGGTAGATGGGGTAGAGCGCTCCGGTACCTGTCAGGGATGCGGAGCTATAGTTGATGCCATTGATCGCATTGCCCTGGATGTTGACCGTGGCCGGGTAGGCCGCGTTGTGGTAGATGCCGTAGCAGACACCTGTCGTAGCGGTCAGGTAATCACCGCTCAGTACGTTGTTGTTGATGTTGATCGCATTGCCGGCCGCTGTCGTACCGAAGGCGTTCTCGATCCACGTCAACTGTGCGGTCGCTCCCGCCCCCGTGCATCGTGATCGTGTTGTTGTTGCAGTTCACGCTCGCGCTGGTACTTGAGCTGTTCAGGAAGATGCCGCGCAGGGTGGTGGTATGGTTCACTCCGGCGCCGTCGTTGTTGTTGATCGTGTTGTAGGACACGTTCAAGCCCCATTGATGGTTGCCGAAAACACCTGTAGCAGGGTTCGTGGCGGCTCCTCCACCGAAGTTCAGGATGGAGTTACCGGTGCTCGCACCAGCACCACCGATGTCGTTGTTCAGGTCACCGAGGAAGGTGACGGGGTTCGGCGTGGGGCCTACACCGGCAGTGGCCGCGAAGCCCAGGAAGACGATGCCCGCGTTGCAGTTCTGGATGGTGTTGCTGTACAGCTTGTTGTTCGAATTCGAACCGCTTGCCGCAGTGGGCGTCACGGCACCGGTGGCCGTGTACAAGCCGTTCAGCACCGCGATGCCCGTGGAACCATTGTGGCCCGGAGCTGTCCACGTCGTGTTCTGTAGCCGGTTCAATGTGATGATGCAGTTCCGGATCGTATTGTCCTGGCAGCCATTGGTAGCCGAAGCCTTGAACAGACCGTAGCCGAACTCCATCACCGTGGTGGTGGTGGTGTTGGCCGCAGCTTCTTCCAGATCGATGCCGTCAATGGTCACATGGTCCGAACCGGCCAGTACCCAGAAACCGTCGGCGGTCACCGCGGGTGTTGCTACCGTACCCGTGTAGGAAGTGAGCTTCGGGTTGGCCCCAGCACCGCTTTTCTGGAACACGATCGGATCGGCCAGGGTTCCCGTGGCCGTCATGGTGATCTTACCGGCCAGCGTTTCCGTGTGACCCGCGGCCACATTGAAGGTGACCCCACCTGCGCCAACGCCTTGACCGTTCAGGTCAGCGACGGCCAATGCGACCGTGGCATAATCACCGGGATGATCTTCGTTCCGGTCAATTGGGCTTGAGCCGTACCGAAAAGAACGAAGGATGTGAAAGCCAAAGCCAGGTTCCGCAGGCGCGAAGTGCGCTGGACCGAGCCTTCAGAAATGGGGTAACGACCGTTCATGGGGTGGGGATTGAGTCGGTAGTAATGATCCTAAATGGGGAGCAGGAGCGCGAAGTTCGCTTATGCAGTAGTGTTTCATGAGGGTTGAAGGGGCGAGGCGATCCGGTTGAGTCACGAACCCGATGGACCGCCCCCAAAGCATCTGAATGCAATGTCCTGTGATACAGGTACTTATTGGAGTCTCGAAGCAGTCGCTTCAAAACATGATCGTTGATAACTTGTCGTCATTCGACTACGAAACGTTTCAAGGAATAGTGATAAGTGCACAGGCAACCATTTGGCTCATCGATCGTACCTGAGCACTTCTTTTTCAATGTTCTCCTGAACGCAAAAAGCCCCCGGCCAGTGGCCGGGGGCTTTCGCATGCGTTGTTGATCGGAACGTTCTCTTAGAGCACGGTGAGGCGCTTGAGGGAAGTACGATCGTTGATGGTGATGTTGACCATGTACACCCCGGCAGCGAGACCGCCATCGAGGTTGAGCACGGTGTTGAACAGGCTGCCGCTGTTGGCATACTGCTGTGCCACCACCTTCTTACCGAAGGCATCGTAGATGTCCACGGTGATGCGCTGATCGGCATCGGCGATGCCGTCCACACGCAGGTTCACGATGCCATCACGTACGGGGTTCGGCCAGAGCTCGATGTTCTCCGCGGTGACCGCCGCAGCGTCCATGCGACCTGCACCTTGTCCCGGACCGGCCGCGATGGTGAGGTTGCAGGTAGTGCCGCAGAAGCCACGCCATACACCACCCGCTTGGGTCTCCACCGTTACCTGGTAGGTGTTACCGGCCAACAAGGGGTTGGTGGTCCATGCCAGGGGGCAGATGTAGGTAGCGGTGTAGATGTCGCGGATGTAACCACCAGCGCCTACGAAACGGAAGTGATAAGCGAACTGCTGATCACCAGCGTCCGCAAAGCTGCCGTTGCCGTTGGCATCGTAGGGGTAAGCTCCCACCACCGGTGTTGCCCAGATCTTGGAACTGCCGCCCCATGTGCGGGTGGCGCCGCAAGAGAAGGTTGCACCGGCTGTGCTCACGAGGCCTGTGCAGAACTGGGTGTTGGAGTTGTTCCAACCCAGTTCACAGCCTTCGCCCCAACGATCGTCGTTGAAGCCGGCGACACCTTGGTCGGCGCGGTTGCGCACGAAGTAGGTGACACCCAGCTGCGGCTGTTGGGCCTGCATGCTCACGTAGGTCACGTAGTTCACACTGGCGCTCACCCGACGCTGGTAACCAGCATCAGGATTGCTGAACTCCCACTGGTAGGCCGTAGCACCTGCAACAGTGGTGCTGCGGATCTTGGCCTGCAGGCCCAGGTTGAACACACCGCACACGTTGTAGGGCGAAGCGGTCCAGGGGCGCGCAGGTCCGATGGGCAGGTTGATCTCATGACCCACCGAGTAGGCAGAGGTCAGCGGCGGGGTGGCCGGGCTCTGGGTGGTGAACTGGCCGTTGTCGCGCATGATCACGCGGTTCAACTTGTCCAGCAACTGCCATGAACCGGTACCCTGCGAGCAGCAGATGCCATCACCGAAGCTGTCGAACAGGAAGAAGAACCACTTGGTGTTGCCGCCGGTAACGGGCAGGCAGATGGTGGTGGTGCTCTGGTTGTTCGGGATCAAGTAGGGTCCGCCACTGGCCACGGGGATGTTGCCGGGCTCGTAGATGATCCAGGTGGTCTGTCCGGGGTTGTTGTCGGTGGTCACCCGCACGTTCACGGTCTGTCCGTTGGCCTGGTAGGCGCTGCTGGACAGGTCGTTGGATGGGATGTCATCGGCCACACCGTTGGGCAGGTCCGTGTTCACGTTCAGCACATGGCTTCCGGTAGAGGTCACCAAGGGGAGCGTCAGTTGCACGCTGTCACCGAAGGCGAGCGCAGGGCCGCTCCAGTTGTACACGTACTCCGTAGCGGCATCCTCCTTCACGGTGATCTGCGCGCTGGTCAGGGTGGCTTCACCCAGGTTCTTCAGCCTCACCACAGGTTGGAACTGGGTGTCGCAGATGGAGCCTGAGGGCGAAAGCACCGCACTGATGCTGGCGTCGTTGATACCTGGCTTCTGCACGCGGAGCGTGAAGGTGCCTTGTACGCCCGAACCACCCGTGTTGAACACCAGCAAGCGATAATCCGTTGCAGGTGTCACGTTCAGCAGGGTCACACCACTGTTGCCATTGGCCACTTCGGTGCTGGCATCCAGACCGTTGCAGGCACCGCTGTGCAGGGCCCACTTCAGGTTGCTGGCCGTACCGGGGGTCAGCGTCATGCGCAACTTGCTGTTCACACCACTGTTGAAGGTGTACCACAGACCTTGCACGGGATCAGCTCCGGAGTTGCCGGTGGGTCCGTCCACATAAGCGCAGGTGTTGTCACCAGCGATCGGTGCACCGAAGCCGATGTAAGGCAGCGGGTTCAGGTCCTGTGCGTTGGCGCACATGTCGTTCGAAACACCAGGCGAGCACTGCACATCGCAAAGCACTTGGAACACGTAGGTTCCGGAAACGCCGGTCACACCGCTCACAGCGATGTAGATCGTGTCCCCAGCGTTGGCTTTCACCTTCAGGTCGGCACCAGGTGCACAACCGGGGCTATCGTCGGCACCGCCAACGCATACCAGGCTGTTGCAATGGTCAAGGGCCGAAGGCTTTGAAGGCGTTCACCTGCACATCGATGCTCGGGCTGCACACCGAGAACGTGATGTCCTCGTTGGTCGAAGCATAGTACACGAACCAGTTCGTTCCGCCGGTCGCAGCAGGGCCGTTGAAGGCACAAGTCGACAATGGCAGCGAGTTCGTGCCGGTGATGTAGCTGTTCTCGATCGCGAAGCAACTTACAGGCTGGGCCGTGGCGCAGGTGAAGTTGTTGTTCGCTTGGAGAATGTTCACCAGGTAATCGTGCGTCTCACCGTAGCCATAGGACAAGCACGCGGTAAGGCTAGCTCCGGAGAGGTTCTCAGCGACAGTGACACGCATACCGGTAAGGCCAGGGGTGGCGCCGAACGGTACGGTGATGTTGCCGATCACGTTGCGGGGGCCGGTGGCGGTCGCGGTTTCCACGAAGAGCTTCTCCGTGTTGTCATCGAACACACCGTCCTGGTTCAGATCGACCCAGATGGCTGTACCGAAACCATAGTAGGGTGCGCCGTCGCACTCATTCTCGGCCACATCGAACGGAACAGGGATGCCTTGCGTGAAGTTCCACAGGGCACCGAGGTCGCGGTAGTTCGCGTACCGGTTCAGAAGTGAACCAGCACCGGTGGCTGGCACCGTGCAATCTGCCGCACCGCCGCCATGCAGGGTACCGTTGAAGGATACGCTGTAGATCTTCTTCGTCAGCTGTGTAGGTAGCTGCGCTGCCGCAATAGCAGTAGATGGCCGAGTTCGTGGAGAAGTTCCACGTGGGGCAACCAACGGCTGTGCCGGAGCTGCCGCTCGGAACCACCTGCCAGGTGTGCGCACCGGAAGAGATGCCTGTATTGTAGGTCGTTCCGGTCTGGGTTCCCACGGAAAGGCCGTCCACGAATACTTCGTAGCTCGTCGCATACTGCACAGCGGGCCAGCTCAACACGATGCCGTTGATACCTGGGCAGGCCCCGGCATTGTCAGCAGGTGTAGGGGTGGTCACACAGCTAGGCACAGGGCAAGCAGGTCCAGGGTTCACCGTGATGGAGTACGGACCAGAACCACCGGCCTGTTCCGAGATCGCGATGTAGTAGGTGCCGGGCTGCAGGTTCGTGTACAGGTGCCTGCGACCTCCGTTGGCGCAGTCGTTCAGAACGCTCGTCGCGGCGATGAACGGCGTGGTATTGAAGGGGCACGAGGTGAAGAGGTTCGTGAAAGCGATGGTACGCGCAGGATTGCTACCGCACCAGCTCACTTCCAGCGAAGGCACGCAATCCGTCAGCGTGAACGCCTCCCAGGCCACTTTGGCACCCAAACCTTCGGTGTCAAGAGCGCCGGTGCTGTTGCCGTTGAACGTAATGCTGCCATTGGCGCCCACCGTTTGGATGGTCACACCTGTGCACAGGTCGTTCAAAGGCGGAGGAGCGAAGGCGAAAGGTCCGGCCCAAGCGCTTTCTCCGGCAAGGCCACCGCAGTTGGCACGTACATAATACTCGTACGTGTTACCAGGGATCAGGCCCGAGGCCGTGAACGTGGTGCTGGTCAGGCCAGGGTTGGTACCCGAGCCGACAGGAGCACCGGCACCGAAGGCCTGAACTTGGAGGTCCCATACGGTCTCCGCACAACCCAGCGTCCAGGTCAGGTCGGCTGAGTTCGCAGTTACGTTCGTTACGCCCAGGTTGATCGGTGCAGGGCAGGGGTCAGCCGCGCTGATCGTCACCAGGTAATCCTCGGTCTCACCGAAGGTGTTCGCCGTGCAAGGTGTCACGTCGATACCGTTGGTGAAATACATGCAACGAACACGCAGGCGGTGCGTTCCCAAGGGGGGATTGCACAGCAACACGATCGGGAAGGTGGCTGAAGAACCCAGCACACCCACCTGTCCGCTACCGGCAACTTGTCCGATGGAATAACCGATCCGCTCGCTTCCAGCGAAGAGGCCATCATCGTTGTAGTCGATCCAGGCAGCGTAGCCTTCTGGCCACTGACCAGCATACACCGTGCAGCCGTAGCTCGGTACCGGCCTGCAAGGTGGTGGTGTAGGTGTTCGGAGGTGCAGGCGCAGTTGCCGTGTAGTCCGAGTAACCCAACCAAACCACTTGGGCAACCGGTACCGCTGTTGTTGTCCAGCGTGTTCAAGGTCACACGGGCGATCACATCACCATCCGTGCAGCCAGATGAGGTCACAGGAACACAATAGCAGCTCGTGCCTGGGCTTTGCAATACCTGCAAAGGGTTACTCGTGCCAACAAGAGGGCCGTTGGAGCAAGTCACCACGCACTGATAGTAGGCCGTAGCCGGCCATCGTTTGCGTGTAAGTGCTACCCGTAGCTCCGCTAATGTTCGTGTAAGGAGCGATGTTGTCAGGCGATGTCTGCCACTGGTAAGTGACGCCAAGACCTGGAGTAACATTCTGCAGGCTCAACGTGAAGTTGATGCCAGCGCAGGCAGTTGCCAAGGTGCTCAACGTGTTACCAGGTGCAGGCTGTACGCAAGGCACAGCCGCCGTTCCGGAAAGCTGGATCTGCGCCAGCGTACTCGTGGGGAAACCGAAGCTGGCCGCAGGAGGCGCCGTGGGATCCGGGTTGGTAACGTCGTCGTAGTACAGCAGGCCGCGGTTCGTGCCACCATTGTAGGAGCGCCAAGCAGCGGTGCAGCTGTAGTTCGGTGTGTTCTCGTCCACAGCAACGACAATGTTGCTGCTGCCATCCCAAATAAAGGGCGAGCTCAATGTGATCTCCATCCAGTTGCCGGCAACAGGGGTTACCGTGCCGGAGAAAACCTGCGTAAGCGAGGCGCTCGGGATCCAATCCGTACCGCTGGCGAAAGAGGACTGGCTGGTGTTACCCATGTAAACCACCCAGTCTTGCCAGTTGGCAGTGACCGCACCACCGTTGTCGTAGTAGAAGCGGATCTTGTCGATCAGCGTGTTGGCTGGCGTATTGTACTCGCTCGCTAAGTAGATCTGTTGCGAGTAGTTGTAGCCGTAGCAGCTGTAGATCGGCATGAAGGTGTTGGTGGCCGTCCCGATACCGATCTGGCCCGGAACACCGGTGGAAAAGTTCACTCCACTGCTCCAGGAGCCGTAGATCGGCCCTGCACATACGGAACGGATGTAAGCCGTGTAGGTTGTGCTTGCCGTCAAACCTGAAACGTTCACGGGAACAGTGCTACTGGTACCTGACGTCACCAAACCAGCCGGACCGCTACCAGCGGCGCCGCTCGTGCGTACTTCCCACTCGTAGCTGTCAATGCCGTTCACCGTCCAGTTCAGGTCGGCTGTGGTCAGCAATACGTTGCTGGCAGCTAGGTCAAAGGGTGTCGAACAGGATGGGGTCACTTCCAGTTTGAAATCATCCAAGCCCAAGTACCAAGGGGCGCCCGATGGTTGAATGATGCGCACACCGAACGTGTACGTGCCAGAGGCACCCGGTATGAAGGTACGTGCGAAGTTGCTGTAACCCGTGGGCACGTTACCGTTGCCAGGTACGTTGAAGGTGGAACCCAGAAGGGTGGCTCCAACGCTGGTCGGCGTCGAGTTCGTGTAGATCTCGATCTGCCAACCATCATAGCCGTCCGTGCTATAGAAGGTCGAGAAGTCGTAGGACGTACCACCGGTCAAATCGAAACCTGGGGTCCAAATGAATTCGTTGGCCACCGTGGTCCAAGATGTGCGGAGGTAGTTCGGTGCACTGCGGGGGTCCGTGTAGGTGTCGGTCGCAGCGTTCGCTGTGGTCCAATCACCAGCCTCTTCCACCCAGCAGCTAGGGAAGTTGGTGGTGCCGATAGTGCCCAAGGCATCGAAGTTCTCGTTCCAAGGCAAGCTCGTGCCGATCAGGTTGACCTGAACAGGTGTGGAGGTGCCTGAAAAACCGCTGTTCGTGCAAGTGGCCACGCACTGGTAATAAGCGGCTGCACTTTGGTTGGTGACCAACGCTCCCGAAGTGGCACCGGAAATGTCGGTATATGGGGCAATGTTGTCCGGGGACGTTTGCCACTGATAGGTCACACCGGAGCCAGCTGGCGTGGTGGACAGGCTGAGCGTGAAGTTGGCACCAGGGCACACCGAAGCGGCACTGGCTACCGTACTGCCCGGTGAAGGAGTGCCCGAGCAAGGCGCGGGGGCCACATAGGTCAACTCGATCTGCGGACGGACCGTCTGCAGCGCCATGGTCATCGTGGCGATGCTATTGGAACCGCCGAACACTTGGTTGGTGAGCGGATCACTGCGCCAGGCAAAGCCGCCTGTGGCTGGGTTGCCCGCGAAAAGGCTGCAATCCCAATCAGAGCCGATCTCCAGCGTCACCACCCGTGTAAACGAAGGGTGTTCCGAAGGTGAGGGTGATGTAACCCTGCAACTAGCGGAATGACCTGTGCGGTGTTGTTGTACACCAACGTAGCTCCCGAGACTTGTGTTGGGAAGCTGGTGCTGCTCCATGTTGCGCCCGGCGTTGCCGCTGAGTTCTTCATGTAGACGCGCCAAATGCTCACCGTGTTCGTAGCCGTCGGTGCCGAAGGTGTTAGACTTGTTCCACGCTAAGGAAGTGATGGTGGACCCTGGAAGAATGCCTGCCGTAGCGAGTTCCGCAGCCGTGTACAGAGTACACCTGCTGAGAGAAGTCGAATGCGCTACCGGCGCTTGAACGATAGATCGGACCGGCGTTGGATCCCGTGGTACCGGCGTTAACTCCAGCGCCAATGGTAACCGTTTGCGACCAGCCGACCAGACGCGATGCTCAAAGCGAAGCAGCGCCGCTGCATGCGCGCTTCCGCCAAGAACGCCACGTTCGCCCGGGGGGCTGAGTGTTCTGACTATTCATGGTTTGGGTTTTGGGTTGATGAAGGATTCTCTTGGGGAGAAGTGATGACTTCCGGGTCACCGCCGTTGGTAAGGCCTGCCTCCGTTGCCGTAGGCTGCCTGGTGTTCGGAACGTTGTGTTGGTCGGAGGCCGCAGGATGGGCGACACCCGATAGGGTCTGTGCGCTGCGATGATCTCTTGAAAAGGATGTGTAAGGGATTGGAGCGACCCCCAAGTAAAGGGATCCCCACACAGTACCCTATGAAAATAATTTTACAAACAGGAGGCAACCGATCCACGAATGGTTCGTACCAGACCTGTTTACGGGCTGTCGCCAGTGCCTCCACTGTCCGCTGAAGGTAAGACGCTCGAGGTCCCGTGCATCGTTGCCTCACCACCCTCAGGGTAACCCGCGACAGGGACGGTCCGTTGAACGGGACAGATAGCCATTCCCATGCGTAGTCCATTTCTTCTGCCGGTCGTGTTGCTCGCGCTGCTTGCGGCCATTGGTCCGGTGGCGGCGCAGCCCGATACACTGATCCTGGCGCATGACGACCTGCAGGCCTTTGCCGGACGACATCCGGAGGACCCCGTTGCAGTGATGGACGGTTACGAGGCGTTGAACGCGACACTTGGCGGCGACTCTGTTCGTAACTGCCAGGGTTACGGTTGCTCTGGTTGGGTGGAGGACCATTACCCAAGCGGCCAGCTCAAGCACCGTGGCTTCTACAATGAAGGTCAACTGGTGATCTACAAGAACTTCCACGCCGACGGAACCATGGAGCGCGAGTTCAAGGCCCTGGACAATGTGAAGAGCCTGATGCGTACGTACCATGCCAACGGTCAGCTACGGAGCGAGACCAAGTACGTGCACGGTCAGGCCGTGGAGTATGTGGACCACTATTCGAACGGCCAGATGCGTTATGCGGAGGAGAAACACCGCACTGAACCGTACTATCTGCGGATGGACCTGTTCCGCCCGGACGGTAGCCCGATCAGCACCTTGCACGTTGTGGATAAGCGCAATGCCACCTTTGAACAGAGCGAATTCTGGCCGAACGGCCAGGTGCGCTGCAAGGGCCAGGCCCGTTACAACCCCAACCGGATGGACACTCAACGGATCGGCACTTGGAGCTATTTCGACATGGCGGGCCAACGGCGCTTTGAAGAGGCCTATGTGGATGGAAAGGTCCACGCGGTGAAGCCGCTCCTGGCGAACAACCCCTGATCGGCCACAATGCAGCGACCCCGCCATCCAAGCCTAGGGCTGGTGGCGGGGTCGTTAGCGTTCTGTGTATACGGATGAGGTGAACCTCGTCCTTACTTTTCGTTCTTCACTTCCTCGAAATCGACGTCGGTCACCTCCGCATCGGCCGTGGAGGACGTGTTGCCCTGTGCACTACCGGTGGACTGACCTTGCTGACCAGCCTTGTACATCTCTTCGCTGGCAGCGGAGAAGACGTGGTTCAGGTCGGCCATGGCGCCATCGATACCAGCAACGTCCTGGGCAGCGTGCGCGGCCTTCAGCTTGAACAGTGCTTCTTCGATGGGCTGCTTCTTGTCGGCCGGGATCTTGTCGCCGAACTCCTTCAGCTGCTTCTCGGTCTGGAAGATGAGGCTGTCGGCATGCGTTCAGCTTGTCCACCGTCTCGCGCGACCTTGCGGTCCTCATCGGCGTTGGCCTCGGCCTCCTTCTTCATCTTGTCGATGTCCTCCTTGCTGAGGCCGCTGCTGGCTTCGATGCGGATGCTCTGCTCCTTGCCAGTGGCCTTGTCCTTGGCGCCTACATGCAGGATACCGTTCGCATCGATGTCGAAGGTGACCTCGATCTGCGGGATGCCGCGGGGGGCGGGGGGCATGACCGTCCAAGTGGAAGCGACCGATCGTGCGGTTGCCGGCGGCCATGGGGCGTTCGCCTTGCAGCACGTGGATCTCCACGCTGGGCTGGCTGTCGCTGGCGGTGCTGAAGGTCTCGCTCTTCTTGGTGGGGATGGTGGTGTTCGACTCGATCAAGCGTGGTCATCACACCGCCCATGGTCTCGATGCCGAGGCTCAGCGGGGTCACATCCAGCAGCAGCACGTCCTTCACCTCGCCGGTGAGCACACCGCCTTGGATGGCGGCGCCGATGGCCACCACTTCGTCGGGGTTCACACCCTTGCTGGGCTCCTTGCCGCCGAAGAACTTCTTCACGGCCTCTTGGATGGCAGGGATGCGGGTGCTACCACCCACCAGGATCACTTCGTCGATGTCGCCGATCTTCAAGCCGGCGTTCTTCAAGGCGTTCTCGCAAGGGGCGATGGTGCGCTTGATCAGGCTGTCGGCCAGCTGCTCGAACTTGGCACGGGTCAAGGAGCGCACCAAGTGCTGGGGCACGCCGTCCACGGGCATGATGTAGGGAAGGTTGATCTCGCTGGTGTTGGTGCTGCTCAGCTCGATCTTCGCCTTTTCAGCGGCATCCTTCAGGCGCTGCAGGGCCATAGGGTCCTTGCGCAGGTCAATGCTGTACTGGCCCTTGAACTCTTCCGCCAACCAATCAATGATCACCTGGTCGAAGTCGTCGCCGCCCAAGTGCGTGTCGCCGTCGGTGGCCTTCACCTCGAATACGCCGTCGCCCAGTTCGAGCACGCTCACGTCGTGGGTACCTCCACCGCAGTCGAACACCACGATCTTCTGGTCGATGTGTCTTCTTGTCAAGGCCATAGGCCAAGGCAGCTGCAGTAGGCTCGTTGATGATGCGGCGCACCTTCAGACCGGCGATCTCACCGGCTTCCTTGGTGGCTTGGCGTTGAGCATCGTTGAAGTAAGCGGGAACCGTGATCGACCGCTTCGGTCACCGTGGTGCCGAGGTAGTCCTCGGCGGTCTTCTTCATCTTCTGCAGGATCATGGCGCTGATCTCCTGCGGGGTGTACAGGCGCTCGCCGATCTTCACGCGGGGCGTGTTGCCATCGCCGCGCACCACATCGTAAGGCACCCGGCCCACTTCAGCGGTGCATTCGCTGAAGGAGTTGCCCATGAAGCGCTTGATCGAGATAGATCGTGTTGCTTGGGGTTGGTGATGGCCTGGCGCTTGGCGGGGTCGCCGACTTTGCGTTCGCCGTCGTTCACGAAGCCCACCACGCTGGGGGTCGTGCGTTTGCCTTCACTGTTGGCGATCACCACGGGCTCGTTGCCTTCCATTACGGAAACGCAGCTGTTCGTGGTGCCTAGGTCGATGCCGATGATCTTGCTCATGTGTGGGTTGTATGGTCGCGCACCGCGTTGTCAAGGTCCATGCCATGCCAAGGCCGAAGGAACGGATCTGTCAGAAAAGTGCAGCAGACCCGCTGCTGGAGCGGGTCTGCGAACATGACAGATAAGTCAGAACAGTTGTCAGTTGCAGCTGAAGCCCGAGTTCGGGATGCAGAACTGAAGGGTGCCGGTGAAGGGGCCGTTCACCAGCTCGTCCGCCGTTTCCGGGTTGAACTGCTTCCGGTTCACGCTCTTGTAGTAGCGACTGCCCATAGAGCCCATAGCCGTTGGTCACGTTGGTGAAGTCCGGACGGTCCTCGACAATGCCGCTGACGGGATCGGCCAAGTTGCAGGTAGGTGTGGAACTCGTCGCTGGCCACCCACCACACCAGGTCCAGACCGTAGAAGATCCGCTTGCTCTACCGACGCGTCGGGCTGGATGATGCTGCCGATCGTCTGAAAGAAGTCTTCCCCATCGATGGTGGTGGCCATGGCCTCTCCGCCATCCAGGCCGCCCGTTACAAGGGTTCCCGTGTTCAAGGAAATGGCCTTGAACGTGGTGTCCGTGCCGTTGCGCACTTCAGCATACTGGAACACATGGTTCACCTGGTAGCGGCGCCCGTCCTTGCCGCTCGTCCACTTCACCTCGTAGTCCAGGTAACCACCGCTGTTCACCAGACCGATCTTCACACTTGTGTTGGCGACCGAGGGGTAGATCGTGAAATCGTTCACGATGAGGCCGTTGTCGCGCTTATGTCCTGACCCTTCGCGGTGACCTTGAAGCGGTAGCGTGTGCGTCCAGCGTTGATGGGTCCTGGAGGTGGTCTTGGAAATAGTAAAGCTTGTGCTGGGGCGCATTGAACACACCTTCAGACCCGGTTGTTCAGGATCGTGTCGCTGCAGAGGGAACGTGTCCACCACGTTGCCGTTGCATCCAGCTCGTTCCACGATCGCGTATCTGGAGCTGTCCGTCAGCGTATTCGTTGGAGTCGGGGATCTGCGCGTAGAGGAAGGCATCCCCTTCGCCCAGGAAGGCCTTGTTGATCTTGCACCCAATGGGTACGGTCCGTGCTGGTTCGGCAGCCCGTAGATCACGGTGATCTCCTTGTAGGGAGCGTTCACCTCCAGGTCCGATGTTGCAGCCGACCGACCATCAGCCAGCGCTCCAGTGAACGAACACCGCTGTTTTCCAGGTCCGCATGTCGCGCTCGTTTTTCCGTAGGGTGCCAAAGATAGCCGGATCGACCTGCTGCCACCCCCGTGGCACGGGGCCATCGGTGCGGTCCGATGTACAGGTCAGAAGTAGCTTCGTGCCCCAACCCGACCGCCATGAGCGCTGATGAAGGATGTGAAGCGCGTGACCACCCACGTGCTGCAGGAAATGAAGAACAAGGGCGTGAAGATCTCCATGCTCACCGCCTACGACTATTCGTTGGCGCGCCTGGTGGATGCTGCCGGTATCGATGTGATCCTGGTGGGCGATAGTGCCAGCAATGTGATGGCCGGCCATGAGACCACCCTGCCCATTACGCTGGACCAGATGATCTACCATGCCAGCAGCGTGGTACGGGGCTGCCAACGCGCCCTGATCGTGGTGGACCTGCCTTTCGGTACCTACCAAGGCAATTCCAAGGGTGCGCTGAACACGCGCTATCCGCATCATGAAGGAAAGCGGCGCCCATGCGGTGAAGCTGGAGGGCGGCGCCGAAGTGCTTGACTCCGTTGAACGCATCCTTACGGCCGGGATCCCTGTGATGGGGCATTTGGGCCTGACCCCGCAGAGCATCTACAAGTTCGGCACCTACGTGGTGCGCGCCCGGGAAGAGGAAGAGGCCGAGCGCCTGAAGCGTGATGCACGTCTGTTGCGAAGAGGCCGGTTGCTTCGCTCTGGTGCTGGAGAAGATCCCGGCCGACCTTGGCAACTGAGGTGGCCGCCAGTGTTACCATTCCCGTTATCGGCATCGGTGCGGGCAATGGCGTGGATGGACAGGTGCTTGTGCTGCACGACATGCTGGGCATCAACAAGGAGTTCAATCCGCGCTTCCTGCGGCGGTACGCGGAACTTCACGAAGTGATCACCGATGCAGTGGGCCGCTACATCCAGGACGTGCGGGCCAAGGATTTTCCGAACTCCGACGAACAGTACTGAGCGTGGAGGTGCTCTTCAGCGATGCACACCTGCTGGTGGTGAACAAGCCCGCCGGTGTGCCTTCGCAGCCCGACCCAACGGGCGACCCCTGCGTGGTCGACCTTCTGGGACTTCCAGAACTGGCCATGCCCCACCGACTGGACCGGCCAGTGAGCGGGGTGATGGTGCTGACCCGCACCCCGGATGCGCTACGGTCCATGAACGACCTGTTCGCGGATCTGCGCGTGGACAAGACCTACTTGGCGATCGTGGAGGGACGGATGGAGGGTGACCAGACATTGGAGCATCACCTCGTCCACGATGCGCGTGCTCATAAGGCGCGGATCGTAGCGGCACCGCAGAAGGGCTCGTCGTTGGCCCGGCTTCGGGTCAAGGTGCTGAACGTGGGTGATCGTTACACCTTGGTGGAAGTGAGGCCTGAGGGTGGGCGGTTCCACCAGATCCGTGCGCAGTTGGCCGCCGACGGACATCCGATCAAGGGGGATGTGAAATACGGGGCGCGCCGGGGCGAAGCCGATCGGAGCATCGCGTTGCATGCCCACACGCTGACCTTCCCGCATCCCTCTACGTTCACACCGTTCGCTGTGAAGGCTCCGGTGCCTGGTACAGGGCTTTGGTCCAAGTTGATGCCACCCGGACCGATCGGAGGCGTGAACGGATCGGCCGAGCTTTGCGTTCTCATTCCATGTTCCGCGTCCTGTTCACCTCCCTGTTGCTTTGGTCCCTTCGGGCCTTCGCACAAGAGCACCCCTTCCTTTCACAGTTCGACCTGAGCCAACTCGATGGCGCGGTGCGGTTGGAATGGACCATGGTGGCGGGCAACACCTGCACCGATACGCGCATCCATCGCAGCGTGAACGGGGGCGCCTTCGAAGTGGTAGGCGTACTGTCCGGTATCTGCGGGGACATCACCGAACCGAAGCAGTACAGTTGGACCGATACAGCACCGGTGGAGGTCTCCTTCCTTGCGTACCGGCTGGAACTCGGTACGAACGGTAACTCCTCGGTCAAGGAGCTGTTCTTCGGTCAGCTTGTAAGCAGTGAACAGCTCTTCTTTCCTTCACCGGCTGATGATCACGCAACGCTGGTGCTGCGCATGGATCCGAACGGCACGGTGGACCTGCGGGTCTGGGACCTGAGCGGGAGGCTTCGCTTGGAACGGACCTCCGCGCGTGGTGCGCAACACGAATTGGACCTCGATATGTGGCCTAGCGGTCTCTATGTGTATGAAGCCAACGCCTCCGGAAAGCGCTTCACCGGCCGCTTCCTGAAACGCTGATCACATCGGGTCCACATCCACCACCAGCTGTACACGTGCATGTTCCGCGTGGCTGAACACCTGGTCGATGGTGTCGCTCAGTAGCGCCTTTTCGCGCGGGTAGGCGTTGCGTTGCAGCTTCAGCAGGATAGTGCGCAGGTGCTTGTCGCGTACCCGGGCCACATGCGGTGGTTCAGGCCCCAATACGCGCTCGCCTGAAATAGGGGCGAAGGGCGGCCGCCAGAGCTTCAGCAGTGGCTGAGACACGTTGCTCATCGCGGTGCTTGAAGGTGAGCTCCACCAGCCTTGTGAAGGGCGGATAACCATGCGCGCGCCGCTGCTCGATTTCCCGCAGGTACATGCCTTCGTTGTCATGCGCTGTTACCAGATCGATCACTGGGTGGTGGATGTCCCGGGCTTGGATGAAGACCGTGCCAGGCGAGCGGCTCCGACCACTGCGTCCCGCCACCTGTGCCATCATTTGAAAGGCCCGCTCGTGCGCCCGGAAATCCGGGAAACGCAACAGGCTGTCGCCGTTCAGGATACCCACCACGGTGACCCGTTCAAAGTCCAGGCCTTTGGTGACCATCTGTGTGCCTACGAGGATGTCCACTTCCCCTTCGCCGAAACGGCCTAGGATGCGTTCGAAGGCTTGCTTGCCTCGGGTGGTGTCCTGATCCATGCGGGCCACCCGTGCGTTCGGCATGAATTCGGCGAGCTCCTCTTCGATCTTCTCCGTGCCGAAACCAAGCATGCGGATGCGTGGACTACCGCAGGAGCCGCACTGCGAACGGCGGGGGATAGGTGCGTCCGCAATAGTGGCAACGCAGGTCGTGGGCTTGCTTATGGTAGGTAAGGCTCACATCGCAGTGCTCGCATTGCGGCACCCAGCCGCAGGTCTCACACTGCCATACCGGCACATAGCCCCGGCGGTTCTGGAAGATGATGGCCTGCTCCTTCCGATCCAGTGCCTGTTGAAGACCTTCAAGCAAAGTGACGGAGAAGTGCCCGCGCATGGCCTTCCGCTTGTGCGCATCCGCAAGGTCGACACGCACGATGGTCGGCAGAGTACCCTTCTCCATAACGGGTGAGCAGCTCAGCGTACCCGAACTTGCCAATGCGGGCGTTGTAGAGGCTTTCGAGGGAAGGCGTAGCGGAACCCAGCAAGGCCCGTGCTCCGTGAATGGTGGCAAGTACCAGCGCCATGTCCCGGGCATTGTAGCGTGGCGCGGGGTCGTGCTGCTTGTAGCTGGGGTCGTGCTCCTCGTCCACGATCACCAGCCGCAGGTCGTGGTATGGGAGGAAGAGTGACGAGCGCGCGCCGATCACCACGCGATGGGCATCCGGGTCGCGCTGCATTCGGAGCCACAGTTCGGTGCGTTCCCGTTGTGGAACCCGCGAGTGGAACACCACCACCTGATCACCGAAGCGGGCCCGCATGCGCCCGATGACCTGTGTGGTGAGCGCGATCTCAGGGAGCAGGTAGAGCACCTGCCCGCCTTCCTCCAGCACTTCATTGATCAGCGTGGCGTACAGCTCGGTCTTGCCGGAAGAAGTAACGCCGCGCAACAGCACATGGTCGTGTGTCGTGAAGCCCGTGCGCACATCGTTGAGGGCCTTGTGCTGATCGTCGCTCAGGACCAAGGGCACGGCATTGGCCGCTCTACCGGATGGCGCGTCGGCAGGGCGTTCGGTTATGCGGAGCACGCCCTTGTCGCAAAGCTGTTTCAAGTGGGCCGCGGTGGCATCGCTGAGCCTCAGCAGCTCGTCGCGTTTCACCTCACGGGGCGCTGCGGAAAGACATCGGCTCAGCTCGATGAAGCGCATCAACAGGTGCAGTTGCTTCGGGGCCTTCTCCAACCGGTCGAACCAGTGGTGGAGCTTCTCCTCGGTGTCCCCTTCGGGCCCTTGTTCCACCAACCGCAGCATGCGGGGCTTGAAGCGATCTCCGATCTCTTCGGCCACGATGAGGGCCCCTTCAGCGATGAGCTTCTGGATCGCGGCGATCGGGTCCTTCACCTGCAGGATCTCAGAAGCTTCACCGAGGGTGAGCTTGTGGCGTTGCTCCAGCACGCTCAGCAGAATGGCCCGGCGGGCATCAGGCGTGGTGGTGGTGGCCACGTTCGGACCGCTGATCAGGTTGGTCTCGCTGGTGAGCATCAACGGACCTGGCATGGCAGCCAGCATCACTTCGCCCAACGTGCACAGGTAGTGCTCGCGGATCCGCTGCCATAGTGCCAGCTGGCGTTCGTTCACCACCGGGGCCTCGTCCAGTATGGAGCTGATACTGCGGACCTTTCGACCGAGCGGGCTTTCGTCGTGTACCCGAAGTACAAGTCCCGAATAGCTGCGGCGCGGACCGAAGGGCACCACCACCCTCATGCCCGGCCGCACATCCGAACCGTCGGGCACTCCATAGGTGAACGTTCCGGGTACGCTCAAAGGCAGAATGATATCGGCGTAGCGCTCCACGGTTCCGGTCAAGGCGCGAAGATCGCGCTTGTGCGACGGGTGACGAGCGGAGGGTTGGGATCCCCCGATGACCAACAAGCCCGTCCGGTCATTGGACCCTCTGTTGGGCTATTTTCGCCCGATGCGTTCGCTCCCCCAACGCCTATTGCTGTTCTGCCTCGGCCTGTGTTCATGCGCTTCGGTGCGATCACAGATCGTGTTGTCGAACACGCAAACACCGGCGGCCTTGGTACAGAACGTACTGCTTGGGCCGGGCGTGACGGTGAGCAACATCACCTTTAACGGTGTTCCTGCGACCGCCATCACCGAACAGGTGGGCTCATTCAATGGGGTCAATACCACCTTGGGAATGGCCCAGGGACTGATCCTGGCCACAGGTGATGTCATGAACGCGGCCGGGCCGAACAATTCGGGCAGCAGCAGCATGGGTGGAGGTAATTTCGGGCAAGGCGACCCGGACCTCGCTGTACTCTCCAACCCGCAGTCCGTGAACGATGCGGCCGTGCTGGAGTTCGACTTCGTGCCCACCGGCGATTCCCTCAAGTTCGACTTCGTGTTCGGCTCGGATGAGTACTTGGAGTTCGTGAACAGTGTGAACGACATCTTCGGTTTTTTCCTCAGCGGACCCGGTATCGCAGGCACGTTCACCAACGGGGCCATCAACATCGCGCTGATCCCGGGTACCACCGATCCGGTCACCATCAATACGGTGAACAACGTGGTGAACCCGGCCTACTATGTAGTGAATGGGACCGGTATCAACGCCCCTTTCAACAATAACCCACAATACGTCCAGTACGACGGCTTCACAACGGTGCTTACGGCCCGCGCCCAGGTGACCTGCGGCTTGACCTACCACATCAAGATCGCCATCGGGGATGCGAGCGATACCGTCTGGGACAGCGCCGTGTTCCTGAAAGCGGGCAGCTTCCAGAGCAACCAAGTGGCCATTGTGAGCGAAGTGATCGCAGGTGGGATCGACAGCCTGTTCTACGAGGGTTGCGGTGAGGCGCTTCTCTACCTGGTCCGTGGTGCCCCCATTACCGCGGCCGATACCATGCAACTGCTCACGGCAGGCACGGCCACGGAAGGGGTTGACTATTCCCCGCTGCCGAGCGAGGTGATCTTCGCAGCCGGTGAGGACAGCGTCCTTCTGACCATCGATGCCATTCTCGATGCCATACCGGAAGGCCAGGAGACCATCGACCTCATGGTGATCAATGCCGGTCCCTGCGGAACGGATACGGCCATTGTGCAGATCCTGCTGGAAGAGGCGCCGTTGATCCAAGTGGTGCTGAGCAACGACACCAGTCTGACCTGCAACGACAGTACCTTGGTGGTGGCCACGGTGACCGGTGGTTTCGGTAACTACGGCTTGGATTGGGACCAAGGCATTCCGGACGGTTCCTTCAGTGGATGGGTGGCACCGGCACAGACCACCACGTATAACCTCATTGTCACGGATGATTGTGGCGTCATCACCCAGACGGAGAGTGTAACGATCAGCAAGCCCGTTCCACCGCCGCTGGTGGTACAGGCTCTTCCGGATATCACCGTCTATTGCCCGGAGACCCCGGTTCAACTACAGGCCGTTGCGCAAGGCGGCGACCTGCCGTATCAGTACAGTTGGAGCAACGGGCTTGGCTTCAACGCCTTCGCCACGGTGGCACCGCCGGTCACTCAGACGTTCGAGGTCACGGTTACGGACCGCTGCGGCAGGGATACGAGCGACCTGGTAACAGTGACCGTTGACTACGACACTGTTCAAGTGCTCATTGCTCCGGATACGTTCATCTGCATTACGGATACTGCGGTGTTGCATGCCTTACCCACGCTGGGGTGGGGCGGCTACAGTTTCGTATGGGACGACGGTTCCTTGGCGGATACGTTGGCGGTCTGGCCCACGTTCAACACGATCTATTCGGTGACGGTGATGGACGGGTGCGGGATCGTGGCCAGCGATGCGGTGGGGGTGGGCGTGAACGCACCACTTGCGGATTTCTGGTGGGGTGGCAGCAGCCAGGTCAACAACTTCCCGATCCCGTTCTTGGACCGTTCTTTCGGTGCTAATTACTGGAACTGGGACTTTGGAGCGCCAGGCCTCACGAGCACCGAACAGAACCCCTTCTTCACCTTCCCTGAGCCGGGCGATTATATGGTGATGCTGGCCATTGAGGACACCCTCGGCTGCCGGGACACCACCTACCGCTCGATCACCGTGCAGCAGGAATTCAACCTCTACGTTCCCAATGCCTTCTCGCCGGATGGTGACGGCATCAATGAGATTCTTCATGGCCCAAGGCACCGGCCTGCGTGATTTCCGCTTGCGCGTGTTCGACCGCTGGGGTGAGCTTCTCTTCGAGACCGAGGATGTCCTTCGTCCTTGGGACGGTACCTACAAGGGTTCGCCAGCGCCGACCGGCGTCTACGTCTACCAGATCCGCGTGAAAGCGCTGATCGGTGAGACCTACGAGCGCTCTGGACACGTGACGCTGCTGCGTTAGGACCGGTCTGACCTGTATATGGTTCGCTTTCCTGTTGTGCTTCCGGGCAACGTTCGGAACGGTCCGTGTTGTCTATGGGTCGTAATACCAGGATCGACCATGAGGCGCAAGACAGAAAAACAACAGGAGCGGACGTCCCCTTCGGTATATGACCTGACCACACCTCTGGTGGACAAGTACCTCCGGCAGATGCGTCGGCACATCCGCTTTCCGCGGTACTACAAGAGATCCTGAATTGGTAACGTCGCGCCGCCGAACTCACCGGCGTGATGTTGACCGCTACCTCCCGTAAGGCTTCGGCTGTTGAAAAGTGGACCTCTGCGGGGTCGGGGTGGGGAGGGGGTACGGCTACTTTCGTTCCCGAACTTCTGAAACGCAACGTGCGAACATGTCCGTGCATCTCCCTTTGAAATGGACCGTCGCTACGGTCCTGGGCGCTACGCTACTGGCCTGTGGCGGTGAACACACCGCTACCGATGGCCATACTGGCACCGCCGATACACTGGATACCGTGACCGAACAACGGACCACCGGCGTCATGCAGGTGGGTGGAAAGTTGTTCAGCATCCCATCACCGGTGCAGACGGCTCTGCTGTTCCGCAAGCTGGGCGTGGGCTATCAGAAGGAACTGCCCCTTCCTGCCGACCAGTTGGACAAGTTGACCAGCAAAGCAGGCCGCGCGCTTGCCATGGGCATGTACGGCGCCGACCTTGCTTATGTGACCATTGAGAAGGACGGAAGCCGCGCGCTCACCACCCTGGGCCTCATCGAGAAGCTCAGCGGTCAGTTGGATCTCACCAACGCTTTCGACAAGGCCCTCTTGGAGCGCTTCAAGAAGAACGTGGCCAACGAGGATAGCCTTCTGGTGCTCACCGGTTCCGCCTATCGTGCTGCCGATGAATACTTGAAAGTGAACGGCCGCGATGATGTCTCGGCGCTTGTGCTGGCTGGTGGTTGGCTCGAGTCCCTTTACCTGACCGTGAACGCCGCTTCAGGCAAGAACGACCAAGCTCTAGCGCAGCGCATTGGTGAACAGAAGCGCACGTTGGATGACCTGATCGCTTTGTTACAAGGCGCCGATAAGGAGAACCTTTACAGTTCGCTGATCACCGAGATGAAGACCTTGCAGACCGCTTTCGCAGGGGTGAGTTCGACCTATACCTTCGAGAAGCCGGTGACCGACGCGAAGACCAAGACCACGCACATCAACAGCACGAGCGTCATCACGGTCTCCCCCGCCCAGATCAAGGCGATCGGCGAGCAGGTGAACAAGATGCGCACCCAGATCCTGGCCTGAACATGAACCTCAGAACGTTCCTTCCCGCGCTCGCCATCGCCGCCCTTTCCGGCAGTGCTTTCGGCCAGTGCGATACCATTGCCTCGGTCTGTGAGAAGCACATCACCCAGGCCTACATCCCCGATGGTCAGTTCTACCGTGCGCTGTTGAGCGGCGAAGAAATGGCCGAGTTCAACCTGACCCTGTTCGGGGGAACGACCTACCGCGTAGCAGCCTGCAGTGGGTTCACGGACCGCAACCTGATCTTCTCCGTGTTGGACCGTGATCGCAATGTGCTGTTCACCAACAAGGAGTTCAGCAACGAACCCTACTGGGACCTGGTGGTTGCAGAACACCATCGAGGTGACCATGGAGGCCCAGTTGGACCCCGCCAAGGCTGGGCTCCGGCTGTGCTGTTCTGCTCATTGGATTCAAGAAGTAGCGCTTCCGGGCTGGACCCGGTGGAACCTTTGAACGGCCCTCACGTAAAGAGGGCCGTTCTCATTTTCGGTACCACCGGAAGTTGAACGCCCGTCCATGAGCGAGAAGATCCTCAAAGCCCTCCTTGCAACTGTTCGCGATCATCGCGAAGGTGGACGGACGTCGGCCGCGGTGCCGACCAGAGCGGCGGCGATCGTTTCCCGCTTCCTGCGCCAGCAGTTCACAGCCGAAGTGGCCGCAGGGCCACATGGCGACGCTTCGAGAGCCTTCGTAGCGGCCTATCCACACCAGCGGCGGTGCCAGCCAGAAAGGCCGCAAGCGCACCTCCATGAACTCGGTGAAGGTCCTGAAGATCTGCACCCAGGTGAACGAGGAACTCACCCAGCGCCAGAAGTTCGTGGTGCTCGTCCACCTGCTGGAGTTCATCCATGCCGGCGGTGAGGTAGGGGAGCAGGAGCTGGAGTTCGTGAGCACCGTGGCCGAGACCTTCAACATCAGCGCCAGGAGGAGTTCGCAACGCTGCCAGGACGTTCGTCGACAGCCTGACCACGGATGCGGCGAGGATGCCGCGCACCTGCTCTACATCGACGCCGCGGCACGGCCACGCCATGGCGCAACGCGCGAGCACCTGCACGCCCATGGGCTCGAAGGCGAGATGCGGGTGCTGCACGTGCCCAGCGTGAGCCTGTACGTGATGCGCTACACGGGTCAGGACCGCGGTGCTGCTGAACGGGCAGCCGATCATCAGACGTGAACAGGCCTATGTGCTGAGCAACGGCAGCAGCGTGCGTGCCTCCACAGGGGCACCCCATCTATTACAGTGACATCCTCGCCAGCTTCCTGCAAGGCAAGGGCCGGTCCGCGCATCGTGTTCAAGGCCGAGCAGCATCGAGTACACCTTCCCCAACGGACGGCTGGGCCTGCACGAACTGCACATGGCCGAAACGAGCGGCAAGCTCATCGGCATCATGGGCGGCAGCGGTAGCGGCAAGAGCACCTTGCTGAACGTGCTCAACGGCAACCTCACGCCCAGCAAGGGCCGCGTGACCATCAACGGGGTCGAACGTGCACACCGAGCGCGACCGCATCCGCGGCGTGATCGGCCACGTGAGCCAGGACGATCTGCTCATCGAGGAGCTCACCGTTTTCCAGAACCTCTTCTTCAACGCCAAGCTCTGCTTCGGCGACCAGGACGACGACGCAGGTCACCGAGCGTGTGCTGCGCATGCTTGCAAACGCTCGGGTCTTTACGAGACCAAGGACCTCAAGGTGGGCAGTCCGCTGGAGAAGACCATCAGCGGTGGCCAGCGCAAGCGCCTGAACATCGCCCTGGAGCTCATCCGGGAGCCGAGCGTGCTCTTCGTGGATGAGCCTACCAGCGGCCTCAGTTCAGCGCGATTCGGAGAACATCATGGACCTGCTGAAGGAGCTCGCGCTCAAGGGCCGCATCGTGTTCGTCGTGATCCACCAGCCCAGCTCGGAGATCTTCAAGCTCTTCGATCGCCTGCTGCTCATGGACCAGGAGGGCCACCCCGTCTACTACGGCGATCCCGTGGATGCTGTGGTCTACTTCAAGAAGGTGACCGGCCAGGTGAACAGCGACGTCGGCCAGTGCGGTGCCTGCGGCAACGTGAACCCCGAGCAGATCTTCAACATCCTCGAGGCCACAGTTCGTGGACGAGTACGGCAACGAGACCGATCAGCGCCGCATCAGTCCGGAGGCTTGGAACGAAGTGTTCCGGGCCCAGATGGAAGGTGCGTGTCGCGCCATGGTGCCCGATGTGAAGCGCACAGTGCCCAAGAGCACATTCAAGGCACCCGGACAAGGTCGCGCCAATTGTATGTGTACTTCAAGCGCGACCTGCTCAGCAAACTGGCCAACACGCAGTACGTGCTCATCAACCTGCTTGGAAGCGCCGGCGCTGGCCTTCGTCATGGCCTTCTTCCTGCGATACTATCGCAACGGCGTGGAGATGCGGGCAGCTACGTCTTCCGGCGAGAACGACAACATTCCGCAGTTCCTGTTCATCGCGGTGATCGTGGCGCTCTTCCTGGGCCTCACGGTGAGCGGCCGAGGAGATCATCCGTGACCGCGAAGATCCTACAACGCGAGAAGTTCCTGGACCTGAGCTGGGCCAGCTACCTGCTGCAGCAAGATCGGGCATGCTCTTCCTCATCAGTGCCGTCCAGACCATGCTCTTCGTGCTGGTGGGCAACACCGTGCTGGACATCCAGGGGCTGGTTGTGGCGCACTGGCTCATGCTCTTCAGCACCTCGTGCTTCGCCAACGTGCTCGGCCTCAACGTCAGTGCCAGCTTCAACTAGTGCCAAGGTCATCTACATCATCATCCCGGTGCTGATCATTCCGCAGCTGCTGTTCAGCGGTATCATCGTGCAGCTTCGACAAGCTGCATCCTTGGTTCGCTTCAGCGAGCAGCAGCGTGCCTTGGATCGGCAACATCATGGCCTCGCCGTTGGGCCTACGAAGGGCTTGGCCGTGACCGCAGTTCATGGAGAACGCATACGAGCAGCAACTTCTACGCGTTCGACCAGCGCATGAAAACGGCCAATTGGAAGAAGGACCTCTGGGTACGCGAACTGCAGAACAGCGTTGCGACGAGGTGCGTCGTGCGCTATGTGGACAACCGGGGAAGGCTGCGGACATGGCCCACGACCTGGCGCTCGTTGCGCAACGAATTGACCAAGGAGATGCGATCGCTGGACGGGTTCCATGTTCGACGCATGTGGACCAGCTTGACCCCCGAACAGGTGGATGGCAAGGCACGCTGGACGAGGTGGATGCAGCGCTTGGAACTCCTGACCGAGCACTATCGCAAGGCCTACAAACAAGGCGGAACGGCGCCGAAGGAGCAGCGTATCGCCGAACATGACCGCGTACGCCGGAAGATACGCGCCGCCTACTTCGCCCTGCTTGGACGGGTACCGCAACGAGAGCCTGGCCGAGGTCGTGACCAACAAGAACGACGTGAACGTGATCGTGGAGTCCAACGGCGAGCTGGTGCAGAAGAACGATCCCGATCTACCTCGAGCCTGATGCACAGCGGCTTCTTCGGGGCGCAGTTCTATGCGCCGGTGAAGTGGCTGTTCGGTGCAGCGCATGCCCACGCTCTGGGCGAACATGCTCGTGCTTTGGAGCATGTCCTTGCTGATGCTGGCTGGCCTTGTACGTCGAACGTGTTCCCGCGGCTGATGGAGCGGTTGAGCACGCGGCCTTGGGATACGCAGCAAGTAAGTCCTCGCCGAGCAGCGGCTGAACGGGGCTTGCGTGAGCCGAATGCCTCTAGTTGCCGTCCACCTCCTCGATCTGGATCATCTTGAAGGGAATGTTGATGATGCCTGCGTAGTCCTCGCCGGCCTCCAGCATATCCTCATCGTCCGCTTCGTAGTGCCAGCAGCACGGTCACCTCGTTGCCGGTAGCGCGCACCAGTTCCAGTTTCTTGAACACGTCCAGGATGCACTTGCTGCTGAACTGGTGTTGAAGTACTCCAGCTGCACGTGCAGACGCGGTCTTGGGCTTCGGGTCGCGGGCGTAGCGGTCGATCCAGTCGATCAGCGGCTTGTAGAATTCGATGCGAGTTCTCGGGAATGCGAGCGGCCTTTCAATTCGAGCAGCCCTGTGGCGTCGTCGAAGTAGTACGGTGCGGGGTCTTGGGTGAACCTTCGAGGTGGAGCGGCTGCCATGGTGTTCTGGTCTAGGCGGTCACGTTCACGTTCGAGACTGAAGAAGGCATTGTGCCTGATCGTAGGGTACGAAACCGTATTCGAGCTTGCTGCCCGCTCCTGCGTGCGATGTCGATAATGCCCAAGTCCGCCGCCGCCGGCCGGTGCTGTACGCGCCCGTCGGCGAGGTTCTCCTTGTACAGGTCGCGCAGCTGGTCCGGTCGCAAGTGCGTTGATGCGGTCCAAGTGCGCCCTTCAGGTCGTCCACTTCGCTCGCCGGCCATGAAGTTGCCGGTGAGCACGGAGTAGCCGTTGCGTCGTCATGCGCGATCATCACCACGCCTTGCGCTTCCTCAGCCGGCTGGCCACCTTCTGCCACATTCGACCGTAGCGCGTTGTGGTGGTAGAGGTTCTGCAGGCACTCCATGACCACGTTGAACACACGTTTTCGCGTGCGGTGGTCCGGTTCGATGTGCCTCCATTTTGCGCTCCACCAACCCCAGCAGGGCGGTGACAAGGTCCGGGCGTCAGGTCACCCTTGAAGGAGAGCATCACGCGGTGCCGTCTCCAGGTCGTTGTACAGGTCAAGAACGCGATCCAGCATGGTCCGACAAAGGGCACTAAGGGTGCTGCTTGCTCCAAAGGTGCTTCTTGCAAGCAGGGAAAGACCAAGCCTGTTGCCGGAGTTTTCCACGGAATTGTCAACCCCGCCGATCTCCAAGGCAGCGCGCCGAACCGTACATTCGACGGCCTTTTCCCATTTGCGCATGGCCTGGTACCGGACCTGGTTCGGCACATCGCTACTACAAGCTGCTCTATGGTCACCGCGACCAGGACGATGCGCACGCGTGGGTCCGCATCATCCTGGAGAAGCTGAAGCCTTGCTCCGGTGGTCGATGTGCTGGACATGGCCTGTGGACGTGGCCGCCATGCGCATTGGTTCATCGAGGAAGGCTGCCATGTGACCGGCATCGACATTTCTCCCGGAGAGCATCGCCGATGCACGTAAGGCACGTGCCCGGAGGGGCTTTCGTAGTGCATGACATCCGGGAGCCCTTCGCCAGTGGAGCGCTTTGATCTGGTTGTATGCCTGTTCACCAGCTTGGGCTATTTCGAATCACCGGGCGATCAATCAGCGGGCCCTTGCGGCTGCCGCGGCCGCCTTACGCCCCGGAGGCTGGTTCGTGCTGGATTTCATGAACAGCTCCATGGTGGTGCGCGACCTGGTCGGTGAGGAATGCTTGGAATCCGGGGGGTCCGTTTCACCATCTCTCGTTGCATGGAGCGAGGCCAGATCGTGAAGCGTATCGCGGCAGAGGATCAAGGTCGAGGTCCATCGGTTCGAGGAACGGGTCACGGCCTTGATGCCTTCGCAATTGGAATCCCTGGTGCTCGCTGCAGGACTGGTGATCCGGGACCTTACGGACGGCCCCGTTCCCACGCCTTTCGACAATGCCACGATCCGAAACGCCTGGTGATCTGGGCCCAACGCCCTGCCGCATGAACCTGGTGACCACTATGGCCCTTTTCCCTGACGCTGCCGCTGGCGGCCGGGGCCTTGGTACAGTTCAGCAAGCCCAACGCCACATTGCTGCGTTTGCTGCTGGCGTTCAGTGGTTCCTTCCTGCTCAGCGTGGCGCTCACCCACATGATGCCCGAATTGTATGCGGTCGGGGGCGAAGGCATCGGGCCGTGGCTGCTGGGCGGCTTCATGTTGCAGGTGGTGCTTGAGTTCTTCAGCCATGGCATCGAGCACGGGCACATGCACGTAGCACCCGGCCGGGCGCTGCCCTTCCTCACGCTGTTCAGTCTATGCCTGCACTCCTTCACAGAAGGCCTGCCATTCGCGGACCCCAGCGTGCACGGCGACCTGCCGTTCCTGATCGGCGTACTGCTGCACAAGCTGCCCATGGCCATTGCCCTGGCCACGGTGCTTCAGCGGTCGAAAGTGCCTTCGGGTCAGAGTTGGTTCATGATCACGGTGTTCGCTGCTGCTGCGCCCTTCGGCATGGCCGTGGGCCACTTGGGTGGTTCGGGGCTGGGAGCGGAGTTCCTGCATCGTTCATTGGCGGTGGCCATTGGCATGTTGCTGCACATCGGCACCACCATCATCTTCGAGACCACCCCCGAGCACCGCTTCAACCTGCAGCGCTTCGCCGCCGTGCTGGTCGGCGCCTTCCTGGCGCTCTGGATGGTGCATTGATCTTTTTTCGTCCCGCATACTTGCCGTATCGCTCCGGCGTTCTTTACTTTGAAACGCAAAGTACTTTGAACATGAATGAACTAGGACATCATCAGGACCTGGCCCACATCCGCGGGTTGATGGAGCGAAGCACGCGATTCCTTTCACTGAGCGGGTTGAGCGGAGTGTTCGCCGGAGCCGTGGCGCTGGTAGGGGCGCTGGTGGCACGAGAGCGTTATGAAACACTCGATCCTGACAGACCGCACGGGCCGGTCCAACTACGCCGACGGTTCCATGGGCACCTTCGATGGCTCCATCACTCTGTTCACCGATGTGTTGGACCTGGTGTTGCTGGCGGCCATGGTGTTGCTCGTCGCATTGGCCGGTGCGGCTTGGTTCACCTGGAGGCGGGCGAAGCGGACGGGCCAGGGCTTGTGGGACCCTTCCGCAAAGCGTTTGGCTTGGAACCTGGCCATCCCCTTGGTAACGGGTGGGTTGTTCTGCCTGGCGATGTTGTGGCATGGTGCGGTGGTGCTGGTGGCCCCGGCCACACTGGTGTTCTATGGACTGGCGTTGTTGAACGCATCCAAGTACACGCTGGACGAGGTCCGCTGGCTTGGCCTGAGCGAGATCATGCTTGGGCTGTTGTCCACCTGCTGGTTCGGGCGCTGGCCTGATGTTCTGGGCGCTCGGATTCGGCGTGTTGCACATCCTGTATGGCGGCCTTATGTGGTATCGGCATGAAGCTGCTCCCAGCGCATCGGACCGGGCATGATCGACGAACTCAATAAAGCCTTCGAAAGTCGCGTTCGGCTCGGCATCATGGCCGTGCTGGTGGTGAACGAATGGGTGGACCATGCGGTGCTGAAGGACCTGTTGAGCGTGACCGACGGCAACCTCGCAAGTCACCTGGCCGCGCTCGATTCCGTGAAGTATGTGCAGGTGCGCAAACGCTTCGTGGGCAAGCGGCCCAACACCAGCTACAAGGCAACGCCTGCAGGAGCCAAGGCTTTCCGTGATCACCTCAGCGCCATCGATACGCTATTGAACAAAGACCTCCGCCAATGACCGACGGCCCCCTCTTCCGCAATACCACGTTCCGCACCAGCATCGTCGTTCTGTTGCTCACCGTGCTCTTCGACCGCCTGTTCTGGCACCAAGGCTCGGGCCTCAACCTGGCGCTCTTCGCAGGCAGACGGCCATGCTCGGGTCGTTGTTGGTGAGCACGTCGCTCGGTCTCCATGACGGCGCGGGTCACCCTGGCCGGTCTAGTGATCTGCGCTGGGATGGTGGTGGTGCACGGTAGCATCGTGGCGAAGGTGGGCACCTTGCTCGCCCTGCGCTGGTCACCGCGCGTGCTGCTTATGGAACCCGCCTTGCGGAACCTCCCGCTGGCGCTCATCGGGTCGCTGGTGAACCTGGTCCACACGCCCATCGGTGTCGCTGGTGTCATGAGCGAAGGACTGAAGCAAGTTCCTGTGACCCGGTCGGGCTGGCGATGGGTCCGGTTGGCTTTCGTGCCGGTTTTGGTGACCCTGTTGTTCTTCCTGATCTATCGTGCTGCCAACCCCCGCTTCGAGGCCATGGCAGCGGACTTCTTCGGTGACTTCTTCGACGTGTTCTGGGACCTCATGGCCGAGCTGTTCACGCCCCACATGTTCTTCCTCGGACTCGGTCTTGTGGTCAGCGGTGCCTTGGTGCACCGTTTCGCACCGCAGCTTTTCACCGGGCCCTCATGGCCGTTGAACGAATCGTCTGATCCGCCAACGGAAGAAGCGTCCGCATTGGCTCAGTCCGTTGTCCATGGGGGCCTTGGAACGTGAGCGGCGCACGGGCCTGATCCTGCTGATCCTTGTGAACGCCTTGTTGCTCGATTGTGAACCTCATCGACATCTCCTGGGTGTGGTATCGGGTTCGAAGTGGAGGAGGGCTTCAACCTGAAACAGTTCGTGCATGAAGGCACCTACCTGCTCATCCTCAGCATCCTCCTCAGCATCGGCATCCTCCTGCACCTCTTCCGCGGCAATCTGAATTTCCATCCGCGCAGGAGCGCGGCTCGTTGCGCCTGCTGGCCACGGCTCTGGGTCGCGCAGAACTTCGTCCTCGGGCATCTCGCGTGTTCCTGCGCAACTACCACTACATCCATTTCCACGGACTTGCCTACAAGCGCATCGGAGTCGTGGTGTTCCTGTCTGCTGGTGCTGGTCGGGTTGGTGACCTTGTACTTGAAGATCAGAGGTCGCGAGCAGCATGCGTATTATTTGCTGCGCGTGAACGGTTGGGCGGCCTTCGTGGTGATGGTCGGGCCTCACCACGGTCGAACTGGGACGGCCTCATCGTGCGCTTCAACCTCGCGCACTGGAACCAGGGCGAGATCGATGTGGACAACTACCTCGCCATGAGCGATAAGGTGCTGCCGCTGCTCTATGCTGACCTTGCCCAAGGTGGAGGCGCAGATGGCCCATCACCGGGAGAACCGCGTGCGCTGGGTGGAGCATCTGGACCCTGGCACCTTCCGCATGGACCTGGACCGCAAGCGGGAACGTTTCCTGCGGCGCTTCCATGCGAGCAGGACTGGCGCAGCTGGACGCTGGCCGACCGGCGGACCTTCGAAGCGCTGAAGGCGAAAGCGGCTTGCCCACCTCCCCGACGCCACACGAACGCATCCGAACGGACGCTCAGCGGCTCAATGGGGCTCCTGCGGCGGCGGTTGTCGATGTGGGCTCCGGTCGTGGCGCCCGTGGAAGAGGCCGTGGCGGTTGACGAGGCAGCCGCAGTGTCCAGACGAACAACAAGTGAACTGATGACCGACCACCGATCGGGCACGCCGCGAAGTGCGCTACTGGCTTCTTGTTCTTCATCGTGGCCCTGTGGTTCAGCGGGCTTACCGCGGTGCCGCTGGAGTGGGGCACGGCCTGGCTGTCGGACCTGACACGCTCGTGGAGCGGCCCTTGGCATGGCTGGGCGGAACAGGCGGCGTTGGCCATCGCCGATGTGGGGCAGCGCTATCCGTTCCTGTTCTATGGCACGGATTGGTTGGCTTTCGCGCATGTGGTCATCGGCATCGCGTTCTTCGGTCCATTGCGCGATCCGGTGCGGAACAAGTGGGTGATCGAGTGGGGCCTCTGGTGCTGCCTGCTGGTGTTGCCGCTCGCGTTCCTATGGGCGCCGGTCCGCGGGATCCCCTTCTTCTGGCGTTGCGTTGATGCTTCCTTCGGCATCATCGGTGCGGTGCCGCTTGTGGCGTGTGTGGACCTTGTATCGGACGTATCGAAAAGAAACCTGTTGACGCATGAAGAAGCTGATCCTACGAAAGGACCGCGATGTGCTCGTTGCGGCCTTGATCCTCACGGTGGCCACAGCACTGGCCTTTGCTCCCGATGCCTTCCTGCCCATGCTGGCCCGCGCTTTCCTGCTGGAATGGGTGTTGGTGTTCATCCTCATTCTGACCTGGGCGGTGTGGCGACGCAGGGCCTGGACCGGTGCGGCTTCCGCGATGGCTTGCTTGATGGTGTTGTTGCAGTTGGACGCACCCAGTGCTCCCGCGCTTCATCAACACACGGAAACCTCGCTCCGAATTGCCCAGATGAACTTGCTTCAACCGAACCGGAGGCATGCCGAAGTAGTGCGCCTTGCTTTGGATAGTGATGCGGATGTCAATCTCGTTCCAAGAGGTGAGCGAGGCTTGGGCGGAAGTGCTGGAGCAGGAGCTGGGTCAAGCCTATCCGTTCCATCGTGTCGTCCCCGGTGATCATTGTTATGGGATCGCCCTGTTCAGTCGGCTGCCGCTGGACCGCATGGAGGTGCTGGTGCTGGAGGATACACCAGTGATCGAAGCGGTGGTGCGCTCAAGCAAGGGCGCCGTACGTGTGTTCAGTGTGCATGCGAATTCTCCGGGCTCGTGGGGCGATCATCGCCGGCGCAATGCCCAGTTGAAGCAATTGGCCACGATCGTGAGCAGCGATGCCATGCCTACCGTGGTGGTGGGTGACCTCAATACCGTGAGTTGGGACAGGGCCATGTGGCGCCTGTGTGTGAACAGCGGTCTTCGCGTCGGCACAGCGTCCACTACGCCCACCTTCCCTTCGCTCTTCGGCCTGGCCCTGATCCCATCGACCATCTGCTGGTGTCACCAGGTGCCGCAGTGGTGGCAAGTCGAACGTTCTTCATCCCCGGTTCGGACCACCGCGGGCTCATCGTCGATGTGGCCACATGAGCATGCAGGTCCGAACATGGGTCCAACTGTTGCCGTGGATGACGGTCTACGCCATCGCCATGGCTTTTCTCGAAAGCGCGGTGGTGATCGATCTGCGTGCCCTGTACTATCCAGTGGAGTTCACATTCCCCATGGCGCCGATCGATCGACGCATCGCCATTACCGAACTGCTGCGCGAGGTGGCGACCATGGTGATGCTGCTGGCCCCAGGCGCCATGCTCACCCGCCGGGCCTTGGAGCGCTTCGCGTGGTTCATTTACTGCTTCGGCGTGTGGGACATCTTCTACTACGTGTTCCTCAAGGCGATCCTGGACTGGCCGGTGACACTTTTGGATTGGGATATCCTATTCCTTGTACCGGTGCCCTGGGTGGGGCCGGTGTTGGCTACCCGTGATCGTTTCGCTGGGCATGATCCTGCTCGGCCTTGTGATCCTGCGTGTACGCGAGCGGCAGGTGGACGCGATGATCATGAAGCTGGAGTGGAGCCTGTTCGCCAGCGCTGCGATGATCATGCTATACACGTTCGTGGAAGAGCCCCTGGCGCATGTGTGGGCTGAGCACCGACGCTCCTTCAGTGTGAACGGGAGCGGTCCCGCCTTGGATCAGCTGCGAGACTATATCCCGGAGCGTTTCCTGTGGCCGTTGTTCCTTCTGGGTGCCGCCATCGGACTGGTGACCGTGCTGAAGCTCTGGCGACGGTGGGAACGCCAAGGGGTTGCCTCCTGAACCGCCCATCAACACTGAAATAAATTGAAACCTCCTGGACACAACCCCGTTGAATGGGTGCGTCTTAGAGATGGAAACACGTCAAAAAATGGTCGCTGAAGCAAGACTCTTCGTCCGGCTGGGGCTCATGGCCTTCCTAGGCTTCGCCTTCTACTACGCGCACCTTTTCTTCGGGCTCTTCGGCAACGCCTTCCTCTTTAAGGCACTGGCCGTGGTCTTCCTCTTCGCTGCCGTTCCCTTGCCGATCATCGCCGTCAACAACAAGAAGCTCTTCCCGGAGCTTGGTGGTAGTGGTAAGCAAGTGCTGACCTTGGCCACCGTGCTCCTGTTGGTGCACCACTTCATGATGACGTTCGTGTTCGTCATGTTCCTCCAGCAAGGACATAACAGCTGAACTTTTCTTCAACGAACGCAACCTTCGGAACACCGTTTGCGTTGAACCATCAAACACCGGCCCGTAAGCCGGAGAACGCATCCCTGATCACAGGAGGCACAAGAGCCTAAGCGCAGAAAAACGCCTCTGTCCGAGCCCGTAAGCGAAGAGATCAGGATCCTAAGAAGCCCGCCCTGTAAGGCGGGCTTCGCCTTTTAAGCAACTTCTTACTTGGTCGACGGTTCCTCCTTCTTCCGCAGATCGAGGTTGTAGACCAGAACGAGATGCACCGTCGAGTTGCATTCCAGTAGGTCCGCTCCGTTCGCGGCCCCGGGGCGTTCGATCACTTGATACAAGTAGCCGAGCATCACGTTCAGTGGCTTGCTTGCTTGATAGCCGAGCAGCCCCGATAGACGGTTCTGGTTGATGTAGTCCAGCCGCTGCGAGTCCCCGAAGTTCAAGAACACCTCGTCATAAAGGTTGGCGCTGAACGCACCGGGTTCCACCTTCTCATGCTTGCCAAGCGGGATCGGTCAGCCAAACACGGGTGCGGAAGCGGCTCTGGTACACATAAGAGTCGAACACACCCTCGGACACGTCGGCTGGCGAAGGCGTCAACTTCGCCATGAGGCGTTCCTCCATGCGGAAGCGATACGCCAGTCGTACGCGCCCGATCGCTTGGCTAAGTTGAACCTGCTGGAAAAGGTGGTGTTCCCAGTTGCCATAGTTGATCGGGTAGGCGCCATAGGGGTAGTTGTAGTAGTAGCTATAGCCCAGGGTGAACATCACCTGGTCGTTGAGGTGGTAGTTCACTGCGGGCCGGATCAGCAGTTGCTGCCAGTTGGCTCCCATATCCGCCCGGCGTATGTGCGCTTCCGTATGGAAGCTCCAGTGCTGGCTTATGCGATGGTCACCCCAGTGCGAGATCCACAGGTTCGCGTTCGGGTCCGTTACCCGCTGGGCGGATACCGTCGTCGCCAACGTTATCAACCCGGTAAGGACGGAAAGGAACTTCCATAGTTGCATGGTCGCGAAGATCGTGGTCCAGTACACGGGTTTCCTCTTTCCCTTGGGGCTAGGGCACTTTACGGTTCCAACTCCCCATGCCTGCCTACGCTTGAGGACCGCGGCTTAAGCTTCCACCACCAGTTCCTCTGCAGAGGCGCCTAGTTCCACCAGACCTTCACGGATGTCGTGAACGAAGCCTTCAGGACCACAGATGTAGAACCGCTGGCTCAGGTCGGGCGCCAGTTCGATCAGCATGGCCCGGTCAATGCGTTGTTCGTGGAAGCCGATCACGTTCTGCCGGGTGAACACGTTGATGTAGTCCTTGCGCAACAAGTGTGTGAGCTCCTCGTGCATGATCACGTCCTCCACGGTGCGGTTCGAATACACCAGACGGTTCCCCCGCAGGAGCTTCATATGGTGCAGCTGCCGGAAAATGGCAAGGAAGGGTGTGATGCCAGCGCCCCCAGCGAAGAACACGCCAGGTCCTTTGAAGGTGATGGCTCCGAAGGGTTCGCTCAGCAAAAGGTGGTCGCCGGTGCGCAGCTTGGACAACTGCTCGGTGACCCCATGGTGGCTGCGGTAGATCCGTACGATGAGCTCCAGGTCAGGCCATTCCTGCAATGAGGTGAAGGTGAACGGACGGGCTTTCGTTTCCCAACCCGGCAGATCGATACGGATCTCAGCGGCTTGGCCAGGGATGAAGGTGTACCCCTCCGGCTTCTCAATGCGAAGCCGTTTCACATCCGGGTTGATGTAAACCGACTCAAGGATCTTCACACGTTGATCGGCCATGGCACCAGAGCTGTTCGGTGCCCAATGTAGTGCCACCTGAGCGCGTGCTCAATGACTGTCCTTCGCAGGGTCGTAGCCGGGGTGGAGCCGGAAAAGGCTGTCCTGTAGACCAGCAGGTTCCAGTTCCACCTTGTGCACCTCGTAGTCCAGCGCCTTCAGCCATTGTCCGGCATGGTGCCTCAGTGATTTCGGTTCCACGAATCCAACGCGTTCAATGCGGTACTCGATGATCGCTCCGCGGCACATGGCACAGGGCTCGAAGGTGGTGATGAGCACCAGGTCGTCGCGGTCCAGAGCATCAAAGGTCAGGGTGCCCATCATCCGCATCGCATGGCTGATCGCATTAATTCCATCCGCGTGGCCACCCGCGTTGCCATCGCGCAGCACGGTGTTGTGGCCACGTCCGATCGACCTCACCCCGGTATACCAACAAGGCCGCCACCGGTACGTCAAGACTGCCGATGGCTTCCACACCCAGAGAATCCAAGTTCCTGCACCTCCGCAGGTGCCAACTGGGCTGGAGGCTCAAGGACGTATGCCTTCTGTACCATGGCCCAACAGAAGACCAGCAGGCCGGGGACCAGGAGGACCATGAGGACCTTGCGCAGGGGGCCGTTCAGCATGCCTTAGCGTACGTTGATGACCCGCACCACCGAGCGCTGGCCTGCATTTCCGGTGCGCTGTACCAACAGCAAGCCCGGCGAAAGGGCGCTAACGTCAAGCGTGAACACTTGCGTGGTCGCAGCGGTGGTACGCAACAAGCCGTCCCTGCCCGTCGAACACGGAGAGCGGTCCCAGCGGACGACCAGTCGAGGGCTAGGACGGTGAGCAGACCGTTGTTCAGCGTGCTCTGCAGATCGGCGCCCGGCTCCACTTCGACCAGGCCATTGGGTCCGTTGTAACAGGACGGGTAGAAGCTGAAGGGGAGCGTGTTCATGGCTCCGCCTTGAACGAAAGGCTCACTAGGGCCTGGGCCGTAGGAAGTACCCAGCCCATAGGTTCAGAGCCCCGCCCACCATGTTGGGTTGCACCATGCTCAAGGCGTATTCGCCGGGGGGCAGGCAGATCGTGTCGTTCATCTCCTGGTGAAGCGCACATGGAGGCTTGAGTCGATTCCAGAGGCCACCGTTGCGGCGTTCGGATCGGACGATGGAGTGAGTCTGAATGATGCCGTTACCATGGCACCACCGAAGTTGCCAAGAAGGGAGACCGTGAGAGGCGCGCAGGGGGGCGGTGGACGAAAGGGAGAAGGTCGTGTCCCATGTGCAGCCAAGTGACTGATAGAAGAGCGTCCAGAGTTCCAAGGAACCGGCGAACGGGCCCGCCCGGGAATGGTGGCTCCGGGTTGGACGATCAGGTAATGGGTCTGTGGGCCTTGGCTGATGCCGAAGTAGTTCACTGTCTCTTTCGCTAGCGTGTCGCCTTGGTCATCGAACAGGATGAAGCCCGGATAGTCGAAGAGCGTGGCGCTGTTGTTCGAGGCGGAAAGCACGATCGCCGTGTCACCAAAAGGGTCCCAGCTGATGGAGTTGATCAACAGACTATCACAGGCTCCTGTGCCCGTCACCGTGAATTGATGCTCCGGTGTTGGCGCGAAGTCGCCCATGCCCGTTCCGCCGAGCTGAATGGTGTAATTGCCTGCGGCAAGCTGCCCGATCGGAATGGTCTCCATATGGGGAATGAGCACCGTGATCGCCGCCATTGTCGGCGCAATTCACGGTGATGTTCACCAAGTTGCCCACCACGCTCACGTTGGTGTTGACCACATAGACCCCACCCCCGGAGAAGTTCCCGACCAGGTCTACTGTGATCGCATCCACAGTGGTCGGGTTCGTGGGCTGCACATTGATGGCATCCACATAGAAATAGGTCTGTGCGCTCGCCGTGAAGGAGAGGGCTCCTGAACACACCAGGGTAGCTAAACGCATGATTCGTGAGGGCTCTTTCGATTGAAGACGAGGTTTCGACGCCGAACGTCGCCTAGCGCCGAACTCAGCCCTGCGTCACATGAACGGCTTCATGGCCTCGTCGATGTCCTTCCGCAGGTCCATGAGCCGGATGGCGTACTTCTGCAAAGCCTTCTCTTCATCGGTAGCGGGTGTCCATTCCTTCACAGGAACCGGCTGGCCAACGTCATCCATGGCCACGAAAACGATGATGCAATGGGTGGTCTTCAGGTGCTCGTTGGTGCGCGGGTCCTGGGCACTGATGTCCACGGCGATGTGCATGCTCGTTCGGCCGGTGTGGATCAGGCGCGCCTGGGCCTCCACGATGTGCCCGATGCGGATGGGCTGGAAGAAGCGGATGCCACCCACGTAGACCGTCACGCAATAGTGCCCGCTCCAATTCACGGCGCAGGTGTAGCCCGCCTGGTCGATCCACTTCATCACCATGCCCCCGTGCACCTTGCCCCCGAAGTTCACGTCCGTCGGTTCGGCCAGAAAGCGGAGCGTGGTGGTGTGCATGGGTGATCAGGGGAAGGAGATGTTCATCAGCGTTTGGTCGATGTGCCCGGCTTGGGTGTGGCAACTGCGGCATACGGCGCCTTGGTCCTTCGCCGAAGCGCGGACCTCGCCGTTGGGTCGGACGTAGCCCCATACCCAGCCGCCGGCATCCGCGTAGGGGTTGTTGCTTTGCTTATAGAGTATTGCGTACGTGCCGATCGTTGAGGCGTCGGTCATCAGTTCCTTCACGATCAGGGAACCCTCCGGGAAAAGGGTGTCCGAGGTCACCATCAGGTTCGTGTTCAGCACCGTCGCCGCCAGGGCATTGTAACGTGTGCGCAGAAAGGGCTCAGCGTGTCCGGAGCCATTAGAACGAGGCAGTTGTGCGGTTGAACCCTCATACCAAACGAAGCCGTCCGTGCCCCGCGCCATGTCCAGCAATTGTGCATCCACAGGGTCCTCGTCCGACTCGTGCTTGCAAGCGGACCAGATCATCGAAGAGATAGCGATGCCGGAGAGGAATAGGGAGAAGGTTCGCAGGTTCATACAGCAATGGAAGGGAACGGAAAGTTAGCAACGGCAAAGGAGACCTACCATTGCAGACGACCAAGCGAGAATACCGTTGAAATTGGAAAGCCGGCCCGAAGGTCAGCTCTTCATGTTCTCGAACTGCAGGGGTAGCTCGAAGTCCTGCTCGCGGCATAGGGCCATCACAGCTTGCAGGTCGTCCAGCTTCTTGCCGTTCACGCGGATCAGGTCGTCCATGATCTGGGGTTGCACCTTGAGGCCGCTTTCCTTGATGGCCTTCACGATCTTCTTGGCGGTTTCCCGCTCAATGCCTGACTTGATCTTGATGGTGCGGTACAGCAATTTACCGCTGGGGGTGGGCTCATCGCTCAGGTCGTAGGCCCGCACGTCCACCTTCTGCTTGGTACTGCGTTCCAAGCAGGATGTCCACGATGGAATCCAATTTCAAGTGATCCTCGGTACCCAGCTTGGATGGTCAACGCCTTCTTGTCGAAGTCGATGGTGCTGTTGCTACCGCGCAGGTCATAGCGCGTGTCGAGCTCGCGCTTGGCCGTGTTGATGGCATTGTCCAAGGTCTGTACGTCGACCTTGCTCAGGATGTCGAAACTGGGCATGGGCTGATGATGTGCGGGTAAAGTTACCCGCCGGCCCAAGACAGGGTCAGCACTTAGCTGATCACCTCCGCTTTCGGGTAACGCTTCTTCCAGAAATCCAGCTTCTTCATGCTGGAAATGGTGATCGTTGTGCGGGCATCAAGGCGTACCTTGATGAGCTCCACGCCCTTTTTCACGGGTTGGGTCAGGATCAGGGCGGGTTTCTTACGAGGCATTCTCTTCTAGTATTGGCGGCTATGTACGAGAAAGAACCGTACCGGGATACGACAACAGCCGGATCGTCAGCATTTCGGACGATCGGTCAGGCGGCCAGTGCTGCCTGTTCTCCAGGATCGACCGACCTTCACTTTTGATGGACCTTGAACTATTTCCTGTTCGGACCGCGGCTGAGTTGCGTGACTTCATCCGTCTTCCCGCTGTGTTGCCCGGTCGGCGCGCGAACTATGTGCCACCGATCTGGGCCGAGGAGAAGGGGTGGCACGCCATCCGAATACGAACCCAGCGCTCCGCGACCAGGCCCACATCCGCTTTCTGGCCAGGGTGCATGGGCAGCTTGCTGGGCGGATCGATGGGGCTGGTCCACAGGAGCTACAACACCTCCCACAACGAGAACGCTGCCCGGTTCTACCAGTTGGATGCCATCGAAGACCCGGAGGTGGTCCGAGCGCTATTGAAGAGAACGGAGGCTTGGGCACGCGAACAAGGCATGGACCGTATCATCGGCCCCTTCGGACTTAGCGATAAGGACCCCCAAGGGCTTCAGGTAGAGGGCTTTGAGCACCTGCCGGTGATCGCCACACCCACCAACCCGGCATACCTGCCTCCGCTGGTCGAGGCCTTTGGGTATGCGAAGCACGCCGATTGCCTGACCTATCGCATGGCCGTGCCCGAGACCGTGCCGGAACGATATGAGCGGGTGGCTCAGCATGTTCTTCGTTCTGAGGGGCTGATCGTGAAGACCTTCCAGAACAGAAAGGCCTTGAAACGCTGGATCGTGCCGGTTTTGGAGCTGGTGAACAACACCTATACGGAGCTCCTCGGTTTCGTGCCGATGACCAGGGCCGAAATGCAGAAGCTCGCCACCGATTACCTGCCCCTGCTGGACCCCGAACTGGTGGTGGTGGTCGTGGATGTCCATGAAGTGCCCGTGGCTTTCGTGGTGGCCGTTCCGGACCTGAGTCCCGGTCTGCAACGCGCCCAAGGTCGTCTGTTCCCCTTCGGTTTCATCCACATCCTCAGGGCCATGCGACGTTCCGAACAATTGGACCTGTTGCTCGGTGCAGTGCGGAAGGATCCTGCAGGGTCGGGGGTTGACCGGAGCACTCGGCGTTCACCTCTTCGGTGTGGCCCGGCGGCGCGGGTTCACCACCATCGACAGCCACCTGATCCTGGAGAGCAACCAGAAGATGCGCGCCCAGATGGAACGGTTGGGCGGTGAGGTCTACAAGCGCTTCCGGATCTACGGCAAGGAGCTTTGAGGCGGAGAAGATGGCTTTCGGTTACCTTCGAGGTACATACCACCGACCATGATCCGTAACGCTACCCTTGCTCTCGCCATGCTGACGGGTGTTTTGACCCAAGCCCAGTTGAGCATCACCGACAGCCTGAACACCTCGCAGATCGCGAACCTTCTTGAGGGGTTGAACGTGGCGGTGAGCAACGTGACCACGTCCTGTGATGCGCGTGCGGTAGGTGAGTTCGGTGGTGTTTCGGAGATCCCCTTCACCCAGGGGATCATCCTGAGCACCGGTGCCGTAGATGATGCGGCAGGCATCAACATGAACACAGGTACCTCCACGGCATTCTCCTTGGCCTGGCGATGCGGACCTGGATTCCCTGGCCGCGGTGCCCACAACGGATGCGTGCGTGATCGAGTTCGACTGCGTGCCGTTCGGCGACACCCTGCTGTTCAACTTCGCGTTCGCCAGTGAAGAGTACCCTGAGTTCGTAGGCACGTTCAACGATGTGTTCGCGATCCTGTTGAGCGGCCCCGGCATCAACGGCGAGATCAATGCGGCCACACTCCCAGGTGGGGTCACGGTCAGCATCAACAATGTGAACGCAGGCTCGAACAATAGTTTCTACTACGATAACGAGAACCCGCAGGGCCAGAACGTGAGCTTCGACGGCTTCACCACTGGGCTCACCGCCTTCGCCGTGGTGCAGCCTGGTTCCACCTACCACTTCAAGGTAGCCATTGCCGATGCGCTCGATGAGATCTTTGATTCAGCCGTGTTGCTGGAGGCCTTCAGCTTCCGCAGTGTGGACATGAGCACACGCGTAGCTGAGAACACCAGTTCACCACTGCGCGTTGCCGCAACGGAGGAGCTCTTGAACGTGTGGTTGCCAGCCAGCGGGTCGCGCTTGAACGCTCGTATCCTTACCGCTACCGGAGCCCTTGTCAGGACCTTCCAAGTGGAAGCCGGTCGCGCTTCTCTTTCCATCGATGACCTGAATGCAGGTGCCTATCTGGTGCAAGTGGATGGAGCGGCAGCCCGATATGTGGGACGCTTCGTCAAGCCCTGAGGTAGGCCCGCGCTAGTGCCTGAAGTGCACGAAGAGCCGACCGAAGTTGTCGCCGTCCTTCTCCACGCGGTGATAGAGCTTCTTCACGGCAGGCTGTTGCAGGTAGCGGATCACCTTCTTCTTTAACTGCCCGCTGCCCTTCCCGGGGATGATCTCCACCAGCGCGATGCGCCGATCGATCGCCTCCTGCATGAGGTCATCCAACGCGCGGTCGATCTCGCGTCCCTTGTTGAAGATGTCGTGCAGGTCCAGCTTCAGCTTGGCCATGGTGTGGAACAGAGCGTTGATCTAGATCCGCGCTTGGTAAGTGTACAGGTCGAAGTAGCGGCCCTGCTTGTCGATCAGCTCCGTATGCGTTCCGCGCTCGGCGATCACACCATGTTCGATCACCAGGATCTCCGTCGCCTGGCGGATGGTGCTCAAGCGGTGGGCGATCACGAACGTCGTACGGTCCTTCACCAACGCGTTAAGGCTCTTCTGGATCAGCGACTCGCTCTCGGTATCAAGGTTGCTCGTGGCCTCGTCGAGGATCAGGATCTTCGGAATCGGCGAGCATGGCCCGCGCAATGGCCACACGTTGCCGTTGACCACCACTGAGCTTCACACCGCGTTCACCGATCACGGTGTCCAGCCCCAGTTCCATGCGGTCGGTGAACTCGTTGACATAGGCGGCCTGCACGGCTCGCTGGAGCTGCTCTTCGCTTGCGTCCGGCCGCGGGAAGAGCACATTCTCCCGGATCGTTCCTTCGAACAGGAAGTCGTCCTGAAGCACCACGCCGAGATGCCTGCGGTAACTCGCGAGGCCCACCTTGCTGAGGTCATGTCCGTCGATGGTGACAGTGCCGGAAGTGGGTGTGAGGAAAGTGGCCGCAAGGCCCGCGATGGTGCTCTTGCCACTGCCCGATGAGCCCACCAACGCGATCACGGATCCGGCGGGCGCTTCGAAGCTGATGCCGTGAAGCACCTCCTTGCCTTCGTCGTAGGCGAAGCGCACGTCGTTGAACATGATGTCGCCTTTCAGTTCCGTAAGCTGGATGGGCCGCTCTTCCGGAAGGTCCTCGGGCTGCAGGTTCATCAGCTCCTCGGTGCGATCGAGGCCGGCGAAGGCCTCAGTGAACTGGCTGCCGATGTTGCTCATCTGCACGATGGGGGCCACCATGAAACCGAGCAGGACCGTGAACTGTAGAAAATCACCCGTGCTCAGCTTGTTCTCCACCATCAAAGAGGCGCCGATGCCCATGATACCTGCGCTCGCAAGCCCCAGCAACAGCGTGGAGATGCTGCTGATCAAGGAGGTGGTGGTGAGGCTTGTCTTCACGTTGTCGAACAGCCGCGCAACGCCTTTCTCGAAGGCACGGTTCTCCTGTTCCTCAGCGCCGAAACCTTTGATCACACGAACGCCGTTCAAGGTCTCCGTCAGTCGACCGGTGACCTCCGCGTTGATCACACCGCGGGTGCGGAAGATGGGCCGGATGCGGGCGAAGGCCTTCATGGCGATGAAGGCGAAAATGCACACGGGCACAAGGGTGTACAGCGTCATCAGGGGGCTGATCGTGATCAACCACACAAGCGAGACCACGGCCGTGAGCGTACCGCCAACGATCTGCACCAAGCCGGTGCCGACGAGGTTCCGCACACCTTCCACATCGGTCATGATCCGACTTACCAGCGCACCGCTCTTGGTGCTGTCGAAGAAGCCTATCGGCAAGGAGAGGATCTTCCGTTGCACTTGTGTCCGGAGCTGGCTGATGAGCAGTTGCGCCTCCACACTGAGCAATTGCGTGAGCACATAGCTGGTCACGCTTTGCACCACCAAGGACACGCCCACAGCGATCAGCAGGATCTTCAACATGCCCATGTCGTGGTGGGCCACCACGTTGTCCATCAAGTACTTGGTGGAGCCGGGAAGCACCAGGCCAGCTGCGCGGCTGATGATGATGAGCACCAGACCGATCAGCACGTTCTTCCGGCGGGGCCAGATGAACTGCCAGAACGCCCTCTTCCATGTCATGCGCTTCTCGCGCTTCGGCTCGTTGGCCGTGGCGGCGCGCATCCGTGAGCGTGCGATGCTGGGGGTACGTTCGGCGCGGGCCGTGTGAGAGGAGCGTGTGTTCAAGCGGGTGGGGTGGGGCGTTGGGACAACGCCCTCGGGCAAGCCACGGGCCAGCGGGTCCTTCCCGGACGGATCGGCAGACTTTCAGCCGGTCAACCGCGCACGATGAAGAGGCCAGCGAGCGCCGCCAGCAGCATGGCGAGGAAGCCGATGCCCACGTACTTCAGCAGGCCCCGTCCACCGACGAACAGTACGATGCCGTACTTGAAGAGGGTGTTGGAGAGTGCGGCCAGCAGGATGCCGTGCATCGCCACTTCGTGGTCGCCGCCGCGGGCCATCCGCGCCATCGAAAGTGTGATGGCGTCCATGTCGGTCGCACCGGAAAGCAGGCTGGCCACGTAGGTTCCTTGCGCACCCCAACGGTCCATGGTGAAGGCCACCAGCCATTGTACGCCCATGTACACCAGTGCGAACTGAAGGGCCATGCTGAAGTTCAGCGGATTGCTCAGGTCCGGTTCCACGCTTGAACCTCGATCCGGCAGACGATGCATGATGTAGGCGGCCAGTAGGCCACCGACAGTGCCCATGGCCACAGGTACTGTTAAGGCTTTGGCGAGCTCCGCGTTCACCAGCCAGCATTCAAGCAGCACCCGGGGGAACATGATCGTGCACGCCGTGGTGATGCCGACCGCTGCGGTCAGTAGATGCGTGCTGTTCGCTTTCGTTCGCCGCGATAGGTCAAGCGTTACCGCCGTGCTGGAGACCAACCCGCCGAGCACGCCGGCGAGGAGGTCGCCCTTCCGACCGCCCAGCACCTTGGCCAGCAGATAGCCCGCCAAGCTGATGCCGCTCACCAGCACCACCATGGTCCAGATGTTCCGCAGGTTCCACACACCGTAAGGTCCGAAGGCGGTGTCCGGGAGGAAGGGGAGCATCACCGCAGAGATCACCACGAACTGGATCAGTGCGCGGATTCTCCTCCATGGTCATGGTGGCCACGAAGCGGTGCAGGGGTAGTTTGAACGAAAGAAGCGAGGTGACGATGACGGTCGCAATGATGGCCAACAGCACATGACCTTCGAAGACCACCGCGCCCAAGAGGAACGCCAGTACACTGCTCATCTCCGTGGAGCCTCCGATGTTGCCGGCTTGCGCTGAGATCCGGTACACCACGATCAGCAGGGCGAAGAAGCCCAGGAAGGCGGCACCCAGGATCCAACCGCCGTAGTTCTCGGCCAACAGTGCCGATAGGAAACCGAAGAGCGTGATCAACGTGAATGTGCGCACTCCCGCGAAGAGCTGCTCCTCTTTCTCCACGACCCGCTTGGAATACTCGCGCTCCAGACCGATCAGGAATCCGATGCCCACGCTCACCAGCAGGCGCACGAGCAGCCCCTGCATCTCCAGGGCGTTCAGGTAGTCGGTCATCTCGTGCTAAAGCTAACCCGGTGGCACCGCTACTTTCGCCGCCATGTTCGCAGAACAAGGAAAGGTGGTGCTCACCGTGGATGCGCTGATCACCGATGAAGTGGGACGTATCCTGCTGATCCAACGGGGCCACGAGCCTTTTCAAGGCAGCTGGGTGCTGCCCGGTGGTATCGTGGAGGTCGGGGAAACGGTGGAACAGGCTTGTGCCCGCGAGGTGGAGGAAGAGGTGGGGTTGAAGGTGGATGTTCAGGGCCTTGTCGGTGTGTATTCCACCCCAGGCCGGGACCCGCGTGGGGCGTTCGTGAGCATTGCGTTCCACACTTCCATCGTCGGTGGTGGGCTCGTTACCACGGATGAAGCCCGAGCGCACCGCTGGTTGGCACCGGAGGAAGTGCTGCCCCTCGGTTTCGACCATGCCCGCATCGTTGCTGACTTTCGCTCCTACGGCGCGCTGTAGCCGCCTTTTCGCAACACGCTGGGATCCCGATCCTGGCACCGTGACAGGCTGTCCACAGCCGCACATTCGGCATGGATCGTGCGTTCCTCTTTCGCAATGGAACAAGAAACGATCGTTCAACGGACCCTCTACGTTGATGCCTCTCCGGAGGCCATTTGGAGGGCGCTGACCGAGCCGCAGCTCGCCAAGCAATACATGGATGGCTGGCAGGTCCAAAGTGAATGGACCCGCTTGGCACCGATCCAATGGATCGACGCGCAGGAAGGGCTCTCAGTGGTGAAGGCGAAGGGCACGGTGATGGAGAACCTGCCGGGGCGTCGGCTACGTTACACGCAACTGATCCTCGACAGCGGTCTGCCTGATGAACCGGCCAGTTACACCACCATCGATCTTTCCGTGGAAGTGGAGAAGGACGGGCGCACGCGCCTGCACCTCTGGCACGGAGATTTCGCGGGCTTGCCCCTGGACGTGCGTCGCACGCGGGAGGCCGGCCGCTCGCTGGGTGGAAACCTTGGTGGGCTTGAAGCGCGTAGCGGAGGAGCAGCAGAGCCAGATGGCCGCTTGATCGGAAGCTTCGTCCGGTTATTCCGACCTTGCGGGCGCCTTGGGCCTTTCCCAGCACCGCTTCCCCATGAAAATGCGCACCAACACCTTGCTGGACACGGCGAAGATCCCGGCAATGGCGGTGAGCTTCGCTTTTTCAAGCGCAACGATGACTATTCCATCGAGGTGGTCGGTATCCAAGGGGACCTGATGACCACGGCGTTGCATGGTTCGGAAGATGCCTTGGCTGAAATGGCGATCCGCAAGCTGCCCGACCCCCGCAACGCCCGGGTGCTCGTGGGTGGCTTGGGCATGGGCTTCACCCTTGCAGCGGCGCTGAAACATGTAGGACCGAAGGGCGAAGTGGTGGTGGCCGAGCTCGTGCCTGAAGTGGTGAAGTGGAACCAGGGGCCCATGGGCGAACGCTCCGGCAACCCCATGCTCGATCCGCGCGCTTCGGTGCGTGTGATGGATGTGACCGAGATCATCCGCGCCGAGAAAAGCGGTTACGATGCCATTCTGCTCGATACCGACAACGGCCCTGAAGGATTGACACAGTCCGCCAACAGCAGATTGTATTCCATGAAGGGATTGCATAACGCGTTCCGCGCTTTGCGCCCGAACGGGGTGTTGGCCATCTGGAGCACCCATCCGGACGCGCCATTCTCGCGCCGACTGGCAGAGGTCGGTTTCCGCATCGATGAGCAGAAGGTCTTCGCCCACCGCGACAAGGGCACCAAGCACCACCTCTGGTTCGCGCAGCGCGGCAAGTAGGCTTTCGCTCCTTCCACGGTGTTCGCGAATCGCATGCGGCCGGGATCCTTCGTAAGTTCCACCTGCCGTTCCATCCAAGGGCGGACCTGACCGCATGAAGCAATTTGCCTCTACGTTGTTCCTGGCCCTGTTCAGCGGCGCTCTTTTCGCCCAGGCCACCTTCACCAGTTCCGGCCAATTCACCGTCCCTGCAGGTGTGGACACCATTACGGTGGAGCTCATCGGGGCCGGGGGCAACGGTGCCAGCAATGGCGGCGGCGGCGGTGGTGGCGGCGCATACACACGGCGCACCTATGCCGTGGTGCCCGGTACGTCCTACTCCGTGGTCGTTGGAACAGGTGGTAGCGGCCTGGCCACCATCGTCGGTGGGCTGGGCATGATCGCGGGTGCCGGCGGTAACGGAACCACCGTGGGCAACCCGAACATCGGTGGGGGCGGTGCTGGCGGCGTGGGGCAGGGCGGCCTGGTCAACCGTACGGGTGGCGCTGGCGGTGGCGGCTACTACACCTATTTCGGCGGAGGCGGTGGCGGTGCGGCCGGTGCATCCGCGGCTGGTGGCCTCGGCGGCAACACCATCGTCTGGAACGGCAGCAATTGCCTTACACCGGGTGGCGCGGCAGGTATAGGTGGCGGCGCTCCTGCAGGCGATGGTGGCAAAGGAGCAGGCTTCACGGACGCGAACTGCACAATGACCGACCCAGGCGCCAGCGGAGGATCTTATGGCGGTGGTGGAGGTGGGGGGAACGGCATCGGTTCGGCTTTCGTCTCGGCTTTCGTCGCCGCCTTCCAGCGATTCGTACAGTGTGCCTTCAATGGTTAAACTGTCCAGCCGTTTTGCCAGTGAACTCATTATAATCAGCCTATGTTAAACTGTCGTTATTCAAGCAGGCGGAATGTCTTCCCGCATGGGTGAGGATAAGGCGCTTAAACCCTTTTTGGGGCGCCCGCTCATTCAACGTGTGATCGACCGACTTGCGCCGATCGCAGATGAAATGATTGTAACGACGAATCGCCCGGATGAATATGCATTCCTTAATCTTCGCCTCGTAGCGGACCTCAAGCCGGGGCGCGGCGCCCTGGGCGGACTTTACACTGCGATTGCATCTGCCACTTCTTCGCATGTGGCTGTAGTGGCTTGTGACATGCCTTTCGCCAGTGAAATGTTTTTCGAAGGCGCGCGCAGACTGCATGGTCGAGGAGGATGCGGATGTCGTCATCGCAAAAACGGACGAAGGCTATGAACCGTTCCATGCCTTGTATCGCCGTGAAGCCTGCCAGTCAGCCATTGAAGCGGCAATCGAAGCCGATCAATGGAAGGTGATCTCCTGGTTTTCAAAAGTCAGAGTGCGTGAATTGACTCCGCAGGAAGTGAAGGCGTTCGATCCTGCTGGGTTGTGTTTTTGGAACTTGAATACACCGGGAGAATTTGCAGAAGCGGAGAAGCGCGCTAGCGGGTGATCAACACCGGGCACGGCGCGTGCGAAACAACTTTTTGACTGGTGCTTCCAAGCAGCAAGCCAGCCAGTTTGCCCAACCCGCGTGACCCCATCACAATGACATTGCTTTTACGAGTGTTTGCCACATCGATGATGGCTTCGGCGGCCGATCCCTCGATCAGCTCGGTGTGGATCTCACAAGGGATTTCACCGATGGCTTCGATGGTTTTTTGCAAGACCGCCTTTGCCTCTTCCATACGGGCGTCGATGGCGATCTGCATGTTTGGCTCACCAAAGTAGGGCGGGATCATATCGTAGGCGACTACAACACGAAGTTCTTTTGCGTTTGGGTTACGCGCCAATTCTGCGGCAATTTGTGTGGCATGCAGGGCGTGATCTGATCCATCCGCCGCCAAAAGAATCTTTTCAAACATGTTGTCTCCTTTATTCTGTGGGTTAAATTCAGTATACAGTCTTTGTGTCTGATTTTCATTAAAGAAAAAATCTGCGCGAACTGCGCAGAAATGAAAGCCCCGCTGACAAATTCCCATCATTATGCGAAATGGATCAGGCGTTCTCCAATGTTGCGATGAATTCACCCGCAGTCGCAGGACGGTTTTCAGGTTTTTTGGCCATGGCCTGTTGAATGCTGTGAGCCACATTACGAGGCAGATCGCGGACCAGTGCGCGGGCGTCCGGTGGAGGCGCATTCAAATGGGCGAGCAGAAGCGCGCCTGTGCTGGGATGTTCGAACGGCAGGGTGCCGGTGATCATTTGGTAGGTCATTACCCCGAGGGCGTAAATATCGGCGCGGCTATCCACTTCGGCGGAGGCTTGGATCTGCTCGGGGGCGATGTAATCGAGGGTACCGAGCATGTTGGTGTTGGTCATCAATGTTTGCGAATTGATGATCTTGGCGATGCCGAAGTCGGTCAACACCACCCGCGCCGGGATCGTGGACGAATCCAACATGACATTTGACGGTTTGATATCACGGTGGACGAGCCCGTTTTTGTGGGCATAATCCAGAGCATCGGCCACGCCCCGCAAAATGGAAATGGTCTTGGGGAGTGTGATCTGCTTTTCCTGTTTGATCAGGTTGTTCAGATCGGGACCGGAGAGATGCTCCATGACAATGTGATAGATGCCGTTTTCATCCCCAAAATCAATGATGTTCACAATGTTCGGATGCTCCAGCCTCGAAATGATCTCCGCTTCACGCATAAAGCGCTTGCGGAATGAATCATCATCGGCCAGGGCGGCGCGTAAAACCTTGATGGCCACCGACTTGTTCCTTGATGGGCTGGTCGCGCGGTAGACCTCCGCCATGCCGCCGCGCCCGATCAACTTCAAATCATAGTATGAAGATATCTTGGGAGCCGTGGAGGATGCATCCGGGGCGATGAGAACATCGGATGGTGTTTTCTGGTAATCGATCTCGATGTGATAGAAGAAGCGGTCTACAAATCGCTGTAGCTTTTTTCGTGCTGGCTGGAATAACGCACCTGCAGAAACAGAGAAGATGGTCGCTGCGACCAAAGATTGATCTCCCTGATTGAAGTTTTTGAAGACCAACGAGATTAATGCCAGCATCACCGCAAAGGTCAGCCCCAGCGCGAGAGTTAGGGTGCCGTAAACTAGAGAACGGTTGATGATGAGGTCGATGTTGAATAATTTTGTCTGCGCGATGGAAATGGAAATGGAAAGCGGAAGCATCAAAAAGAGGAAAATACTCAGCAGTCGGGAAACGAGCAGGACGGCTGTCATTGCCAGTGAGGATTCTGCGGATTCGGGCAAAAAGGATAGTCCCACCTGAAAGATGATGAACCAGAGAAAAGGTCCCATGGTTCCGATGAACACCCAGCGGATCTGCTGTTTGTGGGCCAGTGTTGCCCGTCGAAAATAGCGGTGAATGAGGGTGAAAAAACCGACCAGATACCAGGATGTTGTGATCAGCAGATAGCTTTGCCCGAGCTTATCCCAAAAGAAGGGCGCGTTGGGAAAGAGATAAATTCCCAGCATCATGATCACCAGCGGCGGAACCGCGAATCGAAGCCAGCGAGGCGTGAACTTTCCGTCCGGGAAAAGCATGGTGAACAGGACGATGCCGATATCTCCCATGGCCAGCAGCAAACCACCCGCGAATTCCGTGCCTGGTTGCAGTGCGATCATGTTTGCCAGGTCGGTGACTCGCACACCGAATGTGATCAGGAAGATCGATGTGAAAGATGGCGAACCAGTCGTCGGAGCTGTGCATTACGATCATCACCCCGATCACTGAAAAACCGAGCACCAACAGAATATCCACGATGTAATAGAAACTGGTCTGCAACAGGGAGGAGATTCCCAGCAGGTTCTGGGCCATGGATGTCTTCATGGTGTTGTTGAAATGTGGCGCAATGGCTTCCCCCAGAACATATACGGTGTACAGAACGATCACGGCCCAAACAGCAAGCAACACACGGCGCAGAGCCGGGCGGCTTTAAGTGAGGTTTCGCTGGTAATGGGGTTCGTGATCATGTTTCCATCAACCGTTTTTATTATCATAACAAAAAATCGCCCGCATATTTAATTTCCCTTACATAACTATCAATTCTGGTAGGTTGGTTTTTAATTGCGCGTTTCAAACAGGTCTACGCGTGATCCTTGAAAAGCTGAAAAGCCTAGGGCTGCCCGATTGCGTGTGCTTAGCCTGGCCGAAAACGGAGGGCTCACGGAGGCGCTGAAACGGGGGGTGGATGTAGCCCGGGGCGAGTGGATGGCCCGAATCGACAGTGGCGACACGTGGCGCCCGGAAAAGCTGGCCCGCCAGTTGGCCTTCCTTGGGGCGCACCCGGAAGTGGGTATCGTCGGTTGCGCGGCGGAAGAGATCAACCACAAACAGGCCAGGTTACAACCCGGCGAAAGCCCGAGACCCATGGGGACATTATGGAAGCCCTGTGGCGGGCCTGCCCTTTTATCCACCCCGCGATCCTCGCCCGACTCGATCTGGTGCGCGGACGGGCAACTACAATCCGGCCTATCCCTGCGCCCAGGACTACGATCTCTCCTGCCGGCTCTTGTTTATCACCGAGGGGCGTAATCTCCCGGAGGTCCTGCTGCTCCGGCCCACCCACGGCCCGCATTCAAGTTCCCTCGCCCGATGGAAAGACCAGGTGCGCTGCACCCTGCGTATCCGCTGGCGCTATCTCCAGACCACCGCATGCCGCTCCGCCATTATCGCCATCTCGTTCCACTCTTGCTGCAACTCCTGCTGCCCCCATCCCTTAAAAGCCTCAAGCAGCGGGTGTCGAGGGTCCGGCGATGAAGTACCGCATTCGCGCCCTACGGGGACGCGGCGATGTTCGCCATCTGGTCAGCGGTGGCCGCTACAAGCTGCTTAAAACCGCGACGGAGCTGGTTGCGAGTTTTGGCTTCACCTGGTACCTCGCCAACCAGGCGGATACCCACGTTTTCGACGAGTTCGTCTACCTCACGTCCCTTGTTGGGCATGCTCAGCATCTTCCTGCCTACATGGGTATCAGCGACAGCATGACCCGGTCGGTTGCCCGTGGATTCGATGGCTCCTTTCGACGCGGGGTATTGTTACTCGAGTAAATTCGCCCTTTCGGGCGCCGTGGTCCTCCTCGCCATCGGCGCCTGGTACTATCACGCGGGGAACATGGACCGCGCCGCGGGCTTGCTGGTCTGCGCCGTGCTTCTTTCCCGTCTTTCGGCCCGCTGGAGGGCTTCTCGCCCTTCCTGAACGGGCGGCAGGAGTTTGACCGGGAAGCGCGCTACTACGCGGGACTCTTCGCGGGGCGGATCGTGGCTGGTATCGTAGCCACCCTGCTCTTTCCCGGCCACGCCTGGACCGTGATGCTGACCGCCTACCTGGCGGCGCACCTGCTCCTGGCGGGATTCATCTGTCTCCGATGCCAGCGCGGGATCACCGACGGACGGGAAGACCCCGAACTGATCGGATACGGCGCATTCACGACGGTGGTCAGCGGCGTGGTCATGCTCGAAAACAACTTCGACAAATTCATCGTGGGAACCCTGGCAGGCACCCCGAGCAGATCGGCATGCTCTACCTGGCTCTCATGCCTTACAGCAAGCTGCGCTCCGTGGTGATTCCCCTCCTGGCCGTCTTCTCCGCCCGATTCGCCACGGGACGCACCCGGATAACGGCCCGCAAGCTCAGTCTATCTCCTGGGCGCGGGCGTGCTCTTCGCCGTGGGTTCCCGCCGTCTTCATGACGCTCCTCCTGCATTTTCTTTTCGTGGACTACCGGGAGGCTATTCCGTTGGCCCAGGTGGTGTCGCTGGTACTTGTCGCGACACCGGCCAATCTCATGTTCAACAATTACTATCGGGCCATCGCCCATCGCCGGGCCTACTCCTCGGCGCCGACCCTGAGCTCCCCGGCTTCTGACCCTTGCACTCGTCATTCCCGCGTGGTACGGCGCGGGGCTGTGGGGCCTCGTCGCACTGAAATTCGTCGAGCAAGGGGTGGTGTTGGTGCTCCACCTCCACTACTGGCGCAAGCCGGGCAAGGTTGCCGTGGAGACCTCAGGCTGAAGGCCAACGTTGGTATCGTACGTGCCCGTGAGATCGGGTGGATTAATTCAGGCTGTTGGACCATTATCACTGCACGCGTTCGTCAACGAGCGCATACGATTCACTCCCTCCTTGGAGGGGTTGGGGGGGCCTTCAACCTGGGGGGCCAAACCCACCCCTGCCCCCTCCAAGGAGGGGAATTCGGGATGGGTTTCGATCCATTTTGTCGTAGAAATAAGGGTCTGCAACTACCTAACACTTTAGCCGTATGAAGCGACCATGCTCGATATCCGATAGGCCCAAGGAAGGTCAAAGGAGACTGCGGGCCAAGGATCGCGGACATTCCTGTCCGCGGCAAGAGTCCTCGTCAAGGTTCGCAAGGCCGGTGGGAAGGTCGCGTACTCTTTGTGTGACAATAAAGGCCTTAGGCCTTTATTGTTATACGGAGCGTGCGTACCTTCCCACCGGCCTTGTGAATCCTGCGAGGAATCTTTGCCGCGGACAGGAATGTCCGCGATCCTGCGATTGAGCTTTCCTTCGCAACTTGCAACCACACGTTTGCTTCAGTCGGCTAACGTATTACCTAAAGGCAGTCTCCCATGAAGGCCCTGATTCTCGAAGACTACAAGCAGTTTAACTACACCACGGCACCGGACCCGACACCGGGCCCTGATGACGTGCTTATCGCCGTGAAGGCCTGTGGCATCTGCGGCAGCGACGTCCACGGCATGGACGGCAGCACGGGCCGCCGTCGCCCGCCCATCATCATGGGCCACGAGGCGGCGGGCACAGATCGTGGCGGTGGGCGCCCATGTGCGGGACTGGCGCAACGGCGACCGGGTGACCTTCGACTCGACGGTCTACTGTGGGACGTGTTTCTTCTGTCGACGTGGTCAGATTAACCTGTGCGATAACCGGCGGGTGCTGGGTGTCTCCTGCGAGGACTACCGCCAACACGGGGCCTTTGCCGACTATGTGGCCGTGCCCCAGCATATTCTCTACCGTCTGCCCGATGACCTGGGTTTCGATAAGGCGGCCCTGGTGGAACCCGTATCCATCGCATTCCATGCCGTAAACCGCACGCCCATGGCGCTGAACGATTCCGTGGTGGTCTTTGGCGCGGGGATGATTGGGCTGCTGACCATCCAGGCCCTGCGGGTTGCGGGTTGCGGCACCATAATCGCCGTAGACGTGGACGCCGGCAAGCTCGATACTCGCGAAGACAACTCGGCGCGGACTATGGCCTGCATCGCGAGTCGGATGACGCCTCGCGGCGCAGGTGCTGTGCGCTGACCGGGGGTCGCGGCGCGGACCGGGCCTTTGAGTGCGGTGGGTATTGGCGGCCACAGTGAATCAGCGCATTCGACGTGGTGCGCAAGGGTGGCTCAATCACGCTCGTGGGCAACCTGGCGCCGAAGATCGACTTCCCGCTGCAGACCGCGGTTACGCGCGAGATTACCGCTGCTCGGGGTCTGCGCCTCCTGCGGCGAGTATCCTGCCTGCCTCGACATGATTGCGCGCGGGGCAGCATCGATGTAACGCCGCTGATGAGCGCCGTGGCCCCCCTGGCCGAAGGGGCGAGCGTGGTTTGAGCGGCTCTACAACAAGGAAGCCGGGTCTGATGAAGGTGGTGCTGTGCGCCGGGTGCGGCGTAGGGCCAGCGGGAGCGCTTGGCTGCCGGCAATCTTCCCGGGAAGCCGGTGGGACATAGCGGCCTTATCGCGGCGTATAGGTCTTGTCGCCCCACGTGGGTCAAGTCTCCCGGCATGGGCCCAGCCATGGCCGCCGACGGGTCCCGACGTGCGCCCGCTGGACGTCTGTCCGTCGCCTGCGGCGATTGTTGGCCGCGGAAGATCGAGCCAGGCTGGCACGCCCACGGGGGACCGTTGGAACGAGCCATGCTGGACGCTCCATTCCCATTCCGTGTTTTCCGTGCCTGCCGTGGTAGAATCTCCCCTTTACCACAACCCAACAAGGAAGTCCCATGACCGACAATCCCTTCGACCTCACCGGGCAAGATTGCCCCTGATCACCGGCACGAGCCGTGGCCTGGGCCAATACATGGGCCGAGCCCTCGCCCGCGCGGGCGCCGACCTCGGTCATCACCAGCCGCAACGCCGAATCCCTTGCGCCCTTTCAAGGCGGAAATCGAGGCGATGGGCCGCAGGGCCTTTCCCGGTGGCGCTCGACGTGCGCGATCACGACAGTATCCAGCGAGGCGGTGGCGGCCGCCCACGGCCACTATCGGCCAGATCGACATCCTGGTGAACAACGCCGGCTGCAATGTGCGCAAGCCCGCGCTGGACATCACCTGGGACGACTGGAATCTCGTGCTCGAGACCAACCTGCGCGGCACCTTCTTCGTGGCCCAGGCGGTCGCGCCGCATCATGATCGCACGCAGGCTACGGCCGCATCATCAACATCGGCTCCGTCACGTCGCGTCTTCGGCTATGCGGGGCTGGGGCCCTACTGCGCGAGCCGCGGCGGCACGCGACAGCTCACCATGAGCCTGGCCGATGACTGGGGCAAACACGGCATCACGGTGAACTGCCTCGCGCCGGGCTGGTTCAAAACGGCCCAGAACCAGGTGCTCTACGAAAACAAGGAATGGGTGGAGTACCTGTGCGACCGCATCCCCCTGAAACGTCCCGGCCAGCCCAACGACCTGGATGGCGCGGTGGTCTTTCTCGCCTCCGACGCGAGCGCCTATATCACGGGGCAGACCCTGCTGGTGGATGGCGGCATCTCGACAGGGGCCACGAAAGCGACATTGGGCTGAGGGAACCCCAGTCGCCCTCGCCCAGGGGACAACGCCCGCCCAAGCTGTGGACGGAGTGGACGTTGTGGACTGAGTGGACGGAATCAAGAAGAGTCCACTTCGTCCACAACGACCACCAAGTCCACAAGAGCTGGCATCAAAATCTTCCATCAAACTCGGAGGCCACCCACCCATGTACATCGCCCTGCCCTTTCTCCTTCTCAGCGCCGTGACGTGGGAACATCCCGCCGGGATGATCACCGACGCCACGCTGGCCGAAGTGCGACAGAAGGTGGAAACCCAGGCCTGGGCCAGGGACCTTTTCGATGGCCGGGAGCGCAACGCACGAAAGTGGGTCGAACTGGATATAACGGAACTGCGCCGCATTTTCCCCCGGGTGGGCGGTAATGTGTACCACAACTTTTCCTGCCCGAAGGACCGGGTCCGGCTGACCTTCGATATCTTCAATCCCGACCGCTTCACCTGTGACACCTGCGGCACCGAATACGGGCCTCACACCGACGCGGGCATTTATCCGCCGGAAGATCGCTACCACGGCGACGATGCTCTGAAGGCTGGGTATGTCTTTCACAATGCCCTCTCGCAGTACGCGGTCGACATGGGTATGGTGGGCCGCGTGACGGGTGACTCGGCTATGAAGGCCCGGCTGATCGACATCCTGCTGCTCTACGCGGAGGTCCTCCCCACGCTGCCCCTGCGCGTGCCGGTGGATATCAATCAAGACAGCCCCATGCACCGCCAGTACAACCGCATCCTCACCTACCACCGGGAAGGGGACAACACCATCCTCTATAACCTGGCCCAGGCCTATGAGCTGGTTCGGGACCATATGACGGAGGAACAACGGGGGCTGGTGGAGAGGAACGTGATCCAGCGCCTGCTCGACGACATCATGCTGGAGCCCATCTACCTCTACGACCACAACAACGTCTACCAGTGGCACCGGACGGTCGTGCAGGCGGCGCTGGCGCTGGAACGGGACAGATCTCATCGACTGGTCCTCTGGCTTTGGCGACTGCAGCCGCGGAAAAGCCAGCCCGAACACCGGAGTATGAACCGCGATCCTGGCGACCCACTTCAATCCGGACGGCGCGTATTGGGAACTGGCCTCGGGTTACCACCTGTACCCCGTGCAACACCTCTGCGAGTTCGCCGTGCTGTCCCATAGTGTATCGACCATGGACCCCGTGCGCTTTCCGCCCGAGCAGTATGACCTCACGCGCAGGGACAGCGCGGGCGGCCTGGTCATCCACAAGGCCCTGACCTGGTTCCTTTCTCTCGCCATGCCGGATCGCTCCATGACTATCCTCGGCGATTCGACCATCGCACGCGCCGGGATGGACGACTATTCGGCGACGGCGGAAATCGGCTACCGCTACTTCGACATCAAGGCCGTGGGCGATTATGCACAGTTTCGCGAGGGCAATCGCTCCCTGCATGGCCTGCTCTGCGGCGCACCGGTTATCGACGCAGCATGAGCTGCCCTTTACGAGTTCCAATCTGTCAAGTGGCTGGGTTTCGCTACGTAATCAATGGGAGGGCAATAAACTCTGGGTCGGGCTGAACGCGCTCATCAAGGGGGGCGGCCATCAGCATGCGGACCATTTGACCCTGACGTTGTTTTCCCAGGGCGAGCTGCTGGCACTGGAAAAGAGCGTGCCCTACAACGAGGCGTCCCTGCGCGTGCTCGGCACGGAAACGCCCGCCCACAACACGGTCACGGTGGATTTCCAATCCCAACCCCAGGGCGAAGACCTCACGCCGGAACAAACACCGGAAGTTGCCTGTTTTCACGATGGCCCGGTGGTGAAGTATGCGGAAATCCATGGCGACCACCTCTACGGACAGACCACGATGTACCGGCGGTATGTGGCCGTGGTGGAAGACATCGTGGTGGACCTTTTCCGTGTGGAAGGGGGCCAAACCCACGACTGGCTCGTCCATCACGCGGGGCCAGGCGCCTGAGTTTTCGATGACCATGGCGGCGGGCGCCTTCACGCCGGAGGCCTGGCTCTCGGGCGGCACGAAGAATGTGCGGACGGCCACGACGGATAGCCTCTGGTCGGCGCGGTGGATGGTGAATAGCGTAACGTCGCGGCTGACCATGCTGGGCGCTCCGAAAACGGAGGTATTTGGCCTGGAAACGTACCCGTTGAACAATGCGGTCATCACGACGGACTATCCCGCGACCCAGACCCTTTGCGTGCGGCGGACGGAGCAACGCCCCCTTCCTTGCGGTATGGGATAGCTGGAAAGATGGGGCCAATCTGGTCACGTTGGAGCCCGCCGAGGGCCGGCCCGATGCCATTCGGGTGGAAACGCGGGCCCATGTGTATTACCTGGTCTTTGGTGGTGGCACGGCGGTCTTTTCGGATGGCGTGACGGTGGAGGCCGAGGCCGCGTTCGCCGTGGTTCGTGATTTGGACGAGGCGACTATGATTGACGGAACCATGGTAGCCTTGGAAAAGGGCGGCAAGAGCCACGTCGTTTTTTTGCACATGCCCGCGTCCGCTACGGCGACTCGGGGTGAGGCGTTGCTCCAGTTTTACCCCGATATCATGTATGACACCTATGGGGGCGAAGATCATCCCCGGCCCTATCCAAACGTAACGGAGATCGCGATTCGGGGTCCCTGGCCTGATAGCCACGATTGAATGCGTGGGAGGCCACCTGGTAATAACAGGAAAGTCCTCCACAGGGAGTTGGGTCTTTTGGGACCTGTGGGACCTGTGGGACCTGTGGGACCTGTGGGACCTGTGGGACCGATGGGACCTATAAGACCTATAGCCGCAATGTTCTGGCTCACAACGAAACAGGCCCCTCGCCGTGGTTACGACGCGGGGCCTGATAGTGTGGCTATGGTTTTCGGCTACTTGAACATGGCCGCGTCGGGGTTGCCTCGGGACATGAGGAACGCCAGGAGGTCGAGGAACTCGTCCTCGTTCATGAAGTCGGCCTGGCC
>JBAOHD010000013.1:0-62179 GCA_037046615.1 Dermatophilaceae bacterium
CATGACCCCAGTTTCCCATGCCCCGGCGATGGATCCGCGCCGCGGGAGCTCGCCTGTCCCGTCGACCGACAACCGGTCCACGAGATCACCGTCTGACAGCGACGCACCTCGGTTCGCCACTACCCTAGAGAAGGGGCGACCGACGAGCTGCGCACCCCACCAGCGACGATCGAAGAGGTGAGTCCCACCGTGCCGCACCCACCTGCCAGGAGGCCCACACTTGAGGCGGTCGCCGCCCAGGCCGGGGTGTCTCGCGCCACGGTTTCGCGCGTCGTCAATGGCTCGCCGCAGGTCGATCCGGCTTTGGCCCGCAAGGTCAAAGCGGCGGTTGCCCAGCTCGGGTATGTCCCCAACCTGTCGGCCCGCAGCCTGATGACCCGCCGCACCGACGTCGTCGCGCTGGTTGCCGCCGAAGGCGACGACCGGGTCTTCGGTGACCCCTTCTTCAGCGGCATCGTCCGCGGCGTCGGGCACGAGCTGCTCGTCGCCGGCCGGCAGCTGATGCTCTTCATGTCCCAAGGCAGCGCCGAGCTCGACTCGGTCGAGGCCTTCCTGCGCGGCGGTCACTGCGATGGCGTGTTGCTCATCTCCGAGCACGGTCGTCACGGCACCGCCGCAGCCCTCACCAGCGCCGGCATCCCCGTCGTCATCGGCGGCCGGCCTCTCGATCCGACCCTGCGCATCCCCTACGTGGACCACGACAACGTTGCGGGAGCCTTCCTCGCTGCGCGCCACCTCACCGATACAGCTGGCCGCACCCGGGTGGCCACGATCGCTGGCCCTCAGGACATGTCCGCCGGCGTAGATCGACTGCTCGGCTTCAGCCGCGCACTCGGCACCGACTACGACCCCGCGCTCGTGGAGCACGGCGACTTCACCGGCATCTCGGGTGCGTCCGCCATGGAGCAGTTGCTGTCTCGCGCCCCCGATCTCGATGGAGTCTTCGTCGCCTCGGACCTGATGGCCCTCGCCGCCATCGCCGTGCTGCGCCGGCACGGCCGCCGGGTGCCAGACGATGTCGCCGTCGTCGGCTTCGACGACATCGCCCTCGCAGCGGACTCCACACCCAGCCTGACCACGATCCGGCAGCGCACCGTGGAGCAAGGCCGACGGATGGCCCAAACCCTGGTCGGCCTCATCGACGCCCGGGCGGCCCAGCCCCCGGACCAACCCGTGCACCGAGCCGCCCCAGACAGCCATGACGGCCTCCTCGCCGGCGAGGGAATCGTCCTCCCGGTCGAGCTTGTCGTCCGCGAAACCGCCTGAGTTGCACCGGCGAGGGTCAGGCCCCGCGCACCTCGATGAGAGTCACGACGCCACGGCGGTCACGGACCGACGTCGCCCACTCACGCGGCAACCGCCACCCAGGCACGCGGCATACCCCATCACGCGTCCGCAGCTCGATCTCCCGGCGTCCCCCGCGTCGATAGGCGACCGGAGTGCCGCACCACGAGAAGACGATGCAGTCGGCGCCGACCGTCGCCCGGTCGTTGCCCGCGATCGGCAGGCTTCCGGCACCGGTCGGCCACTCGCGTGCGGCCACCCGGTCGGGCGAGAACAACACTGCACCCGCCTCGAAGGTCACGCCCAGCTCAGACCAGCGAGCGAGGATGTCCTCCTTGACCTGACCTGTCATGCCCGGCTGCCGCGCTCCAGCCCCGGAGGGCGTATGCGAGTAGGGGTCGACGGGGATCGCGCCGAACTGCTCCGGCGTGCGCGCGTGCCCAAGCCCGGTCCGCAGCTGCTCCGCGGCCTCGACCAATCGGGCCTGCACCGGCTCCGGCCAGCCGTGGTCGATTAGGCGGCGAACCGCGAGCACGAGCTTGGACACCATGTGCCAATACACGCTGCCGAGCCCCTCGTAGGCGAAGAACGAGCCCGCCCGACCCGTGAACGAGGCGTGCTCGAAGACCTCCTCGAAGACCTCGCCGATGAGCGGCCCGGCCGCGCGCACCTCTGGATCAAACGCCGAGAGCTCGGCGACGATCGCGTCGACGTCGGCCCGGCTGCGCAGCCCGCCGGCAAACCGCAGGACCCCCTCCGCATCGCGCACAATGAGCCGCCGATCGTCGGCGTCGGCCAGCCGCTCGAAAGCCGATGTGCGCGCAGCCTGTTCCGCCGTGATCATGTTCCGCTCAAGGAAGCCGGGCACGCGCCGGTCCGGATAGAGCAGATAGGTATGCCGCGCGGGGCACCACAGCGCGCTAGCGCGCAGGGCGTCGAGCAGCGTCACAGCCCGGGGGCCATCGAGCAGCCCGCTGGCGAGCACGGCGACCTGGCCCTCGAGCATCGGCCCGAGACCGGAAACGGTGATTCCGTCCGGACCGCGCCGCATCACCTGATAGGACGTGACCAGCCCGTCCGGCCCCCAGGACCGCTCCACGGCGTCGACCAGCCAGGTCCGAATCAGCTCGAGTCCGGCGATAGTCTCGCCCACGGCGAGCCGGTCGACCGAGCCGAGGGGGGCGCCGTACTGCTCCCCACGAAAGCGCGCCCCGGCCTCACCGAGTCGGGTCATCACTCCCTCGCGATCACGCGGCGAGAGCGGACCGGCGAGCAGCTCACGATGGTCTTCGAGCACGGCGGTCAGCTCCCGCCACAGCCGAGCCAACGGCGGTGACACCGGCAACATGCCGGGGACCTGGCCAAGCATGTGATGCATGGTGTCGACGAGCGCGATGAGCTGCGCCGTGCTCACCACGGAGACCCCGGTGCCAACCAGAGCGTTGTTGGCGTCGTTCCACTCCGGGCGCTGGGTGTTCATCCAGATCCCCGCTCCGGGCACGAGATTGGCAATCTTCGCGGCGACGATGAGCAGCAGCTTCTCGGCCATCGTGGCCCGCACAAGGTTCCGCCGTGCGCATCGACGAGCAGCCGCCCGTCTCCGCCGATTCGCTCCGCCGCGCTCGACGGCAGCGGCATGGGCTACCTCGTCGAAGTGGACCGTCGAGCGGGGGTCGGCGACCAGCCCGGCGTAGTCGGCGATCCGGTAGGGGACGGCGGCATACACGTGCTCGGCGCGAGACGAGCCGATCGCAGCCGATCGGCCCGATGAGGCGTAGCCGCGCCTCAAGCAGCTGCAGTGAGATAGGGGACCTGGTGGTCGCTCCAGTAGCCGATGTTGGACCACGGGTTGTCCGGTTCGGGGACTTCCCAGTCCACCCCTTCGGTCGCGATCCGATAGGGGTTATAGCCGTCGATCGTCATCGCGTCGAGGAAGGTGCGGATCATCGGGTCGAGCAGGTCGGGGAAGGAGTAGGCGAGCGCCTCCCAGTTTTGGAAGATGTCGCGCCAGTTGCCCTCGTAACGCAACGACGGCCGCCCCGATGCGTCAGCGACCTGGATCGAGAAGGTGTTCCACGGCCGGGTGGGGTCCCCGTGCCGGCGCGAGAAGGTCAGCGGCAGATAGCTGCCGAGCAACCGGCGCAGGTCGACATCCTGCGCCTGCTCCGCGAGCGCGCCTAGTGCAGAGAGCGTCGCCGTCTCGGGCAGCTGGTCGAGCAGCGGTGCGGCGACGGTCGCCAGGCCGAGTCGGCGCTGCTCGAGGAATGCCTCGACGTCGACCCGGTGCACCGTCGCCCCATCGGCCGGCACGCCACCCCGCATGACGTTGAAGAGCACGCTGGAGGTGTGGTGCGCGCTGGCCGCGAGGTCGCCGGTGGACTGCAGTCCGTCGGCAGACTCGACCAGCGCACTCAGGGTATCCCTTGCGCGTTGGAGGTCTAATTGCACTGCCTCCCAATGACGTTCGGGCTCGACGAGAGCGGCTCGGAGGTCGGCTACCTGCGCAGCATCCCGGTCGACGTCGAGCACCATTGACCACTGGCGGGTCTCGCCCGGGACGAGCGTAAGACGAGCGGCCGCGAGCAGCTGGCCGCGCGCACCCCGTCGCTGGCCAGCATCCGGGCGGTCCGGATCTACGAGCAACGTCGCCTCGGGCATTCCGGCCAGCCAGACCGTGCTAGCGAGCAGCGACTCGCACGGCTCGGCAAGGTCGGTGAGACCGGAGTTGAGCCGGGTCCAGGCGAGCCGTCTCCCACGATCGAGCTCGGTGAGCTTGTAGGCGTCGAGGAGGTTGCTCAGCTGCCGTTGGGTGCGGGTGCTCACCCCGGGCGGCAGCACGTTGACAACACCATCACGAATGAACACCCGCAGGGTCTTGCCCGGGTCTGCAGCGGCCCCGGTTTTGCCCGCCTCGCGCGTCAATGTGGCCGAGCGGACCAGTCCGTGGCTTGGACTGTGTCGCCAGCTCACCCGCCAGCACAACGCCCATCCGGTATGCCGCTCCTCGAGGACGATCTCGTCGCTCAGCAGCGTCTTCTCGACAGCGCGACGGATCTGCGGGTCGTCTGCGGTGTCGCGGGCGAAGGGCGTCCAGACAGTCCCGGTGGCGTCGGAGCCCAGGGTGATCGTCGTTGACGAGCCGGACCTGCCGACGGTGTCGAGCAACTGGTCGTCGGTGAGGTAGGGGAACAGCGCATGTTCGGGCGAGCCGCGGCCGGCAGTGATCGCCCCCGAGCTGGACACGAACGCCCACCCGTCTCCGGGCCCGACGAGTGACATGAAGAAGGGCGTCATCCGGTCGACGCCGTCGACCCGATAGCGGGGCACGTCGCCGGAGGGAAGCACCGACCCATTGGGAACGGTGATAGAGAGAGCGCTTTCTGCCATAGGTCGTATTCTTAGCAGAAGGCAAGCCGCGGTCAATGGCTAGCCGGCGATGCCGAATCTGGTTGCACGCGAGCAGCATGGCTCACACCCTTCTGGGGTCAAGGCGCTCCAGCGGCGAACCGCCATGTGAACTGCCTCTTGACGGCCGACCTGTTGGCGACCAATATGAGAGAGCGCTCTCTATCTTCAATTGCAAGGAGGCAATCGTCATGCGCAGTGCTCGCATCGCCGCGATGTTCGGTTCGGTGGCCCTGGTGGCCGGTTCGGTGGCTGCTTGTAGCTCGGGTGGATCGGACGCCCCGACCCAGAGTGGCGGCAAGGTCACCCTCACCGTCGCCACCTTCAACGAGTTCGGCTACGAGGAGCTGGTCAAGGAGTACATGGCCGCTCAACCCGAACGTCACCATCCAGCACGAAGAAGGCCGCCACCTCCAACGAGGCCCGCGACAACATGAACACCCGTCTGGCCGCCGGCTCCGGGCTGTCCGACATCGAGGCCATCGAGGTCGACTGGCTCCCGGAACTGCTGCAGTACCCGGACAAGTTCGTCGACCTGACAGCTCCGACGACGTCAAGGACCGTTGGCTGGACTGGAAGGCCGAGCAGGCGACGACCGGCCGACGGCAAGCTCATCGGCTACGGCACCGACATCGGACCCGAGGCCGATCTGCTACCGCGCAGACCTCTTCGCCAGGCCGCCGGGCTGCCGACCGACCGGGCCGAGGTCGCCAAGCGCTGCTGGGCACGACCTGGGACAGCTACTTCGCGGCCGGTCGAGCAGTTCGCCGCGAAGTCGAAGGTCCCGTGGATGGAGTCCTCCGGCGCCATCTTCAACGCCATGGTCAACCAGGTGCCAGAACGCCTACGAGAAGGACGACGGCACGATCATCGCGACCGAGCAACCCCGAGGTCCGGAAGCTGTACGACACGGTGCTCCAGGCGTCCGCCGACGGTCTGACCGCGCGCCTGGCGCAGTGGAGCGACGACTGGACCGGCTCGTTCCAGACGCAACGGATTCGCCACCATGGTCTGCCCCGGCTGGATGCTCGGTGTCATCGAGGGCAACGCGGCCAAGCGTCAAGGGCTGGGACATCGCCGACACCTTCCCCGGCGGCGGCGGCAACTGGGGCGGCTCCTTCCTGACCGTTCCGACCCAGAGCAAGAACCCGCAGGAGGCCAAGGCGCTCGCCGCCTGGCTGACCGCGCCCGAGCAGCAGATCAAGGCGTTCAAGGCCAAGGGGACCTTCCCGAGCCAGACCGCAGGCGCTCGCGAGGACCCCGAGCTGACCAGCGTCCAAGAACACCTTCTTCAACAACGCGCCCGATCGGGCAAATCCTCGCCGAACCGCGCGAAGGCCGTGCACCGTCGTCCCGTTCAAGGGGCCGAAGTACTCGGGCATCAACGACGCGATGCAGCACGCCATCTCGCGGGTGGACATCGACAAGACGGATACCCCGCGCAGCCTCGTGGGACGAAGTTCGTGACTGCCGTCAAGGCCCTGGGCTGACCCGGCGTCCGGAAACGACCGACCACGTCGCCTCGAGTGACTTCGGCCGGCACCGGCTAGACCGGTGCCGCCGCCGACTCGGCTGGCGGCGAGCGGGCTGCGCAAGTGGGACACGACGCCTCTCCCCGTATCTCTATATCTCCCCGTTCTTCATCCTCTTCTGCGTTGGTCGGCCTCTTCCCGCTCTTCTACACGTTCTGGGTGTCGCTGCACGACTGGAACCTGATCGGCGGTCAGGGTGCGTTTCGTCGGGCTGCGACAACTACACCCAGGTGCTGCAGCAGCCGAACGTTCTGGACGGGCCTGCGCAACACCTTCAGCATCTTCCTGCTCTCCGGGGTGACCCAGACGCTGATCGCGGCTCTGCTGCTGGCCGCCGTCCTCAACCAGAACATCCGGGCCAAAACCTTCTGGCGGATGGGCGTGCTGTTGCCGTACGTCGTGGCGCCGGTGGCAGTCGGCGTCATCTTCTCGAAGATGTTCGCCGACCAGTCCGGGCTGTTCAACTCGCTGCTGGAGCGGGTCGGGATCGCGGCGGATCCCTTGGCACGTCGGATGCGCTCTCCAGTCATCGTGGCGATCGCGACGATGGTCAACTTCCGGTGGACCGGCTACGTCACACTGATCTTCCTGGCGGCGATGCAGGCCATCCCACGGTGAGCGTCTATGAGGCGGCGCATGCTCGACGGAGCGAGCCGGGTGAGGCAGTTCCTCTCGATCACCGTGCCGATGCTGCGCCCGACGATCATCTTCGTCGTCATCACCGCGACGATCGGCGGGCTGCAGATCTTCGACGAGCCGCGGGTCTTCGACCAGTCAGGTCTGGGCGGCTCGAACCGGCAGTGGATGACGATGACGATGTACATCTACGAACTGGGCTGGGGGTCCGCAAAAGAGCTTCGGACGCGCGGCTGCAGTGTCGTGGATCCTCTTCCTCGATGATCATCGCGATCGGCGTCCTCAACTTCTGGATCACCCGCCGGATCGCCTCGGGCGACACGGTCAAGAAGACACGGAAGAAGACGCCATGAGCAGCACGAGCAACTCGGCTCCATTGGCACGAGGGCCTAGCCGGCAAGGGCGCGGCCCGCGCGGTACGTCGGCGAGCCGGCGGCGCCGGGGGCAGTGGGCGGGTCGGCGGACGGGCGGGCTGGGTCACCTACGCTCATCATGCGGCATTGTCCTGGCACTGTCGGCCTATCCGCTCTACTACTCCTTCCTGCTCGGCTCATCTGACGCGGCGACGATCGCGCGTGAGCCCGATCCCGTCGCTCGATTCCCAGGGGCAACTTCCTCGACGAACGTGCAGCCGGGTGGTTTCGGCGGACATCAAGTTCTGGCAGGCGCTGTCGCCAACAGCATCCTCGTCGCGGTGCTTCACCGCGCTGTCGGTCGTGTTCTTTTCGACCCTGGCTGGTTATAGCTTCTCGAAGCTGAACTTCCGAGGCCGCGGTCCGTTGCTGGTCTTCGTCGTCGCGACGATGGCCGATCCCGACCCAGCTGAGCGTCGTGCCGTTGTTCATCGTCATGTCGAAGCTGGGCTGGACCGGCAACCTGCTGGCCGTCATCGTGCCCGGCCTGGTGACGGCCTTCGGGGTGTTCTGGATGACGCAGTACCTGGAGAACGCGTTGCCCTACGAGCTGATCGAGGCGGCGCGGGTCGATGGCTGCTCGATGCTGCGGACCTTTTGGCAGTATCGCGCTGCCGGCGGCCCGACCGGCGGCCACGATGCTCGGGTTGTTCACGTTTATCGGCAGCTGGACGAGCTTCTTCTGGCCGTTCATCGTGCTCGGCTCGTCGAATCCGACACTGCCGGTGAGCATCCAACTTCTGCAGGCGTCCTACTTCAAGGATTACTCGCTCATCCTGGCTGGCGTGACCATCGCCGCTCTGCCGCTGCTCGCTGCTCTTCGCGGTGGCCGGTCGCCAGCTGGTCGCTGGCGTCATGGCAGGGTGCCGTCAAGGGCTAACCGGTCCCGTGAGGTCACGGGGAGCGCATGGGCGCACGCGGCATACCAGATCAGCGGGTATGCCGCGTGCGGCCCCGTGCGTTGTGACCGGCTATGTGGGGGGCTGGACAACGCGACAGAACCGGGCGCTCGGATTGTGCGGACTGTTCAGCCCTTGAGCTTGTACTCCTCGAGCAGGCGGCGACCGATGATCATCTTCTGGATCTCGGCCGTGCCCTCACCGATGAGCAGCATCGGAGCCTCGCGGTAGAGGCGCTCGATCTCGTACTCCTTGGAGTAGCCGTAGCCACCGTGGATCCGGAAGGACTGACTCGACGACGTCGGCGCAGTACTCGGCAGCGAGGTACTTCGCCATGCCCGCCTCGAGGTCGTTGCGCTGACCGGAGTCCTTGAGCCTCGCGGCCTTGACCATCATCTGGTGGGCGGCTTCGACCTTGGTGGCCATGTCGGCGAGGCGGAAGAGGATGCCCTGGTGCTCGGCGATCTTCTTGCCGAAGGTCTCGCGCTGCTGGGAGTAGGCGATGCCCAGCTCGAAGGCGCGACGCGACACCCCGCAGGCGCGAGCGGCGACGTTGACCCGGCCCACCTCGACGCCGTCCATCATCTGGTAGAAGCCCTTGCCGGGCACCCCGCCGAGGATCTGCGCGGTCGGTCGTGCGGTGCCCCTCGAAGACGAGCTCGGTCGTGTCGACGCCCTTGTAGCCCATCTTGTCGATCTTGCCCGGCACCGTGACGCCCTGCGCGGTCTCGCCGAAGCCGGACGTCTTGTCGATGAGGAAGGTCGTCATGTTCTTGTAGGGGCTGCTGGATTCACCCAGGTCGGTGCGGACGAGGACCGCGACGAGGTTGGCCGACCCACCGTTGGTGAGCCACATCTTCTGGCCGTTGATGATCCACTCGTCGGTGTCGCCCTGGCGGACCGCCTTGGTCTTGATCGCCGCGACGTCGGAGCCCAGGCCCGGCTCGCTCATCGAGAAGGCCCCGCGGATCTCGCCCGTGGCCATCTTGGGCAGGTAGTGCTGCTTCTGCTCCTCGGTGCCGTGCTGCAAGAGCATGTAGGCGACGATGAAGTGGGTGTTGATGATGCCGCTGACCGCTCATCCAGCCGCGCGCGATCTCCTCGACGCAGAGGGCATAGGTCAGCAGCGACTCGCCGAGACCGCCGTACTCCTCGGGGATCATCAGCCCGAAGATCCCCATCTCCTTCATGCCGTCGACGATCTCCTGCGGGTATTCGTCGCGGTGCTCCAGTTCCGTTGCGACCGGCAGGATCTGCTCTTCGACGAACTGTCGCACGAGTTTGAGGAGTTCCTGCTGGTCGTCGGTCAGGCCGTCGGTCTGTCTGAAGCCGGGACATCGGGTTCCTCACTTTGGGTCGACTGTGGTCGCGTGAACGGTCTCTCGGGCTGCGCGCAGGGCAGTCCAATCCTGAGTATGCCGAGCCGTCGCCTGCCCTGCCCAACGCGACGGGTGTGAGCCCCAGCACGCCTCTGCCGCAACGGCGCCGTCCGACGTCATGGGCGACCGGGATCTGCAGATCTGACAGGAGATGCGTCAGCCGGCGGCGAGGGCGTCGATGGCGGCGCGGGTGGCGAGGACCTTGCGAGCGGTCTCGACGTGGAGGTTTTCGACCAGCTTGTTCTTGTAGGTCACGACACCCTTGCCCTCGGCCGAGCCGGCCTCGAACGCCTCGATCAACCCGCGGGCATCCTCGACCTGCTCGTCGCTCGGTGCGAAAACCGCGTTGCAGGGCTCGACCTGGCCGGGGTGGATGAGGGTCTTGCCGTCGAACCCCATCGCGCGGCCCTGCCGGCACTCGGCCTCGAAACCCTCGAGGTCACGGACGTCGTTGTAGACCCCGTCGACGATCGCGATGCCGGCCGCGCGAGCCGCGAGCACGGCATACGAGAGGGACATCATGAGCGGCTCCCGGCCCGGCACGTGGAAGGCGTCCAACTCCTTGACCAGGTCGTTGGTGCCCATCACGAGTACCGCGAGGCGCGGCGACGCAGCCGCGAGCTTGCGCGCGCCGAGGATCGCCTCGGGCGTCTCGACCATGGCCCAGAGCTTGGTGCGCGCCGGAGCCTTGTAGTCGGCCATCGCCTCGACGAGCCGGCGGACGGCCTTGGTCGACCCCACCTTGGGCACGACGATGCCCTCGGGACCGGCTGCGCAGGCGGCTTCGAGGTCGGCGTCGTGCCACTGGGTGCCGACGCCGTTGACTCGGATCGTCAGTTCCTTGCGGCCGTAGTCACCGGATTGCACTGCGGCACAAGCGGCTTCGCGCGCAGCGACCTTCGCGTCCGGCGCGACAGCGTCCTCGAGGTCGAGGATCAGGGCGTCGCACGGGATCGTCTTGGCCTTCTCCAGGGCGCGCTCGTTGGAGGACGGCATGTAGAGGACCGAGCGACGAGGCCGGTATGCCGTCTCCGTCGCCTCGTGCTTGCGATCGCGATGCTTGCCCATCAGGCCTGACCTCCTTCGCCGCCATCAGCGGCATACAGGGATGCGAGTTCGGGGTCACTCTTGGCCAGGCGTTCGGCGAGCTCGATCATGACGAGGCACTGCTTGAGGCTGGCGTCGTCCTCCATCTTGCCGTCGAGCATGACCGCTCCGGTGCCGTCGCCCATCGCTGCCGCGACCCGGCGGGCGTGGGCGACATCAGCAGGCGACGGGCTGAAAACCTTCTTGGCGATCCCGATCTGCACCGGGTGCAGCGACCAGGTGCCGACGCAGCCGAGGAGGAAGGCGTTGCGGAACTGGTCCTCGCACGCCACGACGTCCTTGATGTCACCGAACGGGCCGTAATAGGGGAAGATCCCGGCGGCCGCGCACGCGTCGACCATGCGGGCGATCGTGTAGTGCCAGAGGTCCTGCTGGTAGGTCGTGCGCGGGCCCTCGATGTCGCCGTCGACGCGGGTCCTGACGCACGAGGTAACCGGGGTGGCCACCGCCGACTCGCGTGGTCTTCATCCGGCGGTCGGCGGCGAGGTCGGCCGGGTCCGAGGGACAGGCCCTGCATCCGGGGGCTGGCCGAGCAGATCTCTTCGACGTTGGACACCCCGCGCGCAGTTTCGAGGATCGCGTGGACGAGGATCGGGCGGGTGAGGCCGGCCCGAGCCTCCAGCTGCGCGAGGAGCCGGTCGACATAGTGGATGTCCTCCGGTCCCTGGACCTTGGGCACCATGATGACGTCGAGCTTGTCGCCGATCTCGGTCACGAGGGTCGTGAGGTCATCGAGCACCCAGGGCGAGTCGAGGGCGTTGACCCGGGTCCACAACTGGGTGAGGTCACCGAAGTCGACGGACGTGCCGATCTGGACCAGGCCCGCGCGTGCGGCTTCCTTGTTGTCGGCCTTGACGGCGTCTTCGAGGTTGCCGAGGAGCACGTCGACGGTGCCGACCATGTCCGGGATCTTGGCCGCCATCTTGGGGTTGCTGGGGTCAAAGAAATGGATGACCCGAGAGGGGCGAGCGGGCACCGAGCGCAACGGCATCGGGGCACCGACGGCAAGAGGAGCGTAGAAGTCCTTCGGGTGACGCATGGTGCGGCTCCTTGGCAGTCTCTGGTCGTGCTCGGGCGTTCTCGGGCGTTCGCGTAGGCGCAGTCAGGGCAGAGTGCACGCACTCTGCTCGCGACGCTAGCAGCGGGGTCAGGGTCGCTCCCAGCGCGCGGTTAGCCTGATGGGGTGACCTTGACCACCCGCATCTTCCTGTCCCGGCTGGCCGGACTCGATGTCTTCGACCCGCTCGGCGACCCGGTCGGGCGAGTGCGCGATGCCGTGGTGACGTTCGGTGCGGCACGGAGCAAACCCAAGGTCATCGGCCTGCTGCTCGAAGTGCCCGGCCGCAAGCGGGTCTTCATGCCGATGACGCGGGTGACCTCCGTCGACCCCGCAGCCATCATCACCACCGGCCTGCTCAACCTCCGCCGTTTCCAGCAACGACCGACCGAGCACCTCGCCCTCGCCGAGTTGCTCGACCGTCCCGTCACCGTGACCACCCCCGACGGCCCCATCTCCGCAACCGTGGAGGACCTCGCCGTCGACATCAGTCGCCGCATCTGGTCGATCACGAAGGTCTACTGTCGCAAGGCCGACCCAGCGCCACGTCGGCTCACCCTGCGTCGCCGCCCAGGCGAAACCCTCCTGGCGACGATCGACGCCGTGACCGGACTCGACGCGCAGGCCGGTGACCACGAAGCGGGACTCCTGCTCGCGGCATACGAGGATCTGCGGGTCGCTGACCTTGCTGAGGCGATCCACGACCTCACCCCAGCCCGCCGTGCCGCGGTCGCGGCGGCGCTCGATGACGACCGGCTCGCCGATGTCCTGGAGGAACTCTCCGAGGACGACCAGGTCGAGATCCTCTCGGGTCTGGACACCGAGCGCGCGGCGGACGTCCTCGAGGCCATGGAACCCGACGACGCGGCCGACCTGCTCGCCGAGTTGCCCGCCGACCAGCAGGAGTTCCTCCTGGCCCGGATGGAACCGGACGAAGCCGCTCCCCTCCGGCGGCTGCTCCGATACGCCGAAGACACCGCGGGTGGCCTCATGACGACCGGAGCCGGTCATCCTCGGCGCCGGACGCCTCGATCGCCGAGGCGCTCGCCCTCGTCCGCGAGGAGAGCGTGCCGGCGACGGTCGCCACGACTCTCTTCGTATGCCGCCCACCCCTGGAGACCCCGACCGGGCGTTACCTCGGGATCGTCCACATTCAACGGTTGCTGCGTGAGCCGCCGCACTCGGCTGTCGGGTTGTCGCTCGACCGGGTCGAACCGCTCCTGCCCAGCGCGTCGGTCGATGAGGTCCACCGGCATCTCGCGACCTACGATCTCGTCGCCGCACCGGTCGTCGACGAGGACGGCCATCTCGTCGGCGCTGTCACGGTCGACGACGTGCTCGACCACATCCTCCCCGAGGACTGGCGCGAGGACCGGGACGAGCCCGAGGGTCCCACGGCAGCGGCGACCTCCGACGACCCCCGCTCTAACCACACCCGCTCTGACGACACCCGCTCCGATGACACCCTGGAGGCGACCGATGGCTAACCGTCCCGCGACGAGCGCTCGCTCGGCCCAGCCGGCACGCCTCGATCAACCCCGCGATCCCCGGCGCCGCAACCTCATCATCGACACCGTCCGCACTCCGGTCGTGTCGCAGGAACGCTTCGGGGTGTGGAGTGAACGCTTCGCCCGCTTTATGGGGACGGCGAAGTTCCTCATCGGGATGTCGGTCTTCGTCGTGGTCTGGCTGCTGTGGAACACCTTCGCTCCCGACCACATGGCAGTTCGACCCACGTGAGCTCAACTACACCCTGCTCACGCTCATCCTGTCGCTCCAAGCCTCGTATGCCGCCCCGCTCATCCTCCTGGCGCAGAACCGGCAGACCGACCGCGACCGGATCTTCCTCGAGCAAGACCGCGCGCGGGACGAGCGCAACCTCGCCGACACGGAGTTCCTGACCCGAGAAGTCGCTGCCCTGCGGATCGCCTTGCGGGAGACGGCAACTCGGGATTTCATCCGCTCCGAACTACGAGACCTCCTGGCCGAACTCGACGATCGGCCACGCCCCGATCGCCCTGACGGTGCGCCGGCCGCGCAGCGGGTTCGCCGACCCGACCTAGGATGACGGACATGTCTGCACCGTCGACCGATGCCCTGCTCGCAGCTCTCGCCACCGTCAACGACCCGGAGATCCGCAAGCCGATCACCGAACTCGGCATGGTCAAATCGGTCGTCGTCGACGACGCCGGTCACGCGACCCTCGAGATCTGGCTGACCGTCGCCGGCTGTCCCCTCAAGGACACCCTCCGCCGCGACACGACCGCGGCCCTCATGGGAGTCGACGGGGTGACCTCGGTCGAGGTCGTGCTCGACGTCATGAGCGACGAGCAGCGGGCGGCCCTCAAGACCAAGCTGCGGGGCGGAGTGGCCGAGCGCGAGATCCCGTTCGCCAAGTCGGGCTCGCTGACCCGCGTGTATGCCGTGGCTTCCGGCAAGGGCGGTGTCGGCAAGTCGTCGGTCACCGTCAACCTCGCCGCTGCGATGGCCGCTGACGGCCTGCGGGTCGGGGTCGTCGATGCTGACGTCCACGGGTTTTCGATCCCCCGCATGCTCGGGGTGACCGGCACGCCGACCCAGGTCGACGACATGATCATGCCCCCGGTCGCCCACGACGTGAAGGTCATCTCGATCGGGATGTTCGTGCCCGGCAACCAGCCGGTCGTCTGGCGTGGACCGATGCTCCACCGGGCGCTGCAACAGTTCCTCGCCGACGTCTTCTGGGGCGACCTCGACGTCCTCCTGCTCGACCTGCCGCCCGGCACCGGTGACATCGCGATCTCCATCGGGCAGCTCCTGCCGACCGCCGAGATCCTCGTCGTCACGACCCCGCAGCAGGCGGCAGCCGAAGTGGCCGAACGCGCCGGATCGATCGCCCTCCAGACCCACCAGCGGGTCGTCGGCGTCGTCGAAAACATGTCATGGCTCGAGCTCCCGGACGGGTCGCGCCAGGAGATCTTCGGCTCGGGCGGCGGGCAGATCGTCGCCGACTCGCTCACCCGGTCGATCGGCGCGTCCGTGCCCCTGCTCGGTCAGGTGCCCCTCGATGCCAACCTGCGCATCGGCGGCGACGCGGGCTCACCCGTCGTGCTCAGCGACCCCTCGTCACCGGCTGCGGTGGCGTTGCGCGGGGTCGCCCGCAGTCTCGCCACGCGGGCGCGCGGTCTGTCGGGCCGTTCGCTCGGGCTCAGCCCGACCGGCCGCTGACGTCCTACGTCGCGTCCGCGTCCCACGGCACCGCGGCCGAGGGGTCGAACCCGCGCCGCGTCGGCGAGGCCGGGTCGTCCTCGGACACGGTCGAGGGCTGCGGCGCTCCCTCGTCACCGGGTGACGGGTCCAGGAGCGCTTCCCGGACGATCCGGCGCGGGTCGTATTGACGCGGGTCGTATTGGCGCCAGTTGACGTCCTCAAACTCCGGGCCGAGCTGCTCACGCAACTGTCCCCGCGCTCCATCGGCCATGGCGCGCAGTTGCTTGACGAGGCGGGCGAGCTTTGCGGCATACTCCGGCAGGCGCTCTGGCCCGAGGATGACGATGCCAAGCACGATCAGGACGATGAACTCCCAGCCGTTGATGTCGAACATCGTCACCTCCTCACCCGGTGCGGGCCGATCAGCCCGGCGAGGACGACTGTAGCGTCAGCGAGAGCTCGATCTTGTCGCCACCGCGGTCGACCGTGAGCTTGACCGTCTCTCCGACAGTACGCGAGCGAATGGCGACGATGAGCTGGTTGGCGTCGGTGATCCGGCGCCCCTCGAAGCCGACGATGACGTCGCCGTTCTTCAGCCCGGCTCGATCTGCTGCAGAGCCCGCGGTCACCCCATCCAAGGATCGGAGCCTCGCGCCGCTGCCTTCATAGGCCGAGTCCAGCCGCACCCCGATGACGGGATGGTCGGCCTTGCCGGTCGTGATGAGCGAGGTCGCCGTGCGTGCGGCCTGGTCGCTGGGGATCGCGAACCCCACCCCGATATTGCCGCTGACTTCGCCGGCCGAGCCGGGGTCGCGGGCGATCGCCGAGTTGACCCCGATGACCCGCCCGGACATGTCCAGCAGCGGGCCGCCGGAGTTGCCGGGGTTGATCGCCGCGTCGGTCTGGATCGCGTTGATATAGCTCGCCTCGCCTATGCTGCGACCGGCGGCGACCGGCCGGTTGAGCGCGGAAACGATGCCGCTCGTGACGGACGCCTCGAGACCCAGGGGCGCTCCGACTGCGATGACCGCGTCGCCGACGACAACGTCGCTGGATCGCCCCCACTCGAGCGGGACGAGGTCGGTGCGGTCGACCTTGAGCACCGCGAGGTCGTAGGAGACGTCGCGGCCGACGATCGTCGCGGTGAGCATCGTGCCGTCCCCGAGCTCGACCGTGAGGTCGCCGCCCTCGACCACCGACGCCACGACGTGGTTGTTGGTCACCACGTGACCATTACGGTCGATGACGAAGCCCGATCCCGTGCCGGCGCCCTGGGCACTCTTGGTCTTGATCGTCACGACGCTCGGCAGCGCAGTTGCAGCGATCTTGGCAATGCTGCCCTCAGGTCGCAGGGTGGCCCCAGGGTTCGGCGCCGGAGCGACCCCGGGCGACGACACGGTCGTCGGCCCCTTGGTCGAGTTGGCCGCCGCCCAGCCGCCGATTCCGCCGCCCAGCAGTCCCGCGACCAGCCCCAGACCGGTCGCGGCCGCCAGGACGCCCCCGCGCCGTTGCCGCGGTGGCGTCGACGTCGGCACCTGAGGCGGCGGCACCTGAGGGGGGGTCAGGTAAGGGCTTGTGTGCCCGTAGCCCGCGGATGGCTGAGGCTGCGGGGGCATCGGCGGCAGGTATGCCGCCCATGGCGGCTCCGATGCCGGGATAGGTTGCGTCGGGCTGCTCGGGAGGTACCACTGCGATGGGTGCACGTCAGGAGCCGCTGCGCCACCAGAACTCGCGTGTGACGCCTCGGGAGCAGGCTCCTCCCCTCGGGACTGCGGAACCTGAGCGGCGTGTTGTGCCGGGGGTGGCGTCACGGGGTCAGTCACGGGGTCATCAGGGTGCGTCGACATCGTCAGGGCAACTCCGGGGCAGGGGTAACCATGGACACGGGCGCACCAGTGCGCCCCGGCTGCGGCATCCGCAGGAGATCGAGGGTGGACGCGAGCTGCGCGACGGAGGTCTGCCGCGGCGCCACCGACGGGGAGGGATCGGTCAGCGAAGCCGTGACGTCCGCTGGTGCCCGCAAGGGTGACCCGGCGGCCCCACCCAGGGTCCAGGCCGCCGCAGCCGACGCCCCCGCAACGAGACCGACGACGACAGCGGTGCGCCTCAGAGAACGGTGGTGAGCGGGCGCCCGAGGCGGCACGGTCGGCAAGCGGAAGGAAGCGTCGCGCGGGTCGACGGCCTTCGAGCCGCCTCCGAGCGTGCTCCACGGCGCTCGCGGTATGCCGGGCACGCGCCCCGATTCGTCACTGCCACGATCACCGAGTCTGTGCGGCTCCCCGCCCGAGGACGCGGCCACTTGGAGCAGCAGCGCGTGGAGCGATGCCGACGCAGCCGGCACCGGCCCTTCGCGCAGGGAGGTCAGGAGGCGGCGCTCCTCGGACACGGCATACCGGCATTGCGGACACACCGCGACGTGCCGGTCCCACGCGAGCAGCCGCGGGGCCGGGAGGCGGCGATCGACGTATCCGCTCAGCTCGTCGGAGAGGTGTGCGGACATCACACTCCTTGAGTCACGGGCGCAGTCCGCGTCAGAGCCGGGCGGGACGCCGTGGGGGCCGTCGCCCGCGCCGCGGCCGCGACCTCAGGAGCACGGTGCGCGAGCGACTCGCGCAGCTGGGCGCGACCACGGTGGATGCGGGACCGGACCGTGCCGAGCTTGACCCCCAGGGTTGCGGCGATCTCCTCGTAAGACAGGCCCTCGATGTCGCACAGGACGACGGCCGCCCGGAACTCCGGTGACAGCTGGGCGAGCGCGCGCTGCACGTCGTCACCGAAGTGGGTCTGGTCGTAGACCTGCTCGGGGCCGGGCTCGGTCGAGGCCATCCGGTATGCCGCGTCCTCAGGGAGCGCGTCGAAGCGGATCCGCTGCTTGCGGCGCATCTTGTCGAGGAAGACGTTGGTCGTGATGCGGTGGAGCCAGCCTTCGAAGGTGCCGGGCTGGTAGGAGTGCAACGACCGGAAGACGCGGATGAAGACGTCGTGGGTCAGGTCTTCGGCGTCGTGCGGATTGCCGGTGAGGCGGTAGGCGAGGCGATAGACGCGCCCGGAATGCTGCGCGACGATCTCCTCCCACGTCGGAGGAGTCCACGCCGGGGTGTCGGTCGTGGACACCATCGTGGGCACCGTCGTCCCCATCGTCGTGGACATCGTCACGGTGTCGGTCACTGTCTCTGCTCGCCTTTCGGGGTCTGTCGTGGGGAGGACGAGTCGTCCCACCTCAAAAGTTCCCGAGGTTCCCACGAAAATACGATGACCCAGCTGTGTCCTGGCCAACTATGCGGCGACACCCCGATATTCCCCTGTCCTTGCCCTGACTCGCCCCTGACCGCCCGTGACCGCCCGTCTCGGCCTTCCCCGGTTTAGGGTGAGCCATGACGTCCAACCATGCTGCCAGCTGGGCCTATGCGGAGGAGTTCGTCGCCGAGCCCGAGCTGCATCGAGGCCGCCCGACGCGCCGGTGAGGGCCTCGGCGCCCGGGCCGTCACGCCAGCTGTCGGGGCGACCTTGCGGATGCTCGCCGCCGCGACGTCTGCCCGGGCAGTCGTCGAGGTCGGCACGGGCACCGGCGTCTCGGGGCTGTGGCTCATCGACGGGATGCCGGCCGATGGCGTGCTCACAACGATCGACTCCGAACCTGACCACCAGCTCGCCGCCAAGGACGCCTTCGCCGCCGCCGGTGTCCCCCACCAGCGCACCCGCGTCATCTCCGGACGCGCCCAGGACGTGCTCGCGCGGATGACCGACGGCGCCTACGACCTGGCCTTCATCGACGGCGACAAGGGCGAGTATGCCGAGTACGTCACCGCCGCGGTCCGGCTTGCTGCGGCCTGGTGGCGTGCTCGTCCTGGACAACATGCTCTGGCACGACCGGGTCGCCGATCCTGCCGTCCGTGACGAGGTCACCCGCGGGTTGCGCGACCTCGGCAAGCAGCTGCGAGAGTCCCCCGACCTCGTCTGCACTCTCCAGCCGGTCGGAGATGGGTTGCTCGTCGCCGTCAAGCGCTGACCGCCGTCTGGCAGCTCGCGCTGCGATGGGATGACGACGGGCCCGGAGCTCCTGTGGGGAGTCCGGGCCCGGCTCGAAAGCAACGTGCGAGAGCTCAAGGCGTCACTTGACGCCGTCACACCCCGCAATGGCGTCGCGCAGCGCAGCCGCTTCGTCGGGTGTCATCTCGACGACCAACCGACCGCCACCTTCGAGAGGCATGCGCAGCACGATGCCGCGGCCCTCCTTGGTGACCTCCAGCGGGCCGTCTCCGGTCCTGGGCTTCATCGCCGCCATGGTTTCCCCTTCCTCGGAAACTCCGGCCATCGCGTGCGCCCCGTGCAGGCACGGGCGCGGGATGTGGCGACAGCCACTCACCATTATCACGGCATACGCGGATCGGAAGAAATCCCCCATGTGGGACGGGTCTCCTCGGACCAGGTCGGCCAGGCGTCGAGATGTGCCGATCAGGCGGGCGAGTTTGACACGATAGGGGCATGTCCAGCTTCGAGAATCCCGCCCCCGCCGACTCCCCTGCCGCCGCCACTCTGGTGCGGCATGACGAGGGAGGAGTCGCGACCGTGCGGATCAACCGGCCCGAAGCCTTCAACGCGCTTGACCGGGAGACGAAGGAAGCTCTCGTCAGCACGCTGCGCGCCGTCGCCGACGACCCCTCGGTGCGGGTCGTCGTGCTCACCGGCACCGGGAAATCCTTCTGCGCGGGTGAAGACCTGAGGGCGCACGCCGGCAACCTCCTCTCGGGGGAGCAGACGCTGGCCTCGACGATCGACGACCACTACAACCCCATCGCCGAAACCCTCGCGACGATGGACAAGCCGGTTGTCGCCGCGATCAACGGCATCGCGGCCGGGGCCGGTGTGGCCTTCGCCCTCGCCGCGGACTTCCGGATCATGACCGACGACGGCGGCATGAATCTCGCCTTCGCCGGGATCGCCCTGTCGTGCGACTCGGGCGCCTCGTTCTGGTTGCCGCGCATGATCGGGATGGCCAAGGCCAAGGAGATCCTTCTGCTCCCCCGGACGCTGCGAGCGGCCGAGTGCGAGAGTCTCGGGCTCGTGACCCGCGTGGTCCCACGCGAGACCTTCGACGCCGCAGTCGCGGAGGTGGCCACGACGCTGGCGGCAGGCCCGACCCGGGCCTATGGCGCCATGCGCCGGGCGCTCGCCTTCAGCGCGACCCACGATCTGGCCGAGTCTCTCCAGCACGAACGCGACCTCATGGACAGCACGGGTCGCACGGCCGATCACCTCGCCGCCGTGCAGGCTTTCGTCGCCAAGCAGCCGCCGACCTTCTCGGGCCGCTGACCCGCTGAGAGCTCTGGGACAGGGCCTACGGGGCCCAGTCGGTGGGTGGCCGGAAATGCCACAGCGTCCGGATCCACGCCCACTGCCACCACAGGGATGCGCCCGCGATGACGACCCAGCGCAGCCATACGGGCAGCCAGCGGGGCGGGCGACCGTGCCGCCAGCCGAGGCCGAGCAGGACCACGAGGTAGGGGAACATCGGCAGGAGGTAGCGCGGGGTGCTCGTGCCCGGGCCTTGGGCCGCCATGCTGTATGCCGCGTAGGCCACTGGCCACACCCGGACGACCATCGGGAGCCGAGCCGCCCATGGCCCGGCCATGCCACCGACGATCGCGAGCACGACAGTGGCGAGGACCAGCAGGCCGGACGGTCCCCAGAGGTAGCGGGCCATGTCGATCCATGGCAGGAAGAAGCGCACCTTGCCACCAGGCGACCAGGCACCCATCGTCGCGACATAGGCGTCTATTCTCCCGGTGCCCCACCACGCGATGGCCGGCCAGAGCAAGCCGGCCACGCCACAGCCGAGGACGGCCGCACCGCACTCGAGCCGCTCGCGCGCGCTCACCGGGTCGGTGCCACGCCGACGCCACCGCAGCCAGAGAGCGACCGCTGTCACGATCGCCAGCGGGAGAGCGATCGGTCGTGACAGACCGACAAGGACCGTCAGTCCCGTTGCGACGAGCCACTTTTCGCGCTGCAGGGCGAGTAGGTAGCCACACAGCAAGAGGATGGCGAGCGACTCGGTGTAGGCCAGTTGCAGGGCCGGAGATGAGGGGAACACGGCATACAGGCCGATGACGGCGAGTGCCCCGAGGCGGCCGATGGAGCCCTGCAGCAGGATGCCCATGACCACCGCTGCCGCGAAACCGAGGACGAGCGCGACCGTCGAGCCGATGACCGTGAACGTCTGCCCGGTGAGGGTCATGACGACGCGAGACAGGAACGGGAAGAGGGGATAGAACGCCCAAGGGTTCTGGTGGACGTTGCCGTTGGCATCGACCGGGAGCGTCGACGGATAGCCGTGGTTGGCGATCTTGTCATACCACTCGCCGTCCCAGAGACGGGTGAAGCCGAAATAGCCGACCCGCACGCCGTCGGTCATGCCCGCGGGCTCCTGGGTCGGCGCGACCGCCGCAAGCATCACCGCGGTGACGATGCGGGTGACGCCATACAGGATGACCACCTGGAGCACGAACGACCCGCCCGCGAGCCGCTGCTCGAGCCGAGCCCGCACGGTCTCACCTGGGTGCATACCCGCTCCGATGACATCCGAGGAGGTGGTCGTCGACGAGCCCGCATGCCTGCATCGCGGCATACGCGGTCGTCGGGCCGACAAAGCGGAAGCCGCGCTGTGTGAGATCCTTCGCGAGGGCCGCCGACTCGGGGGTGCTCGCGCGGAGCTCACCGCGGTGTGCCGGGGGCGTGTGGTCAGCGGGCGCGTAGGACCAGATGAGCTCGTCGAGGGCCTCTGGGCCTCGAACTTCGCGCAGGGCGAGGACCGCCCGGGCGTTGGTGATCGTCGCATCGATCTTCGCGGCATTGCGGACGATGCCCGCGTCGGCGAGGAGGCGGTGCCGGTCGGCGTCACCGAAGCCGGCCACGATCTCGGGATCGAACTGCGCGAAGGCCGCCCGGAAGGCTGGTCGCTTGCGCAGGATGGTCAACCACGAGAGCCCCGACTGAAATGCTTCGAGGCTCAGCCGTTCGAAGAGCGCCTGCTCCCCGCGGACCGGGACACCCCATTCGTCGTCGTGATACGCCGCGTAGTCGGGTGTCGACCCGGCCCAGGAGCAGCGGCGTATGCCGTCCGCCCCGGTGACGATGCCGGTGTCGGGCTCCGCGCTCATGCCCGCGCGAGCATCTCGGACACCGCGCGCCGGAACATCACCCGCACCGCACGGTCGGTGAGAGGTGCAACCGCCCGACCGAGGGCGTGCGGGTGCAGGACGATCTCCTCGCGCCAGACCACTCGGGTGCTGCCGGCCGTGACCGCCTCAAGGGTCACTTCCGCCCAGCCCGACAGCGGGCGGCCGGTCTTGACGACGGCATACTCGGCGCGGTCGGGGGTGGTCTCGTGCGGCGGCGACCACCGGGTGATGACCATCGAGTCGCTGAAACGCAGTGGCCCGAGCGCGGTCACTCCCCGAAACCGCCATCCGACCCCGGGTGGGCCCGGGTCGGTGTGCACGGTCGTGAGCGGCAGACGGTGACCGGCGACGTCCGACACGACGCGCCAGACCGCGCCGATGGGACGGTCGACGACCTCCTCGACGACAACCGCGCTCACGGCACGCGCCCCGGCGGCAGGAAGTCGACCTCGGGCCCGGGAGCGACGTGGCTCGGGGTCTCCGTCGGCGCGCCAGAGTCCGCACTCACAGCCTCGCCCGCGGACCCGGCACGGGCAGGATCGACACCGGCACGCGCGGGATCGAGCGACCGCAGCCGCCCGATCTCGGCGACAAGCCGGTCGAGGACGTCATCGACCTGATCCATCCGATAACCCCGCAATGCGGTGTCAAAGCGGATCGCCGCCAGGTCATCTTCGGTCAGCGGATCGACCGGCAGAGGCACATAGGACGAGGAGGACGTCGGCTCGACGAGCGACCCGTCGACGCGTCCCATGACCGCAGCCATCGTCAGCCCGATCAGGACGACCGCAACGAGCAGAGCCACCCACATCATGGTCGGCCCTCCCCACTTCGGACGACGAAGTCCACCGCCTCGCTCACGTCGTCGGTGACGAGGAGCCGGTCGACGTCCTTGGCCCCGATCGTGCCGCGGCCGACAAGGCTCTCGCGCATCCAATCGACGAGGCCGCCCCAGTGGGACGTCCCGAGCAGGACGATCGGGAAGGACGTGATCTTGCCGGTCTGGACGAGGGTGAGCGCCTCGAACAACTCGTCGAGCGTCCCCAGCCCGCCTGGAAGCACGATGAAGCCCCGCGCGTACTTCACGAACATCGTCTTGCGCGCGAAGAAGTAGCGGAAGTTGACCCCGAGGTCGACGTAGGGGTTGAGACCGGCCTCGAAGGGCAGCTCGATGCCGAGTCCGACGGACACGCCGCCGGCCTCAAGGGCGCCCTTGTTGGCGGCCTCCATGAGCCCTGGTCCGCCGCCGGTGATCACGGCATACCCCGCTTGTGCCAGTGCGCGCCCGACGTCCTCCGCGACCGCGTATGCCGGGTCATCCGCTCCCAGGCGGGCGGAGCCGAACACGCTCACAGCGGGGCCCAGCTCGGCGAGCGCGCCGAAGCCTTCGACGAACTCAGCCTGGATGCGCATGACCCGCCACGGGTCGGTGTGCAACCACTCGGCGGAGTTGCGCGAGTCGAGCAGCCATTGGTCGGTCGTGCGGTCAGGCACCCGATCACCCCTGAGGGTCACCGGACCCTTGTGGTAGACGCGGCGCGGCTTGGGGGCGGTCACGGGGATACGGTAACCGCCGCCGCGTCGAGCGCGAGCCACCGCCGCATGGCGTCCTCACACGCGATGTAGTCGCTCACCGGTGCGCTCTCGTCGTCGCGATGGGCTAGCAGCGGGTCGCCCGGACCAAAGTTGACGGCTGGGATGCCGATGGCGGCGAAGCGCGCGACGTCGGTCCACCCCTCCTTCGCGCGGACAGGCACGTCGAGCGCGGCGACGAAGTCCCGGGCCGCAGGCAGGTCCAGCCCGGGCCGCGCACCGCCGGCGTTGTCGGTCACCGTCACCTCGAAGCCCTGGAAGACCTCGCGGACGTGGGCCTCGGCCTCGGCCTCGCTGCGATCAGGGGCATAGCGGTAGTTGACCGTGACGACGCAGGAGTCCGGGATGACGTTGGTCGCCGTGCCGCCGTGGATCAGGACCGCCTGGAGGGCTTCGTGATAGTCCAGGCCGTCGACGGTCACCACCCGGGGTGCGTATGCCGTGAGCCGCGCCAGGACCTCGGCGGCATCGTGGATCGCGTTGTGTCCTGCCCACGGCCGGGCCGAGTGGGCCGCCACCCCCTGCGTGCGGACTTCGACCCGCAGCGTCCCCTTGCAGCCGCCTTCGACCGCGCCGGCGGTGGGCTCCATGAGGACGGCGAAGTCACCGGCGATGAGATCGGGCCGCTCGATGGCGATGCGGCGCAGCCCGTTGCGGGCGCTCTCGATCTCCTCGCAGTCGTAGAAGACGTACGTCACGTCGTAGCGCGGCTCGCGCACCTGAGCGGCGAGCCGCAGCATGACCGCAACCCCACCTTTCATGTCGACCGTGCCTCGGCCGACGAGTCGGTCGCCCTCGCGCCGGGTCGGGAGATTGGGCGTATGCCGGGTCACCGGCACCGTGTCGAGGTGGCCCGCGACGACAACTCGGCTCGGCCGGCCCAGGTGGGTGCGGGCGATGACGACGTTGCCGTCCCGGATGACCTCGAGGCCGGGGAGCTCGGTGAGCGCGACCTGGACCGCGGTCGGTGAGCTCGTCCTCGGCGCCACTGACCGACTCGATATCGCACACAGCTGCGGTGAGTGCGACGACGTCGAGCTCGAGGTCGAGGGCCGGGCCGCGGCGAGCGGGCTGGTCCCCTTCGGGCAGGTCGACAGGTGCGGACGGCATACGGCCAAGCCTAGGGGGACGCACGACGGCCCCCGGGTCACCCCGGAGGCCGTCGTGGTCTTGCGTGTGATCGGTGGCGGGACCGATCGGTCAGTGCCCGGCGACCCGCTGAGCCGGCGTGAGGTGGTCCGGGTTGCCCGGGTCCATCCCCGTGACGGCCTGGATGCGGATCCGGTCGAACAACGAGTCCGCCGCGGTGAGGTCCGCGCCCTTGGGTTGGGTCATCATCGAGACGATCCACATGACCAGGAAGCCCGCGGGGATCGAGATGATGCCCGGAGCGGTGAGCTTCACCGGAGCGTCGGCGCCCATGAAGGTCGTGCTGAACAGAATCATGAGGACGGCCACCGAGAGACCGGCGATCATGCCCCAGAAGACGCCCTGCGACGTGGCCTTGCGCCAGTAGATCGTGCCGAGCAGCGCCGGGAGGTTGGCGCTGGCGGAGATCGTGATGGCGAGGGTCGCGAGGAAGGCGACGTTCTGCTTCTCGACGAGCAGGGCGATCAGCAGGGACACGACAACGGCGCCCAGGGTGGCCAGCCGCGCGATGAGCAGCTGCTTCGAGGGGTCGACCTGACCCTTCTTCATGAGCTTGCCGTAGATGTCGTGCGCGACCGAGCCACTGGTCGCGATGACCAGACCCGACAGCGCGGCGAGGATCGTCGCGAAGGCGACGGCCGACACGAACGACAGCAGCAGGTCGCCGCCGAGGACGTTCGAGAGCATCGGGACGGTCATGTTGCCACCGGGGGGGATGCCTGCGCGGCCCTTCTCGATGAGCAACATGCCGCCGTAGCCGAGCACCGGCATGAAGATGAGGAAGCCGGCGAAGATCCAGATGGCGGTGACCGCGGAGGTGCGGGCAGCGTTGGAGTCACGGACCGTGAGGAAGCGGATCATGACGTGCGGCAGACCGAGCACACCCAGGGTCACACCGAGGATGAGCGAGAACTGGTCCCACTGCTTGAGCGCGCCACCACGGAAGGGTTCGAGGGCCTCCGGAGCAGCAGCCTTGCCGGCGGCCTTGGCGGCCGCGTTGGACGCGTTGGTCGCGGCTTCGGCCTTCTGGAACAGCGTGAGCGGGTTCCAGCCGAACTTCGCCAACACCATGACGACCAGCACCGCACCACAGAAGAGCAGGATGGCGGTCTTGACGATCTGGATGTAGGTCGTCGCGAGCATGCCACCGAAGAGGGTGTAGATCGTCGTGAGCACACCGATGATGACGGCGGCGACCCAGTACTCGATGCCGAAGAGCAGCTTGATGAGCAGGGCAGCGCCGACGAACTGGGCGACGATGTAGATCAGCGACAGGATGATCGACGAGGTCGCGATGGCGCCACGGACGTTCATGCCGCCGAAGCGGGTCGCGAGGACGTCACCGAGGGTGAACTGGCCGAGGTTACGCAGCGGCTCGGCAACGAGGAGCATCGCGAGGACGTAGGCGATCGGGATGTAGACGGCGTAGTAGAAGCCGTTGAAGCCACCGAGGGCGATGGCACCGGTGGTGCCGAGGAAGGACGCGGCGGAAATGAAGTCACCGGCAATGGCGACACCGTTTTGGCGACCCGAAATGTGGCCCGAGGCCACGAGGTGGCTCGAGACCGACTTGTTGCGCTTGCCTGCCCAGTAGGTGATGCCGAGGGTGACCGCGACGAGGAGCAGGAAGATGACGGCTGCGGTTGCGCTGATTTTCACTGGTCAGCTCCCGTCTGGCTCGGCTTGTACTTGGCCTCGATGACGGCCATCTGCCGGCGGTAGTAGGTGGTGACTGCGATGACGAGGAAGAACAGGGCGAACGCGTAGAGGTAGGCCCAGCTCATCCCCGCAAACACCGCGCCGTCCATCCAGCCGGTGAAGTTGGTGATGATCTGCTGCGCCCAGAAGGCGACGGCAGTGATGATGACCAGCGGGGTGACGAGCTTCTTCCGGGCGGACTCGAGCTCCCGGTATTGCTCGGCGTTGAACTCGCCGGGGGGTGTGGAGGGCGGCATATGCCGGTCCTTTCTGGGGGTGGAGGTCGGCCGGTCAGACCGGAAGCGACCGTGGGACTCTTCGCAGGAGGAGACGTCGCAGCACGACGGCGGGAAGGAGGGGGTGCCTCACCGCAGTCACATCACATGTCCATTCCTCCGTTGACTGACCAGCACTGACCGGTGATGAACGCCGAGGCGTCCGCGGCCAGGAAGTGCACCACTCGGGCGACCTCCGCAGGGTCACCGAATCGGTGCAACGGGATGTCCTCGAAGAGGGCGTCCCGAATCTTGTCGGGGATCGCTTGGACCATTTCGGTGGCGATCACCCCCGGAGACACGGCATTGACCGTGAGGCCGGGATGCACGTCGAGCTTGCCGCTGCGGCGCAGCAGGAAGGCGGTCTCCAGCGCGAGACTCTTGGTCATCCCGAGGAGACCGGACTTCGACGCGGCGTAGTTGGTCTGCCCGATGTTGCCGGTGTCACCGATGATCGAGCTGACGTTGATGATGCGTCCGCTCCCCCGCTCGAGCATGTGCTTGAGCGCGGCTTGGGACATGAAGAAGGCGCCGGAGAGGTTCACCGCGATGACCTTTTGCCAGTCGTCGTCGGTCATCTTCAGGACCGTCTTGTCGACGGTGACCCCGGCGTTGTTGACGAGGATGTCGAGCCGGCCGTGGGCGTCGAGGACTTCCTGGACGACACGCCGACAGTCCCCGGGGATCCCGATGTTGCCTTGGTGGACCGATGCGGTCCCTTCGGGGTATGCCGCAGCGAACTCCTCGAGGAAACTCGCCGCACGCTCGGCGTTGCCGCTGTAGCCGGCCGCAATGGTTGCGCCCTGGGAGGCGAGGCTGTGGCAGATCGCTGCCCCGATCCCACGGATCCCACCGGTGACCAAGGCCACCCGGCCGGCGAGCTTGGTGCCGACCTGACCACGACCGATGGACGAGTCGTCCTCGCTCAACATCTCACGCTCCTTCACTGTCACGGCATACCTGGCTGGGACGGGTCGTGCTTGGCGTGCGGGTGATGCAGTGGGCGCATCCTGGCCGGGTCCGGGAGGTGCGTGAGGCACCTCCCGGACCCGCAGAGCCGTGGGCTCAGAGGTTGCGCTCGTCGATGATGCGCTTGGCCTTGCCCTGCGAACGCTCGATGCCGCCGGGCGGCACCACGGTGACGCCGACGGACACGCCGATGACGTCCTTGATGCGGCCGACGACCTGCTTGGCGAGCACCTCGCGGTCGTTTTCGCCGGAGGCCTGCGAGCGGGCCTCGACGTGGACGTCCATGGCGTCCATGCGGCCCTTCTTCTTCAGGTGGAGCTGGAAGAAGGCGGTGAGGCCGGGGATCGCGAGGAGGATTTCCTCGATCTGGCTCGGGAAGAGGTTGACACCGCGCAGGATGATCATGTCGTCGCTGCGTCCGGTGATCTTCTCGATGCGACGCAGCGAGCGAGCGGTGCCGGGCAGGAGCCGGGTGAGGTCGCGCGTGCGGTAGCGGATGATCGGGAAGGCTTCCTTGGTCAGCGAGGTGAAGACGAGCTCGCCCTGCTCACCATCGGGGAGGACCTCGCCGGTCTCCGGGTCGACGATCTCCGGGTAGAAGTGGTCCTCCCAGACGTGCAGGCCGTCCTTGGTCTCGACGGTCTCGCAGGCGACACCGGGGCCGACGACCTCGGACAGGCCGTAGATGTCGACCGCGTGCATGTCGAGGCGGCGCTCCATCTCCTCGCGCATGTCGTTGGTCCACGGCTCGGCGCCGAAGACGCCGACCTTGAGGCTCGTCGCCGCGGGGTCGATGCCCTGGCGGTCCATCTCGTCGAGGATCGAGAGCATGTAGGACGGCGTGACGACGATGACGTCGGGCTTGAAGTCGTTGATGAGCTGGACCTGCTTTTCGGTCTGCCCACCCGACATCGGGACGACCGCGCAGCCGAGGCGCTCGGCGCCCTGGTGCAGGCCGAGGCCACCGGTGAACAGGCCGTAGCCGTAGGCGTTGTGGACGATCATGCCCGGCTTGACGCCGGCGGCCCGCAGGGAACGGGCGACCATGTCGGTCCACATGTCAAGGTCGTTGCGGGTGTAGCCCACGACGATCGGCTTACCGGTCGTGCCCGAGGAGCCGTGGATCCGGCGGACCTGCTCCATCGGGACGGCGAACATGCCGAACGGGTAGGTGTCACGCAGGTCGTTCTTGACCGTGAACGGGAAGCGCGCGAGGTCGGCCAGGGTCTTGAGGTCGGTGGGGTGGACACCGGCCTTGTCGAACTTCTCCTGGTAGAGCGGGACGTTCTGGTAAACGTGCCCCAGCGTCCACTTCATCCGCTCGAGCTGAAGCTCAGCGATCTCCTTGCGCGAGGCCCGCTCGATCGGCTCGAGATCTTCAGGCTTCGGGGTGAGGTCGAGCATCGGGTAGATCCTTCCTTGGATGTCGGTGCTACGGAGTGGGTGCGAGGGACTTTCAGACACGCTCGATCAGGACGGCGACGCCCTGACCGACACCGACGCACATCGTCGCCACCGCGCGCTGAAGGTCGCGGTTGGCAAGCTCGATGGCAGCCGTGAGAACGAGGCGGGCACCGCTGGCACCCAGCGGGTGGCCGAGGGCGATGGCGCCGCCGTTGGGGTTGACGAACTCAGCGTCGTCAGGCAGACCGAGGTCGCGCAGCACGGCCAACGCCTGCGCCGCGAAGGCCTCGTTGAGCTCGACGATGTCGAGGTCGCCGATCGTCCAGCCGTGCCGGTCGAGGACCTTGCGCACGGCCGGCACCGGGCCGATGCCCATGATGCGCGGGGCAACTCCGGCAGCGGACGAGCCGACGATCCGGGCCATCGGCTCAAGGCCGTATTGCTTCACGGCGCGCTCGGACGCCAGCAGCGTGATCGCGCCGCCGTCGTTGACACCCGAGGAGTTGCCGGCGGTGACGCTGCCGCCTTGACGGAACGGGGTCCCCAGCTTGGCGAGCACCTCCATCGTCGTGGCGCGCGGGTGCTCGTCGGTGTCGACGACGATGGGGTCTCCCTTGCGCTGCGGGATGACGACTGGCGTGATCTCCTGGGCGAAGCGACCGGACGCGATCGCGGCCGCGGCGCCGGGCTTGTGAGCGGACGGCGAAGGCGTCCTGGTCGACGCGGGAGACATTGAAGTCGGCGGCGACGTTTTCGGCCGTCTCGGGCATCGAGTCGATCCCGAACTGGGCCTTCATCTTCGGGTTGACGAACCGCCACCCGATCGTCGTGTCGTAGACGGCGTTGGAGCGGCTGAAGGCGGACTCGGCCTTGGGCATGACGAACGGTGCCCGGCTCATGCTCTCGACGCCACCGGCGATGATGAGGTCAGCGTCACCGGCCTTGATGGCGCGCGCGCCGTAAGCGATCGCATCGGCGCCGGAGGCGCAGAGGCGGTTCATCGTCGTCCCGGGCACCTCGATCGGCAGCCCGGCGAGCAGGCCGGCCATGCGGGCGATATTGCGGTTGTCCTCACCAGCCTGGTTGGCATTGCCGAGGATGACTGTCGTCGACGGCGGCCCAGTCGACCGAGGGCAGCCGGTCCATGAGGGTCGAGATGAGGTGGGCTGCGAGGTCGTCGGGGCGCACGGCAGCCAGCGCACCGGCATACCTGCCGATGGGGCTGCGGGTGCCGGTGATCAGGAACGCTTCAGTCATGGTGTCGCTTCGTTCTCGTCGTGAAATCGGGTGCTGTCCAAGCGGGGTGACAAGCGGGCTGACAGGCACCAGGAAACGCGCACGCCGTTGAGGTGATGACGTGCGCGTGGGCACGGTGCCAGAAATGACGGACGGAGTGCGCCCGCGGCGCCAGTATTACTGACCGAACGTTCGATGTCTATAGGCCTGTGGTATGCCGTGACCCACGGCATACCAGCATCGACACGTGGGCGCGTCCGGGCCATGACGGCGAAACTCACGACGACGCAGCCGCTCCTCCGCCGAAGTTGGCGCGACGCTTGGCACGAGCCGCGTCGACGCCTTCCTTGGCGTCGGGCCCGGTGAAGGCGAGGAACTCCAGCGCGAGCGAGGTGTCGAACGTCGGGCCGGCCAAGCGGAGCCAGTTGTTGAGTGAGTACTTCGTCCACTGCAGCGCCGTGCGGGATCCGGCCTTGAGTCGGCGGGCGATCTCGAGGGCCTTGGCGTTGGTCTGACCGTCGTCGACGACCAGCGACACGAGGCCGATCCGCTCGGCTTCCTCGCCGGACATGGGCTCGCACAGCATGAGGTAGTACTTGCTCTTGGCCAGGCCGCACAGCAGCGGCCACACGATCGCCGCGTGGTCTCCGGCGACGACACCGATCCGCGTGTGACCGTCGATGATCCGGGCGGAGCGCCCGGCGATCGAGATGTCGGCGAGCAGCCCGACGACGAGCCCGGCCCCCACCGCCGGGCCTTCCATCGCGGAGACGACCGGCTTGGAGCAGTTGAGCGTGTTGTAGACCAGATCCCGCGCCTCGCGCCAGACGATCGCGCGATCCTCGAACCCGCCGATGATGTCGTCGATCATGTCGAAGTCGCCGCCGGCGGAGAACGCGCCACCCTCGCCACGCACGATGACGACGTCGACGTCGTCATCGCGGTCGAAGGCGAGCCAGACGTCCGCAAGCTGACGGTGCATGCGGCGATCGGCCGCATTGAGACGCCCCGGCTTGCTCATGATGAGTTCGAGGATGCCCGCCTCAGGACTCTCGAAGCTCAGGGCGGGGAAGTCGCGGCTATAGCGATCAACGAGCTCCGTCACGGCATTCTCCTGCTCAAGGGTCCGGGCGGCAGGCGTCCGCGGCGCCCGGTCGGGGTGGTCCGAGGCCGACTATAGGACCGCGACGCGGTTGGCGGCAGGGCTTGACGACACGCAGGCGGTATGCCGTGTCGCACGCCATCCCGGGGGCCAAAGTCCCTAGCCCCGACTGAGCGCCCCGTGTAACATTCCGAACGTTCAGTCGTGAATTAGTGTGAACGACCGCTGGACGGCAGCACCGGGGCATCCCCCGCAGTGCTGCCTTCCTCAGTTCTGGGCACTACCCGGCATACCCCCGCGGGTCGTAGGTTTGGCCTTGGCGTAGCGATGAGTCGTCCGCCGGTTTCGTGAATGGATTCCCATCAACGCAGATGGCAGGAGGCACGCACGTATGACCCGCTTTGTCGCGCTCTACCGTATGCCGGCTGACGTCGAGGGCTTCGACCGCGACTACCGACAGACTCATGTGCCACTCGTGGCCCGGGCGCCTGGTCTATCCCGCGTCGAAGTGTCGCGTGTCCGTCGCACCGTCCTCGGAGAACCCCAGCTGCACCTCATGGCCGTCATGCACTTCGCTGACGCGGCCGCGTTCAAGACAGCCATGGCCTCACCGGAGTGGGCGGAGTCCGGGCGCAACCTCGCCGAGATCGGTGGGGTGGAGCTCGCCACCATGTTCGTCCTCGACGACCCTGAGGTCATCGAGCCGGACGCGGCCGGCGAGTCCTCGACCTGACGACGCATCTTCCCCCGGCGGCGGCGCCGGGCAACCTCCCAAGGAGTCATTGTGAAGGCTGCGGTACTCGAATCGGCCCCCGGCGATCTCGTCGTGGTCGACGACGTCGACCATGACGCTGTCGGACCTCGTGAGGTCCTCGTCCAGACCGGAGCGGCGGGTGTCTGCCACAGCGATCTGCACTACATGCAAGGCAAATACCGCACCCGGATGCCCACGGTCGTCGGCCACGAGGCTGCCGGCGTGGTCCTGGAGGTCGGCTCGGACGTCACCTATGTCAAGCCCGGCGACCACGTCGTCACCTGCTTGTCGGTCTTCTGCGGCACGTGTGAATACTGCACCTCCGGCCGGATGGTGTTGTGCGGCAAGCGCAGCACCCGCCGTGGTCGCGGTGAGCCGCAGCGGCTGCGCCGCGCCGGCGCGGACATCTCCCAGTTCCTCGACGTCTCGGCCTTCGCCGAGCGGATGCTCGTCCACGAAAACGCCGTCGCGAAGATCACCAAGGACATTCCGCTCGACCGGGCGGCGCTGCTCGGCTGTGGCGTGACGACCGGCCTCGGCGCCGTCTTCCGCACCGCTCGGCTGCGCCCCGGCTCGACCGTGGCCGTCATCGGCGCGGGTGGAGTGGGCCTCAACGTCATCCAGGGCGCGCTCCTCGCGGGTGCGGGCCGCATCATCGCGGTCGACCAGTCGGCAGCCAAGGGTGAGCTGGCCCGGTCCTTCGGGGCGACGGATTTCGTTGACGCGAGCACCGGCAACGCCGTGGACCTCGTCCGCGAACTCACCGGCGACGGTGTCGATTACAGCTTCGAGGCGATCGGTCTCAAGCCGACCACCGAGCAAGCCTTTGCCATGCTCCGCCCTGGTGGCGTGGCAACCGTCGTGGGGATGATCCCCCTCGGCACGAGTATCGAAATCCCCGGGGTCGACTTCATGTTCGAGAAGAAGATCCAGGGTTCCCTCATGGGGTCAAACCAGTTCCGCACTGACATGCCCCGCTACGCCGACCTCTACCTCCAGGGGCGGCTCAAGCTGGACGAACTCGTCTCTGCTCGCATCTCACTCGACGACGTCAACGCGGCGTTCGAGGAGATGCAGCGTGGCTCGGTCGCCCGGAGCGTCATCGTTTTCGACTGAAAGGGTTTACCTCCCATGGCCAAGGTCGCCAAAATCCGCTACTCCACGATGGAAGACACGTTCCTCCGGATCAAAGATCTGAAGGTGCGCATCCGCCGTCGTCCGGAGGCGGGCACCCCGCTGCTGCTCATCAACGGATTGGGCGCATGCCTGGAGGCCTGGGAGCCCCTGACCAAGCGGCTCCCGGGGCGGGACATCATCGCGGTGGACCACCCCGGGACCGGCTTGTCGAGTCCCCCCAACTACATCTTCTCGATGTACGAGAACGCCGAGTTCTACATGGCCGCCCTCGACGCCGTCGGCGTCGAGAAGGCCAACGTGCTGGGCTTCTCCTTCGGCGGCACGATTGCCCAGGAGATCGCCCACAGCTTCCCCGAGCGGGTCAACTCGCTCATCCTCTGTGGCACCAACGCCGGCACCGGGAGCTTCCCGGCCGACCCGTTCACGATCATGTGCGCCGCCAACCCGCTGCGCTACATCGTGCCGACGGTGCGCGAGATGATGGCGCCCTTCGTCTACCGCGGGCGGGTCGGCCGCAACCCGCAGCTGTTCGAGACTGAGCTGCAGGGCTGGTATGCCCACCGCACGACGATGCTCGGCGTGGGCGCCCAGATCGGCACGATGATGTTGGGCTGGAGCTCGATGCCGTGGCTCGCCAGCCTTGACGTGCCGACGCTCGTGCTCGGCGCCGAGGAAGACCCGCTGGCACCGCCGGCCAACTCAGAACTCATCGCCTCGATCGTGCCCGGCGCGGAGTGCCACATCTACGACGAGGCTGGCCACCTGTTCCTCTTTGACCAGCCTGGTCCGGCGAGCCAGCACATCTCCGACTTCCTCGACCGGGTCGAGACCAAGGGGGCCTGATGACCGCCGAGGCCGATGATCCACTCGACTCACTGGAGGTGCCCGATGGTGCCTTCGGTGGGGAGTTGCTCTCTGCCCTCGACCCCATGTTGCTCGTGTCGTCGTTGGCCCGGACGGTCACCCCGGCCGGGCTGACGCGAGCGCTGACCAACCTCGCCCAGCAGGCACCCGGCCTCCTCCAAGGGCTGGACGCGCAACCCCTGCCCCCCAAGGACTGGCGATTCAGCGACAGCGCGTGGCAGGACAACCCGGTCTACAAGCGCTGGGCGCTGGCCTACCTCGCGTGGGAGAAGGAAATGATGGACCTGGTCGACAACGACCAGGTCGACTGGCGCACGCGCGAACGCAGCCGCCTCGTCATGGGCATCCTCACGTCGGCGTTGTCCCCGACCAACACCCTCCACGGCAACCCCGAAGCGATCAAGGCCGCCTTCACGACAGGGGGGCGCTCGCTGTGGAACGGCGGCGCCAACTTCCTGCGCGACCTGGTGACCAACCGGGGTATGCCGGCCCAGGTCGACGAGGGCGCCTTCGTCGTCGGCCGGGATGTCGCTGCCACCCCTGGCACGGTCATCCACCGCACCCCGATGTACGAACTCATCCAATACACGCCCACGACGCCGACCGTCGGGCGGCTGCCGCTCATGCTCCTGCCCCCGGCGGTCAACAAGTACTACTTCTGGGACCTCTCCCCCGGCCGGAGCCTCATCGAGTATGCCGTCTCACGCGGCGTCGAGGTCTACACCATCGTGTGGCGGGACCCGCGACCGGAAAACGGCATCTGGGGCATCGACAACTACCTCGCCTCGGCGGTCGAAGCTCTCGATGTCGTGTGCGCCGTCTCCGGCGTCGACAAGGCCCACGTCTTCGGTGACTGCTCGGGTGGAATGTTCCTCGCGATGCTCGTGGGCTACCAGGCGGCGACGGGACGGCATACGGTCGCGACCGGCACCTTCGGGGTGACCGTCTTCGACTTCGGCGAGCCCGGCGGGATCGGCATCGCCGCGTCCGACGAGGGCCTGGCGAGTGTCCAAAAGCGGGCCGACCGCGGTGAGGTCATCAGCGCCGACAGCATCTCCGACACCTTCGTGTGGATGCGACCCAACGACCTCGTGTGGCGCTACCTCGTCGACAACTGGCTCCTGGGCAAGAAGGTGCCCGCGTTCGACATCATGTTTTGGAATGCCGACGGCCAGGGTCTGCCCTCCCAGCTCGCGGCCGAACTCACCGAGATGAGCCTGCACAACTCGCTGCTCAAACCTGGTGGGATGACGATCCTGGGTGCACCGATCGACCTTTCCAAGGTGAGCATCGACACCTATCAGATCGCCGGCAAGTCCGACCATATTTCGCCGTGGAAGGGCTGCTACGCGGGCGCTCGGGCGCTCGGTGGCGCCAACACCTTCGTCCTCACGCCGACCGGCCACGTCCAGTCGATCATCTACCCCCCCGGCAAGGCGCGCGCCGCCTTCTGGACTCATCCCCACATCGGCCCCGATGCTGACGAGTGGGCCGCCTCGGCGACCAAGCATGAGGACTCGTGGTGGGGGCACTGGGTCGACTGGATGTTGGCCCGCAGTGACGGCACCCGACCGGCGCCAGCCGCACCTGGCAACGACACGTTTACCGCGATCGTGCCCGCCCCGGGCCGCTACGTTTTGGGAGAGTGACACGCGTTGGACCGCATGAACCTCATCGACGCCTCCTTCCTCTATAGCGAGGACGGGCAGAGTCATAACGACGTCGGTGTCGTCCTTGTCTTCGAGGGATCGGCCCCTCACCGTTCCGACGTCATGCAACTCATCGCCGACCGGATTGCGCTCGTGCCTCGCTTCCGGCAGAAGGTCAAGCACATCCCGTATGCCATGGCGTTGCCGGTGTGGATGGACGACACCGCCTTTGACATGGGTCGGCACGTCCACCACCACCCGGCCCCGCCCGCGCCCGACCCGCTCGGGGCTGCGGTCAGCCAGTTCATGTCGGTGCCGATGGACCTCACGATCCCGCTGTGGTCGGCTCACCTCATCACCGGGCTGCCCGACGAGCGCTTCGCCCTCGTGATGCGGATGCACCACGCCATGGTCGACGGCGTGGATTCCATCGAAATCATCCGCTACCTGCTCAGCCCCAACCCCGAGGGCGAAGAGCCGGTGCTCGACACCTGGGTGGCCCGGCCCGAGGTGCCCGACGCGATGCTCCTGTCGTCGGCGTTCACCGACGCGGTCAAGGATGCGGTCAACCTCTGGACCCAGGTGATGACCAAGGGTTACAAGGCGTTCCCGAAGATGCCCGAGACCCTCGACCTCACCGCGTTCATGTCGCCGTCGATGCCCCTGAACCCCATGGCGATCAACGGCCCGGTGTCAGCCGGCCGTGCCTACGCGATGACCGAGGTCCCGCTGACCCGTCTCAAGGCCATCCGCCGGGCGTTGGGCACGGGCACCATCAACGATGTCGTCCTCAGCGCGTGCGCCTACGGATACACCTCGGTCATCAACGAGTACCTCAACGAGGTCGTCGAAAACCGGTCGATCCGCGCGATGGTGCCGGTGTCACTGCACTCCCCGGAGCAGTCCGGGGTCGTCGGTCACAACGAGATCGGCGCCATGGTCGTCGAGCTCCCCCTGGGCACGATGGACCCCCTCGACCGGCACGAGCGCATCCGTAAGCAGATGGAGGCGTTCAAGACCCTCAAGAACGCCATGCCGGCCGACACCATCAACCCGGGCTCAAGCATCGCCAGCCCGATGACCCTCATGATGGCCAGCCGGATGGCCTCCTCCGCCCCGGTCGTCGTCAACACGGTCATCTCCAACGTCCCCGGGCCTCAGCAGACGCTCTACCTCAACGGGCGCCCGCTCGTCCGGATGGGCGCGTGCATTTCGCTCTGGACGCCGCTGAAGATCGCCATTTCCATCATGAGCTACGACGGCATTGTCACCGTGAGTTGTGTCACAGACAGTGCGAGTTTCCCCCGCGTTCACGTCCTTTTGGACGCGATTCAAGCAGGACTTGATGACATTGAGGGGGCTGCGGCTACCAGGAGTTAACGCGAGGTATGCCGGGTCGTGACCTGGCGGCATACCTGGCGAGGGCCACCGTCAGCGGAGGTCCTACAGTCAAGTGATGGGCCTTTCGCGAGGCACGAGTTTCGACTAACGAGAACGAAACGAGAACAGCAATGACACACAAGGTGAGCAGCTACATCGCTGGTGCGTGGATCACACCTGAAGACGAGGGCACGCCGATCCTCGACGCGTCGACCGGAGAGGTGATCGCGACAGCGAGCTCGACCGGCCTCGACTTCTCAGCCATGGTGAAGCACGCCCGTGACGTGGGTGGCCCCGCCTTGCGCGCCATGACGTTTACTCAGCGTGGTCTGGCGTTGAAGAACCTCGCGAAATACCTCAAGGGCCGCGCCGACGAGGTGTATGCCGAGTACGGCGCCTCCGGCGCGACCGTCCCCGACTCCCGCGTCGATGTGGAGGGCGGCATCGGCGTCCTCTTCGTGTATGCCGGTAAGGCCCTCAAGGAACTGCCCAACGACACGATCTACATCGAGGGCGACCCCGAGAACATCGTCGACAAGCACCAGGGCCAGACGATCTACACCTCCCCGCGCGGTGTCGCGGTCTTCATCAACGCCTATAACTTCCCGGTGTGGGGCATGCTCGAGAAGCTCGCGACGAGCATCCTGGCCGGCATCCCGGTCGTCGTGAAGCCCGCCACCCCGACCGCGCAGATCGCCGAGATCTCCTTCCGTCACATCATCGAGTCCGGGATCCTTCCCGAGGGCGCCGTGCAGTTCGTCGGTGGCAGCATCGTCGGCGCTCTCGATCACCTCGGCGGCCAGGACTTCATCCTGTTCACCGGGTCGGCGTCGACCGCCGCCCGCCTGCGCACGAGCGCCTGCATCGTCGAGCGTGGCACGAGGTTCACCGCCGAGGCCGACTCGGTCAACGCCACCATCCTCGGCCCCGACGCCGGCGTCGAGACCGAAGAGTTCACTGCCTTCGTCAAGGGGATCTTCCGCGAAGTCACCTCGAAGTCGGGTCAGAAGTGCACGTGCATCCGTCGGATCTTCGTCCCGACCGAGCTCGTCGAGCCGACCGTTGAGGCCCTCACGGCGCGGTTGGCCAAGGTCGTCGTCGGGGACCCTCGCATCGAGGGCACGACGATGGGTCCGTTGGTGAGCGCCTCCCAGCGCGACGACGTCGCCTCGGCGGTCCGGGCCCTCATGAAGGGTGCCGAGGTGCGCCTCGGTGGGCCGGACGTCGTCCCCACCGTGGCGTCAGGCGACGTCGAGCGAGGCGGGTTCTTCCCGCCGACGGTCCTCGTCGCGCAGGACTCCCCGGGCTCCGCAAATCCACGAGGTCGAGGCTTTCGGGCCGGTCGCCACGGTTATCCCCTACACCTCGATCGACGACCTCGTCGAGCTCGTCTCGTTGGGCGAGGGCAGCCTCGTGGCATCCGTCGCCAGCCACGACCCCCGGTGGGTCCGCTCGCTCATCGAGCAGATCGCTCCGTTCCACGGTCGGCTGCTCATCCTCGACCGGGAGAATGCCGCCACGGCACCCCCCCACGGCGCCGCCCTCCCGCAGCTCATCCACGGCGGGCCTGGTCGCGCCGGTGGCGGCGAGGAACTCGGTGGGCTGCGCAGCGTCTTCCACATGATGCAGGCGACCAGCCTGTCGGCCGGCCCCGAGATGATGGTGGGCATCACCCAGGTGTGGAACCCAGCCGCCGAGGCCAAGGCGCTCGACGTCCACCCCTTCCGGGTCTACCTCGATGACATCGTGCCGGGTGACACGCTCTTCACGGGCAGCCGCACGATCACCCTCGAGGACATCGAGCACTTCGCGCACTTCACCGGCGACACCTTCTACGCCCACATGGACGAGGAGGCCGCCGCAGCGAGCCCGATCTTCAAGGGACGGGTCGCCCACGGCTACTTCCTCCTGGCCGCAGCCGCCGGCCTGTTCGTCGACCCCGACCCGGGCCCAGTCCTGGCCAACTTCGGCCTGGAAAACCTCCGGTTCACTCAGCCGGTCTACCCAGGCGAGTCGATCCGAGTCCGCCTCACGTGCAAGTCCAAGATCGTCCGCCCCGGCACCGGATGGGGCGAGGTGACCTGGGATGTCGCGCTGACGAATGACAAGGACCAGGTCGTCGCGACCTATCAGTTGCTGACGATCAACGCCTGCCGCCCCACCTCGTAGACCCCGCGCGCACCCGGTCTGCTGCTCTGCACCTCCGGGACCTTCCGGGACGTTCTGGGAGGCTCCTTGAGCGTCAGAGCCGGTGGGCACGTGTCGCGGATCACGGCATACCGTGCGCTTGGCGAGCCTCCGAGTGATTGACATAGTGAACACGTGATTTATATACTTCCCAGTGTTACGACCGACCGCACCTCAGCTAGGAGCTGACATGCAGACTTCACAGGACATGCTCACCTCGATGCAGACCCAGGCCCTTGAGGCCATCCGCACGGGCCAGGCCGCGACTCTCGAGGCCGTCAAGAACTGGAGCGAGACCGTTGCCAAGATGACCCCGGCAGCCCCCGCCGCCCAGGTCCCCGCCGAGTTCAAGGCCGCCTTCGGCGAGCCCTCGGAGATCATCGACTCCGTCTACGACTTCGCCGGCCAGCTGCTGGAGCTCAACAAGAAGTTCGTCCACGACCTGCTCGAGGCCTCCAAGGCTGCACAGGCCAAGTGAACCCCGTGTCTGAGGGGGCCGGCTCGGCCCCCTCAGACCACGCACCTCAGGAAGCGAGCGACGACCCGATGACCGAGCCCAGCATTGCCGCGTGGGAATACCAGCGCGCAGCTATGGGAGCGTTCATCCGTTCGCAGCGGGAGATGGCCAACATGTCCCTGCGCCAGCTCTCACAGGCCACCCAGGTCTCCAATGCCTATCTGAGCCAGATCGAACGCGGCATGCACGACCCCACCGTGCGGGTCCTGCTCCAGATCGGCCAAGCCCTCCATTTTTCGGTCGAAGACCTCCTGCGCAAGGGGGCCGAGGCCGATCTCACCGGTGACGCTAGTGCGAGCAACGACGTCGAGACTGCCATCCGCCATGACGCGGTGTTGTCGGCGCCGGAGAAGGAAGCCCTGCTCGCCGTCCACCGCAGTTATCTCAAGAGCCACGACAGCTAGCCGCTCACCAAGGAGGAGTCGACGACATGCTTCTGACGTACGAACACCTGATCAAGAGCATGCAGGACCAGATGCTCACCGCCATGACCAACTGGCAGCAGGGCAGCCTGGAGGCCTACCACGCGTGGATCAAGGCCACCTCGCACATGTTCCCTGAAATCAACTTCTACCACGAGATGCCGACGTTCATGCAGGACATGCTCGGTGACCCCGAGCGCGTCGTGGAGAACACCTTCGAGTTCGCGATCAAGATCATGGAACTCCAGAAGGAATTCGTGCAAGAGGTCTTTGACGCCTCCAACATGGCGCCACTCACCCCACTCGTCCCACGCCGTGGCGTCGAGCCGCGGATCCCGTCCTCCCTCGAGTGACCCGCTGATCGGCGTATCCCGTCGATCACGTTTGCGCACGCTCGCCCACCCGGCGAGATCTTGAGCACCAGGGTCGATCGAGCATTTCCCGACCTCGCTACCTTCCAGCCTCTCCCCACTTCCGAAAGGACATTCCGATGTCACAGGCTCACGAACTCATGGCCAAGGTCCAGGCCGACACCATCGACGCCATCAAGGCCCAGCAGGAGGCCATGGTGGCCGCCGCCAAGCAGTGGGGCGAGGCCATGTCGGCGATGACCCCCGCGTCGATGCCCGGTATGCCGTCCGCTGCCCCGATGGTCGGCAACCCCACCGAGATGCTCGATGCATCCTTCGCGTTCGCGTCGGAGCTGCTGAGCATGAACAAGAAGTTCGCCAAGGACCTCCTGGCCGCCAGCACCCCGGTCGCTGCGCCCCAGGATGCTCCGAAGAAGACCAAGTAGCCCGTAGTCACCTCTGAGGTGTCCGCTGCGGCGGGAGGAGTGCACGACATGAATGCAACCCCGGATGTCATGGCCGGCCTGCGCGAGCAGACGCTCGAGTACGTCAAGGCCGGACACGAGGCCGCCCTCACGGCGACCCGGTCCTTCTACGAGAGCGTCGGCTCGATGATGCCGGACCTCGGCCCGATGGGGTCGATGTTCGCCATCCCCACGACCGCCGTCGGCGACCCGAAGCAATACCTTGAGGCGAGCTTCGCGTTTGCCCACCGGGTGCTCGAGATGGAGCGCGACTTCGCGCACCGGCTCCTCGTGGCAGCGGTGCCCAAGCGACCGGTGCGCAAGCCCTCGGTCATCGTTGCGCCGGTTGCGCCGGTTGCGACGCCTGCGGCCAAGCCCGAGGCGCCGGTGACTCCAGTCACCGAGAAGCCTGTCGAGAAGGCCGCTGAGAAGGCCGTCGAAAAGCCTGTCGAGAAGGCCGTCGAGGTTCCGGTCGCGAAGGTTGCTCCGGTCACGGACGCGACCCCCGCCAAGAAGCTCGTCGTCAAGAAGGCCGCGCCGGCGAAGAAGGCAACACCGGCCGCTAACGCCGCACCGACAAAGAAGGCTGCCCCCGCTAAGACCACCACCTCGGCGACCAAGGCTGCGGCTGCGGTCCAGGGTGCGGCAAAGGCGAGCACCGCTCGGGTCCGGAAGGCCACCTCTGCGGCCGCTGCAGTCGTCGAGGCCACCACCCCGGCACCTGTGACGACCCCTGACGCGCCTGCGGCGGATTGACGGACAGGACGCCGCAGGCATGGTGAATCCACTCGATGTCGAGCTCAAGCTGCGCCAGCAGACCCTCGACGCACTCAAGGCCGGGAGCACGGCATACATCGAGGCGGTCCGCGCCTGGAACGAGCGTCTCGCGTCCTGGCGCACCAACCCGGCCTACCTCGAGTTGCCCCTCGCGGTCCGGGCTGGCCTCGGTGACCCCCGCGCGGTGATCGAGCACAACTTCACCATCGCCACCCAAGCGCTCGAACTCCAGCGGCACGCCGCTCAGGAGTGGCTCTCGGCCATGGAGAAGGCAGCGGAGGCGGCGGGGCGGCAGTACCGCGCCCACTAAAACACCATCAGCACGATCAGGGGCGGGTCACCATGGTGACCCGCCCCTGATGCGTATGCCGTGCCGCTCAGGCCAGCGTGGTGTAAGTCAGCGTGCCGTCCGCGACCTGGGCTCGCAGCAGCTGCTTGTCGATCTTGCCGACCCCCGTCTTGGGGATGGCGTGGAGCGCGGCCCAGTGCTCGGGGGATTGCCACTTTGCGACGTGCCGGCGGACGTGGTCTCGCAGCTCGCTGTCGCTAACGACGGAGCCCGGACGCCGCACGACCACAGCCAGGGGGCGTTCTTCCCACCGGGCATCGGGGATCGCGATGACCGCGACCTCGGCGACCTCCGGATGACTCGTGAGGAGGTTTTCGAGTTCGGTCGAGCTGATCCACTCACCACCGGACTTGATGAGGTCCTTGAGGCGGTCGGTGATCTTCATAAAGCCGGCACTGTCGACCGTGCCCATATCGCCGGTCCGAAGCCAACCGTCGCGGAACTTCTCCTCACCGACTCCACCGTGGTAGGCCCCGGTGACCCACGGACCGCGGACCTCGAGTTCGCCGACCGACTGACCGTCGGCCGCAAGGACGGTGCCGTCTTCGGCGACCGTGCGCACCTCGACGCCGGGCACGGGGCGGCCGGTCCGGGTGCGCCAATACCATTCGTCGCGGTCGTCATCGAGCGCTGCTGGCCTCGCGATCGCCGCCAACGGAGAAGTCTCGGTCATCCCCCAGGCTTGATACATCTCGATGCCGAGCCCGACGTAGTCGCGTAGGAGAGCCTCCGGCACGGCTGACCCGGCGCAGGAGATGACCCGCAGTGAGGTGAGGTCGATGTCGTGCTCCCTGGCGTAATCGAACACCCCACGCCACACGGTGGGCACCCCTCCCGACACAGTCGGTCGCTCGGACGCGATGAGTGGCGCAAGGACGTCCGGGTGCAGGTGGCGGCCGGGAAGGATCAGCGACGCGCCGGCCATCCAGGCGGCATACGGCAAGCCCCAGCCATTGGCATGGAACATCGGCACCACCTGGAGCAGGCGGTCACGGTCGCCGATGCCGAAGCCAGCAGCGGTGAGGTTGGCGACGGCGTGGAGGTAGACCGAGCGGTGGCTGTAGACGACCCCCTTGGGATCCCCGGTCGTGCCGCTCGTGTAACACATCGCGGCCGCCGCGCGTTCGTCGCGGATGTCGTGGGTGTAGGGCTGACCCGACGCGAGGAAGTCCTCGTAGCCGACCAGCGAGAGGCCAGTTTCGGCGGAGGCGGCGGCGAGGTCGAGGTCGCCGTCGACGACGACGAGGGACACCGAGGTGCGCCCGGGCAGGACTGGTGCAATCTGCGGCCAGACGCTGGCGTCGACGAGCAGGATCCGGTCCTGCGCGTGGTCGATGATCTGCGCGATCTGCTCCGGGAACAGTCGCAGATTGATCGTATGCAGGACACCACCTGAATTCGGCGCCCCGAAATAGGTTTCGAGGTGGGCCTGGGAGTTCCACATGAACGTCCCGACGCGATCGCCCTCTGCGATCCCGGCCGCGCGGAGAGCACCGGCGAGCCGGCGCGCGCGGTCGGCCACCACGGCATACGGCACTCGCCGCACGTCCTGCCCGTCGGCGACGACGAGCTCGACCGTGCCGAAGAGCGCCTCGGTATGCCGCATGATCGCCGGCACGGAGAGCGCGAAGTCGTCCTGCATGGTCGACACGATCGTCGAGGGCATAGCATTTCCTCCGGTGTCAGGCCTCGGCGGCGTCTCGCGGCTGGGAGCCTCCATCGGCGCTGCCATCTCGGTCAGGGCGCGTCCAGTTGCCTCCCCTGGCGGCACCGACCGGCACCCGCGTCTCGCACTCGGCGGTGAAGTCGAGCATGGCATCAACCGCGCTCGCGGTCGCGTCGGTCGTGAAGATGTGGCCCGCGCCCGGCATGAGGTGCAGGCGCGCCTGCGGCAACGCGTGGATCAAGGTGTCGGCATTGGCGACCGGCACGATGAGGTCGGCAGTGCCGTGCAGCACGAGGACCGGCAGCCGGAGATCACGCAGACGCGCGAGCGTGCCCTCGAAAGAGGCGGTGGCCATGAGCTGCCTGCCGTAGCCCTCGCGCGAGGTGGGGCGAGCCATCCGCACGTCGATGTCGGCCTTGATCGCTGCCGCAGGCGTGGCGTCCGAGTAGGTCACCCGGGCCGACCGCCAGGCCGCCTGCTCAGCGGGCAACGCGACGAGCTCGTTGAACATCTCGGCGACGTCGGGGCGCAGGAGGATCGCGTCGGGCCCCCCGGGCGACGTGCAGCCCAGGATGAGTGATCGCACGAGGTCGGGGGTCCGCAGGGCGAGCTCTTGCGCGATGAGCCCACCCATCGAGAGCCCGACGACGTGCGCCGGGCCCAGCCCCGCCGCCTCGATGACCGCACCGGCGTCGGCCGCCATGGCCTCGATGCCCCACTGGTCCTTGGGGACATTGCTCCGGCCGACGCCTCGGTTGTCCATCACGATGACGGTATGCCGGGTGAGCAGGCCGGGGAGCAGCCGCCAGGACGCGTCAGAGGGATAGCCGAGGCCCTGGATGATCAGGATCGGCGTGCCCTGTCCGCGCGCTTCCCACCAGATCCGCGCCCCGCCCTGCTCAATAAACGGCATCCTCGTGTTACTCCCCGCGGAAGGTCGGCTGGCGGCGTTCGAGGAAGGCCGTGAAGCCCTCGACGTAGTCCTTGGTCTGCGACGCCCGCGACTGTGCCTGCGCCTCAAGGTCCAAGACGGCCGCAAGGTCAAGGGCCGTGTCGGCGCAGGCCCGCACGATCCGCTTGGACTCGGCGAAGGCAAGGACGGGTCCGGCGGCGAGCGCTGCGGCATACGCGGTCGCCTGGTCGAGGAGTTCGTCGGCGGGGACCACGCGGGAGACGAGCCCGACCGCCGCGGCCTCGGCTCCGGACAGGAAGCGACCGGAGTAGATGAGGTCGAAGGTCACCGCGGTGCCGAGTCGCTCCACGAACACCTTGTGGCCGCCGGAGTCGAAGACGGCGCCGATCTTGCCGAACGGTGAGCCGAACTTCGCCGAGTCCGCGGCGAGGACGACATCACAGGCGAGGGCAAGCCCCAGGCCCGTGCCGAGGCACGCGCCCTGGACTGCAGCGATCGTCGGGAAGGGCAGATCAGCGACTTCCTGCATGAGCGGGTTGAAGATCTCGGCGAGGACCTGGCCACCGTCCTCAGCCCCCGGCTCGGCGCCGGCGATGTCACGCCCGGCGCAGAAGGCGCGACCTTCGGCGCTCACGAGGAGCACGCGGGCTCCGTCGGCTGTGGCGCGGGCCACGGCGGCGCGCAGGTCCTGGACCATCTCCGGGGTCATCGCGTTGAGCTGGGCCGGCCTGGTCATGACGATGTGGGCAGCACCGTCGGTCAGCGTGTAGCGAACGGTCTCCTCGACTGCCTGATCGGTCATGCCGATCCCTCCTTCGCCGCGCGAGCGCGGGCCTCTCGGCGGAGGCGGCGTTCGTCGAGGAACGCCGTCATCCGCGCCTTCTTGTCGTCACTGTCGAACAGCAGTGCTTGTGCGGTCATGTCGTAGAGCGTTGTGGCGGGACGGTGCAGTCGCATCGCGACCTTCGTCAGTTCCAACGCTCGCCATGACTGGCGTGCCACCCGGTGGGCGTACTCTACGGCCGCGTCCATGAGGCCCTCCGCAGACACGACGAGGTCGACCAGACCTGCCTCGTGCGCTGTCTCGGCATCGAGGATCTGGCCGGTGTAGAGCATGCGGCGAGCCATGGGGGTGCCGACGGCCTGCGCGAGGCGCCAGTTGCCCCCGGCGCCGGCGAGGATGCCCAGGCCGAGCTCGGGCTGGCCGAATCGGGATCGGTCCGAGGCCACCCGCAGATCACACGCGAGCGCGAGCTCGCAGCCGCCGCCGAGCGCCGGCCCGTCAATGGCCGCGATCGTCGGCCACCGGTGCTCCTCAAGCAGCTCGAAGAGCATCGCGTTGACTCCGCGCATGCCGATCTCGGCATCCCGCTCGAGCAGCTCCGCGATGTCCGCACCGGCGACGAAGATCCCCGGCGTCGTCGAGTGGATGACGAGGATCGAGGGGTCGTGCTTGAGGTCGCGCAGGACCTGTGTGAACTCGTCACACAGCGCCTGGTCGAGTGCGTTGAGCTTGTCGGGGCGATCGAGTCCGATCAAGGTGACCGGACCGTCGCGACGGATCGAGATCAGTGCCATCGTGATGTCCTTTGTCGTGGCTGCACGGGTCGCCCGACCTTCGTCGGCCTCCCGTCGGTCATAGAGCGCACCGTCGTGCGCATGGGCCTCCAGCGATGGCATGGAGTCCCGTGAGATCACTCCCAGTCGTAGAACCCCCGGCCAGACTTCTTCCCGAGGCGCCCCTGCGCGACCATGTCGCGCAGCAGTTGCGGCGGCTCGAACCGCGGGCCGAGGTGCTCGGCGAGGTATTCGGCGATCCCGAGGCGGACGTCGTGACCGACGAGGTCGCCGAGTCGGCACGGCCCCATCGGGTAGCGGTAGCCCAGGACCATCGCGCGGTCGATGTCCTCCGGGGTCGCGACGCCCTCCTGCACCATGCGCGTCGCTTCCAGCCCCAGGGCGACGCCGAGGCGGCTCGTCGCGAACCCTGGCGTGTCGGTCACCTCGACGATCTCCTTGCCGAGGGCGGCCGCGAGTGCCCGGGCGCGCGCGAGCGCCTCCGCCGAGGTCGCGGGGGTGCGCACGAGTTCCAGGAGCACCTGGACCGGGACCGGGTTGAAGAAGTGGGTGCCGAGGAATCGCTCGGGGTGGGTGAGCCCCGCGCCCATCGTCGTGAGCGACAGTGAGCTCGTGTTGGTGGCGAGGAGCGCGTCGGGTCGGAGGACGCCCTCGACGTCGCGCAGGACCGCGGTCTTAAGCGCCATCTGCTCGGGCACGGCCTCGATGACGACGTCGGCGTCCGCCAACGCCGAGACGCGGGTGCTGACCGTGAGCCTGGCGGTGAGGGCCTCGGGGGCGCAGGGGAGCTTCCCCCGGACCGCGGCGGCCTCAAGACTGTCGCCGATGAGTCGAGCCGCCCGATCGAGCCCGGCCTCGTCGGCGTCGACGAGCGTGACAGGCAGGCCGGCAGCGAGTAGGACGTGGACGATTCCCGAGCCCATCGTGCCCCCGCCGACGACGCCGGCGCTGCGGAAACCGTCCGGCGGCTCAGGTATGCCGGTCACGGCGGCATCCGGCGTGGGGCACATCGGCGGCTCCTCGTCGAGCATCAGGGCTACATGGTCGGCATACCGAACGATCGGTCGGTCAAACTATGCCGTGAACAAGCCCATCACACCAGTTCAGCGGCACTTTTGACGGTCGGCGCGGCATACCTCACGCCTGGCGCATGCAAGGCGACTATGAGCACGATCTTGGGGGATACTGACAGTCATGTCGCCGCCCACCGCCCTCGACGGCACCCCGTCGCGGCGACGCGGTCGCCCGGGATACGACTTGGACACGTTGGTGGCAACGACCGTCGAGGTGTTTATCCAAAAGGGCTTTGACGGCACGAGCATGGAAGACCTCTCCCAACGTCTCGGGATATCGAAGTCGGCCATCTATCACCACGTCACGAGTAAGAACGAACTCCTCGACATCGCGGTCAGCCGCGCCCTCGATGACCTCGGCGAGGTGATGGAACTCAACCGTCGCCTCGACACCGACCCGGTCGACCGGTTGGAGCACCTGATCCGGGCCAGCGTGGGGGTCCTCATCGCCCGGAAGCCCTTCGTCACCCTCCTGCTGCGGGTCAGGGGCAACACCGACGTCGAGCGCCGCGCACTCCAGCGTCGGAAAGCCTTCGACCAATACTGCGCTGACCTCGTGACCGAAGCCGTGGACAAGGGGCTCGCGCGCCCCGATATCGACCCGCAACTGACTGCCAAGTTGCTCTTCGGGATGGTCAACTCGCTCATCGATTGGGCCCGGCCGCAGACCGAGAGCGAGGTCCTCGCGTTGTCCGACGCCGTGTGGGGGCTTGGCCTTCGACGGGATGCATCACCCCGACTACCCGGCCTGACGCGCCGACCCTACCCCCGGGGTCTCGCTGCCCGGAGAGGCACTTTCAAGCCTCGTATGCCGCCCGCACGTGCTCGGCGATCAACCGGAGGGCCTCACGCGCCACCGCCACGGGTTCGGCATGCGTGAAACCGTGGTCGACCCCGGCAAACTCCCGATAGGTCACCGCCACGCCGGCCGCCGAGAGCCGGTCGGAAAACTCCCGCATCTCGGCGGTGAGGGTGTCGAACTCGGCCGTGAGGACGAGGGTCGGCGGGAAGTCCGCCAACCGGGTCTCGTAGAACGGCGACACCGCTGGACTGCGCAGGTTGGCGCCGGCGAAATATGTCGTGCGGACGAGGGTCATGAGGTCACGCGTGACGATGGGGCGGGTCGCCGGCGAGATCCGCAGACCGTCAGATCGGGCCAGGTCGACGGTGCCGTTCTCGGTCGACAGGGCAACCGGCACCCGGAAGCCATGGTCGAGGGCCTGTTGGACGATGCTGATCGCGAGCTTGGCCCCGGCGCTCGGCCCACCGACCGACACCCGTCGGCCGTCCCAGCCGTGCTCGTGACCGTGGGAGACCGCCCAGCGGTAGACGTCATAACACTGCTGCTCGGCGACAGGGAAGCGGACCGTCGGGGCGGTGAGGTAGTCGGGGACGAGGACGTAACAGCCGACCTCCGATGCCAGATAGCGCGCGACGTTGTCCTCCTGCTCCGGCATCCGGACGATAAACGCACCGCCGTGGACCGCGATGTGGATCGGCAGGAGGCGACCGGCCGACGCGGCGGTGCGCTGGGCGGCATACGGCGGCTGATAGAGCAGGCTCGACACGGTCCCGTGCCTCGTGGGCACCTGGACGCGCAGCGGTGGGGCGATGGGCTTCGTCGCGAACTGCACGCGCGGCGAGGAGTAATAGAGGTGGTGGACCATCGGGAACATCGCCTGGAAGGACCATGCGGCCGCGGCTGCAGCCGGCTCGATCTTCGGGTCGGTGACCAACAACAGACGACTCCTTCCGGTGTGGTGGGACGAGACCTGGCCCCCAGGTCACGCGGCTTCTCGCCAGGGGACCTTAGCGCGAGTTGGGCGCAGCCACGCAGGCCTACCGAGCGGCGGCACCGAGGAGGCGCGCGACGACCTGCCGCACCGCCGGGGGGTCGAAGATCACGGTGTAGTGATTGGCATCGGGGACTCGCTCGGCGACGATGCCTTCGGGCAGGGGCCGCCATGGTGGCCACGCCCCACCGTAAAGCCCCATGGGCTGGTTGAGGGCGCCGCGAGGTGCCCACAGCAGGCTCACGGGTATGCCGTGCGCGATCGTCGTCTGCGGCGACGTGAGCACCTCTTCGTTGTCCAGCAGCGCCGAGCCGTCGGCGCGGACGGCGTCCAGGACGCACGACGACCGCCAACCGCCGCCTTCCTTGACGAGGTCCCGGGTCAGGTAGTGCCGCACGAGGTGGCCGGTGGGACCGGCGAGGGTCGGGCCGAGACCGGGGTGGAAGGCCCAATACGCGAGGTAGTCGGCGGGGCTGGGGAAGGTCATGAAGAGGCGCTGGATGGCGGGGCCGAGCACGGCATACATGAACAGGTCAGGGTCCACCCAGCTGGGCATCGCCGTGCCGAGGCCACCGTCGACTAAGACGAGGCTCGAGACCCGCTCGGGATAGCGAGCGGCGACGAGGGAGGCGACCCACGCGCCCATGGAATGGCCGATGAGGACCGCCCGCTCCAGGTCGAGGTGATCCATGAGGGCGATGACGTCGTCGGCGTGAGTGTCCAGACCATAGGGCGGGCCGAGGTGGCGCGAGGCAGCTCGACCACGGAGGTCTGGAGCCCACAGCGACATCCGGCCAAACAGTCCTGCCGCAACGGGCAGCCAGGCCCACCCGTTGCCCGTGATGCCGTGCAGCGCGATGGCCGTGGGGGCGCTGGGGGCAGCGGTCGACAGCCGTGACACTCCCAAGTCGCCCCCCACGACCGGCACCGTCATGGCCCCCGCGTGGACGGGAGGTAGCGCTGGCATCGTGTTGCCCCTTGATGTGTGTCGGCGACCCGCTGGATCCACCGCTCGTCGTCGAGTCTAACGACGGCGCCGGGGTTCGGGCCACGTGCCCTTAGACACGTAGGCTGGGCGGGCACACGCCCCGAGGTGCGTTCGATGATCGCTTCACCAGCACGGAAGGTCCGACCATGACGATGCCCCCTCCGCCGTCCACGCGTCGCGCCTGGGCGCTCGGGGTCGCGACGGAGGCCGACGGCCAGGTCCTCGAGGCGTGGTTCCCCGCTCCGCAGCTCGGTGATGACTACGACGATCACCAGCCCTTCCCCGCAGAGCTCACGGCGCTGTCCGGTCACGACGAGGCCCGAGGTGTGTTCGTTCATCCGGTCGGGCTGTCCATCGACCTCGACGCCCCGCCCCGAGGCACGGCGGACGCCTACCTGCGGCTGCACCTGCTCTCGCACCGGCTCGTCGCGCCCACCACGATCAACCTCGAGGGCATCTTCGGTGTCCTGCCCAATGTCGTCTGGACCTCGGCCGGGCCGTGTCCCGTCGACGGGTTCGAAGCGACCCGAGCCCGACTGCGGGCGCGAGGTCCGGTGGCGGTCTACGGCGTGGACAAGTTCCCCCGGATGGTCGACTACGTCGTGCCCTCGGGCGTGCGCATCGCCGACGCCGACCGCGTCCGGCTCGGAGCCCATCTGGCCAGCGGCACGACGGTCATGCACGAGGGTTTCGTCAACTTCAATGCCGGCACCCTTGGCGCCTCGATGGTGGAAGGTCGGATCAGCCAGGGCGTCGTCGTCGGCGACGGCTCCGACATCGGCGGCGGTGCCTCGACGATGGGGACCTTGTCAGGGGGCGGCACCGAGCGCGTCAGCATCGGTCGGCGGTGCCTGCTCGGCGCGGAGTCCGGTCTGGGCATCGCCCTCGGTGACGACTGCGTCGTCGAGGCCGGCCTCTACGTCACCGCCGGCACCAAGGTCACTCTCCCCGACGGCCAGGTCGTCAAGGCTCGGGAACTCTCCGGCCAGAGCAACCTGCTCTTCCTGCGCGACTCCGTGTCCGGCGCGGTGGTCGTCAAGGCTCGCGACGGGCACGGCATCGCGCTCAACAGCGCCCTGCACGCCAACGACTGACGGTATGCCGCGCACGACCAGGGGCGGGCTCACTCTCGCCGAGTCACAGCCACTCTCCCGGCGCCGTCGTGGCCTGGCGCGGGTCCTCATCACGGTCGTGGCGATGGCCGTGGTCGGCGCCGGATATCTCGGCATCCGAGGACTGTTGGCCGTGCCCCACAGTGAGACGTGCGTCGCGACCGCGGACGGCGGCTCCGCCCAGCTGGCCCCCGAGCAGGCGAGCAATGCGGCGGTGATCGCGGCGGTGGCCGTCCGGCGAGGGCTGCCGAGCCGCGCTGCGACAATCGCCATCGCGACCGCCATGCAGGAGTCAAAACTTCGCAATCTGCGCTTCGGAGACCGTGATTCGATCGGCCTATTCCAGCAGCGCCCGAGTCAGGGGTGGGGCACGGAGGCGCAGATCCTCGACCCGGTCTATGCCTCCGGTGCGTTCTACGACGCCCTCGTCAAGGTCAAGGACTACCAGACCCGACCCCTGACCGAGGTGGCGCAGGAGGTGCAACGCAGCGCCTTCCCCACGGCATACGCGCGTCATGAGGCAGAGGCGCGGGCGCTCTCAGCTGCGTTGACGGGGGCGGCCCCCGCAACGCTCTCGTGTGATCTCAAGATGCCGTCGCGAGCTGGCGACCCGACTGTCGTCGCCACCGCGCTCGCCAACCACACCGGGGTGCCCGGGAAGGTTGCCGGCAGCACCGTCACGGTCGAGGTGACTGCCGCGAAGTCCTGGAGCATCGCCGCCTGGGCGGTCGCGCATGCCCAAGCGCTCGGAGTCACGTCCGTCACCGTCGACAACCGCACGTGGTCGCGCGAGACCGGGACCTGGACGACCGGCCCGACCCAGCCTGGCGTGACAATCTCGCTCGGCACCTGACGCGCCGCCCGGATCGCCGCAGCGATCGAGGATCAGCGCTGCATGACCGAGGTGTAGTCGCGCGCCGGCGGGCCGACATACACCTGGCGTGGCCGGCCGATCTTGGTATCCGGGTCCTGGATCAGCTCACGCCATTGGGCAATCCAGCCCGGCAGGCGACCCAGGGCGAAGAGCACGGTGAACATGCGGTTGGGGAAGCCCATGGCCTTGTAGATCAGGCCCGTGTAGAAGTCGACATTGGGATAGAGCCGCCGCTCGACGAAGTAGTCGTCGGCGAGCGCGATCGACTCGAGTTCGCGGGCCAGGTCGAGCAGGGGGTCCTCGAAGCCCATCTGGGACAGCACCGCGTCGGCCATGTCCTTGATGATCGCCGCGCGCGGGTCGTAGTTCTTGTAGACCCGGTGCCCGAATCCCATGAGGCGCACGTTGGCGGTCTTGTCCTTGACCTTGCGCATGAACTCCTCGGGCTTCTCGCCCGAGTCGTGCAGCCGCTGGAGCATCTCGAGGACCATCTGGTTGGCGCCGCCGTGCAGAGGCCCGAAGAGAGCGTTGATGCCGGCCGAGACCGAGGCGAAGAGGTTGGCCTGGGACGACCCGACGAGGCGCACGGTGGAGGTGGAGCAGTTCTGCTCGTGGTCACCGTGGAGCACGAGGAGCAGGTCGAGGGCCTTGGCGTGCATGGGGTCGACGACGTAGTCCTCGGCCGGGGTGCCGAAGGTCATCCGCAGGAAGTTGCTCGTGAGCGACAGGGAGTTGTCGGGGTAGAGGAAGGGTTGGCCGATGCTCTTCTTGTAGGCGTAGGCCGCGATCGTCGGCAGTTTGGCCAGAAGCCGGACCGTCGAGATCTCGACCTGCATCGGGTCGAACGGGTCGAGCGAGTCCTGGTAGAAGGTCGACAGGGCGCTGACGGCCGAGGAGAGCACGGGCATCGGGTGCGCGTCCCGGGGGAACCCGGCGAAGAATGCGCGCAGGTCCTCGTGGAGCAGGGTGTGGTGCCGGAGGCGGTCGTCGAAGGCGAGCAACTCCTGGGCCGTCGGCAACTCGCCGTAGATCAGCAGGTATGCCGTCTCGACGAAGCTCGAGTGGTTGGCCAGTTGCTCGATGGGGTAGCCGCGGTAGCGCAGGATGCCCTTGTCACCGTCGATGAAGGTGATCGCACTCTTGCAGGCGGCGGTGTTGACGAACCCGACGTCATAGGTGACGTGCCCCGTGTCCTTGAGCAGTGATCCGACCCCGAGGCCGCTCTCCCCCACCGTGGCCTGGGCGATCGGGAGGGCGGACTCACGGTCACCCACGATGAGGCGCGCTGTCGTCGACTGGTCGGTCATGAGGTCCTCCTGGAGGGCGTACGGCATACCCATGTGATTGCTTGGGACGCTACCCGAGGTGCTCCAGCTCTGCGAGGGCGGGCCTAGCCGAGGCGACGGACGGCAGCCTCGATGCGCTCGTCGGTCGCCGTGAGAGCAACCCGCACGTGGTGACGCCCGGCCTCTCCATAGAACGCGCCCGGCGCGACGAGGATGCCACGGTCGGCGAAGTGGGCGACGGTGTCCCAGCAGTCCTCGTCCCGGGTGATCCAGAGGTAGAGGCCTGCCTCGGACGCATCGATCCGGAAGCCCGCCGCCTCCACGGCAGCGGCCAGCGCCTCCCGCCGCACGCCGTAGCGGAGTTTCTGTCCGGCGACGTGCTCGTCATCGCCGAGCGCGGCGACCATGGCCGCTTGGACCGGCCCGGGGAGCATCATCCCCGCGTGCCGGCGCACCTCGACGATGGCGCTGATGAGCGCAGGGTCACCCGCCACGAACGCCGCGCGATAGCCGGCGAGGTTGGACTGCTTTGAAAGCGAGTAGACCGCCAGTAGACCCTCGTGGCTGCCGCCATAGACCTCGGGGTCGAGGATGCTCGGCGTGGTATGCCGTGGCCCGAGCCGCTGCGGGTCGGGGCGGCGCCAGTCGAGTTCGGCGTAACACTCGTCGCTCGCGACGACGACGCCGTGCCGACGGGCCCACGCGACGACCTTGGCGAGATGCTCGACGGGGAGCACGGCACCGGTCGGGTTGCCGGGACTGTTGAGCCACAACAGTTTTGGTGTCGTCGAGGGAGTCAACGGTCCGAGCGACGTGAGCCCGGACACGACCTGCGGGGTCGCGCGGGCCAGGCGTGCGCCGACGTCATACGTGGGGTAGGCGATCTCGGGGATCCCGACGATGTCGCCCGGCCCGAGCCCGAGGATGGTCGGCAGCCAGGCGACGAGCTCTTTGCTCCCGATCGTGGGCAGCACGCCCTCCACCGGGAGGCCCGGCACGCCGCGCCGCCTGGCGAACCACTGGACGATGGCCTCACGCAGCGCCGGGGTGCCGACCGTCAGCGGGTAGCCCGGTGAGTCGCTGGCCGCGCGCAAGGCTCCCTGGACGACCGCGGGGGTCGGGTCGACGGGGGTGCCGACGGAGAGGTCGACGAGCCCGTCAGGATGCTCGCTTGCCCGGCGCTTGAAGGGCAGCAGCGAGTCCCACGGGAAGTCAGGCAGAGCGGGAGGGACGAAACGCGTGATGATTGCGCTCGCTCAGTGGCCGGATGCCTGCGGCGGCAGGGCGGCGACGAGCGGGTGGTCGCTGGGGATGAGGCCCAACTTGGCCGCGCCACCAGGGCTGCCGAGCTCCTCGAAGAACTCGACGTTGGCCTTGTAGTAGTCGGCCCACTCGGCCGGCACGTCGTCCTCGTAGTAGATCGCCTCGACCGGGCACACCGGCTCGCACGCGCCGCAGTCGACGCACTCGTCGGGGTGGATGTAGAGCATCCGCTCGCCCTCGTAGATGCAGTCGACGGGACACTCATCGATGCAGGCCTTGTCCTTGAGGTCGACGCACGGCTGGGCGATGACGTAGGTCATGAAACGGTCCTCCTGCGGACGGTGCGGGGCCAACGCGCCTAGTATGCCGCAGTGCACCCCTGGCGGACCCCGGCGGTCGGCGACACTCTCGCGATCATCATGGCCGACGGCTGGCCGCCACTCGAGGCGCAGCCGTGGGGACCGTGGATCCTGCGGGCATCGGCGGGATTCACCTCCCGCGGCAACTCCGTCCTCGTCTCCGGTCGTCCTCCGGGCCCGCTCCCCTCAGTGCTCGATCACGTCGAGCACTGGTATGCCGCGCGCGGCCTCCCAGCCCTCCTCGCCGTCCCGACCGACGCGGCGCTGCGCCCTGTCGACGGGGCGCTGGTCACCGCCCTCGTGGACCGGGGCTACGACGCGACTCAGCCCACCGTCACGATGACCGCGCCGTCGCGCGTCGTGGCCGCCGGACCGGGTCAGGGGCGCACGCGCCGAGGAATTCCACGCCATGCTCAACAGCCCCGACGCGGTCGGCAGCGGTCGCGCGGATGTCGATGGCACCCGGGTGGGCAGGACTTCACGCGATGTGGGTCGCACCGAGCCACCGTCGGCGCGGACTTGCCCGCACCCTGGCCGCACGCCTCGGACAACTGGCTGTCGAGGACGGCCTCGACCACGTCTACCTCCACGTGGAGTCGGCGAATGCCGGTGCGCGTCGGTGCTATCGCCAGCTGGGGTTTGTCGACGACGGCGGCTATGTGTATTACCGGCGGACGCTGGCGAGATAGTTACGGTGCCTTGGCGCAGATGACCTGGTTGGCCGCGTCGTAGCTCGTCTTGTAATTCTCGGTTTTGATAACCGCGCCATCTTTGCGGATCACCCGGGTGACGACGATGTCAAATCCATCGGCCGAGCCCATCGGGACGCACCCGGGCGACGTGCTCGTGACGGTGGTGCCCTTGCGGATGTTGGTCCGCGGGCCGGAGATCGACTCGACGTCGTAGATCTTGGTGCTCCAGATCCGGCCGTGGACCTGGCCACCGGAGACCCACATCTGGACGAGCATGCCGTACTGGGTGTTGTTGCGCCACCGGTTGTCGAGCGTCGGCCAGTTGACGGTGGCCTCGCGTCCGGCGGGGTAGCGCGAGATATAGAACGAGTGCGGGTGGTGCTCGACGAGTTCGGCGCCGGCAAACCACGAGATGTTGTAGATGACGGTCGACACCTGGGAGACGCCACCACCGACGGTCTTGGCGAGCAAGCCGCCGCCGGCAATGTAATTGCCCTCCCGATATCCCTTGGCTGTCGTGCGCTGGCCGAGGATGCCGTTCATGCTGAAGGTCTCACCCGGCTTGATGAGGGTGCCGTTGATCGTGTTGGAGGCGATCGTCAGATTGATCGTCCGGTTGGTGTCGGTCGGGAAGGCGGAGTCGAACGACGAGACGATCTCCTTGACCCCGAGGGCCTGGGCGGCCTCGGTCGTGAACTTCGGCTTGCTCACCTTCGTCGGCAGCTCGATCTTGCGGTCAGACGACGTGACAGCGGCCATCATCTTGTCGCCCGCCGTCGCCGTGTCGACGGCGATGCCGTCGACGCTCGGCTTGATGACGGGTGCCGACCCCTGCAGGACGATCTGGGCATCCTTCCCGGGGGAGATGACGGGTGCGGTGGTCTCGGTAACGATCGCGGCCAGCTTGTCCTTGTCGAAAGCCCCGACGATCTTGCCGTCCTGAGGCGTCAGCGTCATGGCCGCCGCGAAGCGATCAGGGCCGATGGTCAGCGTCTTGTCGGCGATGGCGAGGGTGACAGGTGCCGACAACGCCGGCGTGACGAACGACCTCATCGTCTCGTCGACGGCGGCCTGGGTGATCTTGGGCGCCGTGACCGCCGTTTTGGCCGGCACGGTCGTCGTCGAGAGCCACCCCTGGGTGATCGCGGCGACGGTGTCGGGCACGACGACGTCGCGACCGTCCTGGGCTGGCGTGACCTTTGCAGCACCCGACTCGATCGTGATCGCCCCGTCGACCGGCGGGGTCGCCACCGTCTGCGCCTTCTCGGTGATCACGGCGGTGAGGGCGGCTTGGTCGACCTTCCGGACGACGGCACGCTCGGTCTTGCCGGTGAGGTGTGACCAGATGGCGGCCGGGTTGAGAGAAAACTCGCCGAGGCCCGTCAGCGAGGCCGGGATGTCCAGCGACAGGCCGGCCGCGGCGGGGTCGACCGTGAAGCTCTTGTCGGAGTCCGGCACGGTGACGGTGATCGGGGCAGCAGCCTTGGGACCGAGTTGCTCGGTCAAGCGGGCCGCGGCCTGGTCGATGCTGAGGCCACCGATCTGCACGCCCTCGACCGACATCGAGGACGGCATGTCACGACTGGACCACCAGGCCAACCCGCCGTAGAGCGCCGCAACGACACCGAAGCCACTGAGCACACGGATCACCATCCGGCGGGACTCATTGCTCGGCATCAACGTTCGCCTCCCTGTCGTGGATCGGCCCCATGGTCGGCCCGACCGACCTTCCGACCTTAACGGACAACGACCGGGGTCCCGTCCCTCGGAACGTCCCGGTGAGCGACTGCCTGGTGAGTTCGCCGGGCCGTCGGCCCAGCGACGCCCATCGACGGCCCCGGATCGGCTCGACGCGGGCATAGCCCTCGCGCCCACTGAGTCGAGCTGCGACCTGGTTGCTCAACGTGTAGTAGCCGCCACGCACGGTGACCTGGGTGCGGTGCGCCGCGAGGGCCGCGGCCTGAACGGCGACCAGCTCCGGCGCGTCGACCGAGTGACTGACCCAGCCGTCGGGGACAACCGACACGGCATACGGGTCACCCGGCGTTGGGACGACCATCCCGTCCACCGCCGGGACGTGAGCGCGAAGCCACCGGCGATCCTCATCGACCCACGATTGCGGGGTGACGATCTCGAACAGCTCATCGGGGCCGGTGCGCCCGAGGCGCCCGAGCGCCGCGGTGACGGCCCGACGGGTCTGGATGTGATCAGGGTGGCCGTATCCCCCACCGACGTCGTAGGTCACGACGACGTCGGGGTCGCCGTCGGCGATCTGCGCCGCAAGGAGGACGGCCGCCTCGCTGACGTCGGCCTCCACGAAGGCACGCGGATGCGTCGCGCTAGGGGTGCCCGCCATCCCGCTGTCGCGGTAGCGCGCAGGGTCGCTCGTGGCGGGCTCGCCCGGCATACTCCAGTGCTCGTCCCCGAGCACCGTATGCCGCAGCCGGCCACCTGGCGACCCCGCCGGCGCGAGCGCGGCCATGGCCCGGGACAACTCTCCCCGCCGATAGGCCCACAGAGTGTCGCTCTCGGAGGCGACGAGGTGCGCCAACTCCGGCGGAATGACCTCGCCCTCGTCTCCGAGCGTGCAGGTCACCAGGTCGACGTCATGACCCTCGCGCAGAGCCCACGCCATGGCGATGCCGGTGGCGAGAGTCTCGTCGTCCGGATGAGCGTGGACGAACAGGAAACGGGCCACCGTGCGGTTTGTGCGGGCGGTCAGAGGACCGCGCGCTCCTCGGGGAAGTGGCAGGCGACGAAGTGGTTGGGCGAGATCTCGGTGCGGGCCGGGATCTCCGCGGCGCACTTCTCGACAGCCTTCGGGCACCGGGTGCGGAAGACGCAGCCGCTCGGAGGGTTTTGCGGGCTCGGCAGGTCACCCTTGAGCAGGATGCGTTCCTTCTGCTGCCCCTTCTCCGGGTCAGGGACCGGCACGGCCGACAGGAGCGCGTGGGTGTAAGGGTGTCGCGGGCGCTCGTAGAGCTCGTCGCGGTCTGCCTCTTCCATGATCTTGCCGAGGTACATCACGACAACCCGGTCGGAGATGTGCCGGACGACCGACAGGTCATGGGCGATGAAGACGTAGGCCATCTCCATCTCGGACTGAATGTCCTCGAGGAGGTTGACGACCTGTGCCTGGATCGACACGTCGAGAGCGGACACCGGCTCATCGCACACGACGAGCTTGGGGCGCAACGCGATTGCGCGAGCGACACCGATGCGTTGGCGCTGGCCGCCGGAGAACTCGTGGGGGTAGCGGTTGTAGTGCTCGGGGTTGAGACCGACCCGCTCCATGAGCTCCTGGACGGCCTTGCGCGTGCCGCCTTCGGGCTTGATGTTCTGGATGTCGAACGGCGCCGCGATGATCGACCCGATGGTCTGACGCGGGTTGAGAGAGCCGTAGGGGTCCTGGAACACCATCTGCATCTCGCGGCGCAGGACGCGAAGCTCGGTGCCTCCGATGTGCGTGATGTCCTTGCCCTCGAACTCGATCGTGCCGCTCGTGGGCTCGAGAAGGCGCAGCAGAGTGCGACCGACCGTGGACTTCCCACACCCCGACTCGCCGACCAGGCCCAGCGTCTGGCCGCGGCGCAGCTCGAAGGACACGCCGTCGACAGCGCGCACCGGGTTGTCCGGCCGCTTGACCAGGGTCTGCTTGAACTGCGGGAAATGCTTGGTCAGGTCGGTCAGACGCAGCAGCGGGGCATCTGCTTGAGAAGCCGCTGACGTTGACGTGGGGTGTGACGTCGTCTGAGTGCTCACGAGGGGCCTTCCTAGGTCGACGAGAGGTCTACAGGCGGGGCTTGATGTCGCGGAGGAAGATCTCCTCGCGGCGCCCGCTGGGGATATGGCACCGCGTGAGGTGTGCGGTGCCGTCGTCGAGCAGATCCGGGACGACCGTGCGGCATGCGTCGCCAGGCACCTCGCCGGTGAACTGGCAGCGCGGGTGGAACGCGCAACCGGGCGGGATGTTGATCAGCGACGGCGGGTTGCCGGGGACGGGGTTGAGCCGATCCACCCGGGCCCGATCCAGACGCGGCATCGAGGTGAGCAAGCCCCACGCGTAGGGGTGCTGCGGCTCGTAGAAGACGTTGTGGACGTCCCCGTGCTCGACGGCCTTGCCGCCATACATGACGAGGATCTCGTCAGCCATCTCGGCCACGACACCGAGGTCGTGGGTGATCATGATGATCGCCGAGTCGAACTCCGACTGGAGTTTGCGCATGAGGTCGAGGATCTGAGCCTGCACCGTCACGTCGAGAGCAGTCGTGGGTTCGTCAGCAATGAGCAGGGCCGGGTCGTTGGACAGCGCCATGGCGATCATCGCGCGCTGCCGCATCCCGCCGGAGAACTCGTGGGGATACTGATCGACGCGCCGGGCGGGGCTGGGGATCCCGACGAGGCCGAGCAGGTCGACGGCACGCTTCTTCGCGGCGACCTTCGACGTGTCAGGGTGGTGGACGAGGATCGCCTCGACGATCTGGGCGCCCACCGTGTAATAGGGGTGCATCGCCGACAGCGGATCCTGGAAGATCATGGCCATCTTGTTGCCGCGCAACTCACGAAGGCGCTCGTCGTCGACGGTCATGAGGTCTTCGCCGTCGAGCCAAATCTGGCCCGAGGACTGCGCCTTGGACCGGCGGTGCAACCCGAGAATCGCCTGGCTGGTGACGGACTTACCCGAGCCGGACTCCCCGACGATGCCGATTGTTTCGCCGCGTTCGATGCGGAAGCTGATGCCGTCGACCGCCTTGACGAGGCCGTCGTCGGTCGGGAAGTGAACCTTGAGGTCGCGGACGTCGAGGAAGCCGACGTCGGCGCCGGTGTTCTTGCCTGGGTCCCCGCGACGCGTGTCAGCGGGACGGGCGGCCGCCTCGGGGGCGGTCGCGGACGGCATACCGACCGACGTTGTGTTGTCCATGTCTCCCACCTCAGGTCAGCCGGACGCGCGGGTCGATGACGCCGTAGAGCACGTCGACCACGAGGTTGGCGATGACGACGAAGGTCGATGCCACGATGACGATGCCCACGATGATCGGCAGGTCGGTCGTCTCGATGGCCTTGATGGCGGTGTAGCCCAGGCCTTGGAAAGTGAAGACCTGTTCGGTGATGACCGCACCGCCGAGCAGGCCGCCGAGGTCCATGCCGGCTGCGGTGACGATCGGGGTCAACGCGGCGCGCAGCCCGTGCTTACGGATCACGAGGGATTCTTTGACGCCCTTGGCCCGGGCGGTGCGGATGTAGTCCTCGGACATCGTCTCGAGCATGTAGGCGCGCGTCAGTCGGACGTAAGAGGCCGCGAACACCATGGCGAGCGTGACAGCGGGGAGGATCAGGTTGAAGGCCCAGGCCGCGGGATTGGTCGTGAAGGAGACGAACTCCGGCCGCGGGAGCACGCCCCACTTGATGCTGACGAAGGTGTAGAGCAATAGACCGATGAAGAAGGTCGGGAGCGAGAACCCGACGAGCGCCAAGCCAACGATGACTCGGTCGATCCACTTGCCTCGGTTGAGGGCCGCGATGATGCCGCCGCTCACCCCGACGATCATCCAGAGGACAAAGGCCGCGAGGGCGATCGACGCTGAGACAGGGAGGCGCTGTTTGACGATTTCGGTGACCGACTGGTGCGCCATGACGGAATAGCCGAGGCAGGGGGCTTCACAGGTCGTCACGATGTCGGGGGACTTGGCCTGCAGCTCTGGGTCGTCGGGGTACTTGCGGTCGACGAACAGCCCTTGGAGGAACTTCGTGTATTGCACGGCGATCGGCTTGTCGTAGCCAAGAGCCTTGCGGTTGCCCTCGATGACGGCCGGCGTGCAGTTCTTGCCGCAGGTCAGCCGAGCTGGGTCTTCAGGTGCAGCGAAGAAGAGCAGGAAGGTCGTCATGCTGATGATGAGCAGCATCACGACGACCGAGATGAGCCTTCTGATGATGTAGAAGAACATGGTCGGGTTGGCTCGGGTTGACCGAGCGCTCACCTGCCTTCCGTGCTGGCGGGGTCTATTGACGCTGGTGTGCTGCCCGCCACGAGGGCGGGCAGCACACCGAAGAGCCGTGCACCGGTGGGGTCACCGCTGCGGTGACCCCACCGTCAGAGGACTACTTGACCGCGATGTTCGCGAGGTCGACGTAGCCACCCATGAGCGCGTTGACTTCGAAGTTCTTGACGTTCGAACCGTAGACGAACGTGAACTTCTGGTTGATGAGCGGCACGACGCCACCCT